>NZ_JBBOOL010000002.1:0-11989 GCF_038003105.1 Sporosarcina sp. FSL W7-1283 | reverse complement strand
GTACTCTCCTTAAGAATCGGGAGGGTGCTTTTCTTATGCATTTTCAGTCACTTCTATGTGAAGTGATAAACTTAAATAAGCATATAATAGTATTGGAAAATATTTTGTATTTGTTATGGGAGGAAATTTATGTGGATGTGAGACAAAGAAGAAAAGCAGCTAAAGAATTCAGCAAGAGATGGGAAAATCGGGGAAAAGAAAAACAAGACAGTCAAACATTCTGGTTGGACTTATTATCAAGTGTTTATGGAATTCAAAATCCTGGAGAGTATATTAAATTTGAAAATTCGGTAGATAATATGATGGATAGTACAAGTTTTATTGATGGCTATATTGAAAAAACAAATGTCCTAATCGAACAAAAAGGAAGTCATAAAGATTTAAATAAAGGTATACGTCAATCGGATGGTTCATTACTCACACCATTTCAACAGGCAATGCGTTATTCTGCGACATTACCGTATTCAAAACGGCCTAGATGGATAATCACTTCAAATTTTAAAGAATTCTATATTTACGACATGGAAAAACCTAGTGGTCAGCCTGCAATAGTAGAACTAGGAAATTTAAAGAATGAATATTATCGTCTAGAGATACTCATTGATAAAACTAATACTCAGATTGAAAAAGAAACAAAAGTTTCGATTCAAGCTGGAGAGCTTGTTGGACAAATTTACGATGAATTACTCGAACAATATAACAATCCGAAAAATCCTGATAGTTTAGAAAGTATCAATCAGCTTTGTGTACGATTAGTATTTTGTTTTTATGCAGAGGATGCAGGATTATTTGGCAAAAGAGGAAGATTTCATGATTATCTAGCTGACTTTAACACTAGATATTTTCGAAATGCAATAATTGATCTATTCCATGTACTAAATACAAAAGAGGAAGACAGAGACCCTTATCTGGATGACAAGCTTGCTTTATTTCCTTATGTGAATGGTAATCTTTTTGAAGACATGGATATTGAAGTGCCACAGTTTACGGACCATTTAAGAGAATTAATACTTCAGAATGCAACAAGTGATTTCGATTGGTCGGAAATTAGTCCAACTATTTTTGGTGGCGTATTTGAGAGTACACTAAACCCAGATCAAAGACGTAAAGGCGGAATGCACTACACATCTATTGAAAATATACATAAGGTGATTAACCCTTTGTTCCTAAATGAATTGAAGGAAGAATTAAATGAAATAAAACAGTTGAAACAACCAGCGGCAATTAGACGTAGAGCTCAAGCATTCCAAAAAAAACTTGGCAGTTTAACCTTTTTTGATCCCGCAGCTGGTTCAGGGAATTTTTTAACAGAGACATACTTATCTTTAAGAGAATTAGAAAACGAAGCCCTGTTACTAGTATTCGAAGACCATGCACGCTTAGATACAGGTGAAGACTTAATTAAAGTAACGCTTGATCAATTTTACGGTTTAGAAATTAACGACTTTGCTGTATCTGTTGCTAAGACGGCGCTATGGATAGCGGAAAGTCAGATGTTTGAGAAAACGAAGGATTTAATTTTTTCCGAAGTTGATTTTTTTCCATTAAAATCATACACAAATATAAAAGAAGGTAATGCTCTAACGGTAAATTGGAATACCGTAATTGATAAACGTAATCTTAATTATATTATCGGAAATCCGCCTTTTATTGGTTATAAATTGCAAGGAATTGAACAAAAGAAAGACTTAGAACCGCTATTCGGTAAAATAAAGTCTATTGATTATGTAGCTGGCTGGTTCTATAAATCAGCACAATTTATAGAGAATTCAAATATTCAAGTTGCGCTTGTTGCTACAAACTCTATTTGTCAAGGAGAGCAGGTTGAAATGGTATGGGGTACCATGATTGATAAATTCAAAGTAGAAATTGACTTTGCCTATAAATCGTTTGAATGGAATAATGAAACGAAAAATGCGGCATCTGTATACTGTGTTATCGTTGGTTTTAGCCATGAAAAGAATATTATAAATCCTAAGTTGATATTTTCCACAAGTGAAAGTTATGAGATTGCTGAAAATATAAACCCATATTTGGCGAATGCCCCTAATGTTTTTGTGAAAGGTAGAAATCAGCCGCTTAATGATGTAGATAAAATGATCTATGGGAGTGAGCCAAGAGAAGGAGGATATCTGATTTTAAGCGAGGTAGATAAACAAGAATTAATTGAAGAATGCCCTTTCTTGGATATATATATTAAACGCTTTGTTAGTTCATCTGATTATATAAATGATAAGTACCGTTATTGTTTATGGTTAGTGGATGCAGATTTAAGTAAAATTAGAACATCAAAAATAGTCATGAATAGATTACAATCCGTTAAAGAGTTCAGATTAAATAGTAAGCAAAAACAAGCACATAAATCAGCTGAAACTCCTTATTTATTCACCAGCATTAGACAGCCTAAAACAGATTATCTTTTGGTACCAATTGTATCTTCCGAAAACAGAAGATATATCCCGATTGGGTATGTTGATAAAGATATTATTGTAAGTAATGCATGCAACACAATCTCAAATGCAAGCTTATATACCTTTGGAATTATGACATCAAATGTTCATATGTCATGGATGAGAGTGGTAGCGGGAAGGTTGAAAAGTGATTATAGATACTCAGCAAAACTTGTATATAATACGTTTCCTTGGCCAGATACTACTGATAAGCAAAAAGAAGAAATAGAGAATACTGCCCAGGAAATTCTAGATGCTAGAAATTTATATCCTAATGCAACTCTAGCCGATTTATATGACGAATTGATAATGCCGCTAGAATTAAGGAAAGCCCACCAAGCCAATGATAGAGCTGTCATGGAGGCTTATGGTATGGATGTGAGAACTACATCAGAAAGTGATGCCGTTGCAAAATTATTTAAGTTATATAATGCTTTAATTTAGTAAGGAATTAAAAGTCGATTTCAAAACATCGGCTTTTTTTGTTGAAATACAAGTGTCAAATCTTAAGAGTATTGACACCGATATAAAGATCCTGTAAAATAAAGGCGTTGGATGGTGTCATAACTTAGTGTCAAAAGTGACGAGGAAAAAGGATGATTTTATACATGAAATACGGGTATGCTCGAGTCAGTACGTCTCATCAGGATCTAGAAGCACAGATTCAGTTATTGGAAAAAGAGGGCTGCGACAAAATCTACGCTGAAAAATATACCGGTACAAAAGCGGACCGCCCTAAGTTCCTTGAACTGCTTTCAATCCTTAAAAAAGACGATACATTAGTAGTTACTAAATTGGACCGTTTTGCACGTTCTACGGTAGATGCTATTGAGACAATAAAAAGCCTATTTAAGAGGGACGTAAAAGTTCATGTCCTTAACATGGGACTCGTAGAGAACACACCTACAGGAAAATTAATTTTCAATGTGCTAAGCGCCTTTGCTGAATTTGAAAGGGATATGATAGTGGAACGTACACAAGAAGGAAAAGCCGTTGCAAGACAAAATCCAGATTTTAAAGAAGGAAGGCCGAGGAAATTCAGTGAAAAACAAATAGAACATGCCCTGCATTTACTCAAGAATCAATCCTACAAGCAAGTTGAAGAACTCACCGGGATTTCTAAAAGCACATTGATTCGTGCAAAAAGAAAGAAACAGCAATAGCTACTGGATATGGTGTCCGAAGGGCTTGAACCGAAAGTGTGATAGTAAGATGATGAAAGTTCTGGTAGCTTTTCATCAAACAATAGAAGAAAATATTGTTATGAACGTACGGAATTCAAATTAAGGTAGGTGACGTTGGTGAATAATGAGATGATATCTGTCGGAAAAATTAAAGAGAAACATCCGCGTGACATGGTTAACATTGAATTACTTGAAAAATATAGTCATTATGCACGTATGTATATACGAATGCCCGAGGAACAAGATTATATTGCTTTGTTGAGACAAGAAATATTAAAACGTATGGATTGAAAAAATATCGTTTATGTCCATAAGAGGTAGAGACCAGTTTCTCTACCTTTAATTTTGTTTAGAACAGACAATGGAAATTAACATTCGAACCTTTACGATACTAGTCTGAAATCTAAACTCTACTAAAATCGTATTGTTTAAAATGTCCTTTTACCAAATGTCTAGATCTGACACCGGGATCAACATTTCAATCATTAATCCGACCAGCAACATATTTGATCTTTTTATGCTGTTTTCCGTCCGTTTCTATAAGTCGGTTCGGAAGGTCGGAGGAGAAATCGATGATTACAAAGAAACTAATAGAACAGGGGCTTTAGAGACTCGAAGTGAACGATTTTCAGTCTATTAACTTGATCAACCTACCACCTATTTAAGTGCGAAATATAGTGTTTAAAATATCAGAGTTCGCCAAGTCGGACTGTTGAAAGTATAATAAAACCAAAGGTCGGATACGTTCAATCGTCGATCGGACGTCGGAGGTCGAATAAAAGGTCGGTTTGATTAAAAAGGGGGACGGATCATGGATCGATTGTTATTGAAAAAGGATGTCACGGCTGCGGTAGACGCTCCTAAGACGACAGTAAACGATTGGATACACGATTTTCGTGCATTTATTCCGATTGTTAGGGAGGGTCGCACCACGTATTACAAGCCGGAAGCAGTCAACGTCCTCCTCGCGGTTAAGAGAATGCGGGAGGAAGGGCTCGACAAAACACGGATCGCAAGGGAGCTCCCGGGGCTCGGTTTTTCCATTGATCATGACGAGATGGTCAATAAAGTTGAGAAGGCTCGGGGGCACGCAGAGCAGGCAGAAAATGCTCGTAATCGAGATGGATTTCTCGCTGTTATGCAGACGATGTCCGTTGCAATGGAACGTATGACAGAGCTGGAGAGAGAGGTTCAAGAGTCGAAAGTTCGGATGGTCGAACAGGATCGGATCAATAGGGAACTGACCGAATTGATCGAGAAACAAGCAGCGGCTCTCGAAAAGCAAGAAAAATATATTGAAGAAAGTCTGCAAGTAAGGGATCAGAAACTTATGGAGTCACTTCGTCTTTCGCAAGAAGCCAAAAGAGAAGTTTTGGCTACCGAGGAGATCCGACAAAAGGAGATGGAGGAGATCCGGCAACAGCAGTCCAAAGGATTCCTCGCAAGGCTATTTGGAAAGTAGAATAACAGCCAAATAAAAACACGTCGTAGCAGACTCGTGAAAAGCCCGCCGCAGCGTGTTAAGGGGAAATTAAGATTTTCATAGCATGTACTGACAATATGCGGTAAAATTTGATATAGGAAAGAAAAAATTCGAAAGCATGACAAGAGGCTCCCTCATTAGTTTGGCGACTGGTAGGGAACCTCTTCAGAAAAACTATATACGGGATAAGTATACCCATTTTTAATTATTTATTGACTTGATTTTATCACAGAGTCAGTAAAATGGGCAATCTTTTTCTTCGTAAGTGTCGTGTTCTTCGATACACCGAGGGGATGAAATGATGAAATTAAGTGCAGTAGAGCTCGCAAAAGACCATGTATTCTTTCATCATTATGGCGCAGATGGATGGATAACCGTTGCCAAGCGGGAAGGTAGCATATTTAAGCAGTATCACTATCGACCGGAGGAACTGGCAGAACAGCTTACGGGATGGCTGGGGGAAGACGTCTACTTCTCGCAGAATACATTTTATAAACCACACCGTGCTATTGAAAATATCCGGCAGTTACGAGCTTTATATGTGGATGTTGATTTTTACATATTCAATTATGATTACCGATGGACACTCGGGAATATAGAGCTCCTTGTCAATGATAGAGAACTCCCTAGTCCCAATCTCGTAATAAATAGCGGCAGAGGAGTCGTTTGTGTATGGCTCATTGAGCCTGTACCGTCGAAGGCACTCCCGTTATGGCAAGCCGTCCAAAAGGACTTTTATTCGAAGTTGGAAAAATTCGGAGGAGATTCGAAGGCGTCAGACGCAGCACGTGTGTTTAGGATCGCAGGCTCCATCAATTCCAAGAATGGAGAAAAAGTTTCGGTTATGTATCGCCACGAGAATCGCTATTCGTTGCGAGAGTTGCAATATGAATATTTACCCGAGATTAAGCCCAAAACAGCTCCTAAACGCAAGGGGCGACCATCAAAGATTGTCAATCTATACAATACCTATACATTACATCATGCACGACTGCTCGATCTCGTGAAGTTAGTAGAGCTCCGTAATTACGACATACGGGGATATCGGGAGACGATCCTGTTTTTATATCGCTATTGGAAATGTTGCTTTTTAAACGACGCAGACCGTGCGCTTATGGAAGCACTCGCCTTTAATCAGGAACTCACAGAGCCACTTTCTGAACGGGAAGTCATCCGTGCCACCAAATCGGCAGAAACGGCATGGGAGGCGAAGAACAACGCTACCGCGGATCGTATCGCCCGTGAAAAAGGCTATCCAGGAGCCGGATATAATATCTCGAACACGAAACTCATTCAATGGCTCGACATTACAGCAGAAGAAATGCAGCTACTTTCCACGATCATCGACGGGAACGAAAAGCGTAGACGTAAGCGGTTAGCCAATGAAAAGATGCGTAGGGAAGTAGGGATAAAGACAAGAGCCGAGTACCTCGCAACAGAGCAGGAAAAGACGGAGGACAGACTGTGGTTATTGCGTAAAGCCTTAGAACAGAATCCCAATGAAAGTAATGTTCAACTAGGAAAGTTATTAAACGTTAGCGAGGCTTACATTCGAAAGTTAAAGAGAAAATTATAACTCGTACTGGTGTGTACGCTTATATTATGGGCGTTAGCCTGCAGCTTTAGTTGCGGGTGTTTTAAAAGAGAATACGGCACGTTAAGATTGCTGTGTTCCTTTATATCTTTTAGTAGGGGGAGGCTGGAGAGGGCAACCGTAGGGCGGCAGCACGGCTTTTAAGAGTTCTTCGTATATTTAGAGAAAACAGGTGAACCTATTGAAACAAGTAACCGTGCTTTATAAGGATTATGATAACGTGAGTAAGGAAAACTTACTTACAAAAGGGCTGGCTGGCAAATCAATTCACGTCTTATAATGGAATTAGACAGTGAAGGACCATTCTTTTTGTCTTATCCTGAGGATATAACAGGCGATACCGTACAATTTAAGGCCGCTGTAGCTTCTTTTGCTGTCACTATACCTAATAATGCCGGAGAGGCTTTAGGGGCTTTAGGAATGGATCAAGTGGCGGCTATGACGATTGCTGAATTGGGGGAATTTCTAACCAAACATAAAGAAAACTAGAACACTGATATAGCGTTCTAGTTTTGGCGCTATATTCTATTATAAATGCTATTTGTTTTAAAAAACTGAAAGAACATGATCCTATCAATACCTATTGTGAATTATTGGAGTCAATTTCAACTAGTCTACTAAGAATCACCCTGAAATAACTTCGAATAAATTTAATTTTCAGGGCATACCCATTCCTTTCTCGGTTTTACCGCATATTCGATTTCGCCTACTTCACCAATAGGTATTGAACTCCTCTTCCAATCCCTTTTAAATTCTTCAACATTACTAACAACAACGTATTCCTCTGGATAACACAATATAACCCTTTTGCCATCAGATTTCATACTGATAACCGTATGATCACCTCTTAAGACTTCTAATGCAACAAATCTTTCGCCGACTTTACATTCATTTATATAGGGGCCTTCCGTTACCTCAATAATATCAAATTGTTTAGCAGGCTTACTCAAATTCAAATCCAACGCTTCTTCCTGACAATCATTGTTTTGCACTATTTTTTTCAAAGGAAACCCGTATTTCACTGCATGAGCTCTCATGGCAATAGCAATTTCTTCCGCTTTGGCTTTTTTATTCATATTCATGATTTCTTCCACCTTTCTTTGTTTGAAGGTTATGCCTGTCCAACTGGCTATATTCATGAACTTCAAACAAAGGGAAGGGGTAGTGATTAGGATTTTTTAAGTCAGACATCTCTCTACATTGCGAAGAAATTTGGATGTTTAAATATACGAAAAACATAAATTGCTTTGGGGTATTTTTAAAATGGTTTCCAATAATCTGCAATACTCTCCAAGTAGATCAGAGAGCATGGTAAATTACAATTTAATTAATGGTTATCTCTCCACCTAAATAAATGTTGATCACATCTATCCGTTCATGTCCAACCTCTTTTGTGACAATTGTTGCAACTTGCAATTTAGAATAGCCTTTCTCCATTTCTTGCCGCATCCGATCCTGGACGTAATTGTAGCGTAATCCATGATATGTTAAAGCGTTAGATACTCCCTGATACAAACGGACTTCTCTGCCCTCGATTGTTTCGAATTGAATCCGATTATTTTGCATGAATTTTTCTACTCGATTTACTGCTGCATGTGTTTTCTCTTCTGGACGAATAAACAGGCGTTCCCCTCTTGGTACGTTCTTGATCTTGTTTTCCATCACTTGTCTGCCTTGGCGAGACAACGGAACTTGGCGCCACTTCCCATTTTTGGCTTCATTTTTAACTTGATAAATGCCAGTTCTCAGTGCTTGCTCCACTTGTGATCTGCTCATTGCAACGGCTTCGGTTACCCTTAATCCCATTGTTCTGGCCAGTTGCATCACGTCCCGCACATCGGCCGCAGTTTCAGCACCCCTACCATCGGTTCTAGCCATTCCCTGGACAAACTGTTGCATATCGTTGTATTCACGCTCTGTCCATGCTCTATTGCCTTTTACTGCGGGGGTCTTGTCTAATGCAACAGAAAAATCGTCTTTTAGGCCTTTGTTGTGGGAAATTTCGTGTTTGACATTCGGAATCATATCGTGCATGTAGCGGATTGCCCCTAGATCGTTTTTAAGCGTTTTCGGTGAAATTCCTTCCGCTTGCCGATATTGGATATATGCTATCACATGCTTATCTTGCAGATTGCGCAGATTTTTCATCTTAAACTTTTCATCTAAAAAACCAACGAAATTTCGGCAGCTGCTTTCGTATCTGGCACGAGTTCCAAAAGAATTTGCCCGCGTATGGCGGAAAACTTTTTCCATCTGTGTCATGATCGGTGACTTTCCTTTTGTCATATTTTCATCTCCTTTTTCAAAAAAGTGCACAGCTGTCCCGTTGACATTTTTGAGCGTCCTCAGCGCTTCCTCAAATGCAAGAATGAATCTCCTTCTGACAAACCCTCATACACTGCACATAATATAGGTTTATTCGAGGGAGCGGAGGCAGCTTTCTCTTTGCCCGAATTGCACTTCGATTTTTTTCGCTTTGCTTAAAAATCAGTCGTTGATTCGGACAAAGAGAAAGCTGCCCTCGTATCCAGTTTGTGTTATGAGTATTCGATGGAACATACCTGAACAGGTTGGCATCGCCATGTTCCAGTGAACTGCCGTAGCAAGCAGATCGCTCAGGTCTATCGACCTCGTTCACTTCCTGCCGGAATTTTTAAACCGCCCCAAGCATCGGCGATCGGCTCTATTCGTCAGCCTGCATTACGGACAACATTTCCGAGTGTCATCGGTAAATCTTATATTCGCTGTCGCGAATCACCAGCCAAACCTGATGTCAAACATACAAACTCAATCATCCTCCCTCTATAATCTTCTTGAACACCCCGGCAAATGTACCTGACAGATTTCGAAAATTTCTCTCACTACATTTTTTCATTTTCCCTCTCTCCTTCTCTGTTTTTGAACGCAAAAAAAACGACTGTCCTTTTTGGACACTCGATTACGCCTCTGCTCATATATTTTACTGACCCGTTTGGTCTGCCGGTTGTACTTGCCAGCCATAATGAAAAACAGTTTGAGCCATTATTTTGTTTTCCTCTTCCCCTAGGGAATATTTTTCTTAAACTACCACACAAAATCGAATTAATCCCATAGCAAAGTAAGCTATGCACAAGTCGGTCCAAAGACCTTTTCATTGTTCGTCACCGTCAGATCCCACTTGGATCGACCATAAAATAAAAAGAAAATTTGTATATTAATAGTTTATCATCTTGTGAGTAACCTCGCAAGTCTTGAAAGGAGAGTTGGGAACCAAAATGGATAAGGGCCGATAGCTTTTGAAGAGTACCACTTTTAAAATTCTAGCCATAATTCTTGGTAAAATATTATCTCATAAATTAAAAAATCCTCCTCTTTTTTTAAAAAGAGAGACTTAGAATGTAAGTGGGTTTATTTCAACTTATTTACTGCTATAATAATATTGTCCAAGGGCGATCTCTTACTTCTCACGAATAGAGGTCATGTGTAATGAAGCTTTTGCAGAAAATGCTAAAGTTCATTAGCACATACGAGGGTAAGGGCCGAAAGGTTCTCGATTGGTGCGTTTCAATCGGAAATCTTTGCTGGCTAATCCTCCGCGTCCTAATGAACAAATAATTCCCACGTTTCCAGTCGCATAAGCCACGGTATAGCGGAGGTGAACTAGGTTGTGTTCCCAGCACTCGGACTTTAAACAAATCGTCAAAGCCTTTTCCCACTCACCTCTCTCTATGGTTATACTTACTACAACTGTTAACAACAAATGCCAAACATAAACCTATAAACGAAAAAAAACCTTGGGTTCCCACGCCCGAGGTTTTTTCTTACTTAACTTACTTCTCACGAATAGTGTGTAATTTAACTAATAAAAATGCTAAGGAGGGTGTTGCTTTTGTTGGTATTTGCTATCAATAATATTGGTTAGCTACGACATAGTTTAAAAACACCAATGACTATTGATAACAATGGTTAGCCATTGAATACTTTTTTTCTGACACCTTAACTTCCCACAGTCTAAGGTCTCAGATCCTCCCCGGTTTTTTTTAAAAACCACTCTGTTTTACGACCTATTGGTTTCATAGATCAACTTTATGATAGCATATTTCCTTCTTTATACAACAATAAAATGAAGTAGAAGGAAGTAAGACAACGTGAAGTAAAGTGAAAAAAGAGGACAAGTATGCCCCCCTTTTATTTTTGTTCCCTATACAATAGCGTGATTCAGTCATGCATAGCAAAGAACACCGTCAGAGGTCTCAGCAGTCCATACAAGTACGCCTGATACAGTAGACAGGGCTATAAAGCGAAGCAAAGTCAAAACAAGCACGTACACGGACGCACAGGTGGCTGAGAATAGGACGTACCAACGGCCAGTAGCTGCAGCAGTAGCCAGCAAGCTATCACAACTCAAAGATTTAGACGTCTATGTTAGATGGGTTGTAGGGCGGTTGTTCGTTTCTTTTTGTTTTTTTGGTACAATTGTAAAGTTAAGGGGGGGAAAAGGTGAATAAAAAGCCTGTTAAAGAGCGCAAAGAAGAAAAAGAGGATGCTCTTAGAACTTGGATCGAGAAAAAGATCGATCTGGCGCATGAGTGGATCGAAAACGAGAAAAAGCAAACTTCCAGAGGGATCATTCGTGGTGGAGTTTATATGTGCGAATTAGGAGAGAATATAGGGGCAGAGCAAGGTGAATATCGGCCAGCGCTCGTTGTATCCAATGACTTGATTAATTCCACCTCTGGAAACGTGTCGGTTATCCCACTTACGAAAAACCTTAAAAAGAAGGTTCGAAGGGATAAACAAGGCAAAGTCATTGAGGTTTTAAACCAACCGCGATTGAGCAGCCACTACTTTTTGCGGAAAGACAAGTATGTTTTTTTAGATCATGATTCTGCTGTTTTAGGAGAGGAAACCAAGACGATTAGCAAGGTTCGTATTAGTGAACATAGAGGAGATATCGATCCAGGCGACATGGATCGTATCATGACTCGTGTGAAGTGGGTCTACGGTTTTAAATAAAACGGTTTGACGAAGGTGAGAATACCGTCTATAATGAAATTAACTTACATCGCCTGTCACGTCACAGGCAATTCACGTGAATGATCACGGTTTTTCTCAATAAGGGGCCTTTATGGCTCCTTTTCGTATATTTAAGCATAACCTGGCTACAAGTGAGTAAACTTTAAATACATCGCTCGTCTTGTCATGAGCAATGCCGCTGCAATGGTGGAAACAATATCGCCTGTCTTGTCACGGGCAATTCGGCCCTCGGCGTTCGCTGGGGGTTTTTACGTCTAAAAAA
>NZ_JBBOOL010000001.1:3452500-3898867 GCF_038003105.1 Sporosarcina sp. FSL W7-1283 | reverse complement strand
TCGTGTGCCTCCTTTACGATGAGATATTAAAAAGCCTGGAATCCGCTTATGCACAGTATCCAAGCTTGTGGATAAAACTTATCGAAACATGTTGAAAAAACTATCCACATACTATTCACATATGTGGATAAGATTCTTTAAAAAAATTATACACACAATAAAAGCTTTTTAATTGTAACAGGGAACATGAATAATGACAAGGTGTCTAATGATTTATTCACAATGCCCGCAACTGTGCATAAAATGGTTATCCACAGCCTTGTATATGTGAAAAACTTGTCGACAAATGCCGGAATAAAAAATCCACAATTTTAGTCTGCACACAATTCATCAAGAATCTGCTTGCAAAGAATTGTGGATAAGTTATATGTTGAACGAGCTAAAATCTAGTGGGTAGTCAAATGCTAATGAATAGAAAAGCATTGACATTCTTTTACTGGGTGGCTATACTATTCAAGACTGTCACAATAGGAAAAGAGACAATCAAGCAGGAGGTGTCTTACGAAATGAAACGTACATTCCAACCAAATAAACGTAAACGCAGTAAAGTCCACGGATTCCGTACTAGAATGAGTTCTAAAAACGGCCGTAGAATTTTAGCAGCTCGTCGCCGTAAAGGAAGAAAAGTTCTTTCAGCATAAGGCCACTGACTTATCAGTGGTCTTTTTTTTGCTATTATGGCTATTTAGGCTAACGGAATTTGTTTACGTTGTTGAGGACCAGCAGATGAAGTTTGAAGAAAATTAAAGCAGGTGGAATTATGAAGAAGAGCCAGCGGATTAAAAAGAATAAAGAATTTCAGACGGTTTTTAAGAAAGGTAAATCATTCGCCAATCGGCAATTCATCGTCTATACCTATAAAAAAGAGCATCAAGAAGAGTTTCGCATTGGCTTGTCTGTCAGCAAAAAGGTGGGCAATGCAGTCACCCGCAATCGAGTGAAACGCTATATCCGTCAATCTTTCCTAGAAATGAAAGATGAGATTAGACAGGATCTCGACTATGTTATCATCGCAAGAAATCAAGCAGCCACGCTCGATTTCCATACGGCCAAAAAAAATCTGCAGCATGTCCTGCGAATTGCCAAAGTATTTAAAGACAAGAAGAAGTAGAACGTTTAGTGTCATCATGATAAACTGAGAAAAAAGTTGAGAAATCACCTTGTGATTGTTTGGGGGAAAACATGTGAAGAAGAAATTAATATTCCTTTCGTTGCTCGTCGTGGTCGCTGTCTTCATGGCTGGTTGTACGGAATTCAAAGAGCCGATCACCGCGGAAAGTACAGGGATTTGGAACGAGTACATAGTTTGGCCGCTCGTTACCTTGATTATGAAATTCAAATCTTGGCTTGGGACGTACGGATTGGCGATCATAGTCGTAACTGCTATCATTCGTACTGCTTTGCTACCATTAATTATTCAACAAACGAAGAGCTCGAAACGGATGCAAGAAATTCAACCACGTTTGAAGGCGTTGAAGGAAAAGTACAAGTCTAAAGATGCTGTGACACAGAAAAAGTATCAAGAAGAAATGCAACAAATTATGATCAATGAAAAGATCAATCCGGTTGCTGGATGTTTGCCAGTCATCATCCAAATGCCCATATTTATCGGTTTCTACCATGCAATCAACCGGATGAATGCAACACCGACGATTGAATTGGGGAACTTCTTGGGCGTTGCACTTGGTACACCGAGTATCGTATTCGCCATCATCGCCGGACTGTTCCAGTTGATGGTACTTCGCACGGGACCAGCAATGGATAACCCGCAAATGAAAGGCATGATGTATATCATGCCATTCATGATCATGGTTTTCGGATCATTCTTACCAGCAGCACTTGCCCTATACTGGGTTGTTGGAAACATCATTTCACTTATCCAAAATATTTTTATTTACAAGCCGTTTGACAAACCGAAAGACGGTGAAGTTGTAAAAACAGGAGGGAAAAAGAAATGAAGCAACTTACACAAAGGGCTGCAACCGTTGAGCTAGCAATTGCATCAGCTTTACAAGACCTGGGTGTAACGAGAAATGAAGTAGAAATAAAGGTGCTTGAAAACGGCAGAAAAGGATTTTTAGGTTTTGGGGCTAGGGAAGCAGAAATACTTGTGACAGTCACAAAACAGAAGCCAGCAAAGCAGCGAACACCTCAAGTAACAAATGAATTGACTGAATCTGATGAATCCAGAACATTAAATGAAGTCAGCGAAGTACCTTCCATTGTTACTGAGCCTGCACCAGAAGTGGTTCAGGAGCCGGCGGCGGAGTTGCAGCCAGAACCGATAATTGTTTCTGAACTGGAGCAGCAGCCAACTATGCTGGATCCAATTGACGATATGAATGAAGAAACTTCTAATCTCAAGAAGTACAGCGAAGCAGAAGCAATTGAGGAAACTAAACGTTATATAGAAGATGTAGCGAACAATATGGGGATTACAGACTTAGCTATCACGTACGAAACAAAAGGAAAGTACATCAATTTTCAATTGGATAGTGAAAAGGCAGCATTCTTAATAGGAAAAAGAGGCCAGACGTTGAATGCTATTCAGCAATTAGCCCAGCTCGTTGCCAATAAAGTCACCCATCAATTCAAGATTGTACGAGTCGACGTAGCAGATTATCGAGAACGTCGAGAGCAATCACTAGAGCAGCTTGCAGACCGCATGGCGGATCGTGCTATCCGTACGAAACGTCAAGTAGCACTTGAACCGATGCCTTCATACGAAAGAAAAGTCATCCATAATGCATTATCTCGCAGGCTGGATGTCGAAACTTTCTCAGAAGGAAAAGATCCATATCGACATATTGTAATTAAAGGAATCGAATAAATACTAGGCTGTCCGAAAAGTCATATATATGACTTTGGGACAGCTTTTTTTTACTCAATTTCCTCATACACCGTGCCAAACTGAATTCCTCATGCACTGACCAAAGCCTCCGTGGACTGATCTAAACTCTCTATGTACAGAAACAAACTATCCTCAAACAGTTGCAGTCTTGTCAATTTATGACTTGTACACATCTCCTGATTTGTCTATTTGTGAAATTATCCACATTTTTTCATTTCGCACGCTAGGAGATTTAGATGATTTATGATAATATAGGATGTTAGAAAGTTGTGTCCGCATTAAAGATATTCACATGTGGATAACGAAGCCAGGAAGGTGAAAAAACTTGCATTTTGATACGATAGCCGCCATATCAACTCCAATGGGAGAGGGAGCGATTGCAATCGTTCGGATTAGCGGTGAGGATGCGTGGACGATAGCGGACCGTATATTCCGTTCGCCTGCAGCTTTAGCCTTAAGTGAGCAACCCTCACATACGATTCATTACGGACATTTGCATAATCCTGCTACTGCAGAAATAGTGGAAGAAGTCATGGTCTCGATTATGAAAGGACCAAAGACGTTTACACGGGAAGATATAGTAGAGATTAATTGTCATGGAGGAATCACTTCGGTCAATCGGGTACTTGAACTCGTATTGACAGAGGGAGCAAGATTGGCGGAACCCGGCGAGTTTACCAAACGGGCATTTCTAAATGGTCGGATTGACTTATCACAAGCTGAAGCAGTCATGGATTTGATCAGAGCCAAAACGGATAAAGCGATGAACGTAGCGCTAAATCAAATGGAAGGAAAACTGTCCCATTTGATAGGCGATCTTCGCCAAGCACTTCTAGAAACACTTGCACAAGTGGAAGTGAACATTGATTATCCGGAATATGACGATGTAGAAGAAGTGACAATCCCCTTGATGATTGAAAAAGGGGAGTGGGTACGTGATGAGATTGATCAGCTATTACGTACTTCTTCGCAAGGGAAAATTTTGCGAGAAGGACTATCAACTGTTATTGTCGGGCGTCCGAATGTCGGGAAGTCTTCATTGCTAAATAGCTTAGTTCAAGAAAATAAAGCGATTGTGACTGACATTGCAGGCACTACCCGTGATATTATAGAGGAGTATGTCAATGTAAGAGGAGTTCCTTTACGTCTTGTTGACACGGCTGGAATTCGCGAAACGGAAGATATTGTGGAGCGCATCGGGGTGGAGCGTTCAAGACAAGTGCTGAAAGAAGCCGATTTGATTCTATTGATGGTCAATAGTTCAGAACCATTGACCGATGAAGACGAAAGGTTATTTGAAGCAGTTGCTGGAATGGACGTGCTCGTCATCGTCAATAAAACCGATTTGCCAGCGAAGATCGACTTGCAGCGAGTTTATGAAGTGGCGGGAAAAGAACGTGTCATCACAACGTCCATCTTACAGGAGCAAGGGATCACGGAATTGGAAGAAGCAATTGCCTCATTGTTTTTCGAAGGATCGATTGAGTCAAATGATATGACGTATGTGTCGAACGCTCGTCATATAGCGTTATTAAAACAAGCACGCAATACGATTGAAGATGCTGTAATGGCTGCTCAAACAGGAGTCCCGATTGACATGATTCAAATAGATGTAACACGTACATGGGAAATCCTTGGTGAAATTATCGGGGATACCGTTCAAGATAGTTTAATTACGGAGTTGTTTTCAAAATTCTGCCTCGGAAAATAATAAGTTCAGCCAACCAGCTGAACAATTTAATAATAGGAAGGATGAACGAACATGCCACAATTTGAAGCAGGCACGTTCGATTGTATCGTCATCGGAGCTGGACATGCAGGCGCAGAAGCGGCTTATGCTGCAGCAAAGATGGGCGCATCGACTTTAGTTTTAACAATGAATTTAGATATGATTGCTTTCATGCCATGTAATCCGTCACTAGGAGGACCTGCAAAGGGAATCGTGGTGCGTGAAATTGACGCACTCGGCGGAGTAATGGCAAAAGTTATTGATAAAACGCATATTCAAATGCGTCTTTTAAATACAGGTAAAGGCCCGGCTGTACGCGCTTTGCGTGCACAAGCCGATAAAGTTTTGTATCAGCAAGAAATGAAACGAATTTTGGAGGAACAGCCAAACCTTACACTTCGTCAAGCTGTCGTCGAACGATTGATTGTAGAAGACGATGAAGTAAAAGGGGTGGTAACGCAAATCGGCGCCATTTTCCGCGCGAAGACCGTCATTATCACGACTGGCACATTTTTGCGCGGGGAAGTTATTATTGGAGACTTGAAGTATTCCAGCGGGCCGAACAACCAAATGCCGTCCATTAAGTTGGCAGATCACTTGAAAGAGTTGGGCTTGCAAACAGTTCGATTCAAAACAGGTACACCGCCTCGAATTAATAGCAATACGATTGACTATAGCAAGACGGAAATTCAGCCAGGAGATGACGTGCCGCGTTCATTCAGTTATGAAACGACAGAGTTCATCATGGATCAATTGCCATGCTGGCTTACGTACACGACACCTGAAACGCATGAAATCATTAACGAAAACCTTCATTTGTCTCCAATGTATTCGGGGATGATCAAAGGTAAAGGGCCAAGCTATTGCCCATCCATTGAAGATAAAATCGTTCGTTTTGCAGATAAATCAAGACATCAAATTTTCTTGGAACCTGAAGGCCGCAATACGCGTGAAGTGTATGTCCAAGGATTGTCTACGAGTTTACCTGAACATATACAACATCGCTTAATCGCCAGTGTACCTGGTTTAGAAAAAGCGGAGATGATGCGTGCAGGCTATGCGATAGAGTATGATTCCGTTATTGCTACTCAATTATGGCCAACACTGGAAACGAAGAAAATTAAAAATCTATATACGGCAGGTCAAATAAACGGAACATCCGGTTATGAAGAAGCCGCTGCGCAAGGTCTGATGGCAGGAATCAACGCAGCACGCAATGTTCTTGGCAAAGATGAGGTCGTACTAGCGCGGAGTGATGCGTATATTGGGGTGTTAGTCGATGACTTGGTCACAAAAGGAACGAGCGAACCGTATCGTCTGTTGACGTCTAGAGCTGAATATCGTCTATTGCTTCGCCATGATAATGCAGACATGAGACTGACGGAAATTGGTTATCAAATTGGCATGATCAGTGAAGAAAGACACGAAAGATTTATTGCTAAGAAAGCGCAAATTGATGCTGAAATTGATCACTTGCGTAAGACTTCCGTCAAGCCGACAGAAGAAGTCCAAGCAATTATCGCTGAAGCAGGGGGCACCGCATTGCGTGAACCGATGAAAGCTGCTGATCTATTGAAACGTCCGGAAATGAAATACAGCGAATTACGCAAAGTAGTTCCACCTCTTGAAGAGATAAATGAGGAAGTGGCGGAGCAAGTAGAGATTTTCATTAAGTACGAAGGATATATCGAAAAGTCTATGCAACAAGTAGAGCGAATGAAGAAGATGGAGAACAAGCGGATTCCTGAACATATCGATTACGATGCGATTTCAGGAATTGCAAAGGAAGCAAAAGCAAATTTAAAGGCTGTACAGCCTTTATCGATTGCACAAGCTTCTCGTATTTCAGGGGTTAATCCCGCAGACATATCCATCTTATTGGTCTATATTGAGCAAGGGAAAATTGCGAAAGTATCCGGTTGAGTATATGGCTGGCGCAAAGATGCGTCAGTCTTTTTGAAAAGGAATGAGAACATGACGGAAGAACAGTTTTACGAAGCATTACGACAGGAAGGCATTGAATTGTCCGATGTGCAAAAACAGCAATTCAAGCGCTATTTTGAAGTGCTTGTAGAGTGGAATGAAAAAATGAATTTGACGGCGATTACGGATGCGCCGTCTGTGTATTTGAAGCATTTCTATGATTCAATCACTAGTTCATTTTACGTGGACTTGTCTTCTGTTGAATCGATTTGTGATGTAGGCGCTGGTGCTGGCTTTCCGAGTATTCCATTAAAGATTTGCTTTCCGCATCTTCAAGTGACAATTGTAGATTCTTTGAACAAGCGAATAACTTTTTTAAATCATTTGGCGAATGAATTGAAGCTGGAAAAGGTGGCGTTCGTCCATGCGAGAGCAGAGGAATTCGGACGCGATCCAAAGTATAGAGAACAATTCGATTTAGTTACCGCCCGTGCGGTAGCGCGTTTGTCTGTACTATCCGAGCTATGTATCCCGCTTGCTAAACAAGGAGGACTTTTTGTCTCCATGAAAGGCGCTGCGGCTTCAGAAGAACTGCAAGACGCAACGAAAGCTGTTAAATTACTCGGAGCAGTGTTGCAGGAAGAACATGAATTTTTATTGCCAGTAGAAAACAGTGAACGACATATCTTTATATTTAAAAAAGAGAAACAAACGCCAAAGAAATATCCACGAAAAGCAGGGGTACCAAACAAAACGCCAATTACAGGCTGAACCTATAAAAATGTTTCACGTGGAACGGAAAAAGAGATAGAATTGTAAAAGGGACTAGTTTCGAAAAGGTGGTGCAGGGGTTGAAAAATACTTTTTCGCGCTTTTTTGGTGGGGGAGAGAAGATAGGATCGATAGAAGAGGACGTTCAGAATCTTGAAAAGGTAGAACAAATTGCAATTGATTTAATCAAACCAAATCAATTTCAGCCGCGAACAATTTTTAATGACGAAAAAATTGAAGAACTCGCTAGAACGATCCATACGCATGGTGTCATCCAACCGATTGTAATTCGGAAAATGGATGAAGAACAGTATGAAATCATTGCAGGGGAAAGAAGATACCGTGCGATGCGCAAGCTCGGCTGGTCTGAAGTCCCGGCTATTGTTCGTAACCTGAATGATAAAGAAACAGCTTCGATAGCATTGATTGAGAACTTGCAACGTGAAGAGTTGACGGCCATTGAAGAAGCATACGCCTATGAAAATCTGTTAAAGCTCCATGAACTGACACAGGAGGCGCTAGCTCAACGATTGGGAAAAGGTCAGTCGACAATTGCTAACAAGATGCGTTTATTAAAGCTGCCTGAAGAAATACAAGATGCAATTTTGAAACAAGAAATTTCTGAAAGGCATGCACGTGCTTTATTACCATTAAAAGAAGCAGCTCTTCAATTAGAAGTAATGGAAGAAGTGAAAATCAATCACTATAATGTGAAGCAACTCGAAAAACGAATCCAAGAAATTCTACATCCTAGTGAAGAAGCGCAGCCTGCCAAAAAACGAGCACCCCGTCGAAAAGCAGTCAGCAAAGATGTAAGAATTGCAGTGAACACACTGAGACAATCTCTGTCTTTGATGACGAAGAGTGGAATCGAAGTGGAATCAGAAGAAGAAGACTCAGAAGAATTCTATACTATCACGGTCAAAATACCTAAAAAGTGACGAACCAAAACTCTTGCTACTCGACTAGCAAGAGTTTTCTTATATATCAATAGAGTTCATCTAATGAAGATGATAAAATGATAGAGACAGTATAACGAAAGTTTATACTCTTACGAACATAATACCGATTAGTTCCACAATGATTTTCACTTTAGTATTGAGGTTTTTAATGTAGAGACCAATTTATAAATGTTGGATTAAAGTTTTTACATGAGTTTAGGTAGAAATGGAAATCAGTGTCCTCACATTTTATTTTGATTGTAATTTATTTATTTCAGTTTATATAGTAAAGAAACTGAAGCAAATCTAGCGAAGGTTCAACTGCAGAGTCGACCGGAGCCCGGGGACTGGCAGCGATTATTGGTTTTTGCTTAAAGAATAAAATAATTGAACTATGAAAGAAAGCAGGTGCGAGAGTGGGTAAGATTATCGCCATAGCAAATCAAAAAGGAGGAGTCGGCAAAACGACGACTTCTGTAAACTTAAGCGCATGCCTTGCCCATATCGGCAAAAAAGTGCTTTTAATCGACTCCGATCCTCAGGGCAACGCAACGAGTGGAGTCGGCATCAATAAGGGAGACGTGCAAGACTGCATCTACAGTATATTGATTGATGACGTACCTGTAAAAGACGTCATCCTTCAGACGGAAATTGAAAATCTTGAGATTATCCCTGCGACCATCTCCCTAGCAGGGGCAGAAATTGAATTAGTCTCTACAATTTCTCGTGAGGTACGGATGAAACACGCCATACAGGATATTAAAGATCAATATGACTACATCATCATCGATTGTCCTCCGTCGCTTGGTCTGTTGACGTTAAATGCACTGACAGCTTCTGACTCGATCATCATTCCAGTACAATGTGAATACTACGCACTGGAAGGGCTCAGTCAGCTGCTCAGCACCGTCCGGCTCGTGCAAAAACATTTGAATGACTCGCTTTATATTGACGGTGTATTACTGACAATGTTCGATGCACGAACGAATTTGGGAATTCAAGTTATTGAAGAAGTGAAAAAGTATTTTCAAGACAAGGTGTACCGTACGATCATTCCGCGGAATGTTAGATTAAGTGAGGCACCGAGTCACGGTAAGCCGATTATTATGTACGATTCAAGATCAAAAGGTGCAGAAGTCTATTTAGAGCTGGCAAAGGAAGTGGTGGAGAATGAGTAAGGGTCTAGGTAAAGGGCTTAACGCATTGTTTCCTGGTGAGTCACTGGAAAAAGTGGAACTTCTGCGTTTGAACAGCATCATAGAAAATCCATACCAGCCACGGAAAGAGTTTGATGATACATCGCTTTCGGAGTTAAGTGAATCCATTAAAGAACACGGTGTGCTACAACCGATTATCGTACGAAAAGCAGGGACGCAATACGAAATTGTTGTAGGGGAAAGAAGATATCGTGCATCGAAGTTAGCGGGGAAAAAAGAAATTCCAGCGGTCGTCCGCGAATTAACAGATGAACAATCGATGGAAATGGCTATCTTAGAAAACTTGCAAAGAGAAGACTTGACTCCAATTGAAGTTTCAGAAGCCTACCAAAAGCTTATGGAAAGTCTGCAACTCACACAAGAACAACTAGCTTTTCGCCTTGGAAAGAGCAGACCGCATATTGCGAACCATGTCCGATTGCTCGCATTACCGGAGAAGGTACGAAAAGATATATCACAAGGAAATCTGACGATGGCGCATGGGCGGACTTTATTAGGTCTTCGAAAAAAGGAACAAATCCTATTAATTGCAGAAAAGACAAAGAAAGAGCACTTAAATGTTCGCCAATTAGAGAAGCTTGTACAACAATTAAATGAAGATGTTCCACGTGAAACAAAAAAAGAAAAGAAGAAAGATTTGTTCATTGCAGCTCAAGAAACTACACTAAGAGAACAATTTGGGACGAATGTAACGATTAAAAAGACAAAGAATAAAGGGAAAATTGAAATCGAATTTTTCTCAGACGAGGATTTTGAACGAATCCTTGAACTCTTGAATGATTAATAATTCGTCAAATACCTATTTTGCGAATAAAGCAAAATAGGTATTATTCTGACTGAAGAGGACACGGATGTGACTGCATGATATTATTTGGATCGGTGTTTAATGTGCTGACTATTGTGGTAGGTACATTGATTGGGCGTTTTTTACATGGTATACCTGAGCGAATGAAAGAAACGATCATGTATGGGATCGGACTAGCAGTAGTAGCAATTGGTTTGCAAATGACGTTCGAGTCCACACAAATCGTCATCGTAATTATCAGCATCGTGATAGGAGCAATCATTGGTGAGTGGGTAGATTTGGATCAAAAGATCAACCGACTCGGCCAATGGATTGAAGGAAAGCTGCCGGCAAGAAAAGAAGGCCCAGGTATAGCCCAAGGTTTTGTGACCGGCACACTTATATTCTGTGTAGGTTCTATGGCAATTATCGGTGCCATAGACAGTGGGCTTCGAAACGATCACAATGTACTCGTGATGAAAGGGATTTTGGATGGTTTTACTTCTATTATTTTAAGTTCTACATTAGGGATTGGCGTGGCTTTTTCAGCTGTTCCAGTTCTTCTGTATCAAGGTAGTATTACGTTTCTTTCAACGTTCATTAGCCGTTTTGTTCCAGATGATTTGTTACAGTTCTTTATATCTGAAATGACTGCGACAGGTGGGCTAATGATTGCGGCAATTGGCCTGAACTTAATCGGCCTGACGAAGATGCGTGTGGCGAATTTTATCCCTGGTATTGGTGTAGTTGCCATCCTGGTGACGATTGTTTATGCTTTTTGAAGTTTGCCGATGATGTGCTAGTTGTAAAGCTCTGCCAATCATGCGGCTCATTTCAAAAGGAAGATGCAAACGGGTACTTTGTAAAACGGCTTGTTCCATAAAACCAGCAATGTTGACGATGCCTTTAATTGAGACATCGCCGATTGGAGGAAGCTCTTTGCCCACTGCTTTTCCTGGTGAAATTGGTCCGCTATGGAACAATAGATCACCGACTGCGTCCCTTTTACTAAGACACGCGTCAATAGCAACAGTGAATGCATCAGGATAAATCTCGGTTGTTTGTTTGATTCGTTGTTGTAAATTTAATGCATGAAGAGGTTCCCTTAAAGTACCGATCACCGGGTAGGGAAATAAGCTGAGTTCAGATAAGTAGGAGCCAGTCAACGGACCCAGGGAGTCACCTGTTGAACGATCTGTCCCGATACAATAGAAAACAATAGGTTTTTGGTTAAAAGGGATATGCTCTGCGAAATAAGAACTTAATTTCCAGACAACACCGGTTTCTTTGTGGGGAATACGGTAATGATAAGAAGACTCAGCAATATACATACGGAAACACCAGTCCTTTATAATTTTTATACGTTAGGGTACTGTGGTAAAAAAATGTAAGTACGTATTGCTGTGCAGTATAACCTGGGGGATTGAGGTTTATACGAAAGGAGGATTTCTTTCAATGGCAGTGTCTACAAATACAGAAGTGAAAGAAAACCTAGAAGATGTTGGGGAAGCGTTTAAGCAAGTGAATAAAACATTATTTGATTCGGATTTTTGGATCAGTACCGGCTTCTTTGCGCTACGAATCTTTTTGATTGTCATGATTTCTATTGTGTTGGTTAAGGTAGGACATATGTTGATCCGCCGATTTTTTTCTATCAAATTAAAGAGTCCAATGCGTAAGAATGAACGGCGTGAAAAGACGATGATCAAGCTGTTGGAAAACGCATTGACGTATGTCGTGTTTTTTTCCGCGATGCTTTCCATTTTGACGGAGTTCGAAATTGATGTAAAAGGACTTCTAGCCGGAGCTGGAGTTCTTGGGTTAGCAGTTGGTTTTGGAGCACAAAGCTTAGTGAAAGATGTCATTTCAGGTTTTTTTATTATCTTCGAAGACCAATTCGGCGTGGGAGATTACGTACGCATTAATTCTGCCGAAGGAACAGTTATTGAAATTGGCCTGCGAACGACAAAGATTGGTTTATTCGGAGGCGAAGTATTTATCGTGCCGAATGGACAAATTGGCGAAGTTATAAATTTTTCGGTGACTAACTCTATGGCCATATTGGATATCGGGGTATCTTATGAAACAGATATCGACCATGCAGAAGAGCTGATATCCGAGTTTTTAAAAGGATTGCCAAAAGATCGCTATCCGGAAGTAATTGGCATTCCGGAAATGCTTGGCGTTCAAAGTATCGACCCATCCAAAATCGTGTTACGCATTGTAGCTGAAACAGAGCCTGTTGCAAATTTCAGAGTGGGAAGGAAGTTACGTCAAGATTTAAAGAAATTCATGGATCAAAATGGAATTGAACTGCCTTATCCAAAAATGGTGTTATTCCAAGAGAAGATGGAAGGGGATTCGCAAAATGGCGGAGAAAGAGTTTGATTTGCATGACGTGGTGGAGATGAAAAAACCACATCCTTGCGGCAAGAATGCATGGAAGATCATTCGAATGGGTGCCGATATCCGAATAAAATGTGAGGGATGCGGGCATAGTGTCATGATTCCACGTAATGAATTTGCCAAAAAGATGAAAAAAGTTCTTCTGAAGAACGAGTCTTGAGAACAAATAGACATTCAAGCATATTGTCCTTATAATGAAATGGTTGACTATCGAATAATGCAAGCTTTGGATAGATGAGAAAGGTGTGGGAAGAATGGCGTTAACAGCTGGGATTGTAGGTCTTCCGAACGTGGGGAAATCAACATTATTTAATGCAATTACAAAGGCAGGAGCGGAAGCGGCAAACTATCCATTTTGTACGATCGATCCGAACGTAGGGATCGTTGAAGTACCAGATGAGCGTTTGGATAAGCTGACAGAACTCGTTGTTCCTAAAAAGACTGTTCCGACTGCATTCGAATTTACTGATATTGCAGGAATTGTAGAAGGCGCGAGTAAAGGAGAAGGATTGGGAAATAAGTTTCTTTCCCATATTCGTGAAGTCGATGCAATCTGCCAAGTAGTCCGTTGTTTCGTGGATGAAAATATTACGCACGTTGCAGGTAAAGTGAATCCGATTGATGATATTGAAATCATTAATTTGGAATTGATCTTAGCGGACATGGAAAGCGTGGACAAACGTTTGGCGCGCGTTTCCAAAATGGCGAAGCAAAAAGACAAAGCGGCTATGATCGAAGAACCAATTTTATTGAAGTTAAAAGAGGGCTTTGAAAACGAATTGGCAGCGCGTTCTGTTGATTTGACGGATGATGAATATCAAGTGGTCAAGGGCATGCATTTATTGACGATCAAGCCAATGCTTTACGTTGCAAACGTCTCGGAAGATGAAATTGCCGACGCTGACAATAATCCGTATGTTCAGCAAGTGCGTGATTTTGCTGCGAAAGATAATGCGGAAGTCATTGTCGTATGCGCGAAGATTGAAGAGGAAATGGCAGAGCTTGAAGACGATGAGAAGGAAATGTTCTTAGAGGAACTCGGCATCAAAGAATCAGGACTCGATCAATTGATCAAAGCAACGTATAATTTGCTTGGATTGGCTACTTATTTCACGGCAGGCGTTCAGGAAGTGCGTGCATGGACGTTCCGTAAAGGCATGAAAGCTCCGCAATGTGCGGGCGTTATTCATACCGATTTCGAACGGGGCTTTATTCGGGCGGAAACGGTAGCTTACGATGATTTAGTAGAGAATGGGTCGATGGCAGCAGCGAAAGAAGCTGGAAAAGTCCGTTTGGAAGGTAAGGAATACATCGTTAAAGACGGCGATGTTATGTTGTTCCGTTTTAACGTGTAATTGGGGTATTTGAAAAGCTGTTTCCTTATCTTGATGGGGAAACAGCTTTTTTGTACATTCATTCAGTACTATAAATGTAAAGCTTCGGCAGCTCGGGATCATCTTTCACCATGGCGTTATCAGGAAACTTCTTCAGCTCTTTATACATTGCAAAATCCCCGGCTGCTCCGCCAATCAGTAATGCACCCAGCATCAGCAAGACACCGTCACCTATATAGAGCGCAATTACAGCCGGTAAAATCCCTGTCATCCAAAAGGGCAGTAATAACGCTTTACGAATTCCTTTATTGTCCATTAATTGATCTGCCGTGGCATAAGCAATTCCCATTTTTAAATTGACTCCGTAGTCCATGTTCTTCCAAGGTACTTTGCAAAAAACACGGAATCCTAGCAAATGGAAAAACTCATGTACCACAATTAAAATAAGATATCCGATAAATCCATAAAGCAAATACCAAAAAGAAAAGGTCAACTCCAATCCGCCTTCTAGCAGAAAACGAATCAGGAAAAGTGCGAGAAGTGGAAGGACTGTCAGCCAAATACTCTCCTTCGCTACTTTTTGCAAATCTAATTCTACAATCACAGGATGTTGTTCTTCCATACGCAATCACTCCTTGATCCTCTCAGTATAGTCTATTAAGGGTTGATGTTTCAACGGAGTTGTGGTAATATCAACTGATGTGAGTAATATCAAAATTACTTACTCCTTGCCCGCTTGAAAAGCAGGGCCCAAGTCCATAAGGAGGTGACTATTGATGAGAAAGTACGAGATTATGTACATTATGCGCCCAACTCTTGAAGATGACGCGAAAAAAGCATTGATCGAACGTTTTGATAACGTCCTAACTTCAAACGGAGCGGAAATCATCGAGTCGAAAGAGTGGGGCAAGCGTCGTCTTGCATACGAAATCGACGACTTACGTGAAGGTTACTACCAATTAGTAACTGCAAACGCAGGTACTGAAGCAATCGATGAATTTACACGTCTAGCGAACATCAACGAAGGTATCATTCGTCATATGACTGTTCGTGTGGATGCGTAAGCTGATATAAACTAATTTAATCTGATGATGAGGGAGGTTTGATTCTGAATGATAAACCGTGTCGTTTTAGTTGGTCGATTAACGAAAGATCCTGAACTAAAGTATACACAGAGTGGTATTGCAGTGACTCGTTTCACTCTGGCAGTGAACCGTGCGTTCTCTAACCAGCAAGGAGAGCGAGAAGCAGATTTTATTAACTGTGTAGCTTGGCGTAAACAGGCTGAGAATATCGCGAATTACTTACGAAAAGGAAGTCTTGCCGGAGTAGATGGTCGTATTCAGACGGGCAGCTTTGAAGGACAAGATGGTAAGCGTGTTTACACGACAGAAGTTGTTGCAGACAGTACTCAATTTTTGGAACCGCGTAGTGCCAATCAAGAACGGCCACAAACGCCATCTTATGGTGGAGCGCCTTCTTATAATAATGCACCTTCGCAAGACCAAGGGTACAACCAGCAATCCTACCAACCGAATCAGCAAAATATGACGCGTGTCGATAACGATCCATTCCAACCAGGCGGCGGTCCGATTGAAGTAACAGATGACGATTTGCCGTTCTGATTGATAGGTTCATTCATACGCAAACAGGAAGGAGGACAACAATTATGGCACCACGTCGTGGAGGTCGCAGACGTCGTAAAGTTTGCTATTTTACTTCAAACAACATTACACACATCGACTATAAAGATGTAGATTTGTTGAAGAAGTTTATCTCTGAGCGAGGAAAAATGTTGCCTCGTCGAGTTACTGGTACAAGCGCTAAATACCAACGTAAATTGACGATCGCAATCAAACGTGCACGTATCATGGCACTTCTTCCGTTCGTAGCAGAAGAGCGGTAATATATAAACCGCCACTGACTGAATTATTCAGTCAGTGGCGGTTTTTTTATCTAAATTCACGAAAGTTTGGTCCATTTTACGTTAGTGTCAGTGAAGTAATCCCTTAAGAGTCGTCCATTTAGAATAATAGCTATTGATTGCGTAGTGTTCACTAGATATCCTAATTAACTGGAAGTCATAGCTCCCTCTACTTTTGTTTTCAGAGTGAATCATGATACAATTAGAAGGATGAATGTAACAAAATTTTAATAAAGACCAGTAGAACATTGTCTGCTTACGGAAAATCCGTATGCTGGAACAGAACAAGTTGTGAATGAATTGAGGCGTGAAGGATATGCAAGATCAAGCAAGGAGAATTACGTACGGAGCGATGATGATCGCATTATTTGCCCTACTATTGGCGTTCACGATGTATGTACCGTTGCTCGGTGCATTGACGCTGCTGTTTATTCCGCTACCTATAACGCTGTATCGTTTGCGTTATGACCGGCTTTCTACATTGCTGGTGGCCGCGTGCACTTGGCTCATTACACTGCTGATCGGTGGACTGCTGTCGATTCCGTCAGCCATCGTATTGAGTGCTGTCGGATTTGTCATCGGAGATACAGTTCGTACAGGCAAATCAAAGCTTTATGTATTTATGGCGACAGGGCTGACGTTATTAGTGTCTTTGAGTCTATTGTATCTCGGTTCTGTATGGTTTTTTAAGATGAATCCGATTGAACAGCTATTGCAGCAATTCCAATCGATACAGGAAGAAGCATTGGTCATGCTTACCGGAATGGGGAATTCAACAAGAGACATAGAAAAGATGGTGGCTGAGGCGTTTACCTATTATCAAACGATCGTCCCGTCGCTGTTTATTTTATCAGTTTTTATAGCGGCCTATTTGTTTGTAATGCCAATTTTGGCGGTCGCTGCACGCTTACGTTTTGAAGTTCCTAAGTTTGCTTCCTTCCTTACTATGCGTTTGCCGTTTGCTACTGTGGTCGTCTATATGGTTTTGTTATTGATTTCCATTTTATCACAGACGGAACAAGGAACGACATTGTATCTTATGGAAGCGAATGCCATTCTCATCTTTAGATTCTTATTCTTCATACAAGGTTTGGCGTTGATTTATTTTGCATTACACACGATGAAGTTACCGGGAATCGTCAATTTACCGGCTACGTTGCTTGCAATGTTCCTCAGTCCGTTTACTGTAATGCTAGGTGTTATAGATATCGCCATCAACGTTCGTGCTTGGATAGGTAAAGACAAGAGAGGGTAGGAGATGAACTATTGAATTTATTTTATAAAAAACGAGCTATACGGACTCCGTTGGCAATCTTGTCACTCCTTGGAGCGGTAGGTGCTGTCTTGCTGATGCTTTACCAATTTTGGATTGGGCTGTTTTTCGCGGTCATTTTTGCAATGGCACTCGCGATGGCCTGGAAGATGGAAAATGAAAGTTATCAAGAAACTGAAAAGTATATTGAAACGCTATCTTATCGAATGAAAAAGGTCGGTGAGGAAGCGTTATTGGAACTCCCCATCGGGATCATCTTATTAAACGACAAGTACTTGATCGAGTGGGTGAATCCATTTGTCTCTTCTATCTTTCCGGATGAAACATGGATTGGAACCGACCTGTATGATATGAATGAAGGCTTCCGTCAAATAACGAAAGAGGACAATGAGCAGGAAGTCATCACACTGAATAACCGTTCGTACAGAGTATATTATAAACCGGAAGAGAAGTTACTATATCTATTTGACGTAACGGAGCGGATGAAGATCCAATCTCTTTATTACGAGGACCGTACGACCATCGGAATTTTGCTGGTAGATAATTATGATGAGCTTTCGCAAACGATGGATGATCAAACTCGGAGCCGTATGAATTCCTTGGTCACTTCACTTGTCAACGAGTGGGCAGAGGAGAATGGTATTTTTGTTAAGCGTATTTCTTCTGATCGTTTCTTAGCGGTGTTCAATGAAGGTACATTGGAAAAGTTAGAGAAGACCAAGTTTGCCTTGCTAGATACAATCCGTGAGAATACAGCAAAGCATACCGCACCGCTTACATTGAGTATTGGTGTTGGAACAGGTACTACGTCTCTCACAGCTCTTGGTGAGTTGGCTCAGTCAAGTCTAGATTTGGTTCTAGGCCGAGGCGGTGACCAAGTCGCCATCAAGCATTACGATGGTAAGTTGAAATTTTACGGAGGTAAGACAAATCCGGTTGAAAAGCGGACGAGAGTGCGGGCGCGGGTTATATCTCATGCGCTGCGTGACTTAATCCAGGGCAGTGATCGTGTATTTGTCATGGGTCATAAGATGCCAGACATGGATGCGGTAGGTGCGTCAATCGGAGTACGTAAAATGGCGCGTATGAATAATGTAGAAGGCTATGTTGTTGTTAATTTTGATGAGTTGGATGCAAGTGTCAATCGACTGATGGATGAAGTTGAAAAAGACGAAGAACTATTTAAGCATATGCTTATGCCAGATGAGGCACTGGAATTGATGACAGAGCGTTCATTGGTGGTCATTGTAGATACGCATAAGCCAAGTATGGTCATTGACGAGCGTGTCTTAGAAAAGGCACAAAAGGTTGTCTTGATTGATCACCATCGACGTGGCGAGGAGTTCATAAACAATACCGTTCTTGTTTATATGGAACCTTATGCATCATCTACGGCGGAACTGGTTACGGAACTTCTGGAATACCAGCCGAAAAATGAAAAATTGACGATGTTGGAATCTACTGCAATGCTCGCGGGGATTGTCGTAGATACGAAGAGCTTTACGTTGAGGACAGGAGCCCGGACATTCGAAGCTGCTTCATATTTACGGACGAATGGAGCCGATACCGTATTGGTGCAACGCTTATTAAAAGAAGATATTGCAACGTATATCGAGCGTTCCAAGTTAATTGAGACCGTAGAGTTTGCGGGCGATGGCGATATTGCGATTGCGAAAGAACACGATGGTGTCGTCCATAGTTCAGTGCTCATTGCACAGACCGCTGACATCCTACTGACAATGCAAGGCATCTCCGCTTCCTTTGTAGTGGCTCAGCGTGCTGATGGAAAAGTTGGAATCAGTGCCCGGTCATTAGGTGAGCTAAATGTCCAAGTCGTTATGGAAGACCTAGGAGGCGGAGGTCATCTGACAAATGCAGCTTGTCAATTAGAGATAGGATCAGTTGAGGAAGCTGTCGAAATGTTGAGGAATACACTAGATCAATACGTGGAGAGGGGAAATGGATGATGAAAGTAATTTTTTTGCAAGATGTAAAAGGAAAAGGTAAAAAAGGTGAAGTAAAAGAAGTATCAACGGGTTATGCGCAGAACTTTTTGCTGAAAAATAAGATGGCAATCGAAGCAACGGCAAGCAATCTTAGCCAGTTGGAAGGCCAAAAGAACCGTGAAAAGAAAGATGCAGCAGCTGAACTGGCAGAAGCAAAGGAACTAAAAGAGACAATTGAGAAATTAACAGTTGTACTAAAAGCAAAGTCCGGTGAAGGCGGCCGACTATTCGGTTCTATTACATCGAAACAAATTGGACAAGCATTGGAAAAACAACATAACATCAAAGTGGATCGTCGAAAAATGGAGCTGCCGGATGCGATTCGTGCGCTTGGATTCACAAATGTACCGATAAAATTACACCCTGATGTAACCGCAACATTAAAAGTGCAAGTTACAGAAGAATGATAAGGAGATAATAGTTTGAACCAGATGATCGAACGTACACCTCCTCATAATAATGAAGCAGAACAGTCGGTCATTGGGGCTATATTTTTAGAACCACAGGCACTAATTACCGCATCGGAAATTTTATTGCCAGATGACTTCTACCGGATTGCCCATAAGAAGATTTTCGATACAATGCTTGTGTTGAGCGATAAAGGACAGCCGATCGATCTTGTTACCATCACCGAAGAACTAAAGGTGAAAAATGAGCTTGAGGATGTTGGAGGAATCTCCTATTTAACGGAGCTTGCCAACGCCGTACCAACCGCAGCGAATATCGTACACTACGCAAACATCGTAGAAGAGAAGGCTTTATTGCGACGACTGATTCGAGTAGCTACGGGCATTGTAGAAGATGGTTATACTCGAGAAGATGAAGTTGAAGCTTTGCTTGGTGAAGCTGAGAAAAAGATGATGGAAGTGTCCAACCGCAAAAATGCCGGTGACTTCCGTCATATCAAAGATGTTTTAGTAGAGACGTATGATAACATTGAATTGTTGCATACACGTAAGGGTGAGGTGACAGGGATTCCAACTGGTTTCCGTGACTTGGATAAAATTACGGCAGGCTTTCAGCGCAATGATTTAATCATTGTGGCGGCTCGTCCTTCTGTTGGTAAGACGGCTTTCGCCTTGAACGTCGCACAAAATGTGGCGACAAAGACGGATGAAAACGTCGCGATTTTCAGTCTGGAAATGGGTGCTGAGCAGCTCGTCATGCGGATGCTTTGTGCGGAAGGTAATATCGATGCACAAGTGCTTCGTACAGGGAATTTAGAAGCGGATGATTGGCGCAAGCTGACTATGGCGATGGGGTCCTTATCCAATGCCGGAATTTTCATTGATGACAGTCCAGGGATTCGTATCAATGAGATTCGATCCAAATGCCGACGCCTGCAGCAAGAGCACGGTCTTGGGATGATCATGATCGACTATTTGCAGCTTATTATGGGAAGTGGGCGCTCCAGTGATAACCGTCAACAGGAAGTGTCCGAGATTTCGCGTTCATTGAAGGCATTGGCGCGTGAATTAAAAATACCTGTTATCGCCCTTTCTCAGCTTTCCCGTGGCGTAGAACAGCGGCAAGACAAGCGACCGATGATGTCTGACTTACGGGAATCCGGAAGTATCGAGCAAGACGCCGATATCGTATCGTTCTTGTACCGTGAGGATTATTATGACAAAGAAACTGAAATGCAGAATATGATTGAGATCATCATAGCCAAGCAGCGTAACGGTCCGACCGGTACGGTGACGTTGGCTTTTGCAAAGGAATACAATAAGTTCTTAAATATTGACTGGAGTCAGCATGAAGCACCTCCATCCTATTGAGCGACAACACTTCTTTTCTCTAGATGTATAGAAAAGGAGTGTTGTTTTTTCACTATCCACCGAACATGTATTTCCCGGGAAATAGCAACATGTGGTAGCTACTTGAAAAAAGTGCGATTTGAGTGTAATCATGATAGAGTTAAAGGATATGGAAAGATTTTTTCTTTGTAGCTAATTGTCTATAAAACCGATTGCCAAATTGGCAGGAAAGGAACAGACCATGCAAAATAAAACAATATTCATAGTAGACGATGAAAAACCCATCGCAGATATAATAGAATTTAATCTGAAAAAGGAGGGCTTTACGGTTTTTTGTGCGTATGACGGAGAAGATGCGATTAACCGCGTGGAAGAAATTCAACCGGATCTTATGCTGCTCGACATCATGCTGCCAAAGCGTGATGGTATGGAAGTATGTCGGGAAGTCCGTAAGAAATATGATTTTCCGATTATTATGCTGACAGCTAAGGATTCAGAGATCGATAAAGTATTAGGACTAGAGCTTGGAGCAGATGATTATGTCACTAAGCCATTTGGTACTCGTGAATTAATTGCGCGTGTAAAAGCGAACTTGCGACGCCATGCGAGAACAATGGAAGAAGACAAGGAAGAAGCGACAAATGATATTACGGTCGGACAGCTTGTCATTCAGCCAGATGCTTATTTTGTACAAAAGCGCGGTGAAACGATTGAACTAACACATCGTGAATTCGAGTTGCTGTTTTACTTAGCAAAGCATATTGGACAGGTGATGACTCGAGAGCACTTATTGCAAACAGTATGGGGCTACGATTATTTTGGAGATGTGCGAACAGTCGATGTCACGATTCGGCGTTTGCGTGAAAAGATTGAAGACACACCGAGTCACCCAAGCTGGATTGTCACAAGACGTGGCGTAGGTTATTACTTGCGCGACCCGGAACAGGAGTAAGTCACTATGCAGAAAGTTGGCTTTTTCCGGTCGATCCATGTCAAGTTCGTCTTGATCTATGTATTACTCATTCTCGTGGCGATGCAGATAATCGGGCTTTATTTTGCTACTACGCTGGAAAAAACACTAAAAGAAAACTTTACAAATTCGATTGTAGACCGGATGAATTTGGTAGAGTTCAGTGTGAGGGAAGAAATTACGAAAGAACGGGAAGATGGCGATCCCACGCTCGAACAAGGCTTAAAAAATGTTCTCACTGAGTTTACTTCAGATGATATTAAAGAAATACAAGTCATTAACCCAAAATATCGTATTTTAGCTACTTCTTCATTTGAAAATCAAATGAGAGTCGGACAACATTCAAATAATGACAGTGTACGGAAGTCCATCACATCTGAAAGTATTAAAGATGTCATCACACTCGATCCTCAATCGCATAAACGAGTCCTTGCGTTAGCACAACCTATATTCAATGGGAATGAAATTATCGGTTCGCTCTACGTCGAAGCCAATATCGAGACCGTCTTTCAGCAAATCGAACAAATTAATCGAATACTAGCCGGAGGGGCCGCATTTTCGCTTACCATCACGATTATTGTCGGGATTTTTATTGCGCGGACTTTTACTCGTCCCATCTCGGACATGCGGCGACAGGCACAGGCAATGGCGAGCGGAAACTTCATGCGAAAGGTTAAAGTGTACGGAACCGACGAAATGGGCCAGCTGGCAATTGCGTTTAATCATTTGACCAATCAACTGCAAGAGTCGCAATCAACCACCGAGAGTGAGAGACGAAAACTAGCCTCTGTTCTGGAAAATATGACGGACGGAGTTATTGCGACCGATCGAAAAGGTCGTGTCAGTTTGATTAATGATTCTGCACTACAGATGCTTAACCTAACGACGGATTTGGTGATTAACCGTCCAATTGCTAGCATTCTGGGCATTGAATCAGAGTATACATTTGAAGAGCTGATTCAAGTAAAAGAGTCGATTCCTCTAGATTTCAGTACGGAAGAGCAATCTTATATTTTACGTGCAACGATTTCTGTGACGCAACGCGAAACAGGTTTCGTCAACGGTTTAATTGTCGTATTGCATGACAATACGGAGCAAGAAAAGATCGACATGGAACGCCGTGAATTCGTTTCAAACGTCTCCCATGAATTACGTACACCGTTGACTACGATGCGCAGTTATTTGGATGCATTGGCTGAAGGGGCATGGAGAAGTGAAGAAATCGCACCGAATTTCCTTCACGTAACACAAAATGAAACAGAGCGGATGATCCGTCTCGTTAACGACCTACTGAAGCTATCTCGAATGGACAGTAAGGAATATGAGCTGAATAAAGAATGGGTAGAATTCAACCGATTCTTCAATGCAGTCATCGAACGTTTTGAGTTCTCCAAGTCACAAAATGTACACTTCACACGCAACCTATATTCAAGCAGTTTATTTGTCGAAATTGACACCGACAAACTAACTCAAGTACTCGACAATATTATTTCCAATGCGTTGAAATATTCACCAGACGGCGGGGAAGTCCGTTTTGGCGTTACAGTTTCCGGTGATCATATTAAAGTTATGATCTCAGACGATGGGATGGGAATCCCCAAGTCGAATGTGAATCGCATTTTCGACCGTTTCTATCGAGCGGACAGAGCACGCTCTCGTGCCCTTGGTGGGACAGGTCTAGGTCTCGCAATTGCAAAAGAAATGATTGTTGCACATAAAGGAAGCATTTGGGCTCAAAGTGAGGAAGGAAAAGGGACAACGATCTTCTTTACATTGCCATTTGAACAACAAGAGGACGGTGAGTGGGATTGAAGTATATTGAAACAATCAAATCCATCATATTACTGTTGCTTGTCCTTCTGAGTGTAATGTTCACCTTCACAATTTGGACGTTCACTCCAAATTATGAACCGATGGAACAATTACAGACGGTTGATATTTCCATTGCCGAAAAGAAGACGATTGATGAAATTATCAAACCGTATAAAGTGATTACTAATTTGAAAGATCAAGTGCTTGGTTCTGTTGATTCTGGCAAGATTAATACGATCCTTTCAGAGATGGGTACTTGGAATTTGACAAACTTGCAGAGAGTGAATCAAGACATGACGAAATTGGATATTTCACAAGTGTTGCGGCAGCCAAGTCAGATGATACTTTACTTCCAAGGCGAAGTCCCAATTCTTGTCTATGATAATGTACTATTGATCGACGATACTAGTATTCCGGAGGATACATTCAATCGACTGGTCATCGACTGGAGTCAATCCACTCAACTGCCGACTGTTCATTTTTTAAGTGAAACAAGTGGCATACATTATCAAGCACAAGTCAGTTTGCCGAATAGATCAAGCTTTCTACGCAATATTGTTGATGTCGGTCAGTCGTTTGCCGAGTATGCTGAAATTGATCGAGGCAACGCACCATTCTTGGCAGTTTCAAAAGATCCAGTCACTATTAAACGGTATACGTATTATCAAGAAGAGGTTAATCCAATTCAATTTCGAAATGCATTATTCAGTGATCCGAGTGCTGTCCGACGCAATCAAACCGATACCAACATAGAAGAGTATGTTGATGACCATCGTGCGCGAATGGACGTCAATACGAAGAATAAAACACTGACCTATGTCATGCCGGTCGCGGAAAGTCAGGAAATTGCAATTCCTTCAGAGCTGCTTGTAAACACAATTGATTTCATCAATGAACATGGTGGTTGGACGGACGACTTCCGCTATGCATATATGAATCCCATTTCCCGCTATGTTAAATTTCAGTTATATGTGGACGGTTTGCCAGTCTATAGTGATCAGTCCGGCACAAATGAGATAATAGAATACTGGGGAGAGTCTCAAATCTACAAATACATTCGGCCGTATTACAAACTTGTCAATTTCGAGACAGTAGATGAAGAACTTCCGTCAGGTTTGGATGTGGTAGAAGCACTCAAAGAGTCTGACGAATTGGACTTTGATTTGATTGATGAAATCTCCACGGGTTATTACTTGATTCATGATGAAAATAGCAGATTGCTCATTTTGCAGCCTTGCTGGTATTATCTGATCAAAGACAACTGGTTCCGCTTTATACCAGACGGCTCTTCTGAAGGAGGTGACCGGGTTGGATTGGAATAGAACCAAAACGATCTTTATCATCGTCTTTTCAATTTTGAATATTTTCTTGTATTCTTTATACGTGAATCGCCAAATGGATGTCGGGGATATGCAGGTCATTGGAAAAACTTCTTTGGAAGAAACGTTGCAGTTAGAAAATATCACCTACAGTCCGATCCCGTTCACTAAAAAGGAAGTCTCTTATTTATCAGCCCATATGGCTACATTTACTGAAGAAGATCTGAAGCAATTAAATAATCAGTCATTTGTACTGATTGATAAAACACGTTTGCTTTCTCATCTGAAAAAGACAGTAAAGGCGAGAGATGGGGATGGCAATTATGAGTTCGATGATTTTCTAGCGAAGTATATTCTCAAAGGTGATAGCTACGCATTGTGGGATGTCGATGAAGAAGAGCAACGTGCTGTATTCTTTCAGCGAGTGAAAAGTGAAACCATCTTCTACAGTCCCAATGCAATGTTGGTTGTTCATTGGGATGACGAAGGGAACATTACGCATTATGAACAGCGTATGCTAGAGGATTTTGTCAGCTTCAATCACAAAAAGGAATTGTTGTCACAGGACGCTGCAGTAGGCTCACTTGTAACGCGTGGCTATTTGAAACCCGATTCTACTGTCGTACAGGTCAAGTCAGGATATTCTATTCTAGTCCAATTGACGGAAACCCAAGTATTTGCACCGACGTGGAACATTCAGGTAAAATTGAAGGATGGAACTATCGAAAACTACTTCATTAATGCAATTGAAGGAAAAGTGATTGAGTTCCAATCCGATCTACTAGAAGAACAGACAGAATAGGAGTTTTCCACATGCGTTTTAGCATTTTAGCGAGTGGCAGTACAGGCAACTCGCTTTATATAGAGACGGACGAGCATGCTTTTCTCGTGGATGCCGGGATGAGCGGTAAGAAAATCGAAGGCTTGCTCGGCTCGATCAATCGCTCCATGAAAGAAATAGATGCTATTTTTGTCACACATGAACATAGCGATCATATTAAAGGAATTGGTGTTCTCGCGAGGAAATACAAAACCCCCATTTATGCTAACGCAAAGACATGGTCAGCGATGGACGGTCTTGTTGGAGAGATTCCATTGGATCAACGTTTTCATTTCGACATGGAGACAGTGAAAACATTCGGGTCGTTGGATATTCAATCATTTGCCGTGTCTCACGATGCAGCAGATCCCATGTTTTACACATTCAATGAAGGGGATCGAAAGCTAGCTGTTATCACCGATACAGGATATGTCAGCGATCGTATGAAGGGTCATATCGCAGGAGCTGACAGTTTCGTCTTTGAAAGCAATCATGATGTAAGCATGCTGCAAATGGGGCGTTATCCATGGTCTATTAAACGTCGAATCCTGAGTGATGTCGGCCACGTGTCGAATGAAGATGCAGCTGTCGCGATGAGTGAAGTCGTAGCTCAAAAAGAGACGCATATTTATTTAGCACACCTTAGTTTAGATAATAATATGAAAGACTTGGCGCGCATGAGCGTGGCACAGACATTGGAGAGTTGCGGTATTCGTGCAGGCGAATATGTCCATTTACGCGATACTGACGCAGCAGAATCTACAGAGCTTGTACTTGTCTGAAAAAATGCGAAAAGCCTTGCTTTAATTAGTAAGGCTTTTTTGCATTTTCAATGATAGATTGGGGTAAAGTACATGTATGATATGTAATGAGAACATTTGGATAAGGAGGATATGCGAATGGATGATGAAAGAAGAGGGATGGATGGAGAAAGAGAACAAGAAAGAGAAGAAACATCATGGCAGCCAATCCCGCCTGCCGAAACGAAACAAGAGAAAAAACGTAAAAGTGGTTTTTGGATGGGCCTGCTAGGTGGAATAATAGGTGGACTGATCGTTTGGTTGGTCGTAATGTTTGCATCTGATTCAACAACAAATGAAGTACAAGTAAATAAACCTTCTAATTTAACAGAGACACAACACAGCCAAGTTCCTATGGATATTTCAACAGAGATTACGGACGTAGTAGATGACGTAGCTTCGGCTGTTGTTGGTATTACCAACATCCAGACAGTTCAAGATTTCTGGTCGGCAAGGACTTCTGTCCAGGAAGCTGGGTCAGGCTCAGGCGTTTTGTACAAAAAAGATGGAGACAAAGCATATATCGTCACCAATCATCACGTCGTGGAAAATTCAGAGCAATTGGAAGTCAGCTTTGACGACGGAACTAAAGTAGAAGGAAAGCTGATCGGCAGCGACTTATGGACGGATCTAGCCGTAGTTGAAATTGATTCGAAACATGTAGATACGGTAGTGGAATTCGGTGATTCCGATGCGCTAAAACGCGGCGAGTCGGTCATCGCCATAGGTAACCCACTTGGACTAGGATTCGCAGGGTCTGTCACAGTCGGTGTCATTTCAGGGAAAGATCGTTCGATTCCAATGGATCTGAATAAAGATGGAATCATCGATTGGCAAGCAGATGTATTGCAGACAGATGCTGCAATCAATCCAGGGAACTCAGGTGGTGCACTGATTAATATGGCAGGTCAGCTGATCGGCATTAACTCCATGAAAATTTCACAGGAGACAGTAGAAGGAATCGGATTAGCAATTCCGATTAATATTGCATTACCGATCATTGAACATCTTGAGGAGACAGGGCAAGTGAATCGACCGACAATGGGTGTTTCCTTACTCGATCTTCAGCAAATTCCAAGTCAACAGCAGCAACAGACCTTGAATTTACCCGAGGATGTGACGGAAGGCGTGGTCGTAACAGAAATCATGCCGAATTCCCCAGCGCTTGCGGCAGGCGTTAAAAAGTATGATACAATTGTTCAATTGGATGAGGAGAAAGTGACGGATATGGTCGCGCTTCGTAAATATTTATACAATAAAAAAGAAATTGGCGATCAACTGAAATTGAAAGTGTATCGTGATGGAAAACCAGTGGAGTTAGAGATGGTCTTGAAGGATGGCAACACATTCTAAGACTATCCACAACCTGAACAAATTACAATCCACATCAGGCATCGAGCAGAAACGTGCTACGGTGCCTGATTTTTTATGGAGTTATCCAATTGTGGATAAAATCTAAATAATGTGTATAGTATTGTGTAAAAGAAAATAAGTATATACTAGTAGAAAAGCTGGTTAGTGTAAGGTATAAAGCCTTGGCATTCATGGTTTTTGAAATTTTCTATTTTACTGGTAGACATGAAAGTTTTCATTATGAGAATAAAACTATAAAAGGTTATCCACAGAACAAGATAAGAATAGTTAGTGAATTTTACATGTAGTAGGGAACAAATAGTCGGGCACAATATGTAGAACGTGCTGTGGATATGTGTATAAGTATTGTGTATAACTTTTGGAGAGCGAGTGGATAAGTTGTGAATATAACAATTGTGACCGTGGGTAAGTTAAAGGAGAAGTATTTGAAGCAAGGAATTGAAGAGTATACAAAGCGGCTGAAAAGCTATGCCAAAATGCAATTAATTGAAGTGGCGGATGAAAAAGCACCCGAAACTTTGAGTGAAGCGGATATGGAAATTGTTAAAAAGAAAGAGGCAGATCGGATCTTGGCGAAGATTGCTCCGGATGCTTATGTAATTGCTTTGGCGATTGATGGAAAGATGAAAACTTCGGAAGAATTTGCTGCGAGTATAGAATCGCTAATGACATATGGGAAAAGTAAGATCGTGTTTGTAATTGGCGGTTCGCTTGGATTGCATATGAGCGTGTTGCAGCGGGCGAATGAGAAGTTATCTTTTTCAAAAATGACGTTTCCACATCAGTTAATGAAACTTGTGCTGGTCGAGCAGGTTTATCGGGGGTTTCGGATTATTAAGGGAGAACCGTATCATAAGTAAAGGCGGTTATCGATAAAATAAGACGAGACTCGGTCAGTGACAGACACTAGACATAAATGAATTCAAAGAGAACCATAAGAAAAGTGCTTCCATTGAAGTAGAAAATGCGAAGCTTTAATAGTTTTCAAGGTCTATTTCGAAGCTGGAGATAGGCCTTTTAGGCGTTTCAGAGCAATCGAGATTAGTTAATATTGTAACTAATAGTAGGCGGGTGAGTGATAGTATCAGCATAATACCGGATAAAGTCTCAAAATTAATTAATTACTAATTTGAAATCATATTTTTGACTTCATATTTATAAAACTATATACACAGTGAAAAAAACATCCCTTTTCATCAGTTTTGAATTATTCACATGATTCTTTTATCACATAATAAAAGTTGTTTGCGGTCAAAAAGTCTTGAATTTAATGGAGTTACGTGAGATTATAAGGGAGCATAATTTTAAACTAAAACTATAGAAGTTAAAGGCAAACTGATCTGAAAGGGCAGGACGCAAAGCTTAGGGTCTAAAGTTTAGGGATTATTTAAAAGTCCTGCAATCTAAACAATGATCGCCTGGTTACCAAGTTTATGGATTAATATATTCCTTTGGCTATTCCATATTATATAGAATAGCTTTTTTAGTGTTTAAAATTACCTGGCATGAGTTTGGAGTCAAGATATAGTTAGAAAGGATTAAGAGATTCTTTAAGTTATCAATTTAGAAGCTTTGCAGTTGTTGGTAACTTACGCTTTGATTCACTATCATAAACAGAAAGAAGTGTAAAAATGAATAAGAAAAGAATTTCGTTCAAAGCGAAGTTATTGGTTTTTTCATTATTACTATCACTAGTACCAATTATTTTTATTGGAGTTTTAGTTAATAAAACAGTTAGCGAAAAAACCGAGGATGATTATATCAGTTTCAGCGAGAAAGAAATTAAACAGGTGGACAATGGCATTTCTCTATACTTTGAAACGATTAGGGAAAATGTCAATTTTTTAGCTAATGCCGATTCCGTTTTAAATGCCGATTCAAGTATTACTTCATATAAAGATATAGCGGGAGATGCCTCTATTGATATGACCCCTTCAGAAAATGGGGATAAAGAGAAAGCCATTTTTGATGTGTTTTCTCAATTTAGTATTAATCATCCTAAAGCCTCTTATGTTTATTTGGGCACATCGGATGGAGGTTATGTTCAATATCCTGAGGGCCCCGTGTCAGCAGGTTTTGATCCTAGAGACCGTCCTTGGTATAGCACGGCTATTGGAGAACCAGGAGAAGTAAAATTAACAAGTGCCTATGAGGCAACTGGTATAGAAGGAATTATAGTAAGTAATGTAGTGTCGATTGAAAAAAATGGAAAACAAACAGGTGTGTTAGGTTTAGATGTAAGTTTGGAAGGCTTAACAGATATTATCAAGGAAATTAGTATAGGCGATAATGGTTATGTAATTCTCGCGCAAGAAGATGGAACAATTCTTGCACATCCAAAAGATCCTGAATTGAACTTCCAACCAGTGTCTAAACTAAACATACCTTCTTTAAAAGATCTAAGCAAAGATGGCTCATTTGAAGCTGAACTAGATGGAGAAGACTATGTATTAAACACAATCACTTCAGAAATTGATGGCTGGAAGTATATTGCTGTTATAAAGAAGGATGAAATTTTAAGTACCGCTACTTTTATTCGCTCAATGCTTTTTCTTATAGGCGGTATTTTTGCGATTCTTGCTGTAATCGCATCTATTGTTATGAGTTTACGGATAACGAAGAGAATTAAAAGTATTAGTGATTTGTCTTTAGCGATGTCAAATGGTGATTTGACTCAACAAGTCACGGTGAAGGTGAAAGATGAAATCGGGGATATGGGCGAAAATTTCAATACCATGTCTAACAGTTTAAAAGAAACAATAAAAAAAATTGCACATGAATCCCAACAATTATCTGCGACATCTGAGGAGCTGGCAGCCTCTTCAATCGAAAATCAAACAGCTTCCAATGAAATATCCGAATCAATTCAATTTGTTGCTACTGGAACAGATGAACAGGATGCTGCTATGAAAAATGCGGTAGGTATTATCAATGAAGTGTATAAGCATGTTGATGACGTGACAGTGAGCATGGACAATGTAAGTAATTCCATACATTATTCGACAGAAACTGCTATACAGGGCAGTGATGTCGTTGAGCAAACTGTAAATCAAATGGTTGAAATTGATAAAAACGTGAGTTCTTCCGCTGAGAAAATTAGCATGTTAAATGAAAAATCAAATGAAATTAGACAAATCAGCTTTATCATTCAATCAATTTCAGAGCAAACGAATTTATTAGCTTTGAATGCTGCAATTGAAGCTGCAAGAGCTGGCGAACATGGAAAAGGATTTGCAGTAGTGGCAGATGAAGTTCGAAAACTCGCAGAGCAATCCAGTAATTCAGCATTGCAAATCAATGAAATTATTCAAGATATTGAAGATGGCATTGAAGATTCGATGGGTCTAGTAAATCTAGGGGTAAGCTCGGCAAAAGAAGGAATGAAACTCGTGAATGAAAGCGGGAAAGCGTTTGGAGAAATTAAGGACTCCATTCTCGCTGGTACAACAAAAATATCCGAGGTTAACATAGCAATGGAAAACATGAAGAATCATATAGCTGAAGTGGTAGTTCACATAGAGGACGTTTCAAAAACGAGTATTGAAGTAAATAATTATTCTCAAAACGTCGCAGCATCCTCCGAAGAAATGAGTGCCTCAATGGAGGAGGTTTCATCGGTTTCTCATGAGTTAGCTAGGATGTCAAATGAATTGGAAGTAGCCATCCAGGAATTTAAACTGTAAAAGTATAATTTCTATCTAAACAATAACCAAAAGAATGTGTTAGATATCCTAACATTTTGATCCATTATATTTAACTTTGTTTATGATATACAGAAATGTTGTATAAAATGACCTCTGAATATTGTTATATAACTTTCAGGGTGAAAATTTTATAGTTAATTTGTTTTAGAATAGGGAGGAAACATTATGTTTAACATATTAAATCGAGTTAGAACCTTGATAGCTCTTATGGTAGTAGTAGCCGTGCTTCCATTGGCAAGTGTCTCTGCGGAAGAAACTGAATTTAATCCATTTGAAAAAAGTATTAGCGAAATTTCCGATGCTTTAGATAACAACCAAATTAAATCTGAGCAGTTGGTTAAGTATTATCTAGAACGTATAGAAGCATATGACAAGCAAGGTCCTGCGATTAATTCGTTCACTAATATTAATGAAGAAGCTATAGAGATTGCAAAGCAATTAGATGCAGAGAGACAAAGTAAAGGCAAAAGAAGTGTACTTCATGGTATTCCAATCGTTGTAAAAGATAACTTTGACGTCAAAGGCATGCCGACAACGGCTGGCTCTGTTGCACTAAAGGATGCTTATCCCGTAAAAGATGCTTTTGCTATTAGGAAACTTAAGGATGCAGGAGCCATTATCATTGGAAAAACAAATATGTCAGAGTTTGCAGCATCTTATGGTAGATTAGGATATAGCTCTTTGGGCGGTTTAACCTTGAATCCTTACAATCTTAAACGTGATGCTTCTGGTTCTAGCAGCGGAACTGCCGCGGCAATCACAGCAAACTTTGGTGTATTTGGATTAGGTACTGATACGTCTGGATCGGTCAGAGGACCATCTCATGTTACGGGACTTGTCGCTATCAGACCGACATTAGGTTTAATAAGCCGTGGCGGAATCGTTCCGTCCTCGTTAAATTTCGATACTGCTGGTCCAATGGCTAGATCTGTAGAAGATGTAGCGATTGCATTGAGTTTTATGGCTGGAGTCGATGATAAAGATGACCAAACCTTATCTGCAAAGGGACATATAGTTGAAGACTATAGTAAGTCCTTAGACAATACTGCTTTACAAAATGCAAGAATTGGAGTAGCTGTTGACTTTTTTGGAGACAACGCTGAGGTGGATACAATTACTAATAAATCCTTGAAGAAAATGGAGGAAATAGGGACGGAACTTATTCCGGTATCTTTCTCAGAGACGACACAATATCTTTGGACACCAATTATTGGGCCAATTAATGAAGCTAATTTTAAGTCTCAGTTGGAAGAGTATCTAAAACAGTTCCCTGAAAGTCAGCCGAAAACACTAGAAGAAATAATTAAAATTAGTGAATCACCAGAGGTTTTGAATTCAGCAACGCCAGTAAATCCAGCAGGTTTGGAAGGTCTAAAAACGAATTTAAAACAAGCGGCGTTTAAAGACACACCAGAGTACAATGATTTAGTAACAAAAGAGATATCTAAAGTACGTGATGAAGTACAATCAATAATGGAAAAAGAAAATTTGGATGCCATTGTTTTTCCAACAATGTCATGTCCTGCATCACCAAGATTCGATAAGGAAGACCCGACATATTTATGTGATGCCTATGACACGTATGCCGCAAGTTATGTAGCGTCTGCTACAGGATTCCCTGAGATTACTGTTCCTGCCGGTGCTACTGGTGAAGAACTGCCTGTTGGGATCTCTTTCATGGGGTTGGCATTTAGTGAACAGTCTCTATTAGATATAGCTTATTCTTTTGAACAAGCAACCAATGCTAGAACGCTGCCTAAAACAACGCCTAATTTCGAAATGAATGCAGATGAAAAGCCAGCATTTAAAGATGTAAGTTCATATGTCGATGAAATTATGTATTTGACAGACAAAGGAATAATTAATGGTTATCCAGATGGAACATTTAAACCAAATGAGCCAATTACACGTTTACATGCTATACGATTGATTTTGAAAGAAAAGGGAATTGTCGACTATTCAGATGTTACTAACCCAAGATTTGTTGATGTTTCACCTGGTGATTATGGATACGAGGAGATTGCTAAGGCTGTTGAATTGGGTATCGTCAACGGAAAAGTTAATTCCCAAGGTGAAAAGTATTTCGACCCTACCGGAAAATTAAGCCGCTCGCAAGCGGCTGCAATCTTAGTGTTAGCTTATGATTTAAAAGGCACTCACCCAACCGATTTTAAGGATGTTCCCAAGGGGAATTGGGCTCACAACTATATTTCTGCGTTGGTAGCAAATAATATTACAACGGGTTATTCCAACGGTAAATTTAAGCCTAATATTAATATATCACGTCAACATTTCGCGGCATTTATGGCCCGATACCTAGATGATCAATTTAAGCCCACGAAGTAAAGGCCGATAGAGGCCTTTCTTCAATTTAGATAAAGGTTACACAAAAATTATAGAAAAGATTTAGGCTTCTCATAAGCAGTCAGAGCTTATGAGAAGCCTTTTGTATGTGTAGAATTACGGTCATGTTAAAAAGCTTTGGTTACTATAAACAAATTACAGGTTAATATGTTATGGCGAAGCTTATCATAAATAAGGCAATTCATAGAGAGGACCACCTGAAACGTTGACATGACAATGACTTAGGTGGTTTTGTCTTTTATATTATGTAAATTATCAAGTCAAGTTGTACAATGCTGAAGCAAAAGAAAAGTATAGCGATGGCTAATTGAACAAAAGATTAAAAAATATCATTTTTTTAGAAATACATATCGAAAAATGTTGGATTTTGTAGGATTCAATAGGTTTACCGTAAAATATCGACATAACTCTATTTTCTAGGTATGAAAGCGTTTACCAAGGAGAGAGGGAAACGGAATCATGCCGTGATTAGCCGGCTACATTCATTCGGCACGTAAGTAAAAAAAGACAAACTTTAACATAGGCTTGGTTAACCCAGCTCTTGATAAATCGGTTGAACGGTTCGGCTGAGGGAACTTATCAATGAAGCGGTAAAGGCTTTTTAGAAAGGTGAAGATATATGATTGAACTCAACCAGATTACAACACTGTTCCTTGCAGTAGCTCTCTATTTGCTTGGAATGGCACTTGTCAGCCGGGTCGGATTCCTTAACCGGTTCCTGATCCCGGCGCCTGTCATCGGCGGTTTGATATTCGCCACTTTAGCGCTCGTGTTGAAAACTACGGGGATTGTCGAGATTACATTGGATACATCGCTACAGTCGTTGTTCATGATCGCCTTCTTTACGACGGTCGGCCTTGGAGCAAGCTTCAAGCTCATCAAACTGGGCGGAAAGCTCTTAGTCATCTATTTGCTCTTGTGCGGCGTCACGGTGTTCTTGCAGAACGTCATCGGTGTTTCGTTTGCTCAATTGTTTGGAATTGATCCACTATTGGGTGTCATGGCCGGAGCAGTTTCGATGAACGGAGGACATGGCGGTGCTGCGGCCTACGGACAGACGATTGAGAACTTGGGCGTTTCCTCAGCCTTGACGATTGGAATGGCTGCCGCCACACTTGGCCTAATTTGTGGTAGCCTTACCGGCGGTCCGGTTGCGCGGTACCTGATTAAAAAACATGACTTAAAGCCATCAGCGGGTAAAATAGAAGAATATGTAGAAAATGATGAGAGGCCGATTCAAGAGTGGTCGTTCATGGTGCAAGTTGCCCTTCTCACGTTCTCCATGGCAGTGGGAACGTATCTTGGGGATTTGTTTACAAATGTGACCGGCTTCGTACTGCCGTCCTATATCGGGGCGATGTTCGTAGCGGTTATTGTTCGGAATCTTACTGACCGCTTTGTAAAGGGTACGGTGAACATGAAGGAAATCAACTTAATCGGGGACGTTTCGCTTGCAATCTTCCTCTCGATGGCACTGATGAGCATCAAGCTGTGGGAAGTTGCAGATCTCGCACTACCGCTCATCGGCATTATACTCATCCAGGTTATCGTCATCGTCCTATATGCCGTCTTTGTGATGTTCCGAATGCTTGGCAAGGACTACGATGCGGCTGTTATGATCTCCGGATTCTTAGGCCACGGGCTGGGTGCAACACCGAACGCAATGGCGAACATGTCCGCAACCGTGAGCAAGTATGGTCCTTCTCGCACGGCATTCCTGGTCGTGCCAATTGTCGGTGCATTCCTTATTGATGTTGTATTTAGCGCGCCGATCATTATCACAACCATTAACTTGTTCAAGTGAGTTATTGGAATGACTGTTTCCAGATTAACTATCTCTAATTTAATAAAAAAAGCTTCTAGCCCTTGTCTATCGGCTGGAAGTTTTTTTGTATAGGAAAGGATGAGGAAGATAAGGTTTTCATCCATAAATGAGAATCCTTATATTAATGTTTTTTATATTTACTAAGTCCACTTCTTGCTCACCTGTTAAGACAAGCTTATTTGTTGGCATATGTATTATCTCCTTCCAAATATTCTAAATATTTATTGGGAAAGTCGTATTTACATTAGCAACGGAGAACCTTATTATAAATAAATGTTATAAAAGGAAATGCCACGTAATTATATCTACTGTCATTAATCCCTGACCACGCATAGTTCCAGGTTTTTTTACAATACTAAGCATGCCGTAAAATATCTTATTTGCAGGAGGGAAAGAATCGTAAATGGCTAAGAATTCAAAACAAAGTTGGAAAAAGGATCATCCAGGCACTTTTTTAAGCAATTCTGTTCAGAAGGCTGATCGTTCGGTGAAGCAGGCGATGTCGCATCCTGAGGAGATAGCTGTGGAGCATGCTTTTAATTCGATAGTACGAACAGAAAAGGCATTAACGAAGGCAGAGCAATATGATGAGCGTATGGATTCCGTTCAACAAAACAAAGAACAGTTAGACATGATGAAGAAACAGTTGAACGAAGCACAAGAGATTGTAGAAGACCAATAAACGAAGACAATCCCCCCTCTAGGTTTTGTTAGCCTTTTGGGGTGATTTCTTCATGACCGTCAAATAACGAAAAACTTAGCCTGACATTAAATTCCATAAAATATTCGTTGATATTTTTCAATTGAATTTAGAAATGTATTACATAGCTTTTAATGGAGTGGTAGTAACTCTATCAGCTGCTCTAAATGGAAATAAAACGCGAGATAAATAGGTAAGCCTTATTTTCAGGCATAAGACCGGAAGCATTTCATTTTCCAATCGTCTTCTTGAAGACCCTCGGATTCTCCACATAGCTCCCGAGCACCCAACCACAATCCGTACAGATGAGATGGATCAGCTTATGACCTATTCCCATCTTTTTATAAGTTGTCACGCTTGCGTATCCGCTTTGAACTCCTTTTCCGATCGCCGATCCTCCGCATTGCGTGCAAGCTTTTACATTTGTAGGCTGCATTTAATCTCCTCCTCTCCTGTATACGAATCATTTCCTTTAAAAGATTCGAGCGCTTCTTTCTATAAATGTCTGTGTGGAATCGGAATTCTCATATTTCAAATGTATAAATAATGTAAAAATAAGTTGAATAATATCGAGAAAAAAGAAAAGGGTTAATTGAGACAATGAAATGCAAATAGTACTATACTTAGAACAACAGCTAAAACAGGAAAGGTGTTAGGTGATCCTATTGAATAATAACGATATACTTACTCGATTAAGATATGCATTGGATATAAAAGACACAGCGATGGTAGAGATTTTTGAGTTGGGTGGTATGGAAACGACGAAAGAAGAAGTTCAGAAAATGTTGTCGAAGTCAAAAGAAGATGAAGCGCAAGAAAATGAGTACGTTAAAGAAGTCGATAATACTATGTTGGAGTCCTTTTTAAATGGATTTGTGAGCCTGAAAAGAGGAGTGCAGGATATTAAGCCGGAGAACGAGCAAAACCAATTCTTAATGACTGACCGAAACGTGAATAATATCCTGCTCAAGAAGATGAAAATTGCACTTTCGCTCACGAGTGAAGATATGTTGGAGATCTTACAGGATGCAGGGATTAATTTATCAAAAAGTGAATTGAGTGCAGTTCTCAGAAAAGAAGGACACCGAAATTATAAAGAATGTGGCGATCGATACGCTAGAAATTTCTTAAAAGGTTTGGCGCTAAGATATAGAGAATAGGAGTAGTAAATTGCTTGTCTGATTAAAAAAGGTATCTACGCATTATTGAATATAGGGTTCAATATTGCGCAGGTACCTTTTTGCATAACTTATTCTCCATTCTGTATAGGTCTCTCTAAGTTGCTATTTCACAGGTGATTTTTCTTTAATCATCTTCAACGTCGCTACAATTAGAAAACTAACAATGACCAACAGCAGCCAAGAACTTAATTTTCCTATGCCGACCAGCTGCCATGTGTCGCTTTGATTCGGATATTTCCAAGCGCCAAAAAACGTTGCGATGTTCTCTGCAACCCAGATAAAAAAACCGATAAGTACAAATGAAAACGCAAGGGGCATACGGTATCGTGTTCCGTTCACTGCATATGTGACCCAAGACTGCCAAAAAACAATTACAACCAGCGCAGACAACCACCAACGAATATCAATCCAATAATGATGAGTGAAAAAATTTAAGTAGATGGCAGCGGCGAGTGGCACGACTGCCCAAAGTGGCGGCCATTTCACGAGATTCACATCCAGTCTCCTCCATGCCTGGCAAAGATAGCTTGCAACACTTGCATACATGAATCCGCTGTATAAAGGCACTCCTAGTATTTTGAAATACCCATCCTCGGGGTATGACCAGGATCCCATATTAACTTTAAATATTTCAAGGGCCAGTCCGATCAAGTGAAACATAGTGATGACTTTTAATTCATCACGAGTTTCTAGCCCCGAACGCACCATCCACCATTGCATAAGAAGAAAGATGATGAGTAGCCAGTCGTATCGAGGCAGTATAGGCAGGGGAATGACTTGGGTCAAGGCTAAGGAGCCAAAGATAACGACTGGAAACAGGCAGGACAGGGCTTGCTGCCATCCAAAATGGACAAGTTGCAGCCAGGCTCTCTTGATCTGTGTTTTTACTGTTTTTTGCTGAATTAAGCTGTCTCTCATAGGGCACCTCCTTCTAGTTTCATTTATAATCTGGAAATATAAATAAAGATGAAATGTAGTCTCTGTGGAAGTTAGTATGACGATGAATGATCGGATAGGGTTCGCTATTTAGCGTGAATTGCCTGATTATGTGTTATATAATGAACGAGCAGATTACATAAGGGAGTTGTAAAAGTAGATGTTTATAAGAAATAAAGCATTTTATTTAATCTTTAGCCTGATGGCGCTGGCTTTTCTTTTAGTGGGGTGTGGATCGTCAACAAAAGACGAGCAGCAGGAGGAGAAGACAGACGGGCAATCAGAGGAACAACCGGTAAAAGAAGCAGATTATTCGGAAGAAGTGGAAGAAAACCCGATTGTGACGATTACGATGGAGAACGACGAAAAAATCGTCCTAGAATTAGATCCTTCTGTAGCTCCAAATACAGTAGCCAACTTTATTTCATTAATTGAGGAAGGTTATTACGATGGGCTGATTTTCCACCGAGTCATTCCAGGTTTCATGATCCAAGGGGGAGATCCTTCGGGAAATGGATCAGGCGGTCCGGGATATTCGATTGACGGGGAATTTACTAGTAATGGATTTAAAAATAATCTGAAACATGAACGCGGTGTTATCTCAATGGCACGCACAGGGGAACCAAATTCTGCAGGCTCCCAATTTTTTATTATGGCAGAGGATACGTCCCAGCTTGACGAAGAATATGCTGCGTTTGGAAAAGTAATTGAGGGCATGGAAATTGTGGATGCAATCGTTGCTACTGAAACAGACTCTTCAGATAAGCCGTTAGAAGATCAGAAAATGAAGAAGGTGGAAGTGGATACGAAAGGCTTTGACTATCCATCTCCGAAAGTGAACGACTAATGTAAGAAGGGTGTCCTAGTAGGTTTCGGGGCTTTTATAAATAAATTTAAGGTACCTGCATCATATTGATTTCCGAAATCAGTATGGTACAGGTACCTTTTTTAACTGTTATATGAACGTAAATGATAAGAACCAAACAAAAATGTATACGAAAATTCTTGCGGGGTATAAAATAGGGCAGTTAGCATTATGTTGCAGGAAGGATGATGCAAATGTTAAAAGCTTACGCTTGGCTAACATTTTGTGTGCTGGTATGGGGAAGCAATTTTGTTTTCGGAAAGATGTTAGTTGAAGTGTTTTCCCCCTCCATGTTAACCACACTCAGACTTTTATTTATCGTATTATTTCTAATTGGGATATCTGCTTACAAAAAGCAGTTACGAAGAGTTACGAAAGCAGACTTCCTTGCGCTGTTTTTTCTTGGAGTAATCGGCGTTTTCATCAATCAATGGTCATTTTTCGCAGGGTTGCAAACGGCAGACCCTACAACTTCTGCATTGATTTTAGCCGCAGCACCTATTGTAACTGGCGTATTAGCGGCTATCTTTTTAAAAGAAAAGTTCACCATTCGAATGTTGATGGGATCAGTTGTTGCTCTTATAGGGATTTATTTTGTCGTGACCAAAGGGGGCGTATCTTCCCTGCAGATCGACAAAGGTTTAATATGGATTGTGATCACGATGATTACCTTCGCTATTATGGTTATAATGACCAGACTTCTTTCTCAACGAATAGACCCATTCACCATTACGCTCTATTCAAATGTTGTCGGTTTAGTAGTGTCAATTCCCTTCGCTTTTACATTAAATACTCCTTTGCGAATCAGCTTCGAGATATCAGATTGGGCATTTCTGATTAGCACCGCCATTGTGGTGCACGGCATTGCGACATTGATTTGGAACAATAATATACGGTATGTCGATGCTTCAAAGGCATCTATATTATCTAATCTTGAACCTTTTGTCGCCATGGTAATGGGAGTATTACTGCTTTACAAACCAATCGCCGGATCAGAACTTTTGGGATCTTTATTTATAGTTGGCGGAGTCATGCTGTCCACATATCAACGAAAGAAGCGTTAGTTGCCTGTGTACCAGAAAACGTGTTAGCAGGGATTAACACGTCAGTTTTTTACGGTTTTTTCATTACTTAAGTAGTTCTGGACGATTTGTTAGTGCTTTTATGTAAGGTGAAAAAAAACTAATAAATACTCCTGTAAATAGCGCGTTCACTAGCGTCCCCAGCCCGATTGCTCCATCAAATAATAAAGCAATGATAACGAGAATAAAACTGATTATAGCGCGGGTATACGTCACACTCAAACCCGTTAGCTTGGATAATATTAGCATGGAACGATCCATTGGATTGGGCGCAAATTGGGATTGTAAATAAATCGCAATACCCAGACCTATCAATACAATTCCTGCTCCTGTACAGATCCATTGACCGATCCAAGTTCCCGGTGCAATCCAATCACGTAATAAAAATAACCATGTGTCAATTCCAAGGCCAGTGATAAATGCCGAAATTAATGCGTAATATTCAGGTCTTTTCTTCTCCGCAATGGCGTTACAAAAGACCATTGCTGCCCCAACGACAATTTCCCAACTGCCGATTGTTAAGCCAAATGTGCGGTATAAGCCAACAAGAAGGGCATCAAACGGTGAAGCACCCAGTGCGGATTGGATCGTTAATGTGATGCCTAACGTCAAAACAATTAGACCGGCGAGATAATAATGAAATCCGGCTTGCAGCAATCGCAAAGAACATAACCCCCTAGACGTGATAATATGATAAATATAGCAACGATCATCTAGTTCTGATTGTATAGTAACTTCCAGAATGTTCAAACATTGTAGGAGCAGAAAGCGAGGGGTGTTCATGAGCAGACGTCTGATTGATGCCCATATTCATTTGGATATGTACGAAGACGGGGAAAGAATCGTTCTCCTAGACAAGTTAGAAGAAAGTTCGGTTGATGCACTAGTCACTGTATCGAGTAATTTAGCATCATCCAATCGTCAATTGGAACTAGCAGGTTTAGACAATAGGATCAAACCAGCAATCGGATATCATCCAGAACAAGCTTTGCCGGCTGAGGAAGAACTTCAAACAATCCTGAACGTAATCGATCAAAACAGTCACCGGCTTACTGCCATTGGAGAAGTGGGCTTGCCGTATTATACGCGTCAAGAACAACCTGATTTAGAAGTAGAACCTTACATAGAAGTACTTGAGCAATTCATCCGAAAGGCGAAGGGCTATGAGTTGCCGATCGTGCTGCATGCCGTTTATGAAGATGCTGCTCTTGTTTGCGATCTACTGGAGTCTTATTCAATTGAAAAAGCACATTTTCATTGGTTTAAGGGAGAGGATACAATTCTAAAACGTATCCTAGCGAATGGATATGTCGTCTCCGTGACACCGGATGTCACATACAAAGTAAAGGTTCAGCATATTGTCGACCAGACACCACTTTCACAGTTGATGGTCGAGACAGACGGACCATGGCCGTTTGAAGGTCATTTTTCAGGAAAAGTGACACACCCTTCGATGATGCACAAAAGTATCCAAACGATCGCGGAAATAAAGCATTTGAATATAGATGAAGTCTATCGAGAGATTTATGCAACGACTAGAAATTTCTATCGGATTGAATAAAAGAAGAGACGTGCCCTCGAAAAGTAGAGGATTCGTCTCTTTTTATATACCCATTTTGAGCTCAACGTGGGTCGGTTTAAGAGCAAAGTACAATAATCTTATAAGGTGTAGTCTGAGCAGGTATACTTCTTGTAGAAGCACCGTATACCACAATTAGATCGCGTCCGCCAATATCTCCATTAAAGGATTGGCCATTTTGTAAGATGATTTGAGTTTGCGGGGATAGATTCAGTCGCAGCGTTCCGTCACTACTTTCCAGACGACGGTTAAAATAGTCCACTTTCACATTTTGATATGGTGAATCTCTACTCATGACAAGTGCCCTGAATTGTGGTGGGTAGATAAGAGGGGCTGGTGCATTTGCATCGTAGAAACCAGTTACCTGATCACCTATCTCTACCATTACATGATCTACAAAATAAGTTGTCGGTCCTACTACAAAATTCACTATGTTTCCGTAACCGCTATCTACCACGAACAGCTTATAACATCCGGCTCCATTATCTTGGCCTGTTGAAAAATCATCAATCATCATTACAATTCCGCTAAAAGATTGAAATTCCATCATCCGACTCCTCGCGTTATTAATTAACTTCTCTTTATAGATTATGTATTCCTCCCAGCTTGGTGAATGATTTGACTAGAACAATACGATAGTTAAGTCTTATTAGAAAGGTTTGACATTGATACGATAACAGGATATATTAAATGATAATCGTTCTCACTTGTCGACTCAATTGAATATGAATCTTCAATTGTCACACAAATGCCATGAGAAACGGTAGAAAAGTATAGTTTATCATTCGTACTTTCTACCATTTGTGCGATAATTTAGATGTGGAATTTTGCCCAGTCGTTGGGTCTTCCCTAGTGTCAGTTATTTTTTACAATGATTTATTGAAAGGAGATTTACAACAAGTGAAAAAAGGATTTATTTTTGTTTTACTTACAAGTTTTTTACTGTTTACTGTTGCCTTGCCAAAAGCTTCAGCACAGGTTGCGGATGGTACACATTCACTCGAATATCAAGTGAATCAGCCGGATAGTAACTCTGCTTCAATCGCCAATGATTATTTCGTAAAACCGGCGAAAGTAACGACTAAAAATGGAACTGCCACCGTGCAAATCACACTGAAAAACAGTGAGTGGATTACAAAGTTCGAACCGCCGGGCGGGGCGACTATAGTCAGTGAAGATAAAGAAGCCGACACACGTGTTGTTCAATTTACAGTAAGTGACTTGTCACAACCTATTAAAACGGCGATGAAAGTTGATATTGAAGATATTAATTACCATCATGAATACACAGTATCAATAGTTTTCGATGCGATGGAGGATGCTGCTCCGGTCACTCCGCCAGCTACGAATGAAACTAAAACAACTGAAGATAAGAAAGTAACCACAAACGCAACAACAACTAAAAAGCCAACAACTGAAGGACAAGTGGCAAACCCACAGACTAGTGACTCAGCGCCATACCTATTAATCTTTGCGTTAGCAGGTTCTGCATTTTTACTTTATAGAACTAAATTTAAAAGAAAACAGGGGGAACAATCATGACGAAAAAACAATCATCACGCGCAACGAAAGTGGTCCTTGCATCATTACTCGCAGCATCACTCTCCATTCCAACAGCGGCGTCTGCAAATATTGGAACAAGTGACAAGGCTGCGACTACTATTGCAGCTACAGCTGCAACGGATCAGGTAATAGATTTTCATGTATACAAACCAGGAACTAACGAGCCACAGCCCGCAATTAGCGGTCACATCGTCCCTCAAGGAAAGCTAATTGAAAAAGACGGTGAATATGAAGCTCAATTAACAATTCCGACCAAATCTGCACCAATGATTGCAGGACTTCAGACAAAACAGGGCGAAACATATGTTGATGCAACAGAAGTAAAAAATGCAGACGGGACGATTACATACAGTTTCCCAATGGCAACGGATACCGTTTACCCAGGTAAAATCCATGTAGTTGTAGCTGCTGCCAATATGGATCATTGGTATGACTTCGATTTCAAAGCACAGGTTGCTAAAGAAGAAGCAGAGGCAGTTAAGAATGTAGCAGTGCAAGTGTTCAAAGATGGTACGAGTGAAGAATCGATCATGAAGAATTACATGTCACCTACTGCAAGCGTTAAGAAAGTAACAAATGGCAATGAAGTAACAGTAACATTTCCGAAAGGTCACTATATTCAAGAATTCAAAATCGATGACAAAAAAATAGCGATTGCTACCGAAGACAAGTCAACAGATGAGCGCACATACACATTTAACGTGGCTGATCTTACAAAATTAGTTGATGCAGAGCTTCACGTTATCGTAGACGAAGCAGGCGTTAAATATGATTCAAATCACAAAGTTCAGATCGGCTTGGATGGTGTAAAACCAAGCGACAAGCCAGTTGTAAATCCAACTCCAAGTGCGAATCCTTTTAAAGATATTGACAAGGATGGAAATAAAGCTGCGATTCTAGCTCTTTATGAAAAGGGAATTGTTAAAGGTGCAGATCAATTTAACCCTCGTAACAACATTACACGTTCCCAATTTGCATTAATGGTAGCACGTGCGTTGGACTTGAACTCAACTCAATCTGCAGGATTTAAGGATATCGCTAACATTACAGACAAAGAACGCGTAGGTGCAATCAACGCGCTGGCCGAAGCAGGAATCGTCAAAAAAGGTGACAAGTTCAATCCGAATAACACATTGACTCGCCAGCAAGGCGCATTGATGCTTTATCGTGCCGTAAATTACGCTGCAGGAAAAGAAATGAGCTACGGAGATACAAGTCTATCCTATTATGCGGACAGAGCTCTTATAACAGATCCAGAGACGAAAAAGGCTTTCGCTCTTCTGTATGCGGGAGATATAATGACAGGCTCTAAAACGACGGACGGTAAGACAGTTATCAATCCAGGCAGCCCATTGAAACGTACACAAATGGCTAAGATCTTAAATGGTTCACTTGAATTTATGGAGAAATAATAAGTTTTAACATGTACTTCCTTTCGCTGTTCTACTCAGCGGGAGGAAGTTCCTGTCGTTTTATCTTTATTCAGCAGCCTGCTGAATAATAGAAGTATGTAGGCTAAGATCGCCACATCCTGTGGCAACACCTGCATGACCTACATCCTGTAGGTCTAAGCACAATTCAAAATCTGGACGCAATTACGCCGAGGCATAATTGTTTTTCAATTAAAGGGAGCGACCGTTGGAAATGAGAAGAATAATCTATATAGCTTTGCTTACATCAATCATCTCTGCGCTGCTTCCTTTTCATTTTGGAGAATCTGTCGTAACAGCAGATGAACCAACAAAATTTAAGAATGGCGTGTATCAAGTTGAACTAAATTTTCTAGCACTTGAAGCGGTGGAACTGGGAGAGTTATTCAGCAAGCACGCTACGTTAATCATCCATGAAGGTCGATATGCATTGTCGGTTCCAATAAGGTTTGAAGGCGGCATCATCAATTCCATAACTGCAAAACAGCAGGAAACCACAATTAACTCCCTACTGGATAGATCTGAAAATTTAGTTCAGTTTGATATGAAAGATGTAAAACAGAAGATCGTGCTCGAAGGGACAGTAAAATTATCGGCAGATGAAAAGCCGAGAATGTTTTCTCAGGAAATGGTAATTAACTTTGATTCATTCCTCGAAAGAGAAGAACCATCAATAAGTGACAGTCAACAAAGCCGTGACCTTATCAATTACACGCTATTAAAAGACGGCAAAGAAGAACTCTCCGTCATGCAGACATATGTAAACCCTGTCATGAAAATAATTGAAAAAGATGACAGCTTTTATGCACAGATGGAGATCATCCAATCATCTTGGATCAAAGTTCTGACGGTAGAGCGTCAAGGAAAAATGGTAGAGCCGAAAGTCATCTCACAGAGTGACAATACACGTATTATTGAGTTTGAAGTGGAAGACTTCCGCAAGAAAATCCGGCTTTGGGCTGAAGTGGAAATTCCTCAATTAATGTATTCGTCTAGCTACTTTACACAGTTACAGTTCGATGAAAAGCAAGCAATGAAATTTGAAACCAAAGTGGATATACCTGAACTGGTTACGTCGAATGAGACAAAGATACCTCTTGTGAGAAGGAATGTACAATCACCTGAGTCAACACGGCCATCTCAAAAGGAGAAGCAGTCGAGTTCAACTGTCGCAACACCTAAAGAAGTTCCTGTAGAAGAGCAATTACTATTTGACCGTACTTTGGATGAACTGAAGAGAGATGAGAAACTACCAGTCAGACAGGTGGCAGAAGAAGAGGTGAAGGGGGATCAAATCGCCTATAAGCCAGATGAACAAGTCATACCCTTCAATTTATTAAAGGTCGGTCTTCTTTTCTTCGTCTGTATCCTATCGGGGATCTTGCTGATTCGTCGTATTAAGAATGGAAAAAAAGAAATGGTTAATGAGTAATGAGTGGAGGATCACAACGTGCAAAAAAAATGGAGAAATTTCATGCTCTTCGTAGCGATTATGGCATTATCCGTTGTAGCCGGGTGCAGTGGCAGCGATACCAGTAAAGAAACGGAAGCAGCAAGCTCGCCTGTTGAGAATGAAGCTGAAGAAACGAATGATCAACGAATCATAGCGGGGACTGTCGTGATTGCAGAAATTCTTGATAAATTAGATATTGATGCAATTGCCGTGCCAGAGTCTGAAAAGCAATTAGCCAGTCGTTTCAATGATCTTCCTACGATCGGCAATGCCATGCAGCCTGATATGGAAATCGTAAAGTCTCTGAACCCAACGGACTTTTTATCTGTTTCTACATTGGAATATGATTTGACGGATGGTTTTGAGCAATTGAACATACCGGCACATTTTTTAAACTTCCAAAGTGTCGATTCTATGATACAGGAAATTCAGACACTCGGTGAACGCTATGAACGGACAGAAAAAGCCGATAAGCTGGTTGCCGATTTGCAGAAAAGTATTGATGCAGTAGAAACGGTTGCAGCGAATAGAAAAGGACCAAGTGTGCTAATTTTACTTGGGATTCCAGGAAGTTATTTAGTGGCTACTGAAAATTCTTATGCAGGGGACTTGGTAAAACGCGCGGGCGGCACCAATGTAATGGAAGGCCAAGATCCAGAATACTTATCATCTAATACAGAATATCTTCATAACAGCAATCCTGATATCATATTACGCCTATCACATGGAATGCCAGAAGAAGTCGTGGAAATGTTCAATGAGGAATTTCAAACAAATGATGTTTGGAAACATTTTGATGCAGTGAAGAACGATAGAGTATACGATCTTGAAGAAGAGCTTTTTGGAACGACAGCCTCATTGAAAGCACCTGAGGCGTTAAAGGAATTAATGAAGATTTTCTATCGTTAATTGATGAATTCAAGTGAAAAGGGAAGACCACCATGACAAAAAGAATTGTAAGTTATGCGGTAGTAGCTGTGTTACTCATCGTGACCATTGTTTACTCAGCTACTATCGGCAGCATTAAGATGGGTTTTTTTGAATTTTTAGGAGCATTATTTGAACCGGGTAACAGTCAGATGGAAGCAATTCGAGATTTGCGTTTTCCACGAATGATTGTTGCGCTATTTGCAGGTGCGGCTCTTTCCGTTTCCGGTGTTTTATTACAATCCGTTATGCGCAATCCCTTGGCGGACGCAGGTATTATCGGGATATCTTCCGGCGCGGCGTTTGTTCAGCTATTCATTATTTCATTCTTCCCGGCGCTCTTTTTCATGACGCCTTTATTTGCGTTCATGGGAGGGGCATTCGCTTGTTTTCTCGTCTTTGCCTTGTCATGGAGATCAGGTTTGAGCCCGCTTAAGTTGATTCTGGTTGGAATTGCGATCAATGCTATGTTTACAGGGTTAACGGAAGCGTTCATTAGCTTTGGGGGGGCGCTAAATGTATCAGCCTCGAGTGTTATTGGCTCGAATCTAACAATGCGTACATGGAGTGATGTATCGACGATTGCAACGTACGGTACAATTGGATTGATTTTATCATTTGTGCTCTATAGTTGGTGCAACTTACTGGTGTTGCAAGATAAAACAGCGAAAAGCATTGGGTTTCATGTAACGCGTGCCCGACTGATCATTGCGGCGGTGGCAGTGTTACTAGCGGCAATTTCGGTTGTGGTAGCTGGTGTGATTTCGTTTGTAGGGTTACTCGTACCGCATATAGCACGTCGTTTGGTTGGCTACGATCATAAAGTATTGATTCCATTTACAGCCCTTTTAGGTGCACTTATTATATTATTGGCTGATACCATCGGCAGAACGATTGTATCACCACTAGAAATACCTGCTTCTACGATTATGGCGATTATCGGCGGACCGTTCTTAATATTCTTACTGCGAAAAGAGTGACCAGCTATGGAAATGAAGAGTATCATCGTATCGCATGATAATAAAACAAATCATTTGGATGGTGTGACGACAACGATTCCAAAAGGTGAAATTACAACAATCATTGGGCCGAATGGTTGTGGAAAATCAACGTTATTAAGCGTCTTATCCAGAAATAACATGCCGAAATCCGGTTCCGCTTCATTAGAAAATCGCGATTTGGTCATGTATAAGCCAAAAGAATTTGCAAAGAAATTTGCAATTGTTTACCAGCAAAACGATGTGCCGAAAGACTTGACAATTGAAAAACTTGTAAGCTTTGGTCGGCTGCCTCACAAGACAATGCTACAGCGTAATCAGGAAGAGGATCATCAAGCAATTGATTGGGCATTATCTGTTACGAATCTAGTCGAAAAACGACATAATGACTTAGAGGCGTTGTCAGGAGGAGAGCGTCAACGAGTGTGGATTGCGATGGCATTAGCACAGCAATCTGAAATCCTTTGTTTGGATGAACCGACCACCTATTTAGATATTTATTATCAAATCGAATTATTGGAACTCGTGAAATCGTTAAATGAAGAGTATGGGTTGACGATCGTGATGGTATTACATGATATTAACCAGGCAATCCGCTATAGTGATCAGATTATCATGATGAAGGATGGACAAATTATTGCAGAAGGCCCTCCGAGGGAAGTAATCACTAAGGATGTCATAAAAAAAGTGTATGGTGTCAATGCAATTTTTAAGGAACATGACGAGATTGGCCTCTATATGATGTCACTTGGTATTTAGGGGGTCTCCGAATGAGAAAACGTATTTCTAAATTGATGCCGTTCGTCTATTTGGCCGTGTTCCTTTACTCAGGTTACTTACTAGCGCAATATCTTTATACATACGTTGAAGCCTCTAGTTCTTTGAAGGAAACGCAATTGATCTATGAGACGGCGTTGGAAAATAGTGTAGAACCTGTGGAGACGGAGAGTTCATCTAAAGAGGATATTTTATCTCGCTATACAATGCGTCCGCAATTTGAAGAGTTACATGCGGTGAACGAACAGATTGTCGGATGGCTTTCAGTAGAGGGAACAAAACTGAACAATCCTATATTGCAGTCGGAAGATAATGACTTTTATCTGAATCGCAATTTTAAAGGCGAATATAGCCGTGCTGGCAGTGTGTTTATGGACTATCGTAACGATGTGACAGATATGAGCCGCAATACAGTGATTTACGGACATGCGATGAGAAATGATACGATGTTTGGTAGTTTGAAGAAGTTTGGTAAGCAAAGTTATGCAGATGCCCATCCCGTGATTTATATGGATACACTTTATGATGGTTATGATATCGAAGTGTTCGCTGCGTATGAAACGACAATTGACTTTTATTACATTGAGACAAATTTTAAAACGGATGAAGACTTCATGCATTATTTAGAGGAAGTAGAATCGCGTTCATTAATTGAAATGCCTGTTGAAGTTAATCGAGATGATCAAATTGTCACACTGTCTACATGCAATAATTCAGTTAACAGTAAAGACAAACGTTACGTTGTACAAGGAAAACTCGTGAAAAGATGAGAGATCATATACTTATTAAATTAGGAAGTCACCTTGCTTAAATTGGGTGGCTTTTTTTGAAATTCTTTAAATGGGAACTCTCTAATGATACGATAGATGTAAAATGTCGGGGTGAGAAAACTTCATGAATCTTGATCACTTAAAGCAACAGTTAAATGAAAATAAGTCTTTATTCATTGGAGAGGAGACAGCTTTTCGTGCCGCAGTGCTAATTCCGTTAGTTGAATTAGATGAAGAATGGCATGTTCTGTTTGAAGTGCGTTCACTCACGATGAGAAAACAACCAGGGGATATAAGTTTCCCTGGCGGTCGCATAGATGCCACAGACGCATCACCTATGGCTGCTGCTTTACGAGAAACAAATGAAGAGTTAGGTGTTGATCCAAAAATGATCACTATGATAGGGCAATTAAGTCCTTACGTGGCCTCTCCTTCATTTGTCGTCTACCCATTTGTTGCGACCATTGATTATGATCAGACTATTCATAGCTATAACAAAGATGAAGTGGAAGAGGTCTTCACGATTCCTGTAAAATGGCTCTTAAACTATGAGCCGTATATGCATTTAGTTTCCGTTCAGCCAGCGCCATCGTCCACCTTTCCTTTTGAAAAGATTATGAACGGTGATCAATATCAATGGCGAGCCCATTCAATGGAAGAATGGTTTTTTGAATATGGAAAATACACAGTTTGGGGACTAACCGCTAGGATTTTAAAACACTTCATTGAGATCATCAAATGAGTATAGATTGTATGGTGATAGTTCATGAACTTCACATGAATTCAAATTCATGCTATACCCCATGGCAAGCAGTATAATGGGACTGATATCAGTATGAAAAGGAGACGATCACATGACACAATCTTTAAAAGGAAAAGTAGCATTTATTACAGGTGCAGCTAGAGGGATTGGAAAGGCGACTGCGATTGCGTTAGCAAAAGAGGGGGTAACGGTTGGTTTACTTGCAAGAACTGAATCAACTTTACAAGAAGTGGCTAATGAAATTGAAACATTTGGTGTGAAAGCAGCGTATGCTACGGCTGACGTTTCATCTAAAGAGCAAGTGGAAGCGGCGATTGCCTCATTAACTGCTGATTTAGGTGCTGCAGATATTTTAATAAATAATGCGGGTATTGCGACTTTTGGTTCGGTACTGGATATGGAACCAGAGGAATGGAAAAAAATCATTGATGTGAATTTAATGGGTACTTATTATGTGACACATGCCGTCTTACCTCAATTGATTGAAAAAAATGGCGGCGACATCATTACGATCTCATCGACCAATGGGTTGAACGGAGCTGCTACATCCAGTGCATACAGTGCATCTAAATTCGGAGTAATTGGATTCACTGAATCATTGGCACAGGAAGTCCGTCGAAATAATATTCGTGTTTCTGCATTAACTCCAAGTACGGTGGCAACTGACTTGGCTATGGAGTTAAGTTTAATTAAGGAAAATGATGATTCAAAACTAATACAAGCTGAAGATATTGCTGAAGTGATCGTGAATCAATTAAAGCTGAATCCTCGGATTTACGTAAAAGCGGCAAGCTTCATCGCGACCAATCCTTATTGACTTGGAATCGTAAAAGAACAAGCTAACTATCCATATATGGGGTAGTTAGCTTTTTAACGGCTAATTGCAAAATATGCCGCATATTTTGCTGCGAAAGATATTCATTTAAATATTTAGTTCTGGTTTTGGTATTGCTGGTTTAATATATTTGATCAGTAGCCTGCGTGAGCACGGCCCCACGATCAGTAATTGCGCCGGGAGTGCGACTATAAAGTTTAGCCCAACTATTTTAAGATAGGCTAAGAAAATAGAGCCTTCAATACCTGTCATGAACGCTGTCAAAATTAACCCATAGACGGACATAATCAGAACCATTGCAGGGACCATACAAATAGCAATTGCTAAAATAAAATTGTTTTCTTTGGATTTATCATATGGCAGAGCAAATGCAAGTTTGCGCGCTTTTGGTTCAACCAACGACTCTGCGATAAATGCGACAGTAAATGTTATGATAAATTGGATCGCGACACCACCTACTGTAAATGATGAAAATTCATGTAACGCCATGTTGTAAACGGACATAATTAAAACCATACCGAAACACATAAACAACCCAAAAATAATACCTTCTTTTTTATTACTAGGCAAATAATAACTTCCTTTCTTTTAGTGAGTAGTGTAATTATATATGGTCAATTTTTTCTACATAAGTGACGTTTTTGTGTCTTTTATTTCAGTCGGTAATTAATGGTTGGATTAACGAGGGAGTTGGAAAGTAGATGAATAAAAAAGATATTGCGGACATTAGGAAAAGATTTAAGCTGGATTCAGATCTTTTGACGATCACGGATATTTATAATATCTATATTAGGCAAGAGAGCAGTGAGATCTATCATGAGGAAAGCCAGGCATTTCCTTTGCTGGATCGCGAGCAACAGGAATTGTTTCTAACAAACTTCAAAAAAGTATTAGGTGGAAAGCTGGGTATGAAATTGTTTGAAGTGAAATTCGAACGTCAAACAGAAGAACAACCCGACCACGCACAGCAACTTTTGTATGACGGTCTTCAGGCGGAAGAAGCAGATGAATGGAAAGACGAAATGCAGCAACTCGCATTGAAGATGGTGAAGGACGTTCAATATGAAAAAGATCTTGTTGTTACGTTTATTCGGGGGAAGTATTTCAAAAAGACGAAGCGTGCTAGTGAAGAATCAGAAGTCGATGCACGAGACGAAGTGTTCACGACTCCTTTTATTCTTTGCAGCATGAATCAGACGGACTTACCGAAACGCTCGCTTGTATTTGATTTCATTGGAAGGGAATTTAAGTCGAGTGAGATGGTTGATCCAATCATAAATCTTGCCTCTCCTATTGGCGGATTTTTATTTCCTTGCTTCACAGACAATGCAGCAGACGTCAATCATATTTTGTATGCAGCAGGTAAGGCGAACAAGCCGGATTACCGCTTCATTGAGGAAGTATTAAATGGAGAAGAGATCATGACGGCGGCAGATGATAAAGCCGTATTTGAAGAGATCGTTAAACAAGTGGTGGGGGAGGAAGTGGATTCGCAAACTCTCGCCAACGTGTACGAAGCAGTACATCGCTTGACGGAAGTGGATGAAGAAGAGGAAGAACCAGAAGAACCACCTGCTTTGGACAAGCATCAGATGGAGCGCGTACTGAAGATGAGCGGTGTAGATTATGTAGACGCTGAACAAGTGAAGACAGCTTTTGAAACTGTAGTTGATGATGAATTGTATGAAATGAAAGCAACCCATATTGTTCCGAGCTACACATCCAAGTCGATCAAGATTGAAACAAAAGTAGCCAATATCTCGATCAGTCCGCAAGATTTAAAGTACGTCAAACAAGTGAATTATGATGGAAAACGCTGTATTTTAATCGAGGTAGAGGAAGATACGATCATTGAAGGATTTAAATTGATTCCGGAAGAGTTGTTGAAGTAGAAGTAAACTTTATATATAAACAAACCGTTCGCCTACCTTGGCAGAACGGTTTTTCTAATTAAAATGAACTTTTTGCTGCTATGATGACTCTTATAAGCGAGAGGTGAGAACATGAGGGTCGTTCGGTTAGTGAAAAAAGCGAAAAAAGGCAGTAAAGAAGCTTTGTTGCAATTAATTACTGAGCAACAAGATGAGTATTATCGACTGGCTCTCAAATATATGGGTAATTCACATGATGCCATGGACGCTATGGAAGAAATGATTGTTAGTTTGTATCGGAACATACAGCAACTTGAGAAAAACGACGCCTTCTATAGCTGGAGTAAGACAATTTTAGTGAATCAATGCAAACAAATGCTTCGCAAAGTAAATAAGGTTACGCTGATTGACAATTGGGAAGCAATTGAATCTCACTCTGATCCATCTGCTGTCCAAAATCCTTTCGAGCAAACAGAACAACGCATGGATATACAGGATCTGTTGCTGCGAGTGAATGCACAGCAAAGGGAAGCAATCGAGTTAAAATACTTTCACGATTTGGATTACGAAACAATCGCAATGATTACACAAGTCTCTGTAGGAACAGTGAAGTCGAGAGTCTTTAATGGATTGAAAAAAATGCGTGAACAAGCAAGGGGTGGATTCGATGAGTGAACTGGAGCGGCAATTGGCGGAAGAGAAAAGACGTTTAGAAAAGACGACAGCCCCAAAAGAATTGGAAGAAAGGCTACGTACGGCATTGGAGGAAATACCGAAACGACAAAGAAAACGTATACCAAAGTGGGTTTCCGTGGTGGCTGCATTGCTCATTCTCTTTGTGGTTGGCTATCAATATGATGCGTTTGCTTATTACGGAAAAAAACTGCTTGGTTTTGAAGAAATCATGCCTGCTACGCTCGCCCAATTAAATGAGTCGGACAAAGGACAGTCTATTGATCGAAAAATAATGCTGACTGATGGAACTGAATTGAGGCTGGAAGGTCTCATGACAGATGAAAACCAATTGGTACTTTATTATACACTCAGCAATCCTGAAGGCTTAGGGGAAGATATTTCGTTAATGAAATTGACTGGTCTATTTACAAACTCTTCTTCGCGCTTCGGTACATCCTCTATGAATGAGGAAGGAACGGAGCTAAAAGGAATGCAGACGTTCGAGCCGGTGAGTCCATTCGCGAAAAAGCTGACATTAGAATTTCATGACTCTAACATACAGGACTGGTTTGAGATCACATTTCCATATGATCCAAAAGCTGCGATGCAAACAGAACTGAAGAAAGCTATAAAAAAGAACGTCCAAGTGGATCAAGGAAGTATTCGCTTTGATTCTATTACGGCAACGCCCAGTCAAACGACAATCAAAGGTAAATTAAAAGTTGATAATTTTGATCGGATTCCCTTAGGATTTGACGGAGTGAAGTTGTTGGTCAATGGGGTGCCGATGGATCAGATAAGTGGCAGTGTTTCATCGGCATTCAACGGCGATATATTTACAATTGATTTTGATGCTTTGCCGGAAGGTCTTGATTCTCTTGCACTTGCAGTAGACAGGTTTGTTGGATATAAGCATGTGGATGAAACAATAATTCTAACTTCTAGAGAAGAAATGTCTGCTGATCTTGAAGGTGAGGAAGTAAATATCCGGAAAGTAGAAGTGACATCGGAGGGCTTAGAAATTATAGTAGCAACAGATGGAAATATCCTGTTGGATAACGTTGCTGTGCAAATTGATGACCATAAAGTTCCTTTGCAAACGACATTGAGACAGAATTATGTAACGGATGAAAAAGGTAAGGAGTACAAAGAACGAATCCTACTATTCGATACAAATCAACTGCCAGATGCCTTCTTGGTTGAAGGCCTTCATTATGAAAAAGAGTACAATAAAATAATTAAGATTCCACTGTGAAAATAACAGATTCAAATAAGGAAAATGTCACGAATTTTAATAAACACACCGAAATTCCGACATTTTTCTATCTAATTCCTTACAATTAAACAAGTCTCTTTAATCCTAGTTGCATTTAAGGTATAATAGAAAAGATAGTAGTAGATGTATGGTCAAACTAAGACAGAAAAAATGCTCCTAGGACGCGCCATGTTTGCTGTGACGCCTTATTTAGGAACATTTACATTTCTGTAAATTTCACATATAAGGAAGGTCAAAATGAGTAATAGACAAACAAAATCAGATGTTATCTTAATAGGTGCCGGAATTATGAGTGCAACGCTGGGGACAATGCTTAAGGAGCTAGCGCCAGATTGGAAGATCACATTGTTTGAAAAGCTGGATAAAGCAGGAGAAGAAAGTTCTCATGAGCTAAACAATGCGGGAACAGGACACGCAGCTTTGTGTGAACTGAACTACACTTCCGAAAAAGCGGATGGTTCGATCGATATTACAAAAGCTGTGAAAGTAAATGAGCAGTTCCAATTATCGATGCAATTTTGGTCTCATTTAGTTGATAAAAAGCTAATTAAAAATCCAGAACAGTTTATTATGCCATTACCTCATATGAGTTTAGTTCAAGGCGAAGATAATGTAACATATCTAAAAAAACGAGTCGAAGCGATGACTGCGAATCCATTGTTTGAAGGAATGGAATTTTCTGAGGATCCGGAAAAACTAAAAGAATGGATTCCGCTTATTATGAAGAATCGTCAAGTGAATGAATCAATTGCAGCAACTAAAATTGACTCAGGAACAGACGTAAACTTTGGAGCATTGACACGGATGCTGATTGAACACATGAATAAAGTAGACGTTGAAATTAACTATGGTCATCAAGTAGAAGATATTAAACGTACTAGTGATGGCGAATGGGAATTAAAAATAAAAAATAATCGAGACGGCAAACTTGAGTACCATAAAGCAAAATTTGTTTTCATCGGCGGTGGCGGCGGAAGTCTTCCATTGCTGCAAAAGACAGGAATCCCGGAAAGCAAGCATATTGGCGGCTTCCCAATTAGCGGTATTTTCATGGTCTGTAAAAATCCAGAAGTGATTGCTCAGCATCATGCCAAAGTATACGGTAAAGCAAAAGTCGGTGCGCCTCCAATGTCGGTTCCGCATTTAGACACACGCTATATCGACAATGAAAAGTCCTTACTATTTGGACCGTTTGCAGGCTTCTCACCGAAGTTCTTGAAAACGGGTTCAATGCTAGACTTGATCGGTTCTGTAAAACCGAATAACGTGACGACAATGCTTGCTTGTGGTGCGAAAAACATGTCCTTGACTAAATATTTAATCGAACAAGTCATGCAAACAAAAGAACAGCGTATGAATGAATTACGTGATTTTATTCCAGATGCAAAAAGTGAAGATTGGGATTTGTGGACTGCAGGCCAGCGTGTTCAAGTTATTAAGGATACAGAGAACGGTAAAGGAACCCTTCAGTTTGGTACAGAATTAGTAACAGATGCGGACGGTTCAGTTGCTGCGTTACTTGGAGCTTCTCCAGGAGCATCCACTGCAGTAGCAGTAATGTTGGATCTTATGCAAAAATGTTTCCCTGAGCAGATAGACGAATGGGAACCAAGATTGAAAGAAATGATTCCTTCTTACGGCAAGTCATTGGTTGAGAATCCTGAGCTTCTGAAGGAGATTCATGCTTCTACAGCTAAAACATTAGGCCTGACTGAAAAAGAAGTCGTTCATAATTAAATAAGAAACAAACTAGAGCTCTGTGACGATATCTATCGCACAGGGCTTTTTTAATTGTTGCCAGTCGACACCGCTTTCACTGCAAGGTAGATTGGGTTTAGTTATAAAATAGTTAACGACAGAACTGTTCACACAATGAAGTGGGATTTTACTCAATGATAATATAGAATGAATATGATAGATAATTCATGAAATGAGGGTTTATTCATGTCACTTCACTTTATTAACGCGGAAAAACGGATTCACGATTCTGTTATCTTTCCTTCATTTGACTTATCAGTCGATCCGGGGGATATAGTGGCTGTCTATTCGAGCGTAAATGTTCGAGAACAGCTGATAGAATTACTTTTAGAGAAAACGAGGCTTTCAAATGGAGAAATTAGAGTAGACGATAGTAAGATCTCCAATAATAGGCAGAAGGTCGGGATTCTTTTTCTTCAGGATGGTCTATATGAGCGATTGTCCATTGAGGAAATGATTAGTTTTATAAAAGATCTTTATACATCAAACGTACTCAAAGACGATGTAATACAAGCCGTACAATTAGATTCAAAGCGAAAGGTAAAGATAAAGCAATTATCCTACTCGGAAAGAAAACGTGTCCAGCTGGCCTGCTTACTTATTAGGGATCCGGATATTTACATATTTGAAGAAGCAGATCAGAACCTTGATTTGGAATCGAAAAGGATTTTTGTATCAATACTTCAAAGATTGAAACAGCAGAATCGCAGTGTCTTAATTCTAACGGGAAATATGGAAAGTGCCGTTACTACATCTGATAGAGTCCTCAGTTTGGATGAAAATGGGCTACATTCAATTCATACACAGGAAGCCATTGAAGATCAAGCCACTCTGATTGAGGAAAAGCCATTGGCTGCAGATTCGGTACTGCCTGTTCGTTTCGAAAAAATTCCAACGAAAATCAATGAAAAAATTGTCTTGTTTGATCCACCTGAAATTGACTATATTGAAAGCAATGAAGGACTCTCTCTTTTGCATATAAAAGGAGAGTCCTTCCCATCCGTTTCTACACTGACTGAATTGGAAGCACGGTTACTGCCATTTGGTTTTTTCCGCTGCCATAGATCGTACATTGTAAATTTACAGAAAGTACGCGAAGTGATTACATGGACTAGGAATAGTTACAGTCTCGTGTTGGATGATACTCAAAAATCGACAATTCCATTATCGAAGTCTAAGATGGTAGAACTAAAAGAGATGGTAGGGCTCTAATGTTGTCGAAATAAGTGTTATTTCCCGGGGAATAACATGAAAATAGTATTTGGACTAACAGAATAGGAGATTATTTCAGAGAGTCAGCTGTAACTATACAAAATTGACGATTCATTCAACTTTGATATTGTCCCATTCACCCTTTACTAGCCTCTTTTCATTTGAAATATGATGCAGTCCACTTTTCTTTTACGTATTCTAAAGGTGTGAAGAGCAGATACTTGCAAAGTTATACACGAGGAGGAAGGAAATGGATAACATTATTGAAGTGAAGGGGCTAGCAAAAGTATTTGGAAATCAAACAGCAATTGAGGGGTTGAATTTTCATGTTAAGAAGGGAGAAATTTTTGGTTTTCTAGGTCCCAGTGGATCGGGTAAAACAACAACTATTAAAATACTAACTGGGCAAGTAACACCAACGAACGGAACAGCAGTTGTTTTCAATCAGTCAGTTTCACAGCTGAAGAAACCAGAATTTCGCAGCCGTTTCGGTGTGCTTACCGATAACAGCGGACTGTATGAGAGATTATCTATTCATGATAATTTGAAATTATACTGTGAGTTATATAACATACCGTACTCAAAAATTGATGAAGTATTGGACACTGTCAATTTAAAGAAGGAAAAAAACAAAAGAGTCTCCACTTTATCTAAAGGGATGGCACAGCGAGTGACGCTTGCGAGAGCGTTGATTCACGAACCGGAGTTGCTTTTCCTGGACGAACCGACGTCTGCACTTGATCCGACAAATTCTCTTCATATCCATGAAGGGTTGCGTGCGCTCAATGCAAAGGGTACGACCATTTTCCTGACAACGCATGACATGCAGGAAGCTGAACTCTTATGTGATCGCGTAGCCTTTTTAAATAAAGGTTCTATCCAATTACTGGATACACCGGATAAGCTAAAAAAGCGCTATTCCGATTCTACAATCACAGTAGAGCTGATGACAGAAGAGAAAGTAGTTTTGCCTGCGGGAACCGAAGGAGCAGATCGCTTGTTTGAATATATGAATACAAATCAGGTAGTAACAGTCCATTCAAATGAACCAACTTTAGGGGAAATTTTTGTGCAAGTGACAGGGAGGAAATTGGCATGATGATTTCATTGAGACGAATGAATGCGATATTGCAGAAAGACTTTAAAGACTTTTCACGGAACTTGGCAGTTTCTACAGTTCTCATTATGCCTATTGGATTAGGGGCATTCTATGGACGTGGGGGAGTGAATTCAATTGAGGCACATTATATGCTCATTAACTTGGCATTTGTGATGATTGCGACATTCGTACAGTGTTGTTTAATCGCAGAAGAAAAAGAGAAAAACACATTGCGTGGTCTTATGCTTTCACCTGCAAGCACAACTGAAATCCTTGGCGGGAAAAGCTTACTCACATTTATCTTGACGATGATTACTGTCTCTATGACAGCCTACTTAGCTGATTATAGACCTGCAAATATTGGTGTTATTGTGCTGGCATTCATTTTATCTTCTTTCTTTTACATTGCAGTCGGTACATTACTCGGTCTCTTTTCAAAATCTGTTATGGAAGCATCTGTTATTGTAATGCCTGTAGTTGCGGTTTTCTCAATGGGAACGTTTCTTCCAACATTTGTGGATCAGTATCCGTTCTTAAAAATGGGGATGTACTTGCCAAATATTCAGCTGATAGAATTGGCTGTAAAAGTCGAAGCAGGCGGTGGTTTCGGGGATGTCCTGATAGAGTTACTCATCATACTTGCATGGACTATTATCCTATGCATGCTGACGGCTGCTATTTATCGAAAGCGGATGGTGGATTGATAGAAAAAGAGTTCTTGCGCTTGAGACTTTACAGCGCAGGAACTCTTTTTGTTATTTAAAAAACTGTACTTTTTTCAGCATCGCACAAACCGGAATTGCAATCGCAATTCCCACAATACATTGGACGATATCACCAGGAATCGATGCCAATGGGATGATCCAACTGTTATATAAAATTCGTTCGCCAATATAATAACCAGCAATCGTTATGGGAACAGACACGGTCATAGCTAGCAAGTTAAACTTGAGGCTGGTTCCTTTACGACCGTTCGACCAAGCAATTTTTCCCACGATATAACCTTGTAAACCGCGTGTCAAAAAAGTGATGGGTGCCCATAACGTCCAGCCGCTAATCAAATCAAACAGGCCCATTCCAATAGCTCCTGCGAGCGCACCTTTTTTAGGTCCGAATAAGATAGAAGCTATGAACAGCATAGCGGTACCGAGATGAATCAATCCGCCATTTCCAATTGGCAACTTAATATTGAGTAAGAGAGTCGCAACAAATACGAGTGAAGCAAGCATGGAAGTTAGTATCAGATCGAACGTCTTCGCTCGGGAAGCTGTATATCCTTGTGTTTTTTGCATTGTCTAGACCTTCCTAACGTTGTGAGATTTATTGGTTTAGGATATAGGAAATCTGGTGTTTTTAAAAGCATCACTTTCTAATAAAGTTTAGGGGTCAGCAAATAAACATACATACAAATGTGGAAATGGTAGAATATACATCAACATAAGAAAGCTGTAGCATAGTAAAAAAAGATTGTAGGTGTTGTATGGAGACTTTTATATTTATTCTTATAGTTTTAGTCGCATCGATTCTTCAAACTAGTACAGGATTTGGATTCTCCATTTTGGCGACTCCATTTCTTCTCTTCTTGTTCGAACCGCTTGAAGCGATCCAGTTGAACTTACTATTATCATTAGTCATTTCTAGCGTCTTGATCCTAAAAATCAGGCAAGATATTGACTTGGGAATACTAAAGAGATTTGTAATCGGAAGTACTGCTGCTTTACCACTGGGCATTCTAATTTTCGCGTTATTGGATATGAGACAATTAAAGTTAGGGATAGGTCTATTTCTTCTCGCAGTTACAATTCTATTGCTATTCAATTTTAGAATAGCTCTAACTAAAAGCAAGGACTTAGTAGTAGGCGGCATTTCAGGGGCACTGACAGCCAGTATCGGCATGCCGGGACCTCCGATTTTGGTTTATTTTTCAGGGGCTGATACATTAAAAGAAAAAGTGAGGGCTACTACATTAGCTTTTTACTTATTTATCTATTCCGCTAGCTTGATCATCCAAGTGCTTTTCGTAGGGACTGCTAAGAGTATTTGGGTAGCGGGTGGGTATGGATTGCCTATCGTGGTGGTTGGTTTGTTTTTGGGGCAACGGTTGTTCAATCGGATTAACCAAACGGCCTTCCGTTTCATTATGTATGCAATTTTACTAATTACAGGAGTATATCTGCTTGTTGAAAATTGGCCTTATTAACGACTTGATTGGTATCTGTTAAGAAAAATAGAGGCTGTCCTGTAGACGCATTGTAGCGACTAGCAGAACAGCCTCTTATGTTGTTAAAACAGACTTTTCAACTCTTCATACTCTTCTTCAGTGAACACGCGAGATTGAGTAATAAAGTGTGTTTCTTCAATACTATCTAGCGAAAACTCGGCACCTCTTCCAGGTACAGCATCGATTATGAGCTGGGTATGCATCCAATATTCATATTGACTTTTATGCATATAAAATGGTGTGTCGGCCATCATGCCGAGTAATACATCTGCATCTCCGAGTTGGAAATCACCTTCTTTATAGCACAGCGGCGCAGAACCATCACAGCAGCCGCCTGATTGATAAAGTAAAACGGAGCCATGGATATTCTTGATAGTATTCAGAAATAAAACAGCCGCTTCTGTAGCTATTACCCGTTCAATCATGGAACAACAGATCCTTTCGATTTAGAAGAATCCTTGAGAGCTTTTATCGTAGCTGACTAATAAACATTTAGTTTGTTGATAGTGATCAAGCATCATTGCATGGTTTTCGCGTCCGATTCCCGATAATTTGTAGCCGCCAAATGCAGCGCCCGCAGGATATTGATGATACGTATTTGTCCATACACGTCCTGCTTGAATGCCACGTCCTGCACGGTATGCGATATCGCCTGTACGTGACCAGACACCTGCACCTAATCCGTAAAGTGTGTCGTTTGCGATTTCCATTGCTTCATCGAAATCTTTGAATGTCGTAACCGCAAGAACAGGTCCGAAAATTTCTTCTTGGAAGATGCGCATTTTGTTGTGACCTTTGAATACAGTCGGCTTAATGTAGTTACCATTCTCAAGATCGCCACCCAAATGGTTCTCTTCTCCACCGATTAAGCATTCAGCGCCTTCTTCAGTACCCAATTTAATGTATGAAAGGATTTTTTCTTTTTGTTCATTAGAAGCTTGCGCACCCATCATTACTTCTGTGTCCAGTGGGTTGCCGATTTTAATAGCTTTTACTCGTTCAAGTGCACGTTCCATGAATTCATCGTAAATGGACTCTTGGATCAAAGCACGAGAAGGACATGTACAAATCTCACCTGAGTTTAAGGCGAACATTACGAAGCCTTCAATTGCTTTATTCAAATATTCATCATCATGAGCCATTACGTCTTCAAAGAACACGTTTGGTGATTTTCCACCCAGTTCGAGCGTTACTGGAATAATATTTTCTGTAGCATATTGCATAATTTGACGACCAACCGCTGTAGATCCTGTGAATGCAATTTTCGCAATTCGTGGATTTGTCGCTAGCGGTTTCCCTACTTCTACACCGAAACCATTGACGATGTTTAGGACACCTGCTGGAAGTAAGTCTTCGATTAACTCCATGAGTACCATGATGGAAGCAGGCGTTTGTTCAGCTGGCTTTAAGACGATACAGTTCCCGGCAGCTAAAGCTGGTGCGATTTTCCACACAGCCATTAGAATTGGGAAGTTCCAAGGTATAATTTGTCCAACAACGCCAAGTGGTTCTTGGAAATGGTAAGCGACTGTGTCGTTATCTAACTGCGATGTACGCCCTTCTTGTGCACGAATAGCGCTAGCGAAGTAACGGAAGTGGTCAATAGCTAGTGGAATATCGGCATTTAATGTTTCACGTACTGCTTTCCCGTTATCCCAAGTTTCAGCGACTGCTATCATTTCAAGATTCTCTTCCATACGATCCGCAATTTTATTCAAAATCATTGCACGTTCCGCAGCAGAGGTTTTACCCCATGCATCTTTTGCAGCATGAGCGGCATCTAATGCTAGTTCAATATCTTCTGCCGACGAACGAGCAGCCTTCGTAAAGACTTCTCCAGTGACAGGGGATTTATTATCAAAATATTGACCGTTTACAGGTGCGACCCATTTTCCGCCAATAAAGTTATCATATTTTTCCTTGAATTGAACGAATGCGCCTTCTGTATTAGGATTTGAGTAAATCATAGATGTAAGTCTCCTTTAAGAGTAGTTTAAAACCACACCCAAACGACTGTATTAAAATTATATGATGAAAATATTATTCAGGTGTTGTTCTATTAATATAATGTTCCTAATCGTTTTAAAATGCAAGTAACATAAACTTTCTTGTGTTAATTCTACTCTTTGAAGGTATATCAGTATATCTATTGTATAACAGTAGAATAAGGGGAACTCTGACGCATAACGGTTTCCATCGCAAGAAAGAATCTTAGAATTAATTTGGACGTTCTACAAATCCTACTCAATATGTTATTTTCTATGGTTGGAAAGACTGTTAAATTCAACATGTTAAGTTTTTGTAGTATAGTAACATGGGTAGTGTATGATAACAAGTTTGACCGTACACAAACTTTTGACGCAAAGGAAGGAAGGCAAATACCTCTTCTTTTGCGCTTTTTTCTTGTTCTTACAAATTAATTTGAAAATATCTAATCCGATTTAATTGTCTTAACATCATCAGTCAAACCTTCCAACAATTGTAGAATCCGTTCTTCCATAAGTTCATCCTCCTTTTCAATGTTATATTGCGTTCATTATATAACGCTTAAAGAGAATTATCTGCTGAAAACAGAACGAATGTTTCTGTGTTTTAATTGAAAATAAAATTAGATAAACGTGCCTAGATGCCAAGCCATTCAATTTGAGGTAAAATGGCAAGGGTAGATCAGTCTGCTGGGAAAGGAATGATTGAACTTTGAAGACCTCTACAGCAAAAAGAAAGTTACTTACAGAGTACATTTGGATTATGATTGGCTCGGTTTTTGTCGGCTTGGCCTATAATATATTTTTCCTTCCTGCAAGGCTTGCAGCAGGTGGAGTATCAGGGATCAGTACGATTGTGTATGAACTGTATGGATTCGAGCCTGCGTTCGTGCAATGGCTGATCAATATTCCGCTATTTTTCCTCGGCCTAGCGCTTCTTGGAAAGGATTTTAGTCTAAAAACTTTAGTTGGCACTTTTTTTGTGCCATTTACGATTTGGTTGAGTGCAGACCTTCCGTTCACAATCGATAACCCTTTATTATCGGCAATCTACGGAGGCATTCTGTTAGGTGTGGGACTGGGTATCGTTTATCGAGGGAATGGATCGACTGGAGGGCTTGCAACGGTTGCGCAAATCGTGAAAAAGTATACGGGCCTGTCCAGCGGCTATGCCCAACTCATAGTAGATGGGGTAGTTGTAATTTGCTCAGCATTTGTATTTAATTTCGAGTTGGCTCTATTTGCGATGATGGCGATTTTTGTGACGAGTAAAGTAATTGATTTTGTACAGTTGCAAACATCTCATTCGAAACTTGTGTTAATTATTACAGAGCAAGAAGAGCGAATTCAGACGATTATTAAGGAAGAGATCGATCGGGGATTGACGAAAGTACGGTCTGTCGGTGGTTTCGCCAACCAAGAAAAAACTATGATTTTATGTGTAGTGGAGCAACAAGAAGCGATTTATTTAAAGAAAATTCTACAGGAAGAAGAACCGCATTCATTTGTCGTGTTCTTGAATGCATCTGAAATTCTAGGAAGAGGATTTTCTTTGGCGAAAAGCTAACAGACATGAGTTGTCTAAAGCGTCTACATGGCGTTCTAGACAGCTCTTTTTGTTTAGTGAACATTTGCAAAAAACTCAAAGAAGATACAATGTTTTTGCAAAATAAGAGCTTAGTAAATACTATCGAGTATCCATCCGATTAGTATATAATTTGATTTATATTTGAGTAATTAATTTAAAGAAGTGCAAAATAAAATATAATTCATTTCTTGATTGAACAACTTAGCGGAATCGCGGAAGTGGACAACTTGTATTGTATAAAGGACGATAGGGATAGTTATACCGTTTGTCACGCGGAATGAAAGGAGAGTTTATGGTGAATAATCATTTGTCTGGTTGGAACTTAGAACTCAGCTTCTGTGATTTGCCCGATACATTTTACGCATTAGTGGAACCGAACATTGTCAGTTCACCCCAACTCGTCATCGTGAATGATGCGCTCGCTTCTTCACTTGGTCTGGATGTGGAGCAGTTGAAGACATCGGAAACAATAGACGTTTTTGCAGGAAACAAAAAGCTTGAAGGAATTGAACCGATCGCACAAGCGTATGCAGGACATCAGTTTGGCAATTTTACGATGCTCGGTGATGGACGCGCAATGCTTCTTGGGGAACAGATCACACCTCAAGGAAACCGTATGGATATCCAGTTGAAAGGTTCGGGTCGCACGCCATTTTCTCGCGGCGGTGATGGACGTGCAGCGCTTGGTCCGATGCTTCGTGAATATCTAATTAGCGAAGCTATGCATGGACTCAGTATTCCGACGACACGAAGTCTTGCCGTTACGGTAACAGGTGAGCCGGTGCTGCGTGAGACTGCATTGACAGGTGCTGTATTGACAAGAGTCGCATCAAGTCATTTGCGTGTAGGGACGTTTCAATATGCAGCTGCAAGACAAGAAGTCGAAGATTTACGTGCTTTGGCGGACTATGCCATAAATCGTCACTATCCAAGCATAGCCAAAAAAGATAATCCTTATTTATCCTTACTAGAAGAAGTAATTGCACGCCAAGCTTCCTTAGTTGCGAAATGGCAGCTAGTTGGTTTCATCCATGGTGTGATGAATACTGATAATATGACGATTAGTGGAGAAACGATCGACTATGGTCCATGTGCATTTATGGATACCTACGAGCCGACAACAGTTTTCAGCTCGATTGACGTGCAAGGACGTTATTCTTATCGCAACCAGCCTGGTATTGCAGAGTGGAATCTGACACGATTAGCGGAAACTCTTTTGCCGCTATTGCATGACGATCAGGAGAAAGCAGTGGAGCTTGCAGAGAATAAACTGTCCGAATTTGCAAAGTTGTATGTGACGAATTGGATGGGTGGAATGAGAGCGAAACTTGGATTATTCAATGAAGAAGAGCAAGATGAAATACTTGTGAAAGATTTATTGGCATTAATGCAGGAGCATCAGGCAGACTATACGAATACATTCCGTTCATTAACGTTAGGGCGGTCGGAAAAGATGCTCGAAGAGTCGGGATTTGTGGAATGGAAAGAGCGGTGGACAGCTAGATTGCAACGTCAATCAAATGATGTACAAGCTGTCCAGCAGCTAATGAAGAAGCATAATCCTTCTGTCATTCCGAGAAATCATCGAGTGGAAGAAGCATTACAGGCCGCGGAAGAGGGGGATATGAAACCTTTCTTAAAGCTCTTGCATGTGCTGGAACATCCATATGCTTATACAGCTGAGCAAGAAGATTATACAGTACCTTCCGATAATGGAAACTCTTATCAGACATATTGCGGAACATAAGGACGGCCTATTCGACGGAGACTCTTGTCGAATAGGCCGTTTTTATCTTTATTCTGGCTCCCATCTCTAAAGGCGGGTGAGATGAATAAAGTCTGCGGCACGGAGGTCTCAGCACCATTTAAAATCTGGACGCAATTACGACAAGGTGTAATTAAGTATACTGCTCCTTAAATGCATATAACTTACTTGGTCTTCCTTTTGAAACGGCTTTCTCCTCACCGACTTGCTTTATAATTCCTGCAGTGCTTAACGCAAGAAGCGCACGTTGTGTATTGCGGTCACTCATTTTTAGTTCAAACGCAAGCTCTTTTGCGGTAAAAGTAGACCATCTCTTACGTCTTATGACTTCGCGTATTCTATCAAATAATTGAATATTAATATTTTCGGCTTTCAAAAGCTCAAGCAGATAATTCTCATGGTGGACTGAAGATTCATCATATTGATCTTTTGGTAAATCGAGGACTTTTCCTTCATGATCAACCATAATGATCGTATCAGACTCTCGTTGCGTAAGTTGCAATGCTTTCCTTGCATGCATCTCAGCTTTTAGTGCAGAGTCGCCAAATCCTATACCACTTGTGATTTTCCTATTCCACGCACGCTCTAGTCGCCCAATTGTCTCTCGTAATACAGAAAATGTGTCAATGATTTCTCCGCGCGAGCTGAAAATCATGTACTGTCCTTCTCGATAACTGATAAAGGAGCCGTTCATTTCTCGACTTAATAGTAGTAGTTCCTCATTCAATTTTAATGTGGTGAACTGGATATCATATGACAGGTTGGTGGGATGCTCGTACAACAGATTATCAATATGTACCATACACACTCCGATTTGTGAACGTTTTAAAAATGAAATTTCTGCATGGTTATCGATGATTTCCAACGCATGCCGCGTCGCTAGTTTTGTTGTACTGATCCAATCGGCAGGGATACCTTTTTTGTGTAATGCATTCATGATATCGGGATAACATGTCAAGACGGCATCTACCTTTCCAGACTCCCATAAGCGGACATGATGTTCGTACAAAGACCAATAATCGACAGCCGCGTCAAATGCCTCCACAAAGACTTCTTTGACCGGGAGATTCAGTTGGCTAAGAGAGGCATCGACTACATTCGAGGTATTAATTATATCGATACTTAATCGCTCAATTGGTTTTCTTACTTGATTCGTTATATTAAGCAGTGCTTTGTAAAGTCCAGTTTCCAACAGAACGATGGAAAAGAATTTAGCAGAATCCAAGCCTGTCCGTGTAGCCAGTTCATAAGGAATGGGGCCAGAGAATAAAAAATAGTCAAACTCATCATATTGTGCCTTGACGATATCGATAGTTTCGATTGCTGTTTCATAAGTGAAAGAGGTAAATGCCAGTCGTGAAGGAAAATCTTCAATTACACTCTGAATCCGTTCGACAGAAACTAGCGGACCGATAATTGCCACTTTAAACATTCTATACCTCCCATAAAACCACTGTATTTATGTCAGTATATCAAAGAAACAACATGTAACGTCAAATTTCTTTAGGCAGAGTAGCCCCTCATTCTTTTAGACAAAAAAGTGTCTCTTGGCCGTAAACATTGCTAAGAGACACTCTGCATATTACTTATCCAAAAAAATAGGTGCATCCGGTCCTACTGGAATTCCTAGTAAATACCAAACGACTAACAGAATAATCCAGAAGATGCCATAGAACACCGAGTAAGGGAACAGTCCTGCAATTAATGTGCCAAGCCCAGCTTTCTTATCAAACTTCTGAGCGAATGCTAATATGAGTACTAAATATGGAAACATCGGTGTTATAGGATTCGTAATGGAGTCACCGATTCGGTACATCATTTGTGTGAATGCCGGATGATAATCCAAGTACATAAACATTGGCACAAAGATTGGAGCTAATATAGCCCATTTTGCAGAGGCGCTCCCAATTAATAAATTAACCAAGGCCACAAACAAAATGAAAGAAACGAATAGTGGAATGCCTTTAAATCCAATAGAATCTAAAAAGTTTGCCCCTTTAATTGAAATAATTGCTCCCAGATTACTAGCGTTGAAATATGCAAGCATTTGGGCAGAGACGAAAACAAGAACAATGTAAGGTCCCATCGAGCTCATCGCACGACCAATTTGTTGTGCAAAATCCTTGGAGCTCTTAATCGTTTGTGCCCCAATTCCGTAGAAAATGCCTGGTACTAAGAACAAAATCATTACTAGCGGAACAACTGAAGCCATAAGTGGAGAGTCCTGAATAATAGAACCCGTTTCTGCATTTCGTAACCATCCATTGACTGGGATGACGCCGATCAATAGGATTGCAACTACAGCCACTACAGAAATATTTGCCCAGCGCAAACCTTTATTTTCAAGTGGAGTAATTGCTTCATTCTCCAACATATCTCCCTCGAATGCGCCATAACGAGGAATCGTAAATTTATAAGTGACCCATGTCCCAACAGCCAGTAGGAAGAAAGTTGATACGGCAATAAAGTAATAGTTCATTGCTGGATTCGCAACGAAAGAAGGATCTACAGTTTGTGCGCCGATTTCCGTAAATCCGGCAGCTAACGTATCGGTCATACCAATAAGTATATTTGCGGAAAACGCACCAAGCGTTGATGCGTATGCGGCAATTAATCCCACAAAAGGGTGATAGCCAAAAGACATCAGAATCGTTGCAGCAAGTGGCGGCAATACAACTTGTGTTGCATCTCCTGCGACGTTACCAATAATACCAATTAAGACGATCATCGGAATGATAATCTTTTTCGGCGTAGAAAGTACCGCTCTTCTCATTAATGTCTTAAAGTATCCACTTTCATCTGCCAGCCCGACACCAAGCATGATGACCAAAACTGCACCAAGTGGCGGAAAGTCACTAAAGTTTTTGACCATTCCTGTCAGTTGCTCTAAGATTCCATCTCTTGAGAGGAGATTCTTTGCTATAATCTCCTCTCCATCAACAGGACTAATTGCCGAAACGTTAAAGAAAGAGGATAAGGCTGAAATGACAAGAATAGCTAAAGCCATTATGGCAAATAAAACGATAGGATCTGGCAACCTGTTACCGACGACTTCAATGCGGTTTAGCATCCGATCAAAAAATGAGTTTTTAGTTTTTACCTTATCTTGTTTTTTCGACATATCAGCACCCCTTAGTATTGGCTAGTTAAAAATAGGGCAGTTGAAACAAAATATGAGATGCCTATTTTAAGAGCCTTTTCGTTTATTTCAAAGCGAGGATGATGATGAGGATAAAAGACATCGTCTTTCTTTTTCATGGCACCTACTCCGATATAACAACCCGGTACGACATTACTAAATGCAGAAAAGTCTTCTCCGCCCATCATCGGGGGAATCTCCTCTACCTTTGCATCCGTAAAAAATTCGGTTAGATGTTGCATCACTTTGGTCGATAAATCAATATCATTGAAGACCGGATCATAACCATATTGATAAGATAACTCAGCTGTGGCGCCATGGGCTTCTGCTATATTTGTGCTGATTTTTTCTAAATTATCTTTAATTTTCTCTCTGACGTCATTGGATAGAGTACGAACGGAACCACCAATTAACGCTTGATCGGGAATCACGTTATAAGCGTCTCCACTATGGAAACGAGTACAAGAGACCACTCCGCTTTCGAGAGGACTCAAAACTCGGGAAACGATTTGCTGAAGGTTTGAAACGATTTGAGAACCGATGGCTAGCGCATCTATTGCCCCTTCTGGCTGCGAAGCATGTCCTGACTTCCCTTTAACGGTAATATCAAAAATGTCCGATGCAGCAGACATTGGACCTTTTGTTACTTGAATTTCTCCGACAGGTACAGTGGACCATAAATGCATACCTAAGATACAATCCACACCTTCAAGCACTCCCGCCGCAACCATTTCCTGAGCTCCGCCAGGGGGTAATTCCTCTGCGTGTTGAAATATAAAAACAAATTCCCCGGTAAGCGTTTTCTTTATTTCGGAAAGAACTTTTGCTGTACCTAGCAACATAGAAGTATGCCCGTCATGACCGCAAGCGTGCATCTTCCCGTCCACTTTTGATTCAAAAGAGATACCCGTCTCCTCATGAATTGGCAACGCATCAATGTCTGCCCGCATAGCAATCGTTTTGCCATCGCCTGCTAATCCTTTTAATCTTCCCATCACACTGGTTTTAGTGGGTCTTGATACTTCTATTCCATCAAATGTATTCAGTTGTTCTTCAATAAATTTAGATGTCTCATACTCTTCAAATGATAGTTCAGGATGCTGGTGTAAATGGCGTCTCCATTCTACTATCTGCGGAAATACTTCTTCTACCATGGTTGTAATCGTTTTCTTTTGCATGTCATTGACCTCTCTCACTTAACGCGAATTTAACGACAAGGTCGTTATTTGGATATTATAGTATCTGAGAGGGGGAAATATCAATAGCTAAATTTTCTTATCTTTCAAAGAAGGGGAAATTTTCTACTTGTCAATAGATAAAAGAAAAGGCAGAAAGATTGCTATAGCAATCTTTCTGCCCGTTTCTAATAATCCAAATAAACTAGTAATATTTTTTATCGGTTACGCGGTAATATCCCGTTTCGTAAACACAGAATAGCTGATAACTAGGAAAACCACGAGATAAACGACCAAGACGGTAAGAGAAAAAGGCATGGTCATTCCTTCTACGAAAGGCTGACCCATTTCATAAACAGTCAGATCCATATGTGTGAATACAAGATACTTTACGATTTCATAATTTGAGAGCAACAATACAATCGTGTTGCCGGTGAAAAAAATGAACAGGGAAAGGCCGATTGCCATTCCGTTCGAACGAAATACACTGCCGATCATGAAAGCGAAGGTAGCCGTAATGATCACATTGGCAAAGGACAGAATAAGCAAATATAGTCCATGTCCCCACACAGGAACAGAAACGATTGCATTGCCGTCCATCTTGAGTTCTTGACCACCGCCAGAAGGGAACAGAATGTACGCACAGGCTATGGTTACAACAAAACCAATAAGCATCAGCAACATCCCAAACAGCAGAACCGTGATATATTTTGACGTCATGATTTTCCAGCGTTTTACTGGCCGTGTCAGTAACATTTTAATCGTTCCTTGTGAGAATTCAGAAGCAACGATCCCTGCCGCAACAATGACTGTCAGTAACACAACTAGACTGCCAATTCCTACAGGATTAATAATCATAGACTCCCGACTGTCTTGCGCTAAAGGCGGGACATTCTGGTCTAAGCGATATTCCAAAATTTTAGCGGTTTCTTCCGTTTGTTTTCGTTCGCTTTTCGATAAGTCCATTTGAAGTGTTTCGTTCGTAAATTTTAATTGCTCCTGAACATTGGTTTTCCAATCAGTCGGTTCAGTCGTATTCTGACTGTTTATCCACTTCGTCAGTCCCATTAGGCCAATGACGATAGCGATAAGTAACAAAGTCATGAGCCAAGTACCTCTTTTAGCCCAAAGTTTCATCCATTCATTTTGTATGAGCTTCAGCAATCTGCCCACCTCCCGTCATTTCCAAGAATTGATCTTCTAACGTTTTTCGATGTGGCTGTACGGCAAATACTTGGATTCCATTTGCGGTTAGAAGTTGAACGATTGCTGGAATTTGGCTTTTCTCTGCCTGTAACAACAGACCAACAGGCATTGTTTCGACAATGAACCCTTTGGACAAAAGTAATTCCTGTGCATCTTCAGCGGGGGACGCTTCCAGATAATAATGAGATTGCACAGGCTCTGTCATGTCTTGTATATCAACAAGCTTACCGTTTTGGATGACGGCAATCCGGTCGCACATCAATTCGATTTCAGAAAGCATATGACTGGAAACGAAAACAGAGACATTCTCAGTGGCAGCGATTTCTCGCAAATATTGTCGAAACTCTCGAATACCGGCAGGGTCGAGCCCGTTTGTCGGTTCATCTAGAATAAGAAATTCAGGTCGATGCAATAAAGCTTGTGCTAAACCGAGTCGCTGGCGCATTCCAAGAGAGTAGGTGGAGACTTTTTCGTGGATACGTTGTTCCAACCCTACTTGGCTAATGACTTCATCGATTCGTTCTTTGCTTATATCGCTTTGCATGCGCGCAAAATGCAGCAGATTTTTATAGCCAGTCATAAATTTGTACATCTCAGGATTTTCTACGATCACCCCGATTTTTGACAATCCCTCTTCAAAGTCTTCAGACAGTGGTTTTCCATCAATGAGAATTTCGCCGCTCGTTCGTTTCATCAGCCCAACCATCATACGGATGGTTGTAGTTTTTCCAGCTCCATTAGGTCCTAGAAATCCGGTGATTTGCCCGGGATATAACGATAAATTGAGGTCATCAATAATCTTCTTGTTTCCAATGACTTTGGTCAGATTCTTTAATTCTACTATTGGTTTAATAATCATCGAACCTCCTTTTTTTCTACAAGGTGTGTATGGGTACATACCGCCTTGAATAGTGAGTCGTAGTTATATATACGGCTATCAAGAGAAAAAGTTCTGTTTAATAGCAATTAAGCATGATCAAAATCTGAATTGCCATAAATTCGTATCGACAATTGGATGGATAGCCACGTTACCAATGCACTGACCAAGAGAAACAAGAACGCAAAGGTCCATTGATTTGTAGTCAATAGCTGAGCGATATGCATCATCCACTCGTGAGTTGAAGTCATTCTTGGATTTTCCAAAATATTTTTTATTATAGTAAGTGACATCATGGCCAACACGGGAATCATGACAGTCAAAGTGGAGGCCAACACATAGCCAGCTTTAAATTGCAGTGGATAGTAAATAGAAATCAGTAGAAAAAAGCTGCCCAGTGCTATAAGCAATTCAGTTATACTCATCATGCGTGCAGGAAACGGAGCGAACGTTTCAAACAGGAAGATATATATAAGCACTGCCACAGCGGATAGAACAAACCAAATGAGCCCTGCAGCATACTTAGCTAGCACGACTTGTTTCCTCGTGACCGGCAGACTATTTATTAGGACAGACTCCTTTTCAAACGACTTGGTATTGGAAGAAATAGCTATAAAGTAAGCAACAACGGCAAGTAGGATGACATGACGGATCGGTTGACCATCTGTAAAAAAGTTTGTAAATATAATAAACCACAAAATAGTTAGGAAGTAAGTACTCACTCTTTGCGTATATAAATCTTTGCGTATCAAAAGATTCATTGGTATCCACTCCTTACTGTGTAATACATAATGTCTTCGAGTGTCGGTTTTTCCATAAGCAATGCATGAAAGTGACTTAAAGAGGTTTTTACAGAATCCACCAGACATTCAAAGCCTACATCTGTTTCCCTCAACCCGATCACAGGCAATCCATTGAGCAGGCTGCGCTGGTCAGCTGTGCCTTTTACAAGCACATAGCGCTCGGTGAATTCATCCATCTCGCCTTGAAAGATGATTCGTCCATCGTGAATGAAAATAATAAAATCAGCAATCCTCTCTAAATCAGTCGTAATATGTGTTGAAAAGAAGATGGCTTTCTCTTCATCTTGAATAAGTTCTTGCATCAGATCCAGCAATTCTCGACGAACAATAGGATCTAATCCGGCTGTCGGCTCATCCATAATAATGAATTCGGGATGGTGGGCAAGTGCCATCGCGAGTGAAAACTTCATTCGCATTCCTTTTGATAAATGTTTTACGAGTTTAGTAGCAGGGAGGTGAAATTTTTTTAGATAGTAGTAAAATAATTCATCATCCCAATTTTTATAGAAAGGGGATAGAATCCGTTTGTTTTTTTCAATTGAGCTATCCTCATAATAGTAATTTTCATCGTAAACAAACCCAATTCGCTGTTTGATCTTCGCCGTATGTTCGCTATGAGACCTATCAAAAATACGGATATCGCCTTGATCTTGACGGATTAAGTCCATAATGCAGCGAATGGTAGTACTTTTTCCTGCCCCATTCGGTCCAATAAAACCAGTAATGAAACCTTTCTTAATATCAAAGTTCAGATCATTCAGCACAAAGCCATTCAACTGTTTCGTCAAGCGGCGGACTTCCACAACATTTTCCACTTTTCTCACTCCTCATATAACAATGTCAGCATATCAACCAATTCTTCTAATCCCACATCGAAAGCTCGGCTATCTTCAATGACCATTGCCAGTTGATCCTCAATTTTCTTCAATTGCTCTTCCTTCAGCAATTCATGATTTTGTGCTGCGACAAACGAACCTTTTCCCGGGAAAGTTTCAATCAGTCCATCTCTTTCCAGCTCTTCATACGCTTTTTTTGTCGTGATGACACTGACCTGCAAGTCTTTCGCGAGTTTTCGAATGGAAGGCAGTGCTTCCTTCTCCTGTAATTCTTTAAGTAGGATCTGCTCTTTAAGCTGGTTCTTAATCTGTACATAAATTGGTTGGTTCACTGTATTGGAGATGACAATATTCAATACATCACCTCATTTCTTTTCATATACTGTATATGCACAGTATATACAGGTAGCTAAGTAGAGTCAAGTGTAGTTAAATAAAAAAACCTTCAAATGAGATTTCATTTGAAGGGAAGGTGCAACTATGCAAAAGCTTTCGAAGAATGATACCGTTTCGGCGTGATTGGTGACGATAGGATTAAAAGTACTTAGCCTTAATTATTCGCAAGCTTATAATTAATCAAGATTTAGCCTTTTTAATTAACTTCAATAGTTCAGTGAAGCGAGCATCTAGCACGGCGTATTGTGGATCCTTAGGAGTCAAATATGACAATTGTCCAAGCACGGCTTGTTTTTCAGTCTCGAGTGCAAGTAATACTTCATTCATTGTTTGTTTAGCTTGTGGTAAGTGCAGTGTGCCATTTTCAACTGTTACACTGCGAGTAGCTAGTTTTTCCCGAAAGTAGCGGTCGTGGGAAACGAAAATAAGCGTGCCTTCATAAGCCAGTAGCGCATCTTCCAATTGCTCGCGAGACGCAATGTCGAGATGATTTGTTGGTTCGTCTAATAATAAAACATTGCGTCGCTCCAAGATAAACTGAGCAATTTTTAGTTTAATCCGTTCGCCCATGCTTAACTCATGAATGGCTGTATGCCAGTGTGCATTAGTGAAGCCTAAAAGAATGAGTTGTGTACGGATTGTGCCTTCTTCCTCGAAGTTATCGTACGTAAAGAATTCGGCAACCGTTTGTTCAAGAGGAAGATCGAAAACTGACTGCGATAAATAGCCAATGTTTGCTGCCTCTGTTAGCCAAAGTTCTCCGCTTGTTATCGCAGATGTATATATTGCGTGTAGTAAAGTAGATTTACCGGCTCCATTTGCACCAAGTATTGCAACTTTTTCGCCACGGGTCAAAACTAGGTTTACATCTTGTAAAATAGGAGAAACTGCTACGTTTTTTAATTCAATAATGCGTTTGCCTATCGTACGCTCGACGGCAAGCGAGAAATGAATGGTATGTTCCTTGCTGACTTTATCAATGTGATGTTCCTGCAATTGTTGTTCGAGTTTTTTACGTTTCGATTTCACTTGCTTATCTGCACGTTTAGCTTTGGTTCGGTAATATTCCTTCGCGCCCATTGCTTTCGGGTGGTGGGCAGCTGTGGATTCTTTATGCATAGTAGCCGACCATGTCTGGAGCTCATTTAATTGCTGCTCGACACGTGCAATGTGCTTTTGTTGTACAGTGTACGCATGCGCCTGGCTATCACGCTTCGCTTTGCGCCATGTTTCATAATGACTATAATCGCCAGTGACCACATCAATCGCGCCATCATCAATCGCCCAGATAGTCGTGGCGACTTGGTCTAAAAAGAATCGGTCATGTGATACGATTATCCACGTTTTGGAACTTGTTTGGACCAGTTCTGTAAGCTTTGCTATGCTGTCATCGTCTAGATGATTAGTCGGCTCATCGAGTAAAAGAATCGGTGCGCGCGAAGTTAACGCCTTGGCGAGGCGGAGCTTCAATTGCTCACCTCCGCTTAACTTATCGTAGGGAAGGGCTGGTACCTGCCAATCACTGAGGAATGCAAGCTCCTCGGATGTATACTCCAGTTTTTCGCTTTGCGCCTCTTGTGTCATAAGCGCACTTGTTTTTATAGTGTCGTGTAGTTGGTGTAGAAGCGTAGATTTGCCACTGCCATTAGGCCCGACAATCCCAATGGTTTTACCACGCTCGATCGTCAAGGTAGTTTCTTTGAATAAACGGTGTGTCACAGTAACTTGCATGTAGCATCTCTCCTTAATGTTTAGAAAGAAAAAATCCTTCTAAACAAGTAGTTTAGAAGGATTAGCCATGTTTAAAAATCGCACTATTATTGTGCGAGCGGCAAAATGTACAGACTAATCCTATGGTTCTTGAAAGCGAAAAAATATTCGTTTCCTTAATCTTCCATAGATTAGTTATCCATTGTCCACTCGTCACCCCATTCATATAATTAACCTCAGTATAGTAGGTGCTTGTTGTGTTGTCAAATGGATAAACTAAGGCTTGCAGCACACACATCTAAGCAACAAGCCTTGGTTTTCAGTTTATTGAAAATTGTGATAGAGTGTTGAGTAAAGGAGTGAACGCAAATGAGCAGGTGTACAATCGACCATTCTCAAAATGATGTCTTGCAAAAGCTGAAAGAACAACACATGTTTTTGCCGAAAGATTTATTCAAGCGTAGTGAGATTTTTTTAAGCAAGCCATTGGATCAAGGGACGTTGAATGAGGTATTTCATCTACTGAAAAAATATGATTTGGCAACAGGAGAAGAAAGAATGGAGCGTAATAAAAACTTGGAAAAACTGTATAGCTAAGTGGATGTTTCTATATTAACTTGCATCGCCTTGCAAAAGAGAAATCGCTGTTTTGAGCAGCTGAATATCTTTTAGGATAAAAGATTTTACATCGGCGGGTGCAGTTTGGTATTCATCGGTCAAAAGTTGCAGCTCTCTGTTGAAGATAAAACTTTCTTGACAATTAGTCATCATTGCAACCCTCCTTATAAGTCATTTTACCCGCCAAATCTATGAGTTAAACAGAGATAAGAGCAAATATTTCATTTAGATGACATTTTGTTTTCTGACGACCTGTAAACGTGTTGGAGACCAAGTGCGTAAAAATTGCTTGGTTCGGTTTCGTCCAATATTGAGCAATTCCTCCATTTGTTCTTCGGTCAGATCAAATTGCGTTGCACTGTAATCATCCACGGGAATAAAGACGATGTTTTTTTCGTGTTCTCGAGAAATATATTTTTCATCATGCGCATTTTTCATCGTGGAAAACAATGCTTCGAATAATTGCAATGCATTGTGTATGGGTCGACCGGATGTTTCCTCTTGGCGGCGGCTTAATTTCAATCCAATCAATGGATGGCGTGTATCGTCATCAAAAATCCACATTGGAAAATTACTCAGCACGCCACCGTCTACAACTACTGCTCCCTTTGGTGCATCCAGACGGACGGGTTCAAAGAAATAGGGAATTCCGCAACTCATACGCAATGCTTTCGCAATAGAAAATTTATCGGGATCATAGCCATATTGCTCTAAGTCATCAGGCAACAGCATCATTTTTCCGTTCGTTAAATCAGATGCCACCAGTTTCAACGAGTCTTTCGGCAAATCGCCAAATGCATAGCAACCTTTTCGTGCGAGCTTGTCAAAAAACCAATCCTCTAGCGCTTTTCCTTGATAAAGACCCATTCTCCAATAAAGCGAAACCCATTTCATGAAAGGAAATGGCAGCAAGGTTTTTCGTGGATCAAGCAATGATTGAAAATCTTCTTCCGCTAACATTTTCTCTATCTCATTTGCTGTATATCCTGCAGCCAAAAAGCTTGCTAAAATTGCCCCAGCACTCGTTCCCGCCAAGTTTCTAAAACGATAGCCTTGTTTCTCCAATTCTTGAACGGCACCTACTAATGCAAATCCTTTCAATCCGCCTCCTGAAAAAACTCCATCAATTCGCATGTCGTCCCTACTTTCATTTGTAGTCTTCTTCTACTGTAGAGTCCAGACAACAGAAATAGAACCTGTTAACTGTCTATGTGTATAAAAATATGCATGAAAAATCTCTTTTAGTGAACTATAAGAAGGAATCTTTACAGTTCTGTATTGAATTCGATTATGGATTTACTGAAGGAGGTGTATGGTATGAGTATGGTTATGCGGGTTGCATTGGCATTGGTCATTATCGGAGCTCTTAACTGGGGATTAATAGGGTTTTTCGGTTTTGATTTAGTGGCAACTATATTTGGGGGGCAAAACACAATACTTGCAAAGATTATCTATGCAATTGTAGGGCTTAGTGGATTGGCAGCGATCGCTCTTTTATTCAAGCCGGATAAAGAGATAGAAGGTGAATACAGTGAAAACCGTGAAGCATTTAGAAATGTGAACTATAATACTGAATTCGGTGATGAACCGGACTTTACGGCAATGAGAAAAGATACTGAAAGAGACATAACAATTGAGGACGAGGATAAATAGTGAATGATTGATGGAAGACCGGTAAGAAATCGAGCAAATGAATATTAAAAATCTCGAATAGAATAACACAAGATGTCGGAAATCCTCTCTACTTAATGTGGAGGGGATTATTTTTATTCGATACTAGGTTTAAAATTATTAAAAATGTTTTAAAGAAACTAAACTTACGGATACTTTAGACGATAAACTAGTGGGGAAGTACTATATACAGACAGGGAGAATGGATTATGAAAAGGTCGATAAAGACGAAAATCATCAGCAGTTCAATTGTTTTGTTTTTCTTAGGGGCTGCAATTATGACAGCGTTCAGCAGTAACGCAGTACAAAAAAATTCTTTTGAGAATAATGTCGAGGCAAGCGAAGCAATTGTTCATGAACTAAGTCGCTCGACAGGAAAATACATAGAGCAATTTGAAAAGGGCCTTAGCCAATTAGCAAGTTCTTCGGATTTTAGAGATTATAAAAGTGCGACAGGCGAATCGGAAGTGGATGTGCAGCAACCACTCAATCAAATTCTACTAGACTTTTTAGAAGTTCATGACAAAACCACATTCATTTATTATGCGACACCTGACAAGAATATGCTTCACGTTCCGTTCGTTGAAATGGAAGAGGGCTTTGATCCCACTAGCAGGGGCTGGTATAAAGGGGCAGCAGAAAATCCTGATTCAGTATTTTGGACAGATCCATACATAGACGCGGGAACGAATGAATTGGCCATCACTGGAGCAAAAGCAGTCGAGTTAGATGGTCAAATTGCGGGAGTAATCGGTATAACATTGGATCTGTCTACCTTTACTTCAGAGTTAGAGGAAACAGAGCTGGGCTTTCATGGCTATCCTATTATGCTAGACAAAACCGGTACAGCCATTTCACATCCCACTCTTCAAGGTGAAAGTCTTATGGAGCATCCATATATTGCTGAAATGTATGCAAAAAATAAAGAGTCGGACGTTATCCACTACGAGGTGGAAGGTAACGATCATGTGATGGTCTATTCCACACTCCCTGATTTAGGCTGGAAAATCAGTGCAGTCTATGATAAGAAGGAAATTAACCTGATGGCCAATAAGCTAAGAACATCCATGATTAGTATCACACTTATCACATTGGTCATTTTAGCCGCTTTCCTATATGCCTTAATGTCAAAAACCTTAAAGCCGGTAGATACACTGAAAGATCTCATGGCATCTGTCGCGCAAGGTGATTTAACTGTCCGTTCCAACAATCAATCGAAGGATGAATTTGGTGAACTAGGGAATTCATTCAACACAATGATAGGGCATATGGATACGATCATTACAGTAGTCAATCAATCCGCGGCAGACGTACGAATGAATTCAGAGAGTATGAGCGCGGTAGCAGAAGAAACGAGTGCTTCCAGTTCAGAAGTGGCACATGCAGTTAATGAAATTGCAAAAGGGGCGGCAAAGTCTGCAGAGGATTCGGAAGACGTTACGGTACAGGCAGACTCACTTGGCGAACAAATCAATGAAATTGCAAGCCGTTCTCGCCGAATGACGGAAATGGCGCAGCAAGCAGGTGTGATGAACACAAATGGGTCTGAACAGATGAAACAGATGCAAGGTTCATTTGCCGATTGGGAAAATGATTTAAAATCCATGTTCAGTGTGATTGGGAACTTAGGGAATAAGGTGAAAGCGATCGGCAGTGTTATGGAGACGATTACCGATATTTCTTCTCAGACCAATCTGTTGGCGTTAAATGCGAGTATTGAAGCTGCCCGTGCAGGGGAGCATGGAAAAGGTTTCGCTGTTGTGGCTGAAGAGGTGCGCAAATTAGCAGAGCAATCTGCACGCTCTACGGACGAAGTGAAAGTCACAGTTTTAGAATTACAAGAAGAGTCGCGAATGGTCACGACTCAAATGCAAGAAACTATGGATAATTTTCATCGTCAAAGCAGTGTTGTGGAAGAGACCGAAACAACATTTAAAGATATTTCACACTTGATGAGCGATATGCAAGAGTCCATTGATGATATTTATAGCCAAGTACAAAGCGTGACAACGTATAAAGAGCAAGTGGCTCAGACCATCCAAATGATGGCGGCGACTTCACAGGAAACGGCAGCAGCGTGCGAAGAAGTGAGTGCATCGACAGAAGAGCAGCTACGGGCTACTCAATCCGTCACGGACTCCGCGGTAAAATTAACAGAACTCAGTGAAGAGCTCAGTAAAGTAGTACAACAATTTAAGATCTAATCTTTTAGTAATTTATAAAAATACAACATGTTAAAAATAGTAGGAAACTAAATTAGTGGCTATCCCAAAAAGATGAAACAACTTTTTGGGATAGCCTTTTTATTTTGTTCTCCGGATAAAGCTCAAATGTCGGCCCGCTTGTTTATCTTCACGATAAGAAAAGCCGTCCGTACTTTGAAACGTACACATGCGGTCAACCGAAATATTGCCAGGAGGAATACCGGCCAATTCGCATTGCTTTTTCACCGTTAGCTGGTTGTCGATATGAAATTTATTTGTCACTTCATTGTATTCAATCCATTCGTCTGCATAGCCAAGATCGTGGAATTTTGTATAGACGTCTTCATCGACTTCAAACTTCCTCTGACTAAGCGCCGCGCCCATTTGTACATGCACATGATTGAGGTTGCACTGTTCCGTTTGCTGCAAGTGCTGGAACAGTTTCAGCGTGATTTCCTTCACGGTCCCTTGCCAACCCGAATGAATGACACCGATCAGTGGATTGTCTTCGCTATAAAAAATCACAGGAACACAATCTGCGGTCAAGCTGCATAATACAATGTTCGGTTCAAATGTATACAGCGCATCTGTGTCCGCTATGGCGGTATCTTGACGTAGCGCACCTTTACCCCGATCGTTTTCAGTCACATGATGAAAGTTTGCGCTGTGTGTTTGATTGGCAAAAACGAAATTTGCAGGACTGGACTGTAGAAAGCTGGCTAATCGCTCTCGGTTGTAGAGCACACTTTTAGCAGATTCGCATGCATGAAGTGCCATGTTGTTGCTTTCCGGACTTTCGAAATCTTTCATTGTCATGCCTGCTTGGTGTTTTTCATTTTGGATATATATTTTTGATTTCATGAAGATCCCTCCAGCCTTACTATATGCCAATTTCTTTCCTTAACCCCTGTGAAACACCCGGCTATGCACCATGCACTCTTCTACCTTGTCCCAGTTTAAATCAAATCCAATTCCTGGAGTTGTAGGCACATCAATGAGTCCGTCATTCATGGTGACTTCCGGTAAGATAATATCTTCGTCCCAATAATGAGCGGAAGGAGCGGTGTCACCCGGCAGTGTGAAGCCTGGCAAGCTTGTGATCGCGATATTGTGAGCGCGTCCGACACCTGCTTCGAGCATACCACCGCACCAAAGCGGAATATTATGCTGAACACATAAGTCATGGATTTTCTTCGATTCCGTTAATCCACCCACACGTCCAATTTTTAAGTTGATGATCTTCGTACTGCCGAGTTCAATCGATTTTCGTACGTCTTCCGCGGAATGAATGCTTTCATCCAGACAGATCGGTGTTTCGATATTGGCCTGCAATTGCGCATGGTCCACAATGTCGCCGTGTGCAAGGGGCTGTTCGATCATTGTCAGACCAAACTCATCAAATTTTCGCAAATGCTCGATATCCGCCAACGTATATGCACAGTTTGCGTCCGCCATTAGCTGGATATCAGGAAATTCTCCGCGAATCGCCTGCAGAATATCCAAGTCTCTTTCCGGCATCACTTTGACTTTGATACGTTTGAAGCCACTCTCCAAATAGCCTTCTACTTTCTTCAACAATTTTGCTTCCGTTTCTTGGATTCCTACGCTGACACCTACTTCGATTTGCTTTTTCGTGCCACCTAAAGCGGCAGCTAGCGACATATTCTGTTTTTTTGCATATAAGTCCCAAACAGCACCTTCAATTGCCGCTTTCGCGTTATAGTTCCCTCTGAAGTGATCAAACATCTTCGTAACATCGTCAGGATGCTGAATATCTGACTTCAAAAGTAACGGAATCAAATAATCACTCAGCATATGCCAATTCGTTTGGACCGTTTCTTCATGAAACAGCGGGGAAATCGAAGCAACTGATTCACCGAAGCCGGATTGCCCATCTGCTGATTTCACTTCCACCAAAATAAAGTCTTTGTCCTGCTCCACTCCGACACTCGTCTTGAATGGGTGAAGTAATTGCATTTTCATATACCGCAAAACAACTGTTTTAATTTCCATCATAATTTCCTCTTTTCTCTAAAATATAGACGTAGCCTTCATTGTTTTCGGGATGTTTAAGCAGATCGGTCACGATCCAGCCATTGCTCAAGCAACCTTTAAAGATTTCTCTCGTTTTTTCTCGCCAGATAATTGCTGCTGTCAAATCATGTTGTTTGAGTTCTTGGAAGTTTGCAGGCACTGGAACGATTAATTTCTGATGGTCGGTTTGCCAATTCATATGCTCTGCATGCAAGAAACCATTATCCACACTCGTTTCAACTAGTGAATGTACTTTGTCTAAATCGATAGGCGCAGAATCGGTGGGCTGTTCCCGAATATTCCACTCCACTGTAAAACGATCGGTCGGTATTCCATTGTTCATTCCATCTTCCATTTCTCCGTACGCATTTTCTGTATAATCCACTACTACGGCACGCAGTTTATGTAGATTCAGATTGGCATTGACTGTTTCAAGTGGATCGTATGTCCAAACGATACGATCATACCCTTTTTCGAGTGCCACTTTCTTTTGAGCCACTTTCAATTGTTCACCAATACCCAGTCTGCGGTAATCGGGATGAATGCCTAGACTGTGTGAATAAAGATAGATACTTTTGCCATCGAAACCGGGGAAGCTATATTGAAAACCAATTAGTCGGTCTTCATCAAATGCTCCCAAAATCAGCCCGCCGTTCTTTACGGTAGCGATCGTATGGCTGGTTGGCACGGTGTCTTCCACACTCCAAACGATGGATTCAAGAGCATGAACTTTTTGTAGATCTTCAAGCGAATCGATTGTTCGAATCGTCAGGGTTGAGTTTTTCACAGGATATTCTCCTCCAATTCTTGGTCTGCCTTCATAACCAGCTCAATCAGTATTTTCGTTCCATAAACCAAAGCGTCCGTGTTAAATGTCATTTGCGGATGATGTAGTCCTGGCTTTAAATCGCAGCCTAATCCAATCATCGTAGCTGGAATATGAGGTGTTTTCCATGTGTAAAAATGAAAGTCTTCAGCTCCTTGTGAAATACAAGGGCCGGCAACGTTCTCGCGACCCAATACGGAACCAATTGCATGTTGTGCCATTCGAACGGCAACTGAGTTTTCGGTAGCTGCCGGGGAGTAGCCTATTTGTTCGCAAGCAATGTTCGTCTCTGTCAGCTTTGCGGTGCTCTCGATAATATATTGTGCCTTTGCCAGCAAAGCAACCATCGTTTCATTCGCTTCTGCACGTACATCAAGCGTGAAGCGAGCACTTTCTGGGATGGAGTTACTCGTCTCTCCGCCATGCAGTTCCGTCATTTTAATAGAGTACTTTTTATTGCCTTGCAGACGAATTTGTTTTAATGCTTGAATCAATAAACTCGCCGCTTCAATTGGGTTATTACCTTCCTCTGGCCGTGCTGCATGAGCGGGTGTCCCCGTGATGACGCCAGTCAATGTTGCAGATGAACCGTGCAAGATGACAGGGGCCGATTTGCCATAAGGTACTTCCGTGTGTGGTCTTACATGGACACCGCCTAAAAACAAGACATTTTCTAAGACACCCTCCTTCATCATCTGCAATGCTCCTTCAGCTTTTTCTTCAGCAGGCTGGAAGATGAATCGAATAGTATGTTGTAAAGTGGCTTTGCTATTCTGCAGCGCAAGCGCAGCATATAATGCCATTGTGCTATGTCCATCATGGCCGCAAGAATGATTGGCTTTTACAACGCCGTCCACTTCTTGAACCAACGCATCCATATCGGCACGAAGCGCGATAACGCTCTCTTTTTCACCGGGTATTTCTGCAATAAATCCATAGTGATCTGGATATGTTTTGATTTGCAAGCCGGCAACTGAAAGTTTGTCCTGTAGATAGCGAGAAGTTTTCTTCTCTTCCCAGCTAGGCTCTGCCAGTGCATGCAACTCTTGATAGGTTTGTAGAAGTTGTTCTTTATGATCTGAAATGAATTGAATTGGGTTGTTCATTGAGTTATCCTCCATTCTATTCTGAAAATAATTGTTGTTCAGCATATAAATGCTCTAGCTGTTGTTGGCGTTTGGCAATGTGTTCGCAGTCACGTATTCGCATACCTGCAAGAAGCATATCCAATAGACTGATGATCGAGGCAATGGAATGAGCATCTGTCACCTCATTTTCCGAACTCGTAAATGTCATATCCGCTAGTTGACCGATAGGGGATAGTGTTCGGTCTGTAATGCCGATTACTTTTGCTCCTTGCTCTTTCGCAATCGTTGCGGCTTGCACGGTATCTTGACGGTAGCGGGGAAATGAGAAAATTACAGCCGCTGAATTTGTAGTCAAGTCACAAATGTCTTCCGTCATAAATCCAGTAGGACTGGATATTACAACATTGGCTCGCATTTGTTTCAGTGCGTAATATAACCAGTAGGCTGCAGCATATGAACTGCCGAAACCGCCAATATATATTCGATCTGAATGAATAAGCGTCTCTGCCATTGCCCAAACGTCATCCACTTTTATCTGCTCGGCCAGGTTCTGTAAAATGGCTTGCTCTCTTAGGATTACTTGACGAATGAGTTGATTGTCGTTTGTTTGTCCATCTTTTGAAGGCAATACTTCGGAAATGTCTTGTTTAGGTAAAAGCCAATCTTTTCGAAGGGCTTGTTGTAATTCAGAATAACCGCTAAATCCTAATGCATAAGCCAAGCGAATAACTGTCGTTTCACTGACGCCCACTTGCTTTCCGATCTGGAAAGCAGTTAACAATGCAGCTTCTTGGGGTCGTTCTATATAGAAGGCAGCTACTTTCTGTTGACCGGGTGATAAAGAAGAGTAATGTACTTTTATTGTTTCTTGCAATGTTCTCATAAGTCACCTACAATCGTATGAAGTTTATCCTTCCTATATTAAAACACATTGCATGTAAAACTTCAAAAGTCTGTGAATAAAATTTCTAAGTACATTGACTTTTCAAACCAATTAACTGAGAATAGAAAAAGAACATCTAAGATAGTTACCTGAAGGGGGAAATTTTATGAAGCGATTTTTGTATGCAATGAGTGTAATCTTAGGGTTATTTATCCTCAGCGCTTGTTCGAGTGATAATGACAAAGAGGCGGATGCTTCAAAAGGGAATGGGAGCTCAAAAGAAGGCGGTACGATGGTCTATGCAAGAGGTGCCGACTCTGTAGGATTAGATCCGATCAATATTACAGACGGAGAATCCATTCGAGTGACTCACGCTATTTTTGAAACTTTATTTGAGTATGATAAAGACTTGCAATTACAGCCTAAATTGGCTGAATCCTATAAAACGAGTGAAGATGGCTTAACATGGACACTTGCACTTAAAAAGGGTGTAACTTTCCATGACGGCACTGATTTTAACGCCGATGCTGTCGTGTTTAATTTTGAACGTTGGATGGATACCGAAAACGAATATCATATCGGAGATTTCCCGTACTATCCATTCTTGTATGGTGGATTTAAAGGAGACGAAGAACATAAAATCGACTATGTGAAGGCTGTGGATGAACATACGGTAGAAATCAAGTTGAAGGAAAAGGTCGCTCCATTTATCAGCTATTTGGCAATCCCGATGTTTGGTATTGCAAGCCCGACAGCTATAGAACAGTACAACGAACGATTTTATGAAAATCCGGTAGGTACGGGACCATTCCAATTTGATAGCTGGACACGCAATGACAAAATTGTCGTCAAAGCGAATGAAAATTATTATGTAGAAAGTCAGCCGCTGCTGGATCAGATTATCTTTACAGTTGTTCCGGACAACTCGGCTCGTTTGAATGTTTTGCTGAGCGGAGAAGCAGATTTCATTGATGGGATGAATCCGGAAGACGCAAAAACCGTAGAAAAAGACGAAAAATTAAAACTCGTCAAACGACCAAGTTTCAATGAAGGCTTTATGGTGATGAATACGCAGAAAGCACCATTTGACGATGTCAAAGTGAGACAAGCGATCAATATGGCGATTGACAAGAAGGCACTTGTTGATGGGTTCTACAGTGGATTTGCAGATGTTGCAAAAAGTCCGGTGCCGCCTGCTTTATGGGGGTATAACGATGAAATCGAGGATTATAAATTTGACGTAAAGGCAGCAAAAGCATTGCTTGCAGAAGCTGGCTATCCTGAAGGGTTCGAGACAGAAATCTGGGCGATGAGCAACCCTCGTCCATACCTTCCACAACCAATGAAAACAGCTGAAGCAATCCAAGCCAATTTGGAGGAAATTGGTATCAAAGCAAAAATTGTCACTTATGAGTGGGCAACATATTTGGAAAAGACGGGTGACGGACAGCATCCAATGGCTTTATATGGATGGACTGGTGTTATGGCAGACCCAGACAACTTCCTCTACCCAAATCTGAGCAATACGAATATGGAAACCCCTGCGAACAATTTAGCGTTCTATGATAATGAAGAGTTCCAAGAATTAATTGAACAGGCACGTGTCACATTCGACCAAGATGAACGGGTCGAATTGTATAAGAAAGCACAGGAACGATTCCACTTAGACGCTCCTTGGGTTCCATTGGCGCATACTACACCGCCGATCGCATTTGCTGATTATGTTAAAGGATTTGAGCCGCATCCAATGGAAAACGATAATTATGCTGTAATGTATTTAGACAAATAAGAAGAAGTCGGCAAGAGATGACAGTCCAATCTCTTGCCGGCTTTTTTATTGAATAACACTTCGTACTATAAATAAAGACAACTAGAAAAGACTTCCAAGTATCAAAGACCTAAGGCTAACCAATTGGTCAATATTTGGGGAATAACCGGGAAATTCCTTTTAAACTACTGTGTAAGAAGTTTTCATTTTAAATTTCAGAAAAACACAATATAGACCGCCATGCAAGGGTTTAGGGCTCCTCACGTACTAATAAAATAAAAAACTTCCACATATTCATTTGATTTCTTAATTAATTGAGAGTATAGTGTACAACTGCTATGCAAACTATGTTAATTGGGGGAACCATGAAGAAAATTTCAAATGTCTTTTACATTACAATAGGATTGATCATCTTGGCTGTTGGCTATGGTGTAATTGATCCAGAACATTTTGAGCAGATCACAAACTCCGGCAAAGCATTTGTAGCATCATCGTTTGGTTGGTATTACATGTTGCTCATGACTGCACTCTTGTTACTCAGTATTTTTATGATATTCAGCCCTTATGGAAAGATTCGTTTAGGAAAAGATTCGGATCGACCGCAATTCTCTACAATTACATGGATTGCAATGCTTTTCTCTGCAGGCATGGGAATTGGTTTGGTTTTCTATGGTGCTGCAGAACCTATATCCCACTACGCTGTTCCGGCTACTGAAGATCCTTTCACAGCTGCCGCATTTAAAGAATCGATGCGAAAAACATTTTTACATTATGGTCTTCACATCTGGGCATTGTATGGAATGGTAGCATTGGCTTTAGCATATTCTCAGTTTCGAAAAGGTGAACCTGGTTTAATTTCAGCAACACTGAAGCCGATTTTTGGAGCGAAGATGAAAGGTCCTTGGGGGACAGTAATTGATGTTCTTGCTGTTTTTGCAACAGCTTTTGGCGTAGCAACCTCCCTCGGCTTTGGCGCAGTTCAAATTAATGCAGGTTTGAATTATTTATTCGGATTCTCGATCGGTATACAGTCTCAATTTATCATTGTAACTGTCGTGACGTTTTTGTTTATCGGCTCCGCGTGGTCAGGGTTAAATAAAGGAATACGATATCTATCCAACACGAATTTGATATTAGCTGTCGCGCTTTTAGGGTTTATTTTAATCTTAGGACCGACATTGTTGATCTTGAATATGTTCACAGATTCAGTTGGGGGCTATTTTACTCATCTCATCGAAATGAGTATGGGAACAGCTCCGTTAAATGGAGAAAATCGAGGGTGGCTTGACGGTTGGACAATTTTCTACTGGGCTTGGTGGATTTCTTGGTCTCCATTCGTCAGTATGTTCATTGCGCGTGTCTCAAAAGGACGCACAATCCGTGAGTTTATGGCGGGTGTGCTACTCGTTCCATCATTCTTCGGTTTTATCTGGTTTGCTGCGTTCGGTTCGACAGCTGTAGATATACAGAATTCAGGCGCAGTGGACTTGGCATCTTTAGATATTGAGATAGTTGTGTTTGAAATGTTTAACGAGCTACCATTGTCGTTCTTGATCTCGTTATTCGCCATTCTTCTTGTGACATCTTTCTTCATCACATCAGCAGATTCTGCTACATATGTGCTCGGAATGCAGTCAACGTATGGCTCATTGACGCCGCCGAATTCTGTGAAGGTCATTTGGGGAATCATTCAATCTGCAATTGCATTGATCTTACTTTCAGTAGGTGGTCTCGCTGCTTTGCAAAATACAATCATTATAGCGGCCTTGCCGTTCTCGTTCATCGTCGTGCTGATGATTTACTCCTTATTCAAATCCTTGAATCAGGAATTGTACAAAATGAAATAATGGAAGGAACATGTGGATGGTCACATGTTCCTTTTTGAATTGATTTTGACGGTTCCTAGGCTACATGATACGATCAATTCAATATTTTTAGGATCGGGGGACAAGAGATGAACATCGAAGGAAAACTCAAAGAACTAGGAATTGAATTACCACCAGCTTCACGGCCTATGGCGAACTATCAGATGACTGCCCGTCTGGGAAGTGCACTTTACACATCAGGTGCCGGTTATATGCGTGAAGGAAAAGCAATGATTACAGGAAAACTGGGCGATGATGTTTCAATGGAGCAAGGCTATCAGGCAGCCCGAGAAACGGCTCTTCAGTTAATGAGCAATCTGCGGGCCGAGCTTGGTTCATTGGATAAAATCAAAAGCTTTGTGAAGATCTTAGGCTTTGTTAATTCGACTGATGATTTTATTCGGCAGCCGGAAGTGATCAACGGAGCATCAGATGTTATTGTCGAAGTGTTTGGCGACAAAGGAGAGCATGCTCGCTCAGCGATCGGCGTCAATACGCTTCCGTTTGATATTCCTGTCGAAATTGAGCTTATTGTGGAAGTGGAAGAAGAATAATCGAGCCAGCCTATAATGAGGCTGGTTTTTTGTTTTTAAAGCAATTGGAAGTCGAGGATGGTAAAATAATAGGAACAGCTATGATTAACGCATTACTGTCCAAGTGTTCTTGTTGTACAGTAATTGTTTTTTAGAATATCAATGAATAAAAAGGAATAGGTGTACATCATGAGTTTATTAACAGTGAAAAATATTAGTCATGGATTTGGAGATCGGGCGATTTTCGATGACGTGTCGTTTCGTTTGTTGGCAGGGGAACATATCGGATTGATAGGTGCGAACGGAGAAGGGAAATCTACGTTCATGAATATCATCACGCACAAGCTGGAGCCAGATGCAGGGACAGTGAATTGGTCGAAACGTGTACGGATTGGATATTTGGATCAACATGCCGTTTTGAAACAAGGAATGTCGATTCGCGATGTATTGCGTACGGCTTTTCAGTATTTATACGATATGGAAACTGAAATGAATGAACTGTTTGCTAAAATGGGTGAAGTAGAACCGGATGAATTAGAAGGCCTTTTGGAAGAGACGGGACAGATTCAGGACACATTGGAGCAAAGTGGATTTTATATGATCGATGCGAAAGTGGAAGAAGTGGCGAACGGTCTTGGTTTGAATGAATTCGGTCTGGATCGGGACGTACACGACTTAAGTGGTGGACAACGGACCAAAGTATTGCTAGCGAAGCTTTTGCTTGAGAAGCCGGATATTTTGCTGTTGGATGAGCCAACGAACTACTTGGACGTAGAACATATCGAGTGGTTACGTACCTACTTACAGGAATACCCTGGTGCATTTATTTTGATTTCGCACGATATTCCATTTTTGAACAATGTCATCAATTTAATTTATCATATGGAAAATCAGAAAATTAATCGCTACCCAGGCGATTATAACGAGTTTTTGCGCGTGCATGAGATGAAACAACAGCAAGTGGAAGCTGCGTATAAGAAGCAACAGAAAGAAATCGCCAATTTGAAAGATTTCGTTGCACGTAATAAAGCAAATGCTGCGACAAGCCGAATGGCGATGTCCCGTCAGAAGAAGCTGGATAAAATGGATGTAATTGAACTTGACTCTGAAAAGCCGAAGCCGCATTTTGATTTCAAAACGGCACGGACGCCAGGTAAGTATTTATTCGAAACGACTGGACTCGTAATTGGTTATGACGAGCCCCTTTCAAAACCACTCGACCTGACGATGGAACGAGGACAAAAAATTGCATTGGCAGGAGCGAACGGTATTGGGAAAACAACACTTTTGAAAAGTATTCTCGGTGAAATTCCGGCTTTGCAAGGAAAAGTAGAGCAGGGAGAACATTTATCCATTGGTTATTTTGAACAGGAAATGAAAGCTGAGACAGATAATACATGTCTGGAAGAAATTTGGAGTGAGTTTCCGCACTTTGCACAATATGAAGTACGTGCTGCTTTAGCACGTGTCGGATTGACGACGAAGCATATCGAGAGCAAAGTGAAAGTGTTAAGTGGAGGGGAACGTGCGAAAGTACGACTATGTAAGCTGGTAAATCAGGAGACAAATTTATTGGTACTGGATGAGCCGACCAATCACTTGGATGCTGATGCAAAAGAAGAGTTGAAGCGTGCATTGAAAGAATATAAGGGCAGTATCTTACTGATCTCACATGAACCCGATTTTTATGAAGATGTTGTTTCAACCGTGTGGAATGGCGAAACATGGACGACAAAATTTTTTTAATTGACAAAATCCTACAATGTTCCACGTGAAACGTTAAAAAATCCAGCCGTTTACTTGGTTGGGTTTTTTACTTACTATTTACTTACTCAATTTTAAACAAGAGTTATTTAGTTAGATAAGAATGAGACAGATGAGGATTTAAAAGCCAGAACGATATATCCTTTAAAGGATGTGTCGTTCTGGCGTTTTTTAATTCATTTTTTCAATAGCAAGTAACAAAAGTACGGGGCTCCTATCAATGAGACGATGATGCCTGCGGGAATTCCATCTGGTTCTAAAATATTCCGTCCCAACGTATCCGCTAGCAACAATAGAAAGCTACCGATCAGAATGGCAATAGGTAAATTCAATCGATGGCGCGGGCCAACTAAGGACTTTGCAATATGTGGCGCCATTAAACCAATAAATGCAATTCCGCCTGTAACAGATACAGCAGAAGCAGCTAATGCAACTGCTGTAAGTAACAAAATCAGCCGTTCTCGTTCAACTGAAACACCAATCCCTGTAGATATAGATTCATTCAGACCTAATAAATCCAATCGATATGCTTTATAGAGAGCGAAAGGTATCAATATCAGCAGCCAAGGCAGAAGAGCCCAAATATACGGCCAATCAGTGCCCCAAATATTACCTGCAATCCACCTGGAAATGAAATCAACCTTTTCCCGTTTAGCAGAGGAAGTGATCACAACCATGATTCCAGAAAGTGCCATGGAAAACCCAATTCCGACAAGTACAAGCCGCATAGGCTGCAGTCCGGATTTACGGCTGTATGCAAATAGATAAATGAGAACAGAAGTCACAATGGCACCTGCAAATCCTGCCAGCGGTAAGAAAAATGAGAATGATCCTGCTTCGATCGGGAAAAATAGGAAGAATATTGCGATCGCCACGCCAGCGCCTGAATTAATTCCGATAATTCCAGGGTCGGCTAAATCATTTCGTGTAATTCCTTGTAAAATAGCACCGGACAGGGCGAGTGCGGCGCCGGCTAGAAGGGTGATGATGATTCGCGGAAGACGGATCGAAAACAGTACGAATTCTTCTTTGAATGTTCCTTGACCAAGTAATGTTGGGATTATTCGATTCCATTCGATAGATGCATAGCCGAGTCCCATCGCAACTGCGGTCAGCAGCAATATTAAAACAGCTAAGCAGCCGGCTAAGAGGCGCTGCTTTTTTCTTGTAGCAGGAAGAATCATGAGAATGCACGGCCTCCTTTACGGACAATCACTAAAAAGAACGGTAGACCAATAATAGCAATCAAAGCGGCTACAGGTGTTTCAAATGGTGCCTGCAAGGTCCTGCCGAGTATATCAGCGAGCAACATAAAGCTTCCGCCTATTACAACGGATACAGGGATGATGAATCGATAATCCGTTCCGACGATTGCACGTACAATATGCGGAATCATGAGTCCTACAAACGCCAGATTACCGACTAATGCCACTGCGGCTCCGGCCAATAGAATAATGATTAGGAATAGAATGACTTTCACTTTGAAGGTATTTTGTCCAAGTCCAATTGCAACCTCTTCATTTAAGCTCAATAAAGTCAGCTGGCGGGACAGCAAAATTGCGATGAAAATACCAGCGAGAATGACAGGCACGATCACCTGCAGCTGTCCCCATGCAGTGCCGATCAATCCGCCTGCAGTCCACATGGAAACATCTTTGGAAATCTTAAAATACAGACCAACCCCTTCTGCAATTGCAAATAAGAAGGTGGACACTGCAGCTCCGGCCAGAACCAATCGAATAGGCGCGAATCCTCCACGTTTGGCAGAGGCGATACCGAAAACGAGAAGAGCGCCGACAGCAGATCCTATGAAGCAAGCAATCATAATTCCAAAATAATTAACGGCAGGCACCAATGCAAGAGTAGTAGCCAGAGCGGCATTGGCTCCGGCAGTCAGTCCGAGTAGTCCAGGATCTGCCAGCGGATTTCTTGTCATGCCTTGCATGATGGCCCCTGAGACCGCTAACGCGGCGCCGACAGCCAGTGCACCGATTTCGCGCGGCATACGGATTTCCTTTAGGATCAAAGCGCTTTGTTGTTTGCTGCCTGTGAATGACAGCCAGACATCCCTCCAGGAAGTGTGGGCGGCTCCAAGCTTCATAGCCAGCAGAAATACAATCAGTAAAAGCAGTATACTCGCCAGCAACTTGATACTAAAAGGAGTAGTTTTTCTTTTCTGTTCTTTCATTTGGACCGTTCCTGCCTTTCCGTTCATTAAAAAAGGAGCCCGCTTCTGTGGTAGAGGGGCTCACTGTTCGATTATTAGTTAGTGCCCAAAAAATGCTCTGTAAAGAATTCTAGTTGATATTCCAATGTCAGCGGATCGTTGAAATAAAATTCCTCTCCATTGGCTTCAAACACTTGATTGTTCTTCACTGCCGGGATATTTTTATAGGTATCTGTTTCCATGAAGGAATTATCCGCTGCATCAAAGGAACTTAAGATCATGTAGTCTCCTGCAAATTCAGGCAACACTTCAGTGGAAAGTGCGTAATAGCCTGGTTCCATTGCCATTTCTTTTACTTTCTCGGGCATAGCAAGTTTCATTTCTTGATAAAGGATTTCTGTACCGCGCCCCCAACTGTCGCCATAAACATATAATTGTTTGTCAAAGTTTTCGATAACAGAAACGGTAGAATCTTCACCGATTTTTTCTTTAATCTTTTTACCTGTATCTTGTGCACGCTGTTTAAAGTCTTCCACCCACTTTGTCGCTTCTTCCTCTTTGTTGAGAAGTTTTCCAATTTCAATATGTTGTGTCAGATAATCTACTTTGCCGTATGTATAGGTCACAGTAGGAGCAATTTCCTTCAATTTATCAATATTTTTAGTGGTAGAAAATCCAATAATTAAATCGGGTTCAAGCTCAATGATTTTCTCGATGTTTTCTTCGGATACTTCTTCTACGTCACGTAACGCGGAATCAAAACGGGGATTCGACTTTGACCATGAATCGACGCCGATCAAATTCACATCAAGTGCCATAACATTACCCGCAAAGCTGGCCAGCACCACGACTTTTTGTGGATCTGCCGGAACTTCCACTGGACCATCTTCAGATTCATATGTGATCGTATCGCTTTTTCCTTCGTCTTCTTTCACTGTGTTTTTATTCGATGATTCATCCTGTTTGTTTCCACAAGCCCCTAACGCAAGTGCGAGAAGCAAAATGGCGGGTAATATAAATTTCTTCATTTTCTATTATCTCCTTTATGTAGATCGTATGTAATGCACAGCGGTTTTCCAGTCCTTGGATCTATGCCGATTTCGGCATCAATTCGAAACACTTGGCGCAATATATCTGGCTGGATGACTTCCTCGCATATCCCGGCACGAATAATCTCTCCATCTTTCATTGCGACAATGAAATCAGCAAAGCGTGCGGCTTGATTCAAGTCGTGAAGCACCATCACAATTGTGCGCTGCTGTTCAATGTTTAACTTCTGAAGCAGTTCTAGCACTTCAAGCTGATGCGCCATATCCAAATAGGTTGTCGGTTCGTCGAGGAAAATGATGTCTGTCTCCTGGGCAAGAGCCATTGCTATCCAAACACGTTGACGCTGACCACCTGATAAGGCATCCACTTGACGATATTTGTATTCACTTGTATTGGTCACTTCTAAAGCCCAATCAATCACTTCTGTATCATGCGTTGTGAGTCGGCCCATCGCATTTTGATAAGGGAATCTTCCATATGAAACCAATTCACCGACCGTTAAACCGCTGGCAGCCTCCTGCGTTTGGGGAAGGATCGCCATTTTCTGTGCTAGCTTCTTTGTATTTTGTTTGGCGATATTACCACCATCCAAGACGACCTTACCTGCTTGGTGGGGAATCAATCGGGTAACAGCTTTCAGAAAGGTAGACTTTCCACATCCATTGGCCCCGATGATAGCAGTCACTTTTTTATCTGGTATTTGCACGGACAACCCTTTAACAATCAGACGATCATCGTATGAAATTTGCAAATCCTCTGTATACAGGCGAACCATTTATTGTATTCTCACCTTTCTTACGTGAAATCTGTTGATAATGATTCTCATTTTCAGTACAATAAAACTATAAGTCGAAACGCTGTCGTTGTCAATAAATTTTTTAAGGGGTAGATATTGTGGAAGAAAACAATGTATTGGATATAACGATTGTTGGTGGAGGACCTGCCGGGTTATATGCGGCTTTCTATAGCGGATTACGTGAAATGAAGACAAAAATTATTGAATATCAGCCACAGCTCGGTGGGAAAATTCATGTCTATCCCGAAAAAATGATTTGGGATATAGGAGGGATCACACCGGCGCCAGGCGCACATGTAATTGAGAAATTGGTAACTCAAGGCCTGACATTTAATCCTGAAGTTGTGCTGAATGAAAAGATTGTGCAAATTGAAAAGTCAGTGGAAGGTCATTTTGTTTTACGAGCTGCTTCTGGGACAATTCATTATAGTAAAACAGTGATCTTAGCTACGGGAACAGGGATTTTAAATCCTCAAAAGATTGAGGTTGAAGGTGCAGAACGGTATGAAGTGACAAACTTGAATTACACAGTAAAGTCTCTGGGGCGTTTCAAAGGAAAAGACGTTCTCATCTCAGGCGGCGGCAATGCGGCTATTGACTGGGCGAACGAATTGCAACCGATTGCGAAGAACGTATTCTTGACCTATCGAAAGGATAATTTGAATGGGCATGAAGCGCAAGTGCGGCAATTGTTAGAGGGAGGAGTGACTTGCTATTTCAATACAAATATCTCGCGTTTTATTGCATCTGATGATCATAGCTCGATTGAGTCAGTGGAGCTGCAGCACAATGAAGACCAAACCATTATTACAGTGCCTGTAGATGAAGTAATCATCAATCATGGATATGAGCGAGATACCTCATTGATTGGTGACCAGCAACTCGGGATTCAATTGACGGAACATAAGCAAGTCGCTGGAACTTGCATGAGTGCCACGTCTGTAGACGGAGTCTTTGCAGCAGGCGATGTGCTGAGTCACGATGGGAAGTTGCATTTAATTGCCGGAGCATTCCAAGATGCTGCAAATGCAGTGAACTGTGCAAAGATATATATAGATCCAGAAGCGACTGAACACGGTATGGTTTCTTCTCATAATGAGTTATTTAAGGAGCGGAACCGTGAGTTGGTGAAGCAACTGATCTGACGCGGCTCAGCGAGCGGGTAGTAAGCCAATGCGTCAAAAGACGATTGAAGGCTTCAGGTTGTGCAATTGGAAACCCATGTCCGACATCTGAAATGAGAAGCGACTGGCAGTTGTTGAACTGAGCGAGCCGTGAAACGGATTTTATCACACTGCGCGACTCCTTAGTTCCAGCTGTTGCCAAAATGCGTGTTGTGCTGCTTTCCAAATCTTCGGAAAGCGAAAACGACAGGTTTTCTTGTATCATTTCAATCAACGTGCCAGAACTCATCTGCAAGCTTGTAGTGTAATAGCGTTCAAAAAACTCCCGATCCAAATAGAGTTGTTTCGCTTGTTGCCTGGCAAATTGACGGTTTTGGATGAGTGGATAAGTGAGCTTAATCATTGGCTTGGCGAAAGGGACGGCAAATTTCATTGGCGTAAGCAACGCGCTATTGATCATTGCGGAGTGAATAAAGTTCGGTGCAAGACGAATCATTTCCAGTCCAATTTGCGCACCAATGGAAAATCCGACAATGTGTATACGTTTGCTGCCTTGCTTTTCTTCAAGCAGTTCCAACAGTTCGACTGCATTTTGATGTATGGAGAAAGAGGTTTTATCGCTTCTTTCACCATGTCCTTGAAGCGTGGGAACGAGAATATGGTAGTTACTGAATTTCGGAATTTGTTGATCCCACATCCAACCGTCCACGCCGCCTCCGTGGATAAACAGTAGAAGTTCACCATTTGAATCACCAGCCTCTTTATAGTGAAGAGCCATTTTGCCGTCACCCTTTCAATTTACGTAGTTTGAAGTTTCTCTATCCGTTTCACAAGCTTTTCTTTCCAAACATCCGCCAAGGCATCCACTGCTACTATCCGTTTCATTCCATCCAGATCATTCGGTCGATGAAAATAAATTTCATTCGCATAGAGTATAGAGACACCATTCGGGTCGCGTTCCAATAAAGTAATGGATGAGTCATCGCGCACCATTCCTTCCTCCAGCACCCGACATAAATAACCTGTGAATCCAGTGTCCACGATCTTCTTCATGAGAGTAGGCAAGCCGGTTCGTTTATTGATCGTACTGCAAGGAACCCGGCCTTGTGTTACTTGTAGCACGGCTTCTCCTACCCGAAAAGTATCTCCAATATACACTTCATTTTCGAGCATGCCTGAGATAGTCAAATTTTCCCCAAAAGTAGAAGAGGGTAGAATACAGTTGTATTCATTTTCCCAATGCGGATAATGCTCAGCAGGATAGATACAAACTGCACGATCCGGTCCTCCGTGATGTTTGGTATCTGCAATGCCATCCCCCCGAAAACCATCTATAGAAAGAAATGCCTCTCTAGAAGGCTGTTTGCAAATTGCACTGATGTAATCTTGTCCTTTAGAAGTCTGTAATTTTTTCGGGAGGCCGATGGATAAAGTAATCAGTTTCCGTGTACTCGGTTCAATCATGATATCACTCTTTTCTCTTATGTATAACTTATATCCTACCATACAAATAGTAGGACATTTATATTATTCAGATATTTAATTATGATATTAAATTTCAATAATAAAAAATGGGCTATCGGTTAGATAGCCCACCAGTCTTATAGAATATCCAGTTGTACGATTAACGCTAAGAGAATTTGTAGCAATAGCTGCAAAGAAATCGCTACGTCAGTGTCTACTGTTGTGACTTCAATATTACGGCTATTTTCAATGATGAGTTTTTGGCGGTTCGTCTGTCGAATCTGAGCTCTCTCCAATAATTCTGCTGTCACTTTCTCTGCACGTGTACCGTCTGCAATTGAGATATTTACAACAAATGCAATGGCTACTTGTAGTGCAGCTTGTAAGGATACTGCGACCTGGGTGTCCGTCGTACTAACCATGACATCGCAAGAATCTCGAATGACGATGACCTCGTTGGAAAACTGGTCAATGTCAGAAATTACATCTGCGTCGGCTCCTGTATTGTTTGAGTCATTGGAACAAGGGGCGCAAGGGTGTTTTGAAGACGTGTCTAATGCAGACCATCTTTCTTCTTCGTGTTCGTAGTGGTGGCTCATGGGTTCATCCCTCCTCTCTCTCTCTATTACATGCGTTGGAAATCTCTTGAGCTGAACGAAACGTCTATTTTTATTGTCCCTGACCATCCTCATTATTTTCATTTTCACTCTCTTTCTTTGTTGTTTTTTTCAAAAGAGCTTCTCTGAGTGGATTTGATTTCAAGTCCGTTGCATTTTCTGTTTCGGTAATTATTTTTTGTGAATTTTTTTCTTCTAAAAATTCCTCTACCTGTGTCTTTAATTGCTCTACAGTTTGCTTAAGTTTTTCTTTTTGGACCTCTGTAAGGCGTTGCTTTGTTTCCTCTGTACTAACTTTATTCTTGGTAAATAAGTCTGAAACAAAAAGTTCCATTAACTGACTTGACAGCCCATAGAGTTGGTCGCGATTATTCTTCTTCTCCAATTCATTCACCTCCTATCGCATTTACTAATATGTATACTCTACTTTGGAGGAAACGGCAGGGCGTCTGCTGGCAACTGTATTAGAATGAAAGGGTTTCTTTTTAAAATGAATATCTGCTATACTAGTAAAATATTGGTGGAATATTCTGAATAAACAAGAGGAGAGAGCATGCGTAATATTGGAAATCAAATTCAATATCAGATTTACATGACAATGCAAAATCCTGATCCAAACAGATTGCCAGTCACATATGAGGAATGGGAGAAACTCGCAAGAGAAAAGTTGCAAGATGGTCCTTTTTATTATATTGCTGGTGGCGCTGGCGGAGAACAGACAATGCAATCCAATTTGAAAGCATTTACACATTGGCAACTCATGCCTCGAATGCTGAACAATGTGGATGATCGTGATTTATCTATTGAACTATTTGGTAAGACATATCCTTATCCTGTATTTCATGCCCCAATTGGTGTCCAATCAATTATTCATCCAGACGGTGAAATTGCCTCCGCAAAAGCATGTGCAGAGTTAGGTATCCCATATATCGCAAGTTCAGCAGCTTCTGTCTCTATGGAGAAGATTGCTGAAGTGATGGGTGATGCCCCTAAATGGTTTCAATTATATTGGAGCAGAGATCCAGACATAGCGGCCAGTTTTTTTAAGCGTGCAGAAGCCTCAGGCTATTCGGCGATCGTCGTGACACTCGATACGCCGATGATGGCATGTCGAGAGTATGATTTGAAAAATATATATTTGTCGTTTTTGGCGGGGGAAGGAGTGGGAAACTATTTCTCAGATCCAGCATTTTGTGCAAAACTGGAAAAATTTCCAATTTGAGTTCCGCGAGCCGTCATCCTACATTGGACAAAGATTTTTGGAAACACGAGCTTAACATGGAAGGATATTAATTTCTTAAAAAGGAACATACGAGTTTGCCAATTATTTTGAAAGGCATTCTTCACCCTGCGGATGCACAGCAAGCAATGGAGTTTGGAGTAGATGGCATCATAGTTTCCAACCATGGCGACAGACAAGTAGATGGAGCAATCGGAGCATTGGAAGCGTTGCCTGCAATTTGTGAAGTTGTTCAAGACCGAATCCCTGTACTGATGGATAGTGGAATTCGTCGAGGATCAGATGTGATCAAAGCGATAGCACTCGGGGCGAAGGCAGTTTTGGTCGGGAGGCCGCATATGTATGGACTCGCTGTTGCGGGACAGCAAGGCGCGAAAGAAGTACTTCAAAACATAGTTGCCGACCCTAGATATCACTCTAGGACTTGCAAGATCTAATTCAGTCAGAGAGTTGGATGTGGACATATTAAGAGAAGCGAGAACCGATTAAGATAAAAAACCTTCAAAAACATAAGGCTTTTGAAGGTTTTTTTGGATACTTACGACAAATAGGGTGGATGCTAGCCAGTATCCACCCTATACTGATTAGATAATTCATCCAATCAGTATGCTGAAATATATACCAATGAAAGGAAGGTGAGAGGGTTTGGGGTTTACAGGACTATTATTTTTATTCATGAGTATGCTTATGGTAGCTGTGCTCTTACTTGCAGTACACCTACATAAGAATCATGGTGCAGGACCAAGACCATACATATTTTCAGTTCTCAGTCTTAGCCTGCTTTTACTCAATGTGCTGCTCTTTATCATCATGTTATTTACGGTGGTTCCTGATATAGTTGATCGATTGTTTTTCCCCTATGGGAGCATCGTATATGGGATGGGAATTATAGCCACATTTTTTGAAGTAAGGAATAACAAAATCTTCGCATTAGCTACAGCGACCGTTACGTTAAACAGTTTATTAGTCCTGCTGCTTGTTTTAGCCATTTCGGGCATGTAAATGACTCGTAATGCTGTATAAAGGAAAAAGGGTATCACAAAAGATAGCCCTTTTTTATAGAATTTTAAATTGCGATTACGACCAGCCAAAAAATATGGATACACATAACGGCTATATACAGGAACAAGGCGGTCGTCAAAGAAATACGCAATACTATGCCTGACTTACTGATCGTGATTATATATAAAAGTAGTAAAGGCAGCCCTAATTTGACAATGTAGAACATTGGGATGCTTTGCTCATACAGCAACGCAACGAGTACATTTGCTTCTTGGATATGACCGGAACGAATGCCATAGTCGGTGAATACAGCATCTAATAAACATAAACAAACTAATAGAAAGCCGGCATTCAGTAACCGGTTCTGTTGGATGGGCAAGTCTTTTACGGTATTCATTTGATTCGCTCCTAACATACATTGTAAATAAGTAGGATGTGTCAAAAGCGGGCGATTTATTCACACGAATTGATGCCGTTAAATAAATAGGATGGATTGAAAAGATGCCTGGTAGTTATCCTGCATCTTTTTTGTGTTTATTTGCTTTTCTTAAATAAAAAATGTATAGTACATTACAACAGTAATGTACTGGGTAACCAGAAGGTGGTGAAGCTCTTGCTGGAGATGGATGGGGAAAAACCAATTTATGTACAGATAGCAGAATGGCTGGAGAGAGAGATTATTGACGAAACACTGAAAACAGATGACAAAGTATATTCACAATACCAGTTGGCGGAGCTTTTTAATATTAATCCCGCGACTGCCGGGAAGGGGCTGACGATTTTGCTGGATGCGGAACTCATTTATAAAAAGCGCGGCCTTGGTACATTTGTGTCGGCAGATGCACGAAAGAAGTTGTTGGCGAAAAGAAAAGATCGGACATTACGCCGTCTAGTACATGAGCTGCTCGACGAAGCAAAATTATTAGGCATAGAAGAAGAGCAGCTTTTCCAATTAATTCGGGCAGAGCGAAAGGAGAGACTATGATGCAAACTGTTACACTACGAGACGTGACGAAAAAATATCGATCCCTCACCATATTGGATAAAGTCAATCTGGACATTCGGGAAAGCGTCATTACTGGCGTGGTAGGACGAAACGGTGCGGGGAAGACGACGCTGCTGAAGATGATTGCAGGCTTTATGAAAGAGTCTAGTGGCGAGTTGAGGGTGTTTGGTGAGCGTCCTTTTAACAGTCTCTCCGTCTCTGCAAATATGATTTTTATTGATGATCTGATGGGATTTCCAGACTCTTTGACGTTGGGTGATATTTTAGTAGAGTGCGAACGTTTTTATGCGAATTGGGATGGAGAACTAGCTAAACGATTATTGGAGTACTTTTCCTTACCGCTAATTTTGAATCATCGGGTGCTATCTAAAGGGAAGCGCAGTACATTTAATGCAGTTGTCGGGATTGCAGCACGTTGTCCGTTGACGATGTTCGATGAGCCAATTACAGGAATGGATTCGGCTGCGCGCCGAGATTTCTATCGGGCATTGTTGAAAGATTATATTGCACATCCGAGGACAATTTTATTATCAAGCCACCATGTGGAAGAGATGGAAGACATTTTGGAAGATATTTTACTGATCGATGGGAAAGGTATCGGGTTTCATGGTCCCATCACTGAGTTGCAAGAAAAGTTCTTATTACTGCAAGGGAAACTAGAGGTATTGGAGAAGTATGCCAATAAATATGCAGTCATTCACCGTTCTTCAGCTGGTCCAATTTCTGAATGGATTGTTGATAGTGAACACACAGAAGCGGAACTAAAAGAATTGAAGCAAGCAGGCATCCGTATTTCAGCAGTGTCGGCGAGTAATGCATATTTAGCGATGACAGGTCAGACGAGAGGAGGGGTGGATGATGTTTTCAACGCAATGGAGCGTGCATGAGCTGGCGAAGCGCCAGTTTTTATTCAAATTTAACGCCAATGGACCGATTTTCACGATGTTGATCGTGTTGCAGATCATTTCTACAGTGTTCTTAAGCGGTGCATCTACTTCTACCTCTTCGTACGAGGACGGGGACACACTACTATCGTTTAACTATGCGAATGTATCTAATGATGGTCAGGTAGGGTTGACGTTGTTTTGGGCATTTATCGTAGGCTTTTTGCTAACTTCCGCTGCCCAGCGAAATGAATCCTTTGCCTTTGTGACGAATCGTTTGACCTTTCAGCTGGCCAACTTCTATTTCTTCTGTATGGCAGCGCTAATTGGCGGTGTGACGACAGTTTTGCTAGGATCGGTTATGAAAATTGTTGCGATTTTCAATGACAATGCCATCATTGAAACGAGTGGCTTATTTTCGACTCCTTTAAACTTCTTTTCGCAAATTATTGCGATGACGGCCTATACATTGCTGCTCATGCTTGTAGGCTATACACTTGGCACATTCATTCAGTTCAGCAAGCTATTCATTGCGCTGTTTGCTATGATCTGGATTGCCTTTACGCAAGTATCATTCGGCAGTGACAGCAACGGTTTATTAAATTTCTTTTATGGAGAGACTTCTATTCTACTATTCATATTGAAAGTTTTGATTGCCATAGCGCTATTATTCGGTGTAAGTTTTTGGGTGACGAATCGGTTGGAGGTGAGAAATCCATGATGATGTTTGCAATCGTGATGCCCATCCTTTTGATAATAGGTGTACTGACGATTATGATGGTAGTGAAAAGTATGGGTAATGTGCGAGTGAAAAAGAAGTTTCATCACAAGCTGATCATAGGGTATGTTGCGCTGCTGGTTATCGTGTTGATAGTGGCAGAAATAATGGTACAGAATCATCAAATGGAGCCACCGCCGACAGTAACATCGAGCGAGGCTGGGTTCGACTTGAGATACGCGATCGATCAGGGGGCACCTATCCCGGAACGCCTGATTGCGGCTCAAAGAACGCATGAAGTGGAAGGAGAGTTCTCGATACCCAAATTCTATAGACACGCATATATTCTAATTGAGCGAACGCCGGAAGAAAGCAATACAATTGAAGAAACAGTCTATAAGCCTGAATTACTGACAGGGTTTGATGAATCAGGTGGGATATATTATGATTTATCAGATCAACTGCAAATCGAATTGCCAATTTGGGACAGTCATTCTATGTCTGTGCCAAAACAACCGATAAATAAAATTCAGTATACGTTTTATCACGACTCGAATATGTTGAATCAATTCACCGGGGTACAAAATCACGGCTATAGTTCAGGTATGGTTTCAGGCGTGATAACCATTCACTTAGTCATACCCGAGTCGGTTGAGTTGGATATTCAGGAAACGGGTGACGAATACGGCGATTATATAGAATTCCTTTGACAACAAATAAAACCTGTCCGTAGCTCATACAGCCATGGACAGGTTTTATTTTACCCACGTTCGATCGGCATTGAACAACATCTGAAAGAGCCGCCGGATTTGATAATCTCGGAGAAATCGACCTCTATGACATGGAATCCATTTGCGCGTAATGCCATGTTGACCTGATGATTTTGTGGCAGGCTAAAGACGTGCCCTTTACCGATTGAGAGTACATTTGTGCCGAGTGAAAACTGCTCGTCTGCCGATACTTCAATCAATTGGTATGAAGCGGCGAGCTCCTTGAGTGTTTCCCGGTCGAATGCAGATGGAAAAATAAGCGCCTTCTCAGGTGAGAGAATATTGAATACACAGTCAAGATGCAAATAGCGCCCGTCAAAAGGTACGCGTTTAATTTTGTAATCGGGCAACTTCTTTTCAAGCTGGTTAATGGCTTCTTTTGACGTACGGCTGCTGATTCCGACATAGACGGTGCCTCGATCAACGATAATATCGCCGCCTTCCATCCGCTCCGTTGCAGATTGATAGGGGACATCTTCCTCTGACAACCATTCTTTGAGCGGCGCCTCTTCCCCTTTTCGGATATCCGCTGCCAAGTCGGCGATGAACACTTCATCTCCAATCGTAAATCCAATATCCCGCGTGAAAACTTGCTCAGGAAATTCAGAAGAAGCAGGTAGTGTGATGACTTCTACATCATGCTCTTTCAGTAATTCTTCAAATTGGGCGTGTTGTTTCATTGCACGCTGCTTATCGATATTTTCATCTTCATACTGTTTTTGTACTTCGTTGATGGCTTCTTCAATCGCCATAAATTTCGGCGGGCATAGGATCACCCGGCGCAATGTATCGTATTCTGTTATACATTTTATAGTGGATGTTTTTTGTGCATGAGCTACCAATGTTTGTGTACCTCCCATTTTGTGAAACTTCCTTTCTATTCCCTCAATTTTGATTGGGTAAACATTTTCTGACGAATGGAATAGGTTGTTCAAATGATTGGCGGAGGGGGAGCATCACAAGTCCTAATTCAGTATGACCATTGAAGTTTATGGTAAAATTAAGGTACTACAAATGAAAGGTTGATTTCGACTATGCGAAATTCTACTGTAAAACTGACTGCTTTATCTTCCAAAGGGGGTTGTGGCTGTAAAATTGGTCCAGCTGACCTTGCTGAAGTATTACATACACTGCCTCCTGGTTTAACGGATCCCAATTTACTTGTAGGGCTTGACACAAGTGATGATGCGGGAGTTTATAAATTGAATGACACAACAGCTATCGTTCAAACATTGGACTTCTTCACACCAATCGTCAATGATCCGTATGATTTTGGACAAGTGGCGGCAGCAAATGCGATCAGTGACGTCTACGCAATGGGCGGCAAACCGATCACAGCATTGAACATCGTGGCATTTCCGATCCATACATTGGAACGCAGTATATTGACGGAGATTCTACGGGGAGCAGGCGATAAACTGAAGGAAGCGGGCGCCGTGTTGGTTGGCGGACATTCCATTGACGATCAAGAACCTAAATTCGGCATGCAGGTGACAGGTACGGTTCATCCTGATAAGATCCGGACGAATGCAGGGGCTAAACCCGGGGACCGTTTAATTTTGACGAAACCAATTGGCGTGGGCATCATGACAACTTCATTGAAGAATGAATTATTGACGGAAGAAGAAATCACCCAGGTCACGAACGTCATGACAACGCTCAATAAAACAGCTGCTGAAGTGATGGATGGCTACAGTGTACATGCATCTACCGACGTGACGGGTTTTGGATTGCTTGGACATGCGTCCGAAATGGCGAAAGGCAGCAGCGTATGCTTGCGTATCAATAGTGAAAAAGTGCCTGTCTTACCCCGCACAAGAGAATTGGCGGAAGCGGGTTCTGTGCCGGGCGGAACGAAAAATAACTTTGCTCACTTGGAAGGCGTTGTCGACTATCCAGAGTCGATGGATCAAGTAGACAGATGGATTTTATGTGATGCAGTAACTTCAGGCGGCTTGCTAGTTTCAGTTGCAGGCGAGGAAGCTGATCACCTTCTAAAACAATTACGCGAAGAGGGCGTGGATGCGCATTTGATTGGAGAAGTGACCGGTGAGCAAGACGGCCGAATTATCGTGCAGTAATTCAAGGAGATGGTGAAGGACATGGTACGGGATATTACATTGACAGATGCATTGGATTTACAGAGAACAAAAGCACATATATTAGTCGATGTCCGCTCGCCAAAAGAGTTTGAAGAAGCCACTATTCCAGGCAGCTTAAACATTCCTATTTTTACAGATGAAGAACGTGCCGAAGTAGGTACATTGTATAAGCAGGTTGGCAAGCAAGCGGCAATGGATCGAGGATTAATGATTTTCTCTCGGAAACTTCCATCATTTATCAAAGCATTTCAGCAAATTGAATCACCAATCACTGTCTTTTGTTGGCGTGGCGGCATGCGAAGCAAAACGGCAGTAACGGTACTTGAATTGATGGGTATACGCGCAAATCGTATAATCGGTGGGATTCATACCTACCGACAATGGGTAATAAAACGTCTCGGGGAGCCATTTACTCCTCAGTTGCTTGTGTTAAACGGCTATACAGGAAGCGGTAAGACGAAGATTCTGCATAAACTAAGGGAAGATGGCTACCCGGTGATTGATTTGGAAGGGATGGCAGGACACCGTGGCTCGATTTTTGGGCAAATTGGTGTAAAGCCGAATAATCAAAAGCGATTTGAAATGCTATTGGCCGAGAAGTTAGTGGAGTATGCGGATCAGCCATATGTATTTATCGAAGGGGAAAGTAAACGGATCGGCCAGGTACATATGCCGCCAGAGTTATATGAGAAAAAAGAACAGAGTTCGCAATGGATCATCCAGCTGCCGACAGCTGTACGTGTAGAAGAAATCCTTTCGGAGTATGAGCCGGATAAAAATCCTTCCAAGTTTTTAGAAGCGTTCGAGCTGATTCGAAAGCGAATTCATCAGCCGATTGCTATGCAAATCCAAAATGATTTAGAAAACGGCCGATTTGCTGAAGCAGTTGAACAGTTGTTGACTTATTACTACGATCCACAATATGAACATTCCGTTGCACGTTTTGCGAAGTCGGGTGAACATGTGATTCAGGTCGATACTGTGCAGGAAGCGTATGAAGAATGTTTGAAAAGGTATAAAGAACTGGCGAAGTAAGAGGCTAAATTAAGGGACAATTTGTTTTGGACTGCCTTTTGAAGTTGTAGTGGGCGTGCTTGGTGAGTTCCTTCAAAGTTAAAGAGCAATCCTTGAAAATAAGGACTGCTCTTTTCTTTTTGCAATGTATAGAATTTTCCGCTATACGTTGGCGGGGATATGATAAGATGAATGAAGTCTAAAAACCAAGGACCTAAATGAGCAGCTATAGATGACTAGGTGACGTTCCTAGAGATAGTGGAGGGGGAAAATGGCAAGCAAGCAAAAAGACTTTTCATACTATACACATTCCAAGGAAGCTCAGCAGAAATTGTACAAGCGCTCTTTGATTGTCGTAATAATTTCTCAAATATTTAGTGGAGCTGGACTGGCGGCAGGGATTACAGTTGGCGCACTATTGATTCAGGAGATGACTGGCAATGAGAACTTGGCAGGGATGCCAATTGCGCTTTCTACATTCGGTTCTGCTATTTCTGCATACCTTGTTGGAAGACTCTCGCAACGATATGGCCGAAGACTTGGTTTAGGAGCTGGCTTTATAACTGGTGGGATTGGTGCGATCGGAGTCATAATGGCTGCGATGATGGGCAGTTTAACAATCTTATTTCTGTTCCTACTTATTTACGGAGCAGGCACGTCTTCGAACTTGCAAGCTCGTTATGCAGGCACTGATTTAGCCAATGAAAAGCAGCGGGCTACAGCAGTCAGCCTAGCGTTAGTTTCTACTACTGTAGGAGCTGTCGCTGGACCTAATCTCGTACTGCCAATGGGCCATGTAGCTGATTTTATTGGGATCCCTACACTGACTGGGGTCTTTTTATTGGCTGGTATTGCCTATATTTTAGCAGGTCTCACCTTCCTGGTCTTTTTATGGCCGGATCCGCTGCTGGTGGCGCGTGAAATAGAGCTGGCTGCAGAAAAAGACAGAAAGAGCATTGAGGATGGGCAACTTATTCACCGCCAAACGACGAGTCGGATGGGAGTATGGGTAGGTGCAATTGTTCTTGTATTATCCCATGGAGTGATGGTCGCTATCATGACCATGACACCTGTACATATGCAGCATCATGGGGCTGAATTGTCGGGTATCGGCTTGGTAATAGGGCTACATATTGCCGGTATGTATTTGCCATCAATCTTTACAGGTGTATTGGTAGATCGTATTGGTCGTCCTGCTATGGTAATCGCGTCAGGTTTGACTTTGGCATTATCGGGTATTCTCGCTGCTTATGTGGCGGGAGGATCGGTTTTCTGGATGTCTATTTCATTGATTCTCTTAGGTGCAGGCTGGAATTTCGGATTGATTAGTGGAACAGCCATCGTCATTGACTCGACTGATGTGCTGACGCGTGCGAAGACTCAGGGTAGTATTGATGTATTTGTTGCGTTGGCTGGAACCGCAGGAGGTTTGGCATCGGGGTTAATCGTGGCATTCTCTAGTTTTGCCCTGCTGAGTTTTCTGGGAGTGTATATCTCGTTACTACTAATCCCGCTGATTATCTGGATGCGCTATAAAGAGAAGAAACCCCTTGTTGATTCTATTTGAACTAATTATTTCCGGGGAAATATTGCATAATTCCTCATTAAACGACACTGGATGATTAGGCACATTATTTCATTTCTTCGCATAGATTGATAGCGAGTGAAGAAATGGAGGGATCTTGTATTGAATCAACAACGAGAAGGGCAAAACCCTAATTGGGTAAATCACTGGCAACATCCACAGTATCGAAGAATTTCGATGGAACAGGCGAATGAAATTGCATTGCGACAAGTACCGGGGCAAGTGGTGAAAGCAGAGTTGGAATATGATGATGGAATCCTGATTTATGAAATTGACATTCGAAATGAACAGGGACATAAGTATGAAGTAAAGGTAGATGCTGTAACGGGTGAGGTTTTGAGGGTTAAATTGGATTGACTTGCAATGTAGGTGGAGTTTGAATACTTTTCCCTAGATGTTATTCTGTGTATGATTAAGAAAAGACCTTAATCAGAAAGCAGGGAAAAGCAATGTATACAACTATTGATTATTCAAACAATTCAAAGGAAAAGTATAAGCAACTTTCAGCGCAACTAGATGCCTTAGTGTCTGGTGAACCGAATGTCTACGCTAATTTAAGCAATGCCTCAGCTTTACTTAATCAGTTCTTTGACCGCATCAATTGGGTTGGATTCTATTTGATGGATGGCGAGGAATTAGTGCTTGGACCATTTCAAGGATTGCCGGCTTGCATCCGCATTCCGCTAGGCAGAGGGGTTTGTGGAACGGTGGCACAGTCGAAAGAAGGGCTAGTCGTCCCTGACGTCAATGCCTTTCCTGGACATATCGCATGTGATGCAGCTTCTCGTTCGGAAATTGTCGTGCCGCTTATTAAAAATGGAGAAGTATTTGGGGTACTGGATATCGACAGCCCTGAATTAAATCGTTTTACTGAAGAGGATCTAACAGGACTTATGCAATTGGCAGCTGTTCTGATGAAGCATATCTAAAAAAGCACGCTGGAGTGATGAAGTTCACTCCGGCGTGCTTTTTACATTCCGAATATCCAAGAAAAGAAAATCACTACGATTGCCAATGGCGCAAAGTAACGAACGATGACTTTCCAGAGGGAGTGAAGAGCAGAGTTCATACGTAGCTCCTCTGCAGTATCTTCTTTCGTCAGGATAAAACCGGCAAAAAGTGAAACTGCCAATGCTCCAATCGGCATGGCAATTCGGCTCGTCAGCAAGTCAGCGAAATCAAATATCGTATTGCCAAACACGTTTACGTCCGACAATAAGCCGAAGGATAACGCGCTTGGAATACCGACCAAGAAGATCAGCCCGCCGAATACCCATGAAGCACGCCTTCTCCGGTCATGTTTATTACGGATTCCGGTTGAAACGACAATTTCAAGCATCGCAATTGAAGAAGTAATCGTCGCGAACAACATCAATAGGAAGAATATGATTAAAAATACGGCGCCAAATGGAATTTCATTGAAAATGGCAGGCAAGATCACGAAGATCAACCCAGGCCCTGCCGCAGGTGAGTGACCGAGCGCGAATACCGCTGGAAAAATCACAAGACCTGCAAGAATGGAAATTCCGATATTCAATATTGATACATTAAATGCAGACTGACCGAGCTTCTCTTCTTTTGAAAGATAGGAAGCATACGTCATCATCGCAGTGACACCGACACTTAACGAAAAGAATGCTTGTCCCAAAGCGACAAGAAAAGTAGTTCCGTTAAAATAACTCCAATCGGGGACGAATAAAAAACGAACACCTTCCATTGCTCCTTCGAGAGTCAATGATCGAATTGCTAAGACGATGAAAGATAGAAATAATAAAGGCATGATCCAGCGGCTGGCACGTTCAATTCCGCCACGAATCCCACTTTGCACGATCCAAATGGTCAGTCCCATGAACAGTGCTTGTGCAAGGAGTACTTCCACTGGATTTGCAATAATAGAGTCGAATAATTCACCGTAATCTAGCTCTCCCAAGTTAAAAGTAAAAGCTCTCGCCAAATAGGATAAAATCCAACCTCCGACAACGCTGTAAAAGGACAAAATAATAAAAGATGAAGCGAGACCCATCCAGCCAACCCAAGCCCAGTTGCGTCCGGTCGATAACTTCTTCAGAGATGTGACAGCGTCTGCCTGTCCCCTTCTCCCAATTACAAACTCCGCCAATAAAATAGGCAAACCAATCAGCAACGTACAAATGATAAATAATAGGACAAATACGCTGCCTCCATTTGTTCCTGCCATATAGGGGAATTTCCAGATGGCTCCTAATCCGATAGCACTGCCTGCAGCTGCTAAAATAAATCCAATCTTAGAAGTCCATTGTTCACGCTGTTTCATATAAGTCCTCGTTTCCTGTACATAATGACAAATTCACTAAATCCTATCATAATTTTGAGAAAAAAGCGATAGTGAATGGATTTACAGAGAGTTTTGAAAACTTCTTGCATTACTTTATCTATAGGTGTAATATTACACCTGTAGATATAAAATGTAACCCTGAGGTGAATGTATGAACCAACAAGAATTGACAGATTTGATATCTCTTAAGCTACGGGTTGTACGCTTGGAAAGAGAATACTCTCAACAGAAGATGGCGAACGTGCTTGGTCTCTCCAAAAAGACATTGATCCAGATCGAAAAGGGCAGGGCCGCTGCGAGCTGGACTGCCGTTATTGCAATATGCGCGCTATTTCGTGAAAGTGATGTCTTGCAAGCGACAGTAGGCGGCGATCCTTTAGAAGTGCTTGAAACGATTGCACATGACGGGATTGATCGACCGATTGATCAGTCGATGGGCGGTAAAGTGTGGTGGCGAGAGCTTGAAACGAATGGACGATTTCGTTTGCAGCAAAACTTGATCAGCCAGCATTTTCGTATTTTAGATGACGAACATTTTCGGTGGTATAGTTCATTTGATGAAGAGGAAGCGAGACATCGCTTGAGCGAATTGAATAAAAAGTAGAAAGGAGAGAGTTGGAATGTTCACACCCATTGTGTTTGCTGTGTTTTTTCTGATTATGATTTTGTTTTTCACAGCGATTGGCCTATTCTATTTGTTATTTATGGGTTTAGTACATTATATCCCGTTAGTGATTGGGGCGGTTGTAATTTTATATATATGGATTGTAATGATGATTTTTCACTTTTTCAATACGAAGGAGCGGAAAGTAAAGTTTGGAGCTATTGCCGGAGTAGTCTTGCTCGGTACTTCGGTTTGGCCGATTTATCAGGCTTACAAAGATAGTATTCCAACAGTAGATGCAGAGGTTGATATCTATTATTATGAGCCATTCTCAAAGAACTCGAAGCTTGCAGATATAGATGAACCTGCAACATTGCAGCTGAAAGATCAGTTGCCAAAAATCGATGGGGCGACTGCGCTGTATCCGCTGTATGCCGCATTCACTCAGGCGGTCTACCCTGAAAAGGAATATAGTCCGTATGATAGTGAAGTGATGGTCAATACGACATCGGAAGCGTACCAAAATTTAATTCAAGGCAAGGTAGATGTGATCTTGGCGGCAGGACCGTCCGATGCACAACTGAAAATGGCAGAGCAAAAGGGAGTGGAATTGGAGCTGACCCCGATTGGGCGAGAAGCCTTTGTATTTTTCCTCAATCAAAAAAATCCAATAGACAGTTTACAGTTGCAGCAAATCCAGGATATCTATGCAGGAAAGATCACCAATTGGCAAGAAGTCGGTGGGAAAAATGAACCGATCCGCGCATTTCAGCGACCCCCAGACAGCGGAAGCCAAACTGCATTGGAGCGGTTGATGGGTGACATCCCGATTATGGAAGCCCCAAAAGAAAATGTACCTGAAGGAATGGGCGGCATCATCAAAGAAGTATCGATGTATCGCAATTACAAAAATGCCATTGGGTATACATTCCGCTATTACTCAACGGAAATGGTGGGCAACGATCAGATTAAGCTGCTGGCAATTGACGGAGTAGCACCGACAAAGAAAACAATTCGTAATCACGAGTATCCGATTTCATCTGAATTTTATGCTGTGACAGCAGGGACTGACAATCCGAACGCAAAGAGGTTCATAGATTGGATGGTGTCTCCGCAAGGACAGGAATTGGTGGAGAAAGTGGGCTATGTGCCGGTTAAGTAAACTTGATGGAAACAGATAGGGATGGATTGTAATGAAGATCGTGATTTCAATAATTTCCAGCATGATAATAGCGACAATCCTAGGTGTGTCTGGTCAGGGGTTGGCTTATTTCATGACAGAGCATGCAATAGACATTAATCCGGTGTACTATTTGACTGTGTTTACTGTGATGAGCATGTTGTTGTATATAGTCAGTTTTGTTTTAGCATATTTAGTAATGAAGAAAGAAAAGGTGAGTGGAGGAAGTGCTTTTTTTAGTCTTCTCGTAATCAGTATCGTCGCCGTTCCGGTTTCCATGTTTTCATTTTTCGCTACGGCGATGTGGTGGGGATAAGATGGTGTTTTTATAATTGAAGAACTCAAGTATATTTTAATCTCAGAACTTAAAAGAGACTAAGTCAAAAAATGAGACTGGGACAAAAGGATTCCAAACGATTCCAAAACATTCAATCAAAGTTTTGTAAAATGGTTCGTTTTTTTCTAATGCAAAGGAATTGCAGACTTAGAGCTGCCTTTGAGCTTTCCGCTGCGGGCAGGGACGCTTTCCGCGGGGCGCAGGTGAGCCTCCTCGCTTCCTGTGGGGTCTCACCATTTGCGCTACCTCCCGCTGGAGTCGCCCTCCGTTCCAGCCCCGTTTTTTTATTGTAAATTCGGACTTGCCTCTACTTTATGTTTTCCGCGCGCTCTATATCCAACCACGCTTGAGACCAATTTTCTATTTCTTTCAAAACCGGCTCTAATGAATACCCTTTTTCCGTCAAAGAATACTCGATAATAACAGGAGTTTCAGGTATAACTTTACGTTTTATAATTTCCTTCTGTTCTAGGTCTTTTAAGCGTTCCGACAGGACCTTTCCGCTAATTCCAATAGAAGATTGGAGAGCGCAAAACCGATGTGGTCCTGATAACATTTGATTGATGATCAAAGCTGTCCAACGCTGACTTAAAAGCGAGATGGCTTTTTCAAATCGGGGACAAATATTGGCTTGCTTCACTTTTGTTCACTCCTTTATATGTAGTATATAACATGATGAGTTGAAATTAAATGTAATCAACTTACTTGACGAACCAAAGTTTCTCTTTTAAAGTTAGTTACATAAAGTAACTAACTTTAAAAGAGAAACAAGAAAATGAATAAAGCATAGGAAGAGAAAATGGGGGTTATAAATATGAAGTTTCATAGTAAACCAAACACTTATGTAGGGCATGTAAATATAAAGGTGCAAAATATAAATCGTTCACTTGTTTTTTATCAGGAGGTTCTCGGTTTTGAAATATTAGAGAAAACTGAAAAGGCAGTTAAACTAACAACAGATGGAAAAACGAGTGTGTTATCAATTGAGCAACCAGAAAACGTTATTCCGAAACAAGGAAGAACCACAGGCCTATATCATTTTGCTCTTCTTCTGCCCAAACGTTCTGATTTAGCCGACATCGTTCATCACTTTGCAGAAATTGGTTTGCGTTATGGGTCATCGGACCACCTTGTAAGTGAAGCGTTATACCTATCAGATCCGGATGGAAATGGGATCGAAATTTATATAGACCGTGACCCTTCTGAATGGACTTGGAATAATGGCGAAGTTTCAATGACGGTGGATCCATTAAACTTTGAAGAGCTTCTTTCTGTAACAAAACGGCAGTCGTGGAGTGGCCTGCCTGCCGGGACAGTCATGGGACATATTCATTTACACGTGGCAGAACTGAAAAAGGCTGAGGAATTTTACAGTAAGGGACTTGGTTTCGAAGTGGTGAATCGATATGGTAATCAGGCGCTTTTCCTCTCTACGGGCAAATATCATCATCAAATTGCCTTAAACACCTGGGTTGGAGTTGGTGCCCCAACGCCCTCTGAAAACAGTGTGGGTCTTGAGTCGTTTACAATCGTTTTGGCAGATGAGGCAACGAGGGATTATACTATTGCGCAGTTAAAGAGTATCGGTGCATCTGTAACGGAAGAGAGAGGATCGTTTATTACCTATGATCCTTCTGGAAATCGTATTTATTTAGAGATTTAACAGCTACAAAAAATAAGTCTCCCACTTCAAACGCAAAGCGATAAGTGGGAGACTTCGTAATCATTTTAACTTACCTATCTCGTAAGTCTTCACGACATCAATACAACCAATCACCGATTGCAACATAGAACAGTTCTTCTCTGTAAGATCCATTATCCGCGGCATTTTTTCTTCCTTAATAGCTGATCCAATGATCGTAAAATGAAGATGAATCTTCTCCAAGCGGCTTGCATCGTCTTGTGAACGAACGACTTCTTTCACTTCAATCGAGATATCATCAGCGGGCATACGCATTTTTTCGAGAATCTTGCGCATAACGCCACCTCCGCATGCACCGATGGAAGCAACCATGAGTTGGTATGGTCGAAACCCTTTTTCTTCATTCGAGGAAATGTGTAATGTACCGAATTCTGTTTCTGTATCAAAACCGTTTTCTGTCATATGAAATTTCATTTTATCAGCTCCTTATGCAGTCAGTATACGTTGTTTTGAAATTAAATCCAATGGGCGCCAAAATCCTTGCTGTGTTTAATTTTAAAAAACTGTGGAAGACTATAGTTAAATGGAAAGGAGTGCTGTTTAGTGAGTGAAAAGAAACCACCACACGAGACGCTAACAGAAAAAAACAACGGTCTTAAAGCCGCTCAAGAAGTGCATTACGCTGAGGATTTTAAAAGAGCAGATAAAGCAACCGAACACGAGAATAACCAGAAATCCAAAAAATAAATGAGGAAATTTAAGCGAGAGTCCTATCGGATACAATTCATCCGGTGGGGCTTTTCTCACTAAATCGTCATAAACAATCTTTCGTTTTCATTGTATAATAAGAAAAAGTGCTTATACAGAGAGAACGAGGGAAATGAATATGAGAAAAATAGGCTGGAAGAAGATGCTGATCTTTGTTGTCGCCTTCTTTATTGTCTTTCAAATAGCAGGTAGTTTCTTTTTTTACAACTTGGCCATCAAAAGAGGTCCAAAAGATTTCCTCACTGGGAATGCGGATTTGAAAGTATCCGCTGAAACGATGGAAGTGTTTCTAAACGGTGATTGGCGCCAGTGGGTGGAGGAGCAAGACTATGAAGAAATGAAGTTGACGTCAAGGGATGGTCTAGAATTGATGGGCTATTATTTGCCGGCTAAACTACCAACAAATAAGCTGGTTATTTTGACGCATGGTTACTTGGGGCATGCGAAACAGATGGGGTTATATGGTCAATATTATTACGAAGAACTCGGGTATAATATTTTCATGCCGAATGCAAGAGGCCATGGAAAAAGTGGCGGTGACTACTATGGTTTTGGCTGGCCGGATCGCTTGGATATTATTGATTGGACAAAACATTTAGTAAAGCAACTTGGATCAGAAACGGAGGTTGTGTATCACGGCTTGTCAATGGGAGCAGCGACGGTCTTGATGACTAGCGGAGAAGAGGAGCTTCCTGGACAGGTGAAAGCGATCATTGCAGATAGTCCATATCAGTCCGTCTACCAGTTATTCGCGTATCAGATGGATCGGATGTTCCATTTGCCCGCATTTCCACTGCTGGATAATATGAGCGTGTTGACCAAAGCTAGAGCAGGCTATTCATTGAAGGAAGCAGACGCATTAAATGCAGTAAAAAAGGCAAATGTGCCGATTCTCTATATTCACGGCAATGCGGATACATTTGTACCTACCGATATGACGAAGGAATTGTATGAAGTCACAAAAAGTGACGCAGTCCTATTCTTGGTGGATGGCGCGAATCATGGAGAAGCATTTGTGATGGACGAGGGAGCTTATAAGGCGAAAATAAATGATTTTCTAAGCATTCATTTACCCTCCATAGTAAATAACTAATCGAAAATGCCGGGCCCCGAATTTATTTGGAGCCTGGCATCTTTTTAATCCAATTGCTTCACTTTATTTCCATTTGAAATGAATTTGGGCTTAAAGTGTTAACACCTTTCAGATTGCTAAAACCCTCCAATTGACCTATTCAAAAAACAACACTATAATTATTTTATATTCTTGAGAGAAATGTTTTCTTGGAAAGAGGTTGTGATGCTTTGGTCAAAGCTACAGTAGAACAGTTGTGCAAACAGCATACGAACTTGACGGACGAAGATATTCATATCTTGCAGGAAATGGCACTTAGTTTGCAGACATATGCAGACTTATCGGGGGCTTATATGTTCATTGACTGTAAACTTAAACCAGCCAACCAGGCGATAGTAGTGGCAGAAGCATTTCCTCCAGGATGTACACCGGTGTACGACAATTCCGTCGTAGGTAAAGTGGTCTTCGAATCGTTCGAGCCGGGTGTCTTTTATTCATATTGGAATGGGAAAAAATCAATTATTCGGCATGCAGTGACACAGGAAGGTAAAGTAGTGGATCAGACTGTTGTGCCAATTAAGAATACATGCCATCAAGTGATTGGAGTTCTAATCCAAGAGAAGGAAGTCGTACCACCGCTTACTGATCAACAGTTGCCGAACTTTTCAGTTGTCACTGAATCCGCGGAAGATCAGATGACAAATTCGGGGCTTGGTGTAGTTTCGGATTTATTGATGGAAATGTTGATCTTGACAGATTCCTCCAATCGACTAGTGTACGCCAATCCATCCGGCTTAAAACTTATTTCCGAAATGAGTGGAAGCGATGAAATCATGAATAGAGATTTGTTGGAAATGCTTCCGTTCCTTAAGAAGGTATACGAGCAGAAGGATGACGTATTTGTATTTGAAATGACGATTGAACGTAAAAGTTTAATTGTGAAAAAGATAAAAATGCGTGAGAAAAATAATTCGCAGGAGACATTGTTGATTATTCAAGACATCACAGAACTCCGTACGAAAGAAAAAGAATTGATGATGAAATCGGTCGTCATAAAAGAAATTCATCATCGGGTTAAAAATAATTTACAAACGGTTGCAAGCTTGCTGCGATTGCAGATGCGCAACGGCGTGCCGACAGAGGGACGAGCCGCTTTTGAGGAAACACTGAACAGGATCTATAGTATTTCTTCAGTTTATGAAATTATTCTTGCTAAAGAACATGCAGACGATGACGATGTAAATATTATAAACTTAACAAGGAAAATTTGTTCAACAATGGTGTTGAATGAATTAAACTTAAAAGTAGACTTGATTATTGAGCCGAATGGCAATAAAATAGTAACAACCTCCAAGAAAGCGGTTTCAATCGCACTCATCATAAATGAACTCATACAAAACTCCTTAAAGCACGCATTTATAGGTAGAGAACACGGGGTTATTGATGTAGAATTTAAGGTGGACAATGAATTTGTAGAACTTCATGTTTCCGACAACGGCGTTGGAATGAAGAAACCGCAAACTTCATTGGGAACAGAAATCATCCATAACCTAGTGATAAATGATTTGAACGGTGAATTTTTGTATGTGCCTAGGGAGATCGGAACCCACGCAGTAATCGTTTTTCCAGTGGGTGCGGAGGTGGAAATTTTTGATGAGAAAACGGATTGTCATAGCGGAAGATGAATCGATTATTCGGATGGACCTGAAAATGACCCTGCAAGATCATGGCTATGAAGTGGTGGGAGAAGCGGGGGACGGAGACAGGGCCATTGAACTGGCTTTCTTGCATAAACCGGATTTGATTTTAATGGATATCAAGATGCCGAAGATGAACGGTTTGAAGGCAAGCCGCATTATTGGAGAGCAACTGGATTTGCCTATCTTGATCATCACAGCATACAGCCAAAAGGAATTCGTGGAAAAGGCACAGCAGGACAATGTGGTTGGTTATTTGGTAAAGCCTATTTCCGAATCCAATTTAATACCAGCTGTAGAAGTTGCGCTTCATCAATCGGATAAAGCGAAGCGGCTGAAAGAGAATGTCCAACAAGCAAAACAGGAAGTCGAAAAACGGAAAATTGTAGAGCGGGCAAAAGGGATCTTAATGGACGCTGAGCAATTAACCGAGCAACAAGCATTTAAACAAATGCGCGATGCGAGTATGTCTCGGCAAATGACAATGGAGTCGCTTGCCAAAGAAATTATTGACAAATACAAGTAAATAAATTAAAGCAAAGGCGCTTAAAGAGGTAGGTTCTTTAAGCGCCTTTTTGTTTTTTATATTTTTCTACATATTGCGAATTTTTATAATTTGAAGGCGGTGGTGTACTGTCTGTAGGTATAGGGTGGCAACTAGTTACACAATATAAGAGATAGGGAGAGGGAATTATATGGAAATGATTGGTACGGTGATCGTATATATCATTATGGCCTGTGCGATAGCAGGTGCATTTGCTTCAATCAAAAATCCGGAGGAAGGATTAGGTAAAGAATTCATGTCGGGCCTACACGCAGTTGGGCATATTTTTGTTCCGGCGGCAGGGATCATGGCATCCATTCCGTATTTGACGTGGTTTATCAGTAAATTTATTGGACCAATATTTGATTCGATTGGAGCCGATCCAGCGATTGCTGCGACAACAATTTTGGCGTCAGACATGGGTGGCTATCAGCTAGCTGAAGCATTAAAAGTTACGAACGAAGGATGGGTAATGGCGTTAATTGTCGGCTTTATGTCGGGTGCAACAATCGTGTTTTCCATTCCGATGGGCCTTGCAATGCTCGATAAGCGAGATCATAAATATATGGCGCTTGGTATTATGTCAGGTGTACTGACGATTCCGATTGGTGCATTTATTGCGTCTAGCTTGGTAGTATTGTTTAACACAGATGTACGTGATGTGATCAGCACTACAGCTTCATCGAATTACGAGTTTGCAATTAGTTATTTACAGATTTTCATAAACTTATTGCCTTTACTAATTTTTGTTGTCTTGATTGCTTTGGGATTGAAGTTTTTCCCTCGCATGATGATCAATGGATTTATGATTTTCGGTCGCGTAATGGACGCGGCGATTAAACTTGTGTTAGTGTTCTCAATTGTAGAAGTATTTACAGGTATTTTCACAACAATCTTCGGTGCATGGGGCTTTGACCCGATTATGGCCGATGAAGCGGACCAATTCCGTGCGCTTGAAACAGCCGGCTATATTGGTATCATGCTAGCAGGTGCTTTCCCAATGATTTATTTGATTCGAAAGTATATGGCTCGACCTTTGGAAGCGCTTGGACAAAAAATTGGACTATCTCCTGAAGGTAGTGCTGGTCTGCTTGCAACTGTTGCAAATATCTTGGCAATGTTCTCGTTGGTTCGTTACATGAGACCTAAAGACAAAGTCATCAATATTGCATTTGCTGTTTGTTCCGCATTCTTGCTTGGTGACCACTTGTCCTTTACAGCGAATTTCCAACCGAATATTATTCTTCCCGTCATTCTTGGGAAATTCAGTGCAGGGATCATCGCGATTATCATTGCATATAAGTTATCTGTTCCAACTGCTTTGAAGTTGGAAAAGCAAGATCGTGAGGCTGGAATCATCCGTCCAGGTGAATATGAAGAAACAACAGAAACTCCTACTGCAAAGGCATAAGAACATAATCAGTTAGATAGGGAGTGTATATAGAATGAGTGAAGAAAAGAAACGGTTTATACAGGAATTTGTTCCGGGTAAACAGCTTACCCTCAGTCACTTGATTGCAAATCCCGATCCCGATATGTTTCAGAAATTAGGAATACAAGAAGCGGGTGCCTTAGGCATCCTTACTTGTACACCAAGTGAAACAGTTATTATTGCGGGAGATTTAGCGACAAAAGCAGCAAACGTCCATATCGGTTTCTTGGATCGATTTACAGGAAGCTTAGTAATTGTCGGCAGTGTTTCCGAGGTGGAGATGGCCATGCAGGAGATCAATCGATTTTTATCCGAAATGCTTGGTTATACACCTTCTGCTATTACGAAATCATAAGGAGTGGTGCCGATGAAAAACAAGGCAATGTTAGTCGGTGCGGTTCGAGCAGGGAAGTCTACGTTGACAAATGCCTTGTTAGGTCGTAAGGTCGAAGCAGTCAAAACGCAAACGCTCAATTATTACGATTGGATTGTCGACACTCCTGGCGAGTACACGGAAAACCCGATGTTTTATAAAAATATTATGGCAACCGCGTTAGAGGTGACACATGTACTGTATCTCCAAGACGCGACCAGTGAAAAGCTGATTTTTCCACCAGGTTTCAGTATGGGAATCTCTAAGCTGCCAATTGGTGTCATTACAAAGTGTGATCATCCAAAAGCAGATATTGATCGAGCACTCGGCATGTTGAAAATTGTCATGAATCAAGGGCCGATTGTTGTTACCTCCTCGGTGACAGGTAAGGGGATTGCCCATTTGAGAGAACTGACGAAATTGAACGACCTGGCTGCCATGCGGCAATATGTACAGCAAACAGATGACGAGCACTTATTATTCCTAGGTTGATACTCTTTACACGTATCAGAGAGTTTGATATAGTAGGGCTCATACAAGTGAATAAAAACGGCAATGACGCCTTTACGTCCCACGGGTTTTCCATGGGTCTGTAAAGGCGTTTTTTATATCAAAAGTAAAAAGCGTCGTATAATCTTGACAGGCACTGGAGAACTTATCGACAAAGGTGCGTTTTTTTGCACCCTTTCGAAAAGGTCGAAGTGACCCGAGGGACTGGCGCTTTGAACTGGATGGTAAATCAAAAGTGAGAAGCGCCGTATAGTCTCGACAGGCACTGGAGGACTTATCGACAAAGGTGCGTACTTTGCACCTTTACGAAAAGGCCGAAGTGACCCGAGAGACTGGCGCTTTGAACTAGGTGGTAAATCAGAAAGAGGTGTGGGAGTGAGCAATTTCAATAAGCACGAGACAATCATCAGTGCAGGCATTGACATTGGCACAAGCACGACAAAGCTGATTATCAGTCGATTTTCTTTGCGAAATGTCGCAGGGGCGACGCATGTGCCAAGAATTGAAATAACAGACAAAGAAATATTGTACAAAAGCCCAGTCTTCCGTACACCGTTGCAAGATGCGGTAACGATTAACGTTAGAGGTGTCCAGGAGATTATTCGCTCTGAATATGAAAAGGCTGGCATTCAGCCGGCTCAAATAGAGACAGGCGCTGTCATCATTACAGGCGAAACGGCTACCAAACGAAATGCCAGTGAGATGCTTCATCAGTTATCAGATGAAGCGGGAGATTTCCTTGTTGCAACAGCAGGACCTGACCTAGAAGGAATCATCGCGGCAAAAGGTTCAGGCAGCTACGAAGAGTCGGGCAAAGGTGGCCGTGTCATCGCCAACATTGACATTGGCGGCGGGACAGCCAATATTGCGGTATTTCAGGACAAACAGTTGCTTGGCACGTGCACGATGCACATTGGTGGGCGATTGATCGAATTCGAACAAGGCAAAGTGCGAACAATCTCTCCGCCTGTTGAACGATTGCTGGAAGAGCAAGGCTACACTTTGCAAGTTGGTGATCCACAAGATGCAGCAGCAGTTGAATTCGTCACAACGTATATGGCAGAGGCGATGGCGCGCATCTTGAAAAAAGAAGTGCATGCACAAGATCATGTATTATTGCTAGGTCATGAACCGAATTGGAAACAGCCTGTTGATACAATTGTTTTTTCGGGCGGGATTTCCGAGTGTATGTATCGTCATGCTTCAGATGAAGAGCAGGTTGCCCGGTACGATGATATTGGAATTCAGCTTGCAGAGGCGTTATTGCGCAATCAATCACTGCAAATTTTTGAATGGCAAGAACCAATTGAGACTGTGCGTGCGACGGTGTTGGGTGCAGGAACGCAGACGACTGAGATTAGCGGAGCGACAATCCAAGTTGCGCCACATGAATTGCCACTAAAAAATATACCGATCTATCAATATGACTTTGAAGCGGATTTAGAGGCGGGTTTATCTAACTTTGAAAATGCGGTTCAACAAGCGGTTGCTTTATATGACTCCGCGAAAGAAGGACAAAATTTTGCGCTGTATTTATCCAATTTGCCGTATCTCGGGTTTCGAGACGTGCAAACATTAGCAAAAGCAATTGTGCAGATCATGAATCAACGACCACGTCCTGAACAGCCCATCATTTTGGTAATCCAGTCGGACCATGCCAAAGTGCTTGGTCAGACATTAGCGGCGTTGAAAGTAAAACAAAGCATTATTTGCATTGACCAAATCAATGTGGAAACAGGCGATTATATTGACATCGGGAAAGCATTAACTTCAGGTGTCGTGCCTGTCGTGGTGAAGACATTAACCTTCCACACAACGTAAAGGAGGCCTCGAACGTGAATTTATCGACCACTTTAGGCGGGGAACGATATGTGTTCAACGACTTAAAAGAAGTGCTTGCAAAAGCAAATGAAGAGAAATCTGGCGACCGTTTGGCAGGAATTGCAGCGGAAACCGTCCAAGAGCGTATTGCGGCAAAAACAGTTGTCAGTGAGCTACTAGTGAGTGATATTCGTAACAATCCATTGATCCCGATTGAAAGCGACGAAGTCTCACTCATTATTGAAAATGATATTAACGAGAAGGTCTATGGTGAAATTCAAAATTGGAGTATCGCAGAACTTCGTGAGTACATTTTAAGCAATGAAGTCGGCGACCGCGAACTGAAACGTCTTAGCCGCGGTTTGACATCGGAAGTCATCGCAGCTGTCACCAAGCTAATGTCCAATTTGGACTTGGTACACGCGGCAAATAAAATTGAAATCTTGTCGACCTGTAATATTACGATTGGTCAAAAAGGAACGCTTTCGTCTCGATTACAGCCGAATCACCCAACAGATAATATCGATGGAATCATCACTTCACTAAAAGAAGGATTATCTTATGGGATTGGCGATGCGGTTATCGGAATTAATCCGGTAGATGATTCTGTTGAGAGTGTAAAACGTGTCTTGCATGCTACGAAGGATTTCATCAATGAGTGGGAAATTCCCACCCAAAACTGTGTGTTAGCGCACGTTACTACGCAAATGAAAGCAATTGAGCAAGGTGCACCTGCAGATATGATTTTCCAAAGTATTGCGGGAACTGAAAAAGCACATCGTTCATTTGGTATTTCGGCAGAGTTAATCGCTGAAGCAAAAGACTTGGCGATGAAACAAGGAACAGGTACGGGCCCGCAATTGATGTATTTCGAAACTGGGCAAGGGTCTGAGCTATCAGCAGAAGCGCATTATGGTGTGGACCAAGTGACGATGGAAGCTCGTAACTACGGCTTCGCGAGACACTACGATCCATATATTGTCAACACGGTGGTTGGATTTATTGGACCGGAGTACTTGTATAACAACAAGCAAGTAATCCGTGCAGGTCTGGAAGATCATTTCATGGGCAAGCTTCACGGTCTGCCGATGGGTGTAGACATTTGTTATACGAATCATATCAAAGCAGATCAAAACGATATTGAAGATTTAAGCATCTTGCTGACTGCAGCAGGCGTGAATTTCATTATTGCAGCACCGATGGGCGATGACGTTATGTTGAATTACCAGTCCATGAGCTATCACGATGTCGCTACAGTCCTTCAGACATTAGGTAAAACTCCAGCACCTGAGTACTTGCAATGGCTTGAGAAGATGGGGATTTACGAAAATGGAAAACTGAGCAAGCGTGCAGGCGATCTTACTATGTTCAATCGATAGGAGGTGGATGGATTTGAACGAAGAATTAATTCAGCAAATCACAAAGATGGTTGTTGAAAAACTTGAGGCAGCTAGTGGCGGACAAACGTCACAGCAATCTAGCAACGAACAAAAAGTACAGCTCTTTTCACAGGAACCGATTGGCCATTTGGCAGCTGAAAGGCCGCAACAATCACCAAGCGGTGCAGTAACGTTCCATAGTACGACGAATGAAGCGAAGCCGCAACGAAATATTGCGACTGTCAAACCGAAACCTACTACGGCATACGGCAAACCAAAAGCCGAAACGACTACTCCAACAGAAGATCAATTGGCGGAGTATCGTAAAAAGACTCCTGCTCGCATTGCAGTAGGTCGTGCGGGTTCTCGTCCCAAAACGAAAACGTGGCTGCAGTTCCGACTGGATCATGCGGCGGCAGTAGATGCGGTGTACGGAGAAGTGCCGGATGAGCTACTCGATCGTTTGGGATTATTCCAAGTGCATTCAAAAGTAGCGGACAAGGAAGAATATATCCGACGTCCTGATCTCGGCAGAAAGCTTTCCGATGAAGGAAAGGCATTGATTCAAGAGCGTTGTAAAACATCACCGGTTGTTCAAATTGTAGCTTCTAACGGTCTGAGTGCAAAAGCGATTGAGGAAAATCTTGAAGATGTCTATTTGTCGCTTGAGCAATCACTCAACAACTTGAATATCGATATGGGTACAACATTTTATGTGGATAAAGGGCGAGTCGCTGTGATGGATGATATCGGTGAAGTGTTGAAACCGGATGTCGTTGTCATGTTAATTGGAGAACGTCCTGGGCTTGTTTCTGCTGAATCACTGAGTGCTTATTTATGTTATCAGCCAAGACATGGCACGATTGAGGCAGATCGAATGGTTATCTCGAATATCCACAAAGGCGGGATACCTCCTGTCGAAGCCGGTGCATATCTAGGAACGGTTATTCAAAAGATCTTGAAATATGAAGCAAGCGGAGTGGCGCTTGTTCAAAAAGAAGGCTAAGGAGGCGGATCGGATGAAGATTCTTGCGGATATATTGTCGATGCAGGTCATTCCGAACGTCAGCGATGATCTGGCGGAAAAGTTCCAGCTAAAGCCGTATCAACGCAGTTTGGGTTTAGTGACAACCACTATAGATGATGTGGGCTATACAGCGATTGATGCGGCGACGAAGCACACGGATGTAGAAGTCGTCTATGCAAAAAGTTTTTATGCAGGGGCTGCTCATTCATCCGGACCGCTATCTGGTGAGTTTATCGGAATTATTGCCGGACCCTCGCCAGAAGAAGTAAAAAGTGGTCTGGATTCGATTCGGGTTACCATTGAACATGAAGCATATTTTGAAGCGATCAATGGGGATCCTGACCATGCATTTTATGCACATACCATTTCCAGTTGCGGAAGTTATTTAGCTGAAATGGCGGGTATTCCAATCGGACAATCATTGGCCTACTTGATTGCACCGCCAATCGAAGCCATTATCGGCTTGGATGCTGCATTAAAAGCGGCAGATGTAACGCTGTGTGAACTATACGCTCCTCCCTCCGAAACGAACTTCGGCGGGGGCTTATTGACAGGTAGTCAATCTGCCTGCCAGGCAGCTGCCGACGCGTTTAGAGAAGCTGTACAGAACATGGTAAATGATCCGATGAGTTATTGAATTCACGGAATTAACTAGGAAGGAGTGTTTTGGCTTGGTTCAGTTAGTAGATAAAGATTTATTGGCCCTGCAGCAAATGCGCTCGGCCGTTCAAACTGCAAAAGAAGCACAAGAAAAATTCATGAGCTACACCCAAGAGCAAGTCGATAAAATCGTCAAAGCGGTTGCAGATGCAGCCTTTGAACAATCTGGTCGTCTCGCTCAAATGGCAGTAGAAGAAACTGGCATGGGGGTAGCAGCTCATAAGAAAATCAAGAACGAAGTCGGTTCTCGTGACGTTTATGAGAGCATTAAAGATTTAAAAACGGTCGGCATCGTCAAAGAAGACCATTTAAATAAAGTCGTGGAAATTGCAGCTCCGTTTGGTGTGGTTGCAGCGATTATCCCGACAACAAATCCAACGTCCACTGCGTTTTTCAAAACGTTGATTTCTTTGAAAACACGTAACGCGATTGTTGTAAGTCCTCACCCATACGCAGTAAAATGTACACAGGAGGCACTTAAAGTTTGTGATGCAGCAGCAGTTGCCGCAGGTGCTCCGGAAGGTTTAATCCAATGCTTGACGCTCGCCTCTATGGAAGCGACACAGCAATTGATGTCACATAAAGATGTCAATCTGATTGTGGCAACGGGCGGCAGTGCGCTAGTAAAAGCAGCATATAGCTCTGGAAAACCAGCATACGGTGTAGGTCCAGGGAACGTTCCAGTCTATATTGAGCGTTCTGCAAAAATCGAAAAAGCTGTCAAAGATATTGTCGACAGTAAATCATTCGATTACGGCACGATCTGTGCGACAGAGCAAGCGATTGTCGTAGATAAGCATGTTGTCGATCTTGTTACTCGTGAGTTGAAGAAAAACGGTGCATATATCTTAACGGATGAAGAGAAGAAGGTCATGGAAGGCGTTATCTCACCGGCACCGGGCAAAATTAATCCGAAAGTAGTCGGTAAGAGCCCGCAGTTCATTGCGAGCCTTGCAGGTATCTCCTTACCAGAAGGCACTCGCCTGATCATTGGTATGGAAACAAAAGTCGGTAAGGACGTTCCGTTTTCATTGGAAAAACTTTCACCGATCTTTGCGATGTATATCGTGGATGGCGTGAAGCATGCGAAGGAAGTATGTCTCGATTTGCTTAACCTCGGCGGACGTGGACATAGCTTGTCGCTCCATACGGAAATCGACGCGGTAGCGCGTGAATTTGCGATGGAAATGCCAGTATCACGTATTATGGTAAACACGATGTCTTCTGTCGGAGCAGTTGGTGGAACGACGGGTCTGATGCCATCATTTACATTAGGTTGTGGATCATTCGGTGGGAATATTACATCGGATAACGTAACGGCGAAGCATTTATTGAATATTAAACGGATGGCGTACGGCACAAAAGAAGTCCAATTGCCGAAGCATTCCGAAACAACAGTAGCAAGCACGAAGGATGAGCTTGTCTCAGAAGTCATCAATAATGTTTCATCTTCAACAAACAGTAATATTGATCCAGCGTTAGTGCAAAACTTAGTCAGTGAAATTGTTAAACAACTTACAAAATAAAACCCTATTAGGAGGAAACAATTATGAACAGAGAAGGTACAGCATTAGGAATGGTAGAAACTAAAGGTTTAATCGGTGCAATTGAAGCAGCAGACGCAATGGTGAAAGCAGCAAGCGTTAACTTAGTCGGCAAAGTACATGTCGGCGGCGGAATTGTAACTGTATTGGTACGCGGTGATGTAGGAGCAGTTAAAGCAGCAACAGACGCAGGTGCAGCATCTGCACAACGTGTGGGCGAATTGCTTTCTGTTCACGTAATCCCAAGACCACATAACGAACTTGAAATGATCTTGCCAAAAAGCGAATAATTCATCTGAATTCAATAGAATTCAGATGAAGCCTCCGGCGGATGTCACGAATTTTGAAAGGAGTTAAAAGGAACGCAGTCTAAGGTCGCCGCGTCCTGCGGCAACGACTGCATGATCTGCATCATGCAGACCTCAATTCAAAATTCAGACGCAATTACGCCGAGGCGTAATTGATTTTGTTCGGAAACAACAGAAAGGCGTGAACTAAATGAATCAGCAATTGATTGAACAGATTGTCGGAGAGGTTCTCGGACAGCTGGGGAAAAACCCTACTCAATTGCCGGAACGAGCGGTTCCCATTGCGGTTTCCGCCCGTCACGTACATTTACAGCCTGAACATGTGGAAGTATTGTTTGGCGCAGGGTATGAATTGACACAACGGTCCGAGCTTTCACAGCCGGGCCAATTCGCCGCAAATGAAACGGTGATGATTGCGGGACCTAAAAGCAGTATCGAACGTGTGCGGATTTTAGGACCTGTCCGAAAAGCGACCCAAGTTGAGGTCAGCTTTACGGATGCCATGAAGCTCGGCGTCAAGCCCCCACTTCGGGAATCCGGCAACATCGAAGGATCGGCACCGATTACATTGATCGGTCCAAAAGGCAGTGTGCATATTGAGCAAGGCCTCATTATTGCGCAATCGCATATCCATATGGGGACCCAAGATGCGCAGCGTTTTGGCGTTCAAGATGGTGAGTACGTCACAGTGGAAGCGGATGGAATCCGTCCGATTTCATTCCGTAATGTACGGATCCGAGTGAATGAACGCTATCGTTTGGAGATGCATATCGATACGGACGAAGCGAATGCCGGGTTTATTACACAAGGGACGATCGGTCGTCTGATAAAACCAAACGAGGCGACTGAACCTGTTGCTTGTTCATTACCTGTATCGACGACAGTGAATGCCCCTAGTCCGGCAAAGACAGTTGCTCCAAAATCATATGAATTTACAAAGAAACTCTTATCTACTGAGGATCTAGCTGCAATTTCAGAAGATGAGATTATAGTTCCAAAAGGTACGATTGTCACAGCGCTTGCAAAAGATACTGCTCGGGAACTCGGAAAAACGATAACCGTCAGAAAGTAGAAAAAGGTGATTATGCATGCGAATGGGGAAAGTGATCGGTAATGTGTGGGCAACTCGCAAAGAAGATGGACTGGCAGGGCTTAAGCTATTGATTGTCCAACCAATAGATGCATATGGCAGTAATATACAGACCCATTTGGTAGCCGCCGATCGGATTGGGGCAGGAATTGGCGATGAGGTACTCATTACAAGTGGAGGCGCCTCACGTTTCATTTTGCCGAAAGAGAACCCGATTCCGATTGATGCGGTTATTATCGGAATTATTGATTCGACAGAAGTAAAGAGAGGTGAGATACATGAGTCAAGCGATCGGAATGATTGAAACAAAAGGTTTAATTGGATCGATTGAAGCAGCAGATGCGATGGTGAAGGCGTCGAATGTGGAAGTAGTATCACAGGAAATGGTCGACGGCGGAATTGTGACGGTCATCGTTCAAGGTGACGTCGGGGCAGTTCAAGCAGCTGTCGATGCAGGACGAGACGCAGCATCACGTGTTGGCGAATTGCTTGGTGCGCATGTAATCCCGCGACCAGACGATTCAGTATATGGCATGGTGAAACCACCTGCGCCGGCTGTTCCAGAAGTGAAGAAAGTAGCGGAACCGAAGGCGAAAACACCGAAGAAAGACTAAGTTGTATTGGCTTATGAGCGCGAACGCGTCTTTATGGGCAGTGATCGTGTACTTATGAGCGAGTTTTTGCTTTTATGAGCGGATAAACATTTTTATGAGCGCTTGCGTTGTCTTTATGAGCGCAAGCGTTTGCTCTACACAATGCATTCTATTTAGAAAGGAGTTATTTCCATGGCTTTCAAAAGACATAAAATTGCAGTTATCGGAGCAGGTCACACAGGTTCGACTGTAGCATTGATGGCTGCCCAGAAAGAATTGGGCGACGTCGTCTTAGTCGATATCCCGGATCTCTCCAATCCGACCAAAGGGAAGGCATTGGATCTCCTCCAAACTAGCCCTGTCCAGCAGTTCAACTCTCGAATTACAGGGACATCTAATTATGAGGACATTCAAGACGCTGCCATGGTCATCATTACAGCAGGAGTAGCGAGGAAACCAGGCATGAGCCGGGATGATTTAGTCGCGACCAATGCAAAAATCATGCGTTCTGTTTCCGAACAAGTGAAACGCTACGCACCAGAAAGTACTGTGTTAGTTTTGAGTAACCCGGTCGATGCGATGACTTACGTTTGTTACAAGACGACTGGTTTCCCTAAAAACCGTGTTATCGGTCAATCAGGCGTGCTCGATACTGCGCGTTTCAATGCATTCGTCTCAGAAGAATTAGATATTTCTGTTGAGGATATTTCTGGTTTCGTCTTAGGCGGGCATGGAGACGATATGGTTCCTCTTGTTCGGTATTCCTACGCAGGCGGTATTCCATTGGATAAAATTATTCCTTCTGATCGTCTGGAAGCAATTGTCGAGCGTACGCGAAAAGGCGGCGGGGAAATTGTGGGATTGCTAGGGAACGGCAGTGCATATTATGCACCTGCAGCGGCTTTAGTTGAGATGGCGGAAGCAATCATCAAAGATAAGAAACGAATTTTACCGTCCATCGCGTACTTGGAAGGCGAATACGGCTACCAAAACATCTATTTGGGTGTTCCAACGGTCCTTGGCGGGAATGGAATAGAAAGTGTTATTGAACTTCCACTGACAGTGGACGAGCAAAAAGCACTGGATCATTCGGCAGACTCTGTGAAGTCAGTCATTGAAATTTGCGAACGTCAAATGTAATAACGAGTCAACAAAAAATATCTCTCTAAGTCGAAACTTAGAGAGATATTTTTACGCTTTAATTTAGATAAGAATGAAGAACTAATGAACGAGTTATCAGGAGGTCCTACCAGTTGTCGAAATTTAAAAGTATTGCTTGGAAATTGTCTGGAATTATTATTGGGGTATTTGTGCTTTTATTCTTAATTTACACACTGAGCACAAGCACAATTTTACATAAACAAAGTACGTCGGATGCCGAAGAATATGCAGTGGAAAATACACAGTTAAATGCAAAAAAACTGAGTGAACGATTTAATAAGACAAATGAAATGTTGCACACGACAAAGCATATTTTAGAGACATTGCAGTCACAAGGAAATTTAACGACAGATGAAATCCTTGCTATCATTCAAAATAACTTAAAAAAGAATGCGGATGCAATGGGGATGTCAGCAATATTCGAAAAAGGCTTTATAACGTTAGATGAACAGTTGAATCAAAGTTTAGTCGATTCTCAAAAACGCTTCATACCATATCTATACAAAGAAGGCAGCAGTATTAGCGTAGAGGCGCTTAGCGAGTATGAGACGCCTGGTGTAGGAGATTGGTATTTGATTCCGAAATCAGAAAACCGTGCCATCATGACTGAACCATATGAGTACAAAGTTGGGGGTCAGAACATCCTCATCACGACTTTGTCTGTGCCGCTAGTCAGTGAAAACGGTCAGTTTTTCGGCGTGTTGACAACAGACTTATCTATTGAGTTTTTAAATGAACTCGTAAATGAAATAAAGCCTGAAGGCGGGTATGCTTCCATTATATCCGAGAAAGGGAATTTAACAGCCAGTAGTTTAAAGGATGAACTAGTTGGAACAAACATGAAACAGCTTATCGACTGGGATCCTGTTAAGCAAAAGCTCGACAATTATGAAACTAGTAAATTATATATAGACTCAAGTTTATTGAATGAACAAGCCTTTAATACTTTCGCACCAATTGTACTCGATCAAATCGATGAGAAATGGTCTGTGGAAACAGTTGTGCCAAAGTCAAAAATTCTAGAAACATACAATAAAATTTTATGGATTACCATCGGAGCAGCAATTTTGATGATCATTTTAATGACTACTGTCACAGCAGGATTCATTTTCAAACAGCTAAAACCTTTATCTTCTCTGCAACAGTCCATTGAAGCAGCTGCAAAAGGGGATATGACGCAGAATGTGGGAGAGCAGTTGATCCGCAATGATGAAATCGGCGCGGTATCCATGGCATACAATAATATGCTCGATCAAACCAATCACGCCATTCATGCTGTCCGTGAAGCAGCCACCCGTCTAAATGAATCATCCACACATGTTCATCAGGCATTTGAGGAAATTGTGGCGGCTAGTGAAGAAGTTTCATTGGCAACAAATGAAATTGCACATGGTGCTTCCAAGCAATCTGAAGATACCGAGGAAACGAGCAACCGAATGTCCGAATTGGCTGATCAAATTAAAGCACTGTCTGAGTTGTCCGGTAACATGAATCAGTTATCCGAACAGACTGTTTCCTCAACGGAAATTGGGATGAACGAAGTGATTAAGTTGCGCGAACATAATGCATCCGCAAATGAAATGACAGAAAAAGTTCAACTTCAAATGGAGACGCTGTCGAATAAAATTGGTGCCATCAATCAAGTAATCATTTCGATTCATGATATTACTGCACAAACGAATCTACTCGCGCTAAACGCCAGTATAGAAGCGGCGAGAGCGGGTGAGCATGGTAAAGGATTTGCAGTTGTGGCAGAGGAAGTACGGAATCTCGCTGAACAGTCACAAAAAGAAACAAGTGTTATCCAAGGGATCGTTCAGGAAATTGTAGACGAATCTAAGCATACGACAGAAGTGATCGCAACAAATATGCAAGTGATGGTAGAACAAAACCAATCCGTCACGAGTACAGAAGCATCCTTCTCGCAAAATGTCGAATTGACGAACCAAATGCGTCAAGCGATTATGGAATTGAGTGCGGAGTTGGAAGAAATGCTTGTACACAAAGATCAAGCAATGCTGGCCATACAAAGCGTCTCTGCAGTATCAGAAGAAACCGCAGCGTCCGCTGAACAAGTCAGCGCCTCGTCCGCCGCTCAGCAAACCGAAGTAGAGCGTGTAGCAGACTCGACTAATCGAATGAAAGAAATTGCTGAAGAGTTGCAGACAGTGGTAGACCGCTTTCGATTAGAATAGGAAGTAAATAAATTTAAAAAACTGTTCACTATCCATGAATTTAGGTAGTGAACAGTTTTTTATTCTTCTGTAGGAAAGGAAAGTAAGTAAACTCCCATTTAGCAGAAGCCTAAAAAATATGCTAGTGGTAATTTAATTAGGTAATTTTCTTGTGGACTTTTAGGTAATTCTTGAGTATAATAGACTGAATAGGAAGAATTAAAATGTGCAAGTGATTATGCAAGCAGAAAAACAAGGAATTCCATGTATCTTTATTTTTTAATGTAAGCGCTGTCATTTTGGGTATGTTTAGGAAGACTGAGTATTTTAACGAGTGTGGAGCTACATTAAATAAAGATAAAAGTGGTTTTCAAATTCACTGTTCTTGCATATACTATGCAAAATACAAAAAAGCAGGAGGTCATCCTATGAAAAACAACAACAACTCTCACCAAGCATCTTCACTACCCGAGCAAAATGAGCAATTCTATTTAATCACAGGCTATTCGGAAGGTGGCTTCATCCATGGCATTACATGGGAAGAAGCTTACATTGAAGGACTAGCGGAGTGTGGCTATTTATGCGATCAGCAGATGATGTAAGTGGCAGTATAGAAAGCTCCATACAGGGTGCCTAGCAAGAAACAAAGGTGTTTGTCCAAACATTCACGTTTGTTTTGCACATAGGCATCCTTTTTATTGTCTCTTCATATACCAAGTCTCCTCATTCCTCAGTTTTCAACTCCCTTTTTCACTACTCCAAATCCTTAAAATGCCCCGTGGAACAGGCAACCTAAATTTCCTGACATCACCGAAAATCCTTCTGTTCTCAAGTAGTAAAAAAATTATAGTCTCTTTACTATAATGTGAATTTTCACACTATGAAAAACTTTAAATTTGCTATACAATGAATAATAAAATTCCGACATAGTTGATGAGGAGGAATATAGATGATTGCATCCATAAGAAAAGCTTGCCAAGTAATTAGCTGTTTTTCAAATGACGATCCAGCTCTTGGCGTTGGAGAAATTGCTGAGCTACTAGATATGCCTGTCAGTACAACGCATCATATTGTCAGTACTCTGTGCAAAGAAAATGTTTTAATGAAAGACCATCAGAAAAAGTATCGATTGGGCTGGAGGTTGCTTGAATGGAATAATCATGTAATGTTCCAGCAAGACGTTTACGACAAGGCAATGCCTTTTGTGAAAGACCTCATATCCCAGTATAAAGGTACTGCCCATATTGCGATGTTTGATAAAGGGACAGTTGTATTTGTGTTGCGTGTGTCCTCCCATGACGCTTCCTCTATCCAAACGTATTTAGGATCAAGAAAACCATCTTATGCAACGAGTTCGGGGAAAGTACTCTTGGCAAATAACCCCGCTTATTTAAAAGAAACAGTGGCTCAGGGCTTGGCACATGATGGCCCAAATACAATTACAGATATAAGCAATTTAAAGAAAGAGCTAGCAGATATTCGCACAAAAGGATATTCAATTAGTGACAGTGAAAACTCTGATGGCATGTACGGCATTGCTGCGCCTATTTTTTCTTACTCTGGCGGAGTAATAGCAGCCGTGAATTTAGTAGGGTTATCCTCTTATATGCAAGGAACTCAGCGCACACAGATGATCCAAAGCGTTATGAACACAGCGCAATTGATTTCAAAGGAATTAGGATATATTGAAATTTGATAATTCTATTGCTAAGTCTATTGTAAAAGTTATTTGTATTTCCAAATGGAGAGAATACAGTAATGTCATGCGCTCTTAAAAGACATTAAATATTCTGTCTATTCTACATTGTGAAAAAACATTAGGTAAACCACTCCGGTATTCTGTTAAATTTAATTTATAAATTTAGGATAAGGAGTGAGGAAAGTGGAAAGTACGAAACAAGCAGAGCAGGTAATGAGGGTAAGAGATACTAAAATAGTAAATTCTGAGAAGCAAGTAGAAGGAAAAAGCAAATGTGGAAATGAATGTGAAAGTTGTAAAATTTGCTTCTACCAAAGAGAGGGGAAGAACGAAGTATAGATATAATAATTGTTGATATGTAATAGAAATTTAAAAGTTCTTGCTGCATCATTGTTCGGTATAATAAAATATGTTAATACGTTAGAGTTATTCAGCGAAAAAATAACTCGGTATTTAAGGTAACTATTTCGCACCGTAGGTAACCAAAAGACGATTGGAAAAAATAGACTCCAACAACCACCCTTCTTAAGGCAGCGGTTGTTAAGAGTCGTATAGATGGTTATAAAGAAGTAGAGAAATTCACGATTATCAGTAACGACCATTTTCTATTAGAACCAATCTGTACTGCTCCATCGTTCAATTTTTGGTGTGCACTATTTACACAGAACTTGCTTCAACGATTGCTCAATTCTTTTGTATTTGGAAACGACTCTTTGCAAAAGAATAGAAGACTGGCAGAACGGAGAGAAAAATTACTGACAGAATAATGGTTGAGAAATTATTTTTAACAAACGGGATATTTCCAAACAGGTAACCAACTGTTGTAAATAGTCCCACCCATAGTACAGCACCAATTACATTGTAAGCGAAGAAATATCGATAGTTCATTCGACTTGAGCCTGCAATAAACGGTATAAACGTACGGACAAATGGCATGAAACGAGCAATGACGATCGTTTTACCACCATGCTTATTAAAGAAATCCTCAGCTTTTCTCATCTTTTTCTGGTCAATAAATTTACCCATCCGTCTATTTTGAGTGATTGCTGTTCCTACTGCTTTACCGATATGATAATTTATTGTATCCCCTAATACTGCGGCTACAAAGAATACTAAGATTAATAGGACAATATTAAATGCATCCATCGCAGCGAGAGCACCAGCTGCAAACAAAAGTGAATCACCCGGCAAAAAAGGAAAAATAACAATACCTGTTTCAACAAACACAATTAAAAATAGAATAACATAGGACCAATTTCCAAAGTTTTGAATAATTTCAATCAAGTGTTCATCAATGTGTAAGATAAAGCTTATTATGTTTTGGATGAATGTCATTCCTATTCTCACTTTCGAGTAGATTATTTTTTTCTCTTAAACATACGAGTCAACCATAGATATTATACTTCTTTTTCGCATGCTTGTCATGAATAACTCAATTGTGATGCAGCCTCCAAATGATCACACTCCTTAAACGAAAGGTAAGGCAACAACTATTTCTACCACCTCTCCGACTATTCATGGTAAACTAGAATAAATAAAATACTAAATGAGTTTGCACGATGCGTTGGTACCTATCAAGGTGTAAAAGGGAATCCGAAAATCGGAGCTGTCCCCGCAACTGTACACACGGACGACCGCTGAGAAAAGCCACTATGGAGACATGGGAAGGCTTGGCGGAAGGATGAAGTGAAGCCAGGAGACCTGCCAGACATCGTCAAAGCAACACTTTCTTCGGGGGTTGAGAGGTGGGGGCAAAAGGGTCTCTGCGGTTCATGCGATTTGCATGAAGTTCTTTAGAGCTGCCTATTTTTGTTTCCTCAATCACAACTATTACAATCATCCTGCCGAAGAGCCAGGATGATTGTTTTTTTGTTGTATAGGAAAGGAGACGGCGAAATGAGAGTTCTCGAACAATCAGACGAACGTACACATGAACGTGCGTTGCTCGAAGTTTTGTATAGACAAGCGGAACAATTGCACAAAAAGCCAGCATACCAAGGATTTCATCAAGTAGTGCGGAAGCTGGTGAGTGACGGTTTATATGGAAGCTGGATCAATCACTATTCATCCAATGAAATCAAATGGCTAGGATTGCAAATTATGCCGGAGCGAGATCAATTGCTATCCGCTAAACAGCTTCTTCAGTATATGAAAGAATTTGTCACTTGCAATCATTATGATCGAAGACTGGGACTGCCGCAAGAACGGCTGATGCTTATTGCGATGGCAGCCATGCGGGATGAAACTGTGCAACGGTTGCAAAAAGTACGAGAAGCCTATTGGGTCTTGAGTATGGGGTATGTGACGTTACCGGATGATATCATGGCGTTTTTCGGCAAGACATTCTATCCAGGGCAACCTGTACGTCGTCTTCATTCAATGAACCTCTTGGATTCACGGATTCCATCATTTTTGGCCAGTCAAGTGAAGGAAAAGCACATCCGTATACCTACTATATTTATGGAACAGGTGAAGGCATGTGGATCTTGGCTCGTATTTGATATGGAGGAAGTACGTCGCGTGATGAATGGTTCTCTGCAGGACGTCGGCAGTGAGTCGTTCCGTCGGGCCGTTGCGAACCCATCCATCACGCACAAAAGGCTTTCCGCTATCGGACTGATGAAGCAACTGTTAGCTAGTGACGGCATCGTTTTCCATTTTGACGATGACTTTCAGCGTGGAACAAAAGGATTGCATTCGCATATCCAGCTGTCGAAAGTGCTACGGAGAAACGTCTTGGCTCGTGTTTGTGGAATTCATGTCCGTTTGCTTAATGGCATTTTGGATGTATGGGAACGAGAAGACAATAGACGAGATCTGCAAATTGAAGCAGCCGGATGGGAAGAAGCGCTTGCAGATCAACGAATTAGCTTACATTCGGAACAGGCAGTGTCATTCATTGAAGAACTATCTGAAGAAATTAATCTACATGTGATAAAAACTTCATTGCAACTGGCGAAGGAAAAAGGTCCGTATCTTCAATTTGAAGGCTCAGATTGGCAGAGTGGAAGCTACTTTGAACAGCGTAGTTATACAACAGAAGAGTGGCAAAAAATAAGGAATGAAATTGCAGGGAACGGAATCCGGAACGGCTGCTTACGGAAGGCGTCAGATACTGAAAATTTGTCTGGATATTCCTTAACAAAGCACCAACAATTGTCGATGATTAACCGGCTTGCGGTGCAACAGAACCACACGGATGTCGGCGGCTCAATCACATTGGAGAAGTCTGCTTTCATAGAAACGGCAGAACTTTTGCAGTTGCTCATGAAAGCGTGGAACTGCGGAATCAAAGAAGTTCATATAAAGTAATGGTCCCGCCTATTGAGATGAAGACTGAACTGGCGTAAAGTTAAGATAACTAGCAGTTTTCATCCGAGGTGAGGTAGATGTTCCAGTTTGATACACTAGGGCAGGAAATGGTGAAGGAATTTTCGAATTTAATACAGCAAGAAGTGATTTTAACGGATCGGAGAGGCTTCATTCAGGCCAGCACGGACGTTACACGGCTCAATCAGTTCCATGAAGGCGCATTACTATGCATTCGCCAAAAGGAAATGCTCTATATGGCAGATGAGGAAGTAGAACGGTTGCGTGGTGTACGTAAAGGTATTGTGCTGCCAATCCTCATTGAAGGTGAGCCGATTGCCGCGCTTGGTATCACAGGCGAACCTAAGATGATCCGTCCGCAAGCACAGTTGATCTTACGGGTGGCAGAACTATTTATCCAAGATTCATTGAAACGAAAGCAGAAAGATGAAAAAGTACGGGACATGGAGTTTTTCGTATTTGATTGGCTGACGGGTACGAGAAAAGATGAACGGTTTATGGAAAGAGGTACACTGCTTGGAATTGACGTTACGCTTTATCGGCAGGTAGCGGTTCTGGAAGTGGTCGATTTACTAGAGCAGTTTTCGGTTGAGGAAATGGAAACATTTGCGTCCATTCAGAATATCCATGATTCCATGAAAATGATCCGCTGGGCACAGAATAAAATCTTGTTGTTGCTTCCAGAAATGAATCAAGAGACGCTTGAGCATGAATTGAAGTTCTTATTGCTTCATATGAAACGACGCAAAAAAATACAAGTTGTTGCAGGGATCGGTGCGCCAACACATTATTTTGACTTAGCCAAATCATTCGCACAAGCAGAACGTGCAGTCAATGCCTCAAAAAAATCGGGCGAGATTGTCTTCGAACATGAGCTGCGTCTCGAAATTATTTTGCAAAGCATCCCAGAAGCCGTGCGTGCGGATTTTTTGGGCCGCACGGTAGCTCCACTTATTAAAGAAGAAGAGCTGATGAACAATTTGAAAATCTGGTTTTCAGAGAATCAATCTATGCAAAATACAGCACAGCGTTTGCATATCCATAAGAACACATTGTCTTATCGTCTGCAAAAAATCGAGCAGTTAACGGGGTTATCTGTATGGAGTACACATGATGTGTTTTTACTGTACTTGGCATTGTGTTTGATGGAAGAGCAATTGTCAAATAATGAATGAGTGAAAAGTTTGCTTCATTTCCTTTATGGGAATGGGGCTTTTTTATCGTTGGCAGCCTACTTATATAGTCTTTTAAGAAACAATGATCGTTTTTGTGAATTATACGTCCTATACATGGTAGGCTTACTATGTGCTCTATCCTTTAAGCAGTGGAGGGATTGTGGATGATAAATAAAACTAGAAACAGGACGACTAAACGCTGGACCCTATATATCCTTCTATTATTTTGCTTGGCCTCTTCCCTTCTATTTGTGAATCACAACTATTCATTTTATGATCGTCCAATTGCTCAAGTGGTTCAAACGACATTGGAAGATACAACGAAAACGAAGGATATGCATGGCAATGAAGATACTCTGTTTACTCAGCATATCGTAGCTATATTGAAAAATGGGGAAGAGAAGGGTCAGCAAATTCATTTAACGAATCAGTATTCCACTTCAGGAGCATATGATCAGCAATATCATATAGGAAATAAACTGTTTGTCTCCATTGATTCGGAGACAGGAGAGAAAATAGCAGGCAGTATCACAGATGTAAAACGTGATCAATATGTGCTGGTTGTTGCTTGGATTTTTATCTTTACGTTATTGATCGTTGGACATAAGCAGGGGCTGCTTGCGATTGTCAGTTTTGTGATCAATGTCCTGCTGCTGTCTTTCGCCTTAGATATTTATGTACATTATTCTCAGGTCAGTCTGCTGCTGATTTGTGGGATATGCATTCTTTTATTTACCGCCATATCGTTATTGCTCGTTAGTGGCTTCAATGAAAAAACGTATGCAGCGATTGTGGCGACGCTCATCGCAACAGTGGCATCGCTGTCTATTACTTCTCTTGTCATCTGGCTCACGTCGGGAAGCGGTCTGCGCTATGAGGAAATGCAGTTTTTGACGCGACCGTATCATACAGTGTTCATGGCAGGACTGTTCATCGGTTCGTTAGGCGCCATTATGGATGTTGCGATTACGATGTCTTCCTCGATCTTTGCCTTATATGAAAGAGACCACGATATATCGATCAAATCGCTGAAGACTTCTGGAATGGATATAGGGAAAGATATTATGGGAACGATCACGAGTATTTTATTTTTCGCTTACATCAGTGGTTCGATTCCAATGCTGATTTTGTATTTGAAAAACGCCTCTCCATTGGGTTTTGCTCTTTCGATGAATCTTTCATTGGAATTGGCCCGTGCACTGGCTGGCGGAATAGGGATTGTTCTTACGATACCGATTGGTCTGTATACGACAGTATTTTTCGTTAAGCGAAAGAAGGCGAGAGTATGAACGTATTGGTATGGCTCGCAGCGATTTTACTTCTATTGATGGTATGGGTGGGTGGAAAACAAGGAGCTAGATCTTTTCTCTCTTTATTCTTGAATTTTGGGGTCATATTTCTAACTGTGATGTTTATGATGGATCCGGCTGTCAATCCGATTTTGATCACATTCATTGCGAGCATATTGATTGGCTGTGTTAGTCTATTTTTTATTAATGAAGTGAACGGTAAAACGACGATCGCGTTTATTTCTACTATGGTCACCATCGTAATTTTATTGGTTTTCATTGTGATCGTATCGCAGAAATTAATGATTCAAGGTTTTGGTGAAGAGGAGGAAGAGGCGATTAGCGGTCTGTCCCTTTATATTGGTGTGGACTTTATGAAGATTGGAGCTTCCGTTATTATCATGAGTACAATCGGTGCCATTATGGATGTGGCCATTTCGATTGCTTCGTCCATGCATGAAATATTTAAACACAATCCACTCCTCAGCAAAAAAGAGCTGTTCAAATCTGGAGTCAGTATTGGCAGGGACATATTAGGAACCGATACAAATACATTGTTCTTTGCGTTTTTCGGAGGATATTTGGCATTGCTTATTTGGTTTAAAGATCTGAACTATTCCATTGGAGAAATCGTCAATTCGAAAATATTTAGTTCTGAGATGATCTTGATACTTTGTGCAGGAATGGGGGTCGCCTTGGTGATACCGATTGCTTCCTGGATCAATGCGTATTTTTTGGTCAAGACAAGAGAAAAGTAGGAAGAATTAAAGCGAGAGAAGCCCTTAATAGCTTCTCTTTTTTACATTTGAAAATGTAAGCGTTTACTGTCCGTAGGTGGAATGATTTAGTTGTTTTCATGCTTATATTTGTACCTTTGCACAAGAATCCAATGAAAATTAAATACAACATTGTACTTTTGTCTATATGAATTAAATAGTTAGACTATTAGAATTAGACTAATAAGTTGGATTTTTTGAAAGGGAGGGGGTTGGGTGGATACTCACGTGCTGGAGCGATTGGTCGCCATTACAGGAACCTCGCATGCCAAAACGACGGTTGCGCAGAAGCTTGCTTACTCTTATGATGCGACTGCAAACTTTCAGGCCATGCCGGATATCGTATTGTCGCCTTCTTCAATTGAAGACATAAAAGAGATCGTCAAAGTTTGTGCGAAGCATCAGATACCGATTGTCTCTCGAGGATCCGGAACCAATTTGGCAGCAGGCACGACACCGACATCTGGCGGAGTGGTACTTCTATTTAACCGGATGAACCGAATCTTAGAGTTGGATCAAGAGAATCTTACAATTACAGTGGAGCCCGGTGTCATTACGCAGGCGATCAATGAAAAGGTCGTGTCGAGCGGTCTGTTTTACCCGCCTGATCCGAGTTCGATGAGTATTTCCACGATTGGAGGCAATGTCAGTGAGAACTCAGGGGGGCTGCGAGGGCTAAAGTATGGCGTGACACGAGATTACGTCAAAGCCTTGAAAGTCGTCTTGCCCACTGGTGAAGTGATTACGACGGGCGGTAAGTTAGCGAAGGACGTAGCGGGTTATGATTTGACGAGTTTATTTGTCGGATCGGAAGGAACGCTCGGTGTCATTGCGGAAATTACGCTTGGTTTGATTCCTGAACCTGAAACGAAGAAGACGCTGCTGGCATTTTATAATGAATTGGAACAAGCCGCCGAGACCGTGTCTTCCATTATTGCAGCGAAGATTGTGCCGGCGACTCTTGAATTCATGGATAAAGGGACCATTCAAGCAGTGGAGGATTTCATGCATATCGGCCTGCCGGCGGATTGTGAAGCGATGCTGCTCATTGAACAGGATGGTGATCCGGCAGTAGTCGAAAAGGATATGGCGCTCGTCCATCAGCTCTGTTTGGAACTTGGCGCCACGTCCGTGCAAATGGCAAAATCAGCTGAAGAAGCGGCACAACTCAGTATCGCACGTCGGGTTGCATTATCTGCACTTGCTCGATTGCGGCCGACGACGATTTTGGAAGATGCGACGGTACCACGTTCCGAGATTGCCAAGATGGTTAAGACAATTCAACAGGTAGCGGTCAAATACGACTTGCTAATTTGTACGTTCGGACATGCAGGGGATGGCAACTTGCATCCAACCATTTTGACAGATGAACGAGATGAAGAAGAGATGAGCCGAGTGGAAGCTGCATTTGCTGAAATCTTTGATCGTGCTATTCAGCTGGGCGGCACGATCACAGGTGAACACGGTGTAGGCGAAATGAAATCCCCGTATCTTGAGTGGAAGATTGGTTCTGAAGGTATGGCGGTCATGAAAAGCATCAAGCAGGCAATGGATCCGCTTAATATTATGAATCCAGGAAAGATGTTTGCGAAGGATACGAAGAAAAGGATTGTGGTGCAACATGAGTAACGCACAACCCGAAGCAATCCGCCAAGCGTTTGTCACCCACGTAGATGAAAATCGGCTGATGGACTGCATGCGATGTGGGTTTTGTTTGCCTGCCTGTCCTACATATATTCATTCAGGGTATGACGAAACACAATCACCGCGTGGACGTATTGCTTTGATGAAAGCCGTACGAGATGGAGTCATTGCGTGGGACGGTTCAGTTGAGGAGGCATTTGATCTCTGTCTTGGTTGCCGCGCGTGCGAACCAGCTTGCCCGGCGGGTGTCCAGTACGGTACGTTGATTGAAGAGACGCGTGATGCAATCGTCTCAGCTAAGCAGCTTTCTGTGCAGGAGAAAGTCATCCGAAAAGGCGCGTTTGATCATTTATTCGCCGACCAGAAGCGAATGAAGCAGGCAGTGGGGCTTGTAAGGTTTTATCAGAAATCCGGTTTGCGAAGTATTGTCAGAAAAGTCGGTTTTCTGGATCTGTTTCCATCTATGATGCGAGACATGGAAAAGGTCCTGCCTGATCCACCGAAACGGCCTAAAGTGCTCGTTCATTCAGAAGAAAAGAAGACCAAGGTGGCATTTTTTACTGGCTGCTTGATGGATACGATGTTTCAGGAAACGAATCGACATACGATCGATTTGCTGGAGTATTTAGGCTGCGAGATTGTTATCCCGAAAAACCAGCAATGCTGTGGTGCGTTGCAAGGTCATAGTGGGGAGATGGATCGTGCGAGCCGCAATGCGCGAGTTAATTTAGAAGCATTTGATGCTGACAATGTAGACTACATTGTCAATAATGCAGGCGGCTGCGGGGCATTTTTAGCGGAGTATGATCGTTTATTCGAAAAGGACAAGGTGCTCTTGGAAAAAGCCGAAGTGTTTGTTGCAAAACAAATCGATATCTCCTCCTTGCTCATGCAATTGGGCATTGTTGAGAAACTGGCTGCGCGTCCAGCTTCCGAAATAAAAGAATTGATCACCTATCAAGACTCTTGCCACCTGCGTAACGTCAATGGTGTCATCCATGAACCAAGGCGGATTTTACAAGCAATTAACGATACAATATTCGTGGAATTACCCGGCGCCCGCCTATGTTGTGGCTCCGCCGGTATATATAATTTATTGCAGCCCGAGATGGCGATGACGATCCTGGATGCCAAAATGGAAGAAGTACGAGAAATCGAAGCAACCACCATCGTCACAACCAACCCCGGTTGCTTGCTGCAGATGAAAGTAGGTGTGGAGAGAGAAGGGTTAGCACAAACTTCGAGAGCTGTACATATCGTTGATTTAGTACATGAGAAGCTATTTAAGTAAGTTAAATAGACTAAATTTTTTTGCAAGGACAGATACTAGTTGATTGTAGTGGAAGGCAGCCTAAAATCGCCGCGTCCTGCGGCAAAACCGATTCCAGCGGGAATAGCATGAGTCTTGAGAACCCGCAGGTAGCGAAGCGGACGAGGAGGCTCAAGCCATGCCCGCGGAAAGCGTCCGTCTGGAACGGAAATCAACGGTGTTTGGATGACTGTACTTAGATAAAAACTAGGGGGAAATGAAGATGAAAATGAAGAAAAAAAGTGTATTGGGAGCTATCGGCTTATCGGCTATGCTCATGTTGGCGGCTTGTTCGTCGGATAAAGAAGGGTCAACTTCCGCTGACAGCAGCGGTGCAGATTCAGATGGGAAATCCTACAAACTGAAAATGTCTGTAACGGTCAATGACTCATCCACTTGGTATCAAGCGGCAGACAAACTGGCGCAAGATTTAGATGAAGAGACAGATGGCCGAATTAAAATCGAAGTCTTCCCGAACGAACAACTATCAAATGGAGATCAAGGCAAGGGTGTCGAGCTTCTGACAAAAGGGCAGACCGATTTAAGTCTTCACTCCACAATCATTTACTCCATTTTGGATGACCGTTTCGGAGTAGCGAGCGCACCATTCCTATTTAAAGATAAAGACGGCGTTGACAAAGTGTTTAACGGTGCAGGCGGCGAAGCTATTGCAGAAATTCTGAATGAAAAGAACGTAGAGTTACTAGGGTTTGGTGAAAATGGTTTCCGTCAAATTACGAACGGTAAACATGAGATTAAGACACCGGCTGATATGAAGAGTCTGAAGATTCGAATTCCCGGAATTACGATGTATACCGACTTGTACCGTACATTAGGTGCTGACCCGACGACTATGGCATTTTCAGAAGTCTTTACGGCTTTGCAGCAAGGAACAATTGACGGACAGGAAAATCCAATCGACGTTATCCATTCCTCTAAATTGGATGAAGTACAGGATTACTTAACGACTTGGAATTACTCTTACGATCCATTGGTGCTTGGAATTAACAAAAAGTTGTTTGATTCCATGAGTAAAGAAGATCAAGAGCTAGTTAAGAAGTTAGGTAAGGAAGCAGCGGAATATCAAGTAGAATTGGCACGTGAAAAAGAAGCGAAGCAAATTGATGAACTGAAGGATGCAGGCATGCAATTTTATGCACCGACTGATGAGGAGTTGGCGCAATTCGCAGAAGCAGTACAGCCTGTTTACGATAAATACGAAGACATTTGGGGCAAGGATCTGTTAGACAAGTTCCGCGACCAATAAAAACTGGAGGGTGGATGTATGGGAAGAATACTCAATAGATTAGAAGAGTGGATTGTTGTCATCGTGTTGTCCATCATGTCCACCATTGCATTCGTAAATGTGCTTTCCAGAGGATTTGCCAATTATTCATTTTCCTTTACAGAGGAAATAACGGTCAATTTGTTTGTCATGTTAACATTCGTCGGAACGGCCATTGGTGTGCGTGAATACGCGCACCTTGGTTTTACCTTACTTTATGATATGGGAAATAGATTGCTGAAGAATATTATTACGATCTTGGTGGGTTTAATGATGGTATTATTGTTTGTTATTCTATTATATTTCGGGATTAAGATGGTGCAGTATCAGGTGGATATGGGTCAGAAGACACCTTCACTTGGATGGCCGCAATGGTGGTTCTCGACATCGATGCCAATTGGGGCACTGTTTTGTTTGATTCGTTCAATCCAAGTAACGATTACTGAATTCCGTGAGCAAAATGGGAAGGGAGAGCAGCCATTATGACAGCTTTAATTTTATTCGGCTTGTTTTTCATTCTCGTCATGCTTCGAATGCCGATTGCTGTAGCCCTTGCCATCTCGTCCATTGCGGTGCTATTTACGGGAAGCGGCTTGTTTGGCTTGGAATTGGTAGCGGATATTATGTACACGAGTGTAGCAAAGTTCACGTTGCTTGCAATTCCATTTTTTATTTTAGCGGGCGTCATTATGGAATACGCGGGGATTTCCAAACGTTTGATAGATTTTGCTCAAGCGTTGGTCGGTCACCGGAAAAGTGGAATCATCTTTGTGACAGTCATGACCGCAATCTTTTTTGCGGCTATTTCGGGTTCTGGACCTGCAACTGTAGCAGCAATTGGTGGCATTCTCATTCCCGGCATGGTGAAAAATGGATATAAGGTAGAAACAGCTGCTGGCTTAGTTGCAAGTTCGGGAGCCATTGGAATTATTATACCGCCCAGCATTGCATTTATCGTTTTCGCAGTGGTAGCTGGTGATCAGATTCCGGTTTCAATTGGCCGTCTGTTTATGGCGGGTGTGATTCCTGGATTACTTTTAGGTCTCGGTTTCATCCTCGCAGCAATGTTTGTCAGACGTGGTCAGGAAAAACAGGAAGGTCCAGTGGCGGCTCAGCAGAAAACTGAACCAGCGACAGGCAAAGAACGTTTTCAAGCGTTTATAAGTGCGATTTGGGGCTTGTTGATTCCGGTAATTATTTTGGGCGGAATTTACGGCGGATTTTTTACACCGACAGAAGCTGCGGTTGTCGCAGTCTTTTATAGCTTATTCATTGGATTTTTCATCTATCGTGAATTGACGTTGAAGAAACTGTACGATATTTTGGTTGCGGCGGGTGTTCAGACAGCAGTTGTCATGTTCATCGTTAGTGCGGCCAGTGTCTATGCGTATATTATTACGACAGAGCAGATCGCCAGCCAAGTTTCTGACGTAATGTTAAGTTTTTCGGATAATAAAATTATTATTCTACTATTAATTAATATGATTTTATTGATTGCTGGAATGTTTATCGATGCAATCTCTGCGTATTACATTTTCGTTCCAATTTTATTGCCGATTGTGTTGATGTTCGATGTAGACCCAACCGTGTTCGGTGTGTTTATGACCGTCAACTTGGCGATTGGGCTCTTTACACCACCTGTAGGTCTCAATTTATTTGTGGCCGCCGGGATATCGAATACATCGATTGGGCAAATATCGAGAGGGGTCTTTCCTTTCGTTGTCTCTTCCGTAATCATCTTGTTGCTCATTACGTTTATTCCGCAAATATCAACATTTTTACCAGACCTATTAAATATTAAATAGAGTAGTGGAGGGATGCTTGTGAAACTGAAAGGACAGACGGCAATCATTACAGGGGCGGCTAGTGGAATTGGTGCCCAGACGGCCCTCCTTTTTTCGCAAGAAGGGGCCAATGTTGTTTTGGTGGACTTGAATAGCTGCAGTAAAACGCTTGCAGCTATTCAAGAAACTCGAAAAGATGCAGTCTTTTTGGAGTGCTTAGGAGATATAAGAGATCCGGAGTTTGTCAGCGCGACCATTGCCAGAGCTTCTGATAAGTTTGGAGAATTGCATATTTTAGTGAACAATGCGGGAACTTGCAGTCGGCTAGGCTTGGATACGATGACGCTGGATATGTGGGACCGCGATATGGAAACGAATGTAAAGGCTGCGTTTTTATTCATTCAATCGGTTGTCTATCCACATATGATCGAGCAGAAATACGGGCGCATCATTAATATCAGTTCCGTTTCAGGGCTTAACGGAGGCGTGACTTCAGGAGGTAAGAAGGACGGCAGATCTGGACCAGCCTATTCCGCTTCAAAGGGCGCAATCATCGCATTAACTAAATGGGTGGCCAAGGAGCTCGGTGAGCATGGCATCACATGTAATTCTGTAGCACCTGGCGCAACGGAAAGTGCAATTACAGCAGGCGTGGAATACGATGTCGGCGGACAAGCGATTAAACGGATTGGTACACCTTCCGATATTGCTGAGGCTATTTTGTATTTTGCAACATCCGAATCAGGCTACACAACAGGACAAGTTTTGAAAGTAGACGGGGGATACAGTTTTGGATAATCGCATTCAAGCGGTGTATGACAACAAAACTCATCGCATTATTGGCCGTTTGAAGAAAGAAATCGATTTATTTGAAGGCATTATTGAAGTATGTAAGGAATATGGAGTCGAGGCAGCTCAGTTTCAATGTATGGGTTCCCTCGCACATGCGACAATTGTACAACCGCATCAAAATGAGGATAAGAGCTTACAATACTCCGATCAAATCGTGACAGATACACCTGTTGAGTTGCTGTCTGGTACAGGGTTTCTCGGTTATAGTGTGGAAGGGGAGCTAGACATCCATTTCCATGGCATATTCGTTGACTGTGATAAGAAGATTAACGGCGGTCATTTCATCCGAGGCATTAATCCAGTTGCGATTACGGTAGAGTTTATTGTATTTCCAGTATTCGACGTAAATATGCAGCGGAAACCGGATGAGATGTTGGGCATACCACTGTTTCACTTTTTAAAGAAGGAGTGAGAAGATTTGGAAACAATCGGAAAACTGGCAATGAAATCGGCAGCTGCGTATCCGAATAAGATAGCGGTGAAAGATGAGCAACGATCATTTACGTTTAAAGAAATGATGGACCGAGCATTTGCGCTTTCTGCGTATTTCGAGAAGATAGGATTAAAAAAAGGAGATCGTTTTGCAATTCTGATGTCGAATCGTCTGGAGCATATTGAGCTAGACGTAGCGGCAGCCATTTCTGGCGTCATCAAAGTCCCGTTAAATTATCGGCTTCACCCGAAAGAACATGAGTATATGCTGGAAGATGCCGATGTGAAATTGATTATCGGAGAAGAGCAATTAATCCGATCAATTGATGTGGTATTGGAAGTGTTGCCAATTGGAGAGGTATACGAAAAAACGATTGAGAGCTGCCAAGGCGCTCATTCAATTGCCGAAGTAGATGAAGATGATACATTTGCCATCATGTATACCTCGGGCACTACAGGAAATCCGAAAGGTGTTATGTTGAGTCATCGTAACGTCATTTCAGGTGCATTGTCGCTCGCGTTGGCATGTGAAACGGATTATGACGATGTCATTGGTCACGTTGCTCCATTGACGCACGGCAGTAATTTCCTTTCGCATGTCGCTTGGCTGTATGGTCTGACGCAAGTGGTATTCAGTAAGTTTGAACCGGAAGAGTTTGTACTGGACCTGAAGAGAGAGAATATCACCGTTATCTTCTTAGTGCCAACGATGGTAAATTTGATGGTCCAACATCCAAAATTTGAACCGAAAAATCTTTCCACGCTGAAATCGATCAATATGGCAGGATCGGCAATAGCCGCGAGTAAACTTGAGCAAGCACTCGCTTTGACGGGACCTATTTTCGCGCAGACATTCGGACAGGTGGAAGCACCGATGTGCATTACGATGATGCCGAAACGGGAACTTGGTGAACATTTGGAATCATGCGGGCGCACAGGACCGTTCGTAGATGTGAAAATCGTCGATGATCAAGGAGCTCAACTGCCGGCGGGAGAGGTCGGAGAAATTGTCTGCAAAGGTTCCCTTGTCATGAAAGGCTATTGGAACAATGAAAAGGCGACGAATGAAACGCTGATTGACGGCTGGCTACAAACAGGGGATCTAGGCTGGCAAAGTGAAGAAGGTTACGTGCATATTGTCGACCGCAAGAAAGATGTCATCATCTCAGGCGGTGTCAATATTTACCCTAGAGAAGTCGAAGAAGTCCTCAACAAGCATGCTGGAGTCAAAGAGACGTGTGTCATCGGTGTGCCGGATGACAAATGGGGTGAGAATGTCATTGCTTATGTAGTCCCGAACGGAACGAAAACTGTTACAACTGAAGAATTGACTCAACTATGTCTAGATCATATGGCAAGTTTCAAAAAGCCGAAGGAAATTCACCTGGTGGAGGAGTTGCCAAAAAGTTCATACGGCAAAATATTGAAGCGTGAGTTGCGCAATCAGCACGAGGGGGTGCAGTCGTGACGAATGTCTATATACAAGGAATCGGGATGACCAAGTTCGGGAAGTTTGTGGATCAATCCATGAAATCGCTGTTACTCGAAGCCTCCATTCAAGCGCTGGAAGACGCAGGGAATCCAAAAGTCGATGCGGTATTTGTCGGAAATTTCATGGGCGGCTCAATATCCAATCAAGAAATCCTTGGTGCAATTGTCGCGAATGAACTCGGACTTGGCTATGTTCCGACAGCCAAAGTGGAAGGTGCCTGTGCTTCAGGAGGAATTGCGTTGCGCCAAGGAATTATGGGCATCTTAAGCGGTGAGTATGACACCGTGTTAGTAGCAGGTGTGGAGAAGATGAAACACGCTTCTACCGCAGACGTAACCCAGGCCATTAACGCAGCGATGGATACCGATTCCAATGAAAAACAGGCAGGTCTGACCTTCCCTGGGTTTTTCGGAGTACTGGCGAATCGCTATTTCTATGAGACAGAGGCGACCAAAGAACATTTGGCGATGATTGCAATGAAGAATAGAGAAAATGCTTTAAACAATCCATTGGCCCAGTTCCGGAAGCCGACAACGATGGAAGAGATCATGGAGGCACGAATTATAACGTCGCCACTCGGTTTATTCGATTGTTCACCAACCACTGACGGAGCGGCTGCATTAATTATTTCACGGAAAAAAGGAGGCGTTCATATTCGAGCGTCTGCACAAAGTTCGGGTCCTACGCAAATGCAGGACGCTGCTGATTTGTTGTCGCTTCCAGCAGTTCGGGAATCTGGTCGTTTGGCATATGAAAAGGCGGGAGTTAGCCCGGACGATATCGATGTAGTCGAAATCCATGACTGTTTCTCCATGACGGAGATGTTAGCGATTGAGGAACTAGGTTTCTTTAATAAACGGGAAGGCTGGCTCGCAATAGAACAAGGTCAGACGAAAGTGACGGGCGGCAAACCAGTGAATACAAGTGGTGGATTGCTATCGCGTGGCCATCCTATCGGGGCGACAGGCATTGCCCAGATTTATCATCTCGTCCAGCAGCTGCGCGGTACTGCTCCGAACCAAGTTGAAGGCGCTCGGCTTGCATTGGCGCAAAACTTAGGCGGAACCGGTTCGTATTCTACCGTTCATATACTGGAAAGGTTGTGAAGAGATGAAAGTTTATCAATGCGCTCATTGCGAGTATGCCAGTGTGTCGAGCAAGTATCGATGCCCGAGCTGCGGAACCGGCTCGTTGCAGGAACAGGAAGTTTCTTCGAAGGGTAGTGTCTATAGCTATACGGATATCCACATCGCACCGGCTGAATTCGCACATCTTGCCCCTTACACAGTTGTACTCGTTCAGCTCGACGAAGCCAAAGTAAAAGTGACCGTGCGAATGAATTCGGAAGTGTCGATAGGGGATGCAGTTGACTTGGATCATGTGGAGAATGGCGCGTATGTTTATACGAAATAATAGGGGGGGATGGTTGCAAAGTGGGCCGCGCTCATAAACTCCGGTCAGCCGCTCATACGCATATGTGTTAAGATCCAAGTAAAGTGTCAACGGCTTGTGCTTGGCATGAACTTACTTGTGCCAAGTACAAGTTTTGCTCGTTAGGGAGAGTTGTGTGTGAAAACGATTCAAATCATTTCAAAAATTATTTCGAAATACTTGCCAATCTGGATTGTACTTTTATCCATTATTGCTTACGCTACCCCAGATGCATTTGTTTCTATCCGACAGCTTACGGGATTCGGATTAGGAACAATTTTCTTCCTGATGGGGTTATCCCTATCGTCAGAAAAGTTGCTAGAAGTTATTAAAAACCCAAAATATGCACTGCTTGGCGTCTTCCTGAAATGGACCATTATGGTTGGTGTATCGATTGGTATTGCGTATCTATTCTTTAGCAATCAAGCTGAAATCGCAACAGGCATCATTTTGTCGGGGACCGTACCAAGTGGGACATCTGCGAATATTTATACATTTATCGCAGGCGGAGAAGTCGCCCTAAGCATTACGATGGCGACATTGGATACATTTATCTCGCCTGTGTTGACACCTGTTTTATTGCAAGTTTTTGCAGGACGCTTCATTCCAATTGAATTTTGGCCATTATTCCTTAATATAATTTATATTGTATTTTTGCCCTTGTTGGCAGGATTATTTGTACAGTGGCTGTGGCAACGGCAGGTGGAAACAGTGAAGCCGTATACGCCGGTTTTATCGCAACTCGCTTTATTCATTGTTATCCTGTCCGTTATTTCCAACGCACAGCAGGCACTTTCTGAAAATCTGTCGGTGTTGCCGCTTGTTTTCGTGGCGGTTACTTTGCAAGTCTGTATTCCGATGATGTCGGGATATTTCATTGCCAGATGGATGGGCGTAGCCGAACGCAACGCGCGCGCAATTTTATTCCATACAGGGATCTGTAACTCGGCTTTAGCTGCGACACTCGCAATGGAGCATTTTGGATCGCTTGCTGCAGTTCCTGCAGTCGCTAATATGGTGATGAACTTGACGATCGGTGCGTTGATGGCGAGTTTGTTTGAGAATAAATTTCGGATTGAAGAAGAGGATGTGCAACCATAACGAAAACACTCTCTTCGTCATTGGAAGAGAGTGTTTTTACTTAGATAATGTATGAAAGGCTGGCCTGGCTATCCGGAGAGCAACCTAGAGGATAGTCTCCGAACAGTTATGCTCATTTAAAACACTTTATCCCCATTGAAAATTGAGTTCTTCACAATCACGTAATCCACATTGCGAATGGCCTCAAGCTTTTTGCCGCCTGCGTATGAAATAGAGGACTGCAGATCTTGTTCCATTTCAATCAAAGTGTCTTTCAACGGACCTTTGTATTCCACAAACATCTTTTTACCTTCGACGTTCTTCTTCTCACCTTTTTGGAACTCTGACGCAGAACCGAAGTACTCTTTATACTTCTGTCCATCCTGTTCCACGGTTTGCCCTGGTGACTCTTCATGTCCAGCAAATAACGAGCCAATCATGACCATGCTGGCACCAAAACGAACAGATTTTGCGATGTCCCCATTTGTGCGGATACCGCCGTCTGCAATAATCGGTTTAGACGCCGCTTTTGCACATAAACGAACTGCCGCCAATTGCCAGCCGCCAGTACCGAAGCCAGTTTTAATTTTCGTGATACATACTTTTCCCGGTCCAATTCCCACCTTCGTTGCATCCGCTCCAGCATTTTCAAGCTCGCGAACTGCTTCTGGTGTACCGACATTTCCTGCGATGACGAAGCTCATTGGCAAATGCTTTTTGATATGCTGGATCATTCGGATGACTTGATTGGAATGACCGTGCGCAATATCGATCGTGATGAATTCAGGAACGAGAGCGTCGATAGCGAGCTGTTCAACAAATCCGTATTCCTCTTCTTTGACGCCCACGCTAATAGAAGCAATTAAACCGCGTGCGTGCATATCCTTAATAAAATCTACACGCTTTTCCGGGTTAAAACGATGCATAATATAGAAATAGCCTTCTTCTGCAAGTTGAATCGCAATCTTTTCATCAATGATGGTCTGCATGTTGGCAGGTACGACAGGCAATCTGAAAGTATGTCCGCCTAACGTAACTGAAGTATCGCATTCCGAACGACTCTCAACCACACATTTTGCAGGAACTAGCTGTATATCTTCATAATCAAATACTGTATCCATTACAATCACCTCTATAAACGAATATTTTCATTTAAAATCACTGGATTGTTCGTCCTTTAGTAATTTACCTGAATCTATACTAAATGTCAACAAAAGTGGAAAGCGCCGTCTAACTTCGAAACGTCCCGAGAAGCTGGCGCTTGCAACTGGATGTCAACGTTTTCAGAGAGGTTTTTGGAAAATAAATCACAGCAACTTTTTCTTGAAATGGGTAGTCGTTAACCAGACAAAAAATAGAGTCAATCCGATAGTTAAGACATAAGGAATTACTAGATCTGACGGTATCACGTCACCAGTTAGTATTTCCGGAGGAGTGGCCATTAATTCAAGCGGACTCCATGAATGAGATTTCGGAAAAATAGCAAAGATAAATAAGCTGATCATGAAAAGTAGAGTGACCAATATTCCGCCGGAGGAAGTCGCGAAAAATGTGTTCCCCCATAATGTGATGGCGAGAAGCAGTAAGCCAAATGCATAAAGGCAGCTGACAGCAAAGAATAGATGATGCAGGCTGTTTTGATCCCAATAGTAAGCTGTATAGGCGTATGTGATACTGAACGATAAAGCGATAGCGAGCGTCCAATAACAAAGTGCGATAAAAAACTTCGTTGTAATGACTGTACTTCTATGCAATCCCTTTGTAAGCAAAATCACAAGTGTACCTTTTTCCAGCTCCTTCGACATCATCGTGCTGAATAATAAAATGAAGACGATCAAGCCCATTTGCGGTACATTTTTGTAAAACTGCAGCCAAGAGTCAAGCGCAGCAGGCTCAGGCAAATTTAGCACAGCTCCTTCAGGCATAAAATTCTCCATTAGGACGGGGGTAATTTTAGCCGTGAAAGGATTCAGCACACCAAGTATCGAGAAAATGACCAGCACAAGCAGGAGTTTGTATGTCTTCACGCTCTCGAACCATTCTTTCTTGAAAAATCCAACCCAGCTATTCATCCGAGCACCTCCAGTACGACTTGTTCCAACATTCGAGTTTGTGGATGTATGGACTGTACGATGAGTTCTCGCTGTGTCAGCTCACGCATGAACACCAAACGTGCCCTGTCATTCGGTAAGCTGACAATTAAAGTATCATCTTCAATATGCATTTTGGCTTGAGTGGATGCAAGTTGTTTCATAGCTTCCTTCGCAGGAACTGTGAATGTATAGACAAATTGGTCGTGAAATTGCTGTTTTAATTTTGCCAGTTCTTCTTGAAAAATAATTTCTCCTTTATGTAGCATCGCGACATGATCACAGATTTGTTCCGCGTCAGATAGGATGTGTGTAGAGAAAAAAACAGTTGTTTCAGCTTTCGCTTTTTGCAATATCGAAAGAATTTGTGCGCGACCTGCCGGGTCTAACGCAGAAGTCGGCTCATCGCAAATGAGCAGCTTTGGCCGGTTAAGCAAGGCCTGCGCGATACCGAGACGCTGTTTCATACCCCTTGAATAGGTGCGAATCAAGGAAGTTACATCTGCTAGTCCGACTAATTCCAACAGCTCATCAATCCGTTGTTTCCATTCCTTTTTCGGCATGTCAGTAACCACCGCGCAAAGCTCTAAATATTGTCTCGCGTTATAAAATGGATAGAATTCCGGAACGTCCGGTAAAAAGCCAATATGTGCGTTTGATTTCGTTTCTCCGAACGTCACCTTTTCACCCGCGATCGTAATCGCTCCAGCAGTGAGTGGGAGCAGACCAAGCATACACTTCATCAAAGTGGTCTTGCCGGCTCCATTCGCACCGACAAATCCGAAAATAGAATGCTCAGGAATATGCATATGAATGTCATGCAGTACGTCCCGACTTCCAAAGCGTTTTGTTACACCTTCAATTTGCACGACCATGATCATCACCTCTTCCGAAGACAAAATAAACTAATGGACCGATAAACTGAATGAATAACACAATTAGCAGCCACATTACCTGATTACCAAAACGATAGTGGGGATTTCGGATGACGTGGACAGCTGAAAATATCCCGAGTCCGATTTGTAATAGGATAAGAGGAATTAGAAAAGGCAAATACTCGATTAGAATCTCTACGTCCGTATTCATTGAATGCCCTCCAATCCCCAGCGTAATTTTTCAATTAATTCCTTCATCTCCTCCTCATTTTGGAAAGGTGCGAAGAAAGGTGCCTCGATAGCTTCCAAAGCCGATTGCTTAATAATACTCGTATTGCGCAGGGCATTGGGGCCTAAATCCAATTGTGCCAACCAGTCTTCCAATAAATCAAAATAGTCGTCGCCCCGCAGTTTAATGGGAAACAAATCTTCGATACAGACTTCAACAAACTTCTTCAAATACGAATACATCAACTCGCGTTTCTCCAACGCTGCAGCACATTGAGCTACGCCAAAATAAAATTGCAGACAAATATTCGGATGCAGTTTTCTTAGTGAATACAATTCGATCAATCCATTCATTCGGCGAATCGTTTCTTCAAAAGCATTCGAATCGGCTGTAGTCAGTCGTAAGTAAATCGGACTGCTTCCAACTAGCTGGATGATGTTCTGGTACATCATAACTTGGATCACACGCAAGGCTTCGTCTTGCTTTTCCACTTGTTCATAAGCAGTCGCCAGCAAAATTTCATCACCAATACTTGGTTTAATTACGCCATCCAATAAATGAAGTGTTGTGTTTGGATCAGCTTGCATGAGCGCGATGGTTGCCTGCAAGGAATTGGCTTGGCGCAACATCCAGACGTCTTCGCTTAATTGGCGGATACGCTCGAGCCATTGGTTAGTCTTTTGCAAGATATGAGGGCTTTCATCACTTAGCATATGGTGATTAAGCATTAAAATACTCATTTGCAATAGAAATGAAGGATCGTGATAGAATGACTTCACCTGTTCGTCTACTTCATCATAAACTTGTTCAAACGGTTCTATCCCAAAGCGTTCAGCAAATTCGTAATACTGTTTCTGAATTTCTGCTTTTGACAATTGACGTTCATAGCCAAGTAGCTCATCCACTGTTAGTTTGAAATAAGAAGCCAGCTTCGGCAACAACGTGATGTCAGGATAACTTTGTCCTTTCTCCCACTTGGATACCGATGCTTTTGAGACCTGGCAATAGGCAGCCAGCGTATCCTGTGTTACCTGCAGCCGTTTTCTCTCTTTTAATATGATCGACCCGATTTGCAGCATTTTTTCACGTCCTTTCTGCTTTATAATTAGTGTAAGGTCAATCAGTTGGTGATTCAATCAACTATTAGGTTACTTATTTAGAGGAAAGTCAACTAGAAGGAAATAAAGTAGTCTAGAAATAGAAACCATAAAAAAGAGAACTTAGGAGTGCTATATTTTTCCTAAGTTCTCTTAAACGATTCATCACACTACATTATTTACTTCGTACTTTAAACATATATTGTGTATTAACGGTAACTAACACGATTGCAATGACAAGAATAGCAAATAGTTGTGAGTTACCTGATCCGACAGAGTAGATAATGAACAAACCCATCGCGCCAATTAATAATATGTTTGTGCTATTGTATGCTGAATAGAGTCCTTCCAACATAACGTGCCGTTCTCCCTCGTCAGTTGCAGCCAGCAACTTTTTCGCATAATTTTTATCTGAGGCTTCTGGCAAGTTACGGTCAGGATATACAAATTTTATTACTGATAATCCCGCCGTGTTACAGATAAGGGTTGTGATCACTAGCAGTAATGCGCCAATAATCAGTGCCAAAGATTGTTTTGTCACGAGTGCGATTCCTAATGTGCTGATAGCAAAGATGAGACTGCTATTGCCAGCCAATGTCGCGTCGCTATATTTTTTATATTGCCATTCATCCCGTAAATCTTCCTCTTCTCCGGTTAGAGAAGCAGTTGCTTTTTTCTTAATTTGCCAGATGTTCATTATACATAGCAGCCCCAGAAAAAAAGATACTCCGCCAAGCACTACAGTCATCTCCAACCCGATACTTTCCATTGTCTTTTCAAAATCCGAGGCTAGCAGCGTGTATGTTGCAAAAAAACCGATCATCGCCCCGACTAACATTTTTCCTATTGTTTTCATGATAATTCCTCCTCATCGAAAATAAAAATCTTTTCAATTGGTTCATTAAAAATATGAGAGAGACGTACAGCAATCAGCAAGGAAGGCATCAGGTCTTCCCGTTCGATTAAACTGATCGTTTGCCGGGAGACTCTAGCGCGTTTAGCCAGCTCGGTTTGATTGAATCCTTCTCTTGCACGAAGTTCCTTCAGTCTCGTCTTCATCACATCATCCCACCTTTTTTATTCAATTAGATTATAAATCAGATTCTAAATACGTTGAATACATATTATACTTTACAATTTGACTAGTATAATTGTCAAATTGATAAGCAAAATAGTCAAAACAAGTAAATGAAAGCCAAATAAAAAGCGCCCAGCATGTTAGCTTGGACGCTTGATTGGAACTATTTTTCTGCCTTATACACTGACGGCATCAAAATTTTCCAAAATATTTATTTTCGGTTTCATATAAAATTGAAGCACTTGTGCTGTAGGTTCGTATGAGGCTCCATAAAAGTGCTGATCTTTGTAAGTGTGAATTTCTTCGTAGGTGGTTTTCATCGCGTTGAAGATGACCTTTTCATCCACTTTGGCAGGTGTTGCGGGTGACCAATAAAGAATCTCGAGGTTGTTTGTTTCTCCGGTTGCCAGTGAACGACGCACATAACTAATTTGTTGTGCGTGAGAGAAGTCTTCTCTAGCATAGAATTTGAGTCGTTTACCCGTATCGGGTTCTTCTTCAACAGCAGGCTCAACTTCCAATAAAATCGGCTTATTTTTGGTCTTCAACGAATCCAGTAGTTTTTTTCCGAGACCTTCGCCGCGCGCAGCAGAAGATACGAAAAGATAATCCACGAAAACAAAATCCTCCGTCTCCACGTACATTAGTACATGTTTCGGTCCTTCTTCCTTATGATAGACATTTCTTTTATCAATCAGCAATGTCTCCATATGTTCTTTTGACTTCATCTCTTCAATCGGAAAATACTCTTTCAATTTGTTGTACCAATGCATGTGGTTAATTCTCCTCCATAGGTAATGTGGTGTACCTGGAGCTTTTTGTTTGGGGATCAAACATAGAGAGGAAAAAAGAGGTCAGAAAAAAATCCTCAACACTAGTATACTCTTTTCAGTAAGAAAATAAACCAATTTGAACAAAATACTTTATTTTTTTATCCATATAAAAATAAAAGCACTGACAAAATACAGTCTGTCAGTGCTTCTCATATATCATTATCTTGCGTTCTTTCCGCGTGAATAAGCCTCTTTCTTATTTTTTTCATTCATAATCTTTTTTATGACAGGATACAGCAGAGGTCCCCATTTTATTACGCTTTTTATTAATCTTTTCATATAGAAAACTTCCTCTCATTATGGAGTTGTTATGGATAAATTCCCTTTATCTACATACTCTAAACTTATTCTAGACGCTTTGGCACGGGGTGAGAATGACCTTCTACAATTTCAGAGAACAAGTTAGTGGTTTCTGGGATTGGAGGAGGACTTTGCTCGGAAGCTAAGTGTAAATTTAGCTGACGACTCATTTCCTCTAAGGTTAGTTGAATACGATCAATATCCTCTTTTGTTGCATACTTTTTTCGGTCAATTAACGAATAGCCGAGCTGTCCGCTCATCTCGATGGTGGCATACTTAACATCTTCTGCCTTATCTATGCCCTTTTGGCGGAGATGCATTTCTAGTTCGTCGACTGTCATTCGTAATTTTTTCATCGTTTGCAGCTTCAGTATGCCATTTTCAATGATTACTCTTGAACTTCCCCTTGCCAGACGTTCGAATACATTAATTTTTAAAGACAGGTATTCGATTACCAATAACGTTAACACAAGAACGAGAGCGGTCAATAATGTGTGCCAAAGGTTCTTGCTGACTACTGGCTGGATCAAGAGTGTTCCAACAGCGACCATTAACACGGTTTGTCCGATTGTCATTTGCGAAATGGATTTTCGTCCTGAGATGTGCAAGAGAACGATACCTGCAACGATGATCAGCACAGCTTGCCAAATAAAATTGAAATCCACGCCTTCATTCACCGCCAATTCAAGATTTCCATTTAGTATTGGTCAATCAAAAGGTCTTATGCATGGTCATCGGGAATCTTTATAAGGATACGTGGTAATGGGGTGTTGGAAAGCTTGCTTGATAATTTCGATAATGAAAACGCAAAAAAAGCTGTATAGTGTTCTGAAAGATGTTCCTTAAAAGCAGAACAACTCATTAGAACCCATACAGCTTCCTTTAAAATCTTAAATACGTGTCAATGTCTTCCCTAAGTATCCGAAGAGCACTGTCAGTACAGGACTCAATAAGCAGAAAAATGTAAACGGTAAATAGGTAAGTGTCGGCACGCCAAGCACAGTAGTAATGAAAATTCCCGCCACACTCCATGGAACGAGAGGGTTGATGACCGTTCCGGCATCTTCCATAACACGGCTCAAGTTTTTATTGGCCAGTCCGACTTTTTCATAAGATGACTGGAATGCTTGTCCTGTCAGTAAAATGGATAAATATTGCTCACCAATCAGTACGTTGATACCGATTGCTGTAAGTGCAGAAGCCATGATAACTGAAGACACTTTACGCAGTAAGCTTTCGATCTTTGCAAGCAGACATTGTACAATTCCCAGCGTAAACAGCATACCGCCCATACTTAAAGCTAGCAGTACAAGTGAGATGGTGAACATCATGCTTTCCATGCCTCCGCGAGAGAGTAGTTCATCTACTTCGGTTACGCCAGTTGATCCTTTATAACCGCTGAATAAAATCTCTAGTACTTCCGAAAAACCATATTGAGTATGGAAAAACGCAATGATCACAGCGACAAACGAGCTGGCTGCAAGCGTTAAAATTGCCGGTACTTTTGCAAATGTCAAGACGAATAGGACGAGAATCGGAATGACAGTATACCAATGAATCATATTTGTACCCATTAATGCATCGCGAAAGGTCTCAATCTTTTGGAAATCACCAGATGCTGTACTGGGAGAGAGTATCCCGAAAAGTATTAGGGAGATGAAAAAAGCAGGGAACGTCGTCCACCCCATATTTCGTATATGTTCAAATAAGTCCACGCCAACAATAGAAGAAGCTAAGTTCGTCGTATCGGATAGCGGCGACATTTTATCCCCGAAAAAAGCTCCTGACACAATTGCCCCTGCAGCAAGTGGCAAGGACAAGTCCAGTACGTGAGCCATCCCGATAAACGCCACCCCGATTGTTGCAACAGTTGTTAATGAACTGCCGACGGACAGACCGATGATTGCGGTAACGACGAAGGCGATGGCATAGAAGTATGCCGGTGTAATGATTTGGAATCCAGCAAAGATCAAAGTAGGAATGGTCCCGCTCATCATCCAGCTACTGACAAGTACGCCAATAAAGAAGAATAAGAACACGGCACTCATTCCTGAACTAGCGCCTTTTACTAGCCCTGTTTCGAGTTGTTTAAACGTAAAATTATTCCACATTCCATATCCAAACAACAATAAAATGGCCAACAAAATAGGTAAATGTGGTGCAGATTTAAACTGCACGATACAGATACTGATAAGTGCGACAATGGCAACGGACAAACTGACAGAAGCCTTAAAAGTTGGTTTATGAATCGCTTTGATTTGCAACATGCTGACTAGATGCCTCCCCTATAAATACGAAAAACCCCTGTCGCCCCCATAAGGGACGAAGGAGTTCTCCGCGATACCACCCTAATTGATAGCCTGAGCTATCCTCTCCATTGCATGTGAAGACAACTCGTTGGTGTAGTTCATTTCATACGTCGCCTGAACTTGCACCTACCGTTCAGTCTCTTGTTGCTGCCGCGAATGAAATTACTGAAGACAACGCTTCACTTTATATAAGACCTTGTTTTGTTTACAGAAAGATATACCGTTTTGAATATAACCACTTCTAACAGATAAGTCAATAGCTGAATGGAACGATTATAGAAAGACTGAAATGGGTAGAGAATAAAGAAGCAGCAGAAAGGACGTGACGGGTTTGCGGGAAACTAAATCTATGCCGAAGTTAGAAGGGAAAGATCACACAGCGGGTATGTTGAGGGAAGGCTATCAGTTTTTGCGAAATCGAAGAAGAGGACTGCACTCTAACGTATTTGAGACTCATTTACTTGGTGAACAAGTGATTTGTCTGTCCGGAGCGAAAGAAGCCGAACTATTTTATGATACGGATAAATTTATTCGCAAAGGGGCAGCACCGAAACGCGTCCAGCAAACATTGCTTGGTGAAAAAGGAGTCCAGACGCTGGACGGAGAGGCTCATTGTGTACGCAAGGAAGCATTCATGTCGCTAATGGGACCGGAGCAGATTCAGCAACTGAAAGAGATGGCCGCTGGGCAGTGGGAAAGAAAGTTACGTGACTGGGAACAGCAAGGGGAAGTGAATTTGTACGAAGAAGCTCAAGAACTTCTGCTTCGTCTTGCATGTCAATGGGCGGGTGTTCCATTGAAAGAAAAAGAAATTAAAGAGAAGCAAGAGGCAATCGTTCAGTTGTTTGAAACCCCTGCAACACTGGGCTATACGCATTGGAAAGGTAAGAAAGCACGTGAAGAAATGGAAGAATGGATCGGTGGCTTAATCAAATCTGTCCGTAAAGGAGATTTGATTCCTTTTGAAGGAACGGCTATGCATGTTTTTTCATTCCATCGTGATGAGAAAGGCAAGCTGCTTAGTGAAAAGATTGCCGCTGTTGAAGTGCTGAATATTGTCCGTCCAATAGTAGCAATTGCTATATATATCGCATTTACAGGACATGCCTTAATCCAACATCCTGAGGAGGCCAAAAAGCTCTCTTCTGGTAAGGAAAAAGATCTGCAGGATTTTGTTCAGGAGGTTCGTCGTTTGTATCCTTTCTTCCCATTTAATGCGGCACGTGTAAAAGAGAACTTTAAATGGGAAGACTATGAGTTTAAGAAGGGAACGCTGACGATTCTCGACTTTTACGGAACGAATCACGACCCGAAATTATGGAATAATCCAGAAGTGTTTAATCCGTCAAGATTTGCAGAGGAGTCGATCACGCCATACAACTTAATTCCGCAGGGTGGTGGGGATTACATTCAAAATCATCGCTGCGCAGGAGAATGGGTAACGCTTGAGGTGATGAAGGTCAGCTTAGATTACTTGGCAAATCGAATGACATTTGAGGTGCCGGCGCAAGATTTAAGTTACAGTTTGGTGGATATTCCGAGCATTCCAAAGAGTGAAGTTATACTGAAACATGTGAAACGAAAAAATTGATCGATGCCCGGCCATTCATCCGCGAAGAGGTGGCCGGTTTTTAATGGGTAACCAAAAGCAGTATGAGGTAAGTGAACAGAATTATGTTTTGGAAAGGAAGGGGCAGCTTGTGAAAACATCTGAAGAAACAGCACCAAGGCCTAAACGAAACCTGAACGGATTGTGGATTATCCTAGCATTTGTCGTCCTTATAACAATTGTATTGCTTCCGAATCCCGCAGATTTGCCGGTAACGGGGCAACGTGCATTGGCCATCTTAGCATTCGCGGTCATCTTGTGGGTGACAGAGGCAGTACCGTATCCTGTGAGTGCAGCTATGATTTTAGGTTTGGCTGCAGTGTTGTTGGGTTTGGCACCCGATATGGCAAATCCGGATGAAATGCTTGGAACGAAAGAGGGCTTGAAAATGGCGTTGGCGGGGTTCTCCAGCCCAGCAGTGGCGCTTGTGGCAGCTGCCTTATTCTTGGCTACGGCAATGCAAGCGACCAATTTGCATAAACGTTTGGCATTGTATATCTTATCGAAAGTCGGTGTAAAAACAGGCGCCATTATTTTTGGTTCGATTGTAGTGTCTATCATATTAGCGTTTTTCGTACCGAGCGCTACAGCGCGAGCAGGAGCGGTTGTTCCGATTTTGCTTGGTATGGTGGCGGCTTTCGGACTTCCGGCAAACAGTCGATTAGGCGCGTTACTCGTCATAACTGCTGTGCAATCTGTATCGATTTGGAATATCGGTATTAAGACAGGCGCTGCACAAAATATGGTGGCACTTGGATTTATCGAGAAAGAATTTGGTGTTTCCGTTGCCTGGAGTTCTTGGTTCCTCTACGCCGCTCCTTGGTCGATCATCATGTCGATTGTTCTATACTTCGTCATGCTTGCAATTATAAAACCCGAAACAAAGGTAATAGAGGGAGGAAAAGAGTTGATCCAAGGTCAATTAAAAGAATTGGGTAAAATGAAGTCTTCCGAACTCCGCTTAATTATCATTTCTTTGATATTGCTGTTTCTATGGGCCACGGAGGAGAAGCTTCATTCATTCGACACGACAACAGTGACGATAGTGGCAATCGCTATTTTATTGACACCGAAGATTGGTGTATTTGATTGGAAAACTGTGCAGCAGATGATTCCGTGGGGAACGATTATCGTGTTCGCAGTCGGTATTTCCTTAGGGACCATTTTATTGGATACGACAGGTGCACAATGGCTGTCAGATAAAGTATTTGGGGCGATGGGCTTAAATAATATGCCGTTGCTCGCAACAATCGCGCTTCTGTCGCTATTTAATATTCTAATTCATCTAGGATTCGCCAGCGCCACGAGCTTATCATCTGCGCTTATCCCAATTTTTATTGCTCTGACTTCAACCATTGCATTGGATGTCAATGAAGTTGGTTTTGTCTTAATCCAGCAATTTGTCATCAGTTTCGGCTTTTTATTACCAGTGAGTGCGCCACAAAATATGTTAGCATACGGAACAGGCGCCTTTTCAGTGAAGGATTTCTTGAAGTCAGGAATACCGCTGACAGTTATCGGTTATTTGCTGATCCTACTGTTCAGTGCAACTTATTGGAAATGGATAGGACTGTTGTGAAAAATTATGGGAAGAACAAAAAGCAGAGGCAATGTGCCTCTGCTTTTCTGATGACTCTCTACTCAGACAATGGAGCTAGCGCAGACGATTGGTCAATGTATATAAATGCATCGTATCGCTGACTGATACGGGAAGGGACAAAATTTCCGTACGCCTCAAATTCAGGATTATAGACGACGCCAATTGCGCGGTGACCGATCCATTCATCAAATTGCTGTCGATTTTGATCGTTGAAAATCAACAGCTTGTCCTCCGCACCGGCGGCATGCAATTGTCCCTCCCACGTGTTGAATTTGGCAGGCGGCACCGTCATCCTTTCATACGACTCACCCCAACTGCTGCCCGCAATAACTGTTCCTTCGTAAGTACCGAATCCTATAGCCAATGTATTCTCTTTACCGTATTGCTCTCGAATTAATTGACCTACGTTGATCAATTGCTGGTCAGCCATGGATGTGGCCGTTGCGTCCCCGATATGAGTATTATGTTCCCAAACAATAAGTTTCGTGTCTTTTCCATAGTAGTTGTGAATTTCTTTAATTGCTTCTGTCATATGTGTGTCACGGATATTCCAGGACAGAGCATCGTCTTGGAGCATCGCACGATAATATGCCTCGGCATTTTTTGCTACCAGCGCATTCATTTCCAAGTTCAAGTCCTGCTCATGTGCGTGTGGATAGCGCTCTTCATTGGAACGAATGGACTGCAGCAAGTTTGTGACTTCGCCTATGCATTCATCGGTGAAATGGGCAGATGAAAGTGCATAATGCTCGGGCATCCGGTTATAGGGCTCGAAGCAGGAGAAAGCTTTTTTGGCAAGTTCTAAATCAACACCATACGAGTCATCGCTTTCTAAAAACCCTAACACTTCATCGATGGATTCGTATAAGCTATATAAATCAATCCCATAGAAACCAACTTTCTGCTGAGGGGCACGCAGCTGGTTTACCTCTTGCAACCATCTTGCGAACGACTCGATTTCTGTGTTCGCCCACATCCAGGAGGGCCATCTGCTGAACGATCGAATCAATAAATCTCGTAAGTTCTCTTGTGCACTTTCGTAACCTTTAACATAATTATTGACAGCTTGAACGGAAGGCCAATCACCTTCTATGGCAATGGCAGAGAAGCCTTTTTCCTGAATCAGCCGTTTGGAAAACTCTGCGCGCAGCTGGTAGAATTCAGAAGTTCCATGAGAAGCTTCACCGATCAGAACAACTTGCGCATCTCCAGCTTTTTGCAACAATTGATCGAAAGCTATCGGATCCTTTAAAGGAATAGATTGCTCGCGTATAGCAGTTACTAGTTTTCTCGACATATCAAAACTCCTTTCCGTTTACCCAAGTATACCCGGGAATTATCCGAATTAACGGTGGAAAGGAGTGTATATATATTAGGAGGAAGCATTGAATAACGGTACTCGGTCATCCTTTTTCGGCTCGTCTGTTGTATCCATCACCTCGGATTCAATGGTTTTACCGAGCACATAATATTCAGTTTCCTCCTGTGTCAAGCTATTATAACGCTTACGGATAGCTAGATAGAAAATGCCGCCGACTACAGCCCATGCCAACAATAAAATATAAGAGGGTGTAGAAAGTGCAGCGGGAGAATTCGGTACGAGCAATAGAGCTAAGAAAGCTCCGCTGGCGATCATCCCAATCAATGCTAGAAATTTTTTCATTGGCGCTATCTCACGGCCTGCTTTTTCCTTATTCCAAGCAAGCACCTTATAAGCTGCTAGACAAGTGAAGAAATAGGCGACTGAAACGCCAGTTGAGGACATATCGACAATCCATGTGAGCGCCTGGCGTCCGAACCACGGAGTCGGCAATGTGATCAGGGCCACAAACCAGATTCCCCAGACAGGTGTCTGGTTTTCCTTTGTCATGGTACGGAAAAAGTTAGGCAATGCACGAGCGCGGGCCATAGAAAACAGCAAGCGGCTAGACGACATGAAAAATCCATTGAGTCCTGTGAAGATTCCCATGACAATTGCCACTGCCATAACGGCTAGCCCACCAATTCCTAATGCGGAACGGACTACTTCTCCTGTCAACCACAAATCACCAGTCCCGACTGCGGTTAGAGAAGGGAATGTCCAGCCGGTTAAACCAATCATAATTGCGTAAATCAAGAATGATGTAAATAAAGATGCGACGATAAGCATTGTAGCTTTTCGAGGAGAAAAATTAAATTCTTCAGCTGCTTGAGGCACATTGTCAAATCCAACATACGCCCAAGGAGCGATCGCCAGAATGACGAGTACCGAAGTTAAAATAGATTGGTTGCCTTTAAAGAAAGGTTGCAAGTTTGTAAGTGGCTGATCGGCGACGCTGAATGTGAAGAAACCTAGTAGCACCACGCCTGCCACAAGCAGCACACTGAAGTAGAACTGAATTTTTCCTGAAACACTGGTTCCTGTAGAATTAATGAGAGCGAACAGTAGAATCAACACACTGGCTATCAGTATTTCCGGCACATAGACATCCCATCCCGCTACCGAGTATAAATAGCCTTGCTTCATGAAACCTGGTGCCAAAAACTTTAACAACAATGTCAGCGCTGAGGCGTTCAATGCTACAATCGAAATATATCCGAGTGATAAAAACCAGCCGCAAATGAACGCCCATACTTTACCAGCCGCGATAAAAGCATATGTAAATCCGCCTCCGGATACCGGAAACTTCTTGATCATGACACCATAACTCGAAGCAATGATCATCATGATAAGGGCACCGATCCCTAGACCGATGATCGCACCAAGCGGTCCTGAATCGCGAATCCAATCACCGGGTAAAATGAAAGCACCCCAGCCTACTGATGAGCCAAGTGCAATCGCGAATACCCATGATGGTTTTAATGTTTTATGTAGTTTCCTTCGTGCATTCTCAGATCCTTGTTCCATATGAATCAATCCCTTATCAGTTGTATAGCGATTGTTTCCCCCTTTTAATTTGGTTTAAAACTTGTAAATAACTAGAAGGATACATAATGTGAAAAAACCAGGAAGATTTCAGTCTCCCTGGCCCTCGGCTTCAGTCATTCAAATGCCTGCTGCAAATCTTCTAACAAGTCTTCCACATCTTCAATGCCGACAGATAATCTTACTAGTTTAGGCGTGATGCCTAATTTGGTTTGTTCTTCAGTGGGAATGGTTGCATGTGTCATTTTGGCTGGTACAGAAATTAGACTTTCCACTGCTCCCAGACTAACAGCTAGCTGGAAAATCTTCACTTTCTCAATAATTTGCTCGGCCAGTTCTTCACTATCCACTTCAAATGATAAGACACCACCGAAACCTCGTGCTTGTTGTTTGGCTAATTGATGCCCTGGATGGCTCTCGAGTCCGGGGTAGTAGACCTTTTTTACTTGTGGTTGCTCCGTCAGCCATTCAGCGATACGTTTCGTGTTCACTTCATGTTCTTCCATTCGTATGCCCAATGTTTTCATCCCACGCAACAACAGATAGGAGTCTTGTGGACCAAGTATGGCGCCTACGGCTTTTTGAACCAAATGAATATCTTCTCCGAGCTGCTCATCTTTCACGGCAACGAGACCTGCTACGACGTCGCTATGTCCGCTTAAGTATTTCGTGGCGCTGTGGAACACGACATCAGCTCCGAGCTCCAGAGGATTTTGCCAATAGGGAGTCAGGAATGTGTTATCGACAATCAACGTCAGGTCATGCTCTTTCGCTACTTTTGAAAGAGCTGCAATATCGACTACTTTTAAGAATGGATTCCCTGGCGTTTCGATGACAATCGCTTTCGTATTTGGCTGGATTGCCTCTGAAATATTTTCGATAACAGTTGGGTCGACAAAAGTTGATGTTAAATTCAGTCGATTTAGTACTTGATTGAGAACACGGTATGTACCGCCGTATACGTCATTGCTAATGATGAAGTGATCACCGGCGTTAAATGTCATAAGAACAGAGGACAAAGCGGCCAATCCAGACGCGAATGCAAGTCCGCGTTTTCCGCCTTCGATATCGGCAATGTATTGCTCCACCGCATTTCGTGTGGGGTTACCGGCTCGTGAGTAATCATAGCCTCTGTTTTTGTCGGGTGCATCCTGTTTGAACGTACTGACCTGATAGATTGGGACAGTCACCGCTCCTGTCAGTGGATCACCTGAAATCCCTGCGTGAATCAATTTCGTTTTTAATCTCAACATAATTCCTCCTTATTTCCAAGTGGTTTAATAGGTTTTAAACTAACGATAGATTAAAGTAATTTGTTTAGTTTGTCAATTCTATATAGTATAATTACTTGCATGAAGAGTTTTGAATGTTGACAGAGTCTGCACAATCTCTTATGATTCTAAACAACAAATACTTATTAGAATAGTGGGGTTTAAGAAATGAAGAAGATTTTATTACCATTTCTATTAATTTTATTGTCCGCAGTTTTGGTTGCTTGCGGCACGAAAGAGGACGATAAGACGAACGGTTCCAATGAAAAACCTACAGAAGAATCGTCGGGTGATTCCGCTGCAAATAATGGCCTGTTAGAAGAAGTGTTAGAAAAAGGTGTACTAAATATTGGAACAGAAGGAACGTACGCACCGTTTTCGTTTCACGATGAATCTGGAAAATTAACGGGCTATGATGTGGAAGTGACTGAAGAAGTCGCAAAGCGTTTAGGCGTGGAAGCGAAGTTTTTTGAAACGCAGTGGGATGCTATTTTTGCGGGGTTGGATGCCAAGCGCTTTGACGTCATCGCCAACCAAGTCGGCATCAATGATGACCGCAAGGCGAAGTACGAGTTCTCTCAGCCATATACACGCTCTCATTCTGTACTGATCATTCATGCAGATGAGCAGATTGCATTTGATGGAATGGAAGGTAAGAAAGCAGCACAAACATTGACGAGTAACTATGGTGAGCTAGCCAAGTCGCATGGTGCAGAAATCATCAAAGTAGACGGCTTTAATCAGGCGGTCGATTTGATCGTCTCCAAGCGGGTGGATGGTACGTACAATGACAAAATTTCCGCTCTAGACTACCTGCAGCAAAAACCAGACGCTCCTATTCAAATAGTGGAAGAGGAAGATACTTCAGCTGAAAATGAATCGGAAAACGCGTTTTTATTCAGACAAGGAAATGAAGATTTAGTTGATGAAATAAACAAAGCGTTAGATGCGATGCGTGAAGACGGTAAGTTGAAAGAGATCTCCGAAAAATGGTTTGGTGAAGATGTTTCTTAATAGTATTGCGTTAAGTCCCGAACGGATACAGAGACTCCAAGAAATCGCATCAACATCCATCGGGCCGTTGATTGAAGGGGCTATTAAGTTCACAATACCTTTGGCGATCATTACATTCATCATTGGGCTTATCATTGCGATCTTTACAGCTCTGGCACGGATTTCTTCCAGCAAAATATTGCGCGGGATTGCACGGGTATATGTTTCCATCATCCGAGGTACTCCATTGTTAGTGCAATTATTTATTATCTTCTACGGACTGCCGACGATCGGGGTTGTTATCGATCCATTCCCATCGGCGGTCATCGGATTTTCATTGAATGTGGGCGCATATGCTTCTGAAATTATTCGGGCTGCGATTCTATCCATTCCTAAAGGCCAATGGGAAGCGGCCTATTCAATCGGCATGAATTATTCTCAGGCATTGCGTAAAATCGTGTTACCACAAGCCGCGCGGGTCTCTGTTCCGCCGCTTTCCAATTCATTTATCGGATTGGTTAAGGACACCTCGCTGGCCGCGACAATTTTGGTGGCAGAGACGTTTAGACGAGCACAAGAAATTGCATCGATGAACTACGAATTTTTATTCGTCTATACCATGGCTGCACTTGTCTACTGGGTGATCTGTTTCATCCTATCAATTATTCAAGGTAGAATTGAAGGGCGACTGGATCGGTTTGTCGGCAAGTCAGGAGGTTTATCATGATTTCGATACAGGGTTTAAGAAAGTCTTTCGGGTCGATGGAAGTTATCAAAAATGTAGACTTGGATATTGAGCAAGGGAAAGTGGTTGTTATCATTGGACCTTCGGGCTCTGGTAAATCTACATTACTACGCTGCCTAAATGTACTGGAAACCCCGAACGGTGGAATCATTTCCATCGACGATCAGCAGTTGGATTTCAACAAGTCCGTATCTAAAAAAGCAATTGGGGCGTTTCGCCAGCTCACGGGCATGGTGTTTCAGGGCTATAATCTATTCCCGCATTTGACTGCAATGGGCAATGTCACTGAAGGATTGACGACGGTCAAAGGGCAGTCCAAGAAAGAAGCAGAGAAAACTGCGGGACAATTGCTGGCGAAAGTGGGATTGGCTGATCATAAAGAAAAATATCCGTACCAGCTTTCGGGTGGCCAGGAACAACGTGTGGCGATTGCACGAGCTCTTGCAATGGATCCGAAAGTGATGTTATTCGACGAGCCGACGTCTGCACTTGATCCGGAGTTGGTCAATGAAGTGCTGCGCGTTATGAAAGACTTGGCTCATGAAGGAATGACGATGGCTGTCGTGACACATGAAATGCGATTTGCACAGGAGGTCGCAGATGAAGTGATCTTCATTGATGGAGGCGTTATTGTAGAAAGAGGAGCGCCTGCGGATATCTTTAACAATCCACAGCATGAGCGGACGAAGAAATTTTTGAGTTTATTGCAGTGATATCAAAAATGCTTGGCTGAGATTCATTCAGCCAAGCATTTTTTATGTCTGATCTTTAAGATTGCAGAGGAGGGTGCCAGCGATAGGTTTCCAGCGGGATTCGGCTGTTTGCATCAAATTCTATTCCTTCCGATTCCAAACGTTCTCGCTGCGTCTCGCCTTTTGATTCGGCATTTTCTGGAGTAGAGATTGTTCCCTTTGCATTGATAATCCGATGCCACGGTAAATCATACTTGGCACTCATCGAATGCAGTATGCGTGCAACTTGTCGGGCACCGCGTGGATTTCCTGCTTCTGCGGCTACTTGACCATACGTCATGACGTGGCCTGGCGGGATTTGTTGGATGATTTTCACAGTGCTTTCCGTAAATGTTTGCAAGATATTGCTCCTTTTTAAAAAAGCGTAGCATAAATTATAGAAGAAGTCACATGAGCCATAGTCATCTGCAAGTTCTATCTTGGCAGTTTCCTCTTGTTCTCCAACTTACTTCGAGCAATAGCTTTTTCTTCCGTGATCAAGTGAAAATGGCAGGAGGCCGCGCCAAAGTCTCGCTGTACCGCACCAAATTTTCATTGGTCCGAACCAACCTCATCGCGTACCGCGCATTTGACAAGTTGTACCGAACCAAACCCCTCTCCAAACGAGCCAAAACAGCCGTACACCGCACATTTCCAACGCCTGTCGAGCCTACCCGGGCGCTTTCCACTTTTGATAAATGATGTGCTATTATTTATGTACAGTTAGAAAGGGGAATGTAAATGGACATTAACACATTAGAATATGCCCAAAAACTTGATTCACAAGATCAATTAGCTTCATATCGGCAAGAATTTTATTTGCCAGAACAGAAAATCTATATGGATGGAAATTCTCTTGGCTTGTTGTCGAGCAGGGCGGAACGAACGTTACTGGAACTGCTTGCTTCATGGAAGACGTTAGGCATTGACGGTTGGACGGAAGGTGCGAACCCATGGTTTTATATGGCGGAGCGATTGGGAGAGCGGATGTGTACATTGGTAGGTGGAAAAGAGTCTGAAGTAATCGCAACGGGTTCAACGACGACGAATTTACATCAGCTCGTGTCGACATTCTATAAGCCGTCAGGTAAGCGAACGAAAATATTGGCGGATGAATTGAATTTTCCTTCTGATATTTATGCACTGCAAAGTCAGATACGTTTGAAAGGCTTGGACCCTGATGAGCAATTGGTTCGTGTGAAAAGCGATGATGGGTTGACACTCGATGAAAAACGGATCATTGAGGCAATGACGGACGAGGTGGCGTTGATTGTGCTGCCAGCTGTGCTTTATCGAAGCGGACAAGTGCTGAATATGAAGGCGCTTACAGAGGCTGCGAATGAAAAAGGTATCCCCATCGGTTTTGACTTATGTCATTCAATCGGAGCGATCCCTCATGAACTTCATGACTGGGGAGCAGACTTCGCATTTTGGTGTACGTATAAACATTTGAATGGCGGACCGGGTTCAGTGGGTGGATTATTCATTCATGAACGGCATTTCGGAAAAGCGGCTGGACTCGCAGGTTGGTTTGGCTCAGATAAGACGAAGCAATTTGACATGGATCATAAAATGACAGCGTCTGCTAACGCGGGGGCATATCAGATTGGGACACCACATATATTGAGCTTGGCGCCGCTGATCGGTTCGTTGGAGATATTTGAAGAGCTTGGAATGGAGCGAATTCGGGAGAAATCTCTTGCGCTCACGAGCTATATGCTGGAATGCATCGAAGGCGAATTGAGCGATTTTTCTTTCGGCATCGGCAATCCGATTGATTCCACAAGAGGCGGTCACCTTTTATTGCTGCATGAAGAGGCGGCAAGGATTTGTCAGGCATTGAAAGCGGAAAGTGTCATTCCGGATTTCCGAGCGCCGGACGGTATTCGCTTGGCACCGGTTGCGCTTTATAATTCATTTGAAGATGTGTGGCACACAGTGCAAATCTTAAAAAGAATTATGAAGGATGAGACGTATAAACAATTTCCGAATGAACGAGGTGTTGTAGCATGACGAGTGAATGGATTGATATTACACAACCGCTGACTAAAAATATTGCAGAATGGCCGGGAGATACTCCGTTTTCGTATGAAGTAGCTGTGTCGAAGGAGCAGTCTGGGTCGGTCAATATCGGCAAGTTAACGATGAGCACCCATATTGGGACACATACCGATGCGCCGTTTCATTATGACGCCGAAGGGTTGCGGATCTTGGATTTGCCTATAGATCTTTACATCGGCAGCGCTTGTTTGATTGATGTGGCAGGGGTGGATTGTGTAACGCGGGCAGACTTGGAACATGTGAATTTCGAGGGGGCAGAACGGATTTTATTGAGAACAGGCAGTCATCCGACATCAACGAAATTTCCGGAACGTTTCACGGTAATTGGTGAAGATGTAGGGCCCTTGTTGAAAGAGCGCGGTGTGCGGTTACTTGGAGTAGATACACCTTCCGTTGATGCGGAGGATAGTAAGGAATTGCTTGCGCATCATTCCCTATATCGCAATGATGTCATCATTATAGAAAATTTAGTATTGCATTCATTGGAGCCTGGTCAGTATGAATTGATCGCTTTGCCTTTAGCACTGGCAGAAGCAGATGGCAGCCCGGTTCGTGCAGTCGTTAGGAAGTGGGAATCATGACGGAAAAAGGGATTCATACAGATTTTCGTGAGTCGATGACATATGGTGAGTATTTAAATTTGGATAAAGTGTTGTCGAGTCAAGAACGTTTATCGGGGCACCATGACGAAATGCTGTTTATCATTATCCACCAAGTGAATGAGCTGTGGATGAAATTAATTTTGCATGAGCTTGAAACAGCGATTGATTCGATTCAGAAAGATGAGTTGCCGGAAGCTTTCAAGATGCTTGCCCGTGTGTCGAAAGTCCAAACCCAGATTATTCAAGCGTGGGATGTGCTCGCTACACTGACACCTGCAGAATATATGGAGTTCCGCGATAGTTTGGGGCGTGCGTCTGGTTTCCAATCGTATCAGAATCGGTTGATCGAATTTGCACTAGGTTATAAGCAACCGCAGATTATCCAAATTTATGAGAAGGATCCGAAACTATCCGAGGCGTTAGAAAAAGCCTATCATGCGCCGGGTATTTACGACGTGGCGATTCAAGCTTTGGCACGTACAGGTTTCCCGATCAACCCTGAATTGCTGAAGCGCGATTTCTCTATTACGTACGCAGGTGATCCAAGTGTGGCAGCTGCCTGGCTTGAAGTGTACCGTGATGTGGATCGTTATTGGGATCTTTATCAACTTGCAGAAAAGTTGGTGGACATTGAAGACAGTCATCAGCAATGGCGATTCAGACATATGAAGACTGTTGAGCGTATCATCGGTTTTAAAACAGGAACTGGCGGTTCATCAGGCGTTAGTTACTTGAAGTCTGTACTAGATCATCGCTTCTTTCCAGAGCTGTGGGACGTGCGTACTAAAATTTGACAGACTGGCAAGCTAGCAACTATGATAGAAATTAAAATAATCAGAAAATTAAAGGTGGTCGATGTATTGAAAAAGAAATCGTGGGGTCATCTGTTGCTAGCATTCGCTCTACTGTTGCAGCTTGCTGTGCCTCCATTGCAAACCGTTGCCGCAGAACCTGAAAAGTCACCAACTTGGATTGCTCCAATCAATTATTTAGCACTTGGGGATTCATTGGCTTTCGGTATTAATTCCACGGGAGAGCCAGGTAAAGGGTATGTGGACTTTTTGGCGGAAGAGTTAGCAAAACAAGAAGTCTTGCAAACGAGTAATAAAGGTTTTTCGTTTCCCGGCTATACGTCTAGTAATGTGCTAGAAGACTTGCAGACAGACATTTCAAAGCCCGTAATTGGTACAGGCAGTCAAGATAAAACCGCGGCTCTTCATCAGTCAATCAAGGAAGCCGATTTAATTACATTGACCGCTGGCGCCAATGATGTGCTTCCATATTTCAAGTTTGATGAAAGCACGGGGAAACCAGACTTCGACCTGGAAGAGATTCAAGCTGCTATGACGAAGGTTGGGGGAAATATTCAGCAGATTTTGGCGAAAATCTATCAATTGAATCCTGAAGCACAAGTATATGTGATGGGGTATTACAATTCATTCCCGCATATGCCTGCTGAGCTTCAGCCTCAAATTGCACAGCTTGTAAAGGGATTAAATGGTGCAATTCAAGGTGGAATGCAAGGTACACCAGCTAAATTTGTTCAGACAGATGAATTAATTGCGAAGGACTTTTCAAAGTATTTACCAAACCCTAAAAATATTCATTTAAGTGAGGCAGGCTACCAAGTAGTAGCAGGTGCATTCCAAGAATCATTGATGAATAATTATCCATGGTTTCCGAAAGATGTACTGACAGCGGAAGCAAAAGATCAATCCACTGTCGTATTGAATTGGGGGCCGGTTATTGATACAGGAATGATTATGACGTATCAAGTGTACAATGGCGACAAAATGGTAGGCGAAGTAATGGGCCCTGTTTTAACTTATGAAATTGGCGACCTGCAGCCAGACAAAGAATATCAATTCTCTGTCCAAGCTGTAGATCAGCATGGTAAAAAGAGCATGCATACCATCAAAACGTCGTATACACTAGAAAAGGTACCAGTAGAGCCATCTGTCACTTTTACAGATATTTCGAATCATTGGGCGAAAGATGTGATTGAACTGGCTGCGGAGAAAGGTATTGTAGGCGGCTACTCGGATCTTACATTCCGTCCTGACAAGTCTTTGACACGCGCTCAGGCTACTTCCATTATCGTACGTGCATTGGATTTGAAGCCAAAGAGCAACAACATGCCATTTGAGGATTTGGCATATTATGCAGATAGCACAAAAGCAGATATTCAAGCCGCTTACGATCACGGACTGATTAACGGGGTAAATGGGCAGTTCATGCCAAATCAATCGATCAGTCGTGCACAATTGGCATTATTGCTCAGCCGTACCTATGAAGCGGCTACTGGAAAACCATTCACACCAACAGTCACTGCACCATTTAAAGACATCCAGAACTTTGCAAAAGAAACGCAAGGGGCAATCGCAGGATTGTATCAGCTAAATATTGCGACAGGAGATCAAGGGAAGTTCATGCCGAACGCTCCAACGACTCGAGCACACGCAGCGAAGATGATTGTTAATTCCTTGGAAGCGATCGGACAATAATAGAAAGGAAGGGCTTGGATACACCAAGTCCTTCCTTTTTTTAGATTTCTTCTGATTCTTACTTTACAAACAAAGGAATATATGGTTTACTATAATGATTAGTTAGCCTAACTAATCATTGAGAGGAAGATAAAATATGAAACGTCAACAAACGTTTTTTACAGAGTATTTTCAAGTCTATCGTCCTGTGCTGAATCGATTGAATATGCTACTTGCGCCGCACAATTTATTTCATTCTCAATGGGGGATATTGAAGCTATTGAAGCTGGAAGGTGAAATGACTTCGGCAGAAATTGCCTTACGTCAACAAGTAGAAAAACCAAGTGTCACAAAGATTGTTCAACGTTTAGTAGAAATGAATTTAGTCAGTGTACGTCCTGGAACAGATCGCCGTGAAAAGTGGATTGGTTTGACAGCGACTGGTCAGAATACAGTGGAGACAATTATGGCGGAATTAGAAATATTGTATTGTGAACTATTGAATGGAATTGAACTTGAAGAGCTTGAATCTGCAATTCGAGTTATGGAGTCCGCGAGAAAAAATCTGAACAACTAAGAGAGTGATTAAATGGACAATAAAACTATATGGACAAGGGACTTTATCGTCACTTCTATCATAAATTTCTTTTTAATGCTAGTCATGTATTTGCTAATGGTGACCATTGCGCCGTATTCAGTAAAAGAATATGGTGTATCAACAGGCGTGGCGGGGTTGGTCTCAGGCATATTCATCATCGGAACTCTTATGTCCCGGCTAGCTATCGGTGGACTAATTGAAAAAATCGGCAGCAGAAGACTTTTATTGATCGGATTGGCGATCATTGTTCTGGCTTCTGTCTTTTATTTTGGAGCTGATAACTTGCCTTTACTGATGGCGAATCGATTTTTCCATGGAATCGGTTTAGGAATTTCATCTACAGCTACCGGTACGATGGTTGCGCAGATGCTGCCGCCTTCGCGAAGAGGCGAAGGAATTGGATATTTCAGCCTTAGTGCAGTTTTGGCAACGGCAATTGGTCCGTTCTTTGGAATTTACCTTAGTCAACACTATGACTATCAAATGTTATTTTTGTTCTGTTTAGCGCTTAGTATATGTTGCGCAGCGATGTTCTTTTTCGTCAAGAAATCGCCAATGGTCATGCCTGCAAAGAATATCCAAGCAAAAACAGAAAAGTTGGGGATACATGGTTTATTGGAAAGAAGGGCGTTGCCTATTGCATTTGTGACGTTATTGGCTGCCGTTGCCTATTCAGGTGTATTATCGTTTATTTCGTTTTATGCGGAAGAAATCAATTTGGTAAGTGCCGCGAGTTTCTTCTTTTTAGTGTATGCTGTTGCCGTGCTGTTTTCTAGACCGTTTACTGGTCGGTTGCTGGATGTGAAAGGAAATAAGTTCGTTATCTATCCATCACTTGTTCTGTTTGCAGGAGGCCTTTTATTACTGAGTGGAGCACAAGCCGGCTGGATGTTGCTTCTGGCTGGAGGTATCTTGGGTCTAGGTTTTGGTAATTTCCAGTCATGTGCACAGGCGATTGCATTGCAGGGAGTAAAACCTGAACGTCTTGGTGTAGCTACTTCCACGTTCTTCATCTTTTTGGACTTCGGCTTTGGCTTCGGACCATATGTAATAGGGTCACTCGTACCGATCATCGGTTACCGGAAGTTGTATGTAGTCCTGATGATTGTTGTATTGGCGGCACTTGCTCTATTTATGTTGTTTAGTAAAATTCAACAATCTAAGTCCAAGCGAGTAACAGTTGAATAATCATGAGAATAAATGAAGGGCACTCACATCAAAAGACACTACGATAAATTCGTAGTGTCTTTTGTATGGAAAGGCAATGCCATAACCAATGTGGTTTAGTTCGTATAGTTATCGAAGTAGCCTTGAATAAAGACAATAGGTGTTCCTTTATCACCGCTGCCTGAAGTTAAATCAGATAAAGAGCCGATCAGGTCTGTCAGCTTACGCGGTGTAGTACCTTGCGAAGCCATGGAGCCCATAAGGTCCGTGTCTTTTTTCTCTATATAGGCTGAAACTGCCTTTTTCAGTTCTTCTCCACGTAAATCAGAGAAATCATTATCAGCCAAGTACTTCAGTTTTACTTCATTAGGAATGCCATCCAATCCACCAGTATAGGCAGGAGAAACAACAGGATCTGCCAGTTCCCAAATCTTACCGACAGGATCTTTGAACGCACCGTCTCCGTAGATCATGACTTCAATATGTTTTCCTGTTTCCTTTTTCAGCATGGCTTGAATATTATCCACAACAGGCTGACAATTATGCGGGAAAAGCTTGATGCTATCTTCTTGTGCTTTGTTTGCGCCTAACAAGCCAAACTGTTCATTATATCCACTGCCGTCAATCGATTCCGTAAGTATATCGTCCAGGCTGTAGATCTTTGTGGCGCCATTTGCTTCAAGAATGCGTTTCGATCTGAATCGTGTATGAATATCACATGTTAATACTGTTTTTGTGTAATCTAAAATTGTTTTAGCATTGTTGGAGAAAATCACTTCATGTTCGACGCCGAATTCATCCATTAATGATTTGTAGTATTCAATGTAATCAACGCCGGTGAAAGGGTGTTTATTATCGCCGAAATGCGCACGGAACTCTTCCTCTGTCAAAACATCAGTCCACGGGTTGACTCCTTTTTCGTCTAAACGATCAAGCTCTACTAAGTGGTTACCGACTTCATCGGAAGGATAGCTAAGCATCAAAACAATTTTCTTTGCGCCTTTCGCGATTCCACGTAAACAGTTCCCAAATCGATTTCGGCTGAGGATAGGGAAGATAACGCCAATCGTATCGTCACCGAATTTTGTTTCGATATCTTTTGCGATGTGGTCAATCGTTGCATAATTACCTTGTGCACGTGCCACGATCGATTCAGTAATCGAGACAATATCCTTATCCTGAAACGAAATATTTTCAACTTTAGAAGCTTCCAATACACTGTCTACTACGATCTGTTCGATATTGTCACCTTCATTGATGATTGGGCAACGCAATCCTCTGACAACCGTCCCTACTACTCTTTCCAAATCAATCGCTCCTTAGTGAAACTTAATTTGATCACTCTTCTTTGTATTATAACGTGCTTTTGTGATATAAGTAAAATTAATATACTTAATAGGTGGTATAAGGGGTGTTTATATGTCGATTAACTTGGAGTGGTATAAAGTCTTTCGCAAAGTCGTCCAAAATGAGAGCTTTTCCAAGGCGGCAAGACAATTATTCATGACGCAGCCAGCCGTCAGCCAGATCATATCTCAGCTCGAACGAGAACTGGATACACGGCTGTTTAACCGGACATCTAAAGGTGTATCGCTGACAGATGAAGGTTCATTGCTATTCGAATACGTCAACTCAGCTTTAAATTTGATTGATGCAGGCAATGAAAAATTATACGAGCTGAAGAACTTATCGGCGGGTGAACTGAAAATTGGTGTAGGAGATACTATTTCCCGTTACTATTTATTGCCCTACTTGGAAGCATTCCATACCAATTATCCAAGTATTCGTTTTAAAATTATTAACGGAACGACTGTGGAGTTGATTGCAGCCTTAAAATCCGGAGAAGCGGATATCGCGGTTTGCAATTTCCCTGTAGAGGATGAAACATTAGAAAAAAGAGTATGCTTTGATGTGCAAGATGCGTTTGTCTATGGTGATCGATTCAAAAAATTATTCTTGCGACCTGTCCCATTACAGGAGTTAACAAAGTTGCCGTTAATTTTATTGGAATCGAAATCTAACTCGCGCCAATATGTAGAAGACTTTCTATCAGAAAAAGGAGTGAAGATCTATCCCGAATTCGAGTTGGGGTCGCATGAATTGCTGCTGGAATTTGCGCAAATTAATTTAGGTATTGCGTGTGTGGTCAAGGAGTTTTCTGCAGACTATCTGGACTCAGGCAAGCTGCAGGAAGTAGAGTTTCTGGAGCCTATTCCGAAAAGAAGCATTGGAGTATGCTATTTAAAAGGTGTTTCTTTGTCACCTTCCGCGTCTAAATTCATTGAGATTCTTGAGAAAGACTGAATGGAAAAAGATAAGAAAAGTCGGATAGAATCAAATTCATCCGACTTTAGTATGTTCTTATTAATAGATTTCACGATTCCAGAAGCGGTGCTCTGCAACAGTATTTACCCATTGCTTGCCATCTCCTGAAACAGTCAAGTCTAACAGTATTCCTGGCCCTGGTTTGGCTTGCGTTTTCTCAAACAGTGCTTTAGCATTTGGCGCTATGCCAATTGGCTTGTAGTGCATATATGCCTCGTTCACAAAATCAGCCACATCCTTTTCAAACTTATTTTGCTGCTGTGCTTGTCCGCCAGCGACATACAGAGCATCATACAGTACAGAATGGACAGTCAAGAAAGTTTCATCGACAACTACTGTCGATCCACCTTTACCAGTTAACGTACCGAATTTCTCGCTTATAATATGAATTGACATGCCTGCATCCAACGACGTTTTTATGATTGGCTCCAGAATAGTTTCGTCAAACTGATCTGCAATCAACACCGCTACTTTACGTGTATCGGGCAACTTCGCCTTGTTTTCCTGGCTGAGGGCAGGGGAAGCTTTCCTTACATCGGATTGTTCTGCATTCTTCGGAGCATTGACACCGACTGCCTGTGCTACCTTTGTCATCATATCTACATCCACATTGGCAAACATGTCGACGACTTGCTGTCGCACATTCATGTTCTTCACTTTCCCAACTTCGAAGCTAAAAGCCTCAATAATATGCTGCTTTTCTGCCAAGGACATACTCTTCCAGAATAAACGGGCTTGCGAGAAGTGATCTTTGAATGAATCACTTCTCGCTTGTATTTTCCGTCCGTCAACATTTTCTTGGTAATGCGCATAGCCGCCGTCTTCCTCTGAAGAAGTGTTCGGCTTGTTGTCAGCGAGCGAGTTTTTATGATAGCTTACTTGTCCTACGTTAATCGTTTGTCTACCGTAGCCATCGCGTTGGTTGTTGTGAAATGGACAGACAGGACGGTTGATTGGCAGCTCGTGGAAGTTCGGACCCCCAAGCCGGATTAGTTGTGTATCTGTATAAGAGAATAATCGTCCCTGTAATAATGGATCGTTTGTGAAATCAATACCTGGCACCACACTGCCTGGATGAAATGCTACTTGTTCAGTTTCCGCAAAAACATTATCCACATTGCGATTTAATGTCATTTTCCCGATGATCTTCACTGGCACTTCTTCTTCAGGCCAAATTTTCGTCGGATCAAGAATATCGAAATCAAATTTGAACTCATCTTTCTCCTCTAACAGCTGAACGCCGAGCTCGAATTCCACGAAATCGCCATTTTCAATTGATTCCCATAAGTCACGTCGATGAAAGTCAGGGTCTTTCCCGCTGATCTTCTGTGCTTCATCCCAAACTAGTGAATGAACGCCTAGCTTCGGTTTCCAATGGAATTTTACGAAATGTGCTTCGCCTTGTTCATTGATAAAGCGGAACGTATTAACTCCAAATCCTTCCATCATCCGGAAGCTTCTTGGTATTGCGCGGTCGGACATGTGCCACATGACCATATGTGCAGATTCTTGATTATTGGCAACAAAATCCCAAAATGTATCATGAGCTGAAGCGGCTTGCGGCATTTCGTTATGTGGCTCAGGCTTCACTGCATGGATTAAATCAGGAAACTTAATGGCATCTTGAATGAAGAATACTGGCATATTATTGCCGACAAGATCGTAGTTTCCCTCTTCCGTATAAAACTTCACAGCAAAACCACGTACATCGCGCACGGTTTCAGCAGATCCTTTGCTTCCAGCTACTGTAGAAAAGCGAGTGAAGACCGGTGTTTTCGAGCCAGGCTCTTGCAAGAAACCAGCCTTCGTATATTTTTTCATCGACTCATATAATTCGAATTCGCCGTGTGCGGCATACCCACGTGCATGGACAGCTCTCTCTGGAATTCGTTCATGGTCAAAATGCGTTATTTTCTCACGGAAGTGAAAGTCCTCCATTAAAGTGGGGCCGCGTGTTCCTGCCTTTAATGAATGTTCATCCTCCGTAATCTTTAGACCTTGATTGGTCGTCATCGGTTTCTTTTGGTCATGTATACGAAAGGTTTCCAACTGTTTATTTTTGCTGTTACTGTTTATTTTGCGATTGTTGTTCACAAAAAATCCTCCCAACGTAAAATAGTTGTCTGCTTTTCTATTCCCGAATTAAATAGGAGTAAACAATAACTAGATACGCCCCGAACGCACAATAGAGAACAGCAGATATGCAAACAGAAGCGTCGCAATCAAAGCACCTACTTCTATGAGTGGAAGGCGGAAGAACATGGCGGTCTGACCAGCGATAGCAGATCCGATGATGAGACCGACCATCAGGATACTGAACGCCAGCAAAACGATACTGAATGATAGTCGATTAGCGATCTTGTCAAATCGTCGAAAAATGATGGTTGACTCTTTCAGCCCGACGTCCAAATCGACTTTTCCTTTTTGTATGGTTTTGACGGCTTTCTTAATATCGCTTGGCAGTTCTGCTATGATTTCCGCATTCTTAACTAACGAATGCCAACTATTTTCAACTAGATAGCGGGGATCGAATTGTCTTAGCATCATCTTCTTACCGTAAGGCTCAATGGCTTTCATAATGCTGAAGGAAGGATCTAGTTTACTGAGAACACCTTCCAACGTTAGAATGACCTTTGAAAGAATTGCAATTTCATTTGGAAGTCGGATGCGATAACGGTAGGCAATTGAAAAAACTTCCATGAACACATCACCGAGTTTCAAGTCGTTCAAAGAAGCTTCGTAATACTTTCGCTGAATGATTTGCAAATCACGATATAAGGCGGCAATATTGGTGTTTTCGTCAAGAATATCCATGTCAGAAAACACATCGATCAGTCGCTCGATATTTCCTTTCCGTAAAGCGAACATAAGAGAGATAAAATGGTATGTCATTTCCTTGCTAAGTTGACCGACCATACCGAAGTCTATAAAGTAAATGACGTTTCCTGAGGTCACGAATATGTTGCCTGGATGCGGGTCGCCATGAAAAAAGCCGTGTTCCATTACTTGCGAGAGCATGGAGTCGGCTATTCGTTCAGCTAAGAGCTGGCGGTCATAGCCCTCCGCATCCAACTGTTTTGTATTACTCACTTTTATACCAGTAATTAACTCTGTCGTTAACACAGTACGTGTAGAATACTCGTCATAAACGTATGGAACTTGAATTTCGGGTACTTTCGTGAATTGCTGGGCAACTCGTTCCGAATTGCGGGCTTCTAACTGATAATCCAATTCTTCCCGCAATGAATGGGAAAATTCATAGATGAGATCACGCAGACGATAGGTCTTGGCCCACGCCATATTCTTCTCCAAAAAACTCGCTAAATCATGCAGTATCGCCAAATCTGTTTCCACTTGACGCTGGATATTTGGGCGCTGCACTTTCACCGCAACCAGTTCACCTGAGATCAATCGAGCTCGGTGCACTTGCCCGATTGATGCAGAAGCAAGAGGCTCTTCATCAAATTCTTGAAAAAACTCTTCCATGGTCCCTGCTAGCTGATGCTCGATAATTTCCCGTACTTCCACAAAAGGAAATGCTTCCACATGATCCTGCAACTGTTCAAGTTCCACTGCGATTTCTTCAGGCACTAAGTCACGTCGTCCACTGGCGATTTGACCAAGTTTGACGAATGTAGGCCCAAGTTGTTCCAATGCGGTTCGTAATTTTTTTCCGACGTGATATAAATTCAAATCCGCTTCCTCGTCTGTGGCGGAGAATTTACGATCTGTTATACCTAATCGAAATAAAACATGACTAAATCCATTTTTTAAAAATACATTTAAGATTTCTTGAGAACGTTGTGCATTCTTCATTTTTCTTTTCAACATAGAGAACACCTCCGTGTACACCCTCCTTACAAAACATACCATATAATATGATTTCCTAAACCCATAATAGGACTGGGACTAGATAGGATTCTTAGGAGTTGCGTATGCTGTCTGCTACAGGATGTTATGACAAAGGTATTATAGAAAAAACATCCTTTTATCCCAACTTATATTTCTAAAATTCTTTCGATCACGTACAATGAAGAGAAAGCCGATAGACTCTTGGGAGAAGCGTCTAGAGAACAAGGTAGTCGGACGGTTGCACAAGCTTTAAAATGGGATTTGGAGATGAATTAAATGAATGAGTACTCGATATTTATCGGGAGACAGCCCATTTTAGGGCGGCAAGGTAATATCTATGCATATGAATTGTTATATCGAAACAGTGAAAAGAATGTTTTCCCAGACATAAATCCTGAACAGGCTACAATCAGTCTGCTTGTCAATACGTTTCTGACTATAGGGGTTGATCAAGTTACTAGTGGTGTGCCTTCCTTCATCAATTTTTCTGGTGAATTATTGGCGCAGGATATATTCATGAGTTTGAATCCGGATAAAATCGTTATTGAAATTCTGGAAAACGTGGAAATTACGCCTGCGCTGTTAAGACGTTTGCAAATGTTTAAGGAAGCAGGCTTCAAGTTAGCGCTTGATGACTTTGTTTTACAAGACCAGTACATAGCATATCCTCAGTTATTCGAACTTGTAGATATAGTAAAAGTGGATTTTATGATGACTAACACGGCTGAAAAGACAAAGATTAAGGAGTTTTTCAAAAAATATCCATCGATTGTTTTATTGGCTGAAAAAGTAGAAACAGACGCGGATTATCAGCTGGCGTTGAAAAGTGGTTATGATTTGTTCCAAGGTTATTTCTTCGCCAAGCCAGAAATTATCAAAAGCAAAGAAATCCCAGCTAATACTTTAGTTCATTTGCAAATCATTGAGTTTTTTCAAAAAGATACACAGTCAATCAACGAGCTTTCCGAATTGATTATGCGAGACGTATCGATCTCCTATAAACTTTTGCGTTTCATCAACACTTTGGCATTCGAGGTGCCAAAAAGAATCAGTTCGATCAAGCAAGCAATCGTATTGATTGGCTTAAATGAAACAAAAAAATGGTTACAAGTACTGATGCTCCATGATTTGGGGCAAGACTTGCAAAGCGGTCGTGTGACGGCACTTGTGGAACTTTCACTTAGACGTGCGAGGGCTTGCGAACTATTGGCAAAATATAAAGGCAAGCCCAATAAGGATGAGTATTTCCTGACAGGGATGTTTTCGATGATCGATGCAGTCATGGGTAGGAAATGGGAAGATATTTTACCGCTCTTGTCTTTATCAGATGTCATTATTAACACATTGAATGGTAAAGAAACCGAAATGACTCCCTACATGCAGCTCATTATAGCGGTCGAGCGTTTTGAGTGGGAACAAGTGAAGAAGCTGACCGAGCAGTTGAGAATCCCCGAAAAGAAACTAAGTGAAATTTCCTTGAATGCTTTGCGCTGGTCGCAAGGAATCGAAGAACACTTTAGCTGAATACATCATGAAAGGCATTTTCGCTTGAAGATGCCTTATTCGGTGTGTATTATAAACAGTTACAATCTATTTGGTAGCTCTTCACATCCTATTGCATCAGTGAAAATGCGTTACATTTCGTAAGAATAGGGTATGAAGTTTAGTAAGTAAGTTACCAAATGAACACTAGGAGTCGATATAGTTGTGAATAAAAAGTTTTGGAAAAACCCCGTGTTTTCCATATCAGCAGTATTTATCTTACTACTGGTACTATTAGGTGCCATGAAGCCAAAACCATTTGGAGTGATTTCCGAAAAACTCTACCACTTTACGACAGATAAATTTGGTTGGTTTTATTTGCTTGTTGTTTTTATTGTTATTATATTTTTAGTAGGACTAGCCATCAGTAAATTCGGGGCAATCCGTCTAGGCGGTGATACCGAACGTCCCGAATATCCGTTTTTTACTTGGATTGGTATGCTGTTTTCAGCTGGCTTTGGTGTGGGGCTTGTATTCTGGGGCGTTGCAGAGCCGATGAGTCATTATTTTAGTTCCCCTCTTTCAGGTGTGGAGGCACAGACTGAGGAAGCGGCACGGATCGCAATGGGGTATTCCTTCTTTCACTGGGGTATTTCACAATGGGCAATCTTTGGTATTGTCGGTTTAGTCATCGGATTCTTACAGTTTAGAAAGAAGAAGGATGGGCTGATTTCTACCGCTTTAGAGCCGCTGATCGGCAGCAATCGCCATCTCAAAACAGGGATTGACTCGTTTGCTGTTATAGCAACTGTCATGGGGATTGCTACTTCCCTTGGCATGGGCGTTCTGCAAATGAGCGGCGGGATGGAATACGTTTTCAACATTAAGAGTACATTTACAATTCAGCTTCTCATAATTGCCGTCGTATTTGTAGCCTATATGACATCGGCTTCATCCGGATTGAGTAAAGGGATTGCGTACTTGGGGAATTTTAACCTCGGAATGGCGATTGCCATGCTGGTGTTTTTCTTCATTGTTGGACCGAAAGTATTCATACTTGAAACATTTACATTAGCCATTGGTGATTACATCAATAATTTCATTACGTATAGCTTACGGTTGCAGCCATACCAAGGCGGTACGTGGGTGAAGGATTGGACGATCTTCTATTGGGCTTGGACGATTGCATGGTCTCCTTTTGTGGGCGCTTTTGTAGCGCGCGTTTCAAAAGGACGGACGATTCGCGAGTTTATAATGGGAGTCATGGTTATTCCGCCGGCATTTTCCTGTATGTGGATCGCAACACTTGGTGGAACAGCATTATACAGTGACTTGCGTAATGGCACGCAGATTGCCGAAGCTGTTGACCAGGACGTAACATCTGCCATTTTCGCGACACTTCAGCATTTACCATTTACTAATGTTATGTCATTTTTAGCGATTGTCCTTATTTTTACATTTTTGATTACGTCCGCAGACTCTGCAACGTATATTTTAGCTAGTATGACAACTCGTGGCAGTTTGTTTCCTCCACTGGTTGTAAAGTTTATCTGGGGCTTCTTGATGACTGCAATTGCAGCAGTTCTTCTGTTTGCCGGTGGACTGGAAGCATTGCAATCGGCTTCCCTCGTATCAGCTTTACCGTTTACATTGCTTCTCCTGCTGTTGATCTTCTCATTGAGCAAGCTATTGGTGCGTGAACCGATCACGGTCCGACCAACAGATATTCGTCAATTCGAGCATGTGGAAGGAGAAGTTAAAAAGAGACGGAAACGTAGAGAAAGTGAAAAGGAAAAAAGAGAACGTAAGGAAAAAGAAAGAAAGCAGAGAGAAAAAGAAAAAAGAGCTAGGAAATACCAAGAACTTGAAAAGAAAAAATACCAGGAATACGAGAAAGAGAAAGAAAACGAAGAAGGGTAAATAGTAGACCGGTTCGCTGCACACTGCTTGAGCCGGTTTTCTGTATAGGGAAAGGGGAATTCAAATGGCGGTCGTTAAAGTTGAGGACATCTATTTTAGAAGAGGCGACAATGAAATACTCCGAGGTCTCGATTGGGAGATTTCAGAAGGAGAGCAATGGGGGATGCTCGGGTTAAACGGTTCTGGAAAGACATCGTTGTTATCGATTATTTCTACATATGAATTCCCGTCTTCAGGTGCAGTGGAAGTGCTGGGAAATCGTTTTGGCAGTACGTACTTGCCGGAGTTGCGGAAGAAGATTGGGTATGTCAGCAGTTCATTGGAAAAGTTTTCGGACTTTTTCTGGAATGAAACGATCGAACGAGTCATCGTCAGTGGAAAGTTCGCCAGCTTCGGTATTTATGAACAGGTCATTGAAGAAGATTGGACACGTGCAAATTACTTAGTGAAGGAATTTAGGCTGGAACATGTAAAAGAGAAAAAGTTCAGGGTACTATCAGAAGGAGAAAAGCGTCGAGTATTAATTGCGAGGGCGCTAATGGGTGAGCCGCACTTGCTGATCCTTGATGAACCATGTTCTGGACTGGATATTCTGGCGAGAGAGCAATTTTTAGAGGCGCTAGAGATTGCTACGAAAAACAACGTTCACCTTGTCTACGTCACACATCATATAGAAGAACTAGTTGCTGAGATGACACACGTACTATTGTTAAAAGAAGGTAGAGTAGTAGCATCTGGTCCAAAACATGAAGTCCTCACCAACGAGCTGTTATCCGAAACCTACAAAGTGCCAGTATCTGTAGAATGGCGTGCAGAACGTCCGTACCTCTCCATTAAATAAAGTTTTCATAGATAGGCGAAGAGGGAATTTCATATAGACTGAATTTTTCGGAAAGGAGCAATGCGATGGCGGAGAAGAAACGAAAATGGACGAAGAAACGGATTGCTTCGTATGCCTTGCTCCTATTTGCTCTTCTCTACGCTGGTGTCATGCTTTGGCATACTTACAAACCATTGCCTGCAGGCATCTCGTATGAGGGAGAACTACATCAAGTAGAAGACATCGAATTTATTTACGATCTGACCTACTCCAAGTCAAAATCCAAAGAACAGTACAAATCAGAACTTCATATTTTCGATGAAGTGTCAAAAATGATTCAGGAAGCGAAAGAATTCATCGTCCTAGACTTCTTTTTGATGGATGATTATTACGATGAGAAAGAAGACTTCCCACAGCTTGCTGATCAATTAACAAATGCTCTTGTAGAAAAAAAGAAGAAAAATCCGGACATGCCCATCGTCTACATTACCGATCCGTTAAATACGGGTTATGGATCGTATGAGTCTAGTTGGTTCAAGGACTTAGAAAAGGCTGGCGTCCAGGTAGTCTATACCGATTTGGAACCGTTACGCGACTCAATGCCGATTTATTCGGGATTATATCGTACGCTGTTCCAATGGATACAAATTGACGGCAAATCCCATTTTCCAAACTTCTTGGCAAGTGATGCTCCAAATGTAAAATTCACTTCTTATTTAAAACTGTTGAACGTCAAATCCAATCACCGTAAAACAATAGTGACGGATCAAGCAGCATTGGTGACATCATCTAATCCCCACGCAGCCAGTGGTCTCCATGGAAATGTGGCATTTAAAGTCAAAGGTCCAGTGCAGAACGATATATTGGACGCAGAAGAAGCTGTCGTGCGGTATACGGAAGGCGGAAAGTTGCCGCGTGTCGAGAATTTGGAAGAAGAAACGGGTCCTTATCAAGTTCAGTATTTGACGGAACGTAAAGTATTGGATGCGTTAGTGAAAGATATTGAACGAGCGAAAAAGGGTGATCGTATCCGCATGGGAATGTTCTATCTATCTGAACAGCAAGTTATTCAGCCTTTGGTAAGCGCAGCGAATCGAGGCGTGCAGGTGGAAATGATTCTGGATCCTAATGAAAATTCATTCGGCAGTAAAAAGTCTGGCTTACCAAATCGACCGGTTGTCCAAGAAATAAGGGAAAACACTGACAATAAGATTGAAGTGCGCTGGTATAATACCGTGATTGGACAGTATCACACGAAATTAGTTACAATCCAAACAGACGAGGAGACTTTCATTACAAATGGCTCTTCAAATTTAACAGAACGTACATTGCGTGATTATAATTTAGAAGCGAATTTAAGGATTATTGCGCCAACAGACAGTGTGTTGACGAATGAAATTAATGATTATTTTGATAGACTGTGGGAAAATGAAGATGCTCTTTATACTTTGGATGTAGAAGAGTTTCAAAACGGCCTGACATTTTTCCAACGAGGCATCTATGCGTTGCAACGCTGGGTGAAGCTTACAACATATTAATTATAGGACGCCGTTCAGGTAACTGAGCAGCGTCTTTTCTTATATAAGCGTAGAGCATGCAAAGCTTCGGAAGTCTATTGTAAAGTAAAAAGAGGAGGGATGTCAGATGAAAATTGTAATATTCGGAGCAACGGGGCGGACGGGAAACGAAATCGTTCGTCGGGCATTGCGGGACGGCCATGAAGTGAAAGCACTTGTACGGACGCCAGAGAAATGTACGCCGCGTCAAGGTTTTACCTTGTTTCAAGGAGATGTACGCGATACTGAAACAGTGAAGCAATTGATTGAGGGGGCGAATGCTGTAGTAAGCGCCTTGGGGACAGATCGGACCACTACACTGACGGAAGCGATGCCGGTAATCGTAGAAGAGATGGAACTTCATAGCGTCGCGCGTATTTTGACTATTGGAACTGCTGGAATACTGCAGAGTCGCACCGATCCATCAAAGCTGCGATACGAAGCAGGAGATTCTAATCGTAAGCTCACTTTCGCGGCAAAGGAACACCATAAAGTCTTTGATATATTACGTAGTTCTTCATTGGACTGGACGATTGTCTGTCCTACATATTTGCCAGATGGTGAAGCAGTAGGAAATTACCGCGTAGAGCGTGATTACCTCCCGGTTGATGGAAAACAGGTTTCGGTTGGTGATACGGCAGAATTTGCTTATCAAGAATTGATTGCAGGAGAGCATATCGGTCATCGCATAGGACTTTCCTATTGATGTGAAGGTATTTTGAAATTGAGTTGTTCTTGTATAAATCATTAGAACCAAAAACATGGTGAATAACTGCTAACGTTGCCTTTTTCTTATGATATAATAGGTTGATAGCATCATAGGGAGAAGGAGAATGGAAGATAGATGAGATGGTCTTTGAAAAAATTGATTCATGTCGTGGCATTATTGGCAATCGTTCTGACCTTTCTTACTAGTACAACTGTCGGTTATCGTGTGCACAAGCAAACTTTAATCGATTCTACTTTAGAGACGAACAAAGCATATGCTGAGAAATTGTCTGCTACAACAGATACATATTTACGTGAGATCCTTCAGACACTTCAAGTGAATGCAGAAGAAGTCATCCCCTTACTCAACAACTCAGATTCTCAGGTACAGTTAAATAAAATAGCAGAACGAATTAGAACACAGACGAGTACCTTCAATTCTGTTGCAATTGCTTCCCCGGAGGGTATGGTAATAGGAATTTCCCCTCCGAGCCTAGACTTGATTGGTGAACGATTGACGTCTTTGGGGGCAGAACAGGCTATGAAAGAAAGAAAACCATTGATTTCTCATCCCTACATGGGGATTACAGGAGAGTTTTTGATATTCATCAGTGTCCCGTTAATTTCAGAAGATGGTGTGTATCGCGGGTTTTTGGGTGGGGCTATCTATTTGAATCAACCGAATATCTTAGAAAAGATTCTTGGGGATCATTTCTATGAAAATGGATCTTATGTCTATGTTGTCGACGGAAAGGGGACATTGATTTACCACCAACTTAAAGATCGGTTGAATGATGACGTTTCTGAGAACCAAGTAGTTAAAAAGGTCGTAGCAGGAGGAAGCGGTGCGCAGGCAATCGTTAATACGAAAGGCATTCCTATGCTCGCCGGCTACTCTTATATACCGATTGCTGATTGGGGCATCATATCCCAGCGGCCCATAAGTGCTGCTGTCGCTCCTGCAAAAAGCATGGTACTGGAGATGGTGTGGAAATCACTGCCTTTGTTGTTGCTAGCTTTTTTCTTAGTATGGTTTTTATCGAAGAAGATTGCGCTGCCATTGCAGAAGCTGGCTTACTATACTGAAACTAGCACGAAAACAGATCATAAAGAGAAAATGGAAGCTGTTTCTGATTGGTATTATGAGGCCAAACAGTTAAAAGGAGCAATGCTGCATAGTTTGGATTATTTCAAAACAGAAATGAACTACTTCATTCACCAGTCGACGACAGACCCTTTGACAAAACTGATGAATCGCAGGTCGATGGATGATTACATGAAAGAGTGGATAGAGAATCAGACGCCATTTTCTATGATCATCCTAGACATCGATAAGTTTAAACGAGTGAATGATACCTATGGGCACGCTGTAGGGGATGAAGTCCTAATCTATTTGGCGAATCTTATGCAGCAAGCTGTAAGAAAAGATGATATCTGTTGCCGTTATGGTGGAGAAGAATTTGTAATTTTATTACCAAAAGCGGATAAAGTGAGGGCTTTTTTAACAGCGGAGCGGCTTCGTGAAAAATTAGAGAGCACAGTCAGTCCATGTGGAGAAGTTGTCACAATTTCTTCAGGTGTAGCTGCATATCCCGTGCATGCGGATCATCCTGCTCGTCTCATTGAACTGGCCGACCGGTGTTTATATGAAGCAAAACGTACGGGTCGGAATAGAACGGTCGTCGTGTCAGATGAACCACAGCAGAAGTAATATATGCTGTGGTCTTCTCGGTCGACAGGAGAATTTGTAAAGGAGATGAAAGGGTGGAGGAACGAGAGCTGGATAAACGTTTGCATATCCAAACTGTAGGGGTGCGTGAGTGGGTGCATCAGTCATCACATTACAATCGTTATGAAGCTACGCCGTATGAAGGGATGGATTTTTTATTTGCTCAGCATGAAATTCTGGTAAGTGGTAGTTTTGTCGACTTCGGATGTGGTAAAGGACGAGTACCTTTTTATGTGCATCATCGCTATTCGATAGACGTAATTGGGATTGAGATGAATAGTGTCTTATATCAGGATGCGATGAACAATCTAATAGACTATCGGCAAGCTTTTCCTAAAAAAAGAGGAATGCTGTCATTCGAATGCTGTTTAGCAGAACGTTATGAACTCCCGGACGATGCCTCTACTTTCTATTTCTTCAATCCTTTTTCTCTCGATATTTTTCGGAGGGTCATTCAAAATATTGTGCGCTCGATCGAATTGGTTGCACGTCCCGTAGAGGTGATTTTATATTATCCAACGGCAGACTACGAACAACTTTTGCACAACCATTCTTTATTCGAAAAGACGGCGGAAATCCCTATTGCCCATTTACAGGTCCATGACGACCAGGAACGGTTTATTGTCTACACCTATACAAAGCCCTGATCGACTAGATCAGGGCTGAAGTTTATGGATAAAAGAATTGGCAAGTGGGTAATGACGCCGTTGATCTATATTTCAGGCGGACGCTTTTTTACCTCTAATCAAGAGTTTTGTTAAAATAAAAGATAAGAATTGTGGTTACTTATCCGAATAGATATGTGGAATTACAGCTAGCAAGTGCACCGGGATTTCCGTTCCTGACGGTACGCTTTTGCGAGCATAAGCGAAGCGTTGGGAGCACATCTTTGCCTTTCGACCGTCTTTCACTCCAATCCTTAGTTTGTGAAGTGTAAACATATAGAAAGATCTTTGTAGTTTTCTAAAATCTAAGAAGGTGGAATTAGCTCGTAGTATATAATTGGCATCCTACCTTCTCACAGTTAAAATACGTTAAAGGCTTCGTTAGATAAAATTCAATTGCTCAATGTGTTTTCAGAATGTTAATGAGCCCATTGACTATTCACTGAGCTTTGTAGGCACAAGAAGCACCATCCGAGCGAATGTGTGTTTAGTTTTTTTGTCTCAGGAAATGGCAGCTCAATCTCACACTACTTACAGTGAATTCGCTATGTAGTAAAGCATACTTCGTAGGGATTGTAGCGGAAGATGGGCGACTCCAGCGGGATTAGCGTGACAGGTGAGCCCCTGGACTGAGCGAAAGCCGTAGCGAAGGACGGCTTTTGCGAGTAAAAGCGAAGCGTTAGGAGCACATGCACTTAGAAGGAAGCGGCCCACCGCACGCCCTGTATTCTTTTCTTGCATTTCTTCCTTTATAACTTTAACATTTGGCTGCAGTCTGAAGTTTATAAAATGTTGCGCTTACTGAAACGTTGACCAATCCAAAATAGTAGTTCCATTAGAAGCGCTGCCAAAATCCCGACAAGCAGTCCACTTGAAAGAAGAGGCTGCAGCAATTCAGGTAACGAGGCAAACACATCTGGCGGCAACGTCATGATCGACAAGCCAAGTAATGCAGGCAATGCCACGCGGTAAACTGTCTTAGGTTCAAAGGTCAATCCTTCTACATTACGCAATGCAGACCGGAACAATTGCAAATACGCTACGAAAAGTACCGTATTCCCAACGCTTTGTGGAATGGTGGAAAAGAATGCACTTAAAGGCGGCACGAGCCCAAGAATGATGAAGAGAATCGAACCAATGAAGAAAGGAGCTCGTTCTTTAATACCGCTGGACTGCAAAAAACCAATAGAAGAAGCGTAAGGAGCGTACGGTACGAGCCCGAGAGCACCTGCCCCGACATTCAACCCCCCTGTGATGAAGAAAGACGTTTTGTACTGCTGTTTTGTTGTTTCCTTTTCAAAAATGTCCTCTGCCCCTTTTAAAGTCGCTACCGTGTTTGTTGTGTTTAATAGCCCTGTAATGATCACAGTGATGACGATACCCATTTCAATTGTTGGCTCACCCCAAGGGAACCACTGGATAAAGGGAGTTGTCTTAATCGTTTCAGCGGCCTCTTGAGGAAAAATCAACACCGCACTGATCCATCCGACAGTCATTCCAATCAAAAGATTCAAGCTGCTAATGATTCCCTTGCCTTTAATGTGAACAAGAATGGTCAAGGCTGCTAAAGCAAAAGAAAATAGCGTCATCGGCAAATTTATGTAATCGCCATTATTGAGACCGATCATCCCTTTTAAGAAGATGGTGATCAACTGATTTGCTAATAATAATAGAAAGACGAACATCACTGCTGGCGTAAACCACTTTTTCAGTATTTCCCCCATACCTAGAACGCCAAGAATGGCAACGAGCACGCCTGAAATCATTGCACCTACCGCAATGCTGCCCCCCACAGTGGCTAGGCTCAGTCCCATCGCATTTGCTGTTCCTGCCAAGCTAAGTACAACTCCCCACCATAGTCCAGATTGACCTTCCATCAATGCCAAACGATGTCCCAATGTACCTTGTAATAGGCAGGCAATTCCTGTGAAAATAAATGAACGTTGAATCGCAGAGACAATTTCAATTTGTTCTAGTTCGAATGCCGTGCCCACTGATATCGGGATGACTACCGTATTGGCAAACATGAAAAAGAGCCATTGAAATCCTGCTAACGCGGTAATGGAATACCGCATCTGATTTGTTCCCACCAAACATCTCCCCCTGTGAATACTTTTTGACGATTTTTGACTTAATTAAAGAGTTTAAATATAGTGAAAACTATAGCACACTAGCAATTGAATTAGTATGGTTACTTGCGGATTCAAAAACAATTTTAATGATCTAAGAGTTCTAGACATCTGTTCTGTAATAGACAAACAACCCAGCAGACGAAATGTCTGCTGGGTTGCTGCAATATTATAATATATTGTCTTCTAACAATTTTGCAATTTCTTCACTTGGCACTGGTCGGGAATAAAGAAAACCTTGTGCTTCATCGCAATTAAGAGTCTTCAAAAATTCCGCCTGCTCTATCGTCTCCACACCTTCTGCAATTACCTGAAGATGCAAGTTCTTAGCCAAATCAATGATGGCTTTGACGATAACGGAATTGTCGGTCAGCTCTCTGACGAATGACTGGTCAATTTTTAAGTGAGTAATCGGGAACTTACTTAAATAACTCAAAGACGAGTAGCCGGTTCCGAAATCATCGATGCTTGCTTTGATACCAATCTCTCGCAGTTCTTGTAACACTCTTTGGCAGTTGTTTACGTCCGATGTCATACTCTCTGTAATTTCGATGTTCAGATAGTTCGGTTGCAATCCAGTAGTGCGCAAGGTCTCTTTCACATCTGAGACAAATGTATGGCTCTTAAACTGACGCAATGAAACATTGACGCTCATGCGGAGAGGAGGGTATCCAAGGTCTTGCCATTCTTTTGCCTGCTTGCACGCGGTCTCCAACACCCATAAACCGATCGGCAGTATCAAACCCGTCTCTTCTGCAATGGGAATAAACTGACCAGGAGAAATCATTCCACGGGAAGAATGATTCCAGCGTAAAAGTGCTTCCACGCCTTTTATTTTACCGGTTGTGAAATCGAGTTGCGGCTGGTAATGGAGGGACAGCTCGTCTTTTTTGAGAGCTTGTCGCAGTTCCATCTCAAGTAAGGTCCGTTCGATTAAATCATTATAAAGTTCTTCAGTGAAAAATTGATATGTACCTTTGCCGGATTGTTTTGCCAAATACATGGCTGAGTCCGCGTTGCGCATAAGGGTATCATAATCTTCACCGTCTTCTGGAAATAAGCTGATTCCGATACTTGGAGCGATAAAGACCTCCAAATTATTGATGAGAAATGATTTTGATATTTCTTCAACTATACGCTTAGCAACTAATCGAACCCCATTTTTATTTGTGGATTTACATAATACGATAAACTCATCACCACTTAGTCTTGCTACTAGATCATTTTGCCGAACGAGTAAACCTAAGCGTTCTCCAACTGATTTCAACAGCTGGTCACCTACGTAGTGGCCCATCGAATCATTAATATTCTTAAATCGGTCCAAGTCAATATACAATAAGGCAAAAGGCTCTTTGCTTTTTGCTCGGTCTTCGATCGCATTCTCTACAGTTTGCTTGAGTAAGCGTCTATTTGGTAGATCTGTTAAATGATCATGGAATGCCATATGCTTAACTAGCCGCTCTGCTTCTTTTCGATCTGTAATGTCAATAGCAGTACCTACGACTTCTGCTACTTCGTCTTCTTCGAAAATCGGAGACAGATAGACGAGGAATGTATACGATTTATACTCTATTTCGAACTGCGAGCTAAGACCATGCAGTCCTTCTTGGAGATGCCGTTTAATTGACGTCAAGTTCAAACTTTTCTCATAGAGAAAAGCATTAAGAGTGTCTTTGGTCATGCCGAGTTTTTCAGTGATCTTTCCTTCGAGTAACGTGAAGTGAATTTGTTCATATTTATCAAGCGAGTATTTGAAAATCGCATTCTGAAGGTTCTTTACTGTTGTGGTAAAGTCGTTTTTCAGCGCCAGCTCCAAGGATTTCTCAGCTGCTTTATGAGAGGTGACATCTTGACGAATAGATATATACTGAAATGGCTTTCCGTCCGCTCCTACAAAGGGGATAATCGTCGTGTTGACCCAGTAAAACTCTCCGTCTTTGGATAAGTTTTGTATATCTCCACGCCAGACTTTTCCTTGCTGGATTGTATTCCACATCTCTTCAAAAAAACTTTTAGGATGAGTCCCGGAATTAACAACCCGATGTGTTTTGCCGATGAGTTCATCTCGCGAGTATTTTGACAGTTCACAGAAGCGGTCGTTCACATAAGTAATCATGCCTTGTGGATTGGTAATCGCTACAACAGCCGATTCGTCCAGCGCATATTTGAAATTTTGCAAGTCAGTACGTGCTTTTGCAAATTCACGAGAAACTAATTCAGGTCCCGTCACATCAATATCCAGAGATAAATAATGTGTCAAATGTCCATCGACATCGTAAATAGGAACGACCGTTGTATCCAGCCAATACTTCCTTCCATCCTTCGAAAAAATCCGCACGGACTCCTGATATACTTTATGGGTCATAAAATGCTTTTCAAAAATAAGGATTGAGTTTTCAATAGTTAATCCTCTGTTTAATAATTCCCACGTATTCCCGATTAGCTCTTCCTCACTGTAGCCCGTCAGTTTGCAGAAGTTTTGATTCACGTAGGTCAGACGACCATTTAGATCGATCAGTGAGACGCAGAATGTTTCTTCAAATAAAGTAGTTAAAGATGGATTGAATGTAGGCGTTCGTAAGGGCATCATACTAACTTCCTCTCTCAAGACTCCTGTCGCAAAGTATGAACCATACATTAGTCCTGAAGTTATATTGATATACTGAATAAGCCATATTATGCAGTTATTTTAGATAATTATACCATAAAAAAAGAGAGTATTGAACTAGTTATAGAGGGAATATAAGGATTTTTAGAGGGTTGAGTGTTAGATTATAACTACTTTTGAAAATATGGAAAGAGGGAAGTATTAGTTACCTCCCTCTTTTTTATCTTTTTGGCTGGTAGTCCAATGTATGAAATAATTCTTTCTGCTCTGAATCTGTCAATTCACGCCATTCGCCAATCGGCAGATTTCCTAACTCGATGTTGAGGATTCGTACTCGCTGTAAACGACGTACATGATAGCCGAGAGCTGCGCACATTCGGCGGATTTGTCGGTTTAGGCCTTGTGTCAGCACGAGGGAGAAGGTCCGTGGACCTAGCTTTGTCACCGTGCAAGGCTTGGTTACAGTATCGAGGATTTTCACACCATTCTCCATTTTTGAAATAAAAGAAGAAGTCAATGGACTATCTACAGTTACGATGTATTCTTTCTCATGATTATGTTCTTCTCTCAAAATTTCATTGACGATATCACCATCATTGGTCATTAAAAGCAATCCGTCCGAATCTTTATCCAATCGACCGATATGAAAAATGCGCAGTGGGTGATTAATGAAATCCACTACATTGCCTTCGATATGCCGTTCCGTTGTACTCGTTATACCGACGGGTTTGTTAAGTGCGATATAGACCAACTGTTCTTCTTTTTGTACCTGTTTACCATCTACTTCAACCTGATCGCCTGATTCGACTTTGCTGCCAAGCTCTGCTGGCTGTCCGTTAATTTTAACACGGCCGTCAGTAATCCACTTATCGGCACCGCGTCTCGATACAATGCCTGCTTCACTTAAAAATTTATTGATACGCATAAATACTCCCCTTCCGAGCTTGTTATGATAAGGTGATTATATCATTTTTACTTATTCGTAACTGAAGAAGATGTTGACATTAAAGATTCTGCATATTAAGATAAATGTACTTAACAAGATGGACAGAAGATTTCGACAGCGGAATCGTCCACGGTAGACGAGCAAAGATAGATGAGAAGAGAATAGCGAAAAGATATGAATAAGAAGAGTAGCGATTGTGCGTGCTTGCTAGAGAGTCGGTGTATGGTGGGAACCGATACACGGCAGTCGTGAATGGACTTATGGAAGCTGTTTTTTCTAATGAAAAACAGACGTGTGCTCGCGTTAAGGGCAGTGTGAAAACACATAAAGTGGGAGTGCTGCGGCGCTTCAATTTGAGGTGGCAACGCGGTTATCGATCGTCCTCTGCAACAGGCTTAATCTGTCTGTTTGCAGAGGGCTTTTTATTTGGAGAAAACTAGGCGGATATTTAGTGGAAAAGAGGAGAATGGACATGACGACAGAAAAGAAGAACTTACGAGTGACAGCAAGAAAAATTGAGGGCGATTCGTTAACGCCTATATTGATCTTCAGAAGACTAAAAGGAAGCCATAAATTTTTGCTGGAAAGTTCTTTGCAGGCAGGGGGATCAGGACGATATTCTTTTATAGGGCTGAATCCCCAGAAAGCGTACCGCGGACGCGACGGCGTAGTCGAGGAAATCGTTTATTCATCAAATAAGACGTATACGCATGAAGGAGAACTTTACACATTATTGAAGCGCTTGATGCCACGTATTACAGAAGATGCTGGATTCCCCTTCACAGGCGGTGCGGTAGGTTACGTAGGATATGGAGCCGCACGTAATGGTGAAAAGCGCACAGCGGACGATCTGCATATACCAGATGTCTACTTCAATATTTACGATACCGTTGTCATTTACGATCATCATAAGCATGAAGTGACGTTGTTGCATACTGAGATCAATCCTGTCTATGAAACACCTGATCTAGATGCCATCGAGGATATGATCATCAATGGTTCGGTAGAAAAAGAAGAAGAGGTGGCGCTTTCGGATTATCGATGTGCGATTTCGAAAGAAGAATTCGAACGGCGTGTTCAACTCGTCGTTGATGCAATAAAAGATGGTCAGGCAGAACAAGTCGTGTTGTCTCGTCGATTAGAAGCAGATATTGCAGGCGATCCATTTGTATTGTACCGCAAACTGCGCCGAAGCAATCCATCGCCTTACATGTACTACATGGAATTTGACGATCATACTGTTATCGGTACATCTCCGGAAAGTTTAGTGCGTGTCTCAGGAAACAAGGTGCTGACGAATCCGATTGCGGGTACTCGAAGAAGAGGCCGTGACGAAGCGGAAGATCTGGGGCTGGAAAAAGAATTGCGCAGCGATCCGAAAGAACTGTCAGAACACGATATGCTAGTAGAAGTAAGCAAAAAAGAAATGCAGCAAGTATGCCGCCCTGAAACGATTGAAGTAGCGAAGTACTTAGAAACTGTACGATACGAACATGTCATGCACTTGGTATCCGAAGTGGAAGGCGACCTAGCTCCTGGCTTACATGCATTAGATGCCTTGAAAGCAACAATGCCGGCAGGAACCGTAACAGGATCACCAAAACAAGCGGCAATGACGATCATCGACGAACTGGAAGACCAGCACCGCGGCATTTACGGAGGTGCGATCGGTTACATTGGCCTTAACGGCAATATCGACTTCGCATTGACGATTCGTACGATGCTAGTTAAAGAAGGGAAAGCTTACGTGCAAGCAGGAGCCGGAATAGTAGAAGCTTCCGTCCCGGCGCTTGAATACAAAGAAACGTCCAACAAAGCCCGTTCATTGCTCGAGGCTAATGAAACGGTGAAGTAACCTGTAAATCTGTAGATGAAATGGTAGTTGGAGTTTTATGTTTAGAACAGTCGATAGTTTTTTGCAGTGACGATTAGGTTCGACCACGCCTCGCGGAAAGCGTCCACCTGGAATGGAAATCAACGGGATCTAAATTATACTTTGAGTGTAAGTTATTTATCTCAGTTTATATAGATGAGGAGAGATGAGCTTGGAAAAGTATTTGAGCATAGTAGAGAAGAAACGTCACTTAATGTACGAAGAAATGAGAGAAGCAGCCGAATTACTATTCAGCGAACAAACCAATGAGGAACAAATTATACAATTCCTAATCGCCCTATCCAATAAGGGAGAGACCTCACACGAAGTTGCGGCACTAGCAGCTGTTATGAAATCATACGCTATGGATCTAACACCAACATCTGCACGATACCTAGACAATTGCGGAACAGGTGGAGACGGCGTCAACACATTCAACATCAGCACTACCGCTGCATTTGTACTTGCAGGCGCAGGTGTACAAGTGGCCAAACATGGCAACCGTAAAATTTCCAGTGCAGCCGGCAGCCAAGATGTGCTTGACGCACTTGGTATTCATTCCGACTACCAAACAGACGATATGCAGCGTCTGCTGGAACAGGAAGGTATCGCATTTCTGTTCGCACCGGCGATTCATCCGAAAATGAAGCGTATTGGCGCAATCCGCAATAAAATTGGCAAGCCGACGATCTTCAACCTAGTCGGCCCGCTAACGAATCCAGTTTCCTTAGAAACCCAGTTCACGGGTATCAACCGCCCAGACTTCATAATGGAATATGCGTCTGTGTTGCGGATGCTTGGTCGTGAGCGGGCGATCGTAGTAAGTGGAGCAGGCGGCATGGATGAAGCCTCTCTTGCCGGGCAGAATGAATTTGTCCTGTTGGATCACGGCGATTTGATTCCATTTTCATTAACAGCGGATGATGTAGGGCTTGAATATGCACCATTGTCTGCAATCAAAGGTGGAAGTGCAGTGGAAAATGCTGCAACGACCCGGGCGATTTTGAACGGAGTGCGCGGTCCTAAGTTTGATACAGTCGTCTTAAATGCCGGCATTGGATTGTTTGCAAACGGTCGAGTGAAGACGATTCAAGAGGGCGTTAAACGAGCGAGCGATAGTATTTTGTCGGGAAGAGCATTAGAAAAATTAGAAGCCGTTGTCGCATTCAGCGAAACGATTCGGCAAAAGGCGGTTGTCCAATGACGATTTTAGATAAAATTATTGCACAGAAGAAAATAGAAGTGGAACGGTTGCTCGCGAGCAATGTCATTTTTCCAGAGAGAGAAATTTCCCGTCCATCCTTATATAAGACATTGCGAAAAGCAAAGAAGCTCCAAGTGATTTCCGAAATGAAACGTGCATCGCCTTCTAAAGGTTTAATTGCTGAAGGAGCTAATCCTGTCAAGCAGGCTATTGCTTATTATGAAGCGGGCGCTGCGTGTATATCGGTACTGACGGACAATGAATTTTTCAAAGGTTCATTTGAGGATTTGGCGGCTGTCGCAGACGTGGTTCCGATTGCGTTGTTATGTAAAGACTTCATAATTCATCCGATACAGATCGACCAGGCGAAAAGTGCGGGGGCGTCCGTTATTTTATTAATTGTTGCGGCATTAGACGATCAGACGCTTGGGAGTCTGTATACGTATGCAAACGAACTTGGATTGGATGTGTTAGTAGAAGTCCATAGTGTGGAGGAATTACAGCGTGCGTTGGCAATTGATGCGAAAATTATTGGAGTCAATAATCGAGATTTGCGTACGTTTGAAGTTGATTTAGCGCAGACCGAGCTGATCGCGGAACAGTTCCCATTTGATGAAGAACGTGTCTTCATCAGTGAAAGCGGCATCTGGAACCCTGAAGATGCGGAACGTGCTGCGAAAGCGGGGGCGAGCGCGGTGTTGGTTGGAGAATCGTTGATGCGCAGTGATTCAGTGAAAGATGCATTACGGGCGCTACAAGTGGAAAAGCAAGGGATCCGTTCATGACAAAGGTGAAGATTTGTGGTCTGATTCAGGCAGAACATGTGCGGGCGGCAGTAGATGCAGGCGCAGACGCAATAGGATTTGTCTTTGCGCCGAGTCGGCGGGAAGTGACGATTGAGCAGGCGCGGGAACTTGCGAAAGGCATTCCGGAATCGGTCCTGAAGATTGGTGTATTCGTGGATGCATCAAAGGAAGAACTGCAACGAACATTCAAGGAAGTGCCTCTGGATTATATTCAGTATCATGGGAATGAATCACCAGAATTCATTCGGGAGGTCGGTTTGCCATCCATTAAGGCATTAGCGATCCGCGATGAAAAGGATGCTAAACGTGCTGCTGCCTATGATGTGGATTACTTTTTATTCGATACGCCAGGTGTGGAGTATAAAGGTGGCAGTGGCAAGACGTTTGACTGGTCGCTGCTCGCAGACGCAGGTGTTTCACTAGAGCAAACGATTTTGGCAGGTGGTTTGCATGCCGGGAATGTGCAAAGGGCGATCCAGCAAGTGCATCCATATATGGTAGATGTATCGAGCGGAGTAGAAATTGATAAGCAAAAAGATGCGGAACGTATTCGGGCGTTTATTCATAGAGCGAAGGGTAGGAGTGATCAAGATGCAGAAGACAGAAACTAAAGGACGTTATGGAAAGTTTGGCGGACAATTTGTTCCTGAGACATTGATGACAGCGTTGCAGGAATTGGAAACGGCTTATGAGGAAGCGCAGCAAGATCCTGCATTTAGTGAAGAATTGAACGGCTATTTGAAGGACTTTGTTGGACGGGAGACTCCGCTGTTTTTTGCAGAGCATCTGACGAAGCATGCAGGCGGAGCCAAGATTTATTTGAAGCGCGAGGACTTGAATCATACAGGTGCGCATAAGATCAATAATTCATTGGGGCAGGCATTGCTGGCGATCCGAATGGGCAAGAAGAAGATCGTGGCAGAAACGGGTGCTGGTCAACACGGTGTCGCTACGGCAACGGCTTGTGCTTTGCTTGGTTTAGAATGTGTCGTCTTCATGGGGAAAGAAGATATTCGTCGTCAGGAATTGAACGTTTTTCGCATGGAGCTGCTCGGTGCATCCGTTGTTTCTGTCGATAAAGGAGCAGGCACGCTGAAAGACGCGGTCAATGAAGCACTGCGTTATTGGGTATCCAATGTAGAGGATACGCATTATATTCTCGGATCAGCACTCGGTCCACATCCATTTCCGCAAATCGTCCGTGATTTTCAATGCGTCATCGGAAATGAAACGAAACAACAGATAATGGAGAAGGAAAATCGCCTTCCCGATGCAGTTGTCGCGTGTATTGGAGGTGGCAGTAATGCAATTGGCATGTTCCATCCATTTGTTGACGATGAAGATGTTAAATTATATGGAGTTGAAGCGGCAGGAAGCGGAATTTCAACAGGAAAGCATGCGGCAGCGATTGCAGGTAAACAAGAAGGCGTTTTACACGGAGCATATATGTATGTGTTGCAAGACGAGGATGGATTCATTCAGGAAGCACATTCCATTTCGGCCGGTTTAGACTATCCGGCAGTTGGTCCTGAGCATTGCCATTTGCACGATATTGATCGTGTCCAGTACGATTCTGTGACCGATCAACAAGCATTAGAAGGTTTGCAGTTATTGTCTCGTGTGGAAGGCATCATTCCTGCTCTTGAAAGTGCGCACGCGGTCTATTATTCTGTGCAATTGGCTAAAAAAATGAAGGAAGAAGAAATTCTCGTCATCTGTTTATCGGGCCGTGGAGATAAGGACGTCCAAACTGTACGGGATGCGTTAGGAGGCCAAGCATAATGACAAAACAAAAGGTAATGCAGGCAATTTTGCAATGTAATGAACGAGGCGATAAGGCGTTTGTTCCTTATATTATGGCAGGCGATGGTGGTTTGCAGACGTTAAAAAAGAATATTTTATTCTTGCAGGAGGCAGGTGCAGCCGCGATTGAAGTAGGTATTCCGTTTTCTGATCCGGTGGCCGATGGTGAAGTGATCCAGCAAGCAGGTGAGCGGGCTTTGACAGAAGGCGTAACGCTTCGCAAAGTGATGGCTGAACTAGCTTCATTCAAAGAAGAAGTGACAGTGCCGCTCGTAATCATGACGTACTTGAATCCTATCCTGAGTTACGGATTGCAAGCGATGGCTGCTGACTGTGAGAACAGCGGAGTGTATGGTCTGATTGTGCCGGATCTGCCTTTAGAGGAAAGTGGTCTGCTGAAATCTGCTTTAGAAGGTACGGATATCGCGCTGATTCAACTTGTGTCGTTAACGAGTCCGGCTGAACGTATTAACGCAATTGCTGAAGCGGCGGAAGGTTTTATTTATGCTGTGACAGTTAATGGCATTACCGGTGTTCGTGATTCCTTCACTGAAGGTTTAGAAGACCACTTGGAACGTTTGAAAGCTGCAAGTTCCGTTCCTGTTCTCGCTGGATTTGGAATTTCCACACCAGAGCATGTACGAAGTTTAGGTGCGTTAGCTGACGGTGTCATCGTCGGAAGTGCGATTGTGAGTGCATTTCATGAAGGTGATTTGCCGACAATTCGAACGCTGATCGATGCTTCGAAAAATCAAGTTTCGCAAATATAATGCTAGACCGAATGACTGGAGAAATTCAGTCGTTCGGTTTTTTTGTTTGTGTACAATATGTGCGAACATTACTTTATACGTTCTAAACTATCCACAACGACGGGAATGTGGGCAACTTTTTAAAATTCAACGCATAATTTCCCGTTACTTATTCACACTATCCGCAAAGGAGTTGATGGTATGGAAGATATCTTATTAACTATCCACAAACTCCGGACATCTTTTCAGATTCATGGAAAATTTTACCCAGCCGTTGACGGAATTTCATTGACGATTCAAAAAAATGAAGTGTTGGCGATCGTTGGTGAATCGGGTTGTGGAAAAAGTGCGCTTGCGTTGTCAATCATGGGCTTACATCCATCTGATAGAACACTTGTGGAAGGCATTATCGAGTTTCAAGGCCGTAATCTGTTGCAGTTACCGATAGCAGAACTCAATCAAATCCGCGGAAAGCGACTAGCGATGATTTTCCAAGATCCGATGACAGCATTACACCCACTAATGATTGTGGGAAGGCAAATTGAAGAACCAATGAATGTACATCTGACCTTATCCACAAAAGAGAAAAAGCATCGGACATTACAGTTGCTTGAACGTGTGGGTATTCAAAATAACGAACAAGTCTATCAACAGTATCCCCACGAGCTGTCTGGCGGTATGCGGCAACGTGTACTGATTGCGATGGCACTTGCCTGTGATCCTGTGCTGCTTATTGCGGACGAACCGACAACGGCCCTCGATGTGACGATTCAAGCGCAAATCTTGGAATTGATGAAAGATTTGCAACGCCAATCGCAAGCGGGTATTTTATTGATCACGCATGACTTAGGTGTAGTAGCGGAGATGGCCGATCGTGTGGCAGTGATGTATGCAGGAGAAATTGTCGAGTTGGCACCGGTTCGTGAGTTGTTCTACAACCCAAAACACCCCTATACAAGATCGCTTCTTCAATCACTTCCTTCGGCCACCGGTCAAAAGCAGAAATTGCATGTCATTGAAGGCATTGTTCCAGCCATTGAACATCTTACAAGGAATGGTTGTCGTTTCGCCTCTCGTATTCCGTGGATTTCGAATGAATTGCATGAAGGCGAACCGATATTGCATGAAATTGCTGCTGATCATTTCGTTCGTTGTCGATGTCACGAACACTTCTACTTGCCTGCGGAAAGAATGGGAGACGAAAGCAATGCCTCTATTACAGCTACATGACGTGACGGTTCAATTCCCTGAGAAAGGTGGTTTTTTGAAACGGACTATTCCACCGCGTTCTGTCGTGGATCAAGTAAGTTTTCAAATTTTCCAAGGTGAAGTTTATGGTCTCGTGGGGGAATCTGGATGTGGCAAGTCGACAACAGCGAGAGCGATCATGGGCTTGAATTCGTTAGCGAATGGACAGATTTTATTCCAAGGTGACGATTTATACCAGATGTCTCGAGCGTCACGGAAATTGCGGATGAAAGATATCCAAATGATATTCCAAGACCCTTATTCTTCGTTAAATCCACGAAAAAATGTCTGGAATATTATTGCGGAACCGTTGCGTAATTTTGAAAACCTCTCTAAAGAAGAAGAGCTGGCAAAAGTTCAAGAGTTGGTGGAGCGAGTAGGTTTGAATGCTGAATCAATATATCAGTATCCTCATCAATTTTCAGGCGGACAGCGGCAGCGTATCGGTATTGCTCGTGCGCTCGCTTTGCGTCCGCAGTTACTTATTGCGGATGAGCCGGTCTCTGCACTCGACGTTTCTGTGCAGGCTCAAGTACTAAATTTCATGAAAGATATTCAAGAAGAGTTTGAGCTGACTGTGTTATTTATTTCTCACGACTTAGGAATTGTTCGCCATATGTGTGATCGGATTGGCATCATGTATAAAGGACGTTTGGTTGAAGAAGGGACAGTCGAAGACATTTATGAACGGCCCAGTCATTTATATACTAAACGTCTAGTGGCGGCGATGCCGGAATTGAATCCAGAAAAACGTTCGGAAAAAGTGAAGCAAAGACGGCAGATAAATGAGCAATATGAGCTGGCTGCAGATCAATTTTTTGATTCGTCGGGCAGAATTATAGAGCTGCGGAAGATTTCAGATACCCACAGGGCAGCTTTGAAGTGAGGAGGTAAGGAAGTGCTTGTTTTTATTGTAAGAAGAACCTTACTGATGATTCCGCAGTTGCTTTTACTGAGTATCCTCATTTTCTTTTTGGCTAAACAGATGCCAGGCGATGCAGTAACCGGTGCATTCATGGGAAAACCGAATGTATCGGCAGAACAAATGGAGAAGATCCGTGAACAGCACGGTTTAAATGATCCATGGATTGTGCAATATGGGCGCTGGATAGGAGATGCAGTACGCGGAGATTTTGGGCAGTCATTTGTGCATAAGCAGCCGGTTACACAACTGCTGGCTGGGCGTATTGAAAATACGATCTGGCTGTCGGTGGCAACGCTTGTGGTTACGTATTTGATTGCGATTCCGCTTGGCATGATTGCGGGCAGATGGACTGGAAGCTGGGCGGATCAGTTCATCGTGACGTATAACTATGTTTCATTTGCAACACCTGTTTTCGTCTTCGCTTTATTGATGTTATATGTTTTTGGCTTTGTGCTGAATTGGTTTCCAAGCGGAGGCAGCGTGGACATCCGGGTTGAGGAAGGAACTGCAGAGTATGTGTGGGATAAGCTGAAACATTTGGTGCTGCCTGTTTTGTCAGGCTCGCTGTTGCTGACTTATTCGACTGTGCAGTATTTGCGCAATGAAATCATTGAGACCAAAATGAAAGACTTTGTGAAGACGGCTCGTGCGAAAGGCGTATCGGAAAATGTAGTGTATCATCGACATATCCTACGGCATTCGATATTGCCGATTGCAGCGTTTTTAGGCTATGAGATTACGGGATTGATTGCAGGTTCGGTATTTATTGAAACGATCTTTAGTTATCCAGGACTCGGCCGACTTTTCATCGACTCGATTATGACACGTGATTTCACGGTGGTCACAGCACTTGTTCTTATTTCTGGCGCAGCGGTTATCGTAGGGACGATGTTGTCGGATATTATTTTACGCATGGTGGATCCGCGGATTCGTCTTGGATGAAAGGGAGATGAAGATGGAGCTTACGAATGAAGCTATGCGGCAGGCAAAAATGGGCAATCAATCGTTTCACTCTGCAATTTGGCGGGAAATTCGACATGACCGGATGGCATTAGTATCGTTGATCGTGCTCGTTTGCATCATTGGAATTGCGTATCTCTCTCCCCTCTTTCTTTCGATAGACCGTGTGACAAGAATCGATTTATCCAGCATTTATTTGGCACCGTCTGCTGTGCATTGGCTTGGGACGGATGACGGAGGGCGGGATGTCTTTGGCCAGCTGCTGCTCGGTGCACGGAATTCGTTTACGATTGGAGTTTGCGTCACATTACTGGCAAGTCTGTACGGCTTGACGATTGGCTTGATTGCTGGCTTTTATGGCGGAATTGTCGATCAGATCATTTGTAGGGTGCTTGATTTTCTAATGATTTTACCGTCTTTGATGATCATCATTGTATTTGTCGTGATGGTACCGAATTACAGTGTCTTCAATTTCATTTTGATTATGAGCGTCTTTGCTTGGTTCGGCAAGGCTCGTCTTATCCGCTCGAGAGGATTGGCGGAACGAGAGCTTGACTATATTCATGCTTCCAAAACACTTGGCACACCCGATTGGAAGATCATGCTCTTTGAAATGCTGCCGAATTTGAGTTCATTGATCATCGTCAACATGACGCTGACGTTAGCGGGGAATATTGGGCTGGAGACAGGTTTGACGTTTCTCGGATTCGGTCTGCCATCTGGGACCCCATCACTCGGCACACTGATTGCGCTGGCAAAGAACCCTGATATTGTCCAAAACAAATGGTGGGTTTGGCTTCCTGCTGCACTGCTCATTTTAGTGATCATGCTATGTATTAATTATATCGGTCAAGCAGTCAAACGAGCTTCAGATGCGAGACAGCGAATTGCGTAAAGGAGGAGAATGGCTTGCAGAAAAAGTGGATGCTCATCTTGCTAATGTGTGTGGTGGCGGGCTGTTCGGAGGCACAATCACGTGTTCAAGGAGAGACTGAACCGCCTGTATTTCCATTGGAAGTATCCAATCAAGATAAGCCGATAGAGGATGGAGAGATGATTGTTGCATTGGTCAGTTCAGACCCTTTTGAAGGTACACTAAGCCGGCCTTTTTACAGCGGTTCATTTGACGCGGAAATTATGAATTGGTTTGATGAAGCTCTACTTTCCGCTGACAGTAATTTTGAGATTACGAATGAAGGAGCAGCGACGTATGAGCTGTCAGATGATAAACGAACGATTACGCTTCGCATTAAAGAGGGAGTTTATTGGCATGATGGTGAGCCGGTTTTGGCAAGTGATTTACTGTATGCCTATGAATTGCTAGGTCATCCCGATTATGCAGGAGAGCGCTATACGTTCACAGTCGAAAACATCGAAGGTATGGATGACTATCATGCTGGGCGAACGAAGACAATTTCGGGAATTCAAGTACACGATGAACGGACGATTAGCGTGACATTCAAAACTGCATCTCCTTCCATTCTGACGGGATTCTGGTCCGTTCCAGTTCCGCGGCATCACGTAGGAGATGTGACGGCGGGCGAGTTGACGATGGAAGAACTGGAGTCGTCTGAGAAAATTCGTGTCACGCCGATCGGGTTCGGTCCTTATATCATAGTGAAAATCGTGCCGGGTGAATCGGTGCTCTTGGAACGAAACGAGGACTATTGGAGAGGCCGACCTCAGCTGCAATCCGTGGTATTGAAAACAGTGAACGAGGCCATTGTTGTGGAGTCGCTTAAAAAAGGAGACGTAGATTTGGCGAAAGTCCCTGCCGATCAATATGAAACGGTGAAGAAGCTGGACAATATCGAGTTGCTCGGTGACTTGGATCTGGCTTATAGCTATATTGGATTCAAAATGGGCAAGTGGGATGATGAAAAGAAAGAGAATCTGATGGACCCAAAGGCGAAACTGGCCAATAAATTAGTGCGTCAAGCAATGTGGCATGCTATGGATAACGAGTCAGTCGGCACCTATTTATATCATCATCTGCGCTTTCCTGCCACGACACTCATCGTACCTGTATTTGAATCGTATCATGACGCAAAAAATCTCGGACGTCCTTATAATCCTGAAAAGGCGAGGGCCTTGCTGGATGAAGCAGGGTATATCGATAAGAACGGAGATGGCTTTCGTGAAGATCCTGCCGGCAAGCCATTCATTCTTCACTTCGCATCAATGGCAGGAGGCGATGTCGCTGAGCCGATCGCGAAGTACTATATACAAAACTGGGCGGATGTCGGCTTGAAAGTAGAGTTGACAGACGGCCGGTTACACGATTTCAATGCGTTTTATGAGCTGGTGAAATCAGATGATCCGAAAGTGGATGTCTTTCAGGGAGCATGGGGCACAGGTTCCGATCCAGATCCGTCCGGTTTATACGGTCGCAAAGCGCTGTTCAATTATTCTCGGTATACGAGCGAAAGGAATGATGCACTGCTAGAAGCGGGCACATCTAAACAGGCGTTTGATACGGAGAAACGACGAGAAATTTATAAGGAATGGCAGGCGTTGATGGTGGAGGATGTCCCACTTGTGCCAACATTGTATCGCTATGAGTTGATCGGCGTGAATACGCGAGTGGTGAATTATTCAATCGATCCTAATTCGGAAAATCGTCATGTGTGGAAGTGGGGTGTGTCGGCGTAATGAATTTTATTGGTCGACGATCATATACTATTGAGACGCGATCATATATCTGTGCAGGCGCTCATAATTCATCCATACTCGCTCATACCACCTTCCTTAGCGATCATAATACTTCTGCTCGCGTTCCTAAACATTCCACCTGCGCTCATATCCCCCACTTATCATACCGTCGTTTTGTGGTATTATCTCTGTCCTGTCCCGAATATGATAGAGTAGGACGTAGAAAGGGTGATGAATAGGATGATTCGTCCAAATGGTTTAGTAAAAGGAGACTTGATAGGGATTGTGGCGCCGGCCAGCCCGGTTGCACGTCAAGATGTGGAGCGCTCATTTTCATTTCTCAGGCAGCTGGGAATTCGCTATGTATTGGGTAAGTCTATATACGAAGTAAATGGCTATTTGGCAGGCTCTGATGAAGAGCGTCTTGCCGACTTGCATGATATGTTCAGAAATCCTGAAGTGAAAGGGATTTTTTGCGCGGGTGGAGGGTATGGTTCGGCTCGTTACGCGGATCAAATCGATATGGAATTAATTCATGAGCATCCGAAGGTATTTTGGGGATTCAGTGATATTACTTATTTACATACAGCGATTCGACAAGGTGCCGGACTTGTGACCTTTCATGGACCGATGCTCGCTTCCTGCGTTGCGAAGGCTGAATTTCATGAACTGTCGGGGAAGATGTTCGGACAGCTATTTGAACCTGTGGAAGTTCATTACACGGAAGAAATTTCACCGCTAGAAACACTGAGTGGAGGAATAGCAGAAGGAGAAGTAGTCGGTGGTAATTTGACACAGCTTGCGAACAGCCTCGGCAGTGAGTTTGAGATTAAAACTAACCAAAAATTACTTTTCATTGAAGATATCGGAGAAGAGCCGTATAAAGTAGATCGTTTGTTGAATCAATTACGTTTGGCAGGCAAGCTTCGCGAAGCAGCGGGCATCATCATTGGGGATTTTGCGAAATCACAACCTTCCAATCCAGAGAAAACCCTGTCGCTGGATGAAGTGTTCGCTCATTACTTCGATGGGCTTGGCAAGCCGGTTGTTAAAGGATTTAAGATCGGGCACTGCGAACCGACTATCGCAATCCCGCTCGGTGTAAAGGGACGTTTGAATGCGGAGGAAAAGACGCTGACTATCTTACCGGGAGTGGAATGAATGAAAATTCGCACCGTAGAAACATTTTTGGTGCAATCATCGCTTCAGAAACCGTTCGTAACAGCATTACGGACGGTGCATACGGTGCAGTCCGTAATCGTCAAATTGACCGTAGAAAATGGGTTGATCGGCTGGGGAGAAGCTGTACCGACGCATGTCATAACCGGCGATTCAATTGGCAGTATTCGCTATGCTGTTGAAAGAGTGTTGGCGCCGGAGCTGATCGGGCAGGATGTGACAAAGCGCGAGATTTTATTTGAACGCATGAATCGAGCACTCGTAGGCAATCCGAGTGCCAAAGCAGGGGTTGATTTGGCGATTCATGATTTATTTGGAAAATTATGCAAATTGACCTTGGTTCAATTGTTAGGGGGGTATCGCGAAAGCTTGTCGACCGATTTGACCGTCAGTGTCGGGACGCCGATTGAAATGGCGCATGAGGCAGCAAAGCATGTAGCAAAAGGTTTCACTACATTGAAAGTGAAAGTCGGCACAGGAAGTCTTCAGGAGGATAGAAAGCGGGTTCGGGAGATACGCAGGAAAGTTGGGGCGGATGTTGTCATTCGTCTCGATGCCAATCAAGGTTGGAAACCGAAAGAAGCCATCCGGATAATTCAGCAGTTGGAAGACGACGGGGTGGATATTGAATTGGTCGAACAGCCGGTTGCTGCATATGATATCGAAGGGTTGAAGGAAGTGACGCGGCAGACGCAGACATCCATCATGGCGGACGAATCACTATTTTCAACTGTTGATGCTAGACGATTGCTGGAAATGCGTGCCGTCGATGTTCTGAATATCAAATTGATGAAGTCGGGGGGAATCCATGAAGCCTTGAAGATCAATGCATTGGCTGAAGCATTTGAGATCGAATGCATGATGGGCAGTATGTTGGAGACGGCTGTAGGAGTGACAGCAGCTGCTCATTTTGCAGCGAGTCAGTCGAATATTACACGAGTTGATTTAGATGCGCCGCTTTTATTGTCGAAGGGTTTTGAAAGTGGCGGCCTCGAATACAATGGTTCCATCATTGAATTGGGCAGCGAGCCTGGATTGGGCTTTGACTCGATTCGGATGATGCAGTGGATGAAGGAACATGCCTGTGAATGAACGGTGGGTGTGCGCAGTCAGTGCAGCAACGGTTTGGTCGGATCCGAATTCACCTAGGCTCGTGGATCTCCCTGCGTTGAATTACCCGGTACAGTTGGAAAAGTGGTTGGCGCAGTTATCGTTTGAAGAGCGTTTAGCTTTAAGTGATAAGGGGCAGATTCAAACACAGATTTTATATGGCGAGTCGGTGATAATTGATGAAGTGGTGGGGGATTGGGCGAAAGTAATCGCTTGCCGACAGCCGTCTCGCAAAGATCCGCGCGGCTATCCTGGCTGGGTGCCGCTTGTACAATTATCAGCAGCCAAAAAAGTACACACTGAAGAATTTGTACGCGTGTCTGCTCGCAAAGCTTGGGTGCTGGAGGAGTCGGGAGACCCTTTTTTGCGTGTATCGTTCAATACGATTTTCCCTTGCGGCAAGCAGCAAGACGGCAGGACGCATATATGGACACCGCATGGTTGGAAGCTGATCAGCAATACAGATGTGAAGCGGTTCAAGCCGATTGAAGAATTATCTTGCGGTAAACCTTTGACTGTAGGCAAACAGTTTTTAGGACTGCCCTATTTATGGGGTGGCATGTCAGCGTGGGGTTTTGATTGCTCAGGCTTCATCTTTAATCTTTGGAAGGCGTGCGGAGTCCTATTGCCGCGAGATGCATCTGACCAGGAGAAGACAGGGATACCTGTTTCGCTGAATCAGACCGAATGGCGGCAAGGCGATCTGTTGTTTTTCAGAGAAGATGAAGATGCCATTGTGAGCCATGTTGGCATGTATGCTGGGAATGGACAAATGCTTCATGCACCGTCAACTGGAAAGTCAGTAGAGCAGATTCAACTGGCTTCATCTATTTATGCCGATAAATTATGCCGTGTACGCAGAGTGTGCGAGTGAGTGGTCTTCGTGTGTAGCCTTCCTTTTGAATATGGGAAAAAACCGAACTCAATAGCGCGTTCGGTTTTTTGTGTCCGTTTCTATATGTTCTGAAGAGCCTAGAAATTCTTATTGAATCAATTCTTTAATAGAGAAGTACAGCCTTTTTTCGGTATACTAATAAAAGGAATACATAAGGGAGCTGTCAAAATGTCTGAACCAAAATCAATGGGTCAATCAAGGACCATTCAAAGTAAGCTAGTATTACCGCCTGATACGAATCACATTCAGTCCATTTTCGGAGGGAAAGTGCTTGCCCATATTGATGAAATTGCTGCGATTGCTGCGATGAAACATGCGGGTACGAGAGCAGCTGTAACGGCGTCGATCGATTCAGTCGATTTTGTATCGCCGGCATTGCTGGGAGATATGATTGAATTGGAAGCGATCGTCACTTCTGTCGGTAACACGTCAATGGAAGTGTTCGTATCGGTCCATTCCAAGAACTTGGTGACAGGAGAAGTGAGATTAACTACTGAATCATTCTGTACGATGGTGGCGGTGGACGAGACGAACCGACCTATATCGGTAGCGCCGATTTATCCGGAAACAGAAGCCGAAAAGCGTCTTTTCGACTCAGCGCCGGCTAGAAGGGAATTGCGGCAGCAACGACGTTTGATGAAACATTAAAATAACGCAAGGAAGGAACAGTTTTACTGTCCATCCTTGCGTTTTTAATTTGTAACCGCTTGTTACTTCTTTTCGTATAGTGTACTATGTAACTAACACACTAGAGCGAAGGGGGATGATTAGAATATGAAGACTTGGAAAGGGTTATGGAAAAAGGAATGGCAGATGATGAGAGGTTGGCTTTCCGCAACGACGGTTATAGCCATTTTGTTGATCATTGTTTCGTCATCCGCATTGTCATTTTTAGTTGAAGGCAAATTAGTGGTTTCATTTATGCTCGGTATTTCGTTGATGATGATGACATTAATCGTTGTGTGCGTCCCAGTGTCTTTATTGCTGAATAGCTTATGGATAGAATGGAACCGACCGGATGTGTGGCTGCATTCCCCTCAAACCATCTACCAATTGTTTGGATGTAAAACGGTGTTTGCCTCAGTCATTGGGTTCGTCAGCATGATTGTCCCAGGCGTTACTCTTGCTCTATATGCCTCTATTTTTGACGCTTCTATTACAGAAGTAGGGGTGGCAAAGTTTATCGGAATGATGTATACCTTCATCTCTTCGGTTTTCTTAGGAGCAGTCGGTTTAATGCTGATTGGCTTATTTCTTGCAGTTGTCTACCGAGTGATCAAGTCATATGTTCGCCGGGGAGCTTTCTTCATCTGGCTGGTTGTTCTATTCATTTTGATGTGGCTGTTTCAATCTGTTCTGGAATCCAAGTTGTATCAAAAGATTGTTCATCTTGGTCAATTGTCCACTTATACTGACTCGAGAGATATCTCAGTAGGAAATTTTTATTTTGCTCAAAGTTCTATGGCGCTATATGCAGGGCAGATCTTTGTAGTAGTCGGATTCCTAGCGTTTCTCTTTGTTTCCTCCGCTTGGTTATTTGAAAAGAAGGTGAGGTTATGAGAATGGATTCTACATGGCGCGGGTTGTTCAAGAAAGAATGGATTTTGTTGAAATGGACGGTGGCATGGGTTGTTTTGCTGAACGTGTTGGTGATTTTAGTAGTACCTTCATTAATCAGCAGCCTCGTAGGCATTCCAGGTAAATTGTATGAAAACACATATGTGCTAGGTGGAACTTGGTTTGCTTTCTATACCTTTATGGGTGCTGGGATTTTGTCCGTAAGTTTGACGAAGGAAATGAAAAGCCCGGAAATGTGGCTGCATTCTCCAAGATCTATGTTGCAGTTAGTCGGAGCAAAGTCGCTGTTCGCAGCCTGTACATCAATTGTTACATTGTTTTTCGGAGGAGCATTGCTAGGCGTTACACTTTATTTCTTAGAAAATTGGACCGCTTCCTCCGCTTGGCAAGGATTTTTGGCATTGGTTAGCATTTTGTTGGCAATTTCATTGAAATTGATCTTTGTTATGACGATCGGATTTTTCTTCTGGAGCGTATATCAAGTGTTGCGATGCCGAACAAGTTTCTTTGTTGTACCAATTACAGGGTTTCTCTTCGTGGTTGCAAGTATTTTATGGGAAGTCCTCAGGATAAACAACTTCTTTAACTGGCTTCGTACATTAGTGCCGCTGAGATTAACGAATGAATCTTTTTATAATGAACAAACAAGTTATTTTTTTACAGGATTTGTGCCGAACGGAATCGTATTTTCCATAGGAAGTCTGTTGTTTTACTTGGTTCTCAGCTATTTATTAGTGGCTGCTGGATCGAGGTTGTTTGAGAAGAAAGTGAGGTTGTGAAGATGAGCATGAAGTTTCTTCCGGATAAACCCATTTACCAGCAGCTCATCGATCATATTATCGGTGACATCATTCGTGGGGCACTCGCAGCTGGAGAGAAACTGCCATCTGTTCGAGAATATGCTGTTGCAGTCGGTGTCAATGCCAATACGATGCAGCGCGTGTATAAAGAATTGGAACAAATGGAGATTACGGAGACAAGAAGGGGGCAGGGATCATTCGTGACAGAGAATAAAGAGCGGATTGAGGAGCTTCGTGAAGAGATGAAGGAGCAGCTCGTGCAGTCATTTATCCAAAATGTAGAGGCTCTCGGATTTACGACGAATGAAATGGTCAACTATCTGTCGAAAAGAGGTGGGAATGATGATTGAATTGCAAACTGTCTCAAAGCGTTATGGTTTTAAGCACGCACTAAACGGAGTGACGCTTGCGTTGCCAAAAGGGAAAATCATCGGCTTAGTTGGTGAAAATGGAAGCGGGAAAACGACCGTGCTCAAGTTGATGGCAGGTTTACTGTCACCCAATGCAGGAGTGGTTTCATTAGATGGAAAGACGATTACAAGAAGAGTTGCAGCGAAAATTGCTTATATGCCAGATACCGATTTGTTTTATCCATATTTCACAGTGGGCCAGTTATTTGAATTTTATGATTCGCAGTTTGAAGACTTTCAACTAAAGAAGGCGAAAGAGATTGCAGACTTTCTGAAAGTTTCGTTGGATGTCAAAATCAGTACGCTGTCGAAGGGAAACCGGGGACGTGTCAAAATTGCAGTTACACTCGGTCGGGAAGCGGATTATTATTTATTGGATGAACCATTTTCGGGCTTGGATCCGATGGTTCGCGAAGATATCTCGAAAGGTCTCATTCGCTTTACAGATACCGAACGGCAAACCGTATTGATGTCCACACATGAGATTAAAGAAGTGGAACCGCTGCTGGATGAGCTAATTGTGTTAAAGGAAGGACGGATTCTGGCTCATAAGGAAATCGACGAGATTCGCGACGTGTATGGAATGGATGCGACTTCTTGGTTAGTTTCTCTTTTTCGGGCATAAACAAAAAACAGCAGGAGATGAAATGGTAACTACCAATTCATTCACTGCTGTTTGTTTTAGTTATCGCTACTGAATGTACGAACTAGGCCGAGTACTGTTCCACCGAGAATAAATGCGAACAACGCATACATGATGTAGATGAACCACATGAATATTCACTCCTTTAATCAGTATCCTGCCTTTTATTGTATCACCTAGGCAGGTGCGTTGCAATGGCGTTCACCGGACAACTGTGTCGGCTGTGCGACTGTAGGCATAGATCATTTCCGTGGGAAAATAGACAGTTGTTTCCGCATATACTACCCCCTTAACTCCTAACTTTACCAGTGGATGAAACTGTTGCATGACTTGGTTCGTAAGCTATTCAACAGACTGGTGGCGGAGGGGTTGTTATGAAGAGAATTTTCGCAGTATGCGTATTTTTATTAGTTGTAGGGCTGCCGATTGGTTCGGTAGCAGCGAAGTCGTACTCGATAGATGAAGTTCAGATCCGAGGATGGATTGATCGCGACGGCACGATGCTGGTGAATGAATTATTCACCTATTCATTTGACGGAGATTTTACAAAGCTGACACGAGCTTTTCCAGCTGAGCATCGACAGCAAATTTCAGGATTCAAAGCATTTGAAGTACAAGACGGTCATGCGGAAGTGGGCTTTGTCGATGAAAGTAAGATGCACAGACTTCCTGTTTCATTAAACAAAGAAAATTGGGTAACGAAAATAGCGCAAACAGATGGAACGATTCAAGTAATGTATATTTATTACATGAAAAATGCGGTAGTTTCATATGATACATACAGTGATCTGCAATTAACCCTTTTCGAAAAGGGTTCAAATCATAATATTGATATGAAACAATTGCAGATTTCCTTTATTTTGCCGGAAGGTGTAAGTGAACAAAATCTTCATGGCTATTTACAGGCCTCTAACGGAGAAGAGCCAGTTGTTCATGAAAATGGAATTCAGTTTTACACGCCTGTATCTAAAGCAAATACCCTGACAGCGACACGAATGCTGTTTCCTTCATCTATAATGACAGCTCAGAATAAAGGTGAGGCACCAATCCCATTGGAAGAAGTAATGGCAGAAGAACAACAAAAGGCAGAGCACGAGGCTTGGAAGGCTGCGCAGATTCCGAACCTCGAAAAGATTGCCCTAGTTTTAAGTGTCCTTCTCGGGCTGTTCGCAGCTTTTTTCATCTGGATGCGTTCACCTGGCCGTGGATATTTTGGAAGTGTCGACTATGTGATGAAGACAGATCCTTTATACCTCAGCTTTGTAGACCATTCCGGCAGTTGGTTTAGAAGCAGTTTCTTGGCGGGTTTGTTTTCATTAGTCGATAAAGGGGAGGTCGATGTAGAGTTGGCGGACAGTGCTGACCGTTTTCTAGACCATCCGGGCTCGCCTCCAAAGTCGCTGCAATTTCATTTGTTGAAGGGAAGAAGCGGACTATCAGAGTTTGAACGTACACTAGTGACGTGGTTATTTAAGATACGGAAATCACAAAGACAGTTTCATTTGCACGATATTGCGGAAGGTAAGGAATCCAAAGCAGCTTTGAGAAAACAGCATGCATTTGAAGTAGAACATGGAAAATGGCATGAAGAAGTTAAGGAGTTACTAGTGGATTCAGGAACATTGTCCAAACGGCTTTCGTACCTTTTAAAGCTTTCAATTTTAATCGTTACTGGCTTTGTAGCGGCTGGGGCTTTTTATGTAACAGGTGATGAAGAGTGGGGTTGGAACCTAGTGTTACCGGCAATTTTCTTCTTCATAGCCCTCTATAGCATCAAAGAAAAGATCCAAAAATGGCCGTCGATTATCTATTTCGTCGTGTTGTTATTTTTAGTTAATTCTATAGAGTATGGAGAGTTAGTAACGGCTTTAAGTATTTTTATTATAGTGGCATTTATCGCATTTTACTTAATTCCAAAGACTATACTTAGTTCCAAGACAGCACTCTATGCAAAGATGAGCATGAATAAGTTTCGCAGGCAGATGAAATATGGCATGCCTGAAGGATTGTCAGAGGAAGAGCAGCAACAATTTTTGATTCGAGCCTATTTGCTTAAACCTTCTAAAAAGAAACTGCCTCAATTAGCAGGTGTAGGAACGGCGACAACAGCGTTGGCAACGTTATTCATGTTGCCTGAAGATCCGCTGCAATTTGTATATTCTAATTGGGGACCGTCACTAAAAGTGCAAGCAGACAGTTCGGGTGGAACGTCATACGATGGAGGCGGTGTATACTCTGGCGGAGGCGGAGGTGACGGAGGTGGGGGTGCAGGGGCGGATTGACCGCCTTCTACACATCTTCTTTTATCTTTGCTCTTTCAATAGATCTCGAATTTCGGTCAGTAATTCTTCCTTAATGTCTAACGGCTTTTCTTCAGGCTCTTCCTCGACAGGTTCTTCTTTTTTTATTTTCAGTTTGATGAGCAACCGAAGGAATAAGAAGAGTGAAGCCGCCACGATCATGAAATTGATAATTGATTGAATGAACAGTCCATACATGATCTCTGCGTCTTTATATTCGAAGCTCAATCCTGAGAAATCTAGACCACCCGATAATATACCGATAATCGGTCCAATGATGTTATCGACAAGTGAAGATACGATCGTACTGAAAGCAGCTCCAATAACAACGCCTATAGCTAAATCAAAAATATTTCCTTTAAAAGCAAATTCTTTAAACTCTTTCCACATACACAGTCATTCCTTTTATCTTTATTCAGCAGAAGACTTCATCTCCATAGGTTGCGAGATGAATGCGGTTTTATTTCCTGTTCAGCGGGTGTCCAAACGCTCGCTGAACAAAGATAAAGCCTCCGGCGGATGTCACAGATTTTGAGAGGAGTGAATTGTGCAAGCACAATTCAAAATCTGGACGCAATTACACCGAGGCGTAATTGATAACAAAATTCAATTAACCCCGGACTCTTTCCAAGCGCTTAGCATTTTACGTTGGAAACGCTGATAAACGGCAATCGAAGCTATTACCCAGACAGCGCTTGCCAGTATACCCCCGACAATATCACTAGGGAAATGTACGCCTAAATAGATTCGGCTAACCGCAATCATCATAATCATCAATGCAGCGGCTGTGATAATTGCTGCACGGCCCCAGGAAGTCCGCAGGTTGCGCCAAACAATATAAGCGATGATGGTATACAAGCTAAATGCCATCATCGTATGACCGCTCGGAAAGCTGTATCCCCCAATATCGATCAAACGATGGAATTCTGGACGTTCTCGTTTAAAGATGAACTTCAGGACTTGATTCAGAATTCCTGTACCGCCAATAACCGCGACTAGTAAAACAGCTTGTGCGCGGTGACGCTTCCATAGTAGGATCGCCAAACTAGCGAAGGAGATGAGTGCGACGATGCCGGTAGAGCCAATGGTTGTGAAAGCCTTCATCGTGGCCGTCAGCCAGGGAACTTCAGAGCCTTGCACGAAAGCGATAATCACTTCATCAAAACTAGTGATCGTATGTAAGTGAATAGCAGCAGCGACAAAAACAAATAAACCCATCAAAATCAAACTGGCAATCCAAGTGAGCAATAGGCGAAGTGAGAGGTCACGCACGTTCCATAACATCCTTTCTATAGTAACTATATTGTGAAGGATTGCAAAAAAAATGTACAGTGATAGGTCGGAATTTGTGAGCACAATCACTTTTTCCGTGGAAGTGAGATGAGGTATACTAGTAAAAAGGAGTGTTGCCATATGCATGAAATCTTTACGACAGAACAATGGGATGATCTTCTTGATCAATCCAATGAAGTACCTATCCTGTTAATGAAGCATAGTTCTACCTGTCCAATTAGTTTAGCTGCATTTGACGCATTTCAGCGTGTTGAAACAGATTTGCCCAAGTATTATCTGATCGTCCAAAAAAGTAAGCCGCTATCTCGGGAAATCGAGCGAGATATGCAAATTCGCCACGAATCACCACAACTATTTTTGATGAAGAATGGAAATGTAGTTTGGCAGGCAACCCATTATTCTATCCGAGAACCTGCTATTACCCAGGCGATCCAGGAGCATTATGCTTGATGGGCGGATAAAAAGAAGTAGGACGCGTACTCCACAAAGGAGTACGCTTTTTAGTTTAGGATTTTATCAAAATTCGATATGACATTTGTCATCTCAAAGTCATGACATATATGTCTACCCCTCCTTGCCGATAAAAGTTATTCTTAAGTCACTAGCAATCCCATTAGGAGGGAAAACAAAACATGAGTAAAGAGAAAACGAAGCAGTTGCATAAAGATGTCGCGCCTTTCGCGAAATCTGACTTGAAGAAAAGTACTATTCAGTTGCTGAACACGATACCACCTGTTTTTATTTTATGGTTCTTGGCATATCAAAGCTTGAAAGTTTCTGTTGTTTTGGCAATCGCCGTCTCAATCGTGGCTGCATTCTTCGTAGTCCGCACGTTTATTATCTTTCATGACTGTACGCACGGTTCATTCTTCCGCAATAAAAAAGCGAATAATATTGTTGGAACAATCACTGGCGTCCTGACATTATTTCCTTATGAAAAGTGGAAAAGAGAGCACTCTATCCACCACGCGACTAGTTCGAACTTGGACAAACGCGGAGTAGGCGATATTTGGGTAATGACAGTGGAAGAATATGCACAAGCTTCTAAATGGGAACGTCTTGGCTATCGTTTCTATCGTAATCCTCTTGTATTGTTTGGATTAGGACCATTGTATTTAGTTTTGATCGCAGGTCGTTTTAATCGCAAAGATGCGCGTAAGAAAGAGCGTATAAACACGTATCTGATTAATGTAATTCTTGTGTTAGTGTACAGCGGATTGATTTGGCTCATTGGCTGGCAGGCATTTCTGTTGATTCAAGGAGTGATGATGTTCACGGCTGCTATGCTTGGGATTTGGCTGTTCTACATTCAGCACACATTCGAAGATTCTTATTTTGAAGAGGAATCTGACTGGGACTATGTAAAAGCTGCTGTAGAAGGTAGTTCTTATTATCAATTGCCACGTGTTCTACAATGGGCGACGGGGAACATTGGTTTCCACCACGTGCATCATTTAGCTCCACGTGTACCAAATTACAACCTTGAAATGGCGCATGAATTGACACCGCCATTGCATAATGCAACTACGATCACATTGAAAACTAGCTTGGAGTCATTACGCTACCGTTTGTACGATCCAGCTAATAAAACATTCATTACATTTAAAGAAGCAAAACAATCTATAACAAAAAACAAGTTAGCGATTGATCTAAAACCGAAACGCACGCGACTTGAGTGAATTGGCGAGAGAAGGATTTCCTTCTCCGCCTTTTTTATCTTTAATCAGCCGGTGTTCAAACGTTTGCTGAACGGGGAACTCAGGCTAAGGCCACTACATGCTGTGCCAGCGCCTGCATGATCAACATCCTGTTGATCTAAGCCTGCAGCCAATGTCACGGATTTGGAGAAAACAGGTGCAATGGGCGAAGAACAGAAATATTTGTTACAATGAAATGAAAAGGACGGCGATGAGACCCTATGCGCAGCTGGTATAGTATTTTTCCGAAAAGCCCATGGCTCAGCATTTATGCATGGGTTGTATTTTGTATACTACCTTTCTTCTATATTTTAAGAAGCGCTTCACCCGTGGATTTAACGATCGGGGTGACGCTGTTAGTATTCTTTTTCCTCTCCTACTATTTTTCCGTGAAATCTAAGAGCGGTCTTATGTATATGTGGATAAGCTTTGAAATCGTAATTACGGTACTGATGACTTTATTGTTCGGTTATGTATATTTATCGATTTTCATTGCATTTTTCATTGGGAATATCCGCAATACTGTTGGGTTTTTCATTATTTACGGTCTACATATTGCCATTTTAATCGGTGCAATCGTGGCAGGTTTTTTCATCGAGATTGATCTATTTCTTCCGCAAATCCATTTTATTATTATCTCAGTAATCGGTGTCGTGTTACTGCCTTTTAATTTATACAATCGTCAGAAACGCGATCGACTGCAAGATCAGCTCGAAGTAGCAAGACAACGTATTTCAGAGTTGACTATTGTCCAAGAACGTGAGCGAATTGCAAGGGATCTTCATGATACACTTGGCCAGAAACTGTCCATGATCGGATTGAAAAGTGACCTGGCTGTACGTTTGATGGAACGAGACACTAAAGCTGCTGCAACAGAAATTCACGATATTCGACAAATCTCCAGCACTGCTTTAAAAGAAGTCCGTGTACTAGTTAGCGGTATGCGCCGTGTAAAGTTGAAAGATGAGTTAGTCCGTGTCAGGCAATTATTGAAAGCAGCAGAAATCGAACTCGAACTGGAAGGAGATCCGAACTTTCCAGACATGTCGCCCATTGTGGAAAACGTATTGGTTATGTGCTTAAAAGAAGCGATTAATAATGTCGTCAAACATAGCTATGCTAAATATTGTTGCATCGTTTTTGAGCGAACGGAAAAAGAGTTTACGATTAGTGTAAAGGATAATGGAATTGGGATAGCACAAAATGGCGTAAATCTTCCGGGGAACGGTCTCGATGGTATGGAAGAACGTCTGGAATTTGTAAATGGCAGTTTATCTATAACTAGTCGGGAAGGGACACAGGTTATGATCACTGTTCCAGCTGTCTTAAAACAAATAAAGGAAGGGTGATAGATTATGATCCGCATTGTAATAGCAGAAGATCAAGGGATGATGCTCGGTGCATTAGGGTCGTTACTCAATTTAGAAGAAGATATGGATGTAGTCGGAATGGCCAAAAATGGTCAAGAAGCAGTGGACTTGGTTAAAGAGCTACAACCTGATATTTGCATCATGGATATTGAAATGCCGATCAAGACAGGCTTAGACGCTGCAGAAGAGCTGCAAGATGAAGAGTGTCAGATCATCATATTGACGACGTTTGCAAGAACGGGATATTTTGAGCGGGCACGAAATGCGGGTGTCAGAGGGTATTTGCTGAAGGATAATCCCATTGAAGAGCTTGTGAAGTCGATTCATTCTATCATCAAAGGGCGTAGAATCTATGCTCCCGAATTAATCGATCTGGCTTTTGACATGAAAGATGATGAAAAAAATCCATTGACAGAACGTGAATGTCAAGTGTTGAAACTGGTATCCGAAGGAAAAACAACGAAACAGATAGCAGGAGAATTGTTTTTGTCCCCTGGCACTGTTCGCAATTATATATCGACTATATTGGATAAATTAGGCGTGCGAAATCGTATTGAAGCCATCTCGATGTTTCAAGAAAAGGGTTGGTTCAAATAATTACTAAAAGGAGCGAATGATGGAATGAAGAATCTTGCACAAAGTGAATGGCTGGCTAAGCAGCCTTTATTGGAACAAGTAATGGAGAAGAAGGAAATCTTATGGCGCAACCCATTAGTAGAACCTATTAAGACAGCTCTTAATCATACAAAGCTTTCAAAAGAAGATGTGGAAGATGCACGTCTAAGGTTGGCAAGATTCGCTCCTTACTTGGAAAGGGTGTTTCCAGATACCGCTGCAAATCAGGGCATTATTGAATCGCCATTAACTCCTATTCCTAATATGAAGCACGTACTTGAACAATCTTATGCAATCGACATTCCGGGTCAGCTATTATTAAAACAAGATAACGCCTTACCTATTTCGGGTTCTATAAAGGCTAGAGGCGGTATTTATGAAGTCCTGAAGCATGCAGAAACATTAGCAATTGAACATCAATTGCTAAATGCTGAAGAAGACTATAGTCAATTCGATGAACCGGCATTTCGTCAGTTGTTTGCAAACCATAAAATCGCTGTTGGATCGACAGGGAATTTGGGACTCAGTATTGGCATCATGAGTGCGAAACTCGGTTTTGACGTCACGGTGCATATGTCAGCAGACGCAAAGCAGTGGAAAAAAGATTTATTGCGTTCTAAAGGTGTCCATGTCGTAGAATATGAAGATGATTACAGCAAAGCTGTGGAAGAAGGCCGACGCCAAGCGGAAGCAGATCCAACATGTCACTTTGTAGATGATGAAAACTCAACGGATCTTTTCATGGGATACGCGGTTGCAGGTGAGCGTGTAGCCGTCCAGCTGAAAGAACAAAATATTAGGGTTGACGAGGAGCATCCTCTTTTTGTTTACTTACCTTGCGGAGTAGGCGGTGGACCTGGCGGTGTCGCATTCGGATTGAAACTTGCATTTGGAGATCATGTACATTGCCTGTTTGCAGAGCCAACCCATTCTCCGTGCATGATGATTGGCATGATGACAGGATTACACGATCAAATTTCAGTTGCTGATTTTGGCTTGGATAATAAAACAGCGGCTGATGGATTAGCAGTTGGAACAGCCTCAGCTTTTGTCGGAAAAACAGTGGAACCATTCTTAGCAGGCTGCTATACAGTAGAAGATCGCACTTTGTTCAAATTATTAAAAGAGTTAGCAGACAGTGAAGATATTTGGCTAGAACCATCTGCACTCGCAGGGATGACAGGTCCTATACAAACTATACAGTCGGATATCGTTTCGGCAAATTCTCCGAGAGCTACACACCTTGTATGGTCTACGGGTGGAAACATGGTACCGGAAGAGGAAATGAAGAGCTACTACGAGCAAGCGTAGAAGTAATTATTCGCTTTATTTCCCGGGAAATCGACAAATGTTTCTCAGTATGTCGATAAAAGAGCTATGGAGAAATATTCTCCATAGCTCTTTTGGATGCAAAAAATTTATAAAATTTAACTTTTAATGGCTTGTATTAATTCAGAAAAGTTTTGCGTTGCTGCTGAAGGGTTTTCAGCAGATGCGATAGAAGAAATCACTGCGATGCCATCCGCTCCTGCATGCAAAGCAGGACCGAAGTTCGCCAAAGAAATACCCCCAATTCCTACAATCGGCATATCAGGAAAAGCTGTATGGATTTCCTTAATAAGCGCAGGTCCAACGACAGCAGAGGCGTCTAGTTTGGTCGCTGTTGGATAGATCGGACCAATGCCTACATAGTCAGCACCGATTGCTTGAGCAAGCTGTACTTCTTCTGCGTTATGGGTAGAGACACCTAGCCATTTACTTGGACCGATTCGCGTTCGGACAATGCCAGCTTGCTCGTCGTCTTGACCAACGTGGACGCCGTCTGCATTAATGGCCAAGGCAAGATCCACATCATCATTAATGATAAAAGGAATATGGTACTGACGACATAATGCCTGACATTTTTTCGCGAAACCGACCAATGCCTCTCCTTTCAAAGCATTCTCGCCTTTTTCGCGCAACTGGAAGCAAGTAATACCTCCACGAAGAGCTGCCTCTAAGATGTCCAGTGTTTCTTGCTCCCCATTGGTTGCAGTATTTGGGGTACCCATCACAAAATAAAGACACAAAGCTTTTCTCACTTCTGCATTCCGCATTAGTGCATCTCCTTCTTTAAACGATTATATGCCCAGTGGTTCGTCGGTCCATGCCCAGAACCAATGCGTAAACTGTCTTCGATCGCAGCTTGGATAAATTGTTTTGCTTCTGCAACGGCATCTGACAAGGAATAGCCTTTTGCGATAAAACCGGTTAGAGCAGCTGCAAACGTACAGCCTGTACCATGGGTATCTTTTGTTTGTACCCAAGGCGTTGTCATGGTGAAAGATTGACCTTCACAATCAGCGTAATAATCTTTTGCTTCGAGCACATCGTTGCGGTGGCCGCCCTTAATAATGACGGCACTTGCACCTAGCCCGATGATGATTTGCGCCGCTTCTTGAATATCCTCATCCGTTACAATCTTCATGCCTGTTAGTACTTCGGCTTCCGGAATGTTGGGCGTAATAATAGTGGCAATTGGGATTAAATTTTCCTTCATCGCTTGGACCGCTTCTTGCAGTAATAATGATTGACCACCTTTGGCAATCATGACAGGATCAATCACGAGAGGAATCGGCGGGTATTCTTCCAATAAAGAAGCAATAGCCATTATAATTTCTGTAGAAAATAGCATACCTGTTTTACAGGCTTTCACTTCAAAATCATCCAGTACAGCACGTACTTGAGCTACTACGCCTTCTACTGGTACTGGATAAACACCATGAACGCCTTGTGTGTTTTGGGCGGTAATGGCAGTAAGTGCGGATGTGCCAAATACACCGAGCTCTTGAAACGTTTTTAGATCGGCTTGGATTCCAGCACCGCCACCGCTGTCTGAACCGGCAATAGTCAATGCTACTTTTACTGTCAATGAAAAAACCCCCTTACTCGTAGTTATACTAAGTACGTTTTGGTTTTGCGATCCAATGTATATAATGCATTCAAAAAGTTCATAGCAAAATCACCTGGTCCATGAGAAACTTTGGCCGCTTCTTCGCCTGCACGTTTATAAAATGCGAGTGCCGCCGCTGCTGCTTCTAAAGGACGTTCGCTCCCGATTGATAAGAATGCTCCTACTACGGAACTGAGTAAACAACCTGTACCCGTAATATTCGTCATCATAGGGTGTCCTCCAGTAATGGATAATGTGGAATGGCCGTCAGTAACGATATCAATTTCTCCAGATACAGCCACTAAGCATGCATATTTCAAGGCAACGATTTTTGCGATTCCCTCTACGTCGGCTTGTCCTTCTCCTGCATCTACGCCTTTTGCATTCCAGGGGATGTCTGCGATAGCAGCCAATTCTCCGACATTACATCGAAGCAGAGTAACATCCACTTCATCTAAGATTTGCAGTACACAAGCTTTTCGGAAGGGAGTCGCGCCTGCACCGACCGGGTCCAGCACAACAGGTTTTCCCGCTGCGCGGGCACTGTTGCCTGACAAAATCATTGCATCTACTGTTTGTTGCTTCAACGTTCCGATATTAAGAATGCTACAATCGGCAACTTTTGCGATATCCTTTGCTTCTTCTATTGCATCAGCCATTACAGGAGAGGCTCCGATAGCTAATAGACCATTCGCTTGAAAATTCGCTACTACGATATTCGTAATGCAATGAACCAGTGGTTGTTCCTTGCGAAGTTGGTGAATAAGCGGCATGTTTCTCTTCCTCTCTATAAAGGTATATATACAAAAAGCCCATTCGAAATGGGCTGTTGGGTACGATAACTACCCACTTCCCTTCGCTAGTATGACTAGATCAGGTTCCAAGGGTTTGCGGTAAATGCATCTCAGCCCATTAAACCGGGCTCCCCTAGTGGTGAATATGAATCAGACATATTGATTGTAGCATATATTTACAGAAGGATAAAACGATACTGGGATGAGCAGAATGAATTGTATAAAAATGATAGATAACACATAGAAGAAGTAGGTAAACACATATGCCCAATGTTGCATAAGTGTCTGAAATGAAACAGTCGATTGATATGAAATGAATAAAAAGGAGCAGATGAAAAATGGAGCCATTATTCGAAGTTCAAAGTATGAAGCATTCATTGGGGGAGCTATCGTTTGTTTGGAGTGATACAGGAGGGTACTATCGGGTCTATAAAAATGAACGGCAGTTGTATGAAGGGACTGTTGCTGAATTTACTGACGGAGAACTCGATTCAAGACACCCATTTCAATATACGATTGAACGTGTAAAAGACGAAAAAGTAGAAGACGTCATAGTGATTCAAACATCTGCTTTAACGAGCAGGGTGGAAGACGAACATCCTCTACAACGTTTGGTCATCACAACAATTGCGGCTTCGTCACAAATTGCTTTGTCTTGGGAGCGACTTAAAGGCGTAGAAAAATACGATATTTACCGTAATGGAATATATCTCGATACCGTAGAGAATAACCGCTTCATCGATCGAGAATCAAGCATGTCCGAGGCGGTTACATATAGTGTTTTGGGTACTCGTCCACTAATTGACAGCAATCAGCAAATGAATGTCAGTAAGTCGATCGTATCGAAAGCATTTGAAGTAGTGATGCCGCCTAGTTCAGAGAACAAGCCGACGGAGGAAAGCTATACGTTTTCAATACGAGTGAATTGTCGGGATCACTTATTGCAACCGGTGGCAAAGCGTAAAAAGGTGCTAGAAATAGATCGGTGGAAGTTTCGCTATACTACATTTTTAAAAGAAGATATCCTGAAAAATCCTAATCTCCTGTCTCCGTTGCCATACTTCGCTGGTGATGACCGGGATTTCGATCCAGAAGGGAAAAGTTATCGGACGCGAGTGGATATGCGAGGTGAATTCAATATTGAAGAAAGCTCGCTTCAATTTACGAAGGCTGTCGGTCCATCTATTGGCATGAATTATTTGAAACGCTATAAGCGTCATGGTCATGCATCGTTGGAAGATATTGAAATCAAACGTTTGGAAGGGAAGCCGTCAGAGATCAATTTTGAGATAGTGCATGATGTCGGGAATCCACTGACAGTTTCTCCACCCATCCATTATGAAGTGAAGGGTCATCTGGATTGTGAAGGAAATATCGATTTGGTTGGTTATCATAACGACGCTCCCCATCATGAGATCTATCTATCGCTTGGTGACGGTGATTGGTGGACTATACGTCAGTCGGAAAGCGAAGGGCTGGCATACTTATCAGGTGTCTTAGGTGATGATTATTGGCGTTATATGACGTGTAATTAAGAATGGACATCCCCTGCGCAATGACAGTTATAGTGAAAGAAGAAGTCTTTTAAGAAGGTGTTTTCATTTGTTGCATCCTTCCAGTCTGTTCTGTAAATTGCGTAGGGATCCGGTACTTGTTTTGACGTATTTTCCTCAGTTTAATAACCCAACACTGCTGCTAATATAGTACATATAATGAAAGAGCATAATAAAAAGGAGACTAATATGATTAGTTTATGCATGATCGTAAGAGATGAAGAAGAAGTGTTAGAGCAGTGTTTGAATAGCGTGGCATATTTATGTGAGGAAATCGTGATTATTGACACAGGATCTGTCGATAGGACGAAAGAAATCGCAAGAAAGTTTACAGACAAAATTTATGATTTTGAGTGGATTGATGATTTTTCAGCTGCTAGGAATTTTGCGTTTCAACAAGCTACAAAGGAATATATTTTATGGATGGATGCGGATGATGTATTGCTTAAGAGTGACGGAGAGAAGTTGGCTCGTTTAAAAGAGAGCTTGGATCCGAGCGTTGATGTGGTCTCAATGTTATATCATGTGGCCTTTGATGAGTATGGAAATCCATCTTTTTCATTCCGAAGAAATAGGCTTGTCAAAAGGGTGCGTGATTTTAAATGGGTAGGACCTGTCCATGAAGTGCTGCTTATAAGCGGAAATATTCTTGCGTCAGATATCTCTGTCACTCACAGGAAAGCCGACAAGAAAAAGAAGAACCAATCTAAGGGCAGGAATTTGCGCATTTATGAAAAAAGGCGTGAAGCGGGAGAGGAATTTACACCTAGAGATCTCTTTTATTTTGCAAACGAACTGAAGGATCATGGTCACTTCGAGAAAGCGCTCCAACAGTATACCGAATTTTTGACAACGGAAAAAGGATGGGTCGAGGATATCATTCGTGCCTGTTTGTATAAGGCAGATTGCTATCGCGTTTTAAAACGGCCTAAAGAGGAGATGGCCGCTTTGGTCAGCACAATGAACTACGATATTCCTCGACCCGAAGCTGCGTGCAGAATAGGGGACATATATAAAGAGAAAGGTCTTTTTCAAAAGGCGATTTTTTGGTATAAAACAGCAGTGGATATTGAAACAGAAGCGGACATGGGATTCACGAATAAAAGCTTCTCCACTTGGTATCCACATTTGCAGCTTTGCGTTTGTTATTGGAAAACAGGAGATGTCCAAGCTGCAATTGACCAAAATCTTCTTGCAAAGCAATACCGTCCAAAGGATCCTGTCATTATGAATAATGAGAGTTTTTTTAAAGAACACCGCGCGAAATAGCATGAAAGCAGGGTCAAGACGTTTTTACATCTTGACCCTGCTAATTTGTTTATCAGTGTAAATATAGCTTAGCTGCAAAGGGTTCAAGCAACCTTTTTGCGTATAAATTTCGCTGTGTCTCGATTTTAGTCATCAAAATGTCTTTGTTAGAAACAATTAGTTCATGGGCCTGCAATAAATCCTCTGCTATGGTTGTGGAATCCATGTCGACTAGTAATGACTCCGCGTCAATAGATTTAATAAAGTCATATATTTTAAACCGATACCCAAGAGCAATAAACGGGACTTGGGCAGCCAGTGAAAGATAATTAGCATGCAGTTTGAAATTTATGGTGTATTGAAAATCTTGCATTCGTGCCATTAATTCGTTCTGATCATACAATGTCGGCATCGTTACGTTATCGCTATCATTGATTTTATGATACAACCGGATGGATGCCTCCAAATCTTTCTGCCAAACAATATACAAATGCACCTTATAGCCTTGCGCGATTAATGATTGTAAAGCTGTGGCTAGTTGGTCTTCCACGCCTTCCTCATCTTGTCCGTAAACATTATTGAAGCTCGTTCCCCAGTTAACTCCGATGATCTTTTGCTCTGGCTTCCTCTTTTTTTCTGGGTTTAATAAAAATGCAGGATCCCCCGAAATTTCAATTCCATTGGATGGATCAATTCGATCGAAAACTTCTTTCGAAAGCGGCCCCCTCACACCTGCCCAAATACTTTGAGAGAATACAGTTCGAAATTTTTCCCTTGTAAGGTCCGGAATATTGAATGGGAAATGCCCCTGTGGATTTTCTAATAAAGAGATAGAAGACTTAGGCAACCAGTCAATTCCCGAGCCCCACATCATCACCTTTTTATTCAGCATTACCGCATTATATAAAAAGTCAATAACATATGGTGAGATGGTGGCATTGGGCCCGTTTAAAATCGACCCTCCGCCAAGAACAAGTAAATCATAGTCGGAGGGTGAAATGTTTTGCAAATATCTCATTTCAACATTCACAAAATCTAAAGAATACCCTTCACCGAGTACAGCGAAATGCTCCTTAAAAAGATCATACATCAATTCATCACCTAGGTTCTCATAACCAATCCACCCGATATACAGTACTTTTTTCAAATTTTCCCGCCTTTATCGTATAATCCTTGGTCTATCTTTTTCAGACACTTATCCTTGTATTCCATTGCTCGGTAGCTGCCGGTGCCTTGCCAAATTAGATGTTCTTTATGATCATCTCCTAATTCCAGACATCTACCGAATGCCTCTAAGGCTTCCTTATATCTTTCTTTTTCAAAGAGAATGTACCCTTTGAAAAAGTGGAGATCGACATAGTCTGGATAGAGATCAATGGCTTTTTCGATACTTGGCCATGCTCCGTCCAAGCTTTTTGTTTCAATTAAAATAGCATATTTTAAACGATAGAGAATCGAGGGAGGTTTGATCAGTTTCTGTAAAAAGTAATAAATGGACAGGTTTATATACTGAAATGCTTGTGTATATTCTTGTCTACGATAATATTCACTTGCCAAATGGTAAGCAACCCATGGGTCCTCTGCCATTTTATCTATATCTATCTGCAATAATTCAATGTTTCGAGTTTCTTTCTTTTTCTTCTTTTCAATCTCTGTGATATATCCGTAATGATGAATTTTGGACGGTAAGTATGTGATGTTGGCATCTGTAGGCAATTTGAGGGTTTCATGGATACGCTTGAAAAATTGGTAGCCTTTAGAGTTTCGAAATAATCTGGGCTGATAATAGATAAAAACCTGTTCAGGTTGGATCGGCAAACGTTCACCGACATAATTAAAGACAGGCAATTGGATAACCGTTGCTTCTTCTTGCTGTGCTAGTTGTTCTTTTACTGTTTCCCAAGATGGTACATCCAATTCCTCGTCCGCGTCCAACCATAAAATCCATTCGCCGCGCGCGTGGTCTATGCCGAAGTTTCGGGCATTAGCAAAATGTTGATCCCAGTCGTAATGAAGAATTTTCACATTATCAAATTGCTGGCATAGTTTTATCGTCTGATCGGTTGATCCAGTATCCACAATGATAACCTCATCTGCTATGCTGCTCGCACTTTTTAGACATGTTTCTATTCGCTCTTCCTCGTCTTTAACGATCATACATAAACTAATTATTGGATTGTTCTCCATCTATCTATCTCCTTTAAAGTAACGAATATCCAAAATCGTATCAGATATCCAAGCAGTCTTTTCTGAAGGAGCGTTTGTGATAAATATCACGAAATCACAATCATAGTAAGATTGGATTTGATTAAGGATTCCTTCACAATGCTGTTTACACTCTAGATGAATAAAATTGCAACTCCATAGCTCTTGAAGAAACTGTTGTATCACGTATTGTACTGTACTGCCACTTAGAAAAAACTGCTTTCCTCCTAGAAGAACTTTGCGATGAAAATAATAAGCATGCGCATGTTCAATCAAAGACAAGGAAGAAATGAGTGTTGTTTCTAGATTGAATGATTGACTCCGTTCAGTGGAACCTTCGTGAGTGCGTAAATGAGTGATCAGCAATTGAAAATACTTAGGTATTGCATTCAAAAAATGAGATTCGCTTTCTGAAAAAACAGATTGGGAACCTGATTCCAAGCATTTCATAATGATCGCCTCTTTCAAAACAGGATGACTGTTTCAGTGACATTTACATTTTCCGTGTTCTTTATCGGGGCAGCAATTACAATGACATTCCGAATCTGGCGTACATTTGTGACAACATTGCTGGGGTTTAGGTTTGCAAGGTCTGCGAGGTTTACAACTGTCACAGTCAAGTTCTAATACATCTTCCAGTTTGAACTGTAACAGCATCTGCGACTTGACGATGGTTCTCAGAGTTTTGTTAATGCTATTATTCATTTTCCAAACATCATCTAAGCAACGAGAATGCTTCGCTAAAAAAAGTTGGAGCTTCTCCGCCTCTGCATTCATAATATGAGATAAGGCGATTTCTTCTAATGCAATTGAATTCAATAAAAGCTCGATCGTTTCACAGCGATCCAGTGAAATATTCGGTGTTATGTTTGGAATATTCGGCATCGACATATCGTATTCACTCCTTTACATTAAAATACACTTAAAAATCAGGTGCGATGCTATGTATCCTATGTTAGGGGATATCGGGTAGTTACAAACTTGGTTGTGTTAATTCTTCCAGCTTTTAATGAATCGTAAGGAATGTTAATGAGGTATTAGTTCATTTTAGTGATCAAGAAGACTTTTCTTATCTTTAAAAGGCAGAATTACATGTGGATTCTGTTTTGCTAGTTCAATTGTACAATCTCTTTCTTCTGCAGAGAATAGACTATGCAAGAGAACGTCATGAAGGGTTTTCCTGCATGACGTTCTACAAAATAAGAAAGGGGTTTTGATATGTCCCAGCCGAATATTCCCAATATCACTCCCAATATCACCATTGATCGAAACGATGTAATCAATTTGCTTTTAGCATCGATAGCAATGGAAGAACTTGGACTTGCGCATATTATTAATGCAGAAGGGGAGAAAATTCAGTATGCATTAGGTACCATACCTGGCCTTAGTCAAACGGCTACACTTGAAGATTTATATGCTGTAAATGACTCAGTACAAGAAATGTTATCTACTGTCATAAAGAAAGAACTTCTTTTAGACACAAAGTTGGGCAGAGTCACATCTATTATTCCTAGTGGAAACATTGGTCCAACCGGTCCGCCAGGCCCGCCTGGAGCAACCGGTCCAACGGGGCCAACAGGTCCAACCGGCCCAACAGGAGCGACGGGAGCCACAGGCGCGACCGGCCCAACGGGTCCAACAGGAGCAACCGGTCCGACAGGTCCAACCGGAGCGACGGGAGCGACAGGAGCCACAGGAGCAACGGGTCCAACAGGAGCGACAGGAGCCACAGGAGCAACGGGAGCGACAGGAGCAACAGGAGCCACAGGTCCGACGGGTCCAACGGGAGCAACGGGAGCGACAGGAGCAACGGGAGCGACAGGTCCGACGGGTCCAACGGGAGCAACGGGAGCGACAGGTCCGACGGGTCCAACGGGAGCAACGGGAGCGACAGGTCCGACGGGTCCAACGGGAGCAACGGGAGCGACAGGAGCAACGGGAGCGACAGGAGCAATGGGAGCGACAGGTCCGACGGGTCCAACGGGTCCAACCGGAGCGACAGGAGCGACGGGAGCGACAGGAGCAACGGGAGCGACAGGAGCAACGGGAGCGACAGGTCCGACGGGTCCAACAGGAGCGACGGGAGCCACAGGAGCAACGGGTCCAACGGGTCCAACAGGAGCGACGGGAGCGACAGGAGCAACGGGAGCGACAGGTCCGACGGGTCCGACGGGTCCAATGGGAGCAACGGGTCCAACCGGAGCGACGGGAGCCACAGGAGCCACAGGAGCCACAGGAGCCACAGGAGCAACAGGAGCAACAGGTCCAACAGGAGCGACGGGAGCCACAGGAGCAACGGGAGCCACAGGTCCGACGGGTCCAACGGGAGCAACGGGTCCAACAGGAGCGACGGGAGCCACAGGAGCAACGGGAGCCACAGGAGCAACGGGTCCAACAGGAGCAACCGGAGCAACGGGTCCGACGGGTCCAACGGGTCCAACAGGAGCGACAGGAGCCACAGGAGCCACAGGAGCAACGGGAGCAACGGGAGCAACGGGTCCAACAGGAGCGACAGGAGCCACAGGAGCCACAGGAGCAACGGGTCCAACAGGAGCCACAGGAGCAACCGGTCCTACTGTTGCGGGGGTTGGTTTCTCGGCAAGAAGAACACCGACCACAGTCACAGGTAGCCAACAGCTAGGAGGCTGGGTCGTTACAGATCCGTATTATAGTGGAGATGGGTTTGATGCAGCGAGCGGCACTTACACCGTTCCATCAACCGGAAGATATACGATTAATGCGGTATTAAGTTATACTACAACTGCAGCGCTCAACGTTAACTTAGGAGCTGGAATTGATCCGGCGTTTGTCATCCGAAGGTCTTCAGGCATAACGGGTGATCTAATCTCAGGTCTATTCCCGGTATTGAATGTCAATATAGCCCTGCTACTAACATTACGAGCGGTTTTAGGGAATGGGACCGTTACTATAACAGGGGATGTGCACTTGAATGCTGGTGACCAAATTGCGATCTTCTATGAAGCGAGTGGTTTGGGGATTTCTCTTAACATTGGCGGAGGGACCGACACCGGTACGGTATGGTCGGTTCATAAATTGACAGACGAGTAAGAAAGAATAGGGAACACCTAATTATTGCCGTTTATAGACAGAACAAAAATACACCCTATAGGGCAGACACTTTGAAAAAAGTTCTCTCTATAGGGTGCTTTACCTGATTCCTTGATTGTTCGTGTTCAACAATGAAATTAAGTAGTTTTAAAACAACAAATATGGTTGTTTTAAACATTTTAATTTATGAACTGTTCGTTAAGATAAAATAATGAATATAAACAAGACTGTAATTCTGGAACTCGAATCAAAGGTAGCCATTCACAATCATCAATTTTATTCCAATACAGCTGTTGTATCCACTTTTGGCAATCTAATCGTAAAGAGAGCACCTTTGCCTTTTTCACTCTGTACATCGATTCTACCTTCATGTAGAAGGACAAGCTGTTTGACGATTGAAAGACCAAGCCCAAATTCACCGTACGGCGTGGAAGTTCTTGAAATGATGGCTTTATAAAAACGATCCCAAATTTGTTCGATTTCAGCGGGGTTCATGCCGATTCCCGTATCTTCGATTTCGATAATCGTTTCTTTCTCGTTTTCCTTGGCATTTAGAGTAATCGTTCCATTTTCACAAAATTGGATACTGTTTTTGGTAATATTGATGAAAATTTGCATGAGCCGGTCGTAATCTGCAAAGACAGACAGCTGATCGGATGCATTGACTATAATGGTATTTCCACGTTCAGCTGCTGCATGTTCAAGTTGGTCGGCAGTCATTTCAAAGAGTTCTTTCAGAGGAAGTCTCTGCCTATTCAATTGAATTTGATTGGCACGGATCTTTTCGTAATCCAAGTTTTCGTTGACGAGTCGAATCAGTCGTTTCGATTCATTCTGTGCCAACTGCAGTGCTTTATCTTGTTCATCTTCAGAAATCATTCGCTCACGCAACCCTTCGATTACCCCGCGAATCGTGGTAAGAGGTGTTCTCAGTTCATGAGAGACATCCGCCATGAACTGCCGTCTGCGTTTTTCAAGTGTGTCGATTTCCTTCATTGAAGTCTCAAGTTTGTCGGTCATTTCATTGAAGTCCTTAGATAATTCACCGATCTCATCAAATTCTGATGATGGGACACGAACGGTATAATCACCGCCTGCCACAGTGGCTGCAGCTCGGCGCAACCTTTGGATCCGCCGCACATGAATCATCGACAACAAGCCACTCAGCAATAGGGCTAGAAGTACAGCTGCACCTGTCGCATAAAGGACGTAGTGATTCATTTGAGAAATAATGGCGCGTGACCCTGTAATAGGGGAGGTCAGTAATACACCGCCGCCAAACTGCTGTCTTTCAAAATACGGCAACAGGACAAAGGTGACTGCTTCATCAAATCGTTTGAATTCTTGTTTGACAGTTACCGTTTGACCATTTTGCAAAGCATGCCATTCCTCTTGATTGAGTTCAATTAAAGGTGACTTCAGTCCAGTGGAATAAACAATAGAAGAGTGCTCGTCAAATAAACTATATTGAATGGCACGGGTGTCCAAAACATGGCCGTAAGTCTTTAAAATCCCATTAGATCCACGAGTGCTTTGTCGAAGGTCAGTGAGGATCGCTTGTCCGTACGTCTTAAGTTCATCTGTTTTCTGCTCATAGACGACTGTCTCCAAGTAATGTGTCAGGGATAAGCTGAGCACGAGTACAGTGATGAGGATAACACTGAAGTGGCTGAGCAATTGTTGATAAAAGGTTTTGATCTTCACTGGCTTGTCACGGCACTTTCGTCGAATCGATAGCCTACGCCCCAGACGGTATGGAAAAAGGGATGATCAGGCAACGAAAGTTTAGAACGGAGCCGTTTAATATGAACGTCAACCGTACGATCATCACCATAAAAGTCATATCCCCACACTTGATCGAGCAGTTGGTCACGTGTGAAGACCTGTTTAGGATGTCGAATGAAAAAATACAGTAGATCAAATTCCTTGGGCGTCAAATTGGTGACCGATCTGTCTTGTACCCATACTTCGCGTGTATCAGGGTTCAGCCGGAAAAAGGAGGTATGGATTTCAGCCGAATCATCCTGTCCTTTTGTTGTATATCGGCGTGTCACTGCTTTAATTCGTGCCATCAAGGCGAGAGGGCTGAACGGTTTCGTGACATAATCATCAACCCCCATCTCAAAGCCAAGTACTTGATCCGCCTCTCCGTCTTTTGCAGTCAGCATAATGATTGGCACTTCAATTCCGCGCTCCCTCAGTTTGCGGCAAATCGTTAAACCATCAAGGTCCGGCAGCATCCAATCAATGATGAGGCAATCCCATGCTGAAGAGATCGCCCGTTCATAACCGTCTAACCCGTTTGCTTCAAATGCCCCTTCTATATCTTCCTTTTCAAAAAATAATCCAATCATGGAAGAGACACTGTCATTGTCCTCAATCACCAGAATCTTCATTGAGTACGACCTCCTTGCATCTTTGTATCTAAAAATAGTATGAAAACGTGGAAAATGCAATGAAGAGTGTTTTGGCGCGTGTTTGTCTGTAGTGCTATAAAAAATAAGAGACAGCGTAAAAGCTGCCTCTTGCGTCGATTATTTCATTTGTCCACCACTAAATTTGACACTCACTTGCTGTTTTTCACCATTACGGTATATAGTGATGTTTGCCTTGCTGCCGATTTGTAGTTTGGAGTATAGATATTTACGCAGTTCCATAGAATTGTCAATCGATTCACCATTTATTTCGGTGATGACATCCTGTTCTTTCAAGCCGGCTTGATCTGCTGTAGAATTGGGTTCTATTCCTGTTACCATTACACCGCCTTTGACGGCTTCAGGTAAATCCTTGACATACATATAGGGAATTTCCGCTAAGTCAGCTAAACTTACTCCGAGATAGGGCCGTTCGATTTGTCCTTTTTCTGTAAGTTGTTCGACCAATGTTTTCACTTCATTACTTGGAATGGCAAACCCTATTCCTTCCACACCACTTTGCGCTACTTTTAGACTGTTGATACCGATGACTTCACCTGCCGTATTGAACAAAGCACCGCCGCTGTTTCCGCTATTGATTGCTGCGTCTGTCTGAATAACTTCTGTCTGCCAGGTTCCTGCTGATGTATTGACGTCCAATGTACGAGACACTGAACTAACGATTCCTTTTGTTACGGTGCCGGAAAAATCAAGACCAAGTGGATTACCGATCGCGATTACGGAGTCTCCCGCTCTCAATAAACTTGAATCTCCGAACGTCACTGCAGTAGTTGCGAACTTTTTATCGATTTGTAAGACCGCGATATCCGTCAGTGCATCTGTGCCTAAAAGTTTTGCCGATGCTTTTACGCCTTTATCTAATGTGACTTCAATCTTTTGTGCACCCTCAATGACATGATTATTCGTTACGATATACGCATATTTATCGTCAATTTTGTAGATGACACCGGAACCAGTGCCCGCCATTTGCTCTGTCGCAGCCTCAGCAAAACGATTGCCTGCCGTTTGATAATTAACTACGCCAACAATAGCTTTTGAAGACTGTTCTACCATATCGGCCAATGAATCTGTTGGTGCAGTGGACACCTTCTCGACCTCATATGTAGGAGTATCTATATTTGCTGATTCTACTTCCTTCGGAGACCCTAACCAATCGGTGTTGGCAACAACGCCAAGCGTCAGCATAGAGCCTACAACACCTGAACCGACAATAGAGAGTAACTTTTTTGCTGCTTTACCTTCCATATTGACAACCCCTGTCATTTGTATTTCTTTCATCGTACAGCCAAGTTATGAACAAATTATTAATGAATCCTTACCAACCTATGAAATTGATAAATTCACTACGACAGTATTAATTTGAATAGTAATTAGTTGAAAGATATATAATTTTCAGATAGAATAAAAATAGCATATGTAAGCGCAATCATTATGCATAACGTGTTCTTGATATTCGTATAGTGGCTTTGTGTGCAAAAACGATTGCACTAGAATACAAGCAAAATAAAGAGAATAGGGAGTGTGACGCAGTATGGTACAAGCTTCAGAAAACAAGGTATATGCAAATCCGAATTCAGAAGGTGCAAAGGTTCATTTTAAAGAACGTTACGATAATTTTATCGGCGGTAAATGGACGGCGCCGGTGAATGGCCAGTATTTCGATAACCCAACACCTGTGACGGGTAAAGTTTTTACTCAAGTAGCAAGATCCACAGCAGAAGATATCGAACTGGCGCTTGATGCAGCTCATGCAGCAAAAGAGGCGTGGGGAAAAACCTCAGTCACTGAACGTGCCAATATTTTGTTGAAGATTGCAGATCGTATTGAGGAAAATCTCGAGATGCTAGCGATTGCGGAGTCGTGGGAAAACGGAAAAGCAGTTCGTGAGACATTGAATGCCGATCTACCATTGGCAGTGGATCATTTCCGTTATTTTGCCTCTGCTATTCGTGCACAAGAAGGTGGAATCAGCCAAATTGACGACAATACGGTATCATACCACTTCCATGAGCCGTTAGGCGTAGTGGGTCAAATTATTCCTTGGAATTTCCCGATCCTTATGGGAGTGTGGAAACTGGCTCCGGCCTTGGCGGCAGGGAACTGTGTCGTCTTGAAGCCTGCCGAGCAAACACCGGCTTCTATCTTAGTTCTTGTTGAGCTGATCGAAGACTTGCTGCCGGCAGGAGTTCTCAACGTAGTGAATGGATTTGGTGTAGAAGCAGGGAAGCCATTGGCATCTAACCCGCGGATCAACAAGGTCGCATTCACTGGCGAAACGACAACAGGTCGCCTTATTATGCAATATGCATCACAAAACTTGATTCCGGTGACATTGGAACTTGGCGGGAAATCGCCGAACATCTTTTTTGAGGATATCATGGATGCAGATGATGAATTCTTTGACAAAGCAATCGAAGGTTTTGTCATGTTTGCCCTGAACCAAGGAGAAGTATGTACATGTCCATCCCGTGCGTTGATTCAAGAATCAATCTACGATAAATTTATGGAGCGTGCAATAGAGCGTGTTAAAGCGATCAAGACAGGAAATCCGCTTGATCCTTCAGTAATGATGGGAGCACAAGCATCTACGGAGCAAATGGAAAAAATCCTGTCTTACATGGATATCGGAAAACAAGAAGGCGCAGAATGTCTTGCAGGCGGAGAGAAAAACGAACTGGAAGGCGACTTGAAAGATGGTTACTACGTGAAACCTACTGTGTTCAAGGGTGATAATAAGATGCGTATTTTCCAAGAAGAGATCTTTGGTCCAGTCGTGGCGGTTACGACGTTTAAAGATAAAGAAGAAGCACTTGAAATTGCCAATGATACGCTATACGGCTTAGGGGCAGGTGTCTGGACGCGTGATATGAATACAGCATATCGTTTTGGACGCGGCATTCAAGCTGGCCGTGTGTGGACAAATTGCTACCACGCATATCCTGCACACTCTGCATTTGGAGGTTATAAAGCATCCGGTATCGGCCGTGAGAACCATCTGCAGATGTTGGCTCATTACCAGCAGACGAAAAATATGCTAGTGAGCTACGATGAAAGTAAGCAAGGATTCTTTTGATTGAAATAAAACGCATCTGTCTATAGGATCCGACGTGAAATGGAGGAATTCCCATGCCAGACCGTGTAATTGCAACAGAAGAAGCATTAGCTCTCATTGAATTGCTGAAAAAGAAGCATGGACCGTTAATGTTTCATCAGTCAGGCGGTTGCTGTGATGGATCTTCCCCAATGTGCTATGAAGAAGGAGATCTGCTCATCGGTGATCAAGATGTATTGTTAGGACGTATCGGCGATGTGCCTTTCTATATGATGAAAAGCCAGTATGAATATTGGAAGCATACACAAGTAATCATTGATGTAGTGGAAGGTCGCGGAGGTATGTTTTCGCTTGAAGGAGTGGAAGGGAAACGATTCCTTTCTCGATCACGTGCATTTACGGATGAGGAATATAAGCAATTGACTTCATGATAAAGGCCTTCCGGTAACGGAAGGCCTTTTTTACGCGATAAAACGCTGGCGCTCTTCAGGAGTCGGCAGCATACAAGACAATTCTTTTTTACCGAACCATTTATAACGATTCGTTGCAATATAGTCATATGCGCGGTTGCGGATTGCTGACGGCACGACTATGAATAGGAAAGCTAAATGCCAGAGTCCGTCTAGCTTTTTTGCGATACGTAAAGCGGCACTTGATTTTGTATACGCTTTCCCATTTTCGATTAAAACTAAACTGTCGACGTTGTCTGGAATCTGGTATTGTTTTCGAAGTTCTTTCCCTACGTCGTCTTGCAAGGAAGCGAAGGAAAAATATCGATACGGATCACGTTTAATAATGAACTGTACGCTCGCATCACAAAAGTTACATTCGCCATCAAATAATACAATTCGATTTCGATTCATACAAACTCTCTCCTTCAATAAATAGGTTATATCCTACTATACCCATTCCTAAGAATCTTCACGCACATATAATATATGGAGTATTTTTATTTATCAAAGTATGGCGTGTGATCAGTAGTGAATTGGCTGGTTTTGTCTTGTGAACTATCCAACAGAAAGGATGAAAAAGTATGGGTCGTCAATTTGTTAATCCGGCTGAGCTGGATTTGCGTCGTGATCTTGACTTTTTAGGCTCTTTGAATATGGTAGACGAAGGTGCTCCATCCCAATGTCCAGTAAATGAATGCAAACTAATTATGAAGCAATTGGAGTCAATTGAAAAAACAAAAGGATATGATCGATCAGTGAATCCTCGTCAATGTGGTTAATGCAGTATTGGAGCGATTCAGACCGCCAAATATAGGCGGAAGGATTGCTCTTTTTTAATTGATATCAATAAATTTCCACATCCCCACGGCGCTAGCCCGTAATAATTCTGTAGGCTGGCATGTAATAGGGTATAGGAGGTGAGAAAATGATGATGAATCAAGGACAATATCCTGGTATGTCAGGACAATTCCCAGGAATGCAGGGGCAACAACCAGGTTTTCAGATGCAGCCAATCGTTTGTCCAACACAGTACCGTTATAATGATTGCTTTTCTCCGCAAGAAATTCCTTATATTCACCCGATTGTGAACGTTAATCGCCATAACGTAGTAGGGGTACCGCAACATTATTATACAGAGACAACTCAGGATGTTATGGGCTCTATGATAATGCCAGGCAGAGGACCTTCTCATGGACATGGACATGGAATGTGGGGCGGCGGAGGATGTGGCCGGCGCAGAGGTTGCTGCCGTTAATCGTTCATCAAGGAAATGAAAACCGCTGTCTCCAATTAATCGGAGACAGCGGTTTTATTTTGCTTTAGTTATTCTGTTTCCGTCGCTTCTCGTGGTTGACCAGCGGTCTCGGCTTTTGGTTATATCCAGTTGCAGGCGCCAGCCTCTCGGGACGTTTCGGACTTACCGAAAAGGCAAAGCACGCCTTTTTATTAAGCCTTCCAACGCCTGTCGAGGCTAAACGGCGCCTTCCACATTTGGTTACATCCAGCTCCGACGGCTAGCCCCTCGGGACACTTCAGTCTTAAAGTAAAGGCAAAGAGCGCCTTTAATTTAAGCCTTCCAGTGCCTGTCGGGACTGACCAGCCGCCTCCGCTTTTGAATACATCCAGTTGCAGGCGCCAGCCTCCTCGGGACGTTTCGGTCTTACCGAAAAGGCAAAGCACGCCTTTTTGGTAAGCCCTCCAACGCCTGTCGAGGCTACATGGCGCCTTCCACTTTTGTTCATTCCACGTTAAAGTATCTTGCGTCTGGGTGGGCGAAGACGATAGCGGATACGGAGGCTTCGGGTTCCATCATGAATTCTTCTGTTAAGATGACGCCATGGTCTTCAGGTTTGATCAGTCCGAAGAGTTTGGCTTGGTCTTCTAAATTTGGACAAGCAGGGTAGCCAAATGAGAATCGCTGACCTTGGTATTTTGCAGCGAACCGTTCGCGCATTGTGAAGTCCGTAGGGTCTGGGAATCCCCATTGATCACGGATCTCTTGGTGAATACGTTCAGCAAAGCCCTCTGCCAATTCTAGAGCAGTTGCCTGAAAAGCATGGCTTTCTAGGAACTTCCCTTGTTCTTTCAGCTGGTTTGCATAATCTCGAACCCCTTTACCCGCAGTAACTTGCATGAAGGCCACATAGTCCATTTCCCCACTGTCAACTGTTTTCAAGTAGTCCGCCAGACAAAGGAATGGTTCTTTTTCTTGGCGGGGGAATGTGAACCGTTCAATTTCTGTTTTCGCATCTTCTGGATCGTAAATGATTACGTCGTCACCGTCTGCCTGAGCAGGGAAGAACTGATAAATACCTGAAGCGGTTAATTTATCGGATTGCAGGAAGCTTGTGACCATTTCATGAAGCTGAACAGCCCGTTCTTCTTTCTTTTCCAGCATTTTATCGACATTTCCGCGTAAGCCTAGATGGTGGCCGATCAGTGTGCGCATGTTCACGTATGGGTGTAAGTGAGCAACTGAATAGTCTTTTACAACGCGTCTGCGTAAATCAGTCGGCACGAATACAGGTACGTCGGTACGTACCGTTTTCACTGGTCGCGCCACCACTGCAACTGCAGTATTTCCGCGGCTTGCTTTAATCGCATCATTTGCTTCCCGCTTCTCAAGGCTTTCCTGTAATTCTTTCAGTAGTGCTCCTTTGTCTTCGCTTTGAAGACGGTTAGCCAAATCTAATCCTTGCATTGCGTCCTTGGCAAAAATAACAGGGCCATCGTATTCAGGCGCAATCTTCGTTTCTGTGAAACGTCTTGTCAGAGCAGCTCCACCGACCATAACAGGCAAATCGATTCCTGCTGCCTTAAAGTCCTGTGCCGTCAACACCATTTGTTGAGCGGATTTTACGAGCAATCCGGATAAGCCGACAATGTCTGGCTTTTCTTTACGAATGACCTCGATCAATGCCGCTGGGGTAACTTTGATCCCAATATCAATAACTTTAAAGCCGTTATTGCTTAGAATAATATCTACAAGGTTTTTCCCGATATCATGTACATCGCCTTTGACGGTAGCTAAGATAATTTTACCCTTCCCGCTGTCGTCTTCTTTCTTCTCCATAAATTGTTCGAGATAGGAAACGGAAGCTTTCATGACCTCAGCACTTTGTAATACTTCCGCTACGATAAGTTGATTGTCATTGAACAGGCGCCCGACTTCTGCCATCCCTTTCATCAATGGACCATTGATAATATCCAGTGGTGCATCGTATGTTTGGAGGGCAGCCTCTAAGTCAGGAATTAAGCCTTCCTTCGTTCCTTCCACTACATAGTAGGCAAGACGTTCGGGAACAGTTTTCGGGATATCGTCTTCAGTTTTTTCTTTTTTCTTATCTCGATAAAAATCTGCAAAATCCGCTAATGTCTCATCTGTTGTCGTAAATAGCAAATCATTAGCTAGTTTGATTTCTGCTTCTGGGATGGAAGCATAGCGTTCTAATTTTTCTGTATTGACGATGGCGTAATCCAAGCCAGCTTGCGTGCAGTGATATAAATACACTGCATTCAGCACTTCACGACCAACAGGGGGCAAGCCGAATGAAACGTTACTGACACCTAGCGTGGTCAGCGTACGCGGTAACTTTTCCTTAATCAAACGAATGCCTTCAATTGTCTCAACAGCTGAACCGATATACTGCTCATCTCCTGTACCGACAGGGAATACAAGCGGATCGAAAATAATATCTTCGGGTGCAATTCCCCATTTATTTACGAGCAGATCATAGGAACGCAAGGCGATTTCCAGTTTGCGTTCTCTCGTAACAGCCATTCCGATTTCATCAATGGTACCAACCACCACTGCCGCGCCATATTTTTTCACGAGAGGCAAAACTGCGTCAAATCGTTCTTCGCCGTCCTCCAAGTTGATCGAGTTGATAATCGCTTTTCCTTGGGAATACTTTAATGCTTCCGCGATGACATTTTCGTCCGTTGAGTCAATTACTAGAGGGACTTTAACCTTTTTTACGACTTCTTTCATAAAACGCGTCATATCGATCAGTTCATCACGATCTGGATTCGCCAGACAAATATCGAGTACGTGCGCACCGCGTTTTACTTGTGCACGTGCAATTTCAGACGCTTCTTCAAACTTCTCTTCTATAATTAGCTTCTTAAACTTCCGTGAGCCGATAACGTTTGTACGCTCCCCAATTAATAAAGGACGCAATGTGTCATCATATAGCAAAGGTTCAATACCTGAAACGGCATGACCAGGTTCTATTTCAGGCATTTGACGAGGTGCTTTGTCTTTTACAGCTTCTCGAATTGCTCGAATGTGCTCAGGTGTCGTACCACAACAGCCGCCGACCATGTTCAACCAGCCTTTTTCTGCAAATCCTTCCAGCTTCTTCGATAGGGATTCTGGAGACTCATGATAATGACCTTCTTCATCTGGCAATCCGGCATTCGGATAGCATGTCACATAGCTAGTTGCCAGGTCAGATAACGAACGTAAGTGATCCGTCATGAATTCTGGTCCAGTCGCACAGTTTAGGCCGACAGATAGGGGATTGACGTGTCCAATGGAAATGTAAAATGCTTCGATACTTTGACCTGCAAGTGTTGTACCCATCGGTTCGATTGTACCGGAAATCATGATTGGTACTTCGCGTCCTAGCTCTTCAAAGGCCTTTTTAATACCAATCGTGCCGGCTTTGACGTTTAGCATATCCTGACTAGTTTCCATGAGGATTAAATCGCTGCCAGCTTCAACCAATGCTTTCGCCTGCACGTAAAAATCATTAGAAAGTTCATCGAATGTAATGCCGCCTGTGACAGAAAGAGTCTTAGTCGTCGGTCCGATCGCCCCTGCGACAAAACGCGGCCACTCCGCAGTGGAATACTTTGCTGCACTTGCCTTTGCAATTTCGACAGCTTTAGTATTGATTTCATGTGCACGATGTCCTAGTGCAAATTCATTCAGAACAAGGGGAGTGCCGCCAAATGTGTTGGTACAAATGATGTCGGCTCCTGCCTCTAGGTACTCATCATGAATCTTCTCCAAGATATCAGGTCGTAAAACGTTTAAATATTCATTACAGCCGTCGTAATCTTCGCCTCCAAAATCTTCTGTTGAGAGGTCCTCCGCCTGCAGCATCGTCCCCATCGCGCCATCAATGATAAGGATTCGTTTGTCTAGTTGTTCTTCAATAGGATGTCTCTGCATGTGATAATTCGCTCTCCTTCTGCTTATCTATTTGTTTAATGTAGTCATGTAGCTCAAGTGTCATGTCGTAACGGAGGAATGGTGTGATCAAATACAGTCCGTTAAAGTATTGCGCTGCTGTATCGATCAGCTCCTTTGCGATCTGAATTCCTGTTTCAGTGGCTTTTGCTCGGTCGTCGCCACAGGCGCGCATCCGTTCAAGCACTTCGTCAGATAGTTTAATGCCAGGCACTTCATGATGCAGAAACTCTGCGTTGCGAATATTTGTCAAAGGCATAATACCTATGAAGATAGGTGTATCTAGATGTTTTGTAGCCTCATAGACGTCAATAATCTTTTCTTTTGTATAGACAGGTTGCGTTATGAAATAATCTGCACCTGCTTCAATCTTTTTCTCCAATCGCTGAACAGCCCGGTCCAATACTCGGACATTCGGATTGAACGCAGCTGAAACTGAGAAGTTTGCTTTTTTACGTAATGGTTTACCGGAGAATGAAATCCCTTCATTCAACTGTTTGATTAACTGCAGCAGTTCCATACTCGATACATCGTAGACGCTTGTTGCGCCAGGGAAATCACCAACTTTCGTCGGATCACCTGTTACAGCCAGAATATCGTGGATGCCTAACGCGTCAAGCCCCATTAGATGAGATTGTAACCCGATCAAGTTGTGATCTCGACACGTTAAGTGGACAAGAGGGCGGATATTGTGCTGCATTTTAATGATGGAACCCATTGCCATATTGCTGATCCGAGGGGATGCCAATGAGTTATCCGCCATCGTTACGGCATCAACACCTGCATCGTAAAGTAAATTGGCACCTTTAATATAATCTTCTGTCTCTAAATGCCGTGGTGTGTCCAATTCCACAATGACCGTACGTTCTGTTTTGGCTTTCTCGTGGAGCGGTTGATGTTTTACCGGGCCGGCTTCCTGAATAACGATTGGCTTTGTTGGTTCTACTACTTTCTTGGTGATAGGAGACAATCCCGCTAATCGAGTTTTCGCTGCTTTAATATGTTTAGGAGTAGTTCCGCAACACCCGCCAATTAACCGTACACCTTGATCACGCAGCAATACTGCAGCTCGCCCGAAGTACTCAGCTTCAGATTCATAGACAATGCGGCCATCTTCCACATCCAGTAAAGATGCATTCGGATAAGCGGATAAAAATGCATTTTCCGGCAGTTTCACATTTTCAAAAGCTTGGATTGTATGGTAAGGCCCTAAGCGGCAGTTTACACCGACTATACTTGCACCTAGTGATTCCAGTTGATGCAACGCGTCATTCAATGAAAGTCCGTTTTGCAAAACTCCAGGATCGTGCATGGAGACTTGCGCAATTAGCGGAACATCTGTGATTTGACGAAGTGTTGAAACGACGGATGATAATTCTTCGAAATCATAATACGTTTCGAGTAACAGTCCGTCTGGATCTCCAGTCAATAATGCGTTGGCCTGTTCAAGGACTACTTGCTTTACTTCATCGAGCGATGCATCACTTTTGCGAATTCCACGCAAACCGCCGATGGTACCAAGCACAAATTGACCACCTGGTGCAGCAGCCCGCTTTGCAATTTGGATTGCTGCTTTATTGAATTCCGTAACACGGTTTTCCAATCCATAACGAGCCAATTTCACTGCATTGGCACTGTATGTATTGGTCTGAATAATATCAGCTCCCGCCTCGATATAGTCGTGGTGGATTTTCTCTATAATTTCAGGTTTCTCTATATTTAATTCCTCATAGCAATAATCGATCCCATATGAATACAAAATAGTTCCCATTGCCCCATCTGCTGTCAGGACATTTGTTTGAAGTTTCTCCAGTAATGACATCATCAAATCCCCCTTTGTTTTCTCTAATCAAAAAAAGCCTTCAAGTAAATAGAAGGCTTTGTAATCGCAATGACCAGTTCCCTCTCATCTTTCAGTGTGCCATTTCGGCATACTGCTGGAAGTAGCACCTTGCCCATCGGCTGGTTGCTGAAGCGTCTTTGGGCCAGTCCCTCTGCTTCTCTTGATAAGATATGATTCTTATTAAATTATTTCGATAATTCTAACCATATCATAGCGGCTTTGTAGGTAATCGTCAAGTGAATGTTTGATGAAGTTCTTGAAGACCGGAGTGCGCATAGAGAAATTTACTGAAACATGGTAAAATTAAAGGAGTAACTTGAAAAGGTGAGGAATCATGCAGTTTTTTAAATACTCCATTCCGATAGCGGCACTTGTCGGCACGCTTGCCTGGATTATGTTGGAGAATAATTATGAAGAAGTACCGTGGGATTCGCGTGTTTGGATTACCTTTGGCGCCGCTGCATTAAGTGGTGTACTTGCTTTTTTTCTTTTCAGGAAAGAAAAAGAAGACAAAGTCGATAAAAAGAAATAGGAGCTGCCCGAGAAGTCATGTTCATCTGACTTCCCGGGTAGTTCTTTTTTTGCAGAGAAAGCATTTTGTTCATTCTAAGAAATTGCCAGCAGGGGTAGATGTGGGTCTTGTCTGTTTCTTTCTGCCTTATTGGATAAGAAAAGGGTGTCATTCCTTACATATAAGATGTTCCATAAATTATTAGTTAACTTAAATTAAAAACGAGTTGACAATTAATGAGTCAACCATTACTATTTTTATAGTAACTCAAAATAGAAAGAGGTGTCATGATGACGACAGCTTCGGAAGGACGTCCGCAAAGTAAATTCAGTACATTGTCAATTGTATATAGTGGAATGTTTGCTGCTTTAATGATGATTGGGGCTAATATCACTTCTTTCATACCATTTTTAGTAGTCGGGGGAGTACCTATTACATTGCAGACATTTTTCGCTGTTTTGTCAGGATTGTTATTGGGTAGCCGTCTTGGTGCATTGTCGATGACTGTCTATATGATGGTCGGCCTTGCAGGGGCTCCTGTATTTGCTAAGTTTCAAGGTGGATTTGGCCAAATCTTAAGCCCGACATTTGGTTTTATCGTTACTTTCATCTTGATTGCTTATGTAGCAGGTAAAATCGTGGAGCGTAAGAATACACTGCCATCTTATATTATTGCATCACTTGTTGCGACAGCAATCAACTATTTATTGGGTACGAACTGGATGTATGTCGCCTATAAAGTTTGGGCTGCGGCGCCAGAGGTGTTTACGTACAAAATTGCATGGCTTTGGATGATTCCTCCATTACCGAAGGATATTGTGCTAGCCGTACTGGCGGGAATATTCGCATTTAGAATTTCAAAACATTTGAAAGTGAGGCATTCATTTTGACGAACTATCAAAGGCTGGCTGACCAAGTTTTGAAAGGTCACGTATTAACAAATGAGGAAGCGCTTTCAATATTAAATAGTCCGGATGAAGATTTGCTGTTGCTGCTTCATGCGACGTACTCGATCCGATCCCATTACTATGGAAACAAAGTAAAACTTAATATGATCATCAATACGAAGTCGGGGTTGTGCCCGGAAAACTGTGGCTACTGTGCCCAGTCGATTGTGTCAAAAGCACCGGTTGAAAAGTATGCAATGATGAAATCAGAAGAAATATTACAAGGTGCAGAGCGAGCTGCTGCAAATAAAGCGGGCACTTATTGTATCGTGGCAAGTGGACGAGGACCTCGGGCTAGTGAGCTTGAAATCGTTATTGATTCCGTCAAGAAAATTAAAGAGAAACATAAAGGAATGACCGTTTGTGCATGTTTAGGCATTCTGAAGCCAGAACAAGCCGCACGCTTGAAAGAAGCAGGTGTAGACCGATACAATCACAACTTGAACACCTCTGCCGAACACCATGAAAGCATCACTACATCGCACACATACGATGATCGTGTAAACACAGTAGGACATGTAAAGGAAGCGGGAATATCTCCTTGCTCTGGCGTAATAGTCGGAATGCGTGAAACAAAAGAGGATGTCATTTCCATGGCACACAGCCTGCGGATACTCGATGCAGACTCCATTCCAGTCAACTTCCTGCACGCCGTGGATGGGACGCCGCTAGAAGGGACCTCTGAACTGGATCCGCGCTATTGCTTGAAGGTACTTAGCCTATTTCGTTTCATCAATCCAACAAAAGAAATACGAATTTCGGGTGGACGCGAAGTGAACCTTCGCAGCCTTCAACCACTTGGCTTATATGCTGCAAACTCTATCTTCATCGGTGACTATTTGACAACATCGGGTCAGGAAAACGACAAAGACCAACAAATGTTAGAAGATATGGGCTTTGAAGTGGACTTGGAACCATTGAAGAAAGAACCTATGACTATATAAGAGAGATCTAACCGCGCAGACAGCTTGCGTGGTTTTTTTCGTTCAATGAAAAACATGAAAAGATCTTGAATAATCCTCCATGTAGAGAGACAGCCTAACGCAAGACATGCAAAAAAATCAAACATACATATTAAAACAAATCAATTGCATCTCACGCATTTTCTGCGATACAATCAAGTCAAAGATAGTCAAAGTCAACTAAGAGAACGAGCAGAAACGAGGTGACGAGATGCGGAACATTTCTGACATTATTGAAGGGTATTTGAAGTCCATTATCGAAAAGGAAGACAGTGCCTCTGTTGAAATCAAACGGAATGAAGTCGCCGAGAAATTCCAATGTGTTCCTTCGCAGATCAACTACGTAATCAAAACTCGCTTCACAGTCGAGAGAGGCTACGCAGTAGAGTCAAAACGCGGAGGCGGTGGATACATTCGGATTTATCGGGTGCAGACGAATTCACGGAAGGACTTGCTCGAGCAAGCGCTGGGAAGTTTGGAAGCGGGAGCATCCTCTACGATGGCTGAAGATGTAATTATTCGTTTGATTGAAGAAGAAGTGATTACAGAGCGTGAAGCCAAACTTATGTTAGCTGCGGTAGGTCGAGCCACACTGCGCTATATGCTTCCTGAACGAGATGCATTGCGTTCGCGAATACTCCGCGCCATGTTAGTCACATTGATTTATGAAGAAGTAGAATGAGGTGATGATAAATGCTTTGTGAAAACTGCAAAGAACGTCCGGCCACTGTGGTTTTTAAACAAGAGACAATGAATGGCACGACAGAGCGGCATTTATGTGATAAATGTGCGTTTTACTCCCAGACATTTTCATTCAGCCCTGATCAAGAGCCGTTGTCCATTCAACAATTTCTGGCACATTGGCTTGGAGGTTCAGAATTATTACAAGGTCAAAAGTCGAATGAGACTTTGCCTGATGGCCCCAAATGTCCGAGTTGCGGACTGACTTTTCATAGGTTTTTAGACATTGGGAAATTTGGATGTGCGACGTGCTACGATACTTTCCGCGAGCAGCTGCCACGAGTGTTTGCTAAATTGCATAACGGCAATACAAATCATGGTGGTAAGGTACCAGTCTCCTTCAATGAACGGTTTGCTTTGAAAAAACAATTAGAGGACATCCGCACAAAAATGAAGGAAGCGGTAGAAGCTGAGCGTTTTGAAGAAGCTGCCGTATTACGAGATGAAGCCAATACAGTAAAAAAGCAATTGGCCGATGGAGGTGACGATCAACATGTCATTTGAAAAATTCATCAAACAAGAGCTGACAGGCTGGATGGTGGCAAAGGGAGAACATTCGGATATCGTCCTATCTACAAGAATCAGATTAGCACGCAACCTGCAAAGTTACCTATTCCCTATTTGTGCTTCTGAAGAAGACGCTAAACGTGTCAATGAAGCAGTTGACCAAGCGGTGGCTACTATGGAAGAGCATCATTTTGCGGGCACGTCGATGTCAGACCTATCACCTCTTGAGAGACAAATATTAGTTGAGAAACATTTGGTAAGCCCACAGTTAATCGACCCAGATAAATACGGTTCGGTCCTGCTTTCAGAAGATGAAACAATCAGTATTATGGTGAATGAAGAAGACCATATACGTATCCAATGTATTTATCCTGGCTTTCAAATCGATACTGCCTATGAGCAGGCGAATCAAGTAGACAGCGAGATAGAACGAAACTTGGATTATGCTTTTGATGAGACGTTTGGCTATTTGACTAGTTGTCCATCCAACACAGGAACCGGTATGCGGGCATCTGTCATGATGCATTTACCGGCTCTCACCATCACCAAGCAAATTGAACGGATTATTCCTGCAATATCACGTCTTGGGATGGTGGTGCGCGGTAGCTACGGAGAAGGCAGTGAAGCCCTTGGAAATATTTATCAGATATCCAATCAAACAACACTTGGCAAGTCTGAAGAAGAAATATTGAAGGATCTGGACAATATATCAAAGCGTTTGATTGCACACGAGAAAAAGTCCCGTGAAATATTATTAGCGAAATCACAGGTCCATTTGGAAAATCGGCTTTACCGTTCGCTTGGTACGATTACTCATGCCCGTATACTACCTTCCGCAGAAGCAGCCAGATGTTTGTCCGATGTCCGTTTGGGTATTGATTTAGGTATCATAGAAAATTTAGACATGGCAATTTTAAATGAATTAATGATTTTCATGCAGCCAGGTTTCCTTCAGCAATATGCGGGTACAGAATTAACATCAGACCAACGCGACGTATTTCGTGCAAAATTATTCCGTGATCGCTTAGGAATTGAATGTACGCAAGCTCCAGGAAACAATTCTGAAAAGTCCTGAGCATACTTTTTGCAAGATCGTCAATTTGGATTTATAGTTAATCAAAGATAGTCAAAGTCAGTATTGAGGTTTAAATTACGGCTTTTTATGAAATGATATGAATAGGTATAGAGTGAAGGATTAAAGCAATGAGGATTCAACTGGCATAACATAGAATAGGTTCTATTTATGAAGAAAAGAGGGGAATGGATATGATGTTTAATCGATTTACACAACGTGCGCAAAAAGTTTTGCAACTGGCTCAAGAAGAGGCAATACGCTTAAAACACGAATCAATTGGTACAGAGCATATTTTACTTGGATTGATCCGAGAAGGCGGTGGAATCGCAGCGAAAGCGCTGGACGCCATTAGTGTCAATGCGGATACGATTGAACGGGAAGTAGAGGCTCTTGTAGGCGTGGGCTCGAAAGATGTAGGACCGATCGTTCATTATACACCGCGTGCAAAACGCGTCATCGAGCTTTCGGTTGATGAATCCCGTAAGCTGGGTCATTCCTATATTGGTACAGAACATATTTTATTAGCATTAATCCGAGAAGGAGAAGGCGTAGCGGCTCGCGTCCTGAACAATGCGGGCGTCAGCTTAAACAAAGCTCGCCAGCAAGTTCTTCAGTTACTCGGCAATGATGAAAGTTCAGTTGGCAGTACTTCAAACAACGCTACTGCCGCTACACCGACATTGGATAGTTTAGCTAGAGATTTAACAGAGATTGCACGTGAAGGCACTTTGGATCCAGTTATTGGACGAAGCAAAGAGATTACGCGTGTAATTGAAGTGCTGGCTCGTCGTACCAAAAACAATCCAGTCTTGATTGGGGAGCCTGGTGTTGGTAAAACTGCAATCGCAGAAGGGTTGGCACAGCAAGTAGTCAACAATGAAGTACCTGAAATCTTACGTGACAAACGTGTTATGACGCTCGATATGGGTACAGTTGTTGCGGGCACGAAATATCGTGGTGAATTTGAAGACCGCATGAAAAAAGTGATGGAAGAGATTCGTCAGGCAGGAAACATCATTCTGTTCATCGATGAATTGCATACATTGATTGGCGCGGGCGGAGCGGAAGGTGCGATCGATGCATCTAATATCTTAAAACCTTCTCTCGCTCGAGGAGAATTACAATGTATCGGCGCTACTACATTAGATGAATATCGTAAATACATTGAAAAAGATGCAGCACTTGAACGTCGATTCCAGCCGATCCAAGTAGATGAACCAACGGTGGAAGAGACTATCCAAATCATTAGAGGACTTCGTGATCGCTATGAAGCGCATCACCGAGTGAAGATAACGGATGAAGCAGTAGAAGCAGCTGCGAAAATGTCTGATCGCTATATTTCCGATCGTTTCTTACCGGACAAAGCGATTGATTTGATGGATGAGGCAGGATCTAAAGTTCGTCTTCGTTCGTATACGACTCCTCCAAACTTGAAGGAATTAGAAGTGAAGCTAGAAGCGATCCGTTCTGAAAAGAATGCGGCTGTTCAGAGCCAAGAGTTTGAAAAAGCGGCTTCTTACCGTGATACAGAGCAGAAGATGAAGGAAGAATTAGAAACAACAAAAGCAGCATGGAAAGAAAAACAAGGAAAAACAGAGTCTGAAGTAACTGTCGATGATATCGCTGCAGTTGTAGCGATGTGGACGGGAGTCCCAGTGGATAAGATTGCGGAAACCGAATCAGCTAAATTACTCAAAATGGAAGAAATCCTACATGAGCGCGTGATTGGTCAAAATGAAGCAGTCTTAGCGATTTCACGAGCAATCCGCCGTGCGCGTGCCGGATTGAAAGATCCGAAACGTCCTATCGGTTCATTTATCTTCCTAGGTCCAACAGGTGTTGGTAAAACAGAGTTGGCTCGTGCGCTGGCAGAAGTGATGTTCGGTGATGAGGATGCTATGATTCGTATCGATATGTCCGAGTATATGGAGAAACATGCAACGTCTCGTCTTGTAGGTTCACCTCCAGGTTATGTAGGCTACGAGGAAGGCGGCCAACTGACAGAAAAAGTTCGCCGTAAACCATACTCCGTTGTCTTACTGGATGAAATTGAAAAAGCACACCCGGATGTTTTCAATATTTTACTTCAAGTGTTGGAAGACGGACGCTTAACAGATTCTAAAGGTCGGACGGTAGATTTCCGTAATACGGTCATGATTATGACGTCAAACGTTGGGGCTACTGAGTTGAAGAAAAACCGTTATGTCGGATTCAATATCCAAGACGGCGAATCCGATTATGAAGATATGAAAGAAAAAATGCTGAGCGAGTTAAAGAAAACGTTCAGACCGGAGTTTTTAAACCGTGTGGATGACATGATTGTATTCCATTCACTGGAGAAAGAACATTTGCGACAAATTGTCAGCCTAATGTCTGAAGATCTTGCGAAGCGATTAGCAGAACAAGATATTGAGCTTGTGTTGACAGAAGCTGCACAGGATAAGATCACCGACGAAGGGTATGATCCGGAGTATGGAGCTCGACCATTGCGCCGGGCGCTACAGAAGCACGTAGAGGATCGTTTATCTGAAGAATTACTAGAAGGTAAAGTTCTTATGGGTGAAAAAGTAGTGATTGATGTGAACGACGATAAATTCGTGGTACGGACAGAAAAACAAACTGAATCCGTAAGTAACTAACTAAATAAAAATCCGGATAGCTCGCTCGCTTAGAAATTTAAAAAGCGCAGCGAGCTGTCCTTTTCGTATAGGGAGAGAGAATATGGCTAAGCGTAAATCTAAATTCATGTGTCGTTCCTGTGGATACGAGTCTCCGAAATGGATGGGACGCTGTCCAGGCTGTGGTGAATGGAACACGATGGATGAAGAAGTGGAAATTGTGCAAAAAGGTCCCCGTGCAGCTTTTCAACACGGTGAAAAAGTGAAGCAAAAGGCCTTACCGATTAGTGCGGTAGAAATGGTGGAAGAGCCGCGTGTGAAAACAGAATTGAATGAACTGAATCGCGTGCTCGGTGGGGGGATTGTGCCCGGCTCACTTGTATTGATTGGCGGGGATCCAGGGATAGGAAAGTCGACATTGTTGTTGCAAGTATCTTCGTTGCTTGCCAACCAGCAACAACGCGTCCTGTACATATCCGGTGAGGAGTCGATACGACAGACAAAGTTGCGGGCAGAAAGATTGGGTGTCAAATCAGATGAGCTGTATATTTACGCAGAAACAGATCTAGGTATGATCCATGAAACAGTCGATGAAGTGAAACCGAAATTTCTTGTTGTGGACTCCATTCAGACAGTACATCATCCTGAAGTTACTTCTGCCCCTGGGAGTGTGTCGCAAGTTCGAGAGTGTACTGCGGAATTAATGCGGATTGCCAAGACGCAAAATATCGCGATTTTCATCGTCGGTCATGTTACCAAGGAAGGGCAGATTGCGGGACCGAGGTTGCTCGAACACATGGTGGATGCCGTCCTTTATTTTGAAGGAGAGCGCCATCATACCTACCGTATTCTACGGAGTGTGAAGAACCGTTTTGGTTCGACCAATGAAATCGCTATTTTTGAAATGCTGCAGTCTGGGTTGAAGGAAGTATTGAATCCTTCCGAATTATTCCTGCGTGAACGATCTCAAGGAGGCGCGGGTTCGACCATTGTTGCTTCGATGGAAGGAACACGTCCGATATTAGTAGAAATACAGGCGTTGATTACACCTTCTAGTTTCAACTATCCGAAGCGGATGGCGACGGGCCTTGATCAAAATCGCGTTTCTTTGCTGATGGCGGTTCTTGAAAAACGTGCAGGCATGTTATTACAAACTCAAGATGCGTATATTAAGGTGGCTGGGGGAGTAAAGTTGGATGAACCGGCGATCGATTTAGCAGTGCTGTTAAGTATCGTGTCGAGTTATCGGGATACCGCGGTAGGGGTGGGAGATTGTTTTATTGGTGAAGTAGGGTTAACGGGTGAGGTAAGAAGGGTATCAAGAATAGAGCAGCGTGTCACAGAGGCTGCCAAGCTGGGGTTTGAGCGGATTATCATGCCGTCATCCAATATGGGGGGATGGGATGTACCGTCAGGCATCCAAGTAGTCGGGGTTGAAACAATCTCGGAGGCGCTTGGAATTGCTTTTAAGTAAGTAGACTGGTTGAAGCGTTAAGAAACCTTTGCCGCATTTAGATTGTCCTAATAGAAGTGAGGGGGCAATAAACCCCTCGCTTAACCTAAGCGACTTACTGTGATTCGTTGTATACTAATAGGAAGGAAAAGGAGGTGAAAGAGAATGTTGAAAAGAGTAGTCCAGGTTTCTTTCCTGTTAATCGGAGGAACTCTCGGTGTTTTATTTTTACCGTACTTATTTGCCATGTTCGCTTTTACGTCACGCCCCGCGATAGAAAACGCATACGTCGAAGCTGTTTTAGGAGCAATCATTCTATATTTATTTAGCTTATTTTTAACAGAACCGATTGTGGACTTTATTAAATGGATTGAAGAACGACTTTTGAAGGCGCCGATCATGCATTTGCTATTCGGTACTATAGGTTTAATCGTAGGGTTAAGCGTAGCGTTTTTGGTCAGTTTCGGATTGAATGCGATTGAGATTCCTGTTATTTCATCTGTACTGCCCGTCTTGCTATCCATACTTCTAGGGTATTTAGGTTTCCAGGTAGGTTTTAAGAAATGGGAAGAGTTTATCAACGCTTTCTCTAATTTGCGCAATACAACGATAAAAAAGAAGGAGCCGACTGAAACTGTGGCGCCTCAGAAGAATGTTTATAAGCTACTTGATACAAGTGTCATCATTGACGGACGTATCGCGGATATTGCGGCTACTGGATTTTTGCAAGGAATTCTCGTCGTTCCTCAGTTTGTGTTAACTGAACTGCAACACATAGCCGACTCATCCGATACATTAAAGCGAACTAAAGGGAGACGCGGTTTGGATATTCTAAAGCGTCTGCAAAATGACGACGGACCGACCGTGCTCATCACGGATGAGGATTTTAACGATGTAGCGGAAGTGGATTTAAAACTTGTGAAGCTGGCAAAGAAGATGGAAGGTCTTGTCGTGACGAATGACTTTAATTTGAATAAAGTCTCTGATTTGCACGGAGTGGCAGTCTTGAACATCAATGATTTGGCAAACGCAGTTAAACCGGTCGTTATTCCGGGAGAAGAAATGCATGTAGTCGTCATCAAAGATGGTAAAGAACATAACCAAGGTGTAGCGTACTTGGATGATGGCACGATGATTGTCATTGAGGATGGCAGAACGCATATCGGGCAGGCAATTGATGTCGTCGTAACAAGTGTTCTTCAAACATCTGCGGGACGAATGATTTTTGCAAAAACGAAAGGCCGGTGAATCGGCTACAGAAAGCAGAGGACTTAATGTGAATTATACAGTAATGATCCCGGCTGCAGGCAGTGGAAAGCGTATGGGTGCCGGTCAGAACAAACTTTTCTTAGAGATCGGCGGATTGCCGATTTTGTATCATACGGTGAGTGTTTTTTTAGAGGATCCTCACTGTGAGGAAATTATTATAGCTGTAAAGCCTGAAGAACAAACTGTCATTAAAGAAATGCTTGCAAGAAGTGACAAAGGAAAGACTATTACCTTTGTGAAAGGCGGCGGAGAACGGCAAAATAGCGTAGCCGCCTGCATAGAGACATATGAAGGTAACGGCATTGTGCTTGTACATGATGCCGCAAGACCTTTCCTTGATTCGTCTGTCATCCGCAAACTGGTCAGCACAGCGAATGAAAAAGGTGCAGCAATTGCAGCAGTGAGAGCAAAGGATACAATCAAGCTTGCGGCGAATAATGTCGTGCAGCAAACGCTGGACCGTGAGAATTTATGGTTAGTTCAGACGCCGCAAGCATTTCGATATGAATTGCTGAAAAGAGCTTCTGATGCAGCAGTTCGAGAAGGTTTTCTCGGGACTGACGAATCGATGCTTGTAGAGCGCATAGGATACAGCGTGCAAATTGTAGAAGGTTCATATGATAATGTGAAAATGACGACCCAGGAAGATCTGGCAATTGGCGAGGTCTTACTGGAAAGAAGAAAGTAGGAGGAATCACCTCATGTTTCGAATTGGACAAGGTTTTGATGTACATGCATTTGCAGAAGATCGCCCCCTTATTATTGGAGGCATCACAATCCCGCACACAAAGGGATTGATTGGACACTCGGATGCAGACGTCTTATTGCATACAGTGACAGACGCAGCACTCGGAGCGATTGGAAAAGTAGATATCGGTACACACTTTCCGGATACAGATGAAGCTTTCAAGGATGCGGATTCTGCTGTATTACTGGAGAAAGTTTGGGGAATGGTCAAAGAAGAAGGCTATCGTCTAGGGAATATCGATTGCACGATCATTGCGCAACGACCGAAGATGGCGCCGCATATCGGTGACATCCGTCAACGTGTAGCAGAATTATTAGAAGCCGATCTATCTCAAGTGAATGTCAAAGCAACGACTACAGAACGTCTTGGGTTCCCAGGGCGTGAAGAAGGCATCGCTGCGATGGCTACAATCTTATTGATGAAAAACGAGTGACTTTCAAAAAAAACAACACAATGCTAAAATAGATAGGCAATTAACTTCTTTCAACAATCAGAACGGAGAGGGACAATTATGACACAAGAAGTACGTGTGCGCTACGCACCAAGTCCGACAGGCCAACTACATATTGGTGGAGCGCGGACCGCTTTATTCAACTATTTATTTGCCCGCCATTATGATGGGAAATTCATCATCCGAATTGAAGATACAGATACAGAACGAAATATCGAGAGTGGCGAGTTATCGCAGTTGGAGAACCTGACATGGCTCGGTATCCATCATGACGAATCAATCGATGTGGGCGGCGAATATGGACCGTACCGCCAGATGGAACGTTTAGATCTGTACAAGAACTATGCAGATGAAATGCTTGAAAAGGGCCATGCCTACAAATGTTTCTGTACGCCCGAAGAGCTGGAAGCAAAACGCGTAGCGCAAAAAGCAACAGGTATCGCAGCGCCGATGTATGATGGGGCATGCCGCAATTTAACAGCAGAGCAAGTAGCTGAAAAAGAGGCAGCGGGTCTCTCTTACAGCCTTCGTATGCAAGTGCCTGATAATATTACGTACACGGTACAAGACTTAGTCCGCGGTACAGTTACATTTGAATCGAAAGATATCGGTGACTGGGTAATGGTCAAGACAAATGGTATTCCAACTTACAACTTTGCTGTAGCAGTGGATGACCATCTGATGAAGATATCTCATGTCTTCCGTGGAGAAGAGCATTTGACGAATACACCGAAACAATTAATGGTATTCGACGTGTTCGGCTGGGAACATCCCCAGTTTGGACATATGACGTTAATCGTCAATGAAGACAGAAAGAAACTTTCGAAACGTGATGAATCGATTATTCAATTCATTTCACAATACAAAGACTTGGGCTATTTACCTGAAGCGATGTTCAACTTCTTTGCATTGCTTGGCTGGTCACCGGGCGGGGAAGAAGAAATTTTCTCTCATGACGAGCTGATAAAATTATTCGATGAATCTCGTTTGTCTAAGTCGCCGTCTATGTTCGACACACATAAATTAACATGGATGAACAACCAGTATATTAAGAAATTATCACTTGAAGAAGTGATTGATCTGACGTTGCCGCACTTGCAGGCAGCAGAACTCGTACCAGACAAAATGACGGATGAAGAAAAAACATGGGTGCACGATCTAATCGCTTTATATCAAGGTCAATTAAGCTTTGGAGCTGAAATTGTCGAGCTGTCCGCCCAGTTCTTCCAAGACACCGTTGAATATGATGAAGCAGCATCGGAGATTTTGGCTGGTGAACAAGTACCGGAAGTAATGACTTCATTGAAGGGGCAATTGGAAGCTCTTGAGGTGTTTGATGCGCCATCCATTAAAGCGGCCATCAAAGCTGTACAAAAGGAAACAGGACATAAAGGGAAGAATTTATTTATGCCAGTTCGTGTCGTGACAACAGGTCAAACATCTGGTCCGGAATTGCCAGATGCAATAGCGCTAATCGGGAAAGAAAAGATTTTGCAACGTGTCGGAAGATTTGCAAAATAATCAATATTGACTTTTCTTAGGATTTGTGTAAAATGAACGTAATATGAATATTCATAAAAAAGCGTTGAGAAGGAAAGTACATGTTGAATGCTCCAAAGAGAGGGTCATCTAGGCTGGGAATGACCTGAGTTAATTTAACATGGAAATGCACCTTTGAGCGATGAGCTGAACTGTTTAGTAGGCCATACGTATCGTCTGCGTTAAAGACATTAAGCGGGAAGAGAAATTTCTTCCAAGCGGAGTGGAACCACGCAACCAATGCGTCTCTGTCATCATAAATGACAGGGGCGTTTTTTTATTCTAAAGCGGAAAGCGTCGTCTAGCCTCGACAGGCATAGGAGGGCATGCCGAGAAAGGTGCGGTCTTTGCACCTTTTCGGAAAGACCGAAGTGTCCCGAGAGGCTGGCGCTTGAAGCTGGCTGTCATCTAAAGCGGAAAGCGCCGTCTAGCCTCGACAGGCACTGGAGGGCATGCCGAGAAAGGTGCGGTCTTTGCACCTTTTCGGAAAGACCGAAGTGTCCCGAGAGGCTGGCGCTTGAAGCTGGCTGTCACCAAAAGCGGAAAGTGCCATCTGGTTTAACTGAAAAAAAGGGGGAAGTTCAGTGTTCAAACGTATGAAAGAAGATATCCATTGCATTTTTGAACAGGATCCGGCAGCTCGTAGTTCATTTGAAGTGATATTGACTTATTCGGGATTGCATGCCATATGGGCGCACCGCATAGCACACGCCTTCTATAAGCGGAATCTTCGTTTTCTGGCGCGTGTGGTATCGCAGGTCAGTAGATTTTTCACAGGGATTGAAATTCATCCTGGCGCAGTAATTGGCAGACGTCTCTTTATTGATCATGGAATGGGTGTAGTCATTGGAGAAACTTGTGAAATCGGAGATGACGTTACGCTGTATCAAGGCGTGACTCTTGGGGGGACTGGGAAAGAAGGCGGAAAGCGCCATCCGACCCTGCATAATAACGTGTTGGTTGCATCGGGAGCCAAAGTCCTCGGCTCTATTACGATCGGAGAAAATAGTAAGGTGGGAGCAGGCTCGGTAATCTTGAAAGAAGTACCGCCCAATTCCACAGTAGTCGGAATTCCTGGTAAGATTGTCATTTCAAATGGTGTCCGAGTGAAAGATCGATTGGATCACACACTGCCTGATCCGATAGCAGATGAAATAAAACGTCTGGAAGGAAAAATTCAAGAATTGCAGCTGCGGACACAACAGCTAGAATCAACGAATGGAAAAAAGGGAGATTTACATGAGCATTCAACTCTATAATACATTAACACGTAAAAAAGAGAAATTCATTCCGATAGAAGAAGGAAAAGTCAAGATGTATGTCTGCGGCCCGACTGTCTATAATTATATTCATATCGGAAATGCGCGACCTGTCATCGCTTTCGACACCGTCCGCCGCTACTTGGAATATCGCGGATATGAAGTGAATTACGTTTCGAATTTCACGGATGTAGATGATAAAATCATTAAAGCGGCAAACGAATTGAACGAGGAAGTCGGAGAATTGACGAATCGTTTTATTGAAGCATATTTTGAGGACGTGGGCGCGCTTGGTTGTGAAAAAGCAACAGCTCATCCTCGTGTAACGGAGCACATTGGTGATATTGTACAGTTTATTCAGCTGTTGATTGAGAAAGGGTACGCATACGAATCAAATGGAGACGTCTATTTCCATACGCGTGAATTTGACGGATACGGAAAACTTTCACACCAATCAATCGATGAATTGAAGGTTGGTGCACGAATTGAGGAGAATGCAATCAAATCAGATCCTCTTGATTTCGCGCTATGGAAAGCAGCGAAGGAAGGCGAGATTTCCTGGGATAGTCCGTGGGGGAAAGGTCGGCCGGGCTGGCATATTGAGTGTTCCGTCATGGCGAGAGAACTCCTTGGCGACACGATTGACATCCACGCAGGTGGGCAAGACTTGACCTTCCCGCATCATGAGAATGAAATTGCACAATCTGAAGCGGCGACTGGTAAAACCTTTGCGAACTATTGGATGCATAATGGCTATATTAATATTGACAATGAAAAAATGTCCAAATCACTCGGAAATTTCATTTTGGTTCATGATATTCGTAAGCAGATCGATCCGCAGGTGCTTCGTTTCTTCATGCTTTCCGTACATTACCGTCACCCCGTGAACTTTGCGCAAGATTTGGTGGAGAATGCGGCAAATGGGCTTGAGCGGATCAGGACGGCGTATCATAATGTGCAACATCGACTTTCAATGTCTGCTGACTTGGCGGAAGATCCGCAGTCGTGGTTGGATCGTATTGATGAGCAGATTACTTCATTTGAAAATGCGATGGATGATGACTTTAATACAGCCAATGCCATCGCTGCAATCTTTGAATTAGCAAAGCAGGCGAATGTCTATTTATTGGAGAAAAATACGGATCGTCAGGTGCTGGAACGATTCTTAGAAGCGTTCGACCAGTTAATGGGAGTCCTTGGCTTACCGTTTGAGAGTGTCGATGAGTTAGTGGATGAAGAAGTGGATGCACTCATACAGGAACGTCTAGATGCACGTAAAAATCGAGACTTTGCAAGAGCGGACGAAATTCGAGATCAATTGAAGGCGAAAGGCATTGTATTAGAAGATACAGCGCAAGGCACTCGCTGGAAAAGAGGGTAACAGCGTGGGGAATTTGCGAGATATAGACGTCAAACAGCTTAACGCACTTGCTCTCGCCTATATGGGCGATGCGGTTTACGAGCAGGCAGTCAGAGAACATTTATTGCGGAGCGGCCGTGTGAAGCCTCAAGTGCTTCATAAAGAAGCTACGCGATATGTCTCTGCGAAAGCTCAGGCACAAATTATCCGGACGATGAGAGAACAACAACTGCTGACAGAGGAAGAAGAGGCCGTCATGCGTCGCGGACGTAATGCGAAGTCAGGCTCTGTCCCTAAAAACACTGATGTCACCACGTATAATTATAGCTCTGCATTTGAAGCGGTCCTCGGTTATGTTTATTTATTAGGCCGACAGGAACGCTTGACAGAGCTGATGGCGAAGGCGATTCATTTTGTGGAACATCCTGAGGAGGAAATGGCATGACGGAACAAGAAATTGAGCTGATCGGCGGAAGGAACCCTGTAGTGGAAGCATTGCGTTCCGGAAGACAGCTAAATAAGATCTGGGTAGCAGAAGGTGTCAATAAGAAAAGCATAGGAGAAATAATGAAGCTGGCAAAAGAGGCAGGAATAGTCATCCAGACGGCGCCTAAACAGAAATTGGACGGGATGACGGAGTTGAGCCACCAAGGGATTCTTGCGTCAGTTGCTGCCTATGACTATGCGGAGCTAGACGATTTGTTTGAAATAGCACGTGATAGGAAAGAGGATCCTTTTTTTATCATCCTTGATGAGTTGGAAGACCCTCATAATTTAGGGTCGATTTTGCGGACTGCGGATGCATCTGGTGTCCATGGAATCATTATTCCGAAGAGACGGTCTGTTGGATTGACTGGGGTTGTGGCAAAAGCATCGACAGGTGCAATTGAACATATTCCAGTTGTGCGAGTCAACAATTTGTCGCAAACTGTGGATGACCTGAAAAAACGTGGAGTTTGGATTGCCGGAACGGATGCATCAAATTCTACAGATTATCGCCACATGGATGCGACGCTCCCTCTTGCTGTCATTATCGGCAGTGAAGGTAAGGGAATGTCGAGAATTTTACGCGAGCGATGCGACTTTCTTTATAGCTTGCCAATGGTGGGCCGAGTGACCTCTTTAAATGCTTCTGTGGCAGCAGCATTGCTGATGTATGAAGTTTTAAGAAAGCGCCAATCTGCCCAGGCGACATCATGAAAAAAGATGTACTGCTCGTTGATGGCTACAACGTCATCGGGGCATGGCCTGAACTGCAAGCGTTAAAAAAAGAGGACTTTGCGCAGGCGCGAGATCGCCTGATTGAGCGAATGGCTGAATACCAAGCGCATAAAGGCTGGCGTGTGATCGTAGTTTTTGATGCGCATCTAGTGCCGGGTATCGAAAAACGTAAGAAGCAATACCGCGTGGATGTAGTCTTTACTCGAGAGAATGAAACGGCAGATGAGCGGATTGAAAAACTTGTGTCTGAACTATCGAATCGATTGACGCAAATTCATGTAGCGACTTCAGACCTTGTGGAACAATGGGTCGTGTTCGCACAAGGAGCGCTTCGTGTGTCGGCACGGGAGTTGGAGTTGGAAATGAAAGAAGTTGATCGGATGATTGCCCTGAGAGTCAAAAAGATTCAAGAGAATCGTCCTTTTTCGAAGATCCCGCTAACAGATGAGGTTGCGGCGGTCTTTGAAAAGTTGAGACGTGGGCAATGAGCAGTTGACGTAAAAAATTTCCACGTCTATACTAACTTTATTAAACCAATAGAACTCTGGGGTGGAGAGGTTGGTGCGGAATATGAAAAATGGGAACAGTAAAAATGATTTTTCTACACTTTCAGATGAAGAGATGATTGAACGAATTCATCAAGGAAACTCAGATATACTAGATTTTTTAATTACAAAATTTCAGCCGATTGTCCGCATGAAGGCCAGGACATATTTTATCATTGGTGGAGATCGGGAAGATATTGTACAAGAAGGAATGATCGGACTGTATAAGGCGATTCGTGATTATCGACCGGATCGGTTGAGTTCATTCAAGGTATTTGCTGAACTTTGTATAACGAGACAGATTATCACAGCCATCAAAACAGCAACTCGCCAAAAGCATATTCCGCTCAATACCTCGGTTTCACTGGACAAGCCCATGTATGATGAGGAACAAGAGCGTACGTTGCTCGACATCATTGCAGGATCTACATTAGATGATCCTGAAGATTTAATGATTCATAAAGAGAACTTTTCGTTCATGGAAGAAGAGATGAACAAGGTACTTAGCGCTTTGGAGAAAGAGGTACTGACGCTCTATTTGGAAGGACAATCCTATCGCGAAATATCAGAAGTGTTGAACCGGCAAGTGAAGTCGATTGATAATGCACTTCAGCGCATCAAACGTAAGTTGGAGCACTCTATGGCGATGGATTTGGTACGGTGATCACGTCGAAAGTAAATTGACATGTCGTTGGTAAGATGGTACTCTTTAGCAAGACTATTGTCTTGAATAGGTGAATCCAAATGGTTAAAAAAATAATTATATGCTGTGAAAATTGTGGTTCGCGAAACTATACTTTGCCGGCTGGTAATCAGGGCCGTGACGGAAGAATCGTCATCAAAAAGTTTTGCAGTCATTGCAACGCGCATACGTTGCATAAGCAAACCATTTGACCAGTTACATAGAGTTCAATGTTGGGCGCTATGTCATTCGGAAGGGTTGGAGAAGAATGAGCAAGATCAGCGATTTTTTGAAAAAAGTTGTTTCAGAGATGCGGAAAGTCAGTTGGCCGAAGCGTAAGGAACTGACGAAGTACACGGTAGTTGTTATTTCAACTGTCATTTTTATGGCTGTTTATTTTGGGCTGGTAGATATGGGTATTTCAGAGGTCATGAAATGGTATACTGGTTTGTGATAAAGAAAGTATGAATAGCTTGAGAATATCCCGTTTTGATGAATAAACGGGTTTTTTCAGTTTAATTAAAGGAGGGACGGACGCATAGTCCTCAATGTGATGGAGATGGAGAAAAATTGGTATGTAGTTCATACATACTCAGGATATGAAAATAAAGTAAAAGCCAATCTTGAAAAGCGTGTCGAAACAATGGGCATGCAAGATAAGATTTTCCGTGTCGTCATTCCGGAAGAAGAAGAAACAGATATTAAAGAAGGTAAAAAGAAAACCGTCATGCGAAAAACGTTCCCTGGTTATGTGCTTGTGGAATTGATTATGACGGACGATTCTTGGTACGTTGTCCGAAATACGCCGGGCGTAACAGGCTTTATCGGATCTTCAGGTGGTGGGGCGAAACCAACTCCGCTATTACCAGAAGAGGTCGAATTCATCCTGAAACAAATGGGAATGAAGGAACAGCGAGTGGACGTGGATTTCGAAGTTGGCGAAAGCGTGACTGTATTGGAAGGCCCGTTTGCTCATTTTGAAGGTAAAGTGGAAGAGATCGAATTGGACAAAGGAAAAGTTGTCGTAACTGTCGATATGTTTGGACGCGAAACGAAGATGGAGCTGTCATTTGATCAAGTTGAAAAAATGGATTGATGTGTAATTGGTTTATTTCTACTTGCAAAATCTGTGTAATGGTGATATCATTTCAAAGGTCAGACGTAGTCTGTACGGATAAACCAATTCTACCGACATTGTCGGCAGGCACATATTTGAGTGGGAGGGGCAACCCAATTACCACATCACGGACTTAAGGAGGTGTGTCTCGTGGCTAAAAAAGTTACTAAAGTAGTGAAGTTGCAAATTCCAGCTGGTAAAGCAAACCCAGCACCACCAGTAGGACCGGCATTAGGTCAAGCAGGTGTTAACATCATGGGATTCTGTAAAGAATTTAACGCGCGTACAGCTGATCAAGCAGGTTTGATTATTCCTGTTGAAATCTCTGTATTCGAAGACCGTTCATTTACATTCATCACAAAAACTCCACCGGCAGCAGTATTGCTAAAGGTTGCAGCAAACGTTCAGAAGGGTTCTGGTGAGCCGAACAAGAACAAAGTTGCTACAGTTAAACGTGATAAAGTTAGAGAAATCGCTGAACAAAAGATGCCAGACTTAAATGCGGCGTCAGTTGAAGCGGCGATGGCAATGGTCGAAGGTACTGCTCGCAGTATGGGATTCAAGATCGAAGACTGATTTCGTATCTTCTTGATAAAGCAATGGTTCAAGGTGAAGGCTGCGGTCGTATGAGATGCGCAGCCTTCATTAAGTGGGAGGTTTAATCCGTTAAAACCACAAATGAGGAGGAAAATTCAGATGACTAAAAGAGGTAAAAAGTTTACAGAAGCGGCGAAGCTTGTAGATCGTACAGCTGCATACTCTGTGAAAGAAGCAATTGAACTTGCTAAAAAAACTACTACGACAAACTTCGACGCAACAGTTGAAGTGGCTTTCCGTCTTGGTATCGACACTCGTAAGAATGACCAGCAAATCCGTGGAGCTGTAGTGCTTCCAAATGGTACTGGTAAAACTCAACGCGTTTTGGTATTCGCTAAAGGTGAAAAGTTAAAAGAAGCAGAAGCAGCAGGTGCAGATTATGTAGGCGATGCAGAATATATCGCTAAAATCCAACAAGGTTGGTTCGATTTTGATGTAATCGTTGCAACTCCTGACATGATGGGTGAAGTTGGTAAAATCGGTCGTGTTCTCGGACCAAAAGGCCTTATGCCGAACCCTAAAACAGGCACTGTAACATTTGACGTAGCGAAAGCTGTTGAAGAAATCAAAGCTGGTAAAGTTGAATACCGTGCGGATAAAGCTGGAATCATCCACGCGCCAATCGGGAAAGCTTCTTTTGAGAATGAGAAGTTGGAAGAAAACTTCTTGACGATCTTTGATACGATTCAAAAAGCAAAACCTGCTGCAGCAAAAGGAACATACATGAAATCAGTAAACGTTACGACAACTATGGGTCCTGCTGTAAAAGTAGATCCGTCTAGCGTAACTGTAAAATAATATATTGACAAGTGTACAGTGATCTGATAAGATTACGCTTGTTATGATGATAACCATTTGTACCGAAGACAGCAGGTGTGGCTTGCCACTTAATGTTCCTGCCGAGGACAAGACGCTCTTTTTTAAAAGATGACGACTTTTCAGCCCTCTATGTCTTAGACAGAGAGGGCTTTTTATATCGGTATAAGTGACCCTAATTTTCAGGAGGTGTCAACATGAGCAAAGTTTTAGAAGCTAAACAGGCGGTTGTAACAGAAATCGCTGACAAGTTGAAAGAAGCAGCTTCTGTAGTAGTTGTGGATTACCGTGGTTTAACGGTTTCACAAGTAACAGAATTGCGTAAACAACTTCGTGAAGCAGGCGTTGAATTTAAAGTTTACAAGAACTCTATGGCACGTCGTGCAACAGAAGTAGCAGGACTTGAAGGCTTGAATGAACACCTTACAGGCCCGAATGCTATTGCCTTCTCAACAGAAGACGTAGTGGCTCCTGCGAAAATCATGCATGATTTCGCTAAAAAGAACGAACAACTTGAAATCAAAGCAGGCGTAATCGAAGGAACAGTCGCATCGGCAGAAGACGTAAAAGCATTGGCAACTCTACCTTCACGCGAAGGTCTACTATCCATGCTACTCAGCGTTCTTCAAGCACCAGTGCGCAACTTCGCACTTGCTACAAAAGCAGTTGCAGAACAAAAAGAAGAACAAGGTGCATAATTACGCATCTTAACTACCGCCGGATAGAACAAACCGGTTAATACAAATTTCCAGGAGGAACTTAAAATGACTAAAGAACAAATCCTAGACGCAATTAAAGAAATGACAGTTCTTGAACTAAACGACCTTGTTACAGCAATCGAAGACGAATTCGGCGTAACAGCAGCAGCGCCAGTTGCAGCAGCAGCAGCGGGCGGCGGCGAAGCAGCTGAAGAGAAAACAGAATTTGACGTAATTCTTGCAGGCGCAGGCGCTGAAAAGATTAAAGTAATCAAAGCTGTTCGTGAAATCACAGGCCTAGGCTTGAAAGAAGCTAAAGCACTTGTAGACGAAGCACCAAAAGCTCTAAAAGAAGGCGTATCTAAAGAAGAAGCTGAAGAAATGAAAGCTAAACTTGAAGAAGTTGGCGCATCTGTAGAAGTTAAGTAATTTCTACTTATCTGAGAAAAGCCCGTCTATTTGACGGGCTTTTTTTCTTCATCTAGAGTTATTTACGGTAAACCAAAGCAGGAGGCATGAACATGGGAGAGCATTATTATTCTAAAAACCCTCAAGTTTCTAGTGCGCCGAAGCAATGGAAAGCAGAAATTCGGAATAAAGTTTTCACATTTACGACTGATGCAGGCGTGTTCAGCAAAAGTGGAATTGACGAAGGTTCAAAATTATTAGCTGAAACGTTTAAAGAGCCGGACGTTAGGGGAGACTTGTTGGAAATTGGCTGCGGTTATGGACCGATTGCGTTGTCGATCGCCTCTGCTTTTCCAGACCGAATTATCCATATGGTCGACGTTAATGAACGTGCATTAACTCTTTCTAAGCAGAATGCTGAGAAGAATAATATTCAGAATGTAAAGGTTTACGAAAGCAGCGGCGTGGAGCAGGTGGAGTCTGGTCACTTTGCGGCTGTTCTGACGAATCCGCCTATACGTGCGGGTAAGCAAACGGTCTTTTCATTCTATAAAGGTGCCTATGAAAAACTGATTTCAGGCGGAGAGCTATGGGTAGTTATCCAAAAGAAACAAGGGGCTCCTTCCACTGTAGGGTATTTACAGGACTTATTTGGTAATGTCGAGACGGTTGCGAAGAAAAAAGGGTATTTCATTTTACTAGCAAAAAAAGGTTGACAGTACGGTTTAATTGTAGTAGCATTATTGAATGCATAAATAATTATATTGCAGCTGTATGCCCTTTTGTGTGAATTGGAAAAGAAAGAGGCATACTGATGTTTGGATAAAAGATTGTGAAATCGAAAATGAGCTCTTGCCGGAACTCGTTTTCTTTTTGTTTTTTCGAAGTCACAGCTGAAATTCTGATTTTGCAAAAACTAATATTGTCTTAATGAGGGGTGAATGAGTTGACAGGTCATTTAGTTCAGTATGGTCAACATCGTCAGCGTAGAAGTTTTGCGCGAATCAACGAAGTGCTCGATCTGCCAAATTTGATTGAAATTCAAACGGCATCGTATGAGTGGTTCTTGGAGGAAGGTTTGCGAGAAATGTTCCGAGATATTTCTCCTATCCAAGATTTCACTGGAAACCTATCCTTGGAATTTATCGACTACCAACTGGGTGAACCAAAATACCCGGTAGACGAATCGAAGGAGCGCGATGTGACATACGCAGCACCGCTTCGTGTAAAAGTACGTCTTCACAATAAAGAAACTGGCGATGTAAAAGAACAAGACGTTTTCATGGGAGATTTCCCGCTTATGACCGAAAACGGCACATTCATTATTAATGGAGCAGAACGAGTTATCGTTTCTCAGCTCGTTCGTTCGCCGAGTGTCTATTACAATGATAAAACGGACAAAAACGGTAAACGCGGTTTTGGCGCTACTGTTATTCCGAACCGTGGTGCATGGCTTGAATACGAGACAGATGCAAAGGACGTTGTACATGTACGAATCGATCGTACGCGTAAATTGCCAATTACTGTCTTACTACGTGCATTAGGCTTCTCGACTGACCAAGAAATTATCGATTTGATCGGTGATAATGAATACTTACGTAATTCACTTGAAAAAGATAACACCGAGACTTCGGAAAAAGCTATGCTTGAAATTTACGAGCGCTTACGTCCGGGTGAACCACCAACGCTAGATAGCGCAAGAAGTTTGCTTTATTCTCGTTTCTTTGATCCGAAACGTTATGATTTGGCGAATGTCGGACGTTATAAAATGAATAAAAAGCTTCATCTGCAAAACCGACTATTCAATCAAACTGCCGCGGAAACGCTTGTTGACCCAGAAACTGGAGAAATTCTAGTGGAGAAAGATCAGTTGATTGACCGACGTACTCTAGATCGACTGCTTCCGTTTTTATCCGAAGGTATTAACACGCAGTCAATTGAACATGTCGGATCGGTTTTGGAAGAGCCAATGACGATTCAAACGCTAAAAATTTACGCACCGAAAAGTGAAGAAAAACAAGTACTCAATGTCATTTCTAATGCTGAAGTAGACGAGTCTGTTAAACATATTACCCCTTCAGATATTGTAGCTTCTATCAGCTATTTCTTTAACCTCTTACATGGCGTGGGAAATACAGATGATATAGATCACCTTGGAAATCGTCGTTTGCGTTCTGTTGGTGAGTTGCTTCAAAACCAATTCCGTATCGGACTATCCCGGATGGAGCGTGTTGTTAAAGAACGTATGTCCATCAACGATACACAATCCATCGTACCGCAACAATTGATCAATATACGTCCAGTTATCGCGTCTATAAAAGAGTTCTTCGGAAGTTCCCAGCTGTCTCAGTTCATGGACCAAACGAATCCGCTTGCTGAATTGACGCACAAACGTCGTTTATCTGCACTCGGACCAGGTGGTTTGACTCGTGAACGTGCAGGGATGGAAGTTCGTGACGTGCATTACTCACACTACGGCCGTATGTGTCCGATTGAAACGCCAGAGGGTCCGAACATTGGGCTGATTAACTCATTATCTACATTTGCTAAAGTAAATCGTTTTGGTTTTATTGAGACACCTTATCGGAAGGTAGATCCTGAAACAGGCCGTGTAACAGCGCAAATCGATTATCTGACAGCGGATATTGAGGATAATTACGTAGTAGCACAAGCAAACGCGCCACTTGGCGAGGACGGTTCATTTGTCAATGATGAAGTCGTAGGACGTTTCCAAGGGGACAACACAGTATTCAAACGGGACCAAATTGACTATATGGACGTTTCTCCTAAACAGGTCGTTTCTGCAGCGACTGCATGTATCCCATTCCTAGAGAATGATGACTCCAACCGTGCGTTGATGGGGGCGAACATGCAACGTCAAGCGGTTCCTCTATTGAACCCGGAAGCGCCTTTCGTAGGAACGGGTATGGAGCATATCTCAGCGCGTGATTCAGGCGCAGCAGTTGTTTCCAAGCATTACGGAATCGTGGAGCATGTGGAAGCGAAAGAAGTACGCATTCGCAGAATTGAAGAAATTGACGGTAAAGAAGTGAAGGGTGACCTTGCGATTTATCGTTTGTCTAAATTCATTCGTTCCAACCAAGGGACTTGCTATAACCAACGTCCGATCGTCCAAGTGGGCGACCGTGTAAAACCGCTTGATATATTAGCAGACGGCCCGTCTATGGAACAAGGAGAGCTTGCGCTCGGTCGTAATGTTCTGACTGCGTTCATGACATGGGATGGTTATAACTACGAGGATGCTATTATCATGAGTGAACGTCTAGTAAAAGACGATGTCTTCACATCTGTCCATATTGAAGAATATGAGTCAGAAGCGCGTGATACGAAGCTTGGACCGGAAGAAATCACTCGTGACATTCCGAATGTCGGAGAAGATGCATTGCGTAATCTTGACGATAGAGGAATTATCCGAGTCGGTGCAGAAGTTCGGGACGGCGATATCTTGGTCGGTAAGGTAACTCCTAAAGGGGTAACGGAATTGACTGCCGAAGAACGTCTTCTACACGCGATCTTTGGAGAAAAAGCACGTGAAGTCCGCGATACATCACTGCGTGTTCCACACGGTGCCGGTGGAATCGTGCTTGACGTGAAAGTATTCAACCGTGAAGACGGCGATGAACTATCTCCAGGTGTTAACCAGTTAGTCCGAGTATACATTGTACAAAAACGTAAAATCTCTGTCGGAGACAAAATGGCTGGACGTCACGGAAACAAAGGGGTTATTTCTAGAATCTTACCAGAATCTGAAATGCCTTACTTGCCGGATGGCACACCGATTGATGTCATGTTGAATCCGCTAGGTGTTCCGTCACGGATGAACATCGGACAGGTTCTTGAAATGCACTTGGGTATGGCGGCACGCAGCCTAGGGACGCACATGGCATCCCCTGTATTTGACGGGGCGAACGAAGAAGATGTGTGGTCTACTATGGAAGAGGCAGGCATGAACCGAGACGGTAAAACTGTCTTGTATGATGGCCGTTCAGGTGAACCATTTGATAACCGCGTATCTGTCGGTGTCATGTACTTGATTAAGCTGGCGCACATGGTTGATGACAAGTTGCACGCACGTTCCACTGGTCCATACTCTCTCGTTACACAGCAACCACTTGGTGGTAAAGCGCAGTTCGGTGGACAGCGTTTCGGTGAGATGGAAGTATGGGCACTTGAGGCATATGGTGCAGCTTATACCTTGCAAGAAATCTTAACAGTCAAATCCGATGATGTCGTAGGCCGTGTGAAAACATACGAAGCGATTGTCAAAGGAGACAGTGTGCCTCAACCAGGTGTACCGGAATCGTTTAAAGTTCTTATCAAAGAACTGCAAAGTCTTGGGTTGGATGTCAAAATGCTGACCGAAGACCTGGAAGAAATAGAGTTGCGAGACTTAGAGGACGAAGAAGACTTGCAGCCAACTGACGCACTGAACTTGATGAAAGAAGATCAACCGATATCCTAAAGCGGAAAGCGCCGTTTAGCCTCGACAGGCGTTGGAGGGCATACTTTCAAAGGCTGAACTTTGCCTTTGAAAGTAAGTTCGAAACGACCCGAGAGGCTGGCGCTTGCAGCTGGACGATATCCTAAAGTGGAAAGCGCTGATCTGAACTAACATAAATAAGAAAATCACAACCGAATAGAAGAGGGCTTCGAGCACCCTCTTCTATTCTATTCAGCTTAAGAAATATTTCTGGCTGAATGCGACACTACAAGTAAAGTTGCCTGACAAGCCATTGCGGCGATTAGACTAAAGGGAGGTAGGCTCCTTGATCGATGTTAATAATTTTGAGTATATGAAAATTGGCCTGGCTTCACCAGACAAGATACGGTCTTGGTCATATGGAGAAGTAAAAAAACCTGAAACTATCAACTACCGTACGTTGAAACCTGAGAAGGACGGATTGTTCTGCGAAAGAATTTTCGGACCGACAAAAGACTGGGAATGTCATTGCGGTAAGTATAAGCGGGTTCGTTACAAAGGCGTCGTCTGTGACCGTTGTGGCGTAGAAGTAACGCGTCAAAAAGTGCGACGTGAACGAATGGGTCACATTGAGCTTGCAGCACCTGTCACGCACATTTGGTATTTCAAAGGAATTCCTAGCCGTATGGGCTTGATTCTAGACATGACACCACGTGCATTAGAAGAAATTATTTATTTCGCTTCTTACGTAGTAGTTGATCCCGCCGATACACCACTTGAGCGGAAGCAGTTACTTTCGGAAAAAGAATACCGGATTTATCGTGAAAAATACGGTTCTAAATTCCAAGCAGCCATGGGAGCAGAAGCGATTGAGCAACTGCTGCGTGCAATTGATTTAGACAAAGAAACAGATTCCTTAAAAGAAGAGTTGAAAACGGTCCAAGGTCAACGTCGTACAAGAGCGATCAGACGCCTGGAAGTTGTGGAGTCATTCCGTAACTCAGGAAACCGCCCAGAGTGGATGGTTTTGGAAGTTCTCCCTGTTATCCCTCCAGAGTTGCGACCAATGGTACAGCTAGACGGCGGACGTTTCGCGACTTCTGACTTGAATGATCTGTACCGTCGTGTCATTAACCGGAATAACCGACTGAAACGACTATTAGATTTAGGTGCACCTGGCATCATTGTCCAGAACGAAAAACGTATGTTGCAAGAAGCAGTAGATGCGCTTGTAGATAATGGACGTCGCGGTAGACCGGTTACAGGTCCTGGTAATCGTCCATTGAAATCTCTTTCTCATATGTTGAAAGGGAAACAAGGCCGTTTCCGTCAGAACTTACTAGGTAAACGAGTAGACTATTCAGGTCGTTCTGTAATCGTAGTAGGACCTAGTCTGAAAATGTATCAATGCGGACTGCCGAAAGAAATGGCGATTGAGCTATTCAAGCCATTCGTTATGAAAGAATTGGTGGAACGTAATTTAGCCCATAATATCAAGAGTGCGAAAAGAAAGATTGAGCGTTTGCATTCCGAAGTATGGGATGTACTTGAAGATGTAATTAAAGAACATCCAGTACTTCTTAACCGAGCACCGACGCTTCACCGTCTGGGAATCCAGGCATTTGAACCGATGCTCGTAGAAGGTCGGGCGATTACATTGCATCCACTCGTCTGTACGGCATATAACGCTGACTTTGACGGTGACCAAATGGCAGTCCACGTTCCTCTTTCTGCGGAAGCACAAGCAGAAGCGCGTCTGTTGATGCTAGCTGCTCAAAACATTTTGAATCCGAAAGACGGGAAGCCGGTTGTTACTCCTTCACAGGATATGGTTCTCGGGAATTATTATTTAACATTGGAACGCAAAGATTCAGCTGGGGAAGGTTCAGTATTCAGTGATCCGAATGAGGCATTAATTGCTTATCAAACCGGACACGTTCACTTGCACACCCGTATTGCAATCCAAGCGGGTAGCATAAATAATCCTACATTTACAGAAGAGCAGAACAAACAGCTTTTACTGACTACTGTAGGTAAAATAATTTTCAACGAGATTCTGCCTGAGTCGTTCCCTTACATCAACGAACCGACCGACAACAACTTGCAAGTGGAGACGCCTGATAAGTATTTCGTAGATGGAACGGTAAATGTGAAAGAACACTTGGAGAATGCAGAGCTTGTATCGCCTTTCAAAAAGGGGATCTTAGGAGACATCATCGCGGAGATCTTCAAACGATTCCATATTACGGAAACGTCAAGGATGCTGGACCGAATGAAAAACCTCGGATTCAAATATTCTACTCGTGCTGGTATTACAATCGGTATTTCGGATATCGTTGTCTTGCCGAACAAAGCGGATATTTTACATGATGCACAGGAGAAAGTGGATAAGGTCACTCAACAGTTCCGCCGTGGTTTAATTACCGAAGAAGAACGTTATGACCGTGTTATTTCTTACTGGAGCCATGCGAAAGATGTTATTCAGAATAAATTGATGGATTCATTGGATAATGAAAACCCGATTTACATGATGAGTGACTCCGGGGCACGTGGTAATGCATCGAACTTTACGCAACTCGCAGGTATGCGGGGACTGATGGCCAACCCGGCTGGACGGATTATCGAACTTCCGATCAAATCCTCTTTCCGTGAAGGACTGACGGTACTCGAATACTTTATCTCCACTCACGGTGCGCGTAAAGGTCTTGCAGATACAGCCTTGAAAACAGCTGACTCAGGTTACTTGACGCGTCGTCTAGTAGACGTTGCACAAGATGTCATAGTGCGCGAAGACGACTGTGGTACAGACCGTGGTCTTGAAATCGCTGCTTTGACAGAAGGAAATGAAATGATTGAAACTCTTCAAGAGCGTATTGAAGGCCGTCATACGAAAAAGACTATTTTCCATCCGGAAACAGGCGAAGTGATTCTGGAGAAGAATGGTTTAATTACAGCTGATGCTGCTACTACAATTATTCAGGCAGGTATTGAACAGGTGACGATTCGTTCGGCATTTACTTGTAATACAAAGCATGGTGTTTGTAAAAAATGTTACGGAATTAACTTGGCTACAGGTGAAGCAGTGGAAGTAGGAGAAGCAGTAGGTATTATTGCGGCTCAATCTATTGGTGAACCTGGTACGCAGTTGACGATGCGGACATTCCACACAGGTGGGGTAGCTGGAGACGATATTACACAAGGTCTTCCGCGGATTCAGGAGATATTCGAATCTCGGAATCCGAAAGGGCAGGCGGTCATTTCAGAGATTGCCGGAACAGTTGTGGATATCGACGAAATCCGTGAAGGTCAAAAAGAGATTACCATCCAAGGTGAAGTGGAAACACGTAAATATTTGGCTCCGTATAATGCGCGCTTGAAAGTAGAAGAAGGCGACGTGATTGAACGAGGCGAAAGTATTACAGAAGGTTCCATCGATCCGAAAGAATTGATCGTGGTCAAAGATGTAGCAACTGTACAAGAGTATTTATTAAAAGAAGTACAGAAGGTTTACCGAATGCAAGGGGTAGAAATTGGCGATAAGCACGTAGAAGTAATGGTTCGTCAAATGTTGCGCAAAGTTCGGATAATTGAAGCTGGAGATACAGATCTTCTGCCAGGTTCTTTATTGGATATTCATCAGTTTGCTGAAGCGAATGCGAAAGTGTTGTTGTCAGGCAAAGCGCCAGCGACTTCACGTCCAGTTATTCTTGGAATTACTAAAGCCTCGCTTGAAACAGAGTCCTTCTTATCGGCGGCTTCGTTCCAGGAAACGACGAGAGTTCTTACAGATGCGGCCATCAAAGGTAAAACAGATGAGTTGCTAGGTCTGAAAGAAAACGTCATTATCGGGAAATTAGTGCCTGCAGGAACTGGTATGCAAAGATACCGTCAGATCAAGATGGAACATGAAGAACAAGAAGAAACAATTACAGTAGATTAAGAATAAACGGGACCTCGGTCCCGTTTATCTTTATTAAGCAAAATTGATTTTCTCAAACTTGTTGACAAGTCTTTCTGCAGATGATAATATACAAAAGGTTGATAGTTGTTGGTCGAAACTTTTATAAGTGACGGCGAGAAGCAATCATCATTATAAAACAACAGTGAACAGAGATCTCTGGAGTTTACTGAATTCCGTTTTTGTGTGTGCACGCACAAGAACTTTGTTTTTACCTAAAAATGAACCACCTGGATGTGTGGTATTACAAAAAGCTCGGAAGGAGGAACAACCTGATGCCTACAATTAACCAATTAGTCCGTAATCCTCGTAAGTCGAAATCGGAGAATTCTAAATCACCGGCTCTAGGAAAAAGCTACAACAGCTTTAAAAAGTCAATGACAAACGTGAACTCACCACAAAAAAGAGGTGTTTGTACACGTGTTGGTACTATGACTCCTAAGAAACCGAACTCGGCGCTACGTAAATATGCTCGTGTTCGTTTGACAAATACTTTGGAAGTTAACGCGTATATCCCAGGTGAAGGCCACAACTTGCAAGAACACAGTGTGGTACTAATCCGCGGAGGTCGTGTAAAAGACTTACCGGGTGTTCGTTACCATATCGTACGTGGTGCGCTTGATACAGCTGGAGTTACTGGCCGTATGCAAAGCCGTTCTCAATACGGCGCAAAGAAACCAAAAGAAAAGAAATAATATAATCTAATGATATCGAAAGGAGGAACTAATTATGCCTCGTAAAGGTCCAGTTGCAAAACGCGATGTATTACCTGATCCGATTTATAATTCCAAGCTTGTAAGCCGCCTTATCAACAAAATGATGGTAGACGGTAAGAAAGGTACTTCTCAAAAAATCCTTTATGGAGCGTTCGAAATTGTTAAAGAACGTTCTGGTAAAGAACCAATTGAAGTATTTGAAGCAGCTTTAAATAATGTAATGCCAGTTCTTGAAGTGCGTGCTCGCCGTGTTGGTGGAGCGAACTATCAAGTGCCAGTTGAAGTGCGTCCTGAACGTCGTACTACGCTAGGTCTTCGTTACCTTGTTAACTATTCACGTACTCGTGGAGAGAAAACAATGGAAGAACGTCTAGCGAACGAAATTCTTGATGCTTCTAACAACACAGGTGCTTCTGTAAAACGCCGTGAAGAAATGCATAAAATGGCTGAAGCCAACAGAGCATTCGCTCACTATCGTTGGTAAGTCCGGATAAACTACAGCAGTAATCCGAAACGGAAGGAGTTTACAATATGGCTAGAGAGTTCTCCTTAGAGAATACTCGTAACATTGGTATCATGGCTCACATTGACGCTGGTAAGACAACGACAACTGAGCGGATCCTTTTTTACACAGGTAAAATCCACAAAATTGGTGAAACACACGAAGGTGCTTCACAAATGGACTGGATGGAGCAAGAACAAGAACGTGGAATTACGATTACATCTGCTGCTACAACAGCTGCATGGAAAGGTCACCGCGTAAACATCATCGATACACCGGGACACGTAGACTTCACAGTGGAAGTTGAACGTTCATTGCGTGTACTAGATGGTGCCGTTACAGTACTTGATGCTCAATCAGGTGTTGAGCCACAAACGGAAACAGTTTGGCGTCAAGCGACAAACTACAAAGTACCACGTCTTGTATTCGTAAACAAAATGGATAAAACAGGTGCAGATTTCCTTTACTCTATCGGAACTCTTCGCGATCGCCTACAAGCGAATGCGCATCCTATCCAATTGCCGATCGGTGCAGAAGATCAATTCTCTGGAATTATCGACTTGATCGAAATGAAAGCGACATTGTATCCGAATGACCTAGGCACTGATGTGACAGTGGAAGATATCCCTGCTGAATATTTAGAGCAAGCGAATGAGTACCGTGAAAAGCTAATTGAAGCAATCGTAGACTTTGACGAAGACTTAATGGAAAAGTATCTCGGCGGCGAAGAACTAACAGTAGAAGAAATCAAAACAGCTATTCGTAGAGCTACATTAGCGGTTGAATTCTATCCTGTAGTTTGCGGAACAGCTTTCAAAAACAAGGGAGTACAATTAGTGTTGGATGCAGTAGTCGACTACTTGCCATCACCACTTGATATTCCTCCAATGGTAGGAACAAATCCTGATACTGAAGAAGAGGAAGAGCGTCATTCTAGCGATGAAGAGCCATTCTCTGCACTTGCATTTAAAGTAATGACGGATCCTTATGTAGGGAAACTTACATTCTTCCGTATTTATTCAGGCGTACTTCAAGCAGGTTCTTATGTTACAAACTCTTCAAAAGGCAAACGTGAACGCGTAGGACGTATCCTGCAGATGCACGCGAACAGCCGTGAAGAAATTTCTGAAGTGCATGCGGGTGAAATTGCTGCTGCTGTAGGTTTGAAAGATACGGGAACAGGCGACACACTTTGTGATGAGAAAGCCTTGATTATCTTAGAATCAATGGAATTCCCTGAACCTGTTATTTCCGTAGCGATCGAGCCAAAAACAAAAGCGGACCAAGATAAAATGGGTCAAGCTCTTGCTAAGTTACAAGAAGAAGATCCAACGTTCCGTGCACATACGGATCAAGAAACAGGCGAAGTTATCATCGCAGGTATGGGTGAACTTCACTTGGACATCATCGTTGACCGTCTGAAGCGTGAATTCAAAGTGGAAGCAAACGTGGGCGCGCCACAAGTTTCTTACCGCGAAACATTCCGTCAGTCTGCTGAAGTCGAAGGTAAATTCGTACGTCAATCAGGTGGACGTGGACAATTTGGTCACGTTTGGATCGAGTTTGGTCCAAATGAAGAAGGAAAAGGATTCGAATTCCAAAACAATATTGTTGGTGGTACTGTTCCTCGTGAATATATCCCAGCAGTTGAAGCAGGACTTCGTGATTCATTAGACAACGGTATTTTGGCTGGATATCCATTAATCGATATCAAAGCACGTCTATATGATGGATCTTACCATGACGTTGACTCCAACGAAATGGCATTCAAGATCGCTGCATCCATGGCTTTGAAAAATGCAGCATCTAAATGTTCACCAGTACTTCTTGAACCAACAATGAAAGTAGAAGTAATCATTCCAGAAGAATACATGGGCGACATTATGGGTGACATTACATCCCGTCGTGGACGTGTAGAAGGTATGGAAGCTCGTGGTAACGCACAAGTTGTTCGTGCAATGGTTCCACTTGCTGAAATGTTCGGTTATGCAACAGCACTTCGTTCTAATACGCAAGGCCGCGGAGTATTCTCCATGGTGTTCGATCACTATGAAGAAGTTCCAAAGTCAGTTGCTGAAGAAGTAATCAAGAAAAACAAAGGTGAATAATAAAGTTCATCCTTGTTTCTGACAGTGAATACTTGTAAGATATGGATAGTCGAGGGTACGCTTTCGGCTTCCATGCTATAAAAACTAAACTTTTGAATTTAAGGGAGGACCTCTAAAATGGGTAAAGAAAAATTCGACCGCTCCAAGGAGCACGCAAACGTAGGAACAATTGGTCACGTTGACCATGGTAAAACAACTTTGACTGCAGCTATTGCAACAGTTCTATCTAAAGCAATGGGTGGAGAAGCGAAATCATACGCTGACGTTGATAACGCACCTGAAGAAAAAGAGCGTGGAATCACAATCAGTACTTCACACGTTGAGTATGAAACTGAAAAGCGTCACTATGCACACGTTGACTGCCCAGGTCACGCTGACTATGTTAAAAACATGATCACTGGTGCTGCACAAATGGACGGCGGAATCCTAGTAGTATCTGCTGCTGACGGCCCAATGCCACAAACTCGTGAGCACATCCTTCTTTCACGTCAAGTAGGTGTTCCTTACCTAGTTGTCTTCATGAACAAATGTGACATGGTAGACGATGAAGAACTACTTGAACTAGTAGAAATGGAAATCCGTGAACTTCTATCTGAATATGACTTCCCTGGCGATGATATTCCAGTAATCCGTGGATCTGCTCTTAAAGCTCTTGAAGGAGAAGCAGATTGGGAAGCTAAAATCATTGAATTGATGCAAGCTGTTGATGATTATATCCCAACTCCAGAACGTGATACTGACAAGCCATTCATGATGCCTGTTGAGGACGTATTCTCAATCACAGGTCGTGGTACAGTTGCAACAGGACGTGTTGAGCGTGGAGTAGTTAAAGTCGGAGATGTTGTTGACATCATCGGTCTTACTGAAGAACCAAAATCTACTACTGTAACAGGTGTAGAAATGTTCCGTAAACTTCTTGACTATGCAGAAGCTGGAGACAACATCGGTGCACTTCTTCGTGGAGTATCTCGTGAAGACATCGAGCGTGGACAAGTTCTTGCTAAGCCAGGTTCAATCACACCACACACTCAGTTCAAATCTGAAGTGTATGTTCTTTCAAAAGAAGAGGGTGGACGTCATACTCCATTCTTCTCTAACTACCGTCCTCAGTTCTACTTCCGTACAACTGACGTAACAGGTATTATCCAACTTCCTGAAGGCGTAGAAATGGTTATGCCTGGGGATAACGTTGAAATGACAGTTGAACTGATCTCTCCAATCGCGATTGAAGAAGGTACTAAATTCTCAATCCGTGAAGGTGGACGTACAGTTGGAGCTGGCGTTGTAGCTACAATCACAAAATAATTCGATTGAATCCCGCCTTAACGGCGGGATTTTTTTATGTTTATCAAAAGAAATATTAAGCAGTAGTGATGCACTACATCTGCCTAATCTAAATCACTTGCATTTGATTATAATTTACATGGTTTAAAAGAAAAAAGTGCTTTCTAAATACGTGCATCTCGCTGTAAAACCTGTTAAAATAATAAACGGATTAAAAAATAGACTAATTTCTTCAAAAGGGTTGCGCGATCCTCTTAAGTTATGTATAATGTTGAATGTTGGTCTTTGACTGCGATGAAGCGAGAGGTTGCCGATACACCCGGCCGCTTTGCCATGGCGCGTGTATGGGAAATTTTCGTGGAGAATTGTCTAGAAAATAGGCGAAAGGGAGGGAAAGTAATGGCAAAACAAAAGATTCGTATTCGTTTGAAAGCTTATGATCACAGAATGTTGGATCAGTCAGCTGAGAAGATTGTTGAAACGGCTAAACGTTCTGGTGCAAGTGTTTCAGGTCCAATTCCGTTGCCAACTGAAAGATCAGTTTACACGGTATTGCGTTCAGTTCACATTTACAAAGATTCACGTGAGCAATTTGAAATGCGTACACACAAACGTTTAATCGATATCGTGAATCCGACTCCACAAACTGTGGATGCGTTAATGAAGCTTGATTTACCATCAGGCGTCGACATCGAAATCAAACTATAAAAAATAAAACAATGAATATTACAGGAGGTGTGACTAATGACCAAAGGAATCTTAGGAAGAAAAGTCGGTATGACGCAAGTATTTGCTGAAAACGGCGATTTAATCCCAGTAACAGTGATTGAAGCTGCTCCAAACGTTGTTCTTCAAAAGAAGACAGTTGATACAGACGGCTACGAATCAATCCAACTTGGATTTGACGATAAACGTGAAAAGCTTTCAAACAAGCCTGAGCAAGGCCACGTAGCAAAAGCTAACACGGCACCTAAGCGCTTCATTCGCGAAATTCGCGGAGCAGACGTTAGTGCATACGAAGTTGGTCAGGAAGTCAAAGTCGATACATTTGCAGCAGGCGATGTAGTAGACATTACAGGAGTATCAAAAGGTAAAGGATTCCAAGGTGTCATTAAGCGTCACGGTTTCTCACGTGGACCAATGACTCACGGATCTCGTTTCCACCGCGCACCAGGTTCTCTAGGAGCGGTTGATGGACAACGTGTATTCAAAGGGAAGAAACTACCTGGACGTACTGGTGGCAAAACAGTAACGATCCAAAACGTTGAAATCGTACGAGTTGACGAAGAACGCAACTTGTTGCTAGTAAAAGGTAACGTTCCTGGAGCTCGCAAATCACTTGTTCAAGTGAAAAGCGCAATTAAAGGGAACTGAGTAAAACAGGAAGGAGGAAATAGGAATGCCTAAAGTATCTGTAGTAAGTCAAACAGGTTCTGCAGTCGGCGACATCGAATTAAACGATGCGATTTTTGGAATCGAGCCGAACGAAGCAGTATTATATGAAGCAATCGTTCAACAACAAGCTTCTTTGCGCCAAGGTAACCATAAGGTTAAAACTCGCGCAGAAGTTGCAGGCGGCGGTCGTAAACCATGGCGCCAAAAAGGCACAGGCCGTGCACGTCAAGGTTCAATCAGATCACCACAATGGCGCGGGGGCGGTATCGTATTCGGTCCAACACCACGTAGCTATAGCTATAAAATGCCTAAGAAAGTTCGTCGTTTAGCACTTCTTTCTGCACTTTCAACGAAAGTTCGCGCAGAAGAACTAATCGTTGTGGACAACTTGGCGTTTGATGCACCAAAGACAAAAGGCTTTGTTAAAGTACTTGAAGATCTTTCAATTACAAAGAAAGCACTATTTGTTACAGCTGACCTGGAAGAAACAGTAGCTTTGTCTGCACGTAATATTCCTGGCGTTAGCGTAGTTACAGCGAACGGCATCAATGTTCTTGACCTAGTCGGACATGATCAACTCGTTATGACTAAAGCAGCAGTTGAAAAAGTAGAGGAGGTGCTTGGTTAATGGAAGCACGTGATATTTTGAAACGTCCGGTCATTACCGAGCGTTCTTCTGAGCAAATGGATCTTAGAAAATATACATTCGAAGTGGATACACGCGCGAACAAAACGCATGTTAAACAAGCTATCGAAGAAATTTTCGGTGTAGAAGTTGAAAAAGTAAACGTTCAGAACTACAAAGGTAAGTTCAAACGTATGGGGAAACATGCTGGCTATACAAACAAACGCCGCAAAGCGATTGTTACACTTACAGCTGATTCCAAAGATATCGAACTTTTTGAAATGTAATTAACGCACAAATAATGAAGGAGGGAACACAAATGGCGATCAAGAAGTACAAAGCTACCTCCAACGGGCGTCGTAACATGACTTCTTCTGATTTCTCTGAAATTACTACAGATAAACCAGAAAAATCATTGCTTGAACCAATCAAGCGTAACGGCGGACGTAACAACCAAGGTAGAATGACAGTTCGTCACCATGGTGGAGGACATAAGCGCCAATACCGCGTCATCGATTTCCAACGCCGGAAAGATGGCATACCAGGACGCGTTGCTACGATCGAATACGATCCAAACCGTTCTGCAAACATCGCATTAATCAATTATGCTGATGGAGAGAAAAAATATATCCTTGCACCAAAAGGATTGCAAGTAGGTTCCACAATCATGTCAGGACCTGAAGCAGATATCCGTGTAGGGAATGCACTACCACTAGAAAACATTCCGATGGGTTCTACTATTCACAACATTGAAATGAAGCCAGGCAAGGGTGGACAACTTGTTCGTTCTGCAGGAACTTCAGCTCAACTACTTGGACGTGAAGGCAAATATGTCATCATTCGTCTACAATCAGGTGAAGTGCGTATGATTCTTTCTACTTGCCGTGCAACAATCGGTCAAGTCGGTAACGAACAGCACGAATTGATTAACATTGGTAAAGCAGGTCGTTCACGTTGGTTAGGCAAGCGTCCAACTGTTCGTGGATCTGTTATGAACCCTAACGATCACCCACACGGTGGTGGTGAAGGACGTACACCAATCGGCCGTCCGAGTCCTGTTACTCCTTGGGGTAAACCAACTCTTGGATACAAAACTCGTTCTAAGAACAATAAATCAGATAAACTTATCGTTCGCCGTCGTAAAAAATAATGTGATTGCACTGCGGTTCAGAAGATGGACCGTAGTACAAACTCGGAAGGAGGTTCCAGAATGGGCCGCAGCTTGAAAAAAGGACCTTTTGCAGATGACCATTTACTAAAAAAGGTTGACGCACAAAAAGATTCAGAAAAGAAACAGGTAATTAAAACTTGGTCACGCCGTTCAACAATCTTCCCGTCATTCATCGGTATGACGATTGCAGTATATGATGGACGCAAACATGTTCCTGTTTATGTAACAGAAGATATGGTAGGACACAAACTAGGTGAATTCGTACCTACGCGCACATACAAAGGCCATGGTGCCGACGATAAGAAAACAAAACGCTAATTGAGAGGAGGTTATCCTGATGCAACAAGCTAAAGCATCTGTACGCACAGTCCGTATTGCTCCTCGCAAAGTCCGTTTGGTCGTTGATCTTATTCGGGGCAAGAAAATCGGTGAAGCTGTCGCGATTCTACGACTTACGCCTAAAGCGGCATCTCCGGTTGTAGAAAAACTTTTGAAATCAGCGATTGCAAATGCTGAACACAATTACGAAATGAACACTGAAGACTTGATCGTCAGTGAAGTATTCGTAGATGAAGGACCAACAATGAAACGTTTCCGTCCACGTGCACAAGGTCGTGCAAGTGCGATTAACAAACGTACGAGCCACATCACGTTAGTGGTATCCGAAAAGAAGGAGGGGTAATTAGTGGGCCAAAAAGTACATCCTAATGGACTGCGTGTCGGTGTCATCCGTGACTGGGACTCAAAATGGTACGCGGAAAAAGATTATGCGTCCTTACTACACGAAGACTTAAAGATTCGTGAATATATTGAAAAGCGTCTTGTAGATGCATCAGTTTCTAAAGTTGAAATTGAGCGTGCTGCTAAGCGTGTAAACATTACAATCCACACTGCAAAGCCAGGTATGGTTATCGGTAAAGGTGGTTCCGAAGTCGAAGCACTTCGTAAACAACTTAACGAAATCACAGGCAAGCGTGTACACATCAATATCGTAGAAGTAAAACGTGCTGATTTGGATGCGAAACTAGTCGCAGAATCAATCGCTCGTCAATTGGAAAGCCGTGTATCTTTCCGTCGTGCACAAAAACAAGCAATTCAACGTACGATCCGTGCAGGCGCTAAAGGTATCAAAACACAAGTTTCTGGACGTCTCGGCGGTGCCGATATTGCGCGTGCAGAACACTATAGTGAAGGAACTGTCCCTCTTCATACATTACGTGCTGATATAGACTATGCACATGCTGAAGCTGATACTACTTATGGTAAGCTTGGCGTTAAAGTATGGATTTATCGTGGTGAAGTCCTTCCAGTCAAGAAGAACTCTGGGGAAGGAGGCAAATAATCATGTTAATGCCTAAACGTGTTAAACATCGTCGTGTATTCCGTGGGAAAATGCGTGGTGAAACAAAAGGTGGCGCTACTGTACAATTTGGTGAGTTTGGTCTTCAAGCTACAGAATCAGGTTGGATCACGAACCGTCAAATTGAATCTGCGCGTATCGCTATGACTCGTTATATGAAACGTGGCGGTAAAGTTTGGATCAATATTTTCCCGCATAAACCATATACTAAAAAGCCTCTAGAAGTCCGGATGGGTTCCGGTAAGGGTGCTGTAGAAGGCTGGGTTGCAGTTGTGAAGCCCGGTAGAGTAATGTTTGAAATTGCAGGTGTTCCAGAAGAGGTAGCTCGTGAAGCGCTTCGACTCGCATCGCACAAACTTCCTGTAACAAGCAAGTTTGTAAAACGTGAAGAAATTGGTGGTGAGTCTAATGAAAGCTAAAGAAATTCGTGACTTAACAACTGCAGAAATCGAGCAAAAAGTGAAATCACTGAAAGAAGAGCTTTTCAACCTTCGCTTCCAGTTAGCGACAGGTCAATTAGAAAACACTGCACGCATCCGTGAAGTACGCAAATCGATTGCGCGCATGAAAACTGTAATACGTCAAAGAGAAATCAGTGCAAATAACTGATGAAGGAGGTTGCAGCCATGACTGAGCGTAACCAGCGCAAAGTATACACAGGCCGTGTCGTTTCCGATAAAATGGATAAAACCGTTACGGTAATGGTAGAAACACATAAAAAACATTCTTTATACGGTAAGCGTGTAAAGTATTCTAAAAAGTTCAAAGCACATGATGAGCTAAACGAAGCGAAAATTGGCGATGTAGTTCGTATTATGGAAACTCGTCCATTATCCGCAACTAAGCGTTTCCGTCTTCTAGAAGTCGTTGAAAAAGCGGTCATCATCTAATCGGTTTTTAACTCAGATTTTGGAAGGAGGTAGCCTCGATGATTCAACAAGAAACTCGTATGAAAGTTGCTGACAACTCTGGTGCTCGTGAAGTACTTACGATCAAAGTGCTAGGTGGCACAGGCCGTAAAGTAGCTAATATCGGTGATATCGTTGTTTGTACAGTGAAGAAAGCAACACCAGGTGGCGTTGTTAAGAAGGGTGACGTTGTAAAAGCGGTCATCGTTCGTACGAAAAGTGGAGTTCGTCGTAAAGACGGTTCTTACATTACGTTTGACGAAAATGCTTGCGTTATCATCCGTGATGACAAGGGACCACGTGGAACACGTATTTTCGGACCAGTTGCTCGCGAACTTCGTGACAGCAACTTCATGAAAATCATTTCACTCGCTCCAGAAGTTCTTTAATTCTAATGACAGAGCCAGTCAAGGAGGTGCGATAGATGCACGTTAAAAAAGGCGACAAAGTTATGGTGATCTCTGGTAAAGATAAAGGTAAAACAGGTGTGATCCTAACTGCTTATCCGAAAAAAGACCGTGTGCTTGTTGAAGGTATTAATATCGTCAAGAAACATACGAAACCGAACCAAGAAAACCCTCAAGGCGGAATTGTAAGCCAAGAAGCTGCTATTCATGTCTCAAACGTGATGGTCATCGATCCTAAATCAGGCGAGCCGACTCGTGTAGGTTATAAAGTGGAAGACGGTAAGAAAGTACGTATTGCGAAAAAATCCGGTGAAGCACTGGATAAGTAAGTAAGGCATGAAAGGAGGTCCGACTGATGAGTCGTTTGAAAGAGAAATTTACTAAAGAAATCACTCCTGCTCTTATGAGCAAGTTTGAATATACATCTGTAATGCAAGTCCCTAAAGTTGATAAAATCGTTATCAACATGGGTGTTGGTGATGCTGTTCAAAACGCGAAAGCACTTGACGCAGCTGTTGAAGATCTAACAATTATCTCAGGTCAAAAACCAGTCGTAACAAAAGCGAAGAAGTCTATCGCTGGTTTCCGTCTACGTGAAGGTATGCCGATCGGAGCAAAAGTAACGCTTCGCGGTGAACGCATGTATGAGTTTCTCGATAAATTAGTGTCTGTCTCACTACCACGTGTACGTGACTTCCGTGGCGTTTCTAAAAAAGCGTTCGATGGTCGCGGAAACTACACATTAGGTGTGAAAGAGCAACTTATTTTCCCTGAAATTGACTACGATAAAGTATCAAAAGTACGCGGAATGGACATCGTCATCGTGACGACTGCAAACACTGACGAAGAAGCACGTGAACTGCTTACACAGTGTGGCATGCCGTTCCAAAAGTAAAATAATAGGGAGGCGAAAACGTGGCTAAGAAATCAATGATCGCTAAACAGAAACGTACGCCAAAGTACAAAGTACAAGAATATACACGTTGCGAACGTTGTGGTCGCCCACATTCAGTATATCGCAAATTTAAACTTTGCCGTATTTGTTTCCGCGAACTTGCATATAAGGGACAAATTCCTGGCGTCAAAAAAGCCAGCTGGTAATCCCCTAATTAGGGAAGGAGGTTAATTCAATGACAATGAGTGATCCGATTGCAGATATGCTTACACGCATCCGTAACGCGAACATGGTTCGCCACGAGAAGCTTGAGGTACCTGCTTCAAACGTAAAGAAAGAAATCGCTGAAATCTTAAAACGAGAAGGTTTCGTTCGTGATGTGGAATACGTGGAAGATAACAAACAAGGCATCATCCGCATTTTCCTTAAATACGGCCAAGATAACGAGCGCGTAATCAACGGCTTGAAACGTATTTCTAAACCAGGACTTCGTGTGTATGCAAAATCAAATGAAGTACCTAAAGTGCTTAATGGCTTAGGTGTTGCACTAGTTTCTACATCAAACGGTGTAGTAACAGACAAAGAAGCCCGCGCTAAACAAATCGGTGGAGAAGTCGTCGCTTACGTTTGGTAATTTGCGACAAATGAATGGAGGTGCAATAGAATGTCCCGTATTGGTAATCGTCAGATCGAAGTTCCTGAAAACGTTACGGTAACAATTTCAGCTGATAACTTCGCAACTGTTAAAGGTCCGAAAGGTGAACTTTCAAGACAATTAGATCAAGAAATCACTATCAACCAGGAAGGTAATGTCATTACATTGACTCGTCCTTCTGATTCTAAAGATCATCGTTCAATCCACGGTACAACACGCTCTGTGCTTAACAACATGGTGGTTGGTGTATCAACTGGATTTGAACGCACGCTAGAATTGATCGGGGTTGGATATCGTGCACAAATGCAAGGTAAGAAACTTGTATTGAATGTTGGTTATTCACATCCTGTTGAATTCACACCAGAAGAAGGTGTAGAAGTTGAAGTGCCGGCGAACACGAAAATTATTGTCCGCGGCTACAACAAAGAACACGTAGGTGCTCTTGCTTCTAACATCCGTCAAGTACGTCCACCAGAGCCTTATAAAGGTAAAGGTATTCGATATGAAGGCGAAATCGTTCGTCGTAAAGAAGGTAAAACAGGTAAATAATACCGCCTGAGGTATTTGGAAGGAGTGACCACGATGATCACGAAACAAGATAAAAACGCTGTCCGTAAAAAGCGTCACGCACGTGTGCGTACGAAAATCAGCGGAACTGCAGAGCGTCCACGTCTAAACGTTTACCGTTCAAACAAACATATCTATGCACAATTGATTGACGACATGAATGGTGTAACAATCGTTAGTGCTTCTACAATGGATAAAGAAGTTGAGGCTGGATCTACAGGGAACGCTGCATCTGCAGCTAAAGTCGGCGAGCTTATTGCGAAAAAAGCTGTTGAAAAAGACGTCAAGTCGGTTGTTTTCGACCGTGGCGGATATCTTTTCCATGGCCGTGTTAAAGCTCTTGCTGATGCAGCACGCGAAAATGGACTGGAATTTTAATTAAGAAGGAGGGACATATTTCATGCGTCGTAATGATCAAAACAAAAGTGAGTTTGAAGAACGCGTAGTAACGATCAACCGAGTTGCGAAAGTGGTGAAAGGTGGACGTCGTTTCCGCTTTACTGCACTTGTCGTTGTCGGTGATAAAAACGGCCGTGTCGGTTTTGGAACTGGTAAAGCACAAGAAGTTCCAGACGCAATCCGTAAAGCGATTGAAGATGCGAAGAAAAACTTGATTGAAGTGCCAATGGTTAAAGGTACAACTCCACATGAAGTGCTAGGACGCTTTGGTGCAGGACAGATCCTTATCAAACCAGCTGCTCCAGGTACTGGAGTAATTGCGGGCGGACCAGTTCGTGCGGTACTTGAACTTGCAGGCATCACGGATATTCTTTCAAAATCTCTTGGATCAAGCACACCAATCAACATGGTACGTGCGACAATCGAAGGATTGCAGAATTTGAAACGCGCAGAAGATGTAGCAAAATTGCGTGGTAAATCCGTGGAAGAACTGTTAGGTTAAGGGGGGAAATACAATGGCGAACAAACTTGAAGTCACCCTTACGAAAAGTGTTATCGGTTCTAAGCCGACACAACGTAAAACAATTGAAGCGCTAGGTCTTCGAAAGTTAAATCAAACAGTTGAGCATCAAAACAATGATGCAATCCGTGGTATGATCACAAAGGTCAGTCACTTGGTAACCGTTAAGGAAATCTAAGTGTTATTTTAGAATAAGGAGGTGCCGATAAGATGAAATTACACGAGTTAAAACCAGCTGAGGGATCTCGTAGAAACCGTAAACGTATTGGTCGTGGGATTGGTTCTGGAACAGGTAAAACTTCCGGTAAAGGTCACAAAGGTCAAAACGCACGTTCAGGCGGCGGTGTACGTCTTGGTTTCGAAGGTGGACAAATTCCTCTTTTCCAACGACTTCCTAAGCGTGGGTTCACGAACATCAATCGTAAAGATTATGCGATCGTTAACCTTGACACATTAAATCGTTTCGAAGAAGGCACGGAAGTAACGCCGGAACTGCTAATTGAAACTGGAGTTGTTAGTAACGCAAAATCTGGTATCAAGATTCTTGGAAACGGAACACTTGAGAAAAAGATTACTGTTAAAGCTAATAAATTCTCCGCTTCTGCAAAAGAAGCAATCGAAAAAGCGGGCGGGCAAACTGAGGTGGTATAATGTTTCAGACAATCTCTAACTTCATGCGTGTGAAAGAGATCCGGTCTAAAATAATTTTTACCCTCCTAGTGCTCATCGTGTTTAGACTAGGGACATTTGTTCCGGTTCCAAACGTTGATGCAACTGCTTTACAACAATCAAATAACCAGTTTATCGGTTTTTTGAACACTTTCGGTGGAGGAGCACTTTCAAACTTTTCAATCTTCGCAATGGGGATCATGCCGTATATCACGGCTTCCATCATTGTGCAGTTATTGCAAATGGATGTTGTGCCGAAGTTTACTGAGTGGTCAAAACAAGGGGACGTTGGAAGACGTAAACTTGCACAGTTCACAAGATACTTCACAATTGTTCTGGCTTTTATCCAAGCAATTGCCATGTCCTTTGGTTTTAACCAAACGTTTGGTGGTCAGCTGATAGCGGATAATAGTGTGTCTACATATGTCGTAATTGCGATTGTGTTGACTGCAGGAACATCTTTCCTACTATGGCTTGGTGAACAAATTACTGCGAAAGGTGTCGGAAATGGTATTTCCATCATTATTTTTGCAGGGATTGTCGCCGGTATTCCGAATGCTGTAAACCAGTTGTATGTAACTCAAATCCAAGACGCTGGAGATGCACTATTTATCCGGATTGCAACGATGATATTACTGCTGATCGTAATCGTAGCGATTGTAGTTGGAGTTATTTACTTCCAAGAAGCTTTGCGGAAGATTCCGATTCAATATGCGAAACGCGTTTCAGGACGTAATCAGTCGGTTGCAAGCCAACAAACACATTTACCTTTGAAATTAAATGCTGCGGGTGTTATTCCAGTAATCTTTGCTGTGGCATTTTTCATCACACCACAACAAATCGCTCCATTTTTCGGTGAGAATAGTGTAACTAAAACAATCGTTCGGATTTTCGATTATACAAATCCGATCGGGATGATTTTATATGTAACACTCATTGTCGCGTTCACCTATTTCTATGCATTCATTCAAGTGAATCCGGAGAATATGGCTGAAAACCTGAAAAAACAAGGTGCGTATATTCCAGGAATTCGTCCGGGTGCAAATACTCAAAAGTATTTAACTAGTACTCTGTATAGACTGACATTCGTCGGCTCGATCTTCCTTGCCGTTGTTGCTGTCATGCCTATTTTCTTCATCAACTTGGCGAATCTGCCTCAATCCGCTCAAATCGGCGGAACGAGCTTGCTCATCGTAGTAGGGGTTGCCCTTGAAACAATGAAGCAATTGGAATCTCAGTTAGTGAAGAGACATTACAGAGGCTTTATGAAATAAAAAGCAATAGCCTGACCTATTGTGTAACTAAATGGAGGGCAAGGACGTATGAATATCGTATTAATGGGTCTGCCGGGTGCTGGTAAAGGTACGCAAGCAGATAAAATTGTCGAAAAGTACGGAATCCCTCATATTTCTACAGGCGATATGTTCCGTGCTGCCATCAAAGATGGCACGGAACTTGGAGTTAAAGCAAAATCGTTCATGGATCAAGGAGCATTGGTTCCTGATGAAGTTACTATTGGTATCGTACGTGAGCGGTTGAGCAAATCGGATTGTGACAAAGGTTTTCTTCTTGATGGATTTCCTAGAACAGTTGCTCAGGCAGAAGCATTAGATGCATTGCTTGAAGACTTAGGTAAGCAAATCGAGTATGTATTAGACATTGAAGTCGATACAGAAGAATTAGTTGCAAGATTATCTGGACGTCGTATTTGTAAAGTGTGCGGCACGTCCTATCACTTGATCTTCAACCCGCCAAAGGTAGAAGGTATTTGTGATAAAGACGGTGGCGAGCTTTACCAACGCGCAGATGACAATCCCGAGACTGTCATGAATCGTTTGGAAGTAAATATGAATCAGACAGCTCCTTTACTCGACTTTTATGGCGAAAAAGGTGTGCTGACAAAAATTAATGGTCAACAAGACATTGATCTTGTATTCAAGGATTTGGATACAGTATTGCAAGGAAACACGAAGTAATCAATCCTTTTCGGGCACAACTGCATCACTGTTCGGAAAGTAATGGTTGAAAACGAGCTGCAAAAGCATAGGGTGCCCGGTATAGGACAATGAGAGTTTTTCGATTGATTCTTCAGTAGTTCCTACATGCATTATCGCGTAAACCGCGTTATAATGTTTAATTGGTAACCGCTGTGAGAACAATAAAGGAACTCACTCGCAGAAATGCGAAACAGCGAAATGTGGCAGACGTCTTTCGAACATCACTCATGCAAACTGGACATATGTTGAAGGAAGCTTTTTGAAGGCGACTGATGCCGCTCGATGGTGAAAGCCTTTATTGGATATAGAAGGGAGACAGGATTGATGGCGAAGGACGACGTAATTGAGGTAGAAGGAACTGTTCTTGAAACGTTGCCAAATGCGATGTTTAAAGTGGAGTTGGAAAACGGACATACGGTGCTAGCACACGTATCAGGTAAAATTCGTATGCACTTTATTCGTATTCTGCCTGGCGACAAAGTGACAATGGAACTTTCGCCTTATGATTTGACACGTGGTCGTATCACATACCGTTTTAAATAAAACTTTTGCACTCCGGAATATTGAAGGAGGTTGGGTAGGATGAAAGTAAGACCATCTGTAAAACCGATCTGCGAAAAATGTAAAGTTATTCGTAGACGCGGCCGAGTAATGGTAATCTGTGAAAATCCAAAACACAAACAAAGACAAGGTTAAAACACAAGGAGGTGCACAACTTATATGGCACGTATTGCTGGTGTAGACGTTCCGCGCGATAAGCGCGTTGTCATTTCATTGACATATATTTTTGGAATCGGTAAAACAACTGCGAAAAATATTTTGAATGCAACTAACATATCTGAAGAGACACGAGTTCGTGATCTAACGGATGCAGAGCTTGACAAAATTCGTGAGGAAATTGACAGCTTGAAAGTAGAAGGGGATCTACGTCGTGAAACTTCTCTTAACATCAAGCGTTTGATGGAAATCGGTAGTAACCGTGGAATCCGTCACCGTCGTGGATTGCCTGTTCGTGGACAAAACACGAAAAACAATGCACGTACTCGTAAAGGTCCAAAACGTACAATCGCAAACAAGAAAAAATAATAGGTAAAGGAGGGCTCTTTCCAACATGGCACGTAAACAACAAACTCGTAAACGTCGTGTGAAAAAGAATATTGAAACTGGTATTGCACATATCCGTTCGACGTTCAATAATACTATCGTTACTATTACAGATAGCCACGGTAATGCACTTTCATGGTCTAGTGCTGGTGCACTTGGCTTCAGAGGTTCTCGGAAATCCACTCCATTTGCTGCACAAATGGCTGCTGAAACTGCAGCGAAAACAGCAATGGAACATGGTTTAAAATCATTGGAAGTAACAGTTAAAGGACCAGGTGCTGGTCGTGAAGCGGCTATCCGTTCACTACAAGCTGCAGGTCTTGAAGTTACTGCGATCAGAGACGTAACTCCGGTTCCGCACAATGGTTGCCGCCCGCCAAAACGTCGTCGCGTATAATCGGTTTGAATCTATTGGATTAAGAAAGACAATTTTTGTTAATACTGTTGAAATAGGATACCTATTATCAGTGAATTCAATATGGTTAAACCAATACAGAAGACGTTTTGAGGAGGGTAAATAAATGATCGAGATTGAGAAACCAAAGATTGAAACAGTTACGATCGGTGAAGATTCACAGTTTGGTAAGTTTATTATCGAACCGCTGGAGCGTGGATACGGAAACACCCTAGGGAATTCCTTGCGTCGCATACTCTTGTCTTCATTACCAGGAGCGGCTGTGACATCTATTCAAATCGATGGAGTGCTTCATGAATTCTCAACAATTGAAGGTGTCGTTGAAGACGTATCGACAGTTATTTTGAACGTGAAGAAGCTCGCTCTCAAGATTTACTCAGATGATGAGAAAGTTATTGAGATCGATGTGAAAGGTGAAGGCGTCGTGACGGCTGCGGATATCACACATGATAGTGATGTCGAAGTATTGAATCCAGATCTCCCGATTGCTACTCTCGGTAAAAATGGACATTTACGTATGCGTATGTATGCTGTACGTGGACGTGGATATGTTCCTTCCGATCAAAACAAACGTGAGGATCTAGCGATTGGTGTAATTCCGATCGACTCAATTTACACTCCAGTATCACGTGTTAATTTTCAAGTAGAGAACACTCGCGTCGGTCAAAGTACCAACTTTGATAAGTTGACACTCGATGTGTGGACAGATGGCAGCATCGGCCCTAAAGAAGCTGTTTCACTTGGAGCTAAAATTTTAACGGAACACTTAAATATATTCGTTGGTATGACTGACGAAGCACAAACTGCAGAAATCATGGTAGAGAAAGAAGAAGACCAAAAAGAGAAGGTTCTTGAGATGACGATTGAAGAACTTGACCTTTCTGTCCGATCTTATAACTGCTTGAAGCGTGCAGGCATCAATACCGTTTTGGAACTTGCGAACAAGTCCGAAGACGAAATGATGAAAGTGCGAAACCTAGGCCGTAAATCACTTGAAGAAGTGAAGGCTAAATTGGATGAGCTAAACCTTGAGTTACGCTCTGAAGAATAACTGACATATACTTGAAGGAGGGAAACTTCAAATGGGATACAGAAAACTTGGACGCACAAGTTCACAACGTAAAGCAATGCTACGCGACCTTACGACAGATTTAATCGTCCATGAGCGCATCCAAACAACTGAAGCGCGTGCGAAAGAATTGCGTTCAGTAGTAGAAAAGATGATTACTCTTGGTAAACGTGGAGATCTACATGCACGTCGTCAAGCTGCTGAATATATTCGTCGTGAAACGGTGACTGTTGAAAATGAAGAGGGCGAAGAAGCAACAGTGTTTGCACTTCAAAAACTCTTTGATACAGTGGCACCTCGTTATGCAGATCGCCAAGGCGGTTATACACGTATAATGAAAATGGGCCCTCGCCGCGGCGATGGTGCACCAGTAGTTATTATTGAATTGGTGTAATTCCATACACTTTGAGGGTGTGTCTGTCACGCACAGCCACACCCTTTTATCTTAATCTGGATTAAGCTTTTGGCTGATATTACAGATTGGAACACATATTAGATTTATACGACTTAAAAGCTGAGTGTTATGATCAGCGAGCAATCGACTGGTCTAGCTCTACGTACCTCATCTGAGATGTCGGCATGAGCACCCGGCATTTACGTTATGAAAAGGCGCATTCCTTAGATGAGGTACGCGCTTTTTTTTTATACATAAGAATGGCATACACATAGCAAAAGGAGGAATCCGAATGAAGGAAATTGCATCGATGCATCATGTTACGTTTTCATATGACACGGAAGAGGAAGGGTCTTCGCTTATTTCAAATAAGGCGTTGGATGATGTGTCCTTCACTTTGTATGAAGGGCAGTGGCTGGCAATTGTAGGTCATAATGGTTCTGGTAAATCTACGTTGGCTAAACTGCTGATCGGTTTAATGTTTCCTTCGTCAGGTGAAGTAAACCTCTTTTTGGAGTCGCTATCTGAGGAGAATTTATGGGAAATGCGTTCAAAGATGGGGATTGTTTTTCAAAATCCCGATAACCAATTCGTTGGTTCAACAGTGCAGGATGATGTGGCGTTTGCCTTGGAAAACAACGGCGTACCTCACGAGATGATGGTGAAACGAGTGCATGAAGCGCTCGAGCAAGTGAAGATGACGGATTATGTCAATCATGAGCCACATCATCTATCTGGCGGGCAAAAGCAGCGTGTGGCCATTGCAGGCGCGTTGGCATTGCAGCCGGAGCTGTTGATTTTGGACGAGGCGACTTCCATGCTCGACCCTCAAGGTAGAGAAGAAGTTATTGAGATTGTAAAGAAACTACGCACGGAAATTGGTTTGACAGTTGTATCGATCACGCACGACTTAGAAGAAGTTTTGCTTGCGGATCGGGTTCTTGTGATGAATGAAGGGAAAGTACTCATGACAGGGACACCACATGAAATATTCCAGCAAGGGACTGAATTGGAGTCAATCGGGCTCGACTTGCCGTTTGCGCTGCGTGTTTCGGAACTATTAAGAGATACGGGTGTCGAGTTGCAGGGTAACCATATGACAGAAGAAGAGTTGGTGAATGAATTGTGGACATTTCACTTCAGCAAGTAGGTTATTTATATGCGAAGGATTCCCCATTTGAGAAACGCGCATTGCAAAATGTTACAGCCGCTATTCCATCGGGATCTTATACTTCGATCATCGGGCATACAGGTTCGGGAAAATCGACACTTCTCCTTCATTTGAATGGTCTTCTAAAACCATCGGAAGGCGTCGTTAAAATTGGAGATACGATGATTACATCTCAAACAAAGGGAAAGCAACTAAAGGATATTCGTCATCGAGTCGGCATTGTATTCCAGTTTCCTGAGCATCAGTTGTTTGAAGAAACAGTTGAAAAAGATATTATGTTTGGACCACTCAATTTCGGTGTTCCTAAAGAAATTGCTCGTGATCGGGCGCATGAATTGGTGAAATTGTTGGGATTGCCTGAGGATGTCCTGCAGAAGTCTCCTTTTGAGCTGTCAGGCGGCCAAATGCGGCGTGTTGCGATTGCCGGGGTATTGGCATTCAAGCCATCGATACTCGTGCTAGATGAACCGACAGCAGGCTTAGACCCAAGGGGTCGTAAAGAAATCATGGAACTGTTTCATAGGTTGCATGAAACGGAAAATCTGACGACGATATTAGTGACGCATAGTATGGAAGACGCGGCACGCTATAGTGATCGGATTCTTGTCATGCATGAGGGTACATCGGTCATGGAAGGACCACCCGAAGAGATATTCGAGCAGGAGGAACAGCTACATTCATATAGGCTTGGTATTCCTCGTTCCGTTCATTTCCAGAGAAAAGTGGAAAATATGATTGGTCAGCGCTTTGGACGTATAGCTTTGACGGAAGAGATGCTAGCGCAGGAGCTGTCTGTTGCTATCGAAAGGAAGGGAGAGCGGCCATGTTAGAAAAAATGATCATTGGCCGTTATATTCCAGGAAATTCGATCGTTCACCGAATGGACCCGCGTTCGAAACTGCTTTTTGTCTTTCTATTCATCATTGCTGTATTTCTTGCAAATAATGTTGCATCTTATGCAGTATTGTTTGGCTTTACAGTATTCGTTATAGCTTTAGCAAGGATACGTCCGTACTTTTTGGTCAATGGCTTAAAACCGGTCATCTTTTTGATTGCTTTCACGCTTTTACTGCATTTATTCTTTACACGCGAAGGCGTCATCTTATTTGAATGGAAATTCATCAAAATTTATGAAGAAGGTTTGCGAATGGGAATTTTTATTTCTATCCGATTTTTGGTGTTAGTTTTAATCACTACGATACTGACACTGACTACTTCTCCAATATCGATTACCGATGGATTGGAGACGCTACTGAATCCCTTCAAAAAGCTGAAGTTACCTGTGCATGAATTAGCTTTGATGATGTCAATCTCCTTGCGTTTCATTCCCACATTAATGGATGAGACAGATAAAATCTTAAAAGCCCAATTGGCAAGAGGGTCTGATTTGAGTACTGGCTCGATAAAAGAACGGGTGCAGGCAGTCATCCCATTGCTGGTACCATTGTTTGTCAGTGCGTTCAAACGTGCAGAGGATTTAGCGGTCGCTATGGAAGTGCGCGGTTATCGTGGAGGCGAAGGACGGACAAGATTTCGTCAGCTGTCCTGGCAAACGAGGGATACCGGTGTCCTGATTTCGTTTGTTATATTAGTGGCCGTGTTGGCTTGGGTAAGGAAGTGAATAGAATGAATCGGATGAAAGCAACGATTGCATATGACGGCACGAATTTTGCAGGCTATCAATCTCAGCCGAATATGCGAACAGTGCAATCCGAAATTGACAAAGCGTTAGTCAAGTTGCATAAAGATTCCTCGGTTTACTCTGTAGCAAGCGGACGAACTGATGCGGGCGTCCATGCGCTCGGGCAAGTCATTCATTTTGATACACCACTGGACTTAGCAGATCGTTGGAAGATGGCTCTAAATGTATTGTTGCCGAAAGATGTGCGGGTAGTTGAAGTAGAAGAAGTGGCTGTTGATTTTCACGCGCGTTATGGAGCGACAGGTAAGACCTATGTGTACAGATGGTCTTACAGTGAAGTGCAAAGTCCATTTGAACGGAATTTCGCAGTCCATTTAGGCAGATGGAATCCCAATGTAGAACGGATGCAAGAAGGAGCTCAGCATTTAATCGGGACTCACGATTTCACGAGCTTCTGTTCAGCGAAGACAGCTACAACAAACAAAGTCCGAACCATTCGGAAATTGTCGCTCGAGCGGCAAGGGGATCATCTTGTACTTGAAGTGGAAGGTGATGGGTTTCTTTACAATATGGTGCGTACAATTGCGGGTGTTTTGCTGGCGGTAGGCATTGGTTGGGACGAGCCTGAAGACGTCAAGAAAATACGTGACGCAAAAGATCGGAAAATGGCCGGCAAAACAGCGCCGGCACACGGTTTGTACCTTATGGAAGTGACCTATTGAGCTCATGGCAACTAATCCTGGCGTTTTCATAAAAACGCTTGACTTTAATTGGATTTCAGGTTAACATGATAAATGGTATTTCAATAACCCCACAATAAGCCCCGGAAAGTTTATTTGTGTTTAGGGATAGAGAAAACAACGGAACAGATTGATATTTTTAGGAGGATTACACTATGCGTACAACATTCATGGCTAAAGGTCACGAAGTAGAACGTAAATGGCTTGTTGTCGACGCTGAAGGACAAACGCTTGGACGTCTTGCTTCAGAAGTTGCATCACTTTTACGTGGTAAACATAAACCAACGTTCACACCACATGTTGATACAGGTGACCATGTCATCATCATCAATGCAGAGAAAATCGAATTAACAGGTAACAAATTGAAAGATAAAATTTACTACCGTCACTCAGGATATACAGGCAGCATCAAGCAGCGTACAGCTCTTGAAATGCGTACAAACTATCCTGTTAAAATGCTTGAACTTGCGATCAAAGGAATGCTTCCAAAAGGTCCTCTAGGTCGTCAAACAATCAAGAAACTACACGTATACGCTGGAGCAGAACATCAGCATGCAGCACAAAAACCAGAAGCATATGAGCTTCGCGGATAATTAAGAGGAGGAAACACACTTGGCACAAGTACAATATATCGGCACTGGCCGTCGTAAAAGTTCAGTAGCTCGTGTACGTCTAGTTCCCGGCGAAGGCAAAATCGTCGTTAACAATCGTGACGTAGAAGACTACGTACCATTCGAAACACTTCGTGAAATCATCAAACAACCATTAAATGTAACTGAAACACTTGGAAGCTACGATATCCATGTGAACGTTCACGGTGGTGGCTACACAGGTCAAGCAGGCGCAATCCGTCACGGCGTTGCACGTGCATTGCTTACTGTAGACCCTGATTTCCGTCCAGCACTTAAATCTGCAGGACTTCTAACGCGTGACCCACGTATGAAAGAACGTAAAAAATACGGTCTTCGTGGCGCTCGTCGTGCACCTCAGTTCTCAAAACGTTAATATTGGGTTCACTTCAATTTTTACGATCTCTTCCCGAGTTTTCAGGAAGAGATTTTTTCATTTTCGACGTCTACCTTCATAAATTGTCATTCTTCACCCAAGGCGTACCAAGCATCGGCAATGCCCAGCGGTCGAGTCCATACCAGCCGGCTACTTTCCATGCGAGTACGAGCCAAGTTGCGAGAATGAACAATAGGGGGTTCGTGCTAAGAGTACCTGCAAACAGAAAACTGACATTCATGAACGCACCGAAGAAAGCAGCAATTCCTGTCAACAATCCGAAGATCAAACCGAGACCAACAAGCATCTCCCCATAGGCAACTATGAAACCGAATACCTTGGCGTTCGGCAAGACGACATTTTCCAGAAATGATGCATACCAGTTGGTCACATCTCCGCCTTCAGTCGATTTTTTAAGAGCGCCGCTTACAAATCCATGGATGGCGACACCTGCATTTTCACCGGTCCATGCATCGCTCATTGCTTTTCCCCAGCCGGCCTTCAACCAAGCAAATCCGACATAAACCCGAATGACTAACCAAATAAGTCCGGAGCGAGAATCGTTGAATAAAAACTGTGAAATGGGGTTCTCTGGTATTAGGATTGCTTTATTTTCCTTCATAATAACCACCTCCAATGAACAGTTTACACTACAACTTAATGCCTATCCAAAAAGTTCACAACCTTGTAATTAAAGAGTGTGAATAGTTTACGAAATGTATAAATATGCTTGACTTTGATGGGATGATTCTAAAATATAACAAAGTTATCCTGTACGTATCCACCTTGCTCATGATAAGTTTTGTATAGGAATAGAAATTACAATTATCCAAAGCGTTTCCAGAATCTAGTTTATGGATTCATAAATAAATCTAAAGGAAGTTTGTAGATTTAGAGATTGTATGTTATATTTATGAAAATTAAATAAACTAATTTAAATAAGTGCTCACATAGTGAGGTAAAAGGGAAACTAGTGAAAGTCTAGTACAGCCCCCGCTACTGTAAAGCTGATGAAATTACAATACCACTGAGAAATCGGGAAGGTGTAAGAGTAAAATGAAGCTTGAGTCAGGAAACCTGCTTATTTAAACGACACATACTTTTCGGAGGGAGAAGTATAGGCGGGACAATAAAATTAATTGTTTTATGTTTCAGTATGATTTCTATTATACTTTCACATGCCTACATTCCTTTGAAAAGGAGTGTAGGCATTTTTTATTTGGAGGGAAACCATGAAAAAGGGAAAAATTTTCGTCGTTGGATTCGGTCCCGGAGCTACTGAACATATAACAGGACGAGCATTAGAGGCGCTGCAAGAAAGTAATTATATTATTGGTTATAAAACGTACGTAGAGTTGATTAAGCATTTAGTAACAGCGAAGTCCATTGTTAGTACAGGCATGACTGAAGAAGTGTCACGTGCACAAGATGCTGTTAAGAAAGCGGAGGCTGGCGGTATTGTTTCAGTGATCTCGAGCGGTGATTCAGGTGCATACGGTATGGCTGGATTAGTTTATGAAGTGCTGATTGAAAAAGGTTGGACTGAAGCAGAAGGAATTGAAGTGGAAATTGTGCCAGGTATTTCGGCGATCAATTCATGTGCGAGCTTACTGGGCGCACCTGTCATGCATGATGCTTGTACGATCAGTTTAAGTGACCATTTAACACCTTGGACTGTTATCGAAAAACGTATTGAAGCAGCGGGGATGGCGGATTTTGTAGTAGCTTTATACAATCCGAAAAGTGGACGTCGGACGCGTCAAATTGTAGAGGCACAAAGGATTTTACTGAAATATCGTTCCCCTGATACACCTGTAGGGCTAGTGAAAAGTGCTTATCGTGAAAATCAACATATTGTCCTGACAACATTAGCGGAAATGCTAGAGCATGATATCGGGATGTTGACTACTGTTATTATCGGTAACTCTTCGACTTTCTTTTATGATAATAAAATTATTACTCCGAGAGGATATCAACGTAAGTATACATTAGGGGAAGGTAAACAAAGTTTAAAACCGCACCAGCGTTTGAAAAAGGAGGCGGAACCATGGGCGCTTGATCAAGAAACTGGGGAGGCGCAGTCCGGTCATGAAGAAATTATAAGTAAGAAACCAGAGCACACACCAATGCCAAAACAGGCAGAAGTGGAACGGTCAGAACCAGCACCGGAACAAAAGGTTCAGTCATTGGATATGGCTTTAAAAGCACTATCTATGGTGACGAAAGAGGAAGTGGAAAACCCTTTTTTGGTGAGACAGCCGATTGAAGATATCTTTGAGTTTTCCGTTTCACCAGGCGTTGCCAACAAACTGATTACAGCAGAACAAATGCGTGTATTGGCTGAAGTCGTTGGTGAGAAAGGTACCTTGGAATATACTCCAAACCATCATTTTGTAGTAAAGGTTACGACAGATGACCCTGAAGCGATTGTTGAAAAGCTAGAACACATTAACTTGACTGTTATGCCGGCAGGGGAAGTCTTAAAAGTCAAAGCTTGTGATTTTTGCTATGGGGAAAAGGCGGATTCTATCCCATACGCGGAAGAAATCGCAGCGAAGTTTGAAGGGATGAAGCTTCCGAAGCAGTTGCATGTCGGATTCAATGGATGCGGGATGGCGTGTTATCGCCCGGTGTTCGATGATATCGGCATCGTTTATCGGAAGAAAAAATTCGATTTATTTATTGGAGCGAAGCCGGTTGGTCGTACTGCTCATGCGGCTCAGCCGGTTGCAGAGGGAATTGAACCGGAAGATTTAATTCCGCTAGTAACAAAAATTATAGAAGAATACGAACAAAATGCGCATCCTAACGAACGTTTCTTCAAGTATTTCAAACGTGTTAAAAAAGTTTTGAATTATAACTATTACGATATGAGCTGCAAGATTGAAGTAGAGCCAGCACCTTGCGGGGACTAGGAGGAAACTATGATTTTATTTTTAGCAGGCACTAGCGATGCTAGAGCTCTAGCCATTCATTTACAGGGTCTTGGCTATCCTTTAATCACCACGGTCGTTACCGAATCTGCAGCTGAAAGTTTAAAAGCAAATGATCTTTCCTATCTGGTAGGAAGACTAACAGTGGAGGACATGATCGCGCTAATCCAGAAGCATGAGATGACTTGTGTCGTCGATGCCAGCCATCCTTACGCAGAAGAAGCATCGAAAACCGCAATGGAGGCAGCAAGAGTATGCGGGATTCCATATATTCGCTATGAGCGGCCAAAAGAGGAGTTTGTTTCTCCTCTGATTACCGAGGTTGAGAGTTATGAAGACGCTGCTAAACTTGCTCAAACGCATAAAGGGACAGTTATGTTAACGACAGGCAGTAAGACATTGGAAGTATTTGCGAAGTATTTATTGCGTGACGAAATTCGGATGCTTTGCAGAATGCTGCCGAATGTAGGGAATATGGAGAAATGCGATAAGTTAGGAATTAAACAAAAAGATATCATCGCGATTCAAGGACCTTTTTCCGAATCACTCAATAAGGCTTTATGCGAGCAGTATGACGTGACGTTAATGATCACAAAAGAAAGCGGTAAAGTAGGTTCTGTCGATGAAAAAATAACGGCGGCTCTGGACTTGGAGATCCCTGTCATTCTGATTAAACGACCAAAGGTTCAATATGAAAATTTCTGTACGTCTTTCGAAAAAGTTACTCAACTATTAGGAGGTTTTATTGATGAAAAATCCAAACATGAACTTTAATACAAAATTCACGCCACTGACTGTAGATCCAGATAAAATTTACGACCATAGTTTCGCGATTATCAAAGAAGAAATGGGAGATCACCCGTTTACAGATGAACAATGGATGGTTGTTCGCCGAGTAATCCACGCTTCAGCAGATTTTGAATTAGGACGCAGCATGATTTTTACACCGGATGCTCTTGAAGCAGGTATTGAATCAATTTTAGCAGGCCGTCATGTAGTGGTGGACGTGCAGATGATTGAGAGTGGTTCAGGTCGCAAACGTTTCCAGAAACATAACAGTGACTTGCATTGTTATATTGCGGACGAGGATGTCGCGAAGGAAGCGAAAGCCGAAGGAACAACACGCGCGATCATTTCAATGCAAAAAGCAACACGTCTGCATGAAGGTGGAATTTATGCTATCGGTAATGCGCCAACAGCGTTGCTAGAGTTGATTCGTTTAATTAAGGATGGCGTCGCTAAACCAGACTTGATTATTGGAATGCCAGTAGGCTTTGTTTCGGCAGCAGAATCAAAGGACGAGTTAGCAGTACTCGAAGGGATTCCATTTATTACAAACAAGGGGAGAAAGGGTGGCAGTACAGTGACGGTAGCCGCACTGAATGCCATTTCGATCATGGCAGATGAGCGCGCAAAGCAAACGAACTAAAAAAGATCCATCCCAAATGCGTCATGGCTATACAACAGGTTCTTGTGCAACGGCGATGACAAAAGCGGCATTGCAAGGTTTGGTGACGGGAAAAGTGCCGGAAGAAGTCACCATTTATCTACCGGTTGGCCGATACGCCACATTCAAAGTATCGTCATTTGAAGTATTAGAGGACGGAGTAATGTGTGAGACGATCAAAGATGCTGGGGATGACCCGGATGCCACACACAAAGCGCGTATCCAGAGCACCGTTTACTATTCAAAAAAAGAAGGCATTCATTTGGATGGCGGGGTTGGGGTAGGTCGAGTAACAAAAGCGGGGCTTCCCGTCCCGGTTGGTCGAGCAGCCATTAACCCGGTGCCGTATAAAATGATAATGGGTGTGGCGCAAGAAGGGTATGAAGAGTATCAATTAAAACAAGGCATCGACGTAGTGATTTCCGTTCCGGATGGGGAAGAAATCGCTAAAAAAACGTTAAATGGACGACTGGGCATCATCGGGGGAATTTCGATTTTAGGAACCCGTGGAACAGTGGTGCCATTTTCAAGCTCTGCTTACATGGCAAGTATTGAGCAAGCGATCAGTGTAGCCAAAGAAGCCGGTTGTGATCACTTAGTGATCACAACCGGTGGGCGCAGTGAAAAGTTTGCTTTGAAGCAATATCCAGACCTACCAGAAGAGGCGTTTATAGAGATGGGCGATTTTATCGGTTTTACGCTTAAACACATCGCACGCAAGCAGATTCCTAAAGTTTCTATGGTCGGGATGATGGGGAAGTTTTCAAAACTGGCACGTGGCGTAATGATGGTTCACTCAAAAAGTGCACCTATAAGCTTCGAGTTTTTAGCGGAAATGGCAAATCGAGTAGGTGTTGATGAAGCTGTACAAAAAGAAATTTTAGAAGCGAATACAGCTTCACAAGTCGGTGAGATACTTCAAGGAAACGATGCATTCTTTGAAGCGCTTAGTAAAAACTGTTGTTACTATGCACTAAATCATATGAATGCCGAAATTGAAGTGTCGACGTCGTTATATGCCATGAACGGAGACTGTTTAGGAAAGGCTGAGAATATTGACAAATTGGATGAAAATGATTGGTATAGGGGATAATGGCGCGGCAGGATTGCTTCCTCAATATATAGAGTGGATCAATGAATGTGATGTTCTTGTAGGTGGAGAACGCCATCTTCAATTCTTCCCTTCATTCGAAAAAGAGAAGAAAGTAATCAAGGGTGGTTTGTCTGCATTAACAGCGGAATTACAAGAGGAAACACGCAATGTCGTAATTTTAGTGTCTGGCGATCCGTTGTTTTATGGACTGGGAGGAGTGCTTGCGAAAAAGCTACCACTTGAGATCTATCCATATACCAGCTCGGTCCAGCAGGCTTTTTCAAGAATGCAGGAGAGTTGGCAAGATGCATACATTGTCAGCTTACACGGTCGTTCTATAAAAGGCTTTGCGCAGAAAATAGACGGGCGTAAAAAAATAGCTGTGTTAACAGATGAAACGAATTCACCTCAAGCGATTGCAACGTATTTAAAGCGTTTCAACATGACGGAATATGATGCCTTTGTTGCTGAGAACTTGGAAGGTGAAAATGAACGTTGCCGCTTCCTTTCATTGGACGAAATGGAGCAGACTTCTTTCTCTTCTTTAAATGTTGTCATATTAAAGCAGCACCATGCAGTAGAGCGTGCCTCGATTGGCATTCCTGATGATGCATTTTTGCAGCGGAAACCGGATAAAGGCTTGATTACCAAACGGGAAATCCGCACGCTTTGCCTGCAGGAACTGAGACTGAAAGAGAGCAGTACAGTCTGGGACATTGGAACTTGCACGGGATCGGTTGCGATTGAAGCTTCCAAGATAGCGCGTGAAGGGGCAGTATATGCCATTGAAAAAAATGAGGGAGACCTTGAAAATTGCTTGGAAAATCAATTGAAACATCGGACAGACTTTGTTGCCGTGTTAGGAAAAGCTCCTGATCGTCTTGAAGAGTTCCCGGACCCCCATGCTATTTTTATTGGCGGTAACGGTGGGAATATGGAGCATTTACTGCAAACCTGTATTTCACGCTTACAGCCAAATGGCCGACTTGTCATGAATATCGCTACGATAGAAAATTTAGCTGAAGCAATGAACCATTTAAAAGCGTTGGGCTGTGAAGTATCCATATTGCAGGCACAACTTTCAAAGAGTAAACCAATTTTACATTTAACGCGTTTTGAACCGTTAAACCCTATCTACATAGTGACAGCACAGAAAGGACAAGAATAATGACAATAGGAAAATTATATGGACTAGGCGTTGGCCCGGGGGATCCTGAATTAATTACTGTAAAGGCATTTCGTAAATTACAAGAATGCCCGGTCATTGCGTATCCGAAAAAATTAAGAGGTAGTAAATCGTATGCCCATCGTATTGTGGATGTGTATATCAACCCAGCTGAAAAAGAAATGCTCGGTTTGGTATTCCCTATGACCAAAGACGAAGCAATCTTGCGTGAAGCTTGGGAAAAAGCGGCAGAAGAGATTTATGGCTATTTAGTCCAAGGGAAGGATGTGGCGTTTGTGACCGAAGGCGATCCGATGCTGTTCAGTACATTCATTCATCTTTTAGGCTTAATGAAAACGAAGCATCCAGAAGTACCAATTGAAACGGTGGCCGGTATTTCATCATTTAATGGTTCTGCCAATCGTTTAGGGATTCCGCTAGCTGAAGGGGATGACCATGTCGCTATGATTCCAGCGACAGACGATATGGAACAGATGCGTCAAGTCATTGAAAGTCACGATGCCATCGTCTTTATTAAAGTAGCCAAAGTGATAGATGAAATGTTGGATTTATTGGAAGAACTGAACTTATTGGAGAAAACGCATGTCGTCACAAAAGTTACTTCTGACGAAGAAGTGATTTGGAATACGGATGAACTTCGAGGCGCGGATTTAAATTACTTATCATGTATGGTGGTGCGCAAATGAAAAAGATTTGGATTATCGGTGCAGGTCCAGGGGATCCCGATCTAATTACAGTAAAAGGTTTGAAGTTATTACAACAAGCGGATGTCGTCATGTACACCGATTCACTCGTAAGCGAAACGTTAGTGGAGGAAGCGAAGGAATCAGCAGAAGTTATCCGTACGGCAGGGATGCATTTGCAGGAAATGGTAGATTGCATTGTTGAACGTGTCAATGCAGGTAAAACGGTTGTACGTTTACATACAGGCGATCCGGCGATGTATGGCGCAACAATGGAACAAGTGGCGTTACTGAAGCAACATGATATCGGTTATGAAGTCGTGCCGGGTGTCAGTTCCGTTTTTGCAGCTGCTGCGGCAGTCGGTGCAGAGCTCACGGTTCCTGATTTAACACAAACACTTATTTTAACTAGAGCGGAAGGGCGGACGCCTGTACCTGAACGCGAAAAATTGAAGGAGCTCGCAAGTCATCATTGCACAATCGCTATGTTTTTAAGTGCCACTTTAACAAAGAAAATAGTAAAAGAATTGCAAGCGGCAGGCTGGGCAGATGATACGCCAGTAGCGGTCGTGCAGCGTGCTACATGGCCGGATGAAAAAATTGTTCAGACAACATTGATTGAATTAGATGAAGCGATGCGTGTCAATGGTATTCGTAAGCATGCGATGATTTTGGCAGGCTGGGCATTGGATCCGAATATCCATGAAAAAGACTATCGCTCCAAGCTGTATGACAAAACATTTACCCATGGTTTCCGAAAAGGCGTGAAGGCGGATGATTAATTTACGTGAAGGCGAAATTCCTGAAGTTGACAAACGTAAACCGTATGCTCTCGTCGCCATTACGAAACACGGGGTTGCCAATGCAAGAAGCTATACGGAAAAATTCCCATATGCAGATCTTTATTATATGAAGAAGTTTGCAAGAGGTGATGAAGAAGCACGCCAAATTCAACTATTTGACGGTACGGTACGCTTATTATTGCCTGCTTTGTTCCAGCAATATAAAGGAGTTATTTGTGTAATTTCACTTGGCGCGGTCGTACGAATGATTGCTCCTATCATGGTGGATAAAATGACAGACCCTGCTGTATTGGTTGTCGACGATCTTGGTCAATATGTAATAAGCGTGTTATCAGGACATATTGGTGGCGCCAATGCGTTGACGTATGAATTTGCAAAAGCGATCGGTGCAACACCTGTTGTGACGACGGCTTCCGATGTGCAAAAGACCATTCCTGTCGATTTATTCGGTGCTCAGTTTGGATGGATGTGGGATAGTGAAGAAAAATTGCTGCCTGTCAGTGCATCAGTAGTCAATGAAGAGCATGTCGCAATTGTACAGGAAACGGGAGAAAAAGATTGGTGGATGCATGATCGTTCTATGCCAGAGAACTTGAAAATCTATTCATCGACAGCAGAAGTAATTCAAGCGAAGCCACATGCAACTTTACTTATAACAGACCGTTTGATCGATTCCGACGAAGAAGTACTGCTTGAAAATGGAGTGATCTACCGCCCGAAATCCATCGTACTCGGTATTGGCTGTAATCGCGGGACGGCACTCGAAGAGATCGAGCAAGTCATAGACGAAACCTTAGCTGAGTTGCGTTTGAGTAAGAAAAGCGTTAAAGCAGTAGCGACCATCGATTTAAAGAAAGATGAAGAAGGCTTGCTTGCACTCACTGCCAAACACAATTGGCCTTTTATTACGTACACGCCTGAACAGCTCAATGAAATGCCGCTCCGTAATCCATCAGAAACGGTATTTAAGTATACAGGTTCGTATGGTGTGAGTGAGCCGGCAGCATTACGCTATGCAAATACAGAAGAATTGGTATTGGAGAAAAAGAAAAGTGGCAATGTGACGGTCTCCATTGCGCGCGTTAATTTTGAGGAGCGAGGACAATGAATCGATTTGTGTTGGCCGGTACAGGAAGCGGTGTAGGAAAAACGACATTCACGATTGGCATTATGCGTGCATTGATGAAGCGCGGTTTAACTGTACAAGGTTTTAAATGCGGTCCCGATTATATTGACCCGACGTACCATACAGCTGTCACCAAACGCCCCTCTCGAAATATTGATAGTTTCATGATGGAACATGAAGTTATTCGTGCCATTGTCGCAAGAGCGAGTCAAGGCGCGGATGTAGCGATCATCGAAGGCGTGATGGGCTTTTACGATGGCAAATCCCCATTATCAAATGAAGGATCGGCTGCCGATATAAGTGAGATTACAAAAAGTCCTGTCATTTTAATCGTTAATGCGGCAAGTATGGCAAGAAGTGTGGCAGCGATCGTTAAAGGATTCCAACTGTTGGATGAAAGCTCCAATATTGTTGGCGTAATTGCGAATCAATTAGGTAGCAAGAGTCATTTTGATATTGTCAAAACAGCGATTGAAAAAGAGTGTGGAATTCCTGTCATCGGCTATTTGCCGAAGGATGCGGTTCCAGCTATGCCGAGCCGTCATTTAGGTTTAGTACCGGCTATTGAACGTGGAGATCTGGATTCCTATTTTGATAGCCTGGCAACAGCTATTGAGGAAACTGTCGACATTGATCAACTGATGGAAATTACCAAAGCACAACGAATAGAAGTGTCTTCATCGATTTTTGATATTCAACCTGAAAAAGAAGAGGTTCATATTGCAGTAGCTAAAGATGCAGCTTTTAACTTCTATTATGAAGAGAATTTAGAGTTATTGCGTGCGCATGGTGCAAAGCTTCATTTCTTTTCACCATTACAAAATGAAGAAGTTCCAAATGAAGCGCAAGGGTTGTATATCGGCGGTGGCTTCCCGGAAGAGTTTGCAGAGCAACTGTCAGCAAACGAGCAAGCGAAAGAATCCATAAGAAACGCAATCAATCGTGGACTGCCGACTCTAGCCGAATGTGGCGGATATATATACTTAACAGAAGAAATAGTGGATCGCCAGGCAAATGCGTTTCCCATGCTTGGAGTGATTCCAGGACGTGTACGTATGCAAGATAAGCGAGCGGCACTTGGTTATAGGGAAATTACAGGTGTTTCAGGGAATTTCCTGATTGGTGAAGAAGAGCAGGCGAAAGGGCATGAGTTCCACTACTCGAAATACGAGGGAGAGCATACTACGCCTGCTTATTTTAGTAAAGGTCGTTTTCGCGCTCAGCAAGAAGGCTATTTACATAAAAATCTTGTAGCAGGCTTTACACATTTTCATTTTGCTTCAAATCCACAACTTGTGGAAAATTGGCTGAAAGCATGTTTGGAGGGAGAGCAATGAACTATTTTCCGCTGTTAATGAATGTGGATTATAAAAAGGTTGTCATTGTTGGAGGCGGACATGTAGCACGTCAAAAAATAGAAGCCTTACTTCCAACAAAAGCAATGATAACCGTAGTTAGCCCATCGGTGACAGAGACGGTTCAACAGTATGTTAGTGAAGGGTTTGTGACATGGAAAGAAAAAGCATTTGAATCAGCTGATTTGGATGATGCGACATTGGTTTTTGCCGTTACAAATGACGAAGAAGTAAACAATGCAGTCGAAGAAGCGACACAGCATTGGCAATTACTCAGCCGGGCGGATGCAAAAGGACGTGTAGATTTCATCAACCCGGCAGTCGTGCGGCGTGGAGAATTTGTCGTGACCGTATCAACGTCTGGGGCCAGTCCAGGTCTAACACGTAAAGTAAAGACGGATTTGGCAGAACAATTCGGAGGCCACTACGCAACGTATGTGTCTTTTTTAAGAGAGGCTCGTCAGCAGATCTTACAAGTGTTTAGCGGAGACGAGAAAAAACAAGTACTGGCTGAACTACTAGATCCAAAGTTTTTGCAGTGGATGGAGCAAGGTGAAAACCAAAAATGTGAAGAGTGGCTACAACAACGGATAGGAGAACAACAGTGAGCGGATCTGTATATATTGTAGGGGCTGGTCCTGGTGACCCGAAATTATTGACAATTAGAGGATTAGAGTGCATTCAACAAGCAGACGTGATTTTATATGACCGTCTAGTGAATATTGAATTATTACAACATGCGAAAGCGGATGCTGAGCTGATTTATTGTGGTAAAGAGCCAGGCAAGCATGGAATGATTCAAGATGAAATTCATCGGGCGTTAGTAGAACAGGCAAGTTTAGGCAAGCAGGTGCTTCGTCTAAAAGGCGGCGATCCATTTGTTTTTGGGAGAGGTGCGGAGGAAGCTGCAGTGTTACGACAAGCTAATATACCATTCGAAATCGTTCCTGGCATTTCGGCAGGAATTGCTGCACCTGCCTATGCGGGGATCCCGGTTACCCATCGTGACTATGCGGCAAGCTTTGCGATTGTTCCTGGTCATGGCCGTGCTGAAAAAGGGCAAGACTTTTTAAATTGGTCAGCACTTGCTCAAATTGATACGGTGGCATTTTATATGAGTGTAGGTAACATTGATCATATTACAAAAAGCTTAATTAAAAACGGTAAAAGTGAAACAACCCCTGTGGCAGTTATTGAATGGGGAACCACTGAAAACCAACGTACAATCACAGGTAATCTCGCGACGATTGCACAAGAAATCCAAGCACATCAGATTTCGAATCCATCGATGATTTTAGTTGGGGATGTAGTGAATGTTCGTGAAGAAATTTCCTGGTTTGAAGAAAAGGAGCGTAACCAATGTTAGAAGCATTAAAGAAACGCCGTGCGATTCGCCAATTTAAAACACGTGAAGTAGAACGAGAGAAAATCGAGACATTACTAGAAGCAGCTACGTATGCACCAAATGATCGACTGCGGGAGCCATGGCATTTTTATGTATTGCAAGGCGACAGCTTAAAACGTTATGAACAAGTAGCACTTGATTATTTACAAAAACGCTTTCCGACAAAACCACACTTAGTGGAAAGTTCAATGGAAGCGATCACCAAAACGCCGCTTATCATCGTAGTAACTTCGGCCATTGTGGATGGAGATGAAGGCGCGACAAAAGATAATACCTTTGCAGTCAGTGGTGCTATCATGTCGATGTGGTTAATGGCGGAACAGCTAGGTTTAGGTATGGTATGGCGCACACGTGGCGTTGGTCTTGTGCATGATACCGCATTGCATACGTTTATCGGTGCATCGGATAAAGAGCAATTAATAGGGACGCTTTGCATAGGGTACCCGGCAGAAGAAATCATCACTGCGAAAAAACGTACACCATTTGCTGAGAAAACAACTTGGCTATAAGGGGGAATTGAAAATGGCACGACAAGGAATGTTGTTAGTATATACAGGTGAGGGCAAAGGAAAAACTACTGCTTCACTTGGAGTCACTTTGCGTGCAATTGGTCGCGGTATGAAGGTGAAGTATTTTCAATTTATTAAATCACCCGAACGTACATATGGTGAACAAATTGCTTTGCGGAAACTTGGTGTTGAAACCGTGCAATTAGGCATCGGATTCACATGGACAAAAACACCGGAAGAGCATCGCGAAGCACTTGCAAAAGCTTGGCAAACCGTAAAAAAAGAGCTCCAAGACGAAACGACAGATGTATTGGTGCTGGATGAGTTGAATAATGCATTAGCCATCACACGTTTTCCAGTGAACGATGTATTACCTCTAGCTGAAGTGCTAGAAGCAATAGAGAACCGACCGAAAACTATGCACTTAGTCATTACAGGTCGCTCTGCACATCCATCCCTCCTCGCATTAGCCGATTTAGTATCAACAATCGATGCAACTAAGCATTATTATACGGAGCAAGATGTCCAGGCGATGAAAGGTCTTGAATTTTAATGAAAGCGATCATGATTCAAGGGACTGCTTCAGATGTAGGAAAAAGTGTTTTATGTACTGCTCTCTGCCGTATCCTAGTGAACGACGGATATCGGATCGCACCATTTAAATCACAAAATATGGCACTCAATTCCTACATCACGAAAGACGGCGGAGAAATCGGTCGAGCACAGGGTGTCCAAGCAGAGGCTGCAAAGATTGATGCCACGACTGACATGAATCCTATTTTACTGAAACCGACAGGCAATATGGTGTCGGAAGTAATTTTACATGGTAAACCATTTGCCGACATGGATGCGGTGTCGTATCGCGAAAATTTTGTTGAACAAGTGATGCCTGAGGTACGAAAGTCGTTGCGACGCTTAGAGGCGGAATATGATGTACTTGTACTGGAAGGCGCTGGAAGCCCGGCCGAAATTAATTTAAAGAGCCGGGACATCGCCAATATGCGCATGGCACATGAAACGGATGCAGCCGTTATTTTAGTAGCAGACATTGAACGTGGTGGAGTATTTGCATCACTTGTCGGTACTTTAATGTTATTGGATGACGAAGAACGTGCACGTGTTAAAGGGATCATTATTAATAAGTTCCGCGGCATGAAAGAGTTACTCGAAAACGGCATCGATTGGCTTGAGGAGTATACAGGGATTCAAGTACTTGGTGTCATTCCATATTTCGATGTGCAAATAGAAGCGGAAGACTCGATGGCTCTTTCAAGTTTACGTTTAAAAAAACCTCAACATCAAGAGTTTGAAATTGATGTGGCGGTCATTAGACTTCCTCTAATCTCCAATTTCACGGACCTCGACCCATTGTTTGAAGAGCCTGATGTAGGTGTGCGTTTTGTTTCTACTTTAAAAGATTTAAAAAATCCTGATGTCATCATATTACCTGGGACGAAGAATACAGTTAGTGATTATGTATGGTTGCAAGAAACGGGCTTGGCCCAAGCGATTATACAGCTTTCCCGAAAAGGAAAAAAGATTATCGGTATTTGCGGAGGTTATCAAATGCTTGGCGAAACGGTTTTAGACAACCAAGCAATTGAGGATGAGACTAAGACGTATGTCACGCTAGGCTTGTTACCAATTGAAACTGTGTTAGTTGATGAAAAACAAACAACAGTTGTCAAGGGTACAAACTATGCGGGTCAGGAGATGACAGGCTTTGAGCTTCATTTGGGGCGCAGTACACCAACTCGACCGATACAAAGCTTCATTTGCCTGGACAATGGAAGGCAAGATGGCGTCTATACAGACCAAGTGATGGGCACGTATTTACACGGAGTTTTTCAAAATCGCATGTTCACACGTAACTATTTCAATCAAATACGGGTGGAAAAAGGCTTAGAAGAAGTCTCTGGTGAAATACTTTCTGATTATGAGCGACGGGAGCAAGCGTATGAAATGTTGGATCATCATGTGCGCAAGCATTTGAATATGGAAAAAGTTTATGAATTACTAGATGAATCAACGTAACAACAGGATTACAGAAGCATTGAGGAGAAGGTTCAATGAAGAATGAGTCGGGAACGAAGCTTGAGTTGGGGAAGTCTCCTTTACAAATCGATTTCGAAAAGTTCTGGAAAGAAGGCATGCTGGATTGGCATGGCAAGATGCCAGAGCGCATGGTGGATGACGAACTGGAAGAAGCTTTTTGGGCACAGTCCATGAAGAAAAAAACATATAAGCAAACAGATGACTACGCGAAGAAAATCTATGAAAAAATGAAGCCGCATATTCCACAAGGCGCCAGTTGCATTGAAATTGGACCGGGTTGGGGCAACTATACATTCCACCTAGATGAAGACGTTAAAAGTTTCACGCTTGTCGATGGTTCTGAAAGCGTACTTGCATATTTAAAACAATACTACGAAAGCGATGCATCTGTTCAGTTTGTTAATAGTAAATGGGAAGAAGCGCAAATTGAACCGCATGATGTCGTTGTTGGAGTGAACTGCTTTTACCGTATGTATGAAATGAAAGCAGCATTGAAAAAGATGGACGCACTTGCACAAAAACGCGCCATCATCGGCTTAACGACAGGTCCAATTCAGCCGCATTATGTCATTTTAGATGAGCAGTATGGCTATGAAATTAAATATCCGCGTCGTGATTACATTGCCATTCTTAACATCCTGTATCAATTAGGCATTTATGCTGATTGTGAAATGACTAAGCTGGAACGCACCTATCGTTACGATACGTTAGAACAACTATATGAGGCGCAAAGTAAAAAAATCTTATCGCCTCAATTTGAATTGATACATGTGAAAGCCTCACTTGAACCTTTTATTACACTAGAGGAAGGTCAATATGTGTACCGTCATCCGTTCTATGCAGCAATAATTAGTTGGGAACCTTCGAATTCACATGACTAGGTTACGATTTACATTATTAATTGGAGCGTTGCTGGCGGGATTGCTTGTTTCCATGACTTTTGCAGTGATGGTGGGCTCCGTTGGTATAACACCAAGCATTATTTGGGAAGTGCTTTTTTCAAAAATTGGTTTACCAGTGGAAGCTACGGCTTCAAAAGCACAGAACATTATCATTTGGGAAATCCGCTTACCTCGAATTATACTTGCTGCAATTGTTGGCGCGGCCCTGGCAATCAGTGGCGCGGCGATTCAAGCATTAGTTAGGAACCCTATTGCAGATCCTTATATTTTGGGGGTATCTTCTGGAGCATCAGTTGGTGCAACAATGGTTATTTTACTTGGCGCATTTAGTTTTTTAGGGACTTATGCGTTATCTTTTGCTGCCTTTTTAGGGGCTATCCTCGCTGTTGTGATCGTATTTTTATTGGCTCGTGTCAACGGCCGAACGTCTGTTATACGCCTGCTTTTAGCAGGGATTGCGATATCGATGGTGTTTTCCGCTATTACAAACTTCATGCTTATGACATCAAAACAACAAGGCGGTATTCAAGCTGTTATGCATTGGATGCTTGGCAGTTTAGCAGGCGCAAAATGGTCAACGATCGGAATACCGTTTTTTACGTTCCTTTTGGTTTTCCTGTTGCTTTTATTGAATTATCGCCAACTGAATGCGTTGCTTCTTGGTGAAGAACTAGCTACGACACTTGGTATCAACTTAGACCGTTTTCGAATTTTTATTATCCTGGTTGTCTCGTTGCTAACAGGTGTTGTAGTTGCCAGCAGTGGAAGTATTGGTTTTGTCGGATTGATTATTCCTCATCTTGTGCGAATGATAGTAGGTTCAAATTATAAATTCGTCCTGCCGATCAGTGCATTAATGGGTGCCGTCTTCTTAGTCTGGGCGGATATGGTTGCACGGATGGCGATAGCACCTGAAGAAATGCCGATTGGAATCATTACTGCTGTTTGTGGAGGACCCTTCTTTATTTGGATGCTTAGACGCCGTCGATACTCTTTTGGGGATGGTGAATAAAGATGTTGCAAGTGAAAAATATTTCATTCTCTGTGCCGGAAAAACAGATTTTGCATGACATTTCATTTTCAATGGATCAAGGCAAATTTATTGGGATTATTGGTCCGAATGGCAGCGGGAAATCGACGATGTTAAAAATTATCTACCGCTATTTGAAACAATCAAGCGGACAGGTGATGTTATATGAAAATGACATGGAGCAGATGACTCGAAAAAAGATCGCTCAAGAAATGGCGGTTGTGAGCCAAGAAACCCCTGTACTCTTTGATTTTACCGTAAAGGATTTAGTCATGATGGGGCGAACGCCGTATAAACAATGGCTTGCACAGGACAGCAAAGAAGATTTTGCTATTGTTGAAGAAAGCATGAAGCTTGCCGACGTGCTGTACTTAAAAGACCGAACGCTCGGTCAGTTATCCGGCGGTGAGAAGAAACGGGTAATGCTCGCGCGTGCACTCGCGCAACAGGCAAACATCTTAATTCTAGATGAGCCCACCAATCATCTTGATATTGAACACCAACTTCAATTAATGGATTTGGTGAAAGAGCTACCCATTACAATTATAGCAGCATTGCATGACTTGAATTTAGCGGCTAGCTATTGTGATGAATTGCTTTTAATGGATGAAGGGAACCTCCATATGAAGGGAACTCCCGAACAGGTACTGACAGAAGAAACCATAAAACAAGTATTCCATGTACAAGCTGGTATTTCAAAGAACCCGTTTACACAAAAATTGCATTTGTTTTTTTACGCAGAAAACGTTGGGAGAAGTGAAGACAAATGAAAAAGAAATTAATCGGTGTACTAATGTTTTTAACAGCGTTGCTTTTATTGGCAGCATGCTCAAGCAGTGATACAGGAAAAGAAGGAAAGAAAGACGATGCAAAAAGTGGAGAAACAGAGCAGACGGATAAGGTTGTAATCGACAATGATGATTTTGTCATCGAATACGATGAAGCTCCAAAAAGTGCGATTTCATTAAACCAACATGTAACAGAAATTATGCTAGCGCTTGGTCTGGAAGAATCCATGGTCGGTACCGCTTACTTAGATGATAAAATTTACGAACCGTTACAGGAAGCATATGAGAAAGTACCGGTATTAGCTGAACAATATCCATCAAAAGAGCAAGTGATCGAAGCAGAAGCAGACTTTCTATATGGTGGTTGGTCAAGTGCATTCAATGAAAAGGGTATTGCTACGCGTGAAGAATTAAAAGAGTTAGGTATTGATAGCTATTTACAGATGTCCTCTACTAAAGTGGCACCAACATTGGAAGATATCTATACAGACATTCGTAATATCGCAAAGGTTTTCCGTATAGAAGATCGCGGTGAAGAACTAATTACTCAAATGAATCAAGACATTGAAGAGATTACAGCTAAATTGCCAGAAGTGAAAGATCCTTTGGAAGTTTTGGTATTTGACAGCGGAGAAACAGATTTGACTACAGCAACGCAGAACTTCATGAATACACTTGTAGCAATGGCTGGTGGAAATAACGTCTTTGGTGATGTTGAAGGAAACTGGGCTACGGTTTCAAAGGAAGATGCGGTAGAACGTCAGCCGGAAGTGATCGTTGTAATTGATTATGGTTCAACTACAGTAGAACAGAAAATTAATTTCCTTAAATCAGATCCAGCACTAAGTCAAACACCTGCCGTACAAAATGAGAAATTTGTTACGTTGCCATTATCAGCAGCTTCCGAAGGTGTTCGTGTAGCAGAAGCAGTTGAAATTTTGGCAAAAGGTTTCTATCCAGACGCTTATTAAAATCTTAAGAGAGTGGGAGGTCATATTTTATGACAACATGGAATTTAACGCAGATGCAACGTCATGTACTCATTTGCAATGGCGATACATGTATGGGCGCCGGGGCTGAAGAGGTCACGCAACAAATCCGTGATGAGATCCGAACCAATCGTTTAGATGAACATATCCACACATCGCGCACCCGCTGTAATGGACGCTGCAAGGATAAATGTGTTGTCATCGATTATCCAAAAGGAACATGGTATTCCGTGCAAAAAGAAGAAACGGCACGGGCAATTGTTCATGAAACTGTGAAGGAAGAGTCGATCATTTATTCAATGGAGCACGGCGAACGAAAACGTGGTGAATCTCGTTTTAAAGGGATAAATAAATACAGAAAAGCTAGAGGAACGGTGAAAAAAGCTGTATTGTTTGTCGGGCATGGCAGTAGGTTGGAGGCAGGAAATGAAGAGGTCCGCCAATTTGTTGAACAAATGAAAGAGCGTATCGATTCATCCTTACTTGTAGAAACATGTTTTTTAGAATTTGCGTCGCCGAATATCGAAGATGGAATTCAACTGTGTATTGAAAAGGGTGCAGGTGAAGTCCATGTGATCCCGATCATATTATTGCATGCAGGTCACTCTAAATTGCATATTCCAGCTGAAATTGAACATGCAAGAGAGCAGTTTCCGGATATTCGGTTCACGTATGGTCAAACGATCGGTATTCATGATGAGGTTATTGAAATCTTAACGACACGACTTACTGAAGTTGGTTTTGATATTAGTCAGAAGCACGAGGATACAGCTATCCTCTTTATTGGGCGAGGTAGCAGTGATTTGGATGCGAAAGAGGATTTTTATAAAATTAGTGGATTGTTACAAAAGAAAGTAAATGTACCAATCATTGAAAATGCTTTTATGGGGGTTACAACGCCCACAGTGCAGGAAGGAATGGAGCGTTGTATAGAATTAGGTGCAAAAAAAGTAATTATGCTGCCGTACTTTTTATTCACGGGGATCTTAATGGAACGAATGAAAGGAAACGCGGAACAGTTTAGGCAGTATTATCCACAAACGGAAATTGAGATTGCCAAGTATTTTGGCTACCATCCGAAGTTACAGACAGTATTGCTGGAACGGATGAATCAAGCTTTGGACGGTACTTCGACAGGAATGCAGGATTTAGAGAATTTCCGTATATACGTGGAAGAGCATGGATATGTGCACGAGCATCAACATTAAGTAGTTAACCGGAAATTTTTCAATACACCTGTTAGTAGGAAGGGGTAATGGGAGTGAAGAATCTCGCTGCTACAAAAGGGGACGGTGAATTAATAGAATCACCACCGGTAAGAAAAATAGATAGTAGTGAAAAAGAAAAAAACAAGCATCAAAGACGTTTTAAAATTTTGTTGTTCATCTTGCCTCTCGGTCTTTTCTTGTCACTGACGCTGTCTGTTATGCTTGGCCCTGTGACAATTGATATGGTAACGGTTTGGAAAATCGTGTTGTCCAATATACCTTATATAGGGGATGGAGTTACAGCATACTGGTCGACTGCCCAACAAAACATCATATGGGAATTGCGATTTCCTCGTGCTTTATTGGGAGGAATAGTAGGTGCTGGTTTGGCTATCGCAGGAGTAGGAATTCAGGCGCTTGTCAGAAACTCCTTAGCAGATCCGTACATCCTTGGGGTATCATCCGGAGCTTCCGTTGGTGCGACACTCGTCATTTTGTTTGGAGCGTTGCAATTTTTTGGTCAATACGCCCTATCGATTGCTGCTTTTCTAGGAGCATTTTTATCCGTTGTTTTTGTTTATACATTCGCACGGGTAGGTGGTCAGATTTCGACAATACGCCTGTTGCTTGCAGGGATTGCAATATCTATGATCCTAGGCGCTGTCACAAATGTCATTGTTCTTTCTGCGCCTGAAGAAGAAGGTATTCGAAGTGCGATGTATTGGATGATGGGAAGCTTAGCGGGAGCAAATTGGACAGTTCTGCCTATACCGGCAACAGCCGTAGTGTTGGTTTTCGCATTTTTGCTGTACCAATCTCGTACTTTAAACCTCATATTGATGGGAGAAGATACAGCCGCAACGTTAGGCATTAACGTCGACGCATTCCGAAAGTTATTAATCGTCGTCACTTCTCTTCTAACTGGGGTTCTTGTTGCAGTGAGTGGAGCTATCGGCTTTGTTGGATTGATGATCCCGCATATGATCCGCCTACTCGTAGGTTCAGATCATAAAAGAGTGCTGCCGATTAGTGCGTTATTCGGTGCTGTCTTTATGATCTGGGCAGATATTGTAGCCAGGCTCGTAGTGGCTCCTGAAGAACTGCCAATAGGAGTGGTGACAGCATTGTGCGGTGGACCATTTTTCATTTGGTTATTACGAAGAAGTTCCTATTCATTCGGAGGTCGTTGACGATGGGTATAACAGTTGAAGGCATATCAGCCAGCATACAGGAAAAGAAGATTATCTCCGACATTCATTTGCGGGTGAAGCCTGGGCAATTTGTTGGACTGATTGGTCCGAACGGAAGCGGAAAATCCACGCTGTTAAAAAGCATTTACCGGATCAACAAGCCGGATTGCGGAAAAATTACATTGGATAGTGAAAATCTGTACGAAATATCAGCAAAAAAAACGGCTCAAAAAATGGCGGTAGTCAGTCAGGAATCGCAGCATACATTTGAGTTTTCAGTAATGGAAATCGTGCTGATGGGACGAGCTCCGCATAAGAAGATGATGGAAACGGACACAGTTGAAGACATGCGTATTGCAGAAGAGGCGCTTGAAAAAGTAGGACTGGAAAGCTATGGAGATCGTCTGATTTCTACGCTATCCGGCGGGGAAAAACAAAGAGTTATGGTAGCGAGAGCTCTCGCCCAGCAAGCGAAATATTTGGTACTGGATGAACCTACGAACCATTTGGACATTCATCATCAACTTCAGCTAATGGACTTGGTTAAGAAATTAAATATCACGGTCATAGCGGCTCTTCATGATCTAAATATCGCTTCGGTCTATTGCGATCATATATATGTGTTGAATCAAGGACAGCTGGCTGTTGCAGGTCAGCCAGAAGAAGTTTTAACGGAGACAATACTACAAGAAATATTCCGGGTAAATACTCATATCATCCAGCATCCGATAACCGGAAAGACACATATTACCTTTCTTTCTGACGCGGCTCCTGCTATTAAAAGACATGAAGAGGTGTACATATGATGAAAAAGTATTCGAAACTGTTAAGTGTACTGATGGTGATAGCCATCCTATCTGCATGCGGTCAATCGGACAATAAAATAGAATATGGTTCTTCTGATGATCAGACAAATGAGGCAGACAGCGCTGAAACTTACGAGCCTGTAACGCTAGATAATTTCGGTCGGGAGGTAACGTTTACGGAACCGCCAAAACGAACGGTTGGGTTGATGCAAGATAATGCTGAATTAATGCTGGCACTCGGATTAGATGAGTATCTTGTAGGCTACTCGTTTCCACGGGATAAAGCAGCACCCGGATTGGAAGAGAAAGTGAAGAAAGTTCCGCTTTTATCTGAAATGTATCCTTCAAAAGAAGTGTTACTAAGTAAGGAACCTGATTTTGTCATGGGATCAGACGACTTTTTTGTTGACAGTGTAATCGGTACGACTGCTGAACTTGAAAAACGTGGGGTGAAGTCCTATATACCTGAGGCGGCTGGAAAACCGGCAACTTTGGAAAATATGGTATACAAGGAGATTAGTGAAGTATCCCGTATTTTTGGCGTTGAAAGTCGTGGAGATGAATTAATCCAGTCAATAAAAGAGAATGTAATGGGGATACAAGAAAAAATAAGTGACGAAGAGCCTGTGAGAGTTTTCTATATGGGCGGCGGCGATAGCGGGTCTGCTATCACTACTGGAGGAGATATGATACGATCCCATGTCGTCGGTTTAGCAGGCGGAGAAAATATTTTCAGTGAGTCAACAGGATGGATGCCAGAAGTTAGTTGGGAAGAGGTAATTGAGCGTGATCCCGAGGTGATTGTGTTAGCTTATTGTTGCGGAACGACACCTGAGCAGTTGATGGATGCGATCTCTAATAATCCATCGCTTCAGGACGTTACAGCAGTCAAAAATAAGCGGTATGTCACTATCGAGCACGCCGATGTAGAACAGTCGGTTCGAATTCCAAGTGGACTAGAGACATTGGCGAAAGGTTTTTATCCAGAACGCTTTGAATGAGCTTTTAAAGATGATGTAGCAGAACTGGAAAGTCTAGATATAATCGATTTTTATATCTGGGCTTTTTTAGTTAGAGAGTAGAGGTTTTATGGATTCTTAAAACTAGGCAATCAAGGTATAAGCATGGGATGCCGTAATACAAAAACCAATATGAATAGGAGTTCGTCCAATGAGTAAAAAATACATGCTGCTGTTTTTAATCATGGTAATGGCAATCTTGACAGCTTGTGGTGAATCCGACAGTACGATGGTGACCTCCGCTTCGAAAGCGGATGGAGACAAATCGAAGAACGAAGGGGTTTATGAACCCGTTTCCGTTAAAACGAAAAATGGGCCGATCCAATACGAAGAGATGCCTCGTCGTGTGGTTACGCAAGACTTACACACACTGGAACTCATGTTGAGACTGGGACTGGAAGAACATATTGCAGGAACGGTTGGTGCAAATCCAGATCATGTATTACCCGAATTCGAGGAAGCATTTTCAAGGATTCCTGTTGTTTCGCGTGGGATGCAACCCTCTAAGGAAGTGCTATTGGAAGTGGATCCTGACTTCGTCTATGCTGGCTGGGATACACTATTCCAAGAAGAGAGTCTAGGCTCAGTGAAAAAACTGAACGAACTTGGTATTAAGACATATACTCACGAGTCGTCCAACATCATAGGTCCGACGCTTGACGATGTTTATCAGGATATCCGTAATATCGGTCTTATTTTTAAGGTAGAGGACAGAGCAGACGAATTGATCGAGTCTCTTCAACATTCTATTCGAGATGTAGGTAAACAGATTGATGAGCAGATTGGAACAGTCGAAGAACCAGTTAGTGTTTTTATCTATGACAGTGGAACAGACATACCTTTTACAGCAACTCAAACAATTTTGACCGAAATGATACGACTGGCAGGAGGAGAAAATATATTTGGTGATATTCCGAAAAACTGGACAACCGTTAATTGGGAAGACGTTGTTGAACGGAATCCAAAAGTGATCGTCATCATGGATTATGGAGAAATGACGGCCGAGCAAAAGAAAGATGTTCTGTTTAGCAACCCTGCCTTAGCGGGTATTGACGCGATCAAAAATGATCGAGTTGCGGTCATGCCACTTGATTATACTTTCGAGGGCGTGCGAATCCCCACTACAATTGAAATGCTTGCGAAATCATTTTATCCCGAAGCATTTGAAAATTAATGATTTTACTGCTGGTAGAAATATGAACACTAAAAGGTATCAGGTTCCCCCTAATTGTTTGTAGACCTGGTACCTTCCTCTATTGTTAGCTCCAAGCAATATCCCGCCGCCAACTGCTAATTTCACTTTCTTCTATATGCATGTTGCTTGTACACATCTTTCTTTTAAATAACCAACAATGAATTAATACAATACAGCGGTTGGGTATAAAAATATAATAATTATTATTCAATTAAACCCTGCTTTAAAACTTATTGAAGTGTAAAAATTTATTTTTGGGGGTATATAAAAATAGGGGGTAATATGTATTTCCATTGACACTATACTAAATTATACATAATATATGAATATATGCTCATATAAGCAATTAATTATTGAAAGTTAGGGGGAATTTAAATTGAACAAAGAAGAAAATGGAGAACAGTTTTTGAGAGAAGACACACAGCTTTTGGATGAGGAAACACTTTTCGTCGTGTCCCAAACATTTAAGGCATTGAGTGATCCAACAAGAATCCGGATTTTAAATTTATTATGCAAAGAAGAGCATTCAGTGAATGATATTGCGGAAACACTGAATTTAAGCCAGTCATCCGTCTCTCACCAATTGCGTTTTTTGAAAAATTTACGTCTGGTGAAGTTCAGGAGGGAAGGAACAACACTTTACTATTCGGAAGATGATTATCATGTTATGAATTTATTGAAACAGGCGATAGAGCACGCAACGCATAATTAATTACACGAAGGGGGTAATCGAATGGGGCATGAACATGGACACGACCATACGCATGGTGCAAATAAGAAAGTATTATTGATTTCCTTCCTAATCATTACTTTATATATGATAGTGGAAGTGATCGGCGGATTTTTGACGAATAGTCTTGCCTTGTTGGCAGATGCTGGTCATATGTTGAGCGACTCAATTTCACTAGCGATTGCACTGATTGCATTTAAGTTAGGAGAAAAGGTCGCAAATAAAAGCAAAACGTATGGCTATAAGCGATTTGAAATTTTGGCCGCTGTATTAAATGGGGCAACTTTGATTGTCATCGCATTGTTCATTTTTATTGAAGCGGTGAAACGCTTTGCAAACCCGCCTGATGTTGCGACGACAGGTATGTTAATCGTTAGCAGCATCGGTTTGGCGATAAATATCTTAGTTGCATGGATTATGATGCGCGGCAGCGATGTTGAAGGAAATTTGAACATGAAAGGCGCTTACCTTCATGTTATTAGTGACATGCTAGGCTCTATTGGGGCGATCGCTGCGGCTTTGCTTATGATGTTTTTCGGCTGGGGCTGGGCAGATCCGTTAGCTAGTGTCATTGTCGCTATACTCGTTTTGCGTAGCGGATACTATGTATCAAAGTCTGGATTACATGTATTAATGGAAGGCGTCCCTCAAAATGTAGATATAGATAATGTCATCCGTACAATTCAAAGTGCGGAAGGCGTCCAAAGTGCTCACGATTTGCATGTTTGGTCCATTACAAGCGGACTGAATGCACTTTCCTGTCACGCAGTTGTAGATGATCAGATGTCCATTGCGGAAAGTGAGCAACTTCTGCGTAGTATCGAGCACGATCTTTTACACCAAAATATTCATCATGTAACGATTCAGTGGGAAACGTCTGCCCATCAGCATGATGATTCAATTTTATGTAAGATAAAACCAGAAGTATCAGCAGACCACCATCACCAACATCATTAATGTGATCAGTGACCAGAAGTAATGCGCTGGTCACTATTTTTTTGGGAATGAAACAAAACACTTTACATACCCTACACCGGTATACTAATATGTGGCTATACACTAATATTCCTTTTCATAACTGACACCCAAGTTTTGTGTGATTGAAAAAAGGAATATCGGGTAATATATTTTTATAAACTGTATACCCCTATACTGTATGTATATTAAGGAGTGATGCAGGAAACTAACTTACAAGGAGGACTACGAGATGGACCAACATGCAGAACATCACCACTACCAATACAAAGCTCAAGGAGAAAGTGAAGTGACAGCAAATGTCACTTACAGAGACGCTATCATTACAATTGAATTGAAAGACAAACATGGAAAGGCACCTGAATTAGGTGTTTCCCATGAAAAGGAAATGCATTTGATCGTTGTGAGCGCAGATTTGAAAGAATATATTCATGGGCACCCCGAGAAGCAAGCAGACGGTGTATATATGTTGCAAAGAGAATTGAGGGACAACGACTACAAGGTATTTGTTGATATCGCTCCAAAAAACTTATCTTATACAGTTTCGCCAATCACGCTCCATGTCGGGCACGCGTATCATCCAAACCATGGCAATGAACTCAAGGTTGACACAGACTTTGTCAAAATGGTAGATGGATATTCAGTGGAATTAAAAGCTAATAATTTTGAAGCCGTTCAGGATATTTCATTGTTATTCGACTTAAGAGGAGCAACACCTGAACCGTATTTAGGCGCATTAGGCCATGTTGTCATTTTAGATGAAAATGCAGAACATTTTATCCATGTGCATCCAGTATCTGATGACAAAACTCAATTCAAAACAGTTTTAACAGAGGCAGGGAAATACAAACTTTGGGCAGAGTTTCAATTTGACGGCGAAGTTTATGTATATGCGTATGTCATAGAGATAAAATGAATGATCTTGACAGTGATTCTCATAATAGGAGGTAACGATCTATGGAGAGTAAGACATTAAAACTTTATACAAGACCGACATGTTCGGACTGCCAAGAAGCGAAAGCGTTTCTTTTGAAAAACAATATTCCATATATCGACTATGATTTATCGATAGAACCGGAAAGGGAGAAAGAACTTATTAAGTTAAGTGGCTCGAGGGTAGTACCGGCTTTCGTTTTCAAGAAAAAGTCTTTTATAGGATTTGGAAGCAAACCGAAAGTGCTGATCGGTTTCGAACGGAATGAAGAAGAGATTAAAAAACTGGTAGCAGTATAGTGATTGATGTAATTGAACAAAACAATATCATTGCTCTCTCATGGAACACATGTTAATATAGGGGTAAGGGGTATATAGTAAACTCTGAGGAGTGATGGTATGTCAGAAACAACAAAGAAGACTGTACAGCCGAATAAACAGCAGTTATTAAATCGTTTAAAGCGTATTGAAGGGCAGGTAAGAGGTGTTCATCAAATGATTGAAAATGACCGTTATTGTGTGGATATTCTCCATCAGATAAGCGCGATTCAATCGGCAATGAACAAAGTATCCTTAGCTTTACTGGAAGACCATACGCATCATTGTGTTGTCAATGCCATTAAAGGGCAAGATGGTGAAGCGGCTATTCAGGAGCTTATGAGTGTCATGAAAACGATGACTAAGTAATCATTTAGCATTGTAGACTGGAACAGAGTATGGAGTACTGATATTAACAACAAAACAGGAGGTTTTTCATTATGAAAGAAGTATTAAAAGTAGAAGGTATGTCTTGTGGACATTGCGTGAATTCAATTGAGTCAAGTGTAGGTGAACTGAACGGTGTTTCATCAGTAAAAGTGGACCTTGCGAATAAAGAAGTGACAGTTGAGTATGATAACGAAGCGAATTTAAATCAAATCAAAGAGACGATTGAAGACCAAGGCTATGAAGTTGCTTAAACAATAGGCATAAACCGTCTTCCGCTTAGACCATGTGGGGGTACAAGCGGCTGTAGAAGTGATTATACGACAACCGTATAATCCTTCTTTTTTCAAAACTATATACCCCCACGAAGTATCGGAGGGATACAAATGGCAACAACGGAAAAAACCTTAAAGATCAATGGGATGACATGTGCAGCTTGCGCAAACCGGATTGAAAAAGGGTTATCCAAAATAGAAGGTGTCGAAAAGGCGAATGTCAACTTTGCTTTGGAAAGTTCGACAATCGTTTACGATCCGGAAAAAACAAATATTGATGATTTTACGTCAAGGATCGAAAAATTAGGTTATGGTATCATTCAAGACAAAGTTGAATTCGATATTTCGGGCATGACATGTGCTGCTTGTGCGACGAAAATAGAAAAACGGATTAATAAAATGGATGGTGTTTCTAAGGCGACTGTCAATTTCGCGATTGAAGCACTGACTGTAGATTATGATGGTGGTCAAACAAGTCCGAACGAGATGATGGCAATTGTGAAAAAAATGGGCTATGAATTGATTCCAAAATCTAACGGCAAGGAAAAGTTGGATCATAAGGAGCAGGAGATAAAAAAGCAATACCGGAAATTCATATTTTCGGCAATCCTGACACTCCCGCTATTATGGACAATGGTAGCGCACTTTGAGTTTTTATCTTTTCTATACTTGCCTACTTTTTTAATGAATCCTTGGGTGCAATTGATCTTGGCAACGCCTGTCCAATTTATCGTCGGTGCTCAATTCTATAAAGGGGCATTTACTTCCTTAAGAAATAGAAGCGCCAATATGGATGTTTTAGTGGCATTAGGTACTAGTGCAGCTTATTTCTACAGTTTATATTTGTCTTTTGAATGGATGAATGGGGGCAGTGTCGGAGAACCAGAACTATATTTTGAAGCATCTGCCGTCATTATTACGCTAATCGTCCTAGGTAAGTTATTCGAAGTGAGGGCAAAAGGAAAAACGAGCCAAGCCATTCAAAAACTACTAGGATTGCAAGCAAAAACAGCACGTGTCTTAAAAGACGGCGTTGAAAAAGAACTGCCGATTGAAGAAGTAGTAGCTGGCGATATCATCCTCGTCAAACCGGGGGAAAAGATTCCTGTCGACGGAGAAATCATTTCTGGACAATCGGCAATTGATGAATCAATGATCACCGGTGAAAGTATCCCTGTCGATAAAGTGCCAGGAAACTCGGTCATTGGTGCAACGATCAATAAAAACGGGTCATTACAGGTCAAAGCGACGAAAGTTGGGAAAGACAGTGCATTATCTCAAATCGTCAAAGTCGTTGAAGAAGCACAAGGCTCAAAGGCGGAAATTCAACGGTTGGCGGATAAAATATCAGGCATCTTCGTTCCTATAGTCGTTGGAATTGCGATTTTGACATTCTTCATTTGGTATTTTGTCGTAACGCCTGGCGATTTCAGATCTTCACTAATTCCGACCATTTCCATATTGGTCATTGCATGTCCATGTGCGTTAGGGTTGGCCACACCAACCTCCATTATGGCTGGATCGGGTAGAGCAGCTGAAATGGGTATGCTTTTCAAAGGCGGAGAACATCTTGAAAACACACGTTTCATTGACACAGTGGTATTGGATAAAACAGGTACAGTGACGAAAGGCGAGCCAGCGTTGACAGATGTCATCGTGTTGAAAGACTTTGCAGAAGAGGAAGTCCTTCAATTGGTTGCATCAGCTGAGAATCAATCCGAACACCCATTGGCGCAAGCGATCGTAATGGGAATCAAAGAAAAAGGAATCGAATTGATCGAACCAGAAGGGTTCAATACGCTCCCAGGGTATGGAATTGAAGCGAAAGTCTCCGGAAAGCAAGTGCTTGCCGGGACACGAAAGTTAATGCACAGCCGGGATGTGGCTCTTCAAGATGTGGAATCCACAATGGAGAACATGGAGAAAGAAGGAAAGACAGCGATGCTCATCGCGATTGATGGGAAACTTGCGGGTGTCGTGGCAGTTGCGGATACTGTGAAAAAAACATCTAAACAGGCAATTGAAAGAATGCTTGAACTTGGGTTGGATGTCATTATGCTAACGGGTGACAACCAACATACTGCAGGAGCAATCGGACGACAAGTCGGGTTGAGCCATATCATCGCAGAAGTCCTTCCAGAGCAGAAAAGCGATGAGATTAAGAAATTACAGATGCAAGGAAAGAAAGTGGCAATGGTCGGAGACGGTATCAATGATGCTCCTGCACTTGCGCTTGCGGATATCGGAATGGCGATTGGTACTGGAACAGATATTGCAATCGAAGCAGCTGATATCACCCTCATGCGCGGCGACTTAAATAGCGTTGCAGACGCTATCATTATGAGCCGGAAAACAATGCGCAACATTAAACAGAATCTATTCTTTGCTTTTTTCTATAACACAATCGGTATTCCGGTTGCTGCACTCGGATTGTTAGCCCCTTGGGTAGCCGGAGCAGCTATGGCATTTAGTTCAGTGTCTGTCGTTTTGAACGCGTTAAGGCTTCAACGAGTAAAATTTTGATGGGTCACAAAACTTCTATTATAAAATAAAATGGCCATGAAATTGAACGGTCGATAGGATGAATGGTCTTCATTTTATAGCTAGTGATGAGACAGCGATTCATCATAGAACCCTTCGGAGCAATAGAGGGCAGGTCAGAAAAAATGTTTTCAAGGTATGACATTCCTTTAGGTTTAAAGTGAATTTGATATTCTCAAAAAATTAATAGTGATTTTCTGCAGCCCTTCCCGAGATGATTGGGAGGGGTTTTTAATGTATATATTCAAATGAATGATCATCCTGTTTTGTCGGCCTTACTTACCACTTCTGCAAGTAGTCGATCGGACTGGTTCCCTCATAAGCAGGAACACTTGATTCTTCGCCGCAAAGCTGTACAATAAATTAGTAGCAGTAACTCCAAGCCGCTTTCCCATGTTTTTAAGACGAGGAAAATGGACACAATCCCCCCCATTCCAGTTGTTTCGAATACCTAAGAGATTCACCGATCCTTCCCGGATGTATGAATCACAACCGAATCAACTTGCGATCAAACCATTAAATAAAACACTTTGTTACAACACATTTATAGTTCGAACTTGTATTCACGGCTAGGCCGGCTGTTCCATGGCTGCTCATTAGTCTTTTAAAAGCTAAAAGTTAAAGCGTGGCAACGTTTACGCTAACTTGCTTAAGGGGATACTGTCGTTATAATGAATTTTTCTGTACTTAATTGCTTTAGATTGACTGAATTGAGCTTTTAAAGGGTACAGTTCAAGTTTATCGATAGAAGTAGTATGGCCTATTAACGCCTTGCGGACTATTCGGAATATTTCATGCTTTTTGCTAAAGTGTATTTAGGGAGAAGAGTTCTATTACAAACTATCATATATTTCAGGAGGTTGAACGATGCAATTACTACCGCGTGAAATCGACAAGTTAATGATTGTTGTGGCTGCCGATGTCGCCAGAAGACGTAAAGAACGAGGTCTTAAATTGAATCATCCAGAAGCAATGGCGCTTATTACATACGAGGTGATGGAAGGCGCTAGAGATGGCAAAACTGTCGCAGATCTTATGGCTTACGGAGCGACGATATTAACTCGTGAAGACGTGATGGATGGTATTCCCGAGATGATTGACGACATTCAAGTGGAAGCAACGTTTCCGGATGGTACAAAACTAGTTACTGTGCATAACCCCATCCGATAACTTGCTAATGAAATGGAGAGGAGACGAAGCGATGATCCCAGGTGAGTATATTTTAAAAGATGAACCAATTAATTGTAATGAAGGGGCAGAAAGTACACGTGTTCACGTTGTGAATGAAGGGGACAGGCCAATACAAGTCGGTTCTCATTATCATTTTTATGAGGTAAATGGTGCGCTGAGGTTTAGACGGGAAGAGACATACGGCAAACGATTAAATATTCCAGCCGGCGCTGCTGTCCGCTTTGAACCAGGCGATGAAAAAGAAGTGCAATTAATTGACTATGCTGGAAAAAGAGAAGTTTACGGATTTCATAATGAAGTGGACGGACCATTGGAAGGCGGGAATGTTAAATGAGTTTTAAAATGGATAGAGAGCAATATGCACAAATGTACGGACCGACAACAGGAGACTCCATCCGCCTGGCAGATACAGATTTGTTCATTCAAATCGAAAAAGATCATACAAAATACGGCGAAGAAGTTGTATTTGGCGGCGGGAAAGTCATTCGTGATGGAATGGGACAGCATCCGTTCATTACGCGCGAAGAAGACGAACGAGTACCCGATACGGTCATCACAAATGTCGTTGTCCTTGATTATACGGGAATTTATAAAGCGGATTTAGCGATTCGTGACGGTAAAATTTCTGGTATTGGAAAAGCTGGTAACCCGCTCGTGCAGGACAAAGTTGACATTATTATCGGAGCATCCACGGAAATTATTTCCGGGGAAGGTAAAATTATTACTGCAGGCGCGATTGATACGCACGTGCATTTTATAAATCCAGGACAAGTTGATGTTGCGCTCACTGCTGGAACGACGACATTGATTGGCGGTGGGGCAGGACCGGGCGATGGATCTAGAGCAACGACTGCTACACCGGGCGCCTGGCATCTTCACTCGATGCTCAAGGCTTTAGAGGGGCAACCAATCAATATCGGTTTAACAGGGAAAGGGCATGCAGCAGCCGGCGGACCTTTAGCGGAGCAAATACTCGCTGGTGCGATCGGTTTGAAAGTCCATGAAGATTGGGGTGCGACCCCATCCGTACTTGATCATTCATTACGGATTGCTGATGAATATGATGTGCAAATTGCGCTTCACGCAGATACGTTAAATGAAGCTGGATTTTTTGAAGATACGATGAAGGCGATCAACGGCCGTGTCATCCATATGTACCATACAGAAGGTGCAGGCGGCGGACATGCGCCAGACTTGATCAAATCCGCCGGTATGATGAATGTATTGCCGGCGTCCACAAATCCAACATTGCCATACACAATCAACACGATTGACGAGCATCTGGACATGGTGATGGTTGCTCATAACTTAAATCCTTCTGTTCCAGAAGATATTGCATTTGCTGATTCACGCATTCGCAACGAGACAATTGCGGCGGAAGATGTCTTACAAGATATGGGTGTCTTCAGCATGACGAGCTCCGATTCGCAAGCGATGGGGCGTGTGGGTGAAGTTGCACTTCGGACATGGCAAGTAGCCCATAAAATGAAAAAACAGCTTGGAATTATGGAAGGGGATAGTCAGTACTCGGATAATAATCGGGTAAAACGCTATATAGCCAAATATACGATCAACCCTGCAATTACTCACGGGATTTCCGAGTATATTGGCTCAATTGAAGTTGGAAAAATGGCCGACCTTGTACTATGGGATCCGAAATTCTTTGGCGTCAAACCGGAAATGATTTTGAAAAATGGAATGGCGGTCTTTAGCTTAATGGGAGATGCCAATGCGACGATTCCGACACCACAGCCAATGATTTACCGACCAATGTATGCAACGCTAGGAAAGGCATTGTCGCAAAGTTCTATTACATTTGTTTCCCAAGTTGCATACGATAACGGTATTAAAGAAAAGCTTGGACTCGAAAAAGTGGTACTTCCTGTACGCAATATGCGCGATCTTACGAAAAAAGATATGAAATTGAATACTGCTACTCCTCATATTGACGTGGATCCGCAAACGTACGAAGTGAGAATCGATGGAAAACCTATTACATGCGATCCGATTGACGTTGTGCCGATGGGGCAGCGCTATTTCTTATTTTGAGGTGAAGAAAATGATTGTAGAAGAAGTCGTAATGAACGTAAGAGATTTAGACTCGAACGAATTTGAAAAACGACATAAAGAGAAAGTGTATCTAGAGAGCGCGCATTTAATGAAAAGAATTCAACGTGTAGAAACAGATCACGGACGTGAAATCGGCATCCGATTGAAAGACCCGCGTGATTTGGAAGCTGGCGACATTCTCTTTATGGATGATAAAAATATAATTTTGATCGACGTACTTTCCGATGATTTAATTGTCATCAGTCCACGTACGATGCTTGAAATGGGAACGATTGCTCATCAGCTTGGAAATCGTCATTTGCCAGCTCAGTTTGAGGATAAGGATATGCTTGTTCAGTATGATTATTTGGTTGAGGAATTGTTGCAAGAAATGGACATTCCATTCAAGCGAGAAGAACGAAAAGTAGCAAAAGCATTCCGTCATATCGGGCATAGTCATGACTAATCACGCATTGTCTTTGTTTCAGCTGTGCGACTCCAATTTTCCAACCGGCTCTTTTAGCCATTCTTTCGGCTTGGAAACGTATATTCAAAAAGACATTGTCACAGATGCGAAATCATTTTCCGAATGGCTGAACGTTTATGTGCATGAACAGCTCGCTTATGCAGACGGCTTGGCAGTAAGGCTGGCTTATGATGCACTTGAAGCGGAAGAACTTGAAGATATTTGGGAATTGGATCGCATTTTGACTGTGCAGAACTTGGCACGGGAATCACGCGATGGTACACAGCGCATGGGTGACCGTATGTTGGATATTGCACAATCAATTTATGAAATACCGATGTTGTCCACCTACATGCGAAAAATACGTGATAAACAAGCTTTTGGCCATCCCGCTATTGTTTTTACGATGGTAGGGCATCATCTGCAAGTAGAGAAGGAAACGACGATTTTATATTATTTGTATTCGACAGTCGTTAGTCTCGTACAAAATGCTGTGCGGGCAATCCCGCTCGGACAAACTGCAGGACAGAAAATTATTTATGCATTTCAACAACAGCTTCAGCAGGCAACAGATAAAATTATGAAGTTAGATGAAGAAGAGTTTGGAGTCGTATCACCAGGGCTCGAACTTTCACAAATGCAGCACGAGCGAGTTGGGATACGTATTTTCAGCTCGTGAAAAACGTGAAATTAATTGAGAATAAGGATGTGCTTAGAATGGAACCAATTAAAATAGGTGTTGGCGGACCCGTTGGTGCCGGTAAAACGATGTTAGTTGAAAAAATCACCCGTGCTTTAAACGGGGAAGTGAGTATGGCAGTCATCACGAATGACATTTATACGAAAGAAGATGCTAAGTTTTTAGTTGCAAACGGCATCCTTCCGGAAGATCGCATCGTCGGTGTAGAAACAGGTGGTTGTCCGCATACGGCTATTCGAGAAGATGCGTCAATGAACTTTGCGGCGATTAATGAGTTGAAGGAAAAGCATCCGGATGTTGAACTGATTTTTGTAGAAAGCGGCGGCGACAACTTAGCAGCTACATTCAGCCCAGAGCTTGTGGATTTCTCCATCTATATAATCGACGTGGCGCAGGGGGAAAAAATCCCACGCAAAGGCGGCCAGGGAATGATAAAATCTGACTTGTTTATAATTAATAAAACAGATTTGGCGCCATATGTTGGAGCGAGTCTTGAAGTAATGGAGTCTGATACAAAAGTGTTCCGCGGAAACAAACCATTCTTCTTCACCAATTTAAAAGATGATGATGGACTGGCTGAAGTGGTAGATTGGATAAAAAAACATGCGTTATTAAAGGGACTAGGGCAAGATGTCTGAATGGACAGGCGTTCTTGACCTTGCCATGGAAAATCGTCAAGGACGTTCCGTGGCGAAAAGTGTCTACTTTCAGGGTGCGTTTAAAGTGATGCGCCCTGTCTATTTGAATAATTATAGTTATCCATGCTACTACTTATTGAATCCAGGCGGAGGCTATCTAGACGGAGACCGGTACCGCATGGAAATAACACTCGATGAACAGGCGCAACTGACATTGACGACCCAGTCGGCAACAAAAGTATACAAAACGCCAACCAGACAAGTATATCAAGAGTCGGTCTTTCATATGAAAAAAGGTAGTTATCTGGAGTATTTGCCGGATGCATTGATAGCATATAAAGATGCCAAATACTATCAAAAAAATATTGTACATATGGAAAAAGGAGCGACATTGCTGTATTCCGATATATTGACTCCTGGCTGGTCGCCAGAAGGGGAAAAGTTCAGTTACGACATGCTTCGTCTGAAAACAGAAATATATATGGAAGACGAACTAGTTGTCTTTGATCATATTAAACTTCATCCGGCATCTCAGCATATGAATGGGTTAGGTTTTATGGAAGGGTACACACATTTAGGTTCGTTTATTGTCGTTGGAGAAAAGACGAACGATGATTTATTGGATCGCCTGCATGAAACGATTCAGAAAGAGGCTGGAGATTTTGCATTTGGATTATCCAAGCTTGCTGTTCCGGGCTTTACTATCCGAATAATGGCAAATTATACACAAGTTATTGAGCGGATCATCTCTGCCTGCCATCATGTAATCAGCGACGAATGGTATCAGACGAAACCAAGTTTTTTACGGAAGTATTAGAAAAATGCCCGACAATTCGAAAAGAGTTGTCGGGCGATTTACTGCGATTTATGTCTCTATTCAACAGAACACTCTATACTTTATAGATTGTGAGATGGGTCAGTTGGATTTCTATTTATTGCATGCCCAATTATTCGCAATTAATTATCAATTATCGAGACATACATAAAGTGTATAGCGAGTACATTAGTAGGCATGTAGGTGTTACGTAACAAAAGAAAAGTAGCACAATGATGGACAACTATTTGTTTGGTTGTTGTAAATGAAAAGTTGAGTTTTGCGTGCTATACATCGTTAATGATTCCCTAGAAAGTAAATTTAATTCGATTTCTACAAAAGGTTTAAATTGGGTTATTTAGAAGAACATAAACTTCCAAGTAATGGTCAGTTATGTATCATCGTGTTACGATTCTATATAAATGTGTTACTGCGTTAAAAATAGTAATAAAAAGAGGTGGTTGCAGTATGCAGGACTCAACGTTAAAGAGATTTGGAATCTCAATGGAAGGGGGCTTACTTAGGAGGTTTGATGATTTAGTTAAAAAAAAAGGATATGAAAATCGCTCGGAAGCGGTTCGGGATCTTGTTCGAGAGGCAATTATTCAGCAAGCATGGGAAGATGGAGAACAGATAATTGCAGGAAGTATACTATTATTTTATGACCATCATCAACGCAATCTACTTGAAGAGATGACAAGGATTCAACATAGTGTGCACGATGTAATCCTTGCGACAACACACTTCCATTTGAATCATGATAGTTGCCTTGAACTAATTGTTGTAAAAGGAAAAGCAAAAGAAATTCAGGAACTAAGTCATAAACTGACGAGTTTGAAAGGTGTATCATATGGGAATTTCACAGTGGCTCCTGTGGAGCAGATTTAATTGTTCACAATCATATTTTACGGTTTCGATAGGATCTGAAATTATAAAACCCTAATGCAGATGTGCAATTTTATGAAGGATTGTAGATAAATAATACGTGTAGAAGGAGTGTACTAAATGACAAAGAAATTCTTGAGTCTCATCGTAATAGCCACTGTATCTATTTCGCTTATGTTAGCAGGCTGCTCTTCATCTAAATCGGATGATAAAAATAAGAAGAATGAGGGGAAGCCGAAGGGCGAGCTTGTGCTTGCATTTGATTCTGAGCCGGCAACAGGATTTGATCCGACAACCGGTTGGGGACGTTATGGTTCACCGCTATTTCAAAGTACATTGTTGAAAAGAGATGACAAACTAAACATTGTAAATGATCTTGCAACAAGTTATGAAGTAGATGAAGAGGGTAAAGTTTGGACTGTTTATTTGCGCGATGATGTCAAATTTTCTGATGGGAAACCACTAACGGCTAGGGATGTGGTATTCACATTTGAAACAGCAGCCAATAGTGGGTCGGTTGTTGATTTGAACGTATTGGATAAAGTCGAAGCAGTTAATGATACGACCGTGAAATTCACATTAAAAGAAGTGCAATCCACATTTATAAACAATCTAGTGGCAACGGGAATCGTCCCACAACATGCATACAGTGAAGACTATGCTGAGAACCCGATTGGTTCAGGCCCCTATCAACTTGTACAGTGGGACAAGGGACAACAGATCATTGTGAAAAAGAATCCAGAATACTATGGAGAAAAACCATATTTTAACAAATTGACTTTTGTATTTTTAAATGAGGATGCTGCATATGCAGCTGCCCAAGCGGGAACAGTCGATCTTGCCTATATACCAGCCGCGTTTAGTAATAAGGAAGTACCTGGCATGAAACTTGAAACAGTTAAAACTGTGGACAATCGTGGAATCGTATTTCCTTACGTGAAGTCAGGTGATTTCACTGAAGATGGTTTACCAATCGGGAATGACGTAACATCAGATCCAGCCATCCGTCATGCAATTGATATGGCAGTTGATCGGAAAGCGTTAATTGACGGTGTGTTGGAAGGATACGGAACACCTGCCTATACTTCTGTTGATGGGCTTCCTTGGTGGAATCCAGATACAGTCATTGAAGATGGTGATTTGGACGGAGCGCGTAAGGTATTGGAAGAAGCGGGTTGGAAAGATTCTGATGGAGATGGAGTACTTGATAATGGCTCTTTGAAAGCCGAATTTAGTCTTTACTATTTAGCAAATGACACAATCAGACAGTCTCTTGCCATTGCAGTTGCAGATATGATGAAACCACTCGGTATTAATATTAAAGTAGAGGGTGGAAGCTGGGACATTATTGGTAAGAAAATGTATTCCGAGGCTGTGCTTATGGGGTGGGGAAGTCACGACCCGCATGAATTATACAACATCTATGGCAGCGATAATGCTGGAATTGAGTATTATAATACAGGCTACTATAAAAATGACAAAGTAGATGAATACTTCAAGAAGGCCCTTCATGCGAAAAGTGAAGCTGAGGCAATCGAGTTTTGGAAAAAAGCCCAATGGGACGGTACGACCGGTTTAAGTGGAAAAGGGGATGCCGCTTGGGCATGGCTAGTTAACATCGATCACTTGTATTTGGTGAAAGATGGTCTTGATATCGGAGATCAACGAATCCATGTACATGGACATGGTTGGCCGGCAACAGACAACATTGCCGACTGGAAATGGAGTAAATAATGTGCGCAAAAATATTGGTGTAAAGATAAGTAAGTTTCTGTTGATGAAGGGTTCAAGAATGCTTACTTTATTATTTGCGATTTGCTTAATATCCTTTTTATTAATAAAGAACTCCCCGATTGATCCGATTCAAGCTTATGTTGGTGCTGATATGTTAAAGGTAAGTCCTGAACAGCGAGAGAAGATTGCTGAGTATTGGGGGCTTGATCAACCTGTAATGGTGCAGTTTTTTAGTTGGCTTTCTGCTTTACTTTCAGGTGACTTGGGAACTTCAATGATTTTCCGCCGCCCGGTGTCTGAAATCATCGGAGAGCGCTTTTGGAACTCGCTTGTCCTGATGCTGACCGCATGGATATTATCGGGAGTTATCGGTTTTGTCATGGGCGTTGTGTCGGCCATGAAAAAGGATACTTGGATTGATCGGATTATAAAGTGGTATTGTTATACATTGGCCTCAACTCCGACTTTTTGGATGGGCCTTCTTATGCTGATTGTTTTTGCGGTGTGGCTCGGGTGGTTCCCAATTGGATTAGGTGTTCCAACAGGGGTCCTTGCTGAAGACGTCACATTAGCAGATCGATTACAGCATCTTATCCTCCCAGCCATGACACTTAGCATTCTTGGAGTTGCGAATGTAGCCTTACATACGCGACAGAAGCTGATAGATGTCCTGGCGAGTGATTATGTGTTGTTTGCGAGGGCGAGAGGTGAGCGTGGCTTTCTCTTATTTTGGAGACACGGCTTGCGTAATGTTGCCTTGCCTGCAATCACTTTACAATTTGCCGCTTTTAGTGAACTGTTTGGTGGAGCGGTGCTTGCTGAGCAAGTATTTTCATATCCAGGTCTTGGACAAGCGACAGTAGAGGCAGGCTTAAGGGGAGACGTCCCTCTTTTATTAGGGTTAGTACTATTTAGTACGATTTTTGTTTTTGCAGGAAATCTAATTGCCGATATGATCTACTACGTTGTAGATCCGAGAACGAGGGAGAGTCGAACAATATGATTCCAGGCCTCAAAATAGGAACGAAGGAAGAAAAGGTGAAACGGTTTTATCTGAATCGAAGACAGAAGACGCTTCTTACAATCGTTGTTGCGACAATTATCTTACTAAGTGTTGTAGTAGGTGGCGCAATGCTTGATCAAGAAAGAATTGCTACGAATCTTAATGAACGAAATTTGCCCCCCTCTCTTAAGCATCTTTTTGGTACAGATTGGCTGGGTAGGGATATGTTTACCCGGACGATTATGGGGCTTTCCTTAAGTATGGGGGTAGGGTTGATTGGAGCAATTGGCAGTACGTCAATTGCTCTTGTCTTGGGTATGGTGTCTGCAACAATGGGGAAAATGGCCGATCGTCTAATTACATGGCTCATCGATCTCTTTCTAAGTGTTCCACATCTTGTAACGTTAATTTTGATTGCTTTTACATTGGGCGGAGGATTTAAAGGCATTGTTATAGGGCTTATGCTAACTCATTGGCCAAGCCTTGCACGAGTCATTAGAGCAGAGGTTATGCAAATCCGCTCAGCAGAATATGTTCAGATTTCTCAACAGATGGGAAAATCCAGTTGGTGGATTGCTGTACATCATATTTTTCCTCATTTGATTCCACAACTCTTAATTGGTTTCATGTTGATGTTTCCCCATGTGATCTTACATGAAGCAGCAGTCACATTTTTAGGATTAGGATTATCACCCCATGAGCCAGCTATTGGGATAATTCTATCAGAATCTATGAAGTATTTGTCTTCGGGTATGTGGTGGCTCGCCTTTTTCCCAGGGCTTTGCTTACTAATTATTGTACGGACTTTCGAGACGATTGGAGAGAACTTCCGTATGCTGATAGACCCGACAAGGGCTAATGAGAAATAAAGATGAGTAGGATGATGAAAAGCAAGTGGTCCTATTTGGTTGGTAAGGAGGTAGCGAATGTCTATCCTTGAAGTGGAAAATTTGTCGATATCTTTTAATCAGTATACAGAGAGTTTGAAACAAAAAAATGTAAACGTCATTTCAAGTTTGAATGTCACGCTTGAAGAAGGTGAAATACTAGCAGTTGTGGGAGCCAGTGGTTCTGGGAAGAGCTTGCTTGCGCATGCCATTCTTGGAATCTTGCCAAACAACGCAAATATTAGTGGAACGATTAGCTATGACGGAGAAATTCTTACGGCTGCACGGCAAGCTTCGTTACGCGGAACAGAAATTGCACTTATTCCACAATCAGTGAACTATTTAGATCCATTGATGCGAGTAGGGAATCAAGTTCGCACTTCTGTAAAAGTTGGAGATGCAGTTGCGGCACAACGCAAAGTTTTTGAACGGCTTCGCTTGAAGTCAGCCGTTGAAAATATGTACCCATTTCAGCTTTCTGGAGGCATGGCAAGGAGAACTCTTTTATCCACAGCTATTGTCAGTGGTGCAAAGGTAATTATTGCGGATGAACCCACGCCAGGCCTCGATCCAGTCGTTATCAAAGAGGCGTTAGAAAACTTCAGGGAATTCGCAGACAATGGATGTGCGGTTATGCTCATCACACATGATATTGAATCCGCTTTAACGATTGCAGATAAAATTGCTGTGTTTTATGCAGGTACAACCGTGGAGATCGCCCCTGTAGAGAACTTTAATGGGGATGGTGAAGCGTTGCGGCATCCTTATAGCAAAGCGTTATGGAGGGCCTTGCCACAAAATGAATTTATACCAATTCCAGGCTCGCAGCCCCGCCCAAATAATTTACCATCCGGTTGCTTATTTGCCCCACGCTGTCCTATAGCAACCCCTGAATGTGAACTAGCACAACCGGAAATGCGCGAACTTCGGAATGGAAGGGTAAGGTGCATCCATGCAACTTGAAGCAAAAAATATCGGTTTTCGTTATGGCGATGGACCTTGGCTGTTTCAAGGCGTCAATTTCACTGTAAAACCAGGAGAAATTGTTGGGCTTACAGCACCTAGTGGACGTGGTAAAACAACTTTTTGCCGGATTTTAGCGGGATATGAAAAGCCTCTGGAAGGAAGCATTACCATTGAAGGTTTGCCGGTACCTACAAGGGGATTTCATCCTGTACAATTGATATTTCAGCATCCAGAAAAAGCAGTCAATCCACGTTGGAAAATGGAAAAGGTTTTGAGTGAAGGGGAGAAGCCAAACCCTGAACTGCTAGATTTATTAGGAATTGAGCAGGAATGGTTGACTCGTTGGCCTAACGAGCTATCTGGAGGAGAATTACAACGCTTTTGTGTGGCAAGGGCGTTGGGGTCCAATCCACATTTTTTAATTGCAGATGAAATGACAACAATGCTTGATGCCATTACGCAAGCTCAGATTTGGCATGCTGTTCTCGAAATCGCCAAAAAGAGAAAGATGGGTATCATCATCGTTAGTCATGAAGAAAAGCTGATGCAACGATTGTGCCACCGAGTGGTTGAGTTGAAAAGTTTTTAATACAAATAGAGGGTTTGAGATTTTCTTTTACTTTATTGTAGAGTCGAGAATTCGATTAAATAGAATTGCAGTAGCATAAGGCTGATTTTTCCTTGAACGAAGAGGGGGAATCGGTTCTTTTTATGCTTGGTATAGAAAGTCTAAGTATTTCTAACGTCGTCTCAATTGCTTAAAATATAGAAATTAGGGTATCACTATATAAACGGACCGTTGCTTTTTGAACACTTAGCTTCTTTACAAAGATGGTAGAGATTTTTTACCGGTATTACTAAATAATCGGTTGGTTTGACATTTATCCTTCACAGTTTTATACTTGGATTTAATTTTCATTAAAAAGACGGATTCGTTAGTCAATAAGGAATATTGAAAAATATTGAAATTGTAGTAATACGAATTTAGCGAGGAAAGTTTTTTGATGAACTTGACACTATTTTGGGAGGTGTTCCTGTGGTTGACGACTTTGAAGTAGAAAAAGTTTTTGAAGACAGGCCGTATGAGCGGATCCAGTTTAAGCTCATCATAGACGGTCGTAATTATAAAGGCGACTATCATGATGGCGAGATCCAATGGCTTAATCCGCATCCCAAGCAAGATGTCGGCGAAGAAGAAGTAAAAGCTGTAGAGGATGAAGTTCTTGAACTGTTATCCGAACATGGGATCAGGGATGAAGTAGATGCTATTGAGATTGAACGTTCCCTAAGCAATAATCAAACTCGACCGCTTCAAATGTTTAAGTTAAAAATTCAAGGTGAAGAGTATAAAGGGACTTTTATTAACGGCGAGATCGAATGGTTTCATCCAAAACCGAGACGCAAACTAAAAGATGAACGCGTAAAAAAAATAGAAGAAGATGTTCAAAAGAAATTGACAGAGCATCTTGAATAACGAATTGAAGTGCGCAGTCTGAGTTATTATACTAACTCAGACTGCGTCTTTTCTTTTTGCAATTATTCCTATCTCCGCAAAAAAACGAGTTGAGTAATGGAAAATAGAAAGAGAAGCTTTCTGTTTTGCTCTTTCCTGCCCGACGATTTTATTTTCTATTCCAAAAGCGTTGCTGGGCGATAGCGGAAACAAATTCCTCTCCGAAGTTTTGGTTGTTAGTCGCAAAAACGACACCTGCTAAATTATTTTCTTCAGAGGTTTGAAGAAGCGACTGTCCGGTTGAAGCAATACCGATCGGCTTATAATGTTTGTATGCGACCTGTATGAAATTCATAACATCAGAATTAAATTTTGCCTGATTATTGGAGCTGCCGCCAACGACATAGAGCGAGTCAAGCAAGTAAGGGCTCGTGGTCAGGAATGTATCATCTACTTTGAGCTTCGTACCATCCGTACCTGTGACAGTGCCAAGTTTTTCACTGACGATGTCGACAAACACTCCATATTTTTCGAGTGTATTCAGTACGTTGGTTACTTCATTACTGTTAAAACCATTGCCGATCAACACTCCGACCTTTAATGAATAAGCATAACTTGGTGTATTGGCCTGACTAAGTGAAGGGTAGCTAGTTGAGGTAGAGACATTTGTGCCGTTTGGACGATCAACACCTATATTATCCGCAACGATCATAGCCAGTTCTTGGTCAACATTTACTATCATATCGACGTTTTGCTGTCGGACCGATTCACTTTTCACTTTTCCAAGTTGATAGCTTAACGCTTCAATCGTATGCTGTTTTTCAACTGGGGTCAGGCTATTCCAAAAAATTCTTGGCTGAGTAAAGAAGTCATCGAACGATTTGCTTCGTGCCCGTATGGCGTGCCCATCGATTTTTTTAGGGTAGGATTCGTAGCCTCCTTCTTCTGGCGGCGTAGTATATGGAGTATTATCAGCTAATGAGTTTTCATGATAGTTTACTTGATCTACATCGATTCGATACCTCATAAAGCCTTGTCTTGTATTATTATGGAACGGACAGATTGGCCGGTTGATGGGTAAGTCCTGAAAGTTTGCGCTGCCAAGACGATGGTATTGGGCACTTTGATAAGCGATTAATCTTCCTTGCAGGACGGGATCATTAGAGAAATCAATTCCCGGAACGACATTTGCGGGATTGAATGCCACTTGCTCCAATTCCGCAAATTCATTATCCACATTACGGTTTAATGTCATCTTTCCAATTGGCTGAACGGGGACGAGTTCTTCTGGCCAAAATTTTGATGGATCTAAGACATCAAAATCAAATTTGAATTCATCTTCCATCGCAATCAGCTGGACACCTAATTCATATTCTGCGTATGCACCACGGTCAATCGCCTCTCTAAGATCTCGCCGATGAAAATCCGGATCAATCCCGCCAATTTTTTGTGCCTCGTCTTGAAGCAAGGAATGAACACCAAGCACAGGCTTCCAAGTAAATCTCACAAAAGTTGCTACTCCTTGTTCATTAACAAATAAGTACGTATTGATCGACCATGATTCCATCATGCGATAACTTCTTAGAATGCCTCGATCCGACATGATCCACAATACCATGTGAAAACTTTCTTGGTTATTTGCTACGTAATCCCAAAAATTATCATGCGCCCCAGCAGCTGTCGGCATCCCGGTACGTGGCTCAGGTTGGTATGCATGCATTACATCAGGGAACTTCATGGCGTCCTGATTGACCAATACAGGCATAGCGATTGTAGTTAAATCATAATTTCCTTCTTCGGTGTAAAATTTCACACCTTTGCAGCGTAAATCCCTTGCCGTATCCTTAGACCCTCTGCTCCCTTGCACAGTAGAAAATCGGACGAAAACAGAAGTCTTTTTACCTGCTTCCTGTAAGAATCCAGCTTTTGTGAATTGTTTCATCGACTGATAACATTCAAATTCACCATGGGCTCCGTAACCTCTAGCATGAACTTTTCTTTCTGGTATTGGTTCATGGACGAAATGAGTCATCTTCTCAAAGAATTCAAAATCTTGACGTAGTGAAGGACCACGGTCACCCGCCTTTAATTGTTCCTGATCGTTTGATAATTTTTTTGATTGATTGGTCGTCAGTGGTTTACCTGTGTTTTGTACGCGGAACTCATCTAGCTGTTCATTTTTTAAATTTTTCTCCCTATGGTCTTTTGGAGACTTCCCATCCATTGAATCACCCATCCTCACGTCTTAATTTTTGTGTTCACATATATACCTATGTAGAGTTTTCTAGGTCTAGAATGAAATTGGCTTGGACTTTATCTGCGAATCAAAAAGACAGAGTATAGCGTAGATGACCCAACTCAAAACTTTGGTGAATGGGAGGTCCTATACTGGTAATCAGGTATCTATTAAGCATGCATTTTTTTACAGAACTTGTACAATGAACATAGAATAACGAGAAATGAGAGTGACTGCCATGCCGAAAACTAAACGCAAACCACAAGAAAGAAAAAATGTACTTAGTGTAAGTGCATTACTGGTCGTCTGTGGCATTGTGTTATTCAAATCCTTCATTTGGGATGAGTATATAGTCAATTCGACAGCCTGGGCTGCGTTAGAAGGCCGAGAAGGCGAAGTGGGAGTAGGATATGCCATCAGCAAGAAACAAGAGTTGGCCATTAAACCCTTTAAAGATGGATTTAAGATCTATGCTGTATCTAAAGGTTTTTTTGGCTGGACTGTCACAGATGAAGAGTTTGTTGGCAATAAAGAAAACGAGTTTTATGAGATAGGTGAACTGGATTTGCAATTTAATCCAAGTGAAAAATTGTATTTGAATTTCGTTTTGGATCAAGACGAATACTTCGAAAAAATAAAGGCTTACTCTCCGGGCGGTATAGAAATAGGATTCAATCGATCTGTAGGCAATGACGTGTTTTTCTACTACCATTATAGCGATAAGCATTTAGGTGACGTGATGTATGAAGGAATTCGTTCAAACGGGAGTGTGGAGAAATTGAAATAACGAGCAGAATGATTCTTATCAAATGACGTATCCTATCCTAAAGGAGGTGTGCGTCATCATTCGAAAAATAAGCTTGGTAATTGGAATTTCAATGGCGAGTGTCTCAATGTTCACTTATCTGCCTACTGAACTCGTTGCTCAATCAGCGATTCCTTCATATGCTAAATGGTCTAGGATCGCGATTCAAGAGACGCAAATGAAATATCCTCATGCAAATATTATGGATTACTTGCATATCGGAAGTGAGTCGAGGAAAGAGTCCACTGTTGAAAAGTTTCGATTGTGGCTGCGGGAAGGTGACAAAGAATTCGCGGTGTTTGTCAAAGTCACTTATTCTATTAAAACAAACAAACTGATCGATATTGAACTTCAGGAGATGGATTTTTCCTGAATGCAATCAAACTCACGCCTCTGCATTCGGTTCGTAGTTTTGTTACAATTGACGGACAAGTATGTCTACCAAATGAATGAGGGGTGGCTTTGATGAAAGTCGATAATGAAGAATTGTTGCTGGACTATATTGCGGCCAGTACGAACCTATATGGGGTAATCCCGTTTGCTAAAGCAACGGAGATATACAATGAACATAACGGAGAGAAGATTTCATTAAACATCATGATTGCTTTTGTGAATAACCAAGCAGTTATTAAGAAATTGGAAGAACGTTTTGTTCATGTCAATACAGATGCATTTGTGGCAGAAGTCATTCATGTATTTGACGAAAAGGAAGTAGTGGAGCAAGCAGCCGCGGGTAAACCTTATTATGTACCGAAACCAGAAGAATTTCTCTTGTTTACAGATCAATCTTATTTTCAGCGGACCCCTCAGCAAGAGCAACTGAAAAAGATGATGCTAGAGGATCTTGATGATTCGGTCGATATTGAGGAAGAAGTGGAAGAACTTGTGCTGGATCTGCAAATGAGCGGTGGAGATTTCACAAAAGAACTGTCAGAGTTCCTTGGGCGGCTGAAGTTACCTATGGAAAAAGCTGAGCGTTATATTCCAGTGATTATCGATATTGCCAATACAACGAGACTTTGGGAAAATCGGGGCCATACGCCGAATGAGTTGATGCAGTAAATCATCAGTCCGTTTCGATAGACAATCATTACACAGGCGATATAATGAAGGTAAATCAGATAATTTGGAGGATGTAACTCATGACATTGAAAGAATTAACTGCAAGAGAAGTACAAGAGCAACTGGAAAGCGGCAAAGAACTGCATATTATTGATGTCCGCGAAGACGACGAAGTAGCACAAGGTATGATTCCGGGCGCCACACATATCGCACTTGGCAATCTTCCTATTGAAATGCATGATTTGGACCAAACAACGCCTTATATTCTAGTCTGTCGTTCAGGCGGAAGAAGTGGACGTGCACAAGAAATTATGGCAGATGAAGGCTTTGATGTGACGAACATGACGGGCGGCATGCTAGCTTGGGAAGGGCAAACAGAATAAATCAGTAGGACACCGCCGAGAGGAACATCTCTTGGCGGTGTTTTAATTTGAATTGCACGATTGATCAGTAGGGAAAGAGCTTCCTGGCTATAAATACATTATACACTGAGCCCAACCCGCTTAGGAAAGCACCGAAGTCTCCTCGCATCCAAGTTGACATCCTCGATCCAAACCCATTTCTCAGAATGAACAATTCCTTCACCCGCAGACATAACCCGAAAGGTCCAAGCGTATAGTGAAAGAAAAAGGCGGTGTAGAGATGAAAAAATGGCTTGCGGCAGGCTTGCTGTTATTTTTTTCGATAGGAGGTGTATGGTATGGAGTGAAAGCTTCAGATCGCGGATTTTTCACACCCGCTGAGCTAGGTGGTGTGAAAATTTTAATCGATCCGGGGCATGGCGGTGAGGATGGGGGGGCTTCGGCGGAAGATGTCATTGAAAAGGATGTAACCTTAAGTATCTCCCATGAAGTTAAGAAATTACTTGAAAAAAAAGGTGCGACTGTGAAAATGACGAGGGAAAAAGATGGAGATGCGATTGCTGAACATGCCCCATCTGAAAAATTCACTTCAAATCGAAGTCGTAAATTCGCAGATTTGAAGTTGCGGGAAAGTATGGCGATCGAATCGAAGCCGGATATGTTCATAAGCGTTCACGTTAATGCGATTCCAGAAGAGCGTTGGCGAGGTGCGCAAGTATTCTACCATCCTGATGGCAACCCGGCAGGAAAACAGTTGGCGACTTCTATCCAAGACGAACTGCGTGATCAGCTGAAAAATACAGAACGCGAAGCGATGAAAATTACAGGTGTCTATTTGCTGAAGAAAGTACCGGTCCCTGCCGTTTTAGTGGAAACAGGATTTTTATCCAATCCGGAAGAACGGGGTTTATTGGCGGATAAGGCTTATCAGAAAAAGGTGGCGGCCGCCATCGTGGATGGAATTGTGAAATATGAACATGCAGAAGAACAGTGAGTCAAAAGACGGTTGATAGAGTAGTGATTATGGTATACTGGGGGGAGATTGGATAATATCAGTAAGGAGTGTCGAATGTGATTAATGAACAGCAAGTCCGTGAATTGATTGGCGCATTGGAAGATCCGTTTTTACATAGAACACTGGCAGAAACAAATGGTATTGTAGGCGTTACGATTAAGCCTGAAAAGCAGCATGTCAGTGTCAAAGTAGCAATTGCAAAAGTAAATACCGGTGAGCAATTGACGCTTCAATCAAAAGTAGTGGACGTTTTGAAAGAGGCAGGGGCAGACTCTGTAGGAATTCGTTTTGAAGAACTGCCGAAAGAAGTTCTCGAGCAATTCCGCGGAACTGTAACAGAAGCAGAAACCCAAGATATTTTATCTCCTCTATCCAACATCGAATTCATTTCGATTGCGTCCGGTAAAGGTGGGGTTGGGAAGTCGACAGTATCTGTCAATTTGGCTGTTGCTTTAGCAAGACGCGGTAAGAAAGTTGGTTTGATCGATGCGGATATTTATGGATTCAGCGTTCCCGACATGATGGGGATCACGGCTATGCCTGAGGTCAGAGAAGAGCGCATCATTCCGGTAGAACGATTTGGTGTTAAGGTCATCTCAATGGGCTTTTTCGTGGAAGATAATGCGCCAGTTGTATGGCGGGGCCCAATGCTTGGTAAAGTGCTGGATCAGTTTTTCCGCGATGTTGAGTGGGGCGAGCTTGATTACTTATTGCTTGATTTGCCGCCGGGTACAGGCGATGTAGCGCTTGATATCCATCAAATGATTCCGGCATCTAAAGAAATCGTTGTCACAACACCGCATCCTACAGCTGCATTTGTAGCTGCGCGTGCAGGTGCGATGGCTTTGCAGACGGATCATGAATTGCTTGGCGTTATCGAGAATATGGCGTGGTTCGAATCCAAAGCATCCGGGGAAAAGGAATATGTCTTTGGACAAGGTGGCGGCGTCCGTCTGTCAGAAGAGCTTCGCACCGAGCTATTGGGTCAAATACCACTGGGTCAGCCTGATTGGAACGACACGGAATTTGCTCCTTCTGTGTATGCGGAAGACCATCCGATTGGTCAGATTTATTTACAAATTGCCGATACCGTGATTGAAAAAAATACTAAATAATTAGTTGGCAGGCGAGAGGGGTTTATGGACCTCCTTCACCTGCTTTTTCTTCTGCTCCACCGCCACCACTCTCTTCTTTCCCGCCTTTCTCATCTTTTCCGCCCTCTTCTGTTGTCCCTTTTCCTGCTTTCATGATCAGTTGCTGCCATTTCGCTTGCATTAAAGGGCTGTTGATCGTGTCTTCCACTGCCTTTTCCATTTCTTTTTTCATTTTACTGGAATTTACGACTTTCTCCATTTGCTTCATCATGTCTGGCTGTCCAAAAAACTTTTCCATTTCCTTTTGAAACGATGCATCTCCCATTAAATCCTTCATAATATCTGCTTGCTGCTTTTTCATACTTTTGGCGATAGACTCTGTAAATTTCGGATCTTCAAATGCGGTTTTCCAAAACTGTTCACCCTCTTTTGAAAGCAGCACATTCTCAATGCTTTCTTTCACTTCTGGTTGTTCCAATACTAAAAGCTCCCGAAATTCGGGATCTGTCATCAATTTGCGTAATGCTTTTTTTCCATCTTCCGTTTGGATCGCATCCGTCATCATTTTTTTCATTTCATCATAACTCGGACCTGACTGTTGTCCGTTGCTGCAACCCGCTAGGAATACAAGGAATAGGAAAATGCCTGCCAATTTTTTCATTCCGATCAACCTTCCACTTGTATTTTCATTTATTGTTCACAATATTAGAGGGAATATGCATGATTCGTTCAATGAAATAGATTTTTTTGTCGAACGTTGATACACTAAGTGAGACATGAAACAATTAAGCGATGGCATAATTGCGTCTGGATTTTGATACAAGTTAGCTCGATTAACTCCTTTTAAAATCCATGATACCTTCTGCCGGAGGCACTATTTTCTTCAGAGAGCGTCTGAATACCCGCTGAAGAGGAAATAAAACTGCATTCATCTCGCCATCTATAGAGGTGGGAGTCTTCTGTTGAATAAAGATAAAAGGGGAACAGTGTTGTGACAATACGAAATTGGGTAAAATTTTTCTTGCGCGCTATGGCCATTGGTGGAGGTATCACAGCCATTGTCGGGTTAATTGTACGTTGGGACTTCTTTTTTGGGTATATACAGGAAGGTGAGATTTGGCAATTTCTTGGTGCCTTTTTATGGATGATCTTTTTAGGCTTCACGATGAGTGTTATTGCGCAGATGGGTTTTTTCGCCTATTTAACAGTTCACCAATTTGGCGTCAATCTGTTCCGCACGCTGACATTGTGGAACTGGGTGCAAGTCCTGATCATTGCAGTTGTGTTGTTTGATTTAGTCTTTTTCCGCTTCCAGTTAACGAAGGAAGATACAGGAAGAACGTTCTTGTATATTTTCTTGCTTTTGACACTCGTTATAGTGTCTGCGGTAACTGCATACTTTAAAGCGCAGTGGACGAAAAAACATGCACTGATCTCCGCTCTATTCTTTATGATTGTGATCACAACACTTGAATGGTTGCCAGCTCTAATGGTCACATCAGGAAATAAAGACGAATGGGTAACCATCCTTCTGTTTCCTTTGCTGGCAGTGAACGCTTTTCAACTATTAGTATTGCCTAAATACAATAAGCAATCCGATATTGATAAGGCTAAATTGGACAAGCGTCGTAATGAACGAAAAAAAGCTAAGCAAAAATCATCAAAAGCTAAATAAATGTAAAAAACCGACAGAATGCCGCTGTCGGTTTTTTACTTTGGAATTTTTTTAGTTTTAATTTTGGGTTGAAAAAGTAGATCTTCAACAGATTGAAACGGTCGGCTCGCCATTAAACGCTCTATATCCTCCACCTGCGCTCGTTCGTCTAAATGGTGAGGAATGGAAATGATATCACCTGCTGCAGCTTTGGGCAAAGCACCCTCTTTCCAATGAACAGTCGAACCGAGCGCATTGATTTCTGCTTCGTTTAACTTATGTAGCAGAGGCTGTGGAAATTGCTCATCAACAGTGCGAAACCATAATGGCCTTGTTTCAAAAAAAGTCTCAAACTGATCCAATTGCTGTTCAAATAATTCACGATCGACCTCATACCTATTGCCTTCCTGCCCAAGCAATGCGACAGGCAAAGAACGCTTCTTCATCTCTTCGACGAGGTTTGGAAAGCGGGATGCCCATTCTACGTCAACAAACAGCAGCGGATATGGTTGAGTCAGCTGCTCCAAAAGATCCTTCACTTCTTGCTCGCCAAATGAAATGTTAATGGTCAAAGCAGAACCTTGGGAACCTCTTACGATGACTGTCGGGTTTTCCGTTAAACGAAAAGCAGTCGTTAAAGCGGGGGATGGTTTGATCAGTTGTGGCAAATATAAAATAAGTAAAAAGCATAGTGTCAAAAGGAGTATGATTTTTTTGAGCATACAGATCTCCTTATTTTTAAAAGTATAAATTAATATATGAAAAAGCCTTGACGCATATGACCGAGCCGCTATATAATAAAAAAGGTTAAAGTATTAAAAGAAAGTTGTTGCACATACTTAATAAGTGTGGTACAATGATTTTTGTCGTTAGAGATAGTAACTAACTATTTTATTTTTCCGCAGTAGCTCAGTGGTAGAGCAATCGGCTGTTAACCGATCGGTCGTAGGTTCGAATCCTACCTGCGGAGCCATTTCTATGCTTCCATAGCTCAGCAGGTAGAGTGCTTCCATGGTAAGGAAGAGGTCGCCGGTTCGAGCCCGGCTGGAAGCTCCATGAACGCTATTTTCATGGCCCCTTGGTCAAGCGGTTAAGACACCGCCCTTTCACGGCGGTAACACGGGTTCGAATCCCGTAGGGGTCACCATTATTTTTATAACAAGTTAAGTAATGCGCGTCATATCTCGTTGAAGAAGCGAGTTGAGCGAGAAATTGTAATTTTAACACGGTGGGGTAGCGAAGTGGCTAAACGCGGCGGACTGTAAATCCGCTCCCTCCGGGTTCGGCGGTTCGAATCCGTCCCCCACCACCATGTTTGTTTTATTTTACACTCAATAAGAACGTAACCAGCTTCACGTTGGGGTATAGCCAAGCGGTAAGGCAACGGACTTTGACTCCGTCATTCGTTGGTTCGAATCCAGCTACCCCAGCCATTTTACTTTTATTAAAGAATATAATGCATAATGAATCCTTATTATTATTAAAATAATGAAGGGTTTTTTTGTGTTTAAATTTAAGTGATAGGTATAGAAGAGAATGATTAATCGTGTATACTATTTAATAATACATATAGGCATTTTCTCTTGTAGAATAAATAAAAATATATAAACATAGGGATTGTGATATAGATATGCAAGAGTTTCTTAATGGTATGGAGAAATTCATCAAACCTAATAGTTCAAAAGGATTGCAAAAACTTCTTGGTGACATTGCCTACACTTTGGAACAGGCCGCCATTGTTTCCATTACCGATCCTCGGGGAACGATTCAATACGCCAATGAAAAATTTGAAAAACTCTCAAAGTATCCATTAAAAGAACTAATTGGAGCCAATCAACGGATTGTCAATTCTGATTACCATGATGCTTCCTTCTTCAAGGAAATGTGGGCGACAATCGGAAGTGGAAAGACGTGGAGAGGAGATATCCGAAACCAAGCCAAAGACGGGTCCTATTATTGGGTTGATACAACGATTGTCCCTTTTTTGAATGACAAAGGCAAACCCTATCAGTACGTATCCATCCGTTATGATATAACAGCTAGAAAGTTGATGGAGGAAGAGATACGAAAAAACGCAGAGCTCTATGAAATTATTACAACCAATGCTTCAGACTTCATTGCAATCATTGATCGCGATGGGAAGTTTCAATACTTGTCTCCTTCTTTCGAAAATTTGTTGGGCTACTCTTTGGATAGCTTGTATTCTGATACGTTATATTCCATTCTCTATAAAAAGGATCGTCAAAAAGTAGAAAGGAAGATTGCGCAATTCAAAGGGTTTCATCGGAAGGTTATCGGTTTAGAATATTCCATGCTGGATGTGAAGGGTGGCTTGCATGTCATGGAAGCCAAGTTAAATGAAGTGCGAGGCTCCATTGATTACGAAGACCAGCTATTGGTCGTCATGCATGACGTGACAGAGCGTGTGAAATCTGAAGAAAAGATCAAACATCTTGTCTATAATGATCAGCTAACTTCTTTGATGAACCGTAATTCATTCCGCGAGCAATTGGCTCTAGCTTTTGAAAGGGCAAAGACTAGGAAGCAAGTATTTGCGCTCGTACATATCAATATTGACCGTCTGCGTTACGCCAACGATCTTTTAGGTCATGAGGCGGGGGATTACTTGTTGTCGATGGTCGGTGAAAGATTAAAAAAGAAAACCGGTCCGGAAAGTTTGCTGGCACGGATTGCTGGAGACGAATTTGCTTTTATTGTAACGGGGTTGTCGGACGAGACAGAAATCTACAATTATGCTGAAGAAATACGGTTGTATTTGGAGCAACCTATTCAGGTGGGGCAACAAACGTATTCGTTATCTATTAGTTGTGGTATCTCAATGTATCCTGAACATGCCAATCAACCGTCTGAACTGGTGACGAAAGCGACATTGGCGCTTGGAAAAGTGAAGACGCGAGGTGGCAGTGACAGTGAGATGTATGAGCATGGTACCTCTAAAATGTCATTGGAAAGAATTTTATTGGAAAATGAAATGCGGAAAAGTATACAGCAACAGCATTTTTATTTGGAGTATCAGCCCAAAGTATTTTTAGGAACTGGTGAATTAACTGGCGTAGAAGTGCTTGTCCGATGGAACCATCCAGATTTAGGTGTGATTCCTCCAATGAAATTTATTCCCCTTGCGGAAGAAACGAAAATTATTGTATCCCTTGGTGAATGGATTTTACGAGAGGTTTGTAAGCAAGCAGCTGCAGAGATCGAAGCCGGTGAATTTTGTAAGTTCGCGGTCAATGTTTCGACTGTACAGATGAAAGAAGAAGGTTTTGCCGATTCGGTATTGAGTATTCTGGAGGAATTTCAAGTTCCCGCTAACATGTTGGAATTGGAGTTGACGGAAAGTTCGTTTATGGATACAGAAGGAATGAAAGAATCCATTCAAAAGCTTCGAAGTATCGGTATCACGGTGGCCATTGATGATTTCGGAACAGGATATAGTACATTTAGCTATATTAAAGAACTTCCTGCTGATACATTGAAAATTGATATGGCATTTGTGCGGGATATATTGGAAAATGAAAATAGTCAGGCGATTGTAAAAGCGATCGTGACACTGGCGGATACAGCAGGATTGAATGTGGTGGCTGAAGGTATTGAATTAAATGAACAAGCGAAGATGCTTTACAACTTAGGTTGTAGAGAAGGGCAGGGCTATTATTTTGGTCGTCCAACCACTTTATTGGAAGCAAAAAAAGCGAACTATAATTCTTCTGAAATTAACAAGAAAATGTAATATAAGGGGGAAGTGCTATGCGCAATCTGGATATTTCGATGATCGGTGTACCTATAGATCTTGGTCAGAGCAGACGTGGAGTGGATATGGGACCGAGTGCGATGCGGTACGCGGGAGCTGTGGAGCGGTTACGTGCATTAGGCCATCAGGTAATGGATCAAGGCAATATAGTAATATCAGCTGTACATGAAAAAACAAGTTCTGAAGCTGGGCTGAAAAACTTGGAAGAAGTGACGGCTGCAACTGTTAAGTTGGCTGAAGCGGTCTCGAATATCGTAGCGGATAATCATTTTCCTTTAGTACTTGGCGGGGATCACAGCATTGCGATTGGCACACTCGCAGGATTAGCGGATCACTACAAAAACCTTGGTGTCATTTGGTATGATGCACATGCAGATATGAATACACGTGAAACCTCGCCTTCAGGTAACATACACGGAATGCCGCTTGCGGTCAGCATGGGTCTTGGACATGAGCGCTTGGTTAATGTGCATCGGGATGGTGTGAAAATTGATCCGAGAAACGTTGTCATTATCGGTGCGCGTGCATTAGACCCGGGAGAACGGAAATTAATTAAAGAACAAGGCGTAAAAGTATTCACTATGCATGAAATTGATCGCTACGGCATGTCTGCCGTCATTCAGCAAACCCTTGAATACTTTTCAACCCGTCAAGTTGATGGTGTTCACTTATCTCTGGACTTGGATGGCTTAGATCCTCTTTATACGCCAGGCGTAGGGACGCCGGTCCCAGGAGGTATCACGTACCGTGAAAGCCACTTGGCGATGGAGTTACTTGAAGATGCAAAAGTCATCACTTCGGCAGAATTCGTTGAAGTCAATCCTGTGCTTGATGAATACAATAAGACTGCAGACGTCGCAGTCGCCCTGATGGGTTCGTTATTCGGTGAAAAATTATTGTAATCAGACGTGACGAAAGCCGATAAAGGCTTCCGTCACTTTTTTAGCTGTAAACTTTTTATCATTTTACGGTGTAAAAATGATAAAGTAGAAGAGGACACAAAAAAGTGGAGAAAAAATGAAACCAAATGAAGTTTCTAACGTATATAGAGGGACAGCCGCATGGAGCGGAGAGTGAAGCCTAATGGATGAATTGATTACAAAACGAGTTAAAGAAGTGTTGAATGGCAATCAAGATGCTTTTGAGGAAATTGTCATTCATTTTCAACATCGGTTGTATCAAGTATGCTACCGTATGCTGAATAACGCTGCAGAAGCAGAGGACATAGCGCAGGAAGCATTCGTACGTGCCTATGTCAATTTGGAGACGTTTGATCAAAAGCGGAAGTTTTCGACCTGGCTCTATCGCATTGCTACAAATTTATGCATTGACCGAATCCGTAAGAAAAAACCGGATTATTACTTGGATGCCCAGGTACCAGGAACAGAAGGCTTAGATATGTATTCGCAAATTGCTGCAGATCAGCGTTTACCAGAAGAAGAAGTGGAAAAGATGGAAATGAAAGACCGTATTCAGTATGAAGTAAGCAGGCTGCCCGATAAATACCGTACGATAATCATTTTACGATATATGGAAGACCTACAGTTGCAGGAAATCGCCGACATTTTGGAGATGCCTCTAGGCACAGTCAAGACGCGAGTACATCGCGGACGAGAAGCACTTCGGCAACAAATGGGGAGTATGTAGGAGGTTGGATTCATGGAAAAATGTCCTAAACATGTTGTCCATTATATGCATGCGTTTTTAGATGGAGAAATTAGCAGTGAAGAAGAAAAAATTTTAACAAAACACTTGGAGTCTTGTGAAGACTGCAAGGCGTTGATGGAAGAATTAGAGCAGACGGAGACGCTCTTTGAGAATGTAGCAACAGTACAGGCGCCGTCTGGATTTTCCAATAATGTTATGGCGAGATTACCGCAACCCATCAAACAAAAAGGACCTAAAAAGTGGTTGCGGCAGCATCCGATGATGGCAGCAGCAGCACTATTCCTTATTCTGATGAGTGCATCTTTTTTCTCAAGCTTTGAAAACGAACAGCAATTTTCATTTACAAAACAGCCTAATATCATAGTCGAAGGGGAAACAGTCATCGTACCCGCAGGCGAGGTTGTAAAGGGTGATTTAGTTGTGAAAAATGGTGATCTTCGAATTGAAGGCGAAGTGGATGGCGATGTTACAGTCATCCGCGGTTCGAAATACATGGCTTCAACGGCTGTCATTACAGGGTCGAGTGAAGAGATCGATGAAGTGTTTGATTGGCTTTGGTATAAAATAAAATCTGTCGCGAAAGAGGTTATTCCTTCTTCGAAAGATGACAAATCGAACAACGAATAGTTTTATTGATAGTTTTGATAAGTGATGTGAGCAGCAAAGCTCTTGCATCACTTTTTTGTCGTTTGTCGAATAGTAGGACACCCTTTAGATAGGCATGTTAGCTGGAAATTATGCTATACTAGATGAATAAGAACTTTTGTAAAAGGTAGGGGAAGCACATGCCGGTTTTGGAGCAGGTAACAACATTAGCACCAATGGAAATTCTGAAAAATATTGTGGATGTGCTTCTTGTTTGGTTTGTACTATATAAATTAATTACAATTATTAAAGGAACGAAAGCCGTCCAATTATTGAAGGGTATTTTCGTTATTTTGATCGGACGTTACCTTACCGAATGGCTGGGATTAAAGACACTTCAATGGATGATGGAAGAAGTTCTCCGATGGGGTTTCTTAGCCGCAATTATTATATTCCAGCCAGAACTACGCCGGGCTTTGGAGCAATTAGGGAGAGGTCGACTGTTTGCACGCACTGCTATGCAGGAAGAAGAGGAACGCGACCGTTTAGTGAGTGCCTTCAGCAAATCAGTCAGTTATATGGCTAAACGCCGGATCGGTGCTTTAATTACAATTGAAAAAGAAACGGGTTTAAGCGAATATATTGAAACGGGTATCCCGATGAATTCGCATATTTCATCCGAATTGCTGATCAACATTTTCATTCCGAATACTCCGTTGCATGACGGTGCGGTTATCGTAACTAAAAATCGCATTGCCGCTGCAGCCTGTTACTTGCCGTTATCTGAAAGCCCGTTCATTTCGAAGGAACTTGGTACGCGACACCGTGCTGCGCTTGGCATCAGCGAAGTGACAGATGCCGTAACGATTATTGTGTCTGAGGAAACGGGTGCCGTCAGCTTAACGGTGGACGGGGATATCAACCGTCATTTAGACATGGATGAATTTGAAAAGTTATTAAGGATTTCATGGTTTGGAAGCGAAGTCGGTCAAGCGGATACTTCTCTATGGAAGTGGGGGAAGAGAAAAAATGGATAAATTCATGGACAGCCCCTGGTCTCTGCGTCTGATTGCTCTGTTTTTGGCTATTATGCTGTTTTTTACAGTAAAAGCCGAAGATCAAACGAGCCGCAATACAGCAAATGATGTTGTCGCTCTCATTCAAGATGTTCCGGTAGAGGTATATTATGATACAGAAAACCTAGTCGTGACAGGCGTTCCGGAAATGGTCAATTTAACAATTGAAGGGCCTGCCAATATTGTGCAGACAACAAAAGTGCTGAAAGATTTCACATTGAAGTTGGACTTGCAAAATTTGACGTTGGGAGAACATACTGTACGGATCCAAGCAGAGAACTTATCCGACAAGCTGGACGTTCGTTTGGATCCCGCAACCGTGCATGTCAATATTGAAGAGAAAGTGACACAATCATTCCGCGTAGATCCCGAAATGAATACAAGATTACTTGCGGAAGGTTATGAAGTGAAAAATATAGAAGTTCAACCGGCTACTATTAGCGTGACAGGTGCAAAGAGTATTGTGGAAGCCATCAGTTTTGTGAAAGTGTCGGTAACTGGCGACAACAATTTGAATAAGTCTTTTGAGCAAAAGGCACGGGTTCGTATTTTGGACCGAGACTTGAATAAAATGTCTGTTTTATTAGATCCAGAAGAAGTGACAGTCAAGGTGGATGTACAGGAATACAGTCGTGAGGTACCGGTAAAGTTAATTCGGAAGGGAAAAGCGGCAGATGAGCTGACAATTGAAAGCTTGACACCAGTAGATGAATTGGTTCGTGTATACGGTGCAAAAAGTGCAGTGGAGGCCATTAATGAAATACCAGTAGAGGTCGATCTTTCGAAAGTGAGTAAATCTGGTAAGTTCGAAGTGGATGTTAAAAAGCCAGAAGGCGTCAGTAAAGTGACACCGAATAAAATAAAAGTACAAGTTAAAGTATCTGGCGATTCAACAAAGTCTGATGAGAGCGAAGAATCGGTGGAGGAAGAAGTAACAATGGGGGATACGGAAGAACCTGAAGCCGAGACACCCCCGACCACCCCGACCACTGCGCAAGTAACACAGCAAATTACGGACATCCCAATATCAGTCAGAAATCTTGATCCCATTTATACTGCTTCTATTAAGCAACCGTCCAACGGCAATGTGTCGTTACAAGTAACAGGGGATAAAGCCGTTGTCGAACGATTGAAACAAACAGATATAGCGGTATATATTGATGCAGCCAATGTAAATGCGGAAGGTGAAGTCTCCGGGCCTTTACTTGTAGAGGCACCTAAAGAAATTTCATGGAAATTGGCAGTTCGAAGTGCCGTATTTGACGTACAACTTGTCGAAGCAAAAACGAAAGCTTGAGATTCGTAATACCAGTGATCCAATTAGGATATGATCGAAAGGAAGAATTTAAAATGACACAGTATTTTGGTACAGATGGAGTCCGAGGTATTGCAAATACCGAACTGACACCAGAACTTGCGTTTAAACTAGGTAGAATTGGCGGATATTTACTCACAAGAGATGTAGAAGGAAAGGCAGAAATTCTTGTGGGAAAAGACACTCGAATTTCTGGGGCTATGCTTGAAAATGCTTTGATCGCAGGATTATTGTCAGTAGGAGCGGAAGTCATGAGACTTGGCGTTATCAGTACACCTGGCGTCGCCTATCTGACAAGAGTGATGAATGCACAAGCTGGAGTTATGATATCGGCTTCTCATAATCCTGTAGAGGATAACGGCATCAAGTTTTTTGGCGAGGACGGTTTTAAATTGACCGACGCGCAAGAGGCAGAATTTGAAAAGCTGCTGAATGAAGAGGAAGACAAGTTACCGCGTCCAATTGGTGGACAGGTAGGAACGATAACAGAGTACTTTGAAGGCGGACAAAAATATATCCAGTATTTAAAACAAATTGTGGATGAAGACTTTGAAGGAATTCACGTTGCGTTGGATTGTGCACACGGAGCTACTTCCGTATTGGCGACACATGTATTTGCTGATCTCGATGCCGATTTGACAACAATGGGTGCTTCTCCGAACGGCTTAAATATTAATGACGGTGTTGGATCAACGCATCCCGAGACATTGGCAGGCTTGGTTATTGAAAAGAACGCAGATATCGGTTTGGCATTTGACGGAGATGGAGATCGTCTCATCGCAGTAGATGAAAAAGGAAATATTATAGATGGCGATCAAATCATGTTTATTGTAGGCCGATACTTACATAGCAAGGGTCGTTTGAAAGCGGACACGATCGTTTCTACTGTGATGAGTAATCTAGGGTTTTATAAAGCGTTGGAAGAGTGCGGAATGAAAAGTGTACAAACGGCTGTCGGTGATCGATATGTCGTGGAAGAAATGCGCAAAAATCATTATAATTTAGGCGGAGAACAATCGGGCCACATCATCTTCATGGATTATAATACGACAGGCGATGGTCTGCTCACGGCATTACAATTAGTTAATATCATGCAGCAAACAGGCAGAAAACTATCCGATTTGGCCAGTGAAATGAAAGTATATCCCCAAAAACTTGTAAATATCCGAGTGGTCGATAAACATGCGGTTATGGAGAACATCCGTATCGTCAGCGTCATCAATGAAGTCGAACGGGAAATGGCTGGGCAAGGACGTGTGCTTGTACGCCCATCAGGTACAGAGCCACTCGTACGAGTGATGGTAGAAGCGACGACGGAAGAACAATGCGCAGAATATGCGGAACGGATTTCATTCGTAGTGAAAGAGGAAATGGGTTTGGAATAAGTAACGTCAATGAAGCTGGAAACAGGCATATACGTGTTTCCAGCTTCATTTTCATATAGGGAAATAGATAAAAGGAACTTGATTATGAATCGATGGGGAAATGCTTCCGATGGACGAGGGGGGAAGGAAATGAACCAAAAAAAGTACCAGGATATGTTGGCGCAACGAACGGAGAACATCTTTAAGGATTGGGAAGCAAGAGGTAGCTTAACAGAGCGCGAATTGTATTACTTCCTCCATAAGCTTAAAGGAACGTCCGGAACGATTGAATTACAACAGTTGTCTCTTTTTTGTGCATCTCAGCTAGAAATCTTGTCTTCTTCCAATGATCAGAAGATTCCTGTGTCATCATTGGAAAACTTGAAAAATCGTATTCGTTCTCATTTTGATGGCTCTGAAGCTGTCAAAAAAGAAGAATTCCAATTACCGGACTGCTACATTAATCAATTAGATCAAGAAACATTTATTTTAATTATTGATGACGATTTAGAGTTTGTTTCTTACTTAAAGGAACTGCTTGAGAAAATGGGCGCCCAAGTAATTATTTCATTGAACGGCAAGCGGGGAATCGAGCAGTTTTATTCCATGCGGCCGAGTATAATACTTGTAGATACAAAATTACCGGATATGTCAGGTTTTGAAGTTCTTGATCAAATTGCAGATACGGCTAGACAGAAAAATACGATGGTAGCTCTCACTAGCGAGCAGGCTACTAAAGAAAACGAGATTGAGAGTTATCGAAGAGGGGCTATGGACTTTATTCCAAAGCCGTTTGATATGGACATTTTTTTCCCTTATTTGTTTAATCGGCAGCAACGACAACATGCAATTAGCAGCAGTATTATTACAGATAGTCTGACGGGTATTGGTAATCGTCGCTATTTCGATGAAGTCATTAATAACTTTGCGAAAAAAGCAGATCAGTCAGATACAACATTCTCTTTAGTGATGGTAGACTTAGATCATTTTAAACAAGTGAATGATTTATATGGGCATCCAGCAGGTGACGATGTATTACGGAAATTCGGTGAAATTCTCCATGATGAAAAACGCGAGGGTGACTATGTTTTCCGTTATGGCGGAGAGGAATTTGCCTTATTGTTCGTTAATCTCCAAGCAGATGAGGCGGTTCATGTAGTGGAGCGCATTCGCAATAAATTTAATCCACTCTCCTTCAATTCAGGCGACCAATCATTCAATGTGACATTTTCAGCTGGCAGTGCTGACTATCAGGGTGATACAGAAGAGCTAATTTCAGCCGCAGATCAAGCGTTATATGAAGCAAAGCGGACAGGCAGGAACCGAACCATCCTGTATGATCAGCGAAAGCGTATGGTCAAGCGGAAGTTGATGGTCATTATTGTAGACGATGACTCATTTATTCGGCAAATTCTTCAGCAAACTTTGCTGGAATTGCAATCACCTGATATTGAGTTTACTGTAAAGACCTATTCAGATGGTCCGGCTTTTCTCGAAGATGACTGGTATACGCCAGATGACTACTTTATAGTGTTGTTGGATGGTGTTATGCCGAAAATGGATGGGCTAGAAGTGTTGAGCCGTTTAAAAAGCGACCACGCCAAAACAAATGTGACGGTTTCAATGATGACAGCAAGAAAGAGTGCAAACGATATTAAAGCAGCGCTATGGTTAGGGGCGGACGACTATATTATCAAGCCGTTTCAGCCGGCAGACGTACTAGGTCGTATTGAAAAATTGGCCAATCGTTTGTTTGATAAGAGAGAATAGAAGGGAGACCGCGCCATGTCATATGCAGAGAAGAAAGTGTTGGTTGTAGATGATGAAGAAATTTTACGTATGCTGCTGACAGATACATTAGAATTCGCGGGATTTCAAGTCGACGAGGCAGAGGATGGGCTGGAAGGATTGCGGAAAATCCAAGAAAATCAGTATGATGCCGTTCTTCTGGATTATATGATGCCTCATATGACGGGTTTGGAAGTACTGGAGCGTATACAACCGCTCCAGCTCGACACTACTGTGATCATGCTGACAGCAAAAGCGCAGCGGGAAGATCAGGAGGCAGCCATAGAAAGAGGGGCTGCGTATTTTGTCCCCAAGCCTTTTAGTCCGAATGAGCTGGTTGAATTACTGAACTCGATTTTCTGAATCAATATCATAAAAAAGGCTGTCGCTGGAAGATATTTTGTCTTTGAAGTGACAGCCTTTTTTTGCACGGCTGGAAAAGGGAGCAGCAGACCACCTTACCCCTTCCGCAACAATGCGTATACTTAGAATAAATAAAAAGCTTTCGTATACAAAACAAAAGCCATCCGAAAAGTCAAAATGACTTCTCGAACAGCTCATTTTTTACTCGCTGTCAGGGTATAAAATCCTGCCGTCTGCACGCTGGACAGTTTCCATGAGTGTCGAAGATAGATCCTGAAGTGAGTATGGCTTTGTTAGATAATGTTCAATCTTAAATTCTTTCATCAGCTGTGGCTCTTTTTCCAAAGACGAAGAGATGATGACTGGGATAGAAGCAGTTTCCTTCTGTTCTTTCATCTTTCTAATCAACTCCCAGCCATTTTCATTGCCGCTTAATTTTAAATCTACTACGACAGCGGCTGGCTGCATTCTTTGCATGCAACTAAACGCTTGGTCCACTGTTGAATGATGGATCACTGAAAATCCGTTGTTTGCCAATTCCTCTCCCAATAACAATGCAATATTGACGTTGTCTTCTACTACATTCACAAGTGGCTTGTCTAAATTGACAGGCCCCGTTGGCAATTGCTGTTTTAGGGGAAGAGTAATAAATACCGTCGTACCTACGTTCTCTTCTGATTCTATCCAGATTCGCCCGTTGTGGTCTTTTATGATTTCTTGGCAAATGGACAGACCAAGACCTGTACCACCTATTTTCCTGCTGTAACTATTATCGAATCGATAAAATTTCTCGAAAAGATGACTGATGTCTTCTTTAGGGATTCCGATACCTTGGTCTGTAATCGACAGGATGATTGAATCCTGTTGATTCCATAATGTCACATTTACATCACCGCCGTTTGGAGAAAATTTAACGGCATTACTAAGTATATTCGTGAAAACCTGAATCATTCGATCTCGATCGGCAGCAACCATAGAGGCACAAGTAATATCTTGGATCTTGATGTTGTGCAATGAGGATTGGGTCTCTAAATTATCCACTGTTTGCCGCATAAGATCGACTAAAGATATTTCTTCTACCGTGTAAGCCAGTCGGCCTGATTCCATGCGTTGAAGATCCAGAAAATCATTGATCAGTGCAGTCAAGCGTGTAGCCTCATTATAAATAGTTTCTAAATAACGTTTTTTTCGTTTTTCGTCCATTTCCTTATTCAGCAACAACTCGGAAAAACCGAGAATACTAGACAATGGGGTGCGTAGTTCGTGACTAACTGTAGAGACCAGTTCGGTCTTCATTTGGTCCACTTCATGCTCGTGTGTCATATCCCGATGCACGAAGATGGTACCGACTTTATCTCCTTGAATGACGATCGGTACACTGTAGACGTTCATGACGCGTGATTCTGCGGATGGCAGCGAAACAATATAGGAATAATTTCTGAATTCCTGATTTTCCGGATCAAGCGCTTCATTCAAAAACTTTTTGTATTGTTCGGGCTCACTGATTCGCTGTAAGAAATATTCTGTCCATTTGTCTCTGGGCCATTTCTTATGCTCCATGCCCAGCAGTTCGAATAGGGCGGCATTGTACTGATCGTCTTCATCAGTGCTGGAAACAAACTGAATTCCTTCATTAATATTGTCTAGGATGTTCTGATTAAGCTGACGTTCATGGCTGATCAATTCGTATTGTTCAATCCGATCCACTGAGATCGCGATTCTTCTAAGCAATCCATAAAGGTCTGTTTGATCGTCTTCAGTGAAGGGTTTACCAATACGAGAAAGTATGGAGATAACGTTTAATTCGTTTTCAGAATTGTAGATACCCGCCACGAAATCATAAACGAACGTCGTATTTCCTGCAACGCCTTTCTCATAATCCGCCTCCCGTTTGATCACGAAGTAAGGCTCTTTTTCAAGTCGAAGCTTTATGTATTCCATCCGCTCTTGTTTGACCTCTTCAAAGAATTTTTCAGACATGCCTTTCAGCGAAGAGACATTACTTTTTGGGAACCAAAGGAAGCTGAGATCCGATTGATAGATTGTGTCGAGATAATCCGATGTTTGATCACAGACTTCTTGTTTATCCAATGAAAGCGATAGTAAATGACTGAGACCGTTATATCGTTCCAAGCGAACACGCGAAAAGCGTGCTTCAGACAGGGCATATTCCATTTTTGTCTGTCGATTGAACAGCTCATCCTGCTGAGAGATCAATTCTTCATTCTGAGCAAGTAGTTCCTGTTCGTTCGTCTGGATGCGCTGCATCATCTTATGAATAGCTTGAGATAAAGCACCTATTTCATCTTCTCTAGTAATGGGTTGGAAAAGTATTTTGCCTTCGGTTTCATATTGATCCGCTGCGTAGGTGATTTTTTCTACTGGGCGTACTACCCGATTTATTACATTCCAAACCATGTAGATTGGAATAAGCAAAAAAGCGAAACTGAGTAAGGTGATAAGTAAAAAGAAAACATTGGTTTGTTTTTTCGTTTGAGCATAAGACTGGGAAAGTTCTTCTTGCGCATTTAGATTATACTCATTAGCATATTCGATGAAGCGATTTACGGATAAATTTGATCCGTTTTTTGCAAGTTCACGCAACCCCTCGTAGTCGTTATCTGCAACAAGTTGGATAGCTTTTGGAAACGTCCCATTTTCATATTCTGTTAGAAAGTTATCGATTTCTCCAATCATCTTTTGTTCTTCTGCATTAAGAGAAAGTGATTTGTATTGACGTGAATAGGTATGGATATCCTGAAATGCCTGAAATGCACCATTCAGTTCACCTTCTATTTGGAATGAATAATACCCGCGGATACGAAAAAATAAGTCCTGGATAGAATTCGAAATAAGCTCTACCAATTGAGCCTTTTCAAAGGATTCTTGACGTGCCTCTTCCAAATCTGTCCAAGAATTTTTGACGTATTTATACATACTGCCCATGCCGATCACTGCGATTAACAATGATACGAGAAATACATTAATATATTGCTGGCGAATCCCTCTTTTACGCGACATTCGGCTGCCCCTTCCTGACTGCTTCTATACATCTATTCTACCATCTGAAGTAGTTTAAGGGCAGTTGGAATTTGCAGAAGAAATACGCAATTAATCAACCGAAGCGACCGTTGATATAATCGTCCGTCAATGAATCGGTTGGACGCTCAAAAATAATTGGAGTGGAGTTCATTTCAATCATTTCTCCATTTAAGAAAAACGCAGTCTGGTCAGAAATACGGGAAGCTTGTTGCATATTATGCGTCACAATGACAATCGTTACTTCCTGTTTGAGTTGAGTGATGAGTTCCTCGACTTTATGAGTAGAGATCGGATCCAAGGCAGAAGTTGGTTCATCCATCAGCAACACCTCAGGGGAAACAGCTAACGCGCGGGCTATGCACAGACGTTGCTGCTGCCCACCCGATAGACTCATTGCAGGCTTTTGCAGTCGGTCTTTCACTTCATCCCATAATGCTGCTTTACGCAAGCTATCTTCTACAACATGTTCTACTACATCCTTTTGACGGATCCCTTGAATTTTCAGACCGAATGCAACGTTTTCGAAAATAGATTTAGGAAAAGGATTTGGCTTTTGGAAAATCATACCGACCTTCGTGCGCAATAGCTCAACGGGCAGTGCAGGAGAGAAAATGGTTTCCTCCATGAATGTCAATGTGCCGGAAATATGGACTTCTGCTTGCAGTTCCACCATCCGATTTAGCGTCTTGAGAAAAGAGGATTTACCGCATCCGGAAGGACCGATAATCGCCGTCACTTCTTTTTCATGAATCGTCATATCCAAATTTTTAAGTGCATGTGACGTTCCATACCAAAGATTTAATTTATCTGCTTGATACACCGGCTTATTCCAGTTTGCATTATTCATCACGCGAAGTTTCGGTTCTTCAATCCGCTCTTTTAGTACCATCTGTCGAAAACCTCCATTTGTTCGTTAACTTTACTGTACAGGAGATGTGTTGAGTGAGTGTGAAGGGTGTGTTAAGAGTTTGTAAAGATGCGATGAGTGAGGAGGTGCTTATAAAAACTTATTAAAAATAAATGAACAGGGAAGCAACCAGTCGTGGTTGCTTCCCTGTTTTATTCAAAAATATACTGCAAAGCGCGGACGGCTTGTTCGACAGATTCAACCGTTAGATGAGCTTTGCGTGATAGTTCTTTTAATGGGTGATGATGGTTTTTCTGACGAATTAAAATGAGTGGTTTGCCGTATGCAACGGCTGCACTCGCATCCATTGCGGTATTCCACTGCTTGTACTGCTCACCGAATAAAGCAATAACGATGTCTGATTTCTTCATTAAGATTTCGGTACGTAAGTTGTTGAAGCTTGAAGCAGCGGCATCTTTAAAAATTGGATCGGGCTGTTCCCCTAAAATTTCTTCCCCGACGTTATCCGAGCGGTCATGAACTTCCATCGGACCGACGAAATCGACCGGCAGCTGCAGTTTTTCTGCCTGCTGCTTGACCTCATCTCGCCATGACGTGTGAATCTCCCCAGCTAGGTATACTGTTAATCGCATACTTATCCCCTCCTAGTTTGATAGACTTTATTGTATCATGCATTTTACCTTCCTTCATTAGAAGTACTTGAAAGTGAGGCGTGTGAAGGTCCTTCATTACTGTTAAATTTTCTAGCTCATGTAAGAGACCAATACGAGTATAAGGGGAATTGGTTATGGTACACTGAATAAAAAGAGGAGCGGTTTAATTTATGAATGGACAAAATCGAGCGGACATCAAGCCAGGGCTGCAGGTAGCAGTCATCTTGAAAAAGGATCAGCGAAGCGGTGTGAAAACGGAGGGGGTCGTTAAGGATATATTGACTAATTCAAGCTTTCACCCGCATGGGATTAAAGTGCGGTTAGAGGATGGACAAGTCGGCCGAGTGGCAGAAATTTTGGGATGAACGGGGCTGAATTCTCATGTATGAGTTGAAGACGAAGGAAACGGACGATAGTGTAATTGAATTTATTGAGAGAGTGGAGAATCTGAAAAAGCGAGAGGATGCGTACCGCTTGTTTGATATATTTACTGAAACCACGGGTCATGAAGCGAAGATGTGGGGACCTAGCATTATCGGGTTCGGCTCCTATCATTATGTATATAAAACGGGCCATGAAGGGGAAGCACCACTCGTGGGGTTTTCTCCGCGTAAAGCCAAGATCAGCCTATACTTTGCAACAGGTGATCCTGAACGGGAACAGTTACTAGAGAGTTTCGGCAAGCATACGAGCGGCAAGGCGTGCGTCTATATTAATAAAGTGCTGGATATCGATGTGGAAGTGCTGAAAGATCTGATTCGGCAATCTGTTACGTTTTTACAGGAGCTTTATCCGAAAGAACAGAGATGAGAAAAAGAGAGGCAATTGAACCTCTCTTTTTTATATTCCTACCGGTTGTTCATCATCTCGATAAAACGTGTGGAATCCTCAGCTATTTGTATAGATTCAATGTTATGAACGTAGTGAGAGCAGTTTAATTCTATCAATTTACTATTGCTTTGATCGGCAACAAAATCTTTTTGAAAACCGACCCAATTACTCTTATCCAAGCCAGTACCTTGCCCATTCGATACAAACAACAGCATCGGAATATTAACAGGCAAACTTTCTTGTACACGCTTCGCATTGTCTTTAATTTCAATGACTTCATTGAGCATATTTTGAGTGGCGGTCCTTCGGTAGAAGGTCACCTCATATAGTTCTTTCTCATCTTCCGTCAATGTCCCGTACCTCATCGCGTCACTTTGAGATAATGCAGGAAACCATCTTGTTGCACCGATATCCGCAACCAGCTTACCTAATCGAACTAGGGGCATATTGATTTTCATCTGTTCGTACACGCCGGGGACGGCCATATCTAAACCAATGATGGCTTTTACTTCATCCGGATAGATCTGTGCCCAATGCAATGCTTCAATTCCTGACATAGAATGGGGCAATAAAATGAAAGGCCCCTCCGCTCCAGCCTGAAATAGAGCTTCTCTCGTCTCAGACAGAATCGTATCTATATCACGTTGCGAATCCGTTATTTCACTGAATCCATAACCGGCTCTTTCCACAACTGCAATTTGATGTGTATCGCTTAATAATGAATACAGTGACTTGAAATCCAACGTCGGCGAACTCGTACCGCTGCCCGATAAAAATACCAAGGTTTCTTTCCCGGTACCTTCCGTATACACATGTATGTTATGATCGTTCACTTCTATCAACACGCCAGTTGGAATAAATTTCTCGTTCTCTTTTTTGAGTTTTGCTTGGTGATTCACATGACTGATACCAATGAGTACTAAAAAACTAGCAATCAAAGTTAAAGCAATGATCATCATAAATTTACCAACTTTCCTCAACGTGTCGCCTCCAATAAATTATCCAGAGCGGCAAACTATTTGATGGTTATTCCCCGTCGCGATACGTAACAGCAGTTCCAGTCGCAATACACATCATCATACCTTCACGCACCATTTCAAAATCTAAATCCACGCCAATCACTGCATTCGCTCCCATACGACGAGCCTTTTCAGACATCTCCTCAATAGCAGTTTCACGCGCTTCTGTCAGTTTGCCTTCGTAGGCAGAGCTGCGTCCGCCCACGATATCTGTGACAGATGCAAAAATATCACGTACAATATTCGCTCCCATAATCGTCTCTCCTGATACAATCCCATGATATGTTTGTATTGTTCTTCCTTGTAAAGTATTTGTTGTCGTGTGTAACATACAATCTCCTCCTTTTGTTTGTATTTATACGTTATGAAAGTGAAGAAGGTTTCAAAATAGTTTGAACGGAGAAGATTAACTGTGAAACTACAATTAACAAGATTGTATCGACAAAGAATTTGTCGTACGAAATCATTTCCCGGGGAATATTGTCGGGAATAATTGTTTCAATATACGCACATTGGAATTACGGTTCAAAGTATCTTGTGGATAAGGTAAAATAGGTTTGTTGGTTAGAAAAAGGAGGGAGATTGTATGACGGAACAAACGTATCAGCTTATTTCGATTATTTTGTACATGGCAGCGATGTTATTTATCGGTTGGTACGCGTTCAAACGGACATCCAATCTGACGGATTATATGCTAGGCGGACGTTCACTTGGTCCCGCAGTCACGGCGTTAAGTGCTGGTGCTTCCGATATGTCGGGGTGGCTGTTGATGGGTCTTCCGGGTGCGATTTACTTAAGCGGTCTTGGTGAGGCGTGGCTTGCCATTGGATTGACGATAGGAGCCTATTTAAACTGGCTTTTGGTGGCACCGCGTTTGCGTGTGTACACACAAGTTTCAAATAACTCAATTACGATTCCAAGTTTCTTGGAGAATCGATTGAAAGATACCTCTCGCTTGCTGCGCGTTGCTTCAGGTATTATCATTTTAGTATTTTTCACCTTCTATGTCTCTTCAGGAATGGTAGCAGGGGGAAAGTTCTTTCACAGTTCATTCGGTTTAGAGTATCATACAGGGTTGTTGATCGTATCCGCAGTTGTCATAGCCTATACGTTATTCGGCGGATTTTTGGCAGTAAGCTACACTGATTTCGTGCAAGGGCTGATTATGTTTTTAGCGCTTATCCTAGTGCCTTCAGTAGGAGTTTTCATCACAGGGGGCTTTACGGAAACAGTGGAAAGTATACGCCAAGTAGACCCGGCACTGTTTAGTTTAGTGTCCGGTGTAAGTGTATTGGGAGTTATATCCTCGCTCGCATGGGGGCTTGGTTATTTTGGTCAGCCGCATATTATTGTGCGTTTCATGGCGATAAAGTCAGTTAAAGAGACGAAAAGTGCTAGACGTATTGGAATTAGCTGGATGCTGTTGAGTTTGATTGGCGCCATCGCGACCGCGTTGGTAGGAGTAGCGTATTTTCAGCAAAATGATGCTGTGCTGGCGGATCGCGAAACGGTATTCATTGTCCTAGGTCAAATCTTTTTCCATCCTCTTATCGCAGGAATTATGCTGGCTGCGGTATTGGCCGCGGTCATGAGTACAATTTCATCCCAATTGATCGTTACATCTTCCGCGTTGGTAGAGGATTTGTACAAAGCAGTCTTCAAGTCGGATGCGTCAGATCGGCAGTATGTCTTTTTAGGGCGTGCAGCGGTTCTATTCGTTTCATTCGTCGCGTTAGTTCTTGCATGGCCAAATAAAGAGTCAGTTTTAAAACTAGTTTCGTTTGCTTGGGCAGGTTTCGGAGGGGCATTTGGACCGGTGATCCTCTTATCTCTTTATTGGAGAAAAATTACGGCTCAAGGTGCGTTGAGCGGTATGGTGACTGGAGCAATTACAGTCGGTGTGTGGGGCAGTTTTAAAGTCCTTTCTGATACACTTTATGAAATCGTTCCAGGATTTATCGTTTGTCTGATCGTGACGTATATCGTCAGTTTGGCAACATACCGAAAGAATGCTGACATTGAGCGTGAATACAATGAAACGATTTATTTATTGAAGAAAGAACGGTGACATACAAAACTGAGCCATCCGGTACACATTTAAGTGTGAGGATGGCTCTTTTTGAACTTACAACAATTTCACAATCATCCGACCTCGTGCTTCGCCTTGCAATAAAACCGGCAGTGCATCAGGCAACTTGTCCAATGAAATCTCCTTTTGCACAAGCTGTTCCAAGTCCGGCAGCTTCAAATCTGTTGCTAAACGGTCCCATACTTTTTTACGTGTATCCATTGGGCAATAGACAGAATCGATGCCGAGCAGATTGACCGCGCGTAAGATGAATGGGAACACGGCCGTTGGAACTTTCGTACCTGCTGTCAAACCGCTCACCGCTACTGATCCGCCATACTCAATTTGGCTCAATAACGAAGCTAGTGGCTCACCGCCGACCGGATCGACCGCTGCAGCCCATTTCTGTTTGCCGAGTGCACGAATTTTTCCGTCATAGACTTCTTCGCGCGAAACAATCGATTTAGCACCGATTGACTTTAAGTACGCATGCTCTTCTTGTTTGCCGGTGCTTGCTTCCACGTCATAGCCAAGCTTTGATAAAAATGAAATCGCAAAGCTGCCGACTCCGCCAGTCGCCCCTGTAACCAGAACTTTTCCTTTATCAGACGATACATGATTTTCTTCGAGACGCTGAACAGACAAGGCCGCCGTAAAGCCTGCTGTCCCGATAATCATTGCTTCTTTTAATGAAAGTCCTTCTGGAAGTGGAACGACCCAATCCGCTTGGACTCTCGCATATTCGCTGTACCCTCCGAATTGCGACACACCGATTTCGTAACTCGTTGCAATGACTTCATCGCCCTCTTTGAATCGTTCATCCGTTGAAGACACTACAACCCCTGCTAAATCAATACCAGGCACCATCGGATAGTTTTGCACGATGTTTCCGTTAGGTATTGAAGCGAGGCTGTCTTTATAATTGATGCCCGAGTAATGGACGCGCATCAGCACGTCACCTTCAGGCAGATCGTCCAATGAAAGTTGTTGGACCTGTACTGAAAATTGTCCTTCCTGCTTGTCTACTACAAGTGCGTTAAATGATTGGGACATGAAATTTCTCCTTCCACTATGTAAAGTCATCTCTCTAGCATTATACTAACTTACTTATCTGAATCATTCAAAGTGGAAGACTTATTCACTACATATTATAGTTTAAAATAACTGGTTGACTCTCACGTTACGTTAGGATTTATAGTAGGAATAGAAAGGAGGCGGAACAGATGAAAGTGAAGGAAGTAGCTGAACTGACAGGTGTCAGCATCCGGACACTGCATCATTACGATGATATTGGATTGCTCAGACCTGATCACGTAACGGAAGCAGGATATCGTTTGTATTCTAATGAAAATCTAGCCGATTTGCAGCAAATTCTGTTCTTTCGTGAACTAGGATTTTCATTGAAGCGAATTAAAGAGTTACTGTTAAGCCCAGAATTTGAACGTGTGGCGGCGTTGGAATTGCAGCGTGATATGTTGCTCGATAAAAAGTCGCAACTAGAGATCATGCTAGCTACGATCGATCGAACGATTCAATCAGAGAGAGGGGAAACTAAAATGACGAATGAAGAGAAGTTTAAGGGGTTTGATTTCCGTACGAACCCATATGAAGAGGAAGCGAAGGCGAGATGGGGAGAGAAGGCGGTAGGTCAGACAAAGCATAACTTTAATGAGGAAATGCAAGAAAAGATGAATCGAATATATTTCAAACTTGCCGAACTGCGCCACTTGGAGCCAGGTTCTGATGAAGCACAAGAAGCCATTGAGAAATGGTTTATGTTATTAAACCAGATGGGCAGTTATTCATTGGCTGCTTTTAAAGGACTGGGGGAAATGTACGTGGCGGATGAACGTTTCACACAAAACATCGATCAGTTTGGCGAAGGGCTCGCGGTGTTCATGCGAGATGCGATGAGTATATATTCGGATCGGCAGGTATAAAACATGAAATAAGTGACGAAGACCAAATGGTTTTCGTCATTTATTGATTATCTTCTTTGATTTGGAAATGCCGAAAAAAATTCCGGCGCCTAAAGAGGAAGCAAAACGGTACGTATGGTACAATCTGAGTAGACTGATAGGTGTGAAAATTAAAGCGACTGGGAGGATTATATATGAAAAAGGAAGAGTTTTTGGACCGGTATGCAATTGAACGAAAAGGGACAAATTCATTGAAGTGGGATAAGTTAGAGGAGCGATTTGGTAACGCCGATTTGCTGGCTGCTTGGGTGGCGGATATGGAATTTAAAGTACCTGAGCAAGTTGTAGAAGCTCTTAAAGAAAAAGTGGACCATGGCGTGTTCGGTTATACATATGCACCCGATTCTTACTACGAAGCCTTCATTGGCTGGGAGCGCGAACGTCATGGTTACGAAGTGAAAAAAGAATGGATGCGTTTTTCAACAGGTGTGGTGACGGCACTCTACTGGTTTGTGAATGCCTTTACGAAACCTGAAGATGCAGTCATTATTTTATCGCCAGTTTATTACCCGTTCAGCAATGCGGTGAAGGACACTGGACGAAAACTTGTGAGTAGTGAGCTCATTAATACTGGTGGCAAGTACACTATCGACTTTGAAGACTTTGAAAAGCAAATCATCGATAATGATGTGAAGTTGTTCATTCATTGTACGCCGCATAACCCGGTTGGACGTGTATGGACTGCGGAGGAAGCAGAAAAATTGTTGTCGATTTGTGATAAACATAACGTCCTAATCGTCTCTGATGAAATCCATCATGATATGACATTTGATGATCACACGCATCTTCCATCTGCAATTGTAGCGGACGGTAAGTTCTCGGAACGCATCGTTACGGTAACGGCAGCATCCAAGACATTTAATTTGGCGGGGCTTTTGACTTCACAAATTATTATAGAGAATGAAGAGTTGCGCGAACAGTTCGATCGATTTGTAAAGTCGGTCAATCAGACGGAAGTAAATCTACTTGGTATGACGGCTTCTGAAGCGGCATTCCGACACGGAGCGGATTGGCTGGAAGGTTTACGTGCAGTCGTGAAATCGAATGAACGTTATGCAGTGGAACAATTTGCAGAGTATGCGCCGAAATTGGTTATCAGTCCGCTGGAAGGAACGTATTTATTATGGATTGACTTGCGCCCTTATATCGATCCAGAAGACGTTAAAGAATTTGTACAAGATACTTGTAAGTTAGCGATCGATTACGGTGAATGGTTCGGTGAAAAATCCAGAGGCTTTATTCGCCTGAACTTAGGGACAGAGCCGCGACATATCAAACAAGCTGTCGATAGTATCATCGAACATTTACCACAATAAGAGAAAAAGCAAGGAATGGATGGAGTTTTTTCGCTCCCGTTCCTTGCTTTTTCTTTTTTTTTCGCTAATTAACACAACCTTTACATACGATCCACACTAGCTTTACATTCGCCTAGTATAGTCTTAATTGTAGAAACGATTAAACGAATGGAAAGGGCGATCAGCATGCAGAAGAAAAAGGCAGTATGGTGGGTAGGAATGTTATTTGCGGCTATATTGATGGCAGCGTGCGGCAACGCAGACGCAAACGAGTCGAATCAAGATGAAGAGCAGGCAAATAAACCAGAAAAGCTAGAAGGAAGTGTGGTCATTGATGGATCAGGGACGGTTTATCCGTTGATGGCAAAAATCGCCGAAGAATACATGATCAATGAACAAGAAGACGTCTCAGTGGAAGTCAGTCGTGCAGGAACAGGTGCAGGCTTCAAAAAGTTCCTTACAGAAAACGGTACAGACTTTAACGATGCATCTCGCCCAATAAAAGATGAAGAGAAAGAAGAAGCAGAGAAACTTGGCATGGAAGTAAAAGAATTGAAAGTAGCGCTAGATGGATTGACGTTTGTCATCAACAAGGAGAATGACTGGGCAACTGAAATGACGCCAGAACAATTAATCAGTATTTTCGTAGCGGATAGCGGTGTAACGAAATGGTCGGATATCAATCCAGAGTGGCCAGCAGAAGAGATCAAGCCAATGGGACCTAATGAAAACCATGGAACATACGAATTCTTCTATGAAAAAGTGTTGGAAGAACAAGATATGAGCGACCATATCAATTTACAGCAAGAGTACTCTACATTAGTCAATCTAGTGTCTGAAGATAAAAACGGAATTGCATTCTTCGGTTACGGTTACTATGTAAACAACGAAGATCAACTGCAAGCAGTCAGTGTAGACTTTGGAAAGGGTGCAGTGGAACCGGCCATGAATACCATCGCGGAAGATGGGGCATACGCACCCTTCACTCGTCCTGTATTCACATATTTGAATGTGGATCACGCAAAGGAAAAACCTCAAGTGTTGGATTTCACACACTATTTAATAGAAAATATGAATAAATTCGCAGCAGAAACTGGATTTGCTCCAATCCCTGAGAATGAAGCAATCGAGAACTTAGAATACTTACGAACGTTACAAGAGTCTAAATAAGATGGACGATGCGGGAGGAGATATCCTATCTCACTCCCGTATTACATATAGGGAGTGAAGAAATGCTTACTAGGCAAGAAAACTCAAAAGACATCCACTTCCGACAGATAGCAGAACGGCATCAACGTCGGAAGGCACGCGAACGATTGATCCCGATTGGCCTGTTTTTGCTGACATTTTTATCGATCGTCACAACGATTGGTATTGTCATCGTTTTATTATCCGAGACAATTAGCTTTTTTCAACGGGTTTCCATATTAGAGTTTTTCACAGGGACGGTCTTAAAACCATTAAGTCAAACTCCCCAATTCGGCGTTTTGCCACTCCTGACAGGGACCATTCTTTCCACATTAATTGCGATGGCAGTGGCGATTCCATTTGGTTTAATGACTGCGATCTATTTGAGTGAGTACGCTTCTGCGAGATGGAGAAAGTTTTTGAAGCCTGCCCTAGAACTACTTGCGGGGATTCCGACAATTGTCTATGGTTTTTTTGCCTTCACTTTCGTAACGCCAATCTTGCGTGACTGGATTCCGAGTCTCCAAGCAACCAACTTATTAAGTCCGGGGATTGTCATGGGAATTATGATTATCCCAATGGTTGCATCTTTATCAGAAGATGCCATGCGTTCTGTGCCAAACTCTTTACGCGACGGTGCATTTGGCTTAGGTGCCACCAAGCTCGAAGTAACTCGTAAAGTCGTCATTCCAGCAGCACTCTCGGGCATTATCGCCTCCATTGTATTGGGAATTTCACGAGCAATTGGAGAAACAATGATTGTCACGATTGCGAGCGGTAGTTCGAAAAACTTTACACTGGATGTTACGGAGTCTATGCAAACCATGACCGCCTATATTGTTGAGGTGACGGGTGGCGATGCTTCTGCAGGCACGACAATCTATTATAGTTTGTATGCTGTTGCTATGACGTTATTCGTGTTCACGCTTGTAATGAATATGTTGGCACGTTATATTTCCAAGAAGTTTAAGGAGGAGTACTAAGTGGTGAGTATGAGAAGTTTTCGAGGTCGAATGATCAGCAATCAACTCGCGAAATTTGTTTTTCTGTCGGCTTCCTTATTCGGACTGCTGGTGCTCTTCGTGCTGTTGTATCGTGTGATCGAACAAGGAATTGGATGGTTGAACGCAGATTTCCTTACTGGTCGCCTTTCTACACAGCCTGAAAAGGCAGGGATCAAAGGCGCAATTTTAGGGACATTATGGCTAATGGCAGTAGTTATTCCAATTACGACAATCGTAGGAGTTGGAACGGCCATTTATTTGGAGATGTACGCGAAGAAGGGGAAGATGCGTGAGCTGATCCAAACGAATATCGCGAACTTAGCAGGGGTTCCTTCTATTGTCTATGGGATATTAGGAATGACGATATTTGTTCGGGCTCTCGATTTCGGAAATATTGTGCTGGCTGGGGGATTGACGATGTCATTGCTAGTCTTGCCAATTGTAATCGTGTCCAGTCAGGAAGCATTGCGTGCGATTCCCGCTTTCCTTGGAGAAGCATCTTATGGATTAGGCGCTACGAAATGGCAAACCATTCGTTCCGTTTTGTTACCAGTCGCGTTGCCTAGTATCTTGACAGGATCCATTCTGGCTTTGTCTCGTGCGATAGGCGAAACTGCACCGCTAGTAGTCATCGGGATACCAGCGTTGCTAATGCCGATCCCGATGAGTATCTTTGATAAGTTCACGGTGTTGCCGATGCAAATCTATTATTGGACGATGGATTCATCATTGCTTGCCGAATACGCTAACTTGGCAGCTGCGACTATTCTTGTACTGCTGACGGCCTTATTTTTATTAAATGCCTCTGCTATTGTCATTCGGAATAAATTTGAGCAACGATTCTAATTCTTTTTCTAAAAATGGTTTTGCTTGCAGCATGTTACGGAATGCAACGTAGCGATCAATCTGAGCTTGATCAGGTCGCAGACCATCACGGTAGGCTCGGATTAAAATGTTTTTTGGAGTATGCTCCATATCGATAAATTCTACAAGTTGTGCTTCATAACCGACCAATGAAAGCAATTCTGCACGGATCGAATCCGTAGCTAAAGCGGCGAACCGTTCCTTCACCAAGCCGTGCTGCAACATAACATCCAGTGCAGGTGCTTCCAATTGGGAAAACAACTCATGCTGGCAGCAAGGAACGGACAGGATAACGGATGCTCCCCATGTGACCGCCTTGGCGAGCGCCATATCCGTCGCCACATCACATGCGTGAAGTGTCACGACCATATCGACTGCAGTGTCCCCTTCATATTCATTGATATCGCCAACCAAGAATTCCAATTGATCGTACTGTAAATCGCGTGCAATCTCCTGACATTCCTCTATTACTTCCTTTTTCAAATCCAACCCAGTGACACGGATATCCAAACCTTTTTCGATTCGCAGATAATGATAGAGCGCAAACGTCAAATATGATTTTCCGGAGCCGAAGTCCAAAATGCGGATCGTTCGGTCTTTGGGCAAATAGGAAAGTGTATCATCAATCAACTCAACGAAACGATTGATCTGCCGAAACTTGTCATGCTTCTGATTCTTTACTTTCCCTTCTGGTGTTTGGACGCCGAGCCGGACGAGGAACGGGTAAGGAGTGCCTTCTGTCAGCGCATAATGCTTTTTGCGGTTATGCGCATAGTCAACGGTCTTCTCTGTATCGAGAAAGATTCGTTTGATAGACACCTTCATCTTCTTCGAAAGTTGGATCTGTATCGTCTCATCCGTTAATTCAATATGGAATTGTTTATAATGCTCCAGAGCATGCCGCAAAGGCTGTTTGATCTCCCCTAGGGCAACATTCTCATGCTTAAGGATGCGCTCATGCTGATATTCAAATTGTATATAAAATTCACCTTTTAGTTCGAGAGGCTTCAGCTTAATTCGTTTAATTTCATTCGACTTCAAACGCGGACGACTAATGGTAGCTCGAATGAACGTTCCATCCGTCATCCGTCTCTGCAGTAGTTCCAGTACTTCATCTACTGACATTCATTTACACTCCTGTCTTTCTCGGTTATTTAAATAGGAAGCCTTGTTTCTCCAAAAACGTTTTGATATCCAGACGGCGGGGCTTTTCTAGGAAGTCCGCCATTTGTTCTGTCCACGTCGATTCCTTTTGATTGGAGTCGCGAGTTGCGTAATATTCTTTAATAATTTCATCGTATGCCGGCAAAATAGTAGCGTATTTCTCCTCATTATAGCTGTTTTCATGAAACACAGCTTCTACAGGAAGACGCGGCTTAACTCCATTTGCTTCATTCGGCACACCGATCGACATGCCGAATAAAGGGACGACACCTTTTGGCAATTCAAGTACTTCCGAAATCTCTTCGATTGCATTCCGAACGCCACCGATATAGCAGATGCCATAGCCTTTTGATTCGGCCGCAATCGCGACATTTTGTGCGAATAAGCCTACATCAATTGCGCCAACCAAGACATTTTCAGCAACGGAAAAGTCGATTTCCCTGTCGTGCAAGCGAGCGGCATGCGACAAACGATTATAGTCCATGCAAAAAACGAGGACTGCACCCGCTGTATAAAACTGACGTCGGTTTTTAGATAACTCCGCTAATTGTCCGCGCTTTTCGGTATCTGTTACATAGATGACAGAGCAAGCCTGTACAAAGTGTGAACTGGCCGCATGCTGACCTGCCCGGACTAATTCTGTTACAGTTTCCTTTGTGATCGGTTCATCCTTATATCGACGAACTGAAGCATGAGACGTTAATAATTCGATTACCATAGGATCCCTCCGCATTTTTTCTGCAGGAGATTTTTTTCCTCCTGCATATCTTCCTTCATCCTACACTATTTGGAGACTTCAGGAAACTCTCAGACTTACTTGGATTGCCGCTTTTTCCATTCAATAAATGGCTTTGTCGAATTATCTGTTTTTTGCTGAATGAATGGAATAGAACGCTTTTCTGGTGGTAGCTGTTGATCGGGGAAGAAGTCTTGGACAGGGTTCGTGAATCCTACTTCCATATATGCGTCCTGTTTACTACAGGCGTAGATGATTTCACCAACAGCTGACCAGTATGACGCGCCGAGACACATTGGGCACGGTTCCCCACTTGCATATAATACGCAGTCAGATAGATCAAGAGTTTGTAATTTTGTGCACGCTTCCCTAATAGCCAGTAACTCTGCATGGGCGGATGGATCACATGTAGACTCTACGAGATTCGTACCAGATCCGATAATTTCACCGTTTTTTACTACGATTGCTGCAAAAGGACCTCCGCCATTCACAACATTATCTGTAGCCATTTCCACTGTATGCTCTAACCACTTTTTATGATTCATCATTATTTCCTCCTGTCGAATAGTTAAATTTCCCGGGAAATAGTGTCGGGTCTTCTGACTTCATCATACAAAACTTTGCAGACATAGACAAAATAATTAAACAGGCTGTAGGGTGAAAAAACGTTTTTAGATGTGGAGGTTTGTTATGATAAGGAAACAATGGCGTCAGGAGTGATATTCAATGAAATTGGATCATGTGGTTTACTTTACCAATGAAAACTTGAAGAATGTAGTTGAAGAGCAAAACCGAAAAGGATACGGCGCTGTGATGGGTGGGCGTCATGAGAAATGGGGAACGGCCAATGCCTTGCTCTATACAAATAACGCGTACATCGAATGGCTGACAATTGAAGATAGAGAAAAGGCGGAGAAAGCAGCTGTCGATCAACCGCTTGTTGCGCAGTTCCTACATGACAAGCAATACGGAGACGGCTGGGCAACGGTTTGCTTTTCTGTCGATCGGATGGAAATATGGAAAGAAGAGCTAGATAATAAAGGTTTTCAGACGACTGATATCCTTTCTGCATCGAGAAGAACTGAAGAAGGGCAGTTCCTGCGTTGGAAAATGTTGTTTATAGAACAGACTCCGACGAGTGAATTACCCTATCCATTTTTCATTGAATGGGCAGAACCGGAGAAGCAGGGAGCACGTCGTTCTTCACATAAAGAGCAACAGATTACAGAATGTATCATTCATGTTGAAGACCCATTAAGAGAAACAGGGGAATGGGCCGTCTTACTATCACAAAAAGTCGGGGATAAGAATGATATCCGAGTAGGCGATGTTCTGTTTCGTTTTCAGGAAAAATAAGGTACGCCTGAGCGCCTGGCAGCTGTCCGTTTGTTACATAACGATTAGTTAGCAGGACGAAGGGTAAACTATGTAAAAAGATGTTGGGGAGGATACAGGAATGGATGTATTAGTGGAAGAGGCAGTAATCGTCGGAGTACATGAACAAAAAGATCTGCATTTCGAGTATGCGATGGAAGAGCTGCGCAACTTGGCAGAAGCAATTGACGTAAAGGTAATCGGTGAAGTGACTCAAAATTTAGAACGAAGAAACCCATCTCATTATTTAGGTAAGGGAAAGATCGATGAGATTCGTCAAGTGTACGAAGAGACTGGCGCAAATTTATTGATCTTCAATGATGAATTGTCTCCATCGCAATTACGCAATCTAGAAAAAGAGCTGGAGTGCAAAATCATTGATCGAACGATGCTCATCTTGGACATCTTTGCGCGGCGAGCGAGAAATCGGGAAGCGCAAATGCAAGTAGAATTAGCCCAGCTACAGTATACTTTGCCACGCCTAGTCGGTTTGCGTGCTTCATTGAGCAGACAAGGTGGCGGCACAGGCGGCGGTTTGCAAAACAAAGGAGCGGGAGAAACGAAATTAGAGCTCGATCGCCGGAAAATTGAAGATCAGATTGCCAAGCTGCGTCGCGAATTAGAGCATGTGAAAGATCAACGTGAAACCCAACGGAAACAACGAGTACGCAGCGGCATTCCCGTGGTTTCGATTGTCGGCTACACGAATGCCGGCAAGTCGACGTTGATGAATCGTCTGTTACAATACACGGATGCAGACCAGTCAAAGGAAGTCAGCGAAAAAGACATGTTATTCGCGACGCTAGAGACAGCGGTGAGAAAAATCAAACTGCCCGACAAGAAGGAATTCATCCTCACTGATACCGTTGGATTTGTATCAAAGCTACCTCACCATCTTGTCCAAGCATTCCGTTCTACATTAGAGGAAGCGAAAAATGCAGATTTACTTTTGCATGTCGTGGATGTTTCAGATGAAGAGCATGGCCATATGATGGACGTGACGAATGAAACGTTGGAAGACATTGGTGTGGAGAGCATTCCAACTGTAAATGTTTACAATAAAGCTGACTTGGCAGGGATTACATATCCGCGTACACAGGAACAAAGTATATGGATGTCTGCCGGGAAAAATGAAGGAATACCGGAGTTGTTAAAGTTAATTGAGCAAAATTTATTCAGACAATATATAACGTGCAAATTGTTGATTCCTTATGATCGCGGAGAAATTGTCTCACATTTGAATGAGACGGCAGCAATCAAAGAGACTGATTACGAAGAAGAAGGAACGTTGATTACGGTAGAAATGCCGGAAAGTGAATGTGAACGATTAGCGAAGTTCATAGTGGATTGATGGAAACTGAAAGAACGTGCCAAAAGTGCCCAGAACCGAGCGAAGCATACGTTGGACCGCGCCATGCGATAGTGAAACCGAACCAAACAACAATACGACCGAACCAAAAATCCGCTCAGCCGCTCCATTAACCTCTCGCACCGCACTATTTACGATAAGACATAAGGATTTCTCGAGAGAGCAAAAAAAGGGCTGCATGCGCAATGCATGCAGCCTAAATCCTTTTATCTTTATAAGAAGAGAAAGGGGGTGGGATGATTCTAGTTTGCCCGCTCTCGCTTTTTCTAAACCTTTTCTAAGAAATAGAGTATAAATACCTAATGCGCTCGTTTTAATTGCCCATGAGTGTTTTGGTTAGATTTGGTATAAACGGTTCGTTTCATTAAAAATCAGCATTTTTTTGAACCTTTTTTATTTTCCTACCGTACAACTAAGTGAAGTCATTATATAAGAGGAGAGATGGACAAATGAAAAAGTGGATAATGATCTTAGCTGCCAGTGTGTTGGCATTAGTGTTAAGCGCTTGTGGGCAAACGGCTACACCAAAAGAAGATTCAGAAACCGGCAAGGAAGATAAAGTTATAGAGAAAAGTGACCTCACTGTCGAAGAAGTAATGGAGAAGGCAAATGCTGCAAGTGAAACACTGCAAAGTATGCATGCCGATATGGAAATTACACAAAACATGCAAATGGGTGAAGAAGAGCAAGTCGTAAATTCTACAATTGACATGGATATGATTCTTGAACCACTTGCAATGCGTCAAACGATGAATATGGAAATGGCTGGCGAAGAAATGGCAATGGATCTGTATATGACGCAGGATGGGTTCTTCATGAAAGATCCTGAGTCAGGAGATTGGATGAAGCTTCCGAACGAGATGTATGAAGAAGTAGCAGGCCAAGTAGCAGGTTCAGCAAATACACAAGTAGATTACTCACTCTATGAGCAGTTTGCCGACGATTTCAAATTTGAGCAAACAGATGATGAATATGTACTTCATTTGAAGGGATCGGGCGAAAAATTCAGCGGGCTGATGAAAGATTTGATGAAAGAAAATATGCCGGCAGGAATGGACGAAGCCCAGTTGGATATGATTTCTCAGATGGAGATTGAGAGTATCGACCTTGAATTCACAATTGATAAGAAAACCTTCTACACGAAGAATCTTGACATGGACATGGTGTTGACAATGGAAGAACAGGGCCAACAAGTGAAAGTAGCGCAAAAAATAAAAGGTGATATTTCGAAAATCAATGAAATCGATGAAATCAAAGTGCCGAAAGAAGTCATTGACGGTGCGGTAGATATTAACGAAGCAATGGAACAACAACAATAAGCAAAACGAAAAGCTGTCTTCTATTATAGAAGGCAGCTTTTTCATGTATCGATCACGGTGTATTGCATGGTGCTGGCTACAATTCAATTCCTCCGGCTCAATGACACAATCTGTTGATAATGATTTTCAATTAGGTATTGACATCATCTTCAAAATTGTTTAATGTAAGTAGTGAGCGAATGATAATCATTTTCATTTAAGTGAGAAAGCTCAAATATTCGATATCGGAGTTCTTCATGAAGAAACGTTATTTAATTACAGCCGTAATTCTATTGTCATTTCTTTCGCTGTTCGTGGGAGCCATTCGAATTTCACCAGCGGATTTATTGGATTTACGCTCAGAAGAAACAGAAATTTTTTTAATTAGTCGAGTACCACGGTTAGTAGCTATTTTGCTGGCTGGAGCGGGGATGAGTATTGCCGGGCTGATTATGCAGCAGTTAAGCCGTAATAAGTTCGTCTCACCTACGACAGCAGGAACACTGGATGCGACACGACTTGGAATACTAGTGTCCATGCTGATGTTTACAAATGCAACATTATTTGAAAAGATGGCAGTTTCCTTTGCCTTCGCGCTACTAGGTACATTTTTATTTATGCAAATATTGGACCGTATTAAATTTAAAGATGCCATTTTCATTCCGCTTGTCGGCTTGATGTTTGGGAACATCCTCTCTTCTATCACTACATTCTTTGCATTCAAGGCAAACGTAATCCAGAATATGTCGGCTTGGTTGCAAGGTGACTTTTCAATGATCATGAAAGGACGCTATGAGCTTTTGTATATTAGCATACCTGTCTTAATCATTACATATTTATATGCGAATCGTTTTACGGTGGCTGGAATGGGTGAGGATTTTTCTAAAAACTTAGGGTTGGCGTATAAACGAATCGTCAATATCGGCTTGATTTTAGTTGCACTTATTACGACAACAGTTGTGTTGACGGTCGGTATGATACCGTTTCTCGGATTGATCATCCCGAATATCGTATCGATTTTCAAAGGTGACCATCTGCAGAAAACTTTACCGCATACTGCATTGCTTGGGGCAATCTTTCTTCTCGTTTGCGACATTTTAGGAAGAGTCATCATTTTCCCATACGAGATTTCGATCAGCTTAATGGTCGGTGTCATCGGAAGCGGAATTTTCCTCTACCTGTTGTTTAGGGGGAAAGCGTATGCGTAATTCAACGAAACTATTGATTTTGACTGCATTTGCACTATTGTTTTGTGGATTGTATTTATTTCAAGGTTTGAACGGCAGCTATGACTATGCACTTCCTCGAAGGGCAATCAAAGTCATTGCGATGATTCTGACAGGCGTTGCGGTCGCGTATTCTACAGTCATTTTCCAGACGATTACGCATAACCGGATTTTGACGCCAAGCATTATGGGGCTAGACTCTCTTTATGTCTTATTGCAGACCGTTCTTGTATTCTTTTTTGGATCTACCCATTTTGTGCTGATTAATCAGCAGTTCAACTTTATGCTGTCAGTTGGGGCTATGGTCTTGTTTGCCTTAGCACTTTATCACTTTCTATTCGGTAAGGGAAATCGTCCTATTTACTTCTTATTGTTAGTGGGCATCATCGTCGGTACATTCTTTGGAAGTATTTCGACATTCCTGCAAGTTATGATTGATCCGAATGAATTCATGCGAGTGCAAGATAAAATGTTTGCGAGTTTCAACAATATTAACGGCGATCTAGTTTGGTGGGCATTTGGAATATTGATACTTACGCTAATTATTGGTTGGCGCTATATCAATGAATTAGATGTTCTGTCATTAGGTCGTGATACTGCCATTAACTTAGGTGTATCCTATCAGTCGGTAGTCAAGCTGATGCTGATTTTGTCGGCTGTCTTAATTGCCGTATCGACTGCGTTGGTCGGTCCTATTACTTTCTTTGGACTCATTGTGGCCAATCTATCGTATCAATTCTTCAACACATTCAAACACTCTGTCTTAATTGCAGGAGCATCTGTTATGAGTGTGATAGCACTGGTCGGTGGGCAATGGATCGTGGAGCGTGTCTTCTCTTTCTCAACTACATTGAGCGTGATCATTAACTTTGTCGGTGGCGTGTACTTTATCTATTTACTATTAAAGGAGAGTCGATCCTCATGATTCAGGTTCGTGAGCTAACGAAGTTTTATGGAAGAAAAGCAGTCGTCGAAAAGGTCAATGTGAATATACACCGTGGTAAAATCACGTCATTCATTGGACCGAACGGGGCTGGTAAATCTACTCTTCTGTCGATGGTAAGCCGATTAATGGATGCAGATACCGGTGAAGTACTGCTCGATAAAAGTAAAGTGAAAGATATGAAGTCTAATGATTTTGCTAAACGTGTAGCCATTTTGAAGCAATCGAACTTCATGAATGTCAAGTTGACCATCCGCGAACTCGTCGGATTCGGCCGTTTCCCGCACTGTAAGGGCCGTCTTCACGAAGAGGATGAACGGATGGTAGATCAGGCATTGGAGTATATGGGCTTGATGGATATGCAGGAAGCGTATTTAGATGAATTGTCAGGCGGCCAGCGTCAGCGTGCTTTCATTGCCATGACAATCGCTCAAGATACGGATTATATTTTATTGGATGAACCACTCAATAACTTAGATATGAAACATTCCGTACAAATCATGAAGATTTTACGTCAGCTGGTTGATGATCTTGGAAAAACTGTCGTAATTGTACTGCATGATATCAACTTTGCTTCAGTCTATTCCGATCGGATCGTGGCATTAAAAGAAGGCAGGATCGTCAAGGACGGTCCGACGAACGATATTATCAATTCGGAGTCATTACGGGAAATCTATGATATGGATATTCCGATACAACAAATGAAAAATTGCCGTATTTGCGTCTATTTTAACTCTTAAAAAAGTGAGGAACTTAAACCAATGAAAAAACTTACATTATCCCTGTTTGCATTAGTTTTAATGCTTGCACTAGCTGCTTGTGGCAGCACGAAAGAAGAAGATAAGCCGGCTGACAACGCAGCTCCTGAAGATAAGCCTGCTGAAGAAAGCAATGAAGTAACAATCAAACACGAACTTGGTGAAACAACTCTTGAAAAGAATCCTGAAAAAGTAGTAGTTTTTGACTTCGGAACATTGGATACACTAGACGAACTGGGAGTGGAAGTAGCAGGTTTACCACAATCAAACGTACCTGGATATCTTTCTAAATATGAAGATGAGAAGTATGAAAACTTAGGAAGCTTGAAAGAGCCGGATTTCGAAGCAATTCATGCATTAAAGCCAGATGTCATCTTCATTTCTGGACGTCAATCAGACTTGTATGATCAGTTTACAGAAATCGCACCGACAATATTCACGGGTGTGGATACATCACGTTATATGGATTCATTTAAAGAAAACATGGAAACTATTGCAACGATCTTCGATAAAGAAGATGAAATGAAAACTGAGTTGAACGATGTGGACGCAAGTATTGAAGGAATCAAAGCAAAAACAGCAGAATTAGATAGCAACGCATTGATCATCCTTGGAACAGAAGGTAAGGTAAGTGCTTATGGTCCTAGCTCACGTTTTGGAATCATCCACGATGTGTTCGGTTTTAAACCAGCAGATGAAGGTATCGAAGTATCTACACATGGACAAAATATCACGTTTGAATATATCTTGGAAACAAACCCTGATATCCTATTCATCATCGACCGTGATGCAGCTATCGGCGATGGAAGTGCAAAAGATTCCATTGAAAACGACCTAGTGAAGAAAACAAACGCATTCAAAAACGATAAAATGATTTACCTAAACGGTGAATATTGGTACTTATCTGGCGGCGGGCTACAATCATTTAAAGAAATGATCAAAGAAGTCGAATCTGCACTATAAAGAGAAATGCCACCCCGAAGGACTTAGTCCTTCGGGGTTTTTCTATGGAGTGGTGTAATGGATTTTGCGTGCGATGAACATAAAAGGCTGAATTGCGCTCATAAATTACCCACCTTAGCTCATACTTCTTTCTTAAGTAAAACTACGCTAGTCAAATTACCTCATAAAGTGCTATAATTACATATGTAAAGACACCTAAAGATTGTACAATAGAAAGGTAGAGCACTAGTGAAAACGAAGGAAATCTCACGTAATAAATTGCTTGGCATCGCGGGTACCGGGTGGATGTTTGATGCAATGGATGTCGGCATCCTGTCATTTATCATTGCAGCGCTCGCTGTTGATTGGCAGCTGACGTCTTCAGAGATGGGTTGGATCGGAAGTATCAATTCAATCGGTATGGCTGTTGGAGCGTTTGGTTTTGGATTGCTTGCGGATCGTATTGGGAGAAAACAGGTGTTCATGATCACGCTCATCTTATTTTCAGTCGCTAGCGGATTTTCCGCCTTAACCACCTCTTTATGGGCGTTTCTGATTCTGCGTTTTTTAGTGGGAGCAGGATTAGGCGGTGAGCTTCCTGTTGCGTCTACGTTAGTATCGGAAAGTGTTTCAGCGAAAGAGCGCGGGCGTGTTGTCGTATTGCTTGAAAGTTTCTGGGCGGCAGGTTGGCTGATTGCAGCGCTGATCGCGTACTTTGTCATCCCGAGTTATGGTTGGCGGATTGCATTGATCATAACAGCATTACCGGCATTTTATGCAATTTATTTACGACGGAATTTGCCGGATTCAAAGAGGTTTATAAAAGAAGGAAGAACAGAACAGTCTACTGGACAAAAACTGAAGCTATTGTTGGCTCCGGCATATAGAAAGCGCACCGTTATGCTTTGGATCGTTTGGTTTGCTGTTGTCTTTTCCTATTACGGAATGTTCCTATGGCTGCCGAGCGTCATGGTATTAAAAGGTTTTAGTTTAATCAAAAGCTTTGGATATGTTTTGCTTATGACACTGGCCCAGCTTCCTGGCTACTTCAGCGCTGCCTGGCTGATCGAACGAGCTGGACGAAAGTTTGTCTTGGCCACTTATTTATTCGGCACGGCACTTAGCGCGCTGGCTTTTGGTAATGCGGATACGCTAACGACATTAATGATTGCAGGCGCATTTTTATCGTTCTTTAATTTAGGCGCGTGGGGAGCATTGTATGCTTATTCACCTGAGCAATATCCAACCGCAATACGGGCAACGGGATCAGGCGTTGCAGCAGCTGTTGGCCGAGTTGGCGGTATTTTCGGTCCGTTGCTTGTCGGTTCATTGCTGACGGCAGGCTATGGGTTCGGTATCATATTCGGTATCTTCTGTGCCGCCATCCTGGTGGGGGTATTATCTGTTGTATTACTCGGAACAGAAACAAAACAAACGGAGTTAGCATAGTATAGGTTAAGTCGTTTCCATTTAACATAAATGGGGGCGGCTTTTTCAATGGTAAATATTTTTGATTCTGCCTAAGAACCTCTATAATTGTGACAAGGGAGTTGATAGGATGTTTCGTATTCCGGATGATATAGCACAGACTGCACTTGAACGCAGTGAAGGTTTTCAGGTGGAAGGGTTTGTACGAGGTGAAGGTCCTGAATCACCGACCCTCTTGCTGGTCGGAGAAGCGCCTGGAGAACATGAGGCCGTACATGGCGTGCCATTCATCGGCAGAGCAGGTGACGAACTGATGAAATCACTTGCCTCGGTAGGACTTTCGCGAGAAGATGTTTATATGACAAGTTCATTCCGCAGTAGACCTTATAAATGGGGAACGAAGAAAGAACGTGACGGTAGCTTGACGAAACGTAAATACAATCGTCCGCCAACACAAAAGGAACAACTTGCCCATGCACCGGTATTGGATTATGAAGTGGCGAATCTTAAGCCGAAGCTCATCGTTACGCTTGGTAATATTGGTTTACAACGATTGCTCGGAAAGCATGCCAAAATAACAACACTTCACGGTCAGCTATTGACACAGCCTGTTCAGTATCTAAAATCATTGAATGATACGCGCTATAGCTGGACAGACCATTCGTATACCATTCTACCGACATTTCACCCGGCATCCATCTTTTATCGTCCGTCCCTGCGAACTGATTTAGAAGAGGATTGGTTGCGCATTGGGGAATATATCCAAGGGCTAAATTACAACGCATTGGAATAAGATAGAAAAGAGGCGAGTGATGAACAATCAAGCAAAAGCAACCGGATCATTGAAAAATTTCATAAGTTTAATCAAGACATTACATTGGCCTGTTGCAGTTACAGCCTTTGCCTTGCTTTTATCACTTATCGAGACAGTAGCAGGGTTGGTCGTTCCCTTGATCACCAAAGATTTGGTGGACTCTTTCACGAGCGAACTGATGAACTGGAAAACAGGCGTATTCTTGCTGGGTTTATTCGTTGTCCAAGCAATTGCTGGTGGCTTTTCCTACTATATGCTTGCTTATATTGGAGAAACGGTAGTGGCAGATCTACGCAATCAATTATGGCAGAAGGTTCTGCGTTTGCCGATCCCATATTTCGATCAGAATGAAACCGGGGAGACGATGAGCCGGATTACACAAGATACAACTGTGCTCAAATCGTTAGTGTCTGAACATCTAGTATCTTTCATTTCCGGCATGATTTCCATTATCGGAGCCATTGTCATTTTGTTGGTGCTGGATTGGAAAATGACCATCATTATGCTGATTAGTGTGCCAGTCAGTATGGTCATATTAATCCCATTAGGACGGTTGATGCATAAAGTAGCGAAGGCGACACAAGCTGAAATGGCGAAGTTTTCGGGGCACTTAGGTCGTGTGCTCGGTGATATCCGGTTAGTAAAGGCGTATCGGGCAGAGCCGACAGAAGGAGGGAAAGGGAAGACGGCAATTCAATCGTTATTCCGGTATGGGTTAAAGGAAGCGAAGATTCAAGCCGTCATCTCACCCATCATGATGCTGACGATGATGGGGATCTTAGTAGTGATCCTTGGTTACGGCGGAGCACAAGTTGCAAGAGGTGCTTTGTCTGCAGGAACGTTAGTAGCCATTATTTTCTTACTGTTTCAAATCATCATGCCGTTTGCCCAAATGGCACAGTTCTTTACCTCGTTTCAAAAAGCAGTAGGAGCGACAGAGCGCATCCAGGGAATTCTACAAATGAAGTCTGAGCCGGCAATGGGCAAATTTTCACCGCAATCAGAAGGGGCACTAACGTTTTCAGATGTGCACTTTTCTTATGATTCGGATAAACACGTAGTGAATGGTATTTCATTTACAGCGGGTAGAGGGACGGTCACTGCATTCGTAGGCCCAAGCGGTGGCGGGAAAACAACAATCTTTTCATTAGTCGAACGCTTCTATCTACCGAATTCAGGAGAAATCTTACTTGGCGCGGTGCCTATAAAGGACATACCACTAGCAGAGTGGCGTGGACGAATTGGTTATGTTTCACAAGAAAGTCCATTATTGAGCGGCACTATTCAAGATAATATTGCTTATGGTTTAGAGCGGCGACCCTCTATTGATAAGATTATCGAAGCAGCAAAGGCGGCCAATGCCTACACGTTTATCGAAGAGATGCCGGATCAATTCGAGACATTGGTCGGGGAACGCGGTATGAAACTGTCAGGAGGCCAGCGCCAACGGATTGCCATAGCCCGTGCATTATTGCATAACCCGGAAATCTTGTTATTGGATGAAGCTACTTCCAACTTAGACAGCGGGTCCGAAACTCATGTGCAGGAGGCATTACAGCATTTGATGAATGGCCGAACTACATTGATTATTGCGCACCGTTTGGCGACGGTTTTGCATGCCGATCAACTGTTGTTTTTAGAGAACGGCAAGATTACGGGGCGAGGCCGGCATGAAGAATTATTGGAATCACATGACCTCTATCGTGAGTTCGCAGCGGGTCAAGGTTTGGCCTGATATGTGGAAAGGAGAAGATTACAATGTATGAACCGATCGATCCGTCTTTTTTTGAAGCTCCTATCTTAGAACTTGCACGCAACTTAGTCGGAAAGCATATTGTTCATGAGCGTTCGGATGGCTTGCTGGTTGTTAGAATCGTAGAGACTGAAGCGTACCACGGACCCGAAGATCGTGCGGCTCATAGCTTCGGTAATCGTCGAACAAAGCGTACAGAAATTATGTTTGGAGAAGCGGGATCAGTGTATACATACCAGATGCACACCCACGTGCTGATGAATGTCGTGGGTGCAAAGGTAGGGATTCCGCATGCCGTTTTGCTGAGAGCAGGCGAGCCTGTAGAAGGTTTGGTTCATATGCAAGAAAAACGTGGGAATCACATTAAGAAAATGACCGATCTGACAAATGGTCCGGGTAAGCTGTCAAAAGCACTTGGGGTCACGATGGACTACTACGGTCATCATTGGGCACAGAAACCGCTTTATATTTCAGAAGGATTGCCGCAAAAAGAAGTGGAAGCAGGTCCGCGCGTAGGTATTGGAAACTCAGGTGAGGCTGTCCATTATCCTTGGCGGTTTTATGAAAAAGACAACCCTTTTGTTTCGAAATACAGGAAATGAAGTGGGGGTAAAGATCATCTCGCGGCCTTGTCGTGACAGAGAAGAATAGGGGAAATTATGAGAGACATATTAAAGATGGGAAGTGCCTTCATCGGCATAATTGTCGGGGCTGGTTTTGCTTCCGGGAATGAAATTATGACGTATTTTACGAGTTTTGGATTCTGGGGGATCCTGGGTGCTATCGTCTGTACTGTATTATTTGCTTATTTGGGGATGGTATTGACGCGTCTTGGCAGTCGGATGCAGACGAATTCTCACAAGGATGTCATTTATAAAATTAGCGGGCGTTACTTAGGCGTCGTGGTGGATGGCATTATTATCTTTACACTGTTCGGCGTTGGAGTGGTTATGCTGGCTGGCGCCGGAGCTAATTTACATCAGCAATTTGGGTTGCCTTCTTATGTCGGCAGTTTGCTGATGATTGTGCTCGTATTTTTAACAATCTTATTGAATGTCGACAAAGTGGTTGCGGTGATTGGCAGTATTACACCATTTCTGATCATCACAGTTGTTGGTGTATCGATCTATAGTGTATGGACTATGGATACAACATTTGCGGTTCTGGATCCTGTAGCTAAAGCGGTGCCGACGACATTACCAAATTGGTTTGTTTCGGCAATCAACTATGTGTCGTTCAATATTGCAGTGGGCGCATCTATGTCCATTGTGATGGGAGGCGCGGAAAAAAATGAGAAGACAGCTGCTTGGGGCGGTTTTGTTGGGGGCCTTGGTCTCGGTATCTTGATTTTATTGAGTCACTTGGCAATATTCTCGAAGGTAGATGACGTGGCGGGAACAGAATTGCCAATGCTTGCGATTATCAATTCTATTTCGCCTATATTCGCGATATTCATGGCGCTTGTGTTGTACGGCATGATTTTCAATACGGCGGTCAGTATGTTCTATGCATTTGGTGCGAGATTCATTGAAACTGGTACGAAGACGTTTAAAGTTTTCGTAGCTGGTTCATTAGTAATCGGCTATGGGCTGAGCTTCTTCGGTTTTACGAACTTGGTCAGCAATTTTTATCCGCTTGTCGGCTATTTAGGACTGTTTTTAGTGGCAGCACTGATTTTTGCTTCAATCCGTATGCCTAAGAAATTATAAAGCGAAACACAGTTAGAAATGAACTAAAAGCCAAAGAAAGACCCCGCGAATTAAATTCGCGGGGTTTGTTAGTATGGTCAAACAGTTGCTAAATCAAGTTGTACAGCAGGTCCGAAGAATTCGAAGTGTACTTTTTCTTCTGGTACGCCGATTGCATAAAGCTGTTGGATAACGAATTCCATGAAACCAGTAGGTCCACAGACATAGACATCGCTGCCTTCGATGACATTTTCCTGCAAGAATTCGCGTGTGAACATGCCGTCTCCCTCTTCTGAATAAAGGGCTTTGTAGCTGGAGTTCGGTAATTTTGCGTTCAACTGCTCTAATTTAGTAGCAAATGCTTGTTGGCTGCGTGTACGGGCAGAGTGCAAGAATGCGACTTCACGTTCAGGAGAGACGTCTGCAATTGTTTGATACATTGCTTTCATTGGTGTGATTCCTACACCGCCGCTGATCAATGTTACAGGTGTTGTCTTTGTCGGCTCTAGATAGAAGTCTCCTGCAGGTACGCTTACCTCGATGATATCGCCAACGGCTGCTTCGTTATGCAAGTAGCAAGAAACAACGCCATTCGGTTGCAGTGAATCTTCACGTTTGACGGAAATGCGGAATGTCTCATCATTGGATTTTTGCGACAAGCTATATTGACGATTAACGACATTTTTCACACCTGGGATTGAAGTGCGAATTGTAATATATTGTCCTGGCAAGTAGTACGGTAACTTTTTGCCGTCAACTGGTTTTAAATAAAAGGAAGTGATAACATCACTTTCTTCTACTTTATCGACAATCTCGAAATCCTTGAATTCTCTCCAGCCGCCATCGGCAGATTCGTTGTCATCATACATTTTTGCTTCCAATCCGATGAATGCATCTGCAATCACTCCGTAAGCTGCTGCCCATGCGTCGATGATTTCAGGAGTTGCTGCATCACCTAGTACTTCTTTGATTGCACCTAATAAATACTCCCCTACAATTGGATAATGCTCAGGCAAGATCCCTAAAGATACATGCTTGTGTGCGATTTGCACGACTGCTGGAAGAATTGCTCCTAGGTCGTCAATGTGTTGAGCTGCTGCGTACACTGTATTAGCGAGTGCCGTTTGCTGACGTCCCTGTGATTGGTTTGCATGATTGAAAATGTCGAGTAACTCTGGGTGTGCTTCAAACATATTTCTGTAGAAAACTGTTGTAATCGTTTTACCGTGTTGCTCCAGTACTGGTACTGTTGATTTAATAATATCGATTGTTTTTTGATCTAACATGGTAATGCACAACCTTTCCGTATTTGATAAACCCATCATAAAACACTTTTTTCTTAAAAGCTATATATAAAATACAGGTTTAAATAGAATACAAAAAATGGACACAGTTCATTCAATAAACCGCCATACACTAAAAAAGCTATCTTTTTATGATAGCCGGTTCTGACAAGTTTAAACCCTAAATGGATCAACGTTGTTATTCATCTGACTCGCGGCGGTAAATAAGGAATTTTTGAATGAAAATGCTATAATGGAAAAAGAACAGAAAGTGGTGATATTATGCGTTTAACTATGTACACTGATTATTCGCTGCGTGTTCTGATTTTTCTAGCGTCCAAGCAACATGATGAACTTTCCACTGTGCAGGAAATATCGGATGCTTATCAAATCTCTAAAAATCACCTCACAAAAATTGTCCATGAATTAGGAAAGCTGCAGCTGATTGAAACGATTCGTGGTCGCGGAGGAGGAATTCGCCTTTGTACAGACCCTAATGATATCAATGTCGGAGAACTTGTCCGTAAAACCGAGGATGATTTTCATTTGGTTGAATGCTTTGATCCAAATAAAAATATGTGTGTTCTATCATCGGCCTGTCATCTGAAAGGTGTATTGTATGAAGCATTACAAGCCTATTTTGCTGTGCTGGACCGTTATACAATAGCAGACTTCGTTCATAATAAAGATGAAATTCATGCTTTATTATTTCCCACTACTCAAACTTAAATAGTGTGGTAAAATAAAGTTAGTAAACAGAGTGAATTAGGAGGATTTAACAATGTCAAAAGTGTTAGTCATCGGGCATAAAAACCCAGATACAGATTCAATAGCATCTGCTATTTCATATGCGTACTTGAAGCAGCAATTGGGAGTAGATGCAGAAGCAGTGCGTTTAGGAAATATTTCAAAAGAAACTGCGTATGCTCTTGAAACATTTGGTTTTGAAGCCCCTCGTTTAATCGAAAAGGCATCGCCTGAAGTATCGCAAGTTATCTTGGTCGATCATAATGAAAAGCAGCAGAGTGTAGACGATTTGGACGAAGTACAAGTGTTGGAAGTCATTGACCATCACCGAATCGCAAACTTCCAGACAAATGATCCGCTATATTATCGGGCTGAGCCGGTTGGTTGTACGGCAACAATTTTGAACAAATTATTCAAGGAACATGGAGTCAAGATACCGAAAGAAATCGCAGGACTCATGCTATCGGCAATTGTTTCTGATTCATTGTTATTCAAATCACCAACTTTTACAGAGCAAGATCAGGCAGCGGCTAATGAATTGGCTGCCATTGCCGAGATCAATGCTGCTGAGTATGGTCTAGCCATGCTAAAAGCCGGTGCAGATTTGAGTGCGACGCCTATTCAAGAATTAGTTAGCTTGGATGCAAAAGAATTTTCATTCGGCGATATCAAAATGGAGATTGCTCAAGTGAATGCAGTCGACCTTCAAGATATTCTTGGGCGTCAAGCAGAGTTGGAAAAATTGCTTCTTCAAGTGATTGAGCAAAAGAACTTGGATTTATTCTTGTTTGTCGTAACGGATATCATTAACAGTGATTCTGTCATCATTGCATTAGGTAAAGAAGCAGAACGTGCAGGCTCCGCGTTTAATGTATCGTTCGATAATAACTCCGCATTGCTAAAAGGCATCGTGTCACGCAAAAAACAGATTGTACCAGTATTAACTGAAGCGTTATCCTAATGAAAAGACTGTCTAGAAATCGGAAATTCATCCGGTTTCCATGACAGTCTTTTTTAACTTAAATCAAGAGGCTGAGTGGCAGGACCTTCGAGTACTGAACCATCTGCACGGAAACGAGAGCCGTGACAAGGGCAATCCCATGTTTGGTCGCCTTTATTCCAGCGAGTACGGCAACCCATATGTGTGCAAATAGGCGAGTCCGTGCGTGCGATATGACCGCCTGCAAATTCCTTCACTGTGCGCCCTGTCAATAAAAGAGCCCTGCTGAATAATGCGCCAAAATCTGTGCGTCGAGGAGAGTATAGTTCGCTGGCAGGATTGTGTCGCCCGACAATTGCGTCCGAGATGATTTGAGCGCTGGCCATGGAGTTGGAGAGCCCCCATTTTCGATAGCCAGTACTAATAAAGACATCAGGCGATGCATCTGAAATAGCTCCGGCGTAGGGCACTAGATCTGGCGTAGACGGATCTTGCGCAGACCATTTGTAAATGATGTCCGAATGTTGCAAGTTCGTTTTTAGGTCCTCTGTAATGCGGTCATAATGGATCTGCGTTTCTTTTTCTGCCCCAGCATGATGAGATTCTGCGGCCAGTAATAAATACGATTGACCGTCAATGGTTGTTGTGCGTATTGAGCGTTTCGGATTATCAACGGCGATATATTGATGGGCGAAAGGGGTGGTTGTTTTTGCCGCTGCTATATAAGAACGATCGACGTCTAATTTGAGAATTTGCATACCTTCAAGTGCCTCAATCGGATAATGCGAACAGATGATCAGCTGACGGTAACGAATTTCTGTGGAAGAAGAAAGCTTAACGAAATGGCGGTCTGTATCGAGTGCCGCAACTTGTGCATGTTCAAATAATCGAGCACCAGCCTTGGTTGCAAGCTGTGCTAACTTTTGTCCAAAACGAACTGGATGTATTTGAGCTTCGTTCTCGATGATTAATGTGTTTGTAGTCTGAAAAGGTAAATCGGTTGTCTTGCCAGCTAATGTGAACGGAATTCCTATTTCCTCATAGGCTTTTTTCTCTCTCATTAATTGTTCTGTACCTTTTGCAGTTTGTGAGTAAAGTGCGGAATGTGCAGTTTGCAGTTCATTTGCATCTGCAATGGAACGAGCGAATTGCAGAGCACTTTCGTTCGCATTGAAATAAAGCTTTGCGCTTTCCAAGTCAAATTGCTCAATCAAATCGGCATATACCAAGTCATGTTGCGCAGTTAGTTTACCAGTTGAGTTCCCGGTCGCTCCGTGTAAAATGCTGTTTTTCTCCAATAAAATGACATCTTTACCTTGTGACGCTAAGAAATAGGCATTTGCAATCCCACTTAAACCTCCGCCGATGATCAAAACCTCGCATGATAGATTATCCTCTACCACAGGATATTCTTCGTTTGGATATGCGGTTGCCAGCCATAGTGACTCATTCATTTTTACACCCGTCCTTTTATATTCAAATAGTTCAAGCATTTATATTGTACCCAAATTTTATTGAATCTAAAATTGATAGTAGAAAGGTGGCGGAATAAATGAAAATTGAAGTATGGTCCGATTATGTTTGTCCGTTTTGCTATATCGGAAAGAGACGTTTGGAGCAGGCACTGAAGCAAGCAGGGCTAGAGGAGAAAGCAGAGGTGCAGTACAAGGCCTATCAGCTGGATCCGAATACACCTGTAGCATCTGACCAATCGCAACTTGAAGGGTTGGCAAACAAGTATAACATCAGCAGGACTGAAGCAGAAAATATGATGAAAAATGTTGAAGAGCAAGCAAAAACGGTGGGGCTTCATTATCAAGTGGAAAAAATGAAGACTTCCAATACGCAGGATGCACATCGTCTAGCGAAATTTGCTGGACAGCATGGGGCGGAAGAGCAAGTGACCGAGCGTTTGTTGCATGGTCACTTTGTGGAAGGTGAACGTATCGACACAGAGGAAGTACTCGTATCGATCGCACAAGAAGCGGGTCTCGATGCAGAGCTGACGAAAGCAATGCTCCACAGTAATGATTTTGCAGATGAAGTGCAAGCTGATATCGAAGAAGCACGTCAGATTGGCGTACAGGGTGTACCGTTCTTTGTCATCAATCGGAAGTATGCAATTTCCGGTGCTCAGCCGATCGAAGCATTTGTGGAGGCGCTCGAAAAGATTGCAGAAGAGGAAGGAATCAAACCAACTCTGCAGATGCTAGGAAAAGATAGCGGGGGCCAGTGTGATGATGACTCGTGTGATGTGTAAATAAGGATAGAAAAGCAGCAGTCGGAATGCTCGTATGGCATTTCGGCTGTTACTTCTTTAAATGTACGAGATTATTGAGTTACCTTACCAGATGAGATGATCTGGAGATATTTCACATTGTTATTATCGAGATTTCCATTTTAAGTGAAGCAAAAGTTATACGAATACAGCTGGTCAAGTTTTCGTCGAGTAAGTGCGGCAGGGGGGTATCCGTGAGGATTTGCGCTCTAGACGGTACGCTTTCCCGGAGTCGACCGTCTTCCGCTTCAATCCCTAAATTGCGTAGACTGGGCAATTTGATCTTCGTTTAAATTCAGTAAAAAGCAAATGCTTCTGACTGAGCACTGGTATTCATCTGTTCAGGCATTTTCATTTTTTCTTTACGGCAATGGTCAGCTGAATATCAATTGTATCGCCGACCATGACACCGCCTGCTTCGATAGCCCTATTCCATGTCAGGCCAAATTCTTTCCTCTTAATCTTGCCTTCAGCTAGATAGCGGGCATCAAATGTTTCAGGCGCTAAAGGTGTAACACAAAACAATAGCTTTTTCGTAGTCTGTTTAATGGTCAAATCTCCAGTCATTCTATACATATTATCCTTCTCTAGATAAATAGATCGAGAGAGAAACGACATATATGGAAAGGATTGTGCGTCAAAAAAGTCTTGTGAGCATAAATGCACATCGCGCTCCTTATTGTCTGTCTGAATAGAACGAACAGCCACTTCAAACTGGACAGAACTCTTCGCCAAATCCAGTGCATTTCCTTCGATTTCCCCTGAAAACTCTTCAAACTTGCCCTTCACGCTCGATACCATCATATGGGGAACGGAAAATTCGACAGTGGATGCTGTGGAATCAACTTTCCATTTATTCACTTTCTCTCCTCCTTGTGGGTCTTTAGTTATGTAAACTGTAAAGGAAAAGCCTATAAAAGTCAAAATGAAAAACCTTGTCAAAAAGACCGATTGGAAGCATACTAATAGAGTGATAAGAATGTTTCCTTGTTTGGAGACAGGTAAAGTGAAAGGACTGGATGTGAATGTCAAAACATCGCTGGTTTGAAGACCTTCAAATGAAAATAAAGAACGGTTGGGTATTGCTTGATGAACCGCTAAACAAATACACGAAAACGCGTCTAGGTGGAAAAGCAGATGTTGTCGTAGCACCTGGAACTATAGAAGAAGTGCAAGCAGTTGTAACCTACGCATATGAACGAAACATTCCGATTTTATTATTGGGTAACGGATCGAATATGGTTGTACGGGATGGCGGTGTTCGTGGGATTGTCCTGTACATGGCCAATCTTAATGAAATTCAGATTAAGGAAAGTACGCTAATTGCGGAAGCGGGGGCACATATCATCGATGCATCCAAGGCAGCGGCAAAAGCTTGCTTGACTGGTTTGGAGTTTGCTTGTGGGATTCCAGGATCGATCGGCGGAGCAATGGCAATGAATGCCGGGGCATACGGCGGTGAGATCAAGGATATTATTACACAAGCTACATTGATGGATGATACGGGGAAGATCTTCATTCTATCCAAAGAAGAGCTGGAACTTGGTTATCGAAAAAGCATTATTACAACGAAAGGCTACTATGTACTATCTGCTGAATTCCAATTGACGCCTGGCGTACAATGTGATATCGATGCGGCTGTGGCAGACCTTACGTTTCAGCGCGAATCTAAGCAGCCTCTTGAATATCCTTCGGCGGGCAGTGTTTTCAAGCGACCGCCAGGCTATTTTGCAGGAAAATTGATTCAAGATAGTGGGCTGCAAGGCAAAGGATTTGGCGGAGCAGAAGTTTCTACGAAACATGCCGGGTTTATCGTTAATAAAAAAGACGCAACTGCAACAGATTATATCCAGACGATTGAAATGGTGAGAGCAGAAGTCAAAAAGAAATTTGGAATCGATCTGGAGATGGAAGTAAAAATAGTAGGAGAAGAGCTCTCTGAATGATAAGAAGCAGCATCCCGAAAGTCGGGATGCTGCTTTTTTTTCAAAATGATATGCACAGATGTCAGTATTAATCATAGACTTTGCATTGAATCTTGCTCGTTTCCAGCACTTGGTCCTCTTCAATTTGAACTTGGCAAATTTTATTGTTTTGCATGAATTTAAAAATGCCGTTATTAAAATCTGTTCCAATTTCTTTGAAGAAGATACCTTCGTATTGTGCACGTTTGGAGAGTGTGAAATTAATGCGATAACCATCACCGTCTTGAACAAGGTAGGCACGCACGCCTTTTTCAAAAGACCCTTCCTCCTCATGTTTGATCGCCCGATCTACAGAGACTACATGGAAGTCAACGAATGGGATCTCTCTTAGCAGTACGTTCATGAAGGAACCTTTCGTAATTTCTTCCCAACGGCTTTGCGCTGTTTGCCCGATGATGATTTGTGTGATGCCGTATTGGTGTGCGACTTCTTTAATGACCTTGGCTGCGGGTCGCGTTTCATCGTCTCGGATAATGAACGCTTCCACGTCTAGCTCCTCAGCAAGTTCTTGCCAGCGTTCGATGTACTCCGATTTCTCCGCATCAAAGTCATCCAGTGGTGCAGGATCGACGGTTAAGATGTACAGCGGACAATCCATGATTGCTGCGATTTTATATCCTCTTTTAATGAGACGTTCACCATTTGGACCGTAGTACACACAAACGAGAATACTCTCGTCCATACGGCTTTTCATTTTGCCCATAATGACTCTTCACCTCTTCATATTCGATAAAATAATTAGTTTACCACTGTATACATCCTATCTATTTGGTTGCATACTTCAGCAACCATACAACATTTCAACTGCGCTTTCTATGCGAATTCCTGTAAAGTAGTGTATACTTTCGAGTAGACAATATACTCTTTGCTTAGAGTCCCATTATGCATAACGTATGGGGTTCAGTCAAGAGGAGTTGGGTGGTTAGTCGATGTTTACGTTAGAATTTTTTAGGAGGTGTAAGGTTGATTACCGTCTTGCTGGCAATTTTTATTCCATTTATCGCAGCATGTTTGGTGCCATTTGTACATAAATTTTTGACCGGTAGGAAAATCGGTTGGTTTGTAATCATTGTTCCCTTGCTTTTATTCGTACTTCTTCTTCGTTTAGTTCCCTCGCTTTCACATGGCGCAACTTATACATATACCCTTCCTTGGATACCTTCGGCGGATGTCTATTTTTCGACGTATTTAGATGGGCTGAGTATGATTTTTGCCTTGTTGATTACAGGAATCGGTAGTCTAGTCGTGTTCTATTCAATATTTTATCTTTCTGAACGAGAAGCGATTGGCCGCTTTTATACATATTTACTACTGTTCATGGGCGCGATGCTCGGGGTAGTTTTGTCTGATAATCTGATCGTTCTGTATGTTTTTTGGGAATTAACAAGTATTTCCTCTTTCTTGCTGATTGCATTCTGGTTCCACCGCAAGCAATCAAGATATGGCGCTAAAAAGTCGATGTTGATCACCGTGACTGGCGGTATTTTTATGCTGGCAGGGTTTTTGATGCTATACACGATGACCGGAACATTCAGTTTACGTGAATTGATCGGAATGCGCGATATCATCGCTGCAGATTCTCTTTTCATTCCTGCCATGCTGCTCGTATTGCTGGGTGCGTTTACAAAATCCGCACAGTTTCCTTTCCATATTTGGCTGCCTGACGCCATGGAGGCACCAACTCCGGTCAGTGCGTATTTGCATTCTGCCACGATGGTGAAAGCCGGTATTTATCTCGTTGCTCGCTTTACACCTGTATTTGCGGGTCATGCGGTGTGGTTCTATATCGTTTCATGTGTGGGTCTGTTGACAATGCTTTGGGGGTCTGTCAATGCTGTGAAACAGACCGATTTGAAGGCATTATTGGCCTTTTCAACGGTGAGTCAGCTCGGTATGATCATGAGCCTGCTCGGCGTTGGCTCACTTGCATTTGCTTCTTCAGAAAGCTCGCACGTGGCGCTATTTACAGCGGCTACATTTGCTGCATTATTTCATTTGGTCAATCACTCGACCTTTAAGGGATCGCTGTTCATGGTTGTCGGAATTTTAGACCATCAGCTTGGGACGCGTAATATTAGACGGTTGGGTGGTTTGGCGACAATTATGCCGATCACGTTTACGATTGCGTTGATCGGGAGTTTTTCCATGGCAGGATTGCCTCCTTTCAATGGTTTCTTAAGTAAAGAGCTGTTTTTTGAGGCCATGCTGTCACTGAAAAATGCCAACTTATTGACGATGGATTCACTTGCTCTGCTCTTTCCCATCGTTGCATGGGTCGGCAGTGTCTTTACGTTCATCTATTGCATGGTTATTGTGTTTCAGTCCTTTTTGGGAAAGGTGCCAGAACCGTTCCCCGGCCAGCGCCCTGCTCATGAAGCGCCCATCCAAATGTTGGTGGCGCCAATTGTGCTAGGCAGTTTGGTACTTTTGATTTTCTTCTTTCCGAATATTTTGGGGACGTATATTTTGGGACCTGCCATGCTTGCGGTGTATCCGCATCTTGGGAATATGGAAGGCTTGGTTCCTGAGATCCATGTTTGGCATGGATGGAAGGCTCCGGTCTTTATGACGCTTGGTGTAATCATAGTGGGAACCTTGCTCTATCGTTATTTACGTTACTGGAAAGGCGTCTATCGATTAGGAGTTCTGCAATGGACGTTGGATCGTTTCTATAATGGGACACTCTTACGGATGGAACGAGTGGCGACACGTGTTACGAGAGGCTATATGACGGGTTCAGTGCGTGATTATGTCGCATATATCATGCTGATTTTCATTGCGTTTATCGGAATCGGATTAGCTGGTTTCCAGCAATTTGTCTTTGATTTTTCAAACGATGCACCTATAGAAGTGAATGAAGGCGTCATCGTTTTTGTGATGATGTGTTCGAGCGTGGCGGTTTTGTTTGCGCGCTCCCGAATTACAGCCATAATTCTAAACGGTGTGCTTGGGTATTCCATAGCGATTTTATTTGTCGTATTCCGCGCACCTGATTTGGCTTTGACACAAATTATTGTGGAGACAGTTACGACTGTGTTGTTCTTACTGTGCTTTTACTTTTTACCTGAGTGGAGAGCGGAACATAGAGCGGTATCCATGAGATGGCGCAATTGGCTGATTGCAGCGGCTTCGGGAGTCATTGTCACTGTAGTGGCTTTGTTGGTCCAAGGTCATTCGTTGTATCCAACTATCTCGATTTATTATGAAACAGCTTCGCGCATTGCGGGAGGGCTGAACGTAGTTAATACCATCCTCGGTGATTTCCGGGCGTTTGATACGATGCTGGAAGTGTTGGTGCTGTTTATCGCCGGACTTGGTGTGTTCTCGTTAGTGAAGCTGCGGCGCAAGAAGGGAGTGGATCGTCCTGAAGAAAAATGATGTGATCCTGCAGACCGTAACGAAAATTGTATTCTTCATTATTTTAACATTTGGCGTGGAGCTGTTTATATCTGGCCACAACAATCCAGGTGGCGGCTTCATCGGCGGTTTGGTGCTCTCTTCTGCGTTCGTCTTGCTTTATCTTGTATATGATATTGAGACGGTTCACCGAGGCACGCCATTCGATTTTAAGCGGGTGGCTGCGTTAGGTGTTTTATTGGCAGTAGGGACAGGCGTTTTATCTTTATTGTTTGGTGTTCCTTTTTTATCGCAGTCGACAAGAGAATTCGATCTACCGGTTTTCGGAGAGACGGAACTTGGAACTATGACGATTTTCGAAGCGGGCGTCGCACTGACGGTACTTGGAGTGGTAGTAACGATTATTTTGGGAATCAGTGAGGATGTGGAGTAATGGAAACATTAATTACCCTTCTGGTTGGTGTGTTGGTGATGGTCGGTGTTTATTTGCTTCTATCGAAAGAAATGTTGCGAGTTATTTTAGGTACGGCGATTCTTTCTCATGCCATTCATTTATTATTACTAACGATGGGCGGTTTGAAGAAAGGGGATGTGCCGTTGCTTCATGAAACAGCAGCAGAATATACGGATGCTTTGCCGCAAGCTTTGATTTTAACGGCGATTGTCATTAGCTTCGCTGTGACGGCATTTTTATTAGTGCTGGCATACCGCGTCTATCAGGAATCTGGTCGAGGACCTGAATTGCGAGGGCATCAAGATGAATAATTTACTAGTGTTGCCTATGATTCTGCCTGTATTGATGGGTGTAATCCTAGTGCTTTTCAGGCCGTATATTAGGGTTCAGCGTGTGCTGAGCCTATTGACGATGGTGCTGTCAGCCGGTGTTGCGGCTTATTGTTTGGAATATATCCGCCGTACAGGTATTATGCGATTGGATTTTGGGGATTGGTTACCGCCACATGGCATATTATTTGTAGGTGATTCATTTGCGATGTTACTTGTTTTGGCAGCTTGTGTTGTATCGAGCATAATATTGCTCTATGCATTCGTGACGACAGGTATAGAAACGGAAAAGATGTTTTTTTATCCATTCTTTCTATTTTTAGTGGCGGGTGTTAACGGATCTTTTCTGACGGGTGATTTGTTTAATCTATTTGTCTGTTTTGAAGTCATGCTGCTGGCATCATATGTTCTTCTTACCTTAGGCGGACGCAAGATGCAACTGAAGGAAGGTATTACTTATGTGCTGATCAATGTGCTGGCATCTTGGTTCTTCTTGCTGGGCATTGCATATCTGTATGGCACGGTCGGCACTTTGAATATGGCGCATATCGCGGTTCGTGTCGCGGAAGCTGGTCAAGGACCATTGCTTACTTTGATCAGTATCGTGTTCTTAATAGTATTCAGTTTGAAAGCTGGACTGCTCCTATACTTCTGGCTCCCCGGGTCGTATGCTGCACCTCCTACAGCAGTCGCTGCATTGTTTGGTGCTCTGCTTACGAAGGTTGGGATTTATGCGTTATATCGGATGTTTACGCTTATTTTCATTCACGATCCATTAGTCTTTAAAATGATCGGCGTATTAGCGGTTGTCACGATGATCGGTGGTTGTTTGGGTGCCATTGCCTACGGGGATATTCGACAAATTGTTTCCTATAATGTCATCATTTCAGTTGGCTTTGTATTAACAGGACTTGCAATTTCGACGACTACGGCATTTCAGGGTGCCAGTTATTATTTGGTTCACGATATGGCTAGTAAAGCATTGTTATTTTTACTGGCGGGTACCGTGGTACATTTGACCGGTCGCTCAAAGTTCGATGAAATTAGCGGGTTGATCCGGAATTATCCGCTGGTGGGCTGGCTATTTTTCCTGACGATGTTAGCAGTTGCAGGAATTCCGCCGTTAAGTGGTTTTATTGGAAAGGTGTATATCGGTTTAGGGGCGATTGAAACAGGTTCCTATCTGTTGTTGGCAGTCGCGTTCATATCCGGTATTGGAGTTCTGTATTCTTTGCTTCGCATTTTCCTAAATAGCTTTTGGGGAGAAACGACGATCAGTGAAGATGACCAAGTGTCGTTTAAGAAGGCGCTCGGACTGCCGCTTGTGTTGCTTGCAATGTTAGTGGTTGGTATGGGAATCGGAGCGGAATTGCTTTCACCATATATTCAAGATGCAGCTAATACATTGGCGAATCCAGAACAATATATTCGGGCAGTTCTCGATAATGATTTGAAGTAGAGAGGGGGAGAGCGGCATGCCAGTCCAGCTATTGCTGAATTTATTCATCGCATTTTTATGGATGACTCTGATAGATGAAGATGAATTGAAATTCACAACGTTTTTTATGGGGTTTTTAGTCGGAATCGGCATCATCTTTTTTATGAGCCGTTTTTTCGGCATGCATTTTTATTTACGCAGAGTGTACGCAGCTTGTAAGCTCCTGCTCATCTTCATTCGGGAATTGACTCAGTCCAGTGTGGTTGTCATTTCTCAGATTTTGCGACCAACATTGCGGATTAGACCGGGGATTTTTAAGTATGAAACGATTTTGACGAGTAATGTAGAAGTAACGATGCTGTCGATGTTGCTCACGCTGACGCCAGGTTCCGTCGTAATGGAGGTTTCACACTCTGGAAATGAATTGTACATTCACGCGATGGACGTAGAAGAATCTCGAGAAGGTCTCATCAAGCAATTGAAGAACTTTGAGAAGGCGATTATGGAGGTGACACGATGATTACAGGCATGCTGACAATATCTGTCACTTTATTCGCGCTGACTATTTTAGTGGCGGTCATTCGGATTATTTTAGGTCCGTCGTTGCCGGACCGGGTCGTGGCACTAGATGTGATTGGCGTGAACTTGATTGCGACGATTGCTGTCGTGTCAGTCATGATGAATACGAAAGCATTCTTGGAAGCTATTTTGATTCTCGGTATTCTTTCGTTCATCGGGACGATCGCATTTTCTAAATTCATTGAGAGGGGGAAAATCGTTGAGCGTAAGCGAGATGGGTGAATTTGCAGGTGCATTGTTGATTTTGACCGGAGCTGTCGCGAGTATCCTCAGTGTTTTTGGCTTGATCCGGCTGCCGGATGTCTATACCCGATCACATGCCGCGACCAAGAGCTCAACACTCGCAGTGCTTTTGACTCTGTCGGGTGCTTTTGTATACTTCCTTGCCGCTGAAAATTTCATTAGTGTGCGGTTATTGCTGGGGATAGCTTTTGTTTTTTTGACAGCACCAGTCGCTGGACATGTGATCATTCGGGCGGCATATCGTTCCAAAGTTAAATTGGCAGACATATCAACTGAAGATGAACTGTATGAGAAGATCCATGGAGTGAATGAGGATAAAACCAATGGATAGGATGATCAAACTCCTATCTGAGTAAATTGATTTTACTTAGTATGTTCTATATAATGACCATAATCTACAGTCTATGGAATGGGGTGGAAATGTGGCGAATACAGATTCATGTGACGTGACGATCGTACACGAGGACGTTGTGCGGAAAATTCAAAACGAGCTTCCGGATGTAGGGGAAATGGTACAAATATTCAAAGCGTTAGCCGATGAAACGCGGCTGAGGATTGCATATTCCCTGACATTGGAATCTGAAATGTGTGTTTGTGATGTAGCAGCTGTTATTCAATCTTCGTCGGCTACAGCTTCCCATCACTTGCGGTATTTGCGTGAACATTCATTGGCGAAATCGGAAAGACGCGGAAAAATGGTATACTATGCTTTAGCAGATAAGCATGTTGCTGACTTGGTGAAGATTGCGTATGAACATGCAATTGAGGAACAACACACGATGTAATTGAACTGTGCAGTGAGATGCTTGCTAAAGAGCGAGCATGATGGAGGAATTTTGATGCGCTTACAAGAATGGACGATAGAGGAACAAGATTTACTAATTCAGTTTATGACAACGAACTCCTGGCCATATCATGATATTAGCGAGCCCGGGCGTGAGTTATTGGAAAAGTCGATAGAAGAAGGCGGCTATGCATCCGATGACGTGAAGACGTTCTGGATAGAGAATAATGAAGATGAAAAAGTGGGTATTGTCAAAGTCTATGATTTACAAGAAGATGTTCCGTTGTTTGACTTGCGAATTGCGGATCGTTTCAGAGGTTATGGATATGGTTCGCGTGCGCTGAAGAAGCTGACGCAGTACGTGTTCGAGCTGCCTGAACAGAAAAATCGTATAGTAGGGCATACCCGCCACGATAATGCGGCGATGCGTAAGGCCTTTGAGCGTGCGGGTTTCGTCAAAGAAGCTCATTTGCGGAAAGCTTGGTTTTTTCCTAAAGAGAATACCTATTATGACGCAGTGTCTTATGGGATGACCCGGGAAGATTATATAGCAGGCACAACGACCCCTGTGCATTGGGAAGATCGTGACTTTTACGAAAAAAGCATTCCGGATTTCAAAGAACAGTTCGAGTCATCACGCTTACTGATTCGGGCGCCAGAGTTGAATGACGCAATGGATGTATGGGGTGCTGTTTCACGTTCAATACCGACTTTGCGGCGCTGGACAAAATGGGCACAACACGATCTTACAATTGAGAGAACAGAGGAGCATGTTCGTCAAACGGTTGCTGAATTTATTAGCAGAAAGAACTTATGTTTCAACTTGTTTTTAAAAGATACAGGCGAATTTATCGGCTGTGCAGGATTACATCATATTGATTGGCGGATTCGTAAGTTTGAATTGGAGTACTGGCTGGATACGAAATTTGAGGGGCAAGGTTATATGACGGAAGCGGTCAAAGAAATTGTTGCTTTTGCCTTTGATGAATTGCAAGCAGAGCGGGTGGAATTTCATTGTGATGAGAAGCACAGTAAGGGACTCGCAGTAGCAATGCGTGCAGGTTTCGAACTGGAAGGAATTCTACGTAAAAATGCTCCCTCCGCGAATGGAAAAGACTTGCAAAATACATGTTTGTACGCAAGAATTACCTGAACGCAGAGCGAGCATTAATTGAGATTTACTATTCACTATACCGATCGTCTTCCGGTGAGTAACTGAAGAATGAAGATGATTCCTGCCACTACAAGAAGAAGGTGAATAAATCCGCCGCCGATCTTTGCAACTAATCCGATTACCCATAATGCTATTAAGACTACAATAACAAGCCATAGTAAACGAGCCATTTTACATCACCTCTTTTCTTTGTTGTGTAGTTAATTTACCCAACCCACTAATTCCTAAACTTCTAAGACGAATATCAATTGCGCCGAGGCATAGTTGTGTTCAGAAATTTATTGAGCTCACTCGAAAAGCTCCCTTAAAAATCTGTGACATCCGCTGGAGGCATGAAGTTAAAGTGTCTTTGCATTTAAACTAGGAGGCGATGTCTTGGCTACACCAAGTATGGAAGATTACATTGAACAAATTTATTTACAATTGGAGGCAAGGGGGGAAGCGCGTGTGTCAGATGTGGCAGAGGCGCTTTCCGTGCTTCCATCGTCTGTGACGAAAATGGCGCAGCGACTAGATCGGGAAGGGTATGTGCATTATGAACGGTATCGTGGTCTTGCCCTGACTGAGCGAGGATTGCGTTTTGGGAAAAAGCTTGTGCGTCGTCATGAACTACTCGAACAGTTCCTTCGAATCATCGGGGTGGAAGAAGAGAACATCTACGGGGATGTCGAAGGAATTGAACATCATCTCAGCTGGAATGCAATGGATCGCATCACGGATTTAGTGGAGACATTGGAACAAGATCCTGAGTTTATAAAAAAATTAAAAAGAAGAGCACTTTAGAAAGGACGGTCATTCATGACGCAATTACAATCAGGCACGCTTGCAAAACTTGAGATCCTTCGAAAGGAAGGATCTCGATGGGTGCTGGATGCAGACGGGGAAGAAATTTATTTGAATCTTTCGGAAGCACCGGACTTAGAGGAAGGCATGCAAGTAGAAGTTTTTCTCTATATCAACCGAAGAGGTGAATTAACGGCAACTGCACAGCTGCCGACTGTCACAGTCGATACATTTGGCTGGGCGAAAGTCATTCGACTTGAAAGAGAAGAAGGTGCCTACGTGGACATCGGTTCATCTTTTGAAGTACTAGTTAACCGTGCTGATTTTCCGCAGTTAAAGAAGCTATGGCCGCAACCAGGCGATCAATTATACATGACATTACGTACCGATCCGGGTGGAAATTTATTTGGTCGCTTAGTTACCGAGGAACGTGTGCAGGAGCATTTTACAATTGCTGATGAAGATTTATACAATCAGAATTTAAAAGCGAGAGCCTATCGACTACTGCCTGTGGGATCTTTCTTCTTAACGGAAGATTTGTACCGCATTTTCGTTCATGAAACAGAGCGTCAGCAAGAACCTCGATTAGGTGAAGAAGTGGACCTTCGAATCATCGGGGTACGCGATGACGGGACCTTGAATGGTTCATTATTGCCGAGGAAGCAGGATCGCCTGCAAACAGATAGCGAACAAATTATGTCCTACTTGGAAGAGGCAGGCGGCAAGATGCCATTTACCGATAAATCGTCTCCTGATGAGATTGATGAGATGTTCCAAATGAGTAAAGGTTCATTTAAACGCGCGCTTGGAAAATTGATGAAAGAAGGACGAGTCGTGCAACAGGACGGCTGGACTACATTGAAGTCTTAAGACAGACGCAACTTTTTGAATTGCCTCATCGTATCTATATGTATAGAACAAGGAGGAGAAATTGTATGAAAAAAGGATTGTCATTGTTATTATCAATCATATTAATGGTTGGCGTCATCATGCCGTCAGCTGTTTTTGCAGATGACGTGATCAATGAAAAATTAGGTGTGCCGATTGTCGTCTATGGTGCAAATTTATCCGAAAGCGAAAAGGCTAGCGTCAAAAAGGATTTGAATGTGGCGGGGGAAGCTGAAGTTGAGGAATTGACGGTAGACGGTAATGACTTAATTAAATATATACCAGGCGGCGACCGCAACGCGCGTATGTATTCTTCTGCGAAGATCACTAGGCAGGAAGAAGGCGAAGGTCTCGTCATTAATATCGTGACGCCAGATAACATCACACAAGTGACTGCCGACATGTATGCTACCGCAATGCTAACAGCAGGTATTGAGGACGCAGTCGTTGAAGTGGCGTCTCCGAAAAAAGTGTCAGGCCATTCCGCGCTTGTCGGTATTTATAAGGCGTACGAAGTGACCGGGGAAGTATTGGACACGGAACGTACGGATACAGCAAATGATGAATTGAATCTTGCGACAAAGCTGTCTGAAAAAGCAGGCGTTGATAAAGATGAAGTGGCTCAATTGCTGACCGATATTAAAAAGCAAATTGCCGAGCAAAAGCCTGCAACGAAAGAAGATGTCGAGAAAATTGTCAATGAACAGCTGAAGAAGCTTAATATCCAATTAAGTGATGCTGACCGTCAGTTATTGATTGATCTCATGGATCGAATTTCAAAGCTGGATATCGATTTTTCAAAGCTAAATGAACAGCTGACCGACATGGCGTCTAAAATCAAAGACAAACTGGGAGATATCGATCCGAGTTTCTGGGAGAAAGTAAAAGAGTTCTTCAGAAATATGGCAGATTCGCTCAAATCATTGTTTAGTTAAGTTACAATAGTGGTAGGTTAAAGAGTATGAGATGAAACTACAAAGGAGAGATTTGCATGACTGGAAATAAAGATATGAATTTGCCTGAAAAGTTGGATTTGGATCTTGTGGAATTAGGCGGACATAAATACGCTTATCAGCATAAAGACAATGGTAAAGTGACAGCTGAGATCGAATGGACAGAAGAAAACGGCATCATGACAATGACACATACCTTTGTAGATGATTCATTACGCGGTCAAGGTATCGCTAAAAAGCTACTCGACCAAGCAGCGGTAAATGCACGCGACAAAGGATTGAAGATGAAAGCGGTTTGTTCTTACGTAGTGAATGCATTTGACCGTAGTGAGGACTACAACGACGTGAAGGCTTAAGTTTTGCAATCGCTTGGAATGAAATTAACAGTGCGTAAAAAATGTTGCTATGTCATTTAACTTTTCAGTAGATGACCCACATCGCTTTTTTGAAACTTTTTCATTTCCCTAGCGTATAAATGGAAGGGGAGTAAACTTGAAGAAGAGGATGATGTGGAGATGATTAACAGAACGGCTGAAAGAGTGCTTTCTATTATAGCGGCTATTTTGACAACTATTGGGTTGGCAGGATCTGTGTTAGTGGGAGTATTTTTCAAAATGGGGTTTTCTCAACCAGAAGTACAAGAGGAAATTCGTCTAGGTATGGCTAGTGATGGAACGTTGACACCTTCTGAAGTCGATATGTTAATGGGGTTCGTTGAGTCATTTTCTGTATTCATTTGGATTCTGGTCATTGCAGCTTTCATCAGTCTCGTGCTGAACATTATAGGGATCGTAAAGATTTGGAACAATGCCAATCCGAAAGCGGCTGGAGTTTTATTTATCATAGCGGGATTATTTGGCGGTATCATTTCTCTGCCATCGATTCTACTCTATATTGCTGGAATCCTTTGTTTCACGAAAAAGGATCCACTGGTACCTGAGCTGTCACACGATGCATCTGAAGCCAGTCAGACGAATTGGATGAGCTGAGGAAACCTATAAAAAAACCCTTTTCTTTAAAGAAAAGGGTTTTTACATATAGACAGGCTGCCTAACCGGCAACGAATAGTGGATAGTCTCAACAGGAATCCCTTCAAATAGCTCAGGAAAAGACTCCACGTGAAGAAACCCGTTATCTACGTAGAAGTGTTGAAGTTCATTTGCACGTTCATCCACATATACATCGATTCGCTGTGCGGAATGTAATAAATCTAACGCAGCATTGAGTAATAATTCTTCATAGCCACTCTCGAGGTGTGATGGGAGTACATGAAGAGCTGTCACTTCACACTCTCCATCTTCATCGATCGGAGTATGGCTTAAGTATCCTACAGGAAGCCCTTGCAGGTCTGTTGCGATTAAGATAGTCGTCTTTTCTAGTTGTTTTCGTAACATTAACTCGGAATAGGAGCGGTTAATAAATTCCTCAAGGACTTCACTGGGAATATCATCTTGGAACGTATGTCGCCACGAAGTGAGGGCGATATATTGAACATCTCGAATATCTTCTAATGTCATTTGTCTGATCATAGTGGTCTCACTCCTGTCATTCTTTCCATATAGTATATCAAATTAGTCGTCTCAAAACTACGATGTCATGAAAATGAAATATACTATTCTGGCAACTTAGTTAGCGCACATGAGTTCCTTTCGAGTAGAAGTTTTAATATAATGAGATTGTAGCAGCCAAACATCGTGCAGTCGACATCGGGGTCTAGCATTCACGATTGAAAAGCTTGGCAACCACCAGTCGCAGAAATTTCAATGCTAAGTAACTAACTGTCCTGCGGTACGTTTGAAAATATGTTGCTCGGGTATATTAAGGATTAAGTAGACAAGCACTACAATTAATTAAGACGGAGGATGGTATACATGGCGGGTAAAAAATCGAATGGATTATTATTAGCAACCTTAGCAGCAGGTGCATATGCATATTTCAGTAAAAAAGAAAATCGTGACAAAGCAATGGAGACTGTTGGTACATTAAAGGAAAAAATGGATTCGTTCATGAATAACAACAAGCTGGTAGATCAGACCGATGAAAAGGTCGGACATTCCGATCCAGAAGACTTTGGTGACAACAATATGGTATCAGAAGGTGCGCAAACTAGTGTTCACTATTACAACCAGGAAGTTCAAGATCCAGACAAGAAATCCTCGGAAAAAGACGGCCTTTACAAGAAGAATAAAAACACCTCAGACAATGAGCCACTCTACAACAAAGACAAGTCCACGAATGAAGCAGCGAAAGAGACCAAATCTAATTAATCATATTCATGCTAAAAGCGTCCCTTTCGAAGGGGCGCTTTGATCTATATATATCAGTAAATCTAGAAACTGTAGATAAATTTGGAGAATAAGGTAAAATGATTTACATATAATATCTCGTCATGAACTATCTGAGATAGAGAGAATGAGTGGAGTGATACTCATGACTAACAAAAGAATAGTAGCCTCAAGTCTCGAATTAATCAATGCAGCGGAAAAAGAAAACAGCACCCAAGAAGCAAAAACATTCTTTCGCCTAGAAGAGGAATTGCTACAACAGATTTTTGCTCTAGAAAGAGATAAGGCCCGCGATACACTCAAAGAGATCCAACAAATCTTAGCGTTGTACACCCCTGGGTTTTCAATTAAAGTCATTCAATATCATTTCATCGTACTCTCAGCGATTGTAACTCGACAATTGCAAGTGAGGGCTATTTTAAATGAAGAAAATGCTTTTACATTCAGTGGCACTTGTATTGAATTAATAGAACAAAACCTGACGGTGGATAATGCGAAAGAAATTGGAGACGAGTTAATCGAATTCTTTTGCTATGTGCTGAAAGAAAAAGAAAAACCTTCGCTCTTACATGAAACAGTAAATGAGGTAATTCAGTACATCGACGAAAACGTAGAGAAACAACTTGTTGTTGAAGAGATCGCCAAACGATTTAGTGTAAGCACGAGCCATCTTTCTCGTATATTCCGTGAGTACACATCCGTCACATTAGTGGAATTTATTACGATTCGTAAGATAGAAGAAGTACAGTATTATTTACGCTTTACCGACCAAAAGATTGCTGAAATCGCAGAAAGATTTCATTTTTGCAATCAAAGTTATTTTACCCGTGTTTTTAAAAAGTACACGGGAGTAACGCCGCGGCGTTTCCGTAAAGATTTAGACGGAAATTACTTTCAATTTACAATAAAAAAAGATGATTCGCTGTAAATCTTACGCTGTTTGCTGTATAATTTTCTATAGTTTGAGATAGCGTAGGTGAAATCATTGAAAAAAAGAATAGGGCTCGTAAGTTTACTGGCTATTACTGCTGTGTTTTTGAGCGGTTGTTCTGGAGTAGAAAATAAAACAGGTCTTTTCTACAGCACATTTGTCCGGCCGATGGAGTGGCTGCTTCATTATCTTGGTGAAATGTTTGATGGGAATTACGGTATTGCGATTATCATTATAACCGTAGCAATCCGTTTGATTTTAATGCCGTTAATGCTGAAGAACTATAAATCTCAGCAAGATATGAAAGTTAAAATGGATGCATTACGACCTGAAATGGAAGATATCCAGAAGCGCATGAAAGAGTCCAAAGAGAAAAATGATAAAGAAGAGCAAATGAAGTTGCAGCAGGAAATGATGGGCTTATACTCTAAACACGGAGTGAACCCATTGAATATGGGTTGTCTGCCGCTTATTATTCAGATGCCGATCATCATGGGTTTATACTTTGCAATACTTTATGCACCACCTGAAGTGAAAAATCATGAGTTCTTATGGTTTAAACTTGGAGAACCGGATATCATTATGATGCTTGTTGCAGGTGCAGTGTATTTTGTACAAGCACGCGTATCGTTATGGACGATGCCGGAGCAGCAGCAGAAACAAATGAAGTTATTCATATACATGTCGCCCATCATGATTATGTTCATTTCTTATACTGTCATGGCGGCACTTCCGTTATATTGGGCAGTCGGTGGATTGCTTCTAATATTCCAGACGTATCTAGGACGTAAGTTTTATTATAAACATACCGATACTCCAGTCGCTGAAGAAAAATAAGGTACATGAAAAGCTGGCGTATACCAGCTTTTTTTGATGCCGAAAGTGGAAAGGGAGAGTCGTATGAAAGCGAAATGGATCATGGGTTTGGCGATTGCGGCTTCTGCTGCCGTCTCACTTTATTTTATTATCCGATTAAATTTAGAGTACGCTATCTTGTCCATGCTGATCATGTTTACATTAACCAATGCATCACGCGCGGTCATGTATAAAAACCAGGGATTAGCACGTGAGTCCAAATGGATGTTGTGGATGTCGATGTTCTTTGCGGCTGCCTCAATAGGAACTCTGATCTATATATGGATGTTATGACAGCTGCTAAACAAGAAATAAAACCGCATTCATCTCAATTCCTATAGGCGATGGAAGTCTTCTGCTGAATAAAAATAAGAGGAAAGGCGCTCTCAAGAAGTGACCTTTCCTCTTAGCTGTTTTCGACTATAAATCTTCCTTTGAAACGTAGAGTTAAGAAGAAAGCGGCAACAGAGCAGACCGCCATGCTTAAGAATGCCAGTCGAGGCGTATGATCATACAGATAACCTGCGGGAAATGTCAAAATTGCAACGCTGAGACTCATGGCAACTGCTGCATAAACACCTTGTGCAGAGGCGATTAAATTGTGAGGCAAGCTTTTTGATATATATTGAATGAACCCAAAATGCGCCAAGCCGAATGAAACAGAATGCAGTACTTGTGTAGCAACGAATACACTTGTCATAGGAAATAGGAAGATCAAGAACCATCGCACTGTGGAGCCGATAGCTGCAACCAAAAATATTGTAGAGGTTTTGGTTTCCGAAAACAGACGATCTGCTTGGCTAAAAAACAAAATTTCAAACAGAACAGCAATATTGAGGATCACCCCAATATAAAATCCGTTGATGCCTAAGTCATTCAGAAAAATGAATCCGTAATTATAGTAGGATGCGTGTGCTCCCTGCAATAAGATTGCGATGAATAGAACAATGAGAAAAGGTTTGTTTGCAAAAAGAATTTGTAATTGGCCTTTCTGTTCGTTCGAAGCAGAAGTTGGCGGCGCCTGCAAGACATCTGGTGCGTTTTGATAGAAGAACCATAGGGCTGCGCCTAATCCGATAATCATCATGTATAAGATGGTGTGTTCACCCCAAACAGCCGTCACAATACCTATTAGTAAAAGGGCGACGGTATAGCCAATCGAACCGAAAGAGCGGCTTTTTCCATAATGGATTTGCTCTGATTGCATGAGTAAAGAAGCTCCGCTTTCAACGCCGGGTAAAATGACCGGATAAACTGCACTAAATAAGACGGTCAGTCCAAACAGAATGAAAAATGGACTTTCAGGTAAGTAAGCTAGTGCAATCAGAAAAGAAAGCAGTGTAGTCCAACGTATTACGCGTAGAAGAGACATGTGTCGCATGGCATATGGAAATAGAAAAAAGGTCGAGAATGAGCGTGCAATCATGCCTGCTCCCATAATAATACTCGCTTGCGTAACGGAAAGCCCTTTCGTAGATGTTAGCCAGCCAGTCCAATAGGGCAAGAAAACACCCCATGTAAAGAAAAAAGCAAAGAAACTCATCGAGAGCCAGCGCTGATTATTCAATTTTATTACCTCGCAATTAGTCTCATGATAGATTTCTTTAAATGGTAGCATAGACAGACTAAAAAGAAAAATGATGATACACTATATAAAAAGAGTATAGGATGAATAGTAATTGATTTGTTTGATAGGCGACTCAGAGAAAGAAAGCAGGGTAAAGTAGGATGAAAAAAAGAGGAAGATTTTCCACTCAAAAACGTAAACGAACAACTAAATGGACGAATATGATAGTAGGGCTGATATTTATTCTCTTAATAGGGAGTGTTGTTTGGATCGGAGCGAATGGATGGAATGTAGAACGGGCGGTTAAGAGCTTGCAAGGGAATACTGAACAGCCTAGTGAGTTTGAGGAAATCGAGCCCAAACTAGATAACGATGCAACAACGGAAAGTGAAATAGAAAAAGCTAACGAACTTGAGGAAACGCCTCTTAGAGAGGTCAAAGAGGCGCCTAACGCAGTAGAAGACCCCAAAGAAGGAGAATCAAAGGATCAATCGGAACAGGCACAGAAGAAGCCTTCTAATCCAATAGGGTATATAGAAGGACAGGAATTGCCTGCTGAACCTAAATATATTAAGGGAGTTTTAATTGCCAGTAAGCAATATCCGTTACCGAAGGATTTCGCACCTGGTGAAAGTAAGGAAGCGAGAGCTGCTTTTGATGAAATGGCAGCCGCCGCCGCAACCTCAGGTATCAATTTACAGGCATTCAGTACATACCGTTCTTATGACTATCAAGTTACTTTGTATAATCGGTACGTAGAAAGGGATGGGCGGGAGGCAGCTGACCGCTATAGTGCACGACCGGGTTATTCCGAGCACCAGACAGGGTTGGCGTTCGATATCGGTGAAGTCAACCATGAAAAACATTGGGCATCCACTTCATTTGGCGATACGGAAGCCGCGAAATGGTTGGGTGCAAATGCTAATCAGTATGGCTTTATCCTTCGCTATCCTGAAGGAAAAGAAGAGATCACTGGATATATGCATGAATCTTGGCATTATCGGTATGTTGGCAAGGAAAAAGCGGAGCAAATATTTAAGCGGAATATAACACTGGAAGAGTATTTAGGAGTTCACTAATGAAATAGCCGGCAAAGGATGAACATATCCTTTGCCGGCTATTTTTCTCATAATATAGGGGATAGCAAACGTGAAACAGATTCCTTCACTTTGATGAATCGTGGTCGGTTATAGTAATCCTCAAATGTTAGCTCCGTACAGAGTTGGATGTCCTGCTCGAAGATTTCTGCCAGTTCATGTGATTTTTCGCGATCGTAGATGAAAGCATTCACTTCGAAATTCAGCCGGAAGCTGCGCACATCAATATTTGCCGTGCCGACGGTGGATACTTGATCATCCACGACGATCATTTTGGAATGAATGAAGCCATTTTCGTAAATATAGACTTTTGCTCCTGCCTTGAGTAAAATACCGATATTTGAGTATGTTGCCCAGTAAACAAACATGTGATCCGGTTTATTGGGGATCATAATTCGAACGTCCACGCCAGATAAACAAGCGATGCGCAATGCATCGAGTACACTTGTATCCGGAATGAAATAAGGTGTTTGGATGTAAATATACTCTTTAGCAAGGAATATCATTTTTAAGTAGCCATCTTTAATATCTTCCCATTGCGAATCTGGTCCGCTGGAAACGATTTGTACGCCGACTGTACCTTTGCGTGGTATTGCTGGGAAGAATCTCTCGTCATACTGAATATGAGTTTTGGCAGATGCTTGATTCCAATCTAAGATGAAGCGTGTCTGTAGTGGATGAACTGCACTGCCTTCCATCCGCAGATGTGTGTCACGCCAGTAACCGAATTTTTTACTCAGTCCTAAATATTCATCACCTACGTTAAATCCACCAATATAGCCGACACGACCGTCAATGATGACAAGCTTTCGGTGATTCCGATAGTTCAATCGGGGATTGATGAGCGGGAGAATGGCAGGAAAGAATGCAGCTACTTCGCCGCCGCTCTCTGTCAGCTCATGCAAATGATTCACGTGTAAGTCTCGTGAACCGATATCGTCAAACAGCATCCTAACTTTCACGCCTGCTTTAGCTTTACGTATTAAGACATCGACAATTCTTTGTCCAATCCCATCTAAACGGAAAATATAATATTGAATGTGAATATGATCTTTAGCATGTTCTAAGTCATCCAGCAGTGATTCAAACTTTTCATTGCCATCCGTAAAGATGTGCACATCGTTATCTTGCGTAAGAACAGAATGATTATTACGAAGATGGAGATAGATCATATCATGGTATTGCTCAGTGTCTGCCTTCAAAAATTCAAAGGATTCATCCTCTATCGCTTCAAGTTGATAATCGATGAGCCTTTCAATCCCAATCTTACTCCTGCCTTCCCAGCGGAATAAATGTTTTTCACGTAGTTGGCGGCCGAGTAGCAAATAAATGATGAATCCGACGATAGGCACGAAAAATAGGACGAGAAGCCAAGCCCATGTACTGGTTGGATCTCTGCGCTCTAAAAAGATCAAAGCAATTGCTAAAAATATGTTAATGATCAAAGTGCCTGTGATAATCAAACTAATCACTTGCGTCATATTCTTCCTCCCGTAGATTTATATACTATTTCTATAGTATAACGGAGTTAGTAGGAAAAGAAAGGATTACTAGAGAGTACGTCCTGCCTAGCCTTTCAAGAAACGGCTGTTTCCGTTACGTTTTTCAAAGAACGAGTAGATTTTCGGAAAATCCACACGAGCCCAATCGAAAGGATCGCTAATATGGCGGAAATAAAGTACATATTCCCTGCCTCCATCGTGAAAATCCAAGTGAATAACAATGGGCCGATGATCCGTCCCATATTATCCATGGAATAGGACAGACCGGCAGCCGTTCCATACATACCTCCTGCTTCCTTGGTTGTCAGTGAGACAAGAACAGTCCGCACAAGCGCATTTCCTGCTGTGAAGACACTCATCGCAAAACCTGCCCAAATTAAGTTCATTGAAAACGGAATGAGTGCCAAACCAATAGCCGTGACAATTTGCGCAACGATAATCCAGGAAGTCTCTGTTCCATTTTTTACTCTGCGCACGACTCCGCCTTGAATTGCGGCATCCACCAAACCGCTGACCATAAACAAATAACCGAGCTGCAAAGGCGTAATTTGAATTTTATCGATTTGGAACAACTGGAATGTCGACTCCACGCCTGCCAATAAGAAAGTTATGATGAAAGAAGTGATGAATAAATAGCGAATTCGATACGTCCAAAGTGTAGAGGCTCCTTTTGGTATGATCGCCCGTTTGTTTGCAGAATTATGTCTGTCGGGTTCCTTTAGAATGATGGACGCATAAACGGTTAATAAAAGTGTCAGCGTGCCCGATGCAAGAAAAGGAATTTGCAACTGTATATCACCAAGTATCCCACCAATTGCAGGGCCGAAAATAAAACCAAGTCCGATTGACATACCGAGAAGCCCCATATATTTATTACGGTTCTCCTCTGTAGTTAAGTCCGCTACAAAGCCGGTGACCGCTGTATAAAGAGCTCCAGAAAAGATGCCGCCGATAATCCGTGAAACGTATAATAGCGGTAAATGGTGCATGAATACTGCGAACAAGAAGAAGCTTGCGCTAAAACCAAGCAATCCAATCATGATCAGCTTCTTTCTGCCTGTCCGGTCAGATAGTGAACCCCATAATGGAGCCGTGAAAAAAGAGGATAGGGCGTAAATGGTCAGCAATCCTCCGACATGTACTTCTGAATAGCCTTCAGCCAGGATGACTTCGGGTAAGATAGGAATAATAATGCCAAATCCCAAATAGACAAAGAATTGGACGGACATCAATAAAAGAATCGTTTTCTTCATAGGTAACCCGCTTTCTGAGTAATTAGTTTCTCTCACATCGTACGATGAATGCGGATAGCGTTCAAGTATCGAGAGAACTAAAATGACATCTACAACCAATCAGTAATGAAGAAGTTCTGTTTTTCCATTGCTTCAGATTTTATATTCCAATGCAAAATACTTGCAAAATAAATGAAACTGTAACAAAAATGAAAGATTTAAAATGCTTTCACAGTGGTATAATAGGGATAATAAGAATTAATCATCAAAATAGAACTTCATAAGCTGGTAATGCGTCTATATAATTAACTAGGAAGGTTGAGGTGGGATGAATGGCTAAAGAAATGGACATAAAGAAAATTATATCCAACTTGGCAAAGCTTGGAGTTTCCGCAACGTTGACGAAATCGAGAAGTGATATGCTTCAATCTCTGACGCCTGCTGTACAAGCACCGCCCGTACAACCCAATTAAATTTGCAATAAGATAAAAAGATCACCTCTGAATCCTCGGAGGTGATCTTTTTATTAGGGATTCTTCAAATTTTCTTGACGAATTCAGACTTCAACTGCATGGCGCCGAATCCATCGATTTTACAGTCGATGTTATGGTCGCCGTCGACCAGGCGAATGCTTTTCACTTTTGTCCCCATCTTCAGTGCAGTGGAACTTCCTTTTACCTTCAAATCCTTGATAACGCTAACCGTGTCTCCGTCCTGCAGGAGATTTCCGTTGGCATCTTTCACTACTAGGCTCTCGTGATCAGACTCTTCCATGGATTCCTCTGTCCACTCATGCGCGCATTCAGGACACACGAGAAGGTTTCCATCCTCGTATGTATATTCAGATTGACACTTTGGACAATTTGGTAATGTTGGCATAAAAAACTCCCCCTTTCCTGTACAGTTTACACAACTTCTACCTGTCAGGAAAGGAGGTCTCTTTTTTACGCATAATCAGTCTTCATCGTCTGAAGCGAACATATACGTTCTATGATGGAATTTCATACTGAAAATCAAACCGATCGCCAGCATATTACTGAACAAGGAACTACCGCCATAGCTTATGAAAGGCAAAGGTATACCGGTAATCGGTAACAGCTGAATATTCATGCCGATGTTCTCGAACACGTGAAAGGCGATCATGGCGATAATACCTGTACACACATAGACACTGAATGGATCGTGAAGTGAAAGCGCCACTTTGGTTAAGTGATAAATCAAAATAAAATATAAAGTGATGACGACACAAGCACCGATAAATCCATATTCTTCACCGATAACGCTGAAAATAAAGTCGGTGTGATTTTCAGGGATGTAGACAATACGACCAAGAAAGCCTTTCCCTGTTAACTCTCCAGAGCCGATAGCAGTCATCGCCGTGATCAAGTTATACCCCTCATCTGTTGGATAGGAATACGGATCAAGCCATGAGTACACTCGTTTGAATTGATAAGGGGAAAATCCGATTTTATCCAAGAAATCCTGCGCATAGATAGCCATCCAGAGCACGCTTGCTGCCAGTGCCGCTCCGATTGAAAACAATGGAGCGAGCAACTTCCAGGAAATACCCGACACAATGACGACCGCAGCTGTAATCGAGACGAAAACGAGAGAAGTTCCTAAGTCGGGCTGCTTCATGATGAAGAACAATGGCACGACCAGCATGAGTGCAATCTTACCAAGTAACTTGAGATCTGATTGATAGGTCCGATGCAACACTTTTTCATTATGTGAGCTGACCATCCGTGCAAGCCCGAGAATGAAAAATGTTTTGATAAACTCGGCAGGCTGGATCGTTCCGATAACCGGTAGGTGAAGCCAGCGCTTCGCACTATAGCGCATCTCTGCGATTTGACCCGGTCCGCCCGGTGCAAGCATAAGGAATAGCAATAAGAAAATCCCGAAGCCATATACATACCAAGCAATTTTCTTATATTGATCTGGTTCAAAGTACATTACCATCGCGACAATGAACGATCCAAGAACGTACCATGTAACTTGTTTGATAACAAAGTTTTGAGTATATTGCTCAGAAGTTTGAGCAGAACCAATGACAACTAAACTAATAACCCCGAATAACATAATGATAAAGGCAAGTGTCCAGTCGAATCGTTCACCTAGCCTGTTTGTTTGTTTCAATTACGAACTCACCTTTTCTATAGCCATCATTTTGCTAGCTTTTATCAATATTCATTACAATCACTTATTATATCGTAAATGTTTTTAAGAAGTACACCTATTAATTGACGCTTTGTGAAATGAATGGTTTCTATAACTTGTAAAAAGAATGTCCAACGTTAGTTTTCCGTTCATGAACAGTCTCGTTTCATGGTAAACTATATGAATGAAATCTACGGATTGCGAGGAGATTGTATGAAAAAACGATTAGGGCTAGTATATGGCGGGAAATCCGCGGAGCATGAAGTTTCACTTTCCACAGCGCGTGCAGTTACACAGGCGCTGGATTTGAATAAATATGAAGTACTGCCGATTTACATTACGCTGCAAGGAGAATGGCTGAAAGGTCAGCCGCTCGAAGGACCGGTCACGGAAATCGACACGTTGCGTCTGAAAAAAGAAGGGGTGTCGCAACCGGATCATATTGAGGAATTTTTAAAAGGGGATATGCCGGATGTGATCCTTCCACTTCTGCATGGAACGAATGGGGAAGACGGTACAGTCCAGGGATTGTTTGAAGTGCTGAATATTCCATATGCAGGAAATGGTGTGCTTGCTTCATCAGCGGGCATGGATAAAGTTGTCATGAAACAATTATTCGCTCAAGCCGGATTGGCTCAAGTAGAATATATTCATTTCATTCGCAATGCATGGCAGGAGGACGCCTCAGCTTTATTAGACCAGGCAGAACAGAAATTGTCCTATCCGATGTTTGTTAAACCGGCAAATCTTGGTTCGAGTGTGGGGATCAGCAAGGCGGATGATCGAAACGAACTTCAACTGGCAATCGAACTGGCACTGAGATTCGATCGTAAAATCATTATAGAACAAGGCATCCAAGCGCGTGAAATCGAGATGGCGGTACTTGGTAACGATCACCCGGAAGTATCAGTTGCAGGTGAAATCCGTCCGGTCGCAGAGTTTTACGATTATGAAGCAAAGTATCAGGATCAAAGCACCGAATTATCAATACCGGCTGAAATTTCTGATCCAACGGCACGGCATATGAAAGACATGGCGTTCCGTGCATTCAAAGTGCTCGATTGTTCTGGGCTTGTTCGTGCAGATTTTTTCGTGACACAAGACGATGAAGTGTTGATCAATGAAGTAAATACTCTGCCGGGCTTTACTCCGACAAGTATGTTCCCATTGCTTTGGCAAAAATCCGGGCTTGCATATCCGGATCTGATCGACCGACTGATCGAGCTGGCATTTGAACGCCATGCTGAAAAGCAGAAATTGCATTACACAATGGATTGAGCGGAGGATATAACGTGAAACGAAATCTATCAACAATACAGCGGTGGTTGAAGGCGGATGGCCAGCATATTGCACAACAACTTGTAACAGGCGTATGTATCGATTCCCGCCAAGTCCAGGCCGGGGATTTGTTTATACCATTTCGTGGGGAACAGGTGAATGGCCACAAATTTGTGGAAGGTGCGATCGAACAAGGCGCCGTCGCCGCAATCTGGCTGAAAGACGAACCCAACCCGCCTGCTCACCTGCCACTTTTATTTGTCGAGGATGCAGAACTGGCACTACAGCAAATTGCACGCAGCTATCGGCAAGAGTTAAACTGTACGATTATCGGCGTAACAGGTTCCAATGGTAAAACGTCGACAAAAGATTTATTAGCTGGTGTGTTGTCTCCGTATTTCAAAGTGAAGAAGACGGAAGGTAATTTCAACAATGAGTTAGGTCTTCCACTGACGTTATTGTCGGTCGAAGAGGAAACCGAAGTTGCCATACTTGAAATGGGCATGAGTGGGTTCGGGGAAATCTCTTTCTTATCAACGCTTGCGGCTCCTCACTTCGCGGTGATCACCAATATTGGGGAAGCGCATATGCAAGACCTTGGCTCTCGTGAAGGAATTGCGAAAGCGAAGTTTGAAATAATCGATGGGCTGAAGAAAGACGGATTGCTGCTTTATGACGGCGACGAACCGTTGTTGCAGAACCTTATTGCGAGTCAGCCTGCAGTGCGCAGTATGTCATTCGGATACGAACGAGCGGATTTGACAGCGGAACAAATTGAGTCTACCGACAAAGGCAGTTCTTTTGCTGTTCGGGGTAAATTGCAAGGACAATTCACGATTCCTGTTTATGGTGCCCATCAAGTGAAAAATACGTTGGCGGCGATACTCATTGCCGATGAACTCGGGCTAACGGATGAGCAAATTAAAAACGCATTGGAGCAGACTGAACTGACTGATATGCGCATGCAACCCGTAGAAGGAATTAATGGTTCCTTGCTGATTAACGATGCATATAATGCAGCACCTACTTCTATGCGGGCGGCGTTCCGTTTTATTAAGGATACATCCGTTCGTCGAGATAAATGGCTTGTTCTTGGAGATATGCTGGAACTTGGGGAAGAAGAGCAAGACTACCACGAAGGGCTTGCAAATGATTTGAACGAGCTTGATCTGCAAGGCATCGCACTATTCGGCAGACGGATGAAATGGCTGGCGGATCAGCTGACGGACTTTCCGGGTGAAATCATGTGGACTGCGAATGATGTCGAACTGATTACGGATGCACTTAGACCAAAATTGACGGAACAGACAGTCGTGCTGTTTAAGGGTTCAAGAGGAATGGAGTTAGAGCGAATCATCCAGGCCCTGGCAGAGGAAACGCCGTGACGACTGGCGTGCTCTTTGTTCACGGATTTACAGGAGGCCCTTTTGAAATCGCTCCCTTGAAGCAGTTTTTGAATGCTCGTACCGATTGGATTGTGAGGTCTCCCGTTTTACCGGGACATGAATTGGAAATCGGTTTACAAGAAGGTTCTGCCGCTTCGTGGATGATGGCGGCAGAGCTTGAGTTACAGAAGTTGCAGAAAGAAGTGGATCATGTGATTGTCATCGGTTTCTCGATGGGTGGTTTAATCGCCATGTACTTGGCTTTGCGTTATCCAATAGCAAAGCTTGTGTTGCTAAGCGCTGCAGCGAAATACATAAGTCCGCGGATATTGATGGAAGATGCACATGTCATGATGATATCTTCCATTCAGCGTCGCTATCCCGCAGATTCTTTCTACCACTTGTACAATTACAAACTCACACATACACCGATGCGGGCGACGCTTGAATTTTTGCGTGTCGTCCGTTTGGTGAAACCGTATTACCATAAGGTGCGGACGCCGGTCTGCATCGTACAAGGTGAACAAGACGGAATCGTACCTGCTTCCACAGCTACTGTGTTATTCAGACAGCTTGGATCAGAGCATAAGAAATTGATTTATTCGGAACGCGGAAAGCATCATATTTGCTATAGCGATGACCGAGATTTGTGGTTTTCTAAGGTGCTGAACTTCTTGACAGAAGACTGATTAATGGAACATAAGCTGATTCGTTGCAGTCCGGGGTGATGCGTGTTAGACTAATGAAAGGAATTGGATACATTTACAACAGCACTCTTCCGTTTTGTGAAGAGTACTTTTTTTTGAATAAAACGGTGGACACTTAGGCAAACTAGCAATGAGTTGCCGATCCAACCGCTCGGCAAGGACTGAGCTTTCCTTGTATGTCACAGGTTTCGCATTGTGCTGCATAATAAATCTGGACACAATTACGCTAGATGTAATTGATATGCCCCCTCTGCATCCGCAGGAATCCTTCCATTAGAGATTTCAAACGCCAGATGGATATATCGGAAAGGCTCCCAACTTTCAAAGTACATGGCTCGAATTGCCGCGCTTTCATTTGCAAATGTAACCAATTGTCAAATGAAGAAACAAAGGAGATTGAATATTTTGACGAAGTTTTCAGAATTGAATATTAGTGAAACAACACAAAACGCTTTGCTACGCATGGGGTTTGAAGAAGCAACACCGATCCAAGAAGGTACGATTACATTTGGTATGGAAGGCCGAGACGTAATCGGTCAAGCTCAGACAGGTACAGGGAAAACAGCGGCTTTTGGTATTCCGATCATCGAGAAACTTGATCCGAAAAATCCGGCAGTCCAAGCATTAGTCATTGCACCTACGCGTGAGTTGGCAATCCAAGTATCCGAAGAAATCTACAAAGTGGGCTACGGCAGCCGTGCGAAAGTTCTTTCCGTTTATGGCGGACAAGAAATCGGTCGTCAAATCCGTGCACTACGCAACAATCCAAACATCGTAGTCGGAACACCGGGACGAATTTTGGACCATATTAACCGTAAAACATTGAAGCTAGACAATGTCCAAACGCTTGTATTGGACGAAGCAGATGAAATGTTGAACATGGGATTCATCGAAGATATCAATACGATTCTTGCGAGCGTTCCGGCTGAGCGTCAGACGCTGTTATTCTCAGCAACTATGCCAGCTCCGATTCGTAAAATCGCAGAAACATTTATGAAAAACCCTGAGATCGTGAAGATTAAATCCAAAGAGATGACTGTCGAAAATATTGAACAGTTTTTCGTTAAAGCACATGAGCGTGAGAAGTTCGATGTTCTTTCCAGATTGTTAAACGTTCACCAACCAGAACTTGCAATCGTCTTTGGTCGTACAAAGCGTCGTGTCGATGAGTTAGCACATGCATTGAGCATCCGCGGATACTTGGCAGAAGGAATCCACGGTGACTTGACACAAGCAAAGCGTATGTCAGTTTTGCGTCAATTTAAAGATAACAAAATTGATGTTCTAGTGGCAACAGACGTAGCGGCACGTGGATTGGATATTTCAGGTGTAACACATGTATACAACTTTGATATTCCACAAGATCCAGAAAGCTATGTTCACCGGATCGGACGTACAGGCCGTGCAGGTAAAAGCGGGATGGCGATTACTTTCGTCACACCACGTGAAATGGGCTACCTTCGTATAGTTGAAGAAACAACTAAGAAGCGTATGACTCCTTTACGTCCGCCAACATCTGACGAAGCATTGTTCGAACAGAAGAAGATAGCGGTTGAATCTTTATCAGAAACAATTAAGCAAAATAATTTAGAAGACTACGCAGGACTTGCAGCACAATTGCTTGATCAGTATGATGCAAAAGACATTGTGGCAGCAGCTCTTCGCTCGTTGACTAAAGATGTAGATGAGACACCGGTCACTATTACGGAAGAACGCCCATTGCCTTCACGTAGAACTTCATCCGGCAACCGTGGTGGCTATAAAGGCAACCGTAGCGGCGGCGGACGTTCTCAAGGCGGACGCAGCAGAAGCTTCAGCGGCGGTACTGGTGGTTCACGACGCAGCAGTGGCGGTGGACGCGACGGCGGCAGAAGAGACAGCCGTTCACGCAGCAACCGTACAGAACGATAAAAATAGAGTATTCAAAATCCGAACTTGCTTCCAGCAGTTCGGATTTTTTTTTAGATGTTATGATATGATCAATCAGAATGAAACGTTTTCAAGTTTATTTCGTATACATAGTAGGTATTGTGGAAAGGAGTAGATGTGATTGAGACAGCAACCTGCAAATCAAATCTCAAGAAAAGGACTGACCGTCTGGAGATTGTATGGAATTATACAAACTTTAATTTTAATGGCCGTCGCGATCGGCATCGGTTTTCTCGTGTATTACTTTGAATGGCCTATTTGGATAGGTATAGTAGCGGCAGTGGTTGTCATGCTGTATGCATTTTTCTCTATTTATCTATTCCCGAAAATTAGATGGGAACGGTGGCGTTATGAAGTGCGTGAAGCAGAGATCGAGCTGCAACATGGCCTTTTTATTGTCAATCGGACGTTGATTCCAATGGTTCGCGTGCAACATGTGGATACAGCGGAAGGACCGATTTTGCGTAAATATGGGTTGGCTTCGATTACCATCTCCACCGCGGCAACGAACCATTCTATTCCCGCTTTGGTGACGGAGGAAGCGGATGAATTGCGCAATCGGATTTCCACGTTTGCAAGGGTGGCGAAAGATGATGTCTGAACAACGCTATAAATTGCATTGGATCACGGCAGTAGTGGAAACGGTCAAAACATTGAAAGATATGATCGCACCTTTCGTTATCTTGGTCGTTGCCAACGGATTTAAAGGGGAGTCTACACAACCTTGGTTCGTTCAGTATTGGTCCCTAATTTTATTCGGTATTCTACTTGTGTCTACACTAGTAGCGGGTATCGTCAAATGGCGTCGTTTTGACTATTGGTTTGAGGATCAGGAATTGCGGATGGTTTCGGGTTTGTTCGTGCGAAAAAAACGCTATATTCCATTTGACCGTATACAAAGCCTTGATTATACGGAAGGGATTTTTCATCGTCCATTTAATTTGGTGAAAGTGAAAGTAGAAACTGCGGGTTCTGCTTCGGGCAAGGATGCAGAAGCGGAATTGACCGCCATCACGAAGGACGCAGCCGAGCAAATTGAACAGGAAATTCAGCGAGCGAAACGAGTTCAAATAATAGGGCCGGTTCCTCGTCGTTATGAAAATGAAGAATTGTTGCTTCACGGAGACCGTGAAATTATGCAAGAAACAGAACGATCAGTACGCGCTGTTTTTTCGATGACAACAGGTGATTTGCTTATGTTGGCAACTACGTCGGGAGGAATTGGGGTCATTTTATCGGGGGCCGTCGTATTTTTGTCGCAAATCGAGGAGATCATCCCATTTGATTGGCTATTTGGCGAATTGGAATCATTCGTTCGTTTTGGCGTGTTTGTGATCGGCATTCTGATTTTGCTAGGTTTCATACTGGTTTGGTTATTATCCGTTGCGATGACCTTCTTGGCGAATTACGATTTTAAAGTGAAATTGGAAAAAGATGATCTCGTTATCACGCGAGGACTGCTCGAAAAAAAACGTGTGACGGTTCCGCTGAATCGGGTTCAAAATGTCTCGATTGTGGAGAATCCATTTCGTCAGTTATTTGGTTATGCGAGCGTCGTTCTGAGCAGTGCAGGGGGAGTAGGGGAAGGTGCGCGTATCAAGCTTTTTCCATTGGCTAAACGTGATCGGATAATTGAGCCGCTGCAAGAGTTGTTTCCCAATTTGGATTTCGGTGAGCCGACGGAAGTGCTGGATGCGCGGGGGAAACGTTTTTATTATCGCTTTAAGCTCTTCCTGACGCTTGTACTCGTGGCGGCCGCTTCGTACTTTTTATTCCCATACGGTTTATTATCGTTATTGTTGCTCCCATTCGTGTGGGGGCTCGGACTCTGGCAATATAAGACAGCAGCTTATTCAATCTTACCCAAACAGTTGACCATGCGCTTCCGGTCCATAAGCCGACACACCGTGTTTATGGAAAAGAACCGTATCCAATCAATGGAGGTAGATCAAAACTACTTCCACCGCAGAAGAAAGGTGGCCACTGTCACGGCCAATGTCAAATCGGGCATGACTGTCGATGCTCCTGCGGTCCGACACATGCCGCAAGAACAAGCAGAGCAATTCCTTTTATGGTATGAATATCCCACGGAAAGTAAAGAATGAAAAAGCCAGACAAGATCGCTTGTCTGGCTTTCTGTTCATCTATCGCTTCTTTCTCCAACTGACGATATTCTTTGGATTGAAATAACTGAGTCCGATGAGGAAACCGGTGATCAATCCTGCGATATGTGCAGTGACATTAATATTCGTCCCGACAAATGTCATGACAACGCTTATAACGATGATCGGCAAAATCACTTGCTTCAATTGCGGGAAGACGTGCTTCGTATAATAAACGAGCGCACCGAACGCGCCGAACACTCCGAAAATCGCACCGCTTGCTCCCAAGTGACGATAGTCTCCTGATTGCAAGAAGTACGTGGCGACATCGCCGAACAAGCCTGCCAACATATAGATCGTAATAAAACGAGCCTTCCCTGCGATCTTCTCTAGTTCAGGACCGAAAATGAATAAAGAAAACATATTGAACAGTAAATGCGTCAACCCGCCATGTAAAAACATCGGGGTGACCAGGCGCCAATATTCTCCATTAGCGATTAAAAAGTTATCGCCGATACCGAACAGAAGGAGTTGGTTCCCGATGCCGGGAATCCACGTCAGTATAAAAATCCCGATATTCAATGCCAATAAGAATGTCACGATAGGATAAGCGCGAACATATTGCGAAAAGTTTTCTGTACGTATAAACATAGTTTCACCTCAATCTTCTGTACTGATTATACCTGTAAATCACACTGATGGGAAAGGAGATGTCTGTTTTGATACAAGGAATTGGACTGGATATAGTGGAATTAGAGCGTGTTGCGCGCTTGGACAAACGTAACTCTAAATTCCGTGAACGTATTTTGTCTTCATCTGAATTGCAAATCTATGAAAAAATGAGCGGTCATAGGAAAACGGAGTATTTGGCGGGTCGCTTCGCGGCAAAGGAGGCGTTTTCCAAAGCGCGGGGCACAGGCATAGGTCAAGATTGCGGTTTTCTAGATATCGAAGTGATTGCGGAACCAAGCGGCCGACCCGCATTGTACTTCCGTCGACAGCCTGTCAAAGGGTTCATCAGCATCACACATACACAAACTGTTGCGGCAGCACAAGTAATTTTAATGGAAGACTGAAGTGACAATCCAAAACTTTGAAACAAGCTCGCATATTCGATTCATCACTCTCATAAGATAAGCTACCCGAATTGATTGGAGAAAGGATGAATTGAATGCGGAAACGATTTCTGTTGTTAGTTGTCGTAGCAGTCTTGCTAGTCTTAGGGGGATGCGGTAAACCTTCTAAAGAAGATGTGATGAAAAAGCTCAGCAATAAATGGAACGAAACGAAAGGCTATGAATTGAATGCCTCAATGGAAATTAAAACGGGCGCAGAACCTCGGGTATACGATGTGGAGGTATGGCATACAAAGCCCGAATTTTACAAAGTGAATGTCACGCAATCGGGGAATGAAGATTCACAAATGATAGTCCGTAATGAAGAAGGTGTCTTTGTCATTACACCGTCCTTGGGCAAAACCTATAAATTTCAAAGTGACTGGCCTGCTCAAAACAGCCAAGGATATTTGATTGGTACGCTAGCGGAAGACATTAAGGTTGATAAAGCGGCGACAATGGAAGAAAAGGAAAAAGAGTATGTCTTTGAAACGGAAACTCGCAATAATCATAAAAAATTATTGCCTACGCAAAAGATTCATATCGATAAGAAAACACTCTTGCCGACTCATGTAACAATCCATGACGAAACGGGCGAGGAAAAGATTTCGATCAAGTTCTCTAAAATTTCTTTGGGTGTAGAGCATAAGGTTGCGGATTATGCGGTCGAAATGGAGCAACCAAAAGCGGAAAGTGATCAAGCGGGATCTGATGATGAGGAAGCTGGCGCTGATGAAAAAGCCGATGCTGATGAGAAAACAACAGGCTTTCAAACTTATTACCCAGCAGTGAATTGGGAAGGATCGACGGATGAAAAGAGCGTGGCGACTGAAAATGGTCAACGTATCTTGATGACGTTCAGCGGAGAGAAAGAATTTGTGGTTATTCAGGAACCTGCAGAAAAGCCGATGAACCAACTGCCTGTCTCAGTAGAGGGAGATCCAGTGGATTTAGGATTTGCTGTGGCAGCGTTAACGGACCAATCCATCCATTGGGAAGTAAATGGAGTGTCCTTCTTTGTCGCTTCTGAAACATTGAGCAAAGAAGAATTGATCACTGTTGCGAACTCCATGACCGTTACAGAAGCGAAATAATCAGCGGTTGAATCAATTGACTTGATCCTGCGTTCGGATAGATAATTAATTAAACAAGACACAGTCTATCCAATGAGGTGAAGCGAGATGTTCAACGAGACCGATTATCGGCCAACGAGAGCGATTATTGATACAACAGCAGTTAAGCATAATGTACAGCGTGTTATTTCTTATCTTCCGAACAAAACGAAATTGATCGCGGTTGTGAAGTCGGACGGCTATGGTCACGGCGCAGTGCAGATTTCAAATGCTGCGCTGGAGGCCGGAGCCGAGATGCTGGCTGTGGCTACGCCCGATGAAGCAATCACGCTCAGGAAACATTATCATGCAGTCGACATTCTCGTGATGGGGCCTTCACCTATTTCATTTGCGAAAGTGGCGGCAGAACAAGGTATTATGCTGACTATTACAAGCGCTGCATGGGTGAAACAAGTTAACGATCAACCGCAATTCGATAAAAAATGCAAAGTACATGTAAAAATTGATAGCGGAATGGGTAGAATCGGGGTACGGACTGAATCGGAGTTGACTAATCTGACCGAGTTGATTAATCAGTCCGATCACCTGTCGATTGATGGAACGTTTACTCATTTTGCCCGGGCGGATGAAAAGGATGCAGAGCCGACTCGATTGCAATTTAAACGATTTACACAACTGGTCGACTGTTTTCCGAAAAAGCCGCGCCTGGTTCATGCTTCTAATAGTGCTGCGACACTGATGTTCCCTGAATATGCACTAGATGCGGTTCGCTTTGGTGTGAGTCTGTACGGTATCGCACCATCCGCAGCCGTTGAGAGAAAGTTACCGTTTGTGCTTGAAAAAGCAATGTCGATTGAAACCGAGTTGGCTTATGTGAAGAAGTTGCCTGCCGGCGAACAAATCAGTTATGGCGGGACCTATGAAACAGAAGAAGATGAATGGATCGGCACGTTGCCAATCGGCTATGCAGATGGTTTAAAACGTTCATTAAAAGGGCAAGAAGTATTGATAGGAGGCAGGCGTGTCCCGATTGTCGGCACGATCTGCATGGATCAATGTATGATTAAACTCCCGCGCGAATATCCAGAAGGTGAAAAAGTAATATTAATCGGCAGGCAAGGAGATGAGGAGATCACCATAGAAGAATGGGCGGGACGGCTAGGTACCATCCCTTATGAAATAGCCGTAACATTTTCAGCGCGTATTCCTAGGGTTTATAAGTAAAATATTTCTCGTACAATTCGATGCAACTTTCGCAGCAATGGCCATTTATTTCGACAAACTACTGAATAAATTTGCATTTCTTGTCATAAGAGTTCAAACCATGTCTTTTCTTATTAGTATTTCGATGGTAAGATAGATTTGATATAGAAATAAGGGATGGGTTTGTCGGAGGTGCTCAAGTTGCGTACGAATAAAAACGAAAAAGAAATAATTAGTATAGCCCCAACAAGATTGCTGCAGCAAAATGAAGACGCAATCTTTCAGCGGGAGCAGATGCAAGATGATTTCGTTTATATGACGACAGAGAGACATATGGAGTATGGTGAAGCTTCCTTATTGCGGGAAGCTATGATCAGAGGTTATGTTGAAATGTCGCAGATTAACCTAAACATAGCGGCAGAGTGTTTATATGCGGAATTTGAAGCTCAGCATACCGTGGAACGTTGCGTCAGCGGAGGATGAAAAGTTGGCAATTAAACGTGGAGACGTCTTTTTTGCAGATTTGTCACCTGTAGTCGGTTCTGAACAGGGAGGGACCCGACCGGTTTTGGTCATACAAAATGACATCGGAAATCGGTTTAGTCCCACAGTAATCGTGGCAGCCATTACTGCACAAATACAAAAAGCAAAATTGCCGACACATGTCGAAATAACGGCGGCACGGCATGGATTCGAGCGGGATTCAGTCATCCTGCTCGAGCAAGTCCGCACAATCGACAAGTCGAGGCTCACAGACAAGATAACACATTTAGACGATGCGTTAATGAAACAAGTCGATGAGTCATTGCAAGTAAGTTTCGGGCTCATTAAATTTTAGCATACATATTCTAACTACAGTTTTAAAAAAGAAGCAGTACAAGATGGCTGCTACCCTAAAACACTACTGCCAATAGGCTATAGTGTTTTTTTGTATAGTTCTTTAATAAAAAACAGCAAAATACATGTAGTTTGTACAAATTTTCGTTACAATAGAGATAACTGAAGGTATAGGGAGGAACAAATGGCGATGAATGAAGTAATGAAACAAAGCATATCCGACAATATAGATACCATCACCAAACGCTGGGTGGAGCAAATGAAAGATAACTCCAGTGAGCGATTTTTAGATTTGATGCCGGCGAGTGTTGTAGAAACGACGAGCAGGGAATTTACTAAATTAATGACTTCCAATTTATCCCATCGAGAGAAAGTGGACAAAGAAAGATTGGACGAGTTCACTGAGAAGATCATTCATTTTGGTTGGTCCATCAAATTCGTTAACCGTGCGATTGATACATTTTCTGCAGTTGTGTACGATTTATTTTTCGAAACAGGCATTCTGACAAATTTAAATCTACGTCAAGGGATGGTCATTTTCTCGAGCTGGATCAACCCATTGCGCGAGAGTATTATTGAAGAATACGCTACGAAGTGGGAACAAACAGATAGCCTGCAAAAAATTGCTTTGCAGGAATTATCAGCCTCCTTGATTCCAGTATTTGAAAAAATCTCCGTTATGCCGTTAGTAGGGACGATCGATACAGAGCGCGCCAAACTGATTATGGAAAATTTGTTGGAAGGTGTCGTAAAACAACGTGCCGAAGTGGTGTTGCTTGATATTACAGGCGTGCCAGTCGTGGATACAATGGTGGCTCATCATATAATTCAGGCTGCAGATGCAGTGCGTCTTGTCGGCGCGAAATGTATGTTGGTCGGTATCCGGCCTGAAATTGCTCAGACTATCGTAACATTGGGTATTAACTTAACGGACTTTTCAACGACCAGCACACTGAGACGAGGGATGCAAGAGGCGTTGCAGATGACAGGACGTACGATAGTGGAGGAGGAATAGTATGAAGATGCGAATCCCGATTCTAAAGTTAAAAGATACATTAATCGTATCTATTCAGGTAGAGTTAGATGATCAGACCGCTTTGCAATTCCAAGAAGATTTATTGGATCAATTGCATAAGACATCAGCCCGCGGTGTGGTAATCGATCTGACGCCAATTGACTTCATTGATTCATTTATAGCGAAAGTACTCGGTGATGTGATTCACATGACCAGTCTGATGGGAGCGAAAGTGGTCATCACAGGTATTCAACCATCAGTAGCCATCACGCTTATTGAACTTGGTATACGCTTGGAGAATGTGAAGACTGCATTAGATCTAGAAAACGGGCTTGAGAAATTGACTAGAGAATTGGAGGCCTGACCATGGAGCACGGGTCTTCTATAGAGATCAATACGGAATGGGACATTGTTGCAGCAAGGCAGCTTGGCCGTAATGAGGCGAAGGAAACTGGCTTTGGAACGGTGGACCAAGCAAGAATTACAACTGCCATCAGCGAATTGGCGAGAAATATATATCTGTATGCAGGAAAGGGTGTAATTAAAATTGAGCCTGTCCGGGCAGGTCAGCGAACAGGATTGATTATTACGGCTTCAGACGAAGGACCGGGTATTACTGACTTGCAAAAAGTGATGGAGGATGGATTTACTACTTCTGGAGGGCTGGGTGCCGGTATGCCTGGAGTCAAGCGATTGATGGATGATTTTCGCGTGGAGACGGAAGTAGGTATTGGTACTACCATTACTGCGACGAAATGGTTGCACTAGGAGTTGAAGAACATTGCCACAGGAAACAGGTAAACAGTATAAACAAATGCTGAAGAGTTTTCTGCGCACCCAAGGGGAAGAGGATCTTTATTTGGGTCAGCAATTCAGTCGCAATTTTATAGAAAAGAAAATTGCGCCTGAAGATGTAATCAGCCTTCACAAAACCTCTATTGAAGAGTTGATTGAGGACCTTCCCCCGGCAGTAAGTATTTCTTTTGATTTTTTAATTGAAATGATGATCCATTATGGACTAGCTTTGAAAGAACACCAAAGTCTAATCCGTAAGCAAGAAGCCATTCAAATGGAGATGGATATTGCGGTAAGGATGCAGAATACGCTGTTACAGACAGCGACTCCTGAGGTAAAAGGTTTGGACATCGGCTGGATCTCGAAGCCTGCTAAACAGATGAATGGTGACTATGTATACTTTTTGAATGAAACTACAAGTGAAGTGTGCTTAGCTGTGGCGGATATTATCGGCAAAGGGATGTCTGCTGCTATGCATATGTCCATGGTGAAATTCGGTATGGATAGTTTGCGCTACGAAAAGAGAAGTCCGTCTGAAGTACTCAGTTTTATTAATAAAATGATTGAAAAAAGCATTTCTGATTCGATGTTCGTTTCCATGTTCTATGGAAAGTATGACACGGATACCGCTACGTTTCGTTATGCTTCAGCGGGACATGAACCAGCCCTTTTTTATTGTGCAGCCGAAAAAGAATTTAGGCTGTTGGAGAGCAAAGGTCTTCTGCTTGGTGTTCAGGAAGAAGCAAAATACGAGGAACGTACAGCTAAGCTCGAAGTGGATGATTTCGTCGTTATAATGACAGATGGTGTAAGTGAAACGCGAACAGAAAATGGATTCATTGAAATGGATTTTATCGAAAACTTACTGTGTCAGGTGAAGTCCGAAAATGCACAAGCGATGGTCGACTATTTATTTAATGAACTTTCTAGAATGCAAGACTACCAGTTGCATGACGACTTTACACTGGTTATTTTGAAAAAAACAAAATAAATGTTTTGAAGTTTGGAAAGCGGGTATATAACAAGATGTGTGCAAAGATCGAAAGACAACGCACATAAATTGGAAAAATAGAGAAACCGATCGGGGTGGCGAAATGAATTTACAAGTTGAGCAAGTAGACAAGGATTTAGTTCATAAATTTAAGATTATTGGTGAGATTGATATATATACGGCACCAAAGTTGAAGGAACATTTGGCAAAGTTGGAGCAGGCAGAAGGAATGGAAGTTGAGCTGGACTTATCTGAGGTCAATTACATGGATAGTACAGGATTAGGCGTTTTCGTCGGCTTCTATAAAGAGATTAAAGCACATAACGCTAAATTGGTGATCAAAGGATTGAATCAGCGCCTCTATCGATTATTCGAAATCACAGGGTTGAATGAAATTATGGAGATAGAACAGATAGAAGGTGGCGAAGATGATGCAAGCGTTTGATTATATTGAAGTGAAAGTTCCGGCGAAACCACAATATGTTGGGGTAGCTCGATTGGCGATTTCAGGCTTGGCGAGCCGTCTAGGATTTACATACGATGAGATCGAGGATTTGAAAATCGCTGCAAGTGAAGCTGTGACGAACGCAGTGCAGCACGCCTACAATGACGAGAAAGTAGGTGAAGTGATTTTAGGCTGTGCCCTCTATGAGGACCGATTGGAAATTGTCGTGACAGATCATGGCAGAAGCTTCGATTTTGAAGAAACGAAGAAGAAGATTGGTCCATACCAAGACTGGAACGAGGAATCACCATTAAGGGAAGGAGGATTAGGCCTTTACTTGATGGAAGCATTAATGGATGAAGTGAAAATTGATCATGGGGAGGGTGTCATCGTCTTCATGACCAAATACTTGGGCAGAGAGCGAGGAGAAGGACATGTCAAACCAACGGTCTTCTCGTGACAATGAGACAAAGGAACAAGTAATTCAGTGGATACATGAATATCAAGAGACACAAGATGACGACGCCCAGACGCAGTTAGTCTTGCATTACGAGCGTTTGGTTCATTCGATTGCCCGGAAATATTCCCGTGGCCAATCACATCACGAAGACATCGTGCAAGCAGGTATGCTCGGGTTATTAGGTGCGATTCGTCGCTATGATCCTGAGCAAGGAAGAAGTTTCGAAGCATTTGCCGTACCAACAATTATAGGCGAAATCAAGCGTTTCCTTCGCGATAAGACATGGGCTGTCCATGTACCGCGACGTATAAAAGAATTGGGCCCTAAAATTAAAGCGGCTGTTGAGACGTTGACAACAGAGTTTCAACGCTCGCCTATGGTATACGAAATAGCAGAGTATCTTGACACTGACGAAGAACTTGTATTGGAAGCAATGGAGATGGGCAGAAGTTATCAAGCGTTATCCATTGACCATACGCTGGATGCGGATTCAGAAGGCGGCACAATTACGCTGCTTGATATTATAGGTGAAACAGACGGTGGATTTGAAAAGACAGACCAACGAATGCTGGTCTTAGATGCATTAAGTGTATTGAGCGAACGTGAGCGCCAAATTATCCAGTATACATATATTGACCAGATGAGTCAGAAAGAAGCTGGGGAATTACTGAATATCTCTCAAATGCATGTATCTAGACTGCAAAGGAAAGCAATTAAGAAACTGCAAGAAGTAATACTAACAAGTGGTGGTGCGAAGTAGTGAAAACTTTCGAGAATGAATATGTAGAGGCATATATATACCAACAGTCGAAAAAGGGAAATAAGGATTCTGGGGATGCATACTACATTCATTCAGAAGAGGATTATTTCATTTGTGCAATCGCAGACGGTTTAGGAAGCGGAACAGACGCTAAGGAATCCGCCGAAGTGATACCGAACGTATTGGAAGAGTACCATCATGAATCACCTGACGATTTGTTGCTACGTTGCAATAAATTAATGTTCCACAAACGTGGCGCAGCGGTCGGTATTGTAAAAGTTTATTTTACCCAGCAAACTTTGGAATACAGTTGTGTTGGTAATATCCGTCTATATATCCTACAGTCAAATGGTCAGATGATTTATCCGTTGCCTGTCATGGGCTACCTATCAGGACGTCCGCAATCACTTCGTACGCAACGCTATCCATATCATAAGAATGATCGATTTTTCTTACATTCAGATGGCGTGAGCTTGCGTAGCCCTAAAAAGTATTTACAAGAGAACACCACACCCTATCAATTGTACAGGAAAATTGAAAGTACAATCGATTCGAATGATGACGCGACATTCATTGCGGCAAGCCTGCTTCATTAATTTGAAGTGGGTTTTTTTGTATGTACTTATCAGATAGGTAAGGCAGGAATCTGAATTCGACCTATGCTATTATATGGAAAGAAGAAGGGGTGGTTGAATTGTCGATAGATCTTATGGAAGCAACTGCGAGCCGAGCAGGCATTGGCAAACGTCAAACTGCAAGTGTTATCGCGCTATTGGAAGAAGGCAACACAGTACCTTTTATTGCGCGTTACCGTAAAGAAGCGACGGGTTCATTAGATGAAGTGCAGATAAAAGAGATTGAAGACTCTTATCACTATGTAAAATCATTGGAACAACGAAAAGAGGAAGTACTTCGTTTAATTGAAGAGCAAGGAAAGCTGAACGATCAATTAAAGGCCGATATTGAGCGGGCGACTGTATTGCAGCGGATTGAAGACTTATATCGTCCATACAAGCAAAAACGTCGAACGAAGGCGATGATCGCTATCGAAAGCGGTTTAGAACCGCTGGCTGATGAGATGATGCAACAAACAAACAGTAGTATCGAAAAGTCAGCTGCTGTGTACGTGAACACGGAAAAAGAGGTTCACACAATCGAAGATGCTCTTGAAGGTGCTAAATTCATTATTGCGGAAAGAGTTTCTGAAGACGCCACAATGCGGGAACGTATCCGTAAAACTACGTGGTCTGCAGGACGCTTGACGGCTGCTTTGAAAAAAGGTGCGGAAGATGAGCGGAAAGTTTTCGAAAATTATTATGATTACGAAGAACCGTTGAATAAAATTGTTCCTCACAGAGTGCTTGCCATCAATCGTGGAGAAAAGGAAGATGTACTGCGTGTCGGTGTAGGTTTTCCGGCTGATCGGATTGTCGGAGATCTGGAGCGGGCGTACCTCAAACAAACAGGTTCGCCATCTGCATCTTATATAAAGAACGCATTGGAAGATTCATTCAAGCGGTTAATCGCTCCTTCTATTGAAAGGGAAGTACGAACAGCGTTGACTGAAAAAGCCGAAGCGCAGGCGATTCATGTGTTTTCCGAAAATCTTCGGAGCCTTTTACTGCAAGCTCCCTTAAAAGGCAGAACAGTTCTCGGTGTGGACCCTGCTTTCCGTACAGGGTGTAAGTTGGCGGTCGTAGATGAGACGGGTAAGCTTCATGATATCTCCGTGATATATCCACATCCGCCCAAACCGCAAAAAGAGGCATCGAAAAAAGTAATAATGGATTTATTGAAGAAATATCCGATTTCGATCATTGCAATCGGCAATGGAACCGCTTCAAGAGAAACCGAGAAATTCATTGTCGAACTAATTAAAGAAGCTGAAGAGCCAGTTTCCTACGTGATAGTAAACGAGGCAGGTGCCAGTGTCTATTCGGCGTCACCGCAAGCAAGGGAAGAGTTCCCTGATCTCCAAGTCGAACAGCGTAGCGCTGTATCGATTGCACGTCGTTTGCAAGATCCGCTGTCAGAACTCGTCAAAATTGATCCCGAGTCAATAGGTGTGGGGCAATATCAGCATGACGTGGCAAAAAAGAATCTGTCGGAGTCCTTGTCCTTTGTCGTAGAAACGGCAGTAAACCAGGTAGGTGTCAATGTCAACACCGCCTCTTCTTCACTTTTGCAATATGTTTCAGGGCTTTCAAAAACTGTAGCTGAAAACATCGTCAAAGCAAGGGGAGAAGCAGGTAAATTCAAAAAGCGAACAGACTTAAAGAAGATTCCAAGATTAGGTGCCAAAACATATGAGCAAGCAATCGGCTTCCTGCGCATACCAGAATCCAAAGAACCTTTTGATACAACAGGGATTCACCCGGAAAGCTATAAAATTGCAGAATCCGTTTTGAAAGAAGTAGCGCTGGATAAAACTCAATTGGGAACGAGTGAAGCGACAGAGGCTTTGGGGAAAGTCGACATTGCACAACTGGCTAGAC
>NZ_JBBOOL010000001.1:2980000-3447500 GCF_038003105.1 Sporosarcina sp. FSL W7-1283 | reverse complement strand
ATCACCGAAACTGTGGATTGACGCAAGTCAATGGTAGGAGAGCGTTCCAAGGGCGTTGAAGCTAGACCGGAAGGACTGGTGGAGCGCTTGGAAGTGAGAATGCCGGTATGAGTAGCGAAAGAAGGGTGAGAATCCCTTCCACCGAATGCCTAAGGTTTCCTGAGGAAGGCTCGTCCGCTCAGGGTTAGTCAGGACCTAAGTCGAGGCCGATAGGCGTAGACGATGGACAACAGGTTGATATTCCTGTACCACCTCCCCGCCGTTTGAGTAATGGGGGGACGCAGTAGGATAGGGTGAGCACGCAGTTGGTTGCGTGTCTAAGCAGTGAGGTGGAGAACGAGGCAAATCCCGTTCTCATATAACACTAGGCTGTGATGGCAAGGAGAATTGTCTCCGGAGTCCCTGATTTCACACTGCCAAGAAAAGCCTCTAGCGAGGCGGGAGGTGCCTGTACCGCAAACCGACACAGGTAGGCGAGGAGAGAATCCTAAGGTGATCGAGAGAACTCTCGTTAAGGAACTCGGCAAAATGACCCCGTAACTTCGGGAGAAGGGGTGCTCTGGTAGGGTGAATAGCCCGAGAGAGCCGCAGTGAATAGGCCCAGGCGACTGTTTAGCAAAAACACAGGTCTCTGCAAAACCGTAAGGTGACGTATAGGGGCTGACGCCTGCCCGGTGCTGGAAGGTTAAGAGGAGGGGTTAGCGCAAGCGAAGCTCTGAATTGAAGCCCCAGTAAACGGCGGCCGTAACTATAACGGTCCTAAGGTAGCGAAATTCCTTGTCGGGTAAGTTCCGACCCGCACGAAAGGCGTAACGATCTGGGCACTGTCTCAACGAGAGACTCGGTGAAATTATAATATGCGTGAAGATGCGCATTACCCGCGACAGGACGGAAAGACCCCGTGGAGCTTTACTGTAGCCTGATATTGAATTCCGGTGCAGCCTGTACAGGATAGGTAGGAGCCTTGGATTCCGGAGCGCCAGCTTCGGAGGAGGCGTTGGTGGGATACTACCCTGGCTGTATTGGACTTCTAACCCATGCCCGTGATCCGGGCAGGAGACAGTGTCAGGTGGGCAGTTTGACTGGGGCGGTCGCCTCCTAAAGAGTAACGGAGGCGCCCAAAGGTTCCCTCAGAATGGTTGGACATCATTCGTAGAGTGCAAAGGCATAAGGGAGCTTGACTGCGAGACCTACAAGTCGAGCAGGGTCGAAAGACGGGCTTAGTGATCCGGTGGTTCCGCATGGAAGGGCCATCGCTCAACGGATAAAAGCTACCCCGGGGATAACAGGCTTATCTCCCCCAAGAGTCCACATCGACGGGGAGGTTTGGCACCTCGATGTCGGCTCGTCGCATCCTGGGGCTGTAGTCGGTCCCAAGGGTTGGGCTGTTCGCCCATTAAAGCGGCACGCGAGCTGGGTTCAGAACGTCGTGAGACAGTTCGGTCCCTATCCGTCGCGGGCGCAGGAAATTTGAGAAGAGCTGTCCTTAGTACGAGAGGACCGGGATGGACATACCGCTGGTGTACCAGTTGTCTTGCCAAAGGCATCGCTGGGTAGCTATGTATGGACGGGATAAATGCTGAAAGCATCTAAGCATGAAGCCCCCTTCAAGATGAGATTTCCCATTACGCAAGTAAGTAAGATCCCTCAAAGATGATGAGGTGGATAGGTCTGGGGTGGAAGCACGGCGACGTGTGCAGCTGACAGATACTAATCGATCGAGGACTTAACCTATTTTAAGAAGTACTACTTGAGGTACACAATGTCTTTTATTCAGTTTTGAGTGAACAAGCTTTACTCATCTGTCTAGTAACGATGGCGAAGAGGTCACACCCGTTCCCATACCGAACACGGAAGTTAAGCTCTTCAGCGCCGATGGTAGTCGGGGGCTTCCCCCTGTGAGAGTAGGACGTTGCTAGGCTTTTTATTTTTTTGAATTTTTTCATGGTCCCGTGGTGTAGCGGTTAACATGCCTGCCTGTCACGCAGGAGATCGCGGGTTCGATTCCCGTCGGGACCGCCATATTTTAACATTCCAAACGATTTCACCTTACCGGTGAAATCGTTTTTTCTTGTAGATGAACTTCGGCTGTCTAAGCTTTTGTTTTACTTTGTTTTTCTGTACACTAGTATTATGATGAAATTAGAAGGGTGCGTTGGCTGTGTGGAGAAAAGAAATAAAGTCAGTTGAAGAGATGGAAAAGTTGGCTGCTGAGATCGGCAGTTACTTGAAGCCGCCTGATGTACTGACACTTGAAGGCGATTTAGGTGCTGGCAAAACAACATTTGCGAAAGCACTTGCGAAGTCTATAGGTATCACCCGGACGGTCAGCAGTCCTACTTTTACGATTATTAAACAGTACGAAGGGAATTATCCCCTTAATCATTTAGACGTGTATCGTTTGGCTACTAGCGATGAAGACTTAGGGTGGGACGAGTTGTTTTATGGAGACGCGATTTCCATCATTGAGTGGGCGCAATTTATTGCAGATGAATTGCCTGAACAGCGCTTGGAGGTTGTTATTCATCATACAGGACCGGAAACACGCACAGTTGAACTAACGGCAAAAGGTGAACGATTTACACGTATTTGTGAGGAGATTTTTATATGATATGGTTAGGTATTGATACAGCGAACTCTCCATTGTCAGTAGCAATCGTCAAAGATGGCGAGTTACTGATTGAAGAGTCGAGTATGATGAAGGTCAATCACTCTTTGCGGGCAATGCCGGCTGTTGAAGAGGTCTGCCGAAAAACATCAATATCCCCTTCGGAAATTGATGCGATTGCAGTTTCTGAAGGACCGGGTTCTTATACAGGTGTGCGGATCGGTGTAACGATTGCAAAAACACTTGCTTGGACATTGGGCAAGCCGCTTTATGGAGTTTCCAGTTTGAAGTCTTTGGCTATGAATGGTCAGCTTTACAACGGGCTCCTATGCCCACTATTTGATGCTAGACGGTCTAATGTCTATTCGGCGATTTATCGTATGGCTGGAGAAGAGCTAGTGAGTGTGATGGAAGATCAGCACTGTGCACTGGCAGAGCTTTTAGAACAACTGAAAGAGATGAAAGAACCCGTTTTATTTATTGGTGAAGATGTGAAGTTGCATGAGCAAAGTATTCGTGAGCAGTTGGGAGATCAAGCGAAATTCACTTCATTTGCTGTGAATGTACCACGCGCTTCCTCTGTTATTTCATTAGCTATGCGGGCTGAACAAGCCGACTCTGTACATTCTTTTACTCCGCAGTATAGACGCATCACAGAAGCGGAAGCCAACTTGGTGAAGAAGGAGCCTACCAATGAGTGAGGATGTAGTATTTCGGAAAATGACGTTAGCAGATATTACTTCGGTGGCGAGTATCGAACGTGAAGCATTTGCTACGCCCTGGACAGAAGAGATCTTTGAGCATGAGCTGGCAGGCAATGAGTACTCTCATTATATTGTAGCGGAACTGGATGGCGAGATTATTGGTCACTGTGGTATGTGGATTGTTTTGGATGAATGTCATATTACGAATGTAGCAGTTCGCTCATCATTGCGCGGAAAAGGAATTGGAGAAGATCTCATGCGAAAGGCAATGGAGTTGTGCAGACTAAATGAAGTACGAACAATGACGTTGGAAGTGCGTGTCAGCAATGAACCAGCGCGGTCTCTTTATCGTAAATTGGGTTTTCAAGAAGGCGGGATCAGGAAAAACTATTATACGGACGACCATGAAGATGGGCTCGTCATGTGGGTGGAATTCGAATGAAGAAAGATCATTATATTTTAGGTATTGAAACAAGTTGTGATGAAACGGCAGCTTCGGTCGTGAAAAATGGTACCGAAATTGTATCATCTATAGTATCTTCGCAAATTCAACAGCAGAAACAATTCGGCGGAGTAGTGCCTGAAATCGCTTCTCGCTTACACGTGGAGCAAATCACACTCGTTATTGAAGAAGCGCTACGGGAAGCTGAAATTGTTCCAAAAGATTTGGAAGCTGTTGCTGTGACGGAGGGTCCTGGACTGGTAGGAGCCTTATTGATTGGGGTAAATGCAGCGAAGGCTTTTGCGTTTGCTAACCAATTGCCGCTGATCGGCGTACATCATATTGCAGGTCATGTGTATGCCAACCAACTGATGCATCCAATGGAGTTTCCGCTGCTAGCATTGATTGTTTCTGGCGGCCATACGGAACTCGTCGTCATGAAGTCCCACGGGTCCTTCGAGTTGATTGGAGAAACACGTGATGATGCAGCAGGAGAGGCTTACGACAAGGTGGCCCGTGTGCTTGGATTGCCTTATCCAGGTGGTCCGCAAGTAGATAGGCTTGCATTGGAAAGTGAGCAAAGCATTGATTTTCCGCGCGCTTGGCTAGAGGCGGATTCGTATGATTTCAGTTTCAGTGGTTTGAAATCAGCGGTCATTAATTATAAGCATAATATCGAGCAAAAAGGCGAACAGATCGATCCTCAGCATGTAGCTGCAGGTTTTCAACAGAGCGTTGTGGATGTGCTGACGGTAAAGACTGTGAAAGCAGCCAAACAATTTGATGTAAAACAAGTAATCGCTGCAGGAGGCGTAGCTGCCAATCAAGGCTTGCGCAAGTCTTTAACAGAGGCACTGCAAAAAGAAGGAATTCCTTTCTATGTTCCACCTATCGCGTTATGCACAGATAACGCGGCCATGATAGCGGCAGCTGGGTATGAGATGTGGAAAAGTGGCGTCCGCAGCGACTCAACGATGAATGGTCGTCCTGGTATGCCATTGAAATCATGGAATTATTAATAATGAACACATATTTTGCTAATATTCAGCAAAATATGTGTTTTTTCATTATGCGCAAGAAGAATTGTCAATAGGGAACGTTCGTACTTATACACAATTTGTGGATTAAATGTGAGTAAGTTTAGAAAGTTGTGCACGATGCGGGTGTGTCACTTGGATAACTTTGTGGATGTTTCGCATAAACTCTGTGGATAATGTTCATAACTATGTTCATATGTATTCAAAATGGGATTTCTACTGTGGAAAAGATTGTGGAGAAAAAAGGTGGATAAATCAAGAGAGCTCTTTGTGTATCAGTCATGTTGACGAATTACGTTTGCAATTGTAATGTGTAAGTCGTAATTTGTCAGACTATAAGTTATCATAATTTGTTACGGTGCAAACAATACTTAGTGTTGCCTCTTTGCTTCACTTACCCGGAATATAAGAAAAGACTGTCACTGAAAGAGTATCTCACTTTCAGGACAGCCGACTTTTCTTATAAACTTTCTAATTCATCTTGCAGCATTAACCATTCTTCAGCTTGTTCATCGTGTGTTGCTTGCAACTCGTCGATACGTCGTTGAATCTCCATCAACTGGACGTGGTCGTTCGCGATATCAGGATTCAATAACTGGGCTTGTAGTTCGGCGATTTCATCATCAAATGTTTCCATCTTCTTTTCGATTTCAGCAATCGCTCTAGTTAGCCGACGTTCTTGACGCTGAAACTCTTTTCCGGCATTTTCTTTCTTTGCAGCAGGTTCCTTTTCACGTTGCTCAACCTGTGTCACTGCAGCGATTTCTTCCATTTCTGTTTTCTTCTCGACATAGTAATCATAGTCGCCCAAGTATTCAACTGCGCCATGTTCGCTCAGTTCTATAACTTTCGTTGCGAGTCGATTGATGAAGTAGCGGTCATGGGAAACGAAAAGAATCGTTCCTGGAAAGTCATCCAGCGCGTTTTCAAGAATTTCTTTGCTGTCGAGATCCAAATGGTTTGTCGGCTCGTCCAAAATAAGTGTGTTGGACTTTTCCAGCATGAGCTGGGCCAATGAAAGCCTGGCTTTTTCTCCGCCTGATAACGACGTCACGTGCTTTTCGATGTCGTCGCCAGTAAACAGGAAGCGACCAAGCAAGGAGCGGATATCCTTTTCGTTCATCATGGGCCAGTCATCCCAGATTTCCTGCAGAACCGTACCAGACCCAATCAATGTTGCCTGGTTTTGGTCATAGTATCCGAACTGGACGTTGGTACCATAGCGAATATCGCCGTCAAGCAGCTCATTACGCTTGACGATGGTCTTCAGTAACGTCGACTTGCCGACGCCGTTCGGCCCGACAAAAGCAACGCGGTCTCCTTTATAGACGCGTACGGAAATATGTTCTGACACGGGCTGTGATCCATAGCCAATCTTTACGTCATCGAGGGAAAGGACATCATTGCCGCTCGGCCGATCCAATGAAAATGAAAAGTTTGCGGACTTTTCATCGCCTTCAGGTGAATCCATCCACTCCCTGCGTTCCAGTTGTTTGCGGCGGCTCTTCGCCATTTTGGAAGTCGATGCGCGTGCAATGTTTTTCTGGATGAACTCTTCAAGCTTCGCGCGCTCATCTTGTTCCTGCTCGAAAAGCTTTTGGTCCCTTTCATAATTCTTCGCTTTCTCATCTAAGTAGGTACTGTAATTTCCACTGTATTTCGTCACTTTTCGACGAGATACCTCATAGACTGTTGTCACGACCTTGTCGAGAAAATAACGGTCATGCGAAACAATCAGAATCGCCCCTTCGTAAGCGGATAGATAGCGCTCCAGCCAATTTAAGGTCTCGATGTCCAAATGGTTCGTCGGTTCATCCAGTATTAATAAATCCGGCTTGCTCAGCAGCATCCTAGCCAACGCGAGCCGCGTCTTTTGGCCGCCGGATAATAGATCGACAGGCTTCTCATAGTCTTCCGGATAAAACCGCATTCCATGAAGGACAGAACGCGCATCGGCCTCAAACTGATAGCCTCCTGCTTCCTTAAATGCAATCTGCAGTTCATCATATTCAGCCATAACACGCGCATAGCGGTCTGCGTCTTCGTAGACGGAAGGCTCGGCCATTTGATGCTCGAGGGTGCGTAAACGTTCTTCTTTTTGTCGAAGCGGTGCAAATACTGTCATTACTTCATCCCAAATCGTCAATTCTGAATCAATGCCGCTATGTTGCTCCAAATAGCCGACTCGTATGTCTTTCGGGATGATAATATCGCCTTCGTCGGCTGATAATTCGCCTGCTATTATTTTTAATAATGTCGATTTTCCGGCACCATTGCGTCCAACTAGTGCAACGCGGTCTCGATGTTGAACTTCGAGACGCACATTTTCCAGCAGGTCCGTGCCTGAAAAAGACTTGGTCAGTCCATTTACTTGTAAAATAATCAAGCCTCACACCTCTATTCCCTTCTAAGTTTAATAGAATCGGTAGCACCATGCAATAATCGGCTTTACAACTGATGGGTTCTCCTGTACGATAAAAGCGGCTCACCTTCGTTTTCCTTGAGGATTTAAGCGGAGGATGTAATAGGGCAACACTGGGGGTAAGGAAAGCAGTGGGTACAAAAAGAATTCCGCAGGCAACAACGAAACGATTGCCTTTATACTATAGATTTTTACGCAATTACGCAGATGCAGGTGTACAGCGAATTTCGTCTAGTGAATTAAGCGAAGCAATGAAGATTGATGCCGCTACAATTCGCAGGGACTTCTCGCATTTTGGTGCGCTGGGACGTAAAGGATACGGCTATGATGTTGATTCATTATTGCAGTTTTTCCGCGAGACACTAGACCAAGATGAAGAAACAAATGTGGCTTTGATCGGGGTCGGGAGTCTTGGGAATGCATTTCTGAAGTACAACTTCCAAAAGATTCACAACACGAAAATTGTTGTAGCATTTGATCCGAAAGCGCCTTATGACGGCGAAGAACGGAATCATATTCCGATCTATCCGCCTGATCGACTGGAGGAGAAAATCCTTGAACTAGGGATCGAAATGGTTATTTTGACCGTACCGAAGAGAGTGGCACAGGAATTGACGGACCGCCTCGCTCAAACTGGTGTGAAAGGAATTTTGAATTTCACCCCTGAACGGCTGGCTGTACCCGATACGATCCGTATCCAAAGCATCGATCTTTCCGGCGAGTTGCAGACATTGATTTATCTCATCAAAAATGACGTAAAAGATTCACAAATGAACTGACCTGGCAATAGTAAATGCGAGGGTTTTCGTGTAGAATAGACATATTATGAGGAGGTGACCAATCATGGCTCCAGGCGTTGGTAGTTTGTTAATTATTGCGGTTATCGCATTGCTTATATTTGGTCCTAAGAAGTTACCTGAAATCGGTAAAGCATTCGGTTCTTCATTGCGTGAGTTTAAAAACGCAACGAAAGGTCTTGCGGATGACGATGAGGTAAAAAAGGTTGAAGACAAGAAAGAAGAAGTGCGCTAAGTTAGGGTGTTAGTCTGATGGCAGATAAAAACTTAACGATCGTTGAACATATAGATGAGATTCGAAAACGGCTGATGGTTATCGTCGTTTTCTTTATTGTTGGCGTGATTGCCAGTTTCTTTTTTGCAAAGCCTTTGATTCACTTTATCCAATATGATACACCGGCAGAAGAAGTAGTGTTGAATGCATTTAATGTCGTCGATCCGGTTGTCATTTATTTAAAGGTAATCATTTTCTTGGCGATCATCATTATTTCACCGGTCCTAATGTATCAATTGTGGGCGTTCATATCCCCAGGTCTTCGTGATTTAGAAAGAAAAGTCACACTGTCGTACATTCCCTTTGCTTTTCTTCTGTTTTTAGCAGGGATCAGTTTCTCGTATTTCGTGTTACTGCCATATATTATGAAATTCATGATTAATTTGTCTGATCAATTAAACATTGAACAGACAATTGGTATTAACGAATACTTCTCTTTTCTTTTTTCTATACTTTTGCCGTTCGGTTTCGTTTTCCAGCTGCCGATCGTCATTTTATTTTTATCCCGTTTAGGAATATTGCAGCCAAAAGTCTTGGTGAAGGTACGGAAATATTCCTACTTTGGCCTGTTCGTATTGGCGGCATTCATCACACCTCCTGACATCGTATCGCATTTGTTCGTCACGGTTCCTTTGTTCATCCTATATGAAATCAGTATCGTGATCTCACGTCTAGGATATAGGAAGTTTGAAAAAGCTGAACAACTGCGGAAACTGGAAGAAGTGAAAGCAGAGCAGCAACGTCAAATCGATGAAGTGATGAATCAAACCGATTCAAACAAATAAAATTCAAGTCCTCTTGCCTATGCAGGAGGATTTTTTGTTTCTGTTATAAATTGGGTTCAGTTGAAGTACGCAGTATGGTAAACTAGCAGGGACAACGAGATTGGGAGGAAATGAGATTCAGTGAATAGAAAAAAGACTCAACGTCGATTGAGTAAATGGTTACTAGGTGCAGTTTTAGTCAGTGCGAGTGTCTATACTCCTATAACAGGAGGTCAAGCGGTTGCTGCAGAGCAATCTTATAAAGCTATGGAAGCGGGAATCAATCAGGTTATTACGAGTCATCGCATGCGCGGTACGAAGAGCAGTATAGTTGTACGTGAGGCGGATTCGAATAAAATCGTATATCAATACCGAGCGGATCAAGGCGTCACGCCGGCGTCCAATGTTAAAGTGTTAACTGCGACGACTGCTCTTGAAGTGTTGGGCGAAGATTATACCTTCCAGACAGATGTATTAGCGAGTGGGCCCGTGAAAAACGGTGTCCTGAACGGCCAGCTTTATTTGCGGGGAACAGGGGATCCGACCTTAATGGAACGGGATTTGCAGCAGCTTGCGAAAGAGGTGCGTCAGTCAGGCATCAAGTCCATCACAGGAAATATTGTGGCGGATGATACATGGTTTGACACAAAGCGTTTATCTCCGGGTATTTATAAATCGGATGAAACGCATTATTACGCTGCACAAATCTCGGCATTGACGTTGTCGCCGAATGAAGATTATGATGCAGGGACAACGATCGTTCAAGCAAAACCAACGAAAAACGGCAAGCCGGCAGCCGTTACGTTAACTCCACACACAAACATTGTTAAAGTTGTCAATCGAACGCGAACGGTTCCTAAAGGTAAGCCGAACACAGTGACAATGGCTCGCCAATATGGAACGAATACGATCATCGTCTCAGGAAACATCCCCGTCAACTCGAGCGGTAAACGTCAATGGGTGACGGTTTCGAATCCGAGTGCATACACAGCAGATGTTTTCAAACGAGCGCTTGCTAAACAAGGCATCAGTTTCAGTAAAACTACGAAAGTAAGTCGATCCAAAACTCCAGCGAATGCCCAATTGCTTGCAACGAAAAAGTCGATGTCCTTGTACTACTTGATGATGCCCTTCATGAAGCTTAGCAACAATGCACATGCTGAAATTTTAGCAAAATCGATGGGACGGGCTGTATACAATGAAGGCAGCTGGGATGCCGGCTTGCGTGTTATGAGAGAAACGGTACAAAAAGACGGCATCAGTTTGAAAGGTATTTATTTAGAAGATGCTTCGGGTATGTCGCATAAAAATAAGATACCTTCTGAGAAAATCTCAGAAGTGTTATTCGAAGCTCAGACAAAGCCGTGGTATCCAACATTTGAACGTTCTTTGCCAGTTGCGGGAATAAACGATCGGATGCTGGGCGGTACATTGCGTAATCGTTTGACGAGCCCTCTGGTCAAAGGAAAAGTGTTGGCGAAAACAGGTTCATTAAACCATACAGATGCCTTATCAGGATATGTGAAAACGAAGAGTGGCGAAGAGCTGATTTTCAGTATTCTGACGGAAGGTGTGAAGAGTACTGCAAAACCTGACATTGATAAAATGGTACAAGTGATGGCGGCTCAATAAAAAATCTCTCCTTGCGTAATAAAATGCGAGGAGAGAATTTTTTATAGTAGGAATGTGATGATGCTTTGCTGCATATCCTGTAGTTGCTGCAATTTTTCTGCATTCCATTGTACGACTGTCACAAAGCCGTTCATCAAAAAGTGAGCGATCATCGGTGTGAGCAGTCTTTTTGTTTTGTAGTAGACAAATGCAAAAGCGAGTCCTGGCATCAAATACATGAGTAGATGCTGCAACTCGTTATGCACGGCAGCGAATACGACAGCACTCGCAATCGCAGCAATCCAGAAGTTCGTCTTCCTGTACAAGCCTCCGAATAAAATGCGGCGAAACACGACTTCTTCAAGGAATGGTGCAAAGAGAACCATAGGAAAGATGATGATTGGAGCAGTTTTCGCAATGTTTGAAAGTAATTCAGTATTTTCAGAGCCTGCTTCGACACCGAACATCGACTCGATTGCGGCTCCTAAGATTTGCCCGGCCATCGCTAGGAAAAATCCAATGATCCCCCAAAGAAGAACATTTCCCATATGTGCAGGCTTTCCTTTAAATACAGGAATGAATTTCTTGTTTTTTAGCAGGATGATGACAAAAATAATCGCGGCAATCGTGTTGACGGTGAAAAGCGTCCAAGCGAAACCGTGTGATAGAGCTTCAACTTGCGGTAATCCTTTTTCCGAGAAATAAAAGACCAGTACTGGCGCGAGAAATATGCTAGCGATTTGCATAAGAACGTAGGTAATAAAAAGTATTAGAGCGACAACCCAGTTTTTCACTGTACACAACCTTTCTTCCATACATATTGACCATTTTAACGCGAAAAAAGACGTTTGGCAAAAAAGAAAATGTCGAAAGCTTTTACTTGCAATTCTAAATGGAATTCTTTATGATAAGAGTTGTGTTAGCACTCATAGTTACTGAGTGCTAAAATTTCAAAACTAAACAATATCTCGAGGAGGTTGTTTCATTTGTTGAAACCACTAGGTGACCGTATCGTAATCGAATTAATCGAAGCAGAAGAAAAAACGTCAAGCGGCATTGTCTTACCAGACTCTGCAAAAGAAAAGCCGCAAGAAGGAAAAGTAATTGCTGTTGGTACAGGCCGTGTTCTTGAGAACGGACAACGTGTGAACTTGGAAGTATCAGAAGGTGACCGTATCATCTTCTCTAAATATGCAGGCACAGAAGTGAAATATGAAGGTACTGAATACTTGATCTTGCGTGAAAGCGATATCTTGGCAACGATCGGTTAATCGACTGTTATAAAAACAAAAGATATGAAAAATCAGGAGGGAATCATTTAAATGGCTAAAGAACTTAAATTTAACGAAGAAGCACGTACTGCAATGCTACGCGGTGTAGATACATTGGCAGATGCTGTTAAAGTAACACTTGGACCAAAAGGACGTAACGTCGTACTTGAGCGTAAATTTGGCTCTCCATTGATCACAAATGATGGTGTTACAATTGCAAAAGAAATCGAATTAGAAAATGCATTCGAAAACATGGGCGCAAAGCTTGTGGCGGAAGTAGCTTCTAAAACGAATGAAATTGCAGGGGACGGAACAACAACAGCTACGGTTCTAGCACAGGCTATGATTCGTGAAGGTTTGAAAAACGTAACAGCTGGCGCAAATCCAGTAGGCATCCGTAAAGGAATCGAAAAAGCAGTAGTAGCAGCAGTAGAAGGGCTACAAGGCGTTTCCGATGAAATCGAAAGCAAGCAAGAAATTGCACAAGTAGCAGCTATTTCTTCAGGCGATGAAGAAGTCGGCGATTTGATTGCACAAGCGATGGAACGCGTTGGAAACGATGGCGTCATCACAATCGAAGAGTCTAAAGGCTTCACAACAGAACTTGATGTGGTAGAAGGTATGCAATTCGACCGCGGATATGCATCTGCTTATATGGCAACAGATACAGATAAGATGGAAGCATCTTTGGACAACCCGTATATCTTGATCACAGACAAGAAGATTACGAATATCCAAGAAATTCTTCCTGTACTTGAGCAGGTTGTTCAGCAAGGTAAGCCACTTCTTATCATTGCAGAAGATGTTGAAGGAGAAGCATTGGCTACTCTAGTCGTCAACAAACTTCGTGGAACATTCAACGCAGTTGCAGTGAAGGCACCTGGCTTTGGTGATCGCCGTAAAGCGATGCTAGAAGACATTGCAGTCTTGACAGGCGGACAAGTCATCACAGAAGACTTAGGACTTGATCTGAAGTCTGCAGACCTTACTTCACTAGGTCGCGCATCGAAAGTCGTTGTTACAAAAGATCACACAACAATCGTTGAAGGCAGCGGAGACGCAGGTGCAATCGAATCACGCGTAGGCCAAATTCGTTCACAACTCGAAGAAACAACTTCTGAATTCGACAAGGAGAAATTGCAAGAGCGTTTAGCTAAACTAGCTGGCGGCGTAGCAGTGATCAAAGTCGGAGCGGCTACAGAAACTGAGTTAAAAGAGCGTAAACTTCGTATCGAAGACGCATTGAACTCTACACGTGCAGCTGTTGAAGAAGGAATTGTATCGGGTGGCGGTACTGCACTTGTGAATGTTTACAAGCAAGTAGAAGCATTACTAGAATCAACAGAAGGCGACGTAGCAACAGGTGTCAAAATCGTTCTACGTGCATTAGAAGAACCAGTACGTCAGATCGCTACAAACGCAGGTCTTGAAGGATCTATCGTAGTGGACCGCTTGAAGCGCGAAGAAGTCGGCATCGGTTTCAACGCAGCAGACGGCGAGTGGGTCAACATGGTAGAAGCAGGTATCGTGGACCCGACTAAAGTTACGCGTTACGCATTGCAGAACGCGGCATCTGTAGCGGCTATGTTCTTGACTACAGAGGCTGTAGTTGCTGATTTACCAGAAGCAGCTGGCCCTGCTATGCCTGATATGGGCGGTATGGGTGGCATGGGCGGCATGATGTAAGTGAAACTCTAAGCCCTTGATATGACATGGGTTAGAGCACTGATCATCAAACCGTGTTCATTTTATTAGTCATAAGCGCCAATAAAATCACTTAAAATATAGAGGTCTCTCATTAATTCACTGAATTTTTGAGAGGCCTCTTTTTCTAATCCTCTTGTCAAATGTCCGTAAATTTCGTCCGTCGTCACTACTGAAGGATGCCCGAGCTTATGGGAGATAACTTTCATATTAACACTTGCTTCAATTAACAACGAAGCGTGTGTATGCTGGAATGAGTGTAGCGTGATGTGCTTACATAAGTCAGGCATTTTTACTAGCAGACGCTGTAGACGGTTGGAAAATTGTTTAATTGTACATGGATAGCCTTCCGAACAAGTGAAAATGAAACCCTGATCTTTGTATAAGCGTTTATTTATCTTAATAAATTCATTTTTCTAGTAACATTTACAAGTATCTGTCACTGTCTTGTGACAAGCTGTCTGCACTGGCATCATTGTAGTAGGACTACATAATTAGGAAAGTGGACTTTATGCAAAGAGGAGGGCAGATGTATGAACTTTAAGATGGTTAATAACAAGGGAGATAATACGCTGCTGAATCTATTGAAAACAGAGATTGAGTCTAAATTAATAGTAGCGTTAGCAGCTGCGTACTTTAGCCTCTACGTCTAAAATGAATAGGTTTCGGTAAATGAATTGCGCTTTCCGATAAACCAACAGTCGCCAATATTTAAAAGGACAATGCAGCTTGTAATTAAAATTAACCCGGCAATTCTTTTCTTATGTAATTTTTCTTTATAGAGAATTGAGTCTATACTTGGTATCGATCGCTTAAATTTTGAGCGCGAAAAGCTGTAAAAGTAAAATGATAGAATTAAAAAAAAAAGTGACTTCGTTAACGTAATGGCCGAGGTCATCTTTAACACTTCTATAGGGATACTGATGTCAGGAGATGAGATAATAACATTTAAAATTTCACTATGAGCATAATACGAAATTTGTTATATTGAAAAATTATAAATAAAGGATGGAGTTTAATGCAATTTATGCTAGACCGTTCAATAAAAAAACCTATGTATAGGCAACTTGCAGAACAAATAGAGAATGGGATTATATCGGGAGATTTATCTCAGGACCAGCCATTGCCATCTGAACGTGAGTTAGCAAAAAAGTTACAGATAAATCGGAGTACAGTTGTGACTGCTTATGATGAGTTAGAGGCCATTGGATTAATTGTCAGAAGAAAAGGAAGCGGCACTTATATAAATACGGATATATGGGGACTAACTCATAAAAGAGTCCCCAATTGGGGTAGATATGTAGAAGATGGCTCATTTCTTCCGAATCTTCCATTGGTTCAGAAACTTCGTAATGAAACTGAGCAAGAAGGAATGATTAACCTATCAAGCGGGGAACTTGCAGCAGATTTACTACCTAACGTCCAATTCGCTAGGATTCTTAAAGATCATGCGTTTGATGAGCATTTAGGTTACGATCATCCTTTAGGCGATGCGGGATTACGGGAGACAATTTGTAAACATGTAAAAACCTATAAAAATATGGTTGTTGAGCCAAACTCCATACTGATTACATCGGGCGCTCAGCAAGCAATCCACCTAATCGTTCAATGCCTGTTAAAACCAGGTGATACAGTAGCTATTGAAGATCCATCCTACGCATACTCTTTACCGATCTTTCAATCGTTTGGTATTAGAACGCTATTACTCCCAGTTGATCAATATGGCTTAAATCCTGATGATATTGTAGCTTTACAAAGAAAACATCGAATTCGTATGCTTTTTTTAAATCCTGATTATCAAAATCCTACTGGCACAAAAATGTCTCTGGAACGTCGAAAGAGAATATTGGAATTATCATTAAAGTACGGTATTCCCATAATAGAGGATGATCCTTATAATTTGACGTCATTTGATGGGCGCATTGGACCCACGTTAAAGTCAATGGACGATAATGAAAATGTTGTATACATTAGTTCTTTATCAAAAGTTGTTGCATCAGGATTACGCATTGGTTGGATTATTGGACCAGAAAAAGTGATTAAGCGTTTATCAGATGGCAAACAGCAAATTGACTTTGGTCATAGTGTTTTTCCTCAATGGATAGCGAATCAATTTCTAGATTCCCCTCAATTTGACAAGCATGTTTCAAATTTAAGGATTCAACTGAGGGAGCGTAGGGATGCGTTAATTTTAGCATTGGACAGTTTAACTAAAAATGAGGTTACATATTTAGTGCCACAAGGCGGAATTCATTTATGGTGTAAAATAAATCACGAAATTGATGGATATAAGTTACTTGAAGAATCTATGAAAAAAGGCGTTTCATTTGTACCTGGAAGAATAATGGGTTCAACAAATGGATACGTTCGATTTACTTATGGAAAAGGTAACGGAGCCTCAATACAAGAAGGCATTTCAAGGTTTGTCTACGCGTTGAGAAGTTACGGGATATAATGGTATTTTATTCTCGGGTATTGTTTAAAAAAATGTTTAAATTTTAAAGACTGCCAATGAATTTTCAGTGAACCCAATTATTCCCTAGAATTGTGTCGTTGTTGTATTGTTACGTCAACAACATAATTTAGGGGACGATTGTGAATAATCCACCCCTCGGTCAAAGAGTCTACAGGAAGAATCTAAAGAATGTATCATTGAAATACGAACTTTTTCAGTGGGTTTAGACGGTTCCTGAGACTCGAAAAAAACATGTGCTTTTTCACTGGTACCGAACCGTCCTCCGTTATTAATAAAATATAAATATAGCTATAAGGGTCAATACAACAATAAATGGGATTGATAAAACATAAACCCACAGCAAACTGGAAAAACTTTTTTCACTATTGTAATTTTCATTCCTAGAATTAGCAACGGATATGGTCAAGATTACTCCGATAGCTAAAATAATGACCACGAAAATCATTGATACAATAAGGGCTAACTTCATGCCTTCCTCCTTTTTAGAAATAAATTTCCTCGTTCTATATGTTATAATTCTATAATATAAAGCATTTTTGAGGACCATCCACTTAGGGGTTATTTAAACCAACCACTTTTTATGTAGCGAGTATCTTGTCGTCGAGTGCAAGTCACTCACACAACTAAGAATGTAAAGAGATTAAATAATCATTTATGACACAGAAAATAATCTGTGTAATTTTTTTATTCTCCAAATTCTTTTAAAAGATTTAATTAATTTAATAAATGAATGATAAAAAGTATTAGACCTAAGACTACTACTGCTTTTATCAGCCTATATATTAGTTTCTTCAAAAGACTTATAAATGGTTAAGGTCTTTAGTGGCTACTTATGGGAGGCATGATGTAATTCTCCTCATCGGTTGTAATAAAGTGAACAAAACCCCTTCCAAGTCTGATTACAGATTCGGAAGGGGTTTTTCCGTTTTACTGCTATCTTTCATATCTTAGACAATTGATTATGTTGATAAAACAACACCTTTTGCTTACAGACAGGTTAATGCGATAATGAATCCAAGGAGTACCAGTAAGTATCACAGTATCACAGAAAAGGGTGAAGAAAAAATGCCTTCTAATTCATTTAAAGACTATCCGATGAGCTGGAAGCCTTCTATAGATAAAACGAAAAAGCCAATGTATCAAGTCCTTGCGGATCAGCTGAAACAGGATATAGTAAATGAAGTTTTATTGCCTGGTACAAAACTTCCTCCGCAGCGGGAATTGGCGGATTATTTGGAGGTGAATTTGAGTACGATTTCAAAGGCGTTTAAGGTATGCGTGCTCAATGGGTTGATAAGTGCCTCTGTTGGAAGTGGTACCTATGTATCGTATGATGCCTTGTCGAATGCGTATTTACTGGAAGACTCGAAGCCGGAGCATTTGATTGAGATGGGAGCAACTTTGCCGGATCAAGCGTCTTTTGAGCCCCTGTTGCATCAACTTAAAAACATGCTGCAAGAAACAGAGTATGAAAAATGGTTTGGCTATGGGCGGGCAGGGGAAAGCGTTTGGCAAAAAGACGCTGCAGTCAAGCTGATCCGAAGAGGCGGGTTTGACTCTTCGGTTGATCGCATCTTGTTTGCAACGGGCGGCCAAAACGCGATTGCTGCCACATTGGCGAGCCTTTGTAAACCTGGGGATCGCATTGGTGTCGATCGACATACATATCCGGGCTTAAAAACGGTGGCGGCAATGTTGCGCGTGCAGTTGGTTCCGATCAGGCCAGGAGAAAACGGAGAAATGAGTCCAAGTGCTTTGGAAGAAGCTTGTAAAAATGATAATATTAGCGGCATCTACTTGATTCCTGATTATCATAATCCAACAACTATACGCTTGTCTGTTGAGAATCGAAAAGCGATTGCAGAAATCGCCCGAACGTATAATCAGTTCATCATTGAAGATGCAACCTATCATCTCCACAACGAGAAGCCGTTCCCAGCGATTGCATCCTTTGCGCCGGAACAGGTCATCCATATTGCGAGTTTATCAAAATCAATCGCGCCCGGACTGCGACTTGCCTATATCGCGGTGCCGAAGCGATTCAAGGAGCGCCTCGCAAGAGCTTTGTATAATTTAAATATATCGGTGTCTCCGTTATTGGCGGAGCTGAGTGCCCGCTTGATCGTTTCCAATCAATTCGAAGCGTTGATCGAGGGGCATCGTGAGCAAGCCATTCGGAGAAATCAAGTCGTCGATCGATATTTGGCGGATTTTACATGTCTCGGTGATGAGACAGGAATCTTTCGTTGGTTGTTAATACCGGGCGTGATGAAAGGGACTGAATTTGAATCGTTGGCTGCCCGGCACGGAGTACAAGTGTATGCGGCAGAACGTTTTGTCGTTGGTAACAGTTGCCCGGAGCGGGCGGTAAGGATTGCTGTATGTGCACCTGAAACCGTCGAGAAACTAGAACAAGGATTAACAATAATAAAGCGTTTGCTTTATGAAATTTCATTATAAATTGTTCGCCATACAATTAAAACATTGTATGGCTTTTTTTCTCGTGTTACGATAGTTGAAATCTATAAAAGAATGAAACTTTCAGAAAGGTGTGCTAGCGTATGATGCGTAATCGCATGAAAAAGAAGGATGCCCAATCAGCTTTGATACAGAGCTATATCGGTTCCTCGGAAAAACAACAGCAATTATATAAAAAAACATTAATCGTTGTGATCCTCTCCCAAATATTTGGAGGAGCAGGGCTTGCAGCGGGAATTACGGTAGGGGCACTTCTTGCCCAAGACATGCTGGGTACGGATAGTGTTACGGGAATACCAACAGCATTATTTACATTGGGGTCAGCAGGGGCTGCACTATTTGTGGGGCGTCTTTCCCAGCGATACGGGCGTCGTTTCGGACTTGCCTCAGGATTTTTGGCTGGTGGTCTCGGTGCGATTGGAGTAGTTTTTGCAGCACTGACAAATAACATTTTCCTTCTATTTGGTTCATTGCTAATCTACGGTGCCGGATCGGCAACCAACTTGCAAGCACGCTACGCAGGAGCTGACTTGGCGGGCTCGAGGCAAAGGGCACAGGCTGTCAGTATGGCCATGGTTTCCACCACGTTCGGTGCTGTCGCCGGTCCCAACTTGGTAGGAGTTATGGGCAATTTTGCTACGTCCATTGGAATTCCTGCTCTAGCAGGGCCGTTTCTATTAGCTGCCTCTGCCTACATACTTGCCGGTTTGGTACTCTTGATTTTACTTCGTCCAGATCCTTTGATTGTCGCCAAAGCGATTGCCACTGCACAAAAAACAGACAGTAAGTTACAAGTGGCGGGAAATTCTGATACGTTCTTACTGAATAAACGGGGCGTTTTTGCGGGAGCCGCAGTGATGGTGTTCACTCAATTTGTGATGACGGCCATTATGACGATGACCCCCATCCATATGGGACACTATGGTCATACTTTACAAGCAGTGGGGCTTGTCATTGGATTTCATATAGGGGCCATGTTTTTACCTTCATTAGTGACGGGCTATCTTGTCGATAAAATCGGACGTGCTGTAATGGCAATTGCTTCTGCAGTCACACTGCTTGTATCTGGCATTGTAGCTGCTTTGGGATCAGCTGATTCAATGGTTGCACTTGTGACAGCACTTGTATTGCTGGGGCTTGGTTGGAATTTCGGGTTGATTAGCGGAACAGCGATTCTTGTAGACGCAACATCGACATCTACTCGGGCGAAAACGCAGGGCTCGGTTGATGTGGGAATTGCGTTGTCTGGAGCGATAGGAGGAGGATTATCCGGTCTTGTTGTAGCGCATTTCAGCTATGGAATCCTATCAATTGCCTGTGGGATATTCTCCTTACTGTTAATTCCAATTATTATTTGGGCCCGAATCGGCAAACATAAGGAACCGAGTCAAATCCAAGTGACTGAAAACTCAATTTAATATTAGGGTCCTAAAACAGTTGAAAGATTGGCGCGTGCATAAAATTCATGATTGGAAAGAGGAAGATATATGAAAAACCCGATAGTCATTATTGGAGCCGGATTGAGTGGTCTAAGGGCTGCATCCCTTCTGGCTAGACAAGGTGTCAAATGTAGGCTTTTGGAAGCAAGGGATCGGATTGGTGGCAGGGTTTTAAGTGTTTCTGACACGAGTCGACCCGAATTGGGAGAATTTGATCTTGGACCAACATGGTTTTGGCCGCAGTATGAACAAACAATCGATGATCTCGTAAAAGAGTTGAATATAGCAACGTTTGAACAATATGCCGAAGGGGCTATGCTTTCAGAACAATCTCCGAACGAAACACCAAAGCGTTATATATTACCAAAAAATCCAAGCGCGAGGTCGGTCCGGTTCAAAGGAGGAGTGCAGGCCCTTGTTGATGCGATAACGGAAACCATCCCTTCAGATGTCATCGAGCTGGGTACGAGAGTTACATCAATCAGACAAGAGAAAAACGGTGATGTCAGGGTTGAAGCTGCCCTACCGGATGAAACGATAATAACAATTTCTGCCCGTGCTGTAATTTTGGCGTTGCCGCCCCGGATAATCGGGCATCACATTAAATTTACTCCTGCCCTTCCTTCCGATCTAACAACTAACCTGGTGAACAAACCTACTTGGATGGCTGGCCATGCCAAGGTGGTCGCGATTTATGAACGTCCTTTTTGGAGGGATTCTGGTCTGTCAGGATTCGTATCGAGCCGGGTCGGCCCCTTGCAAGAGATCCACGATGCTTCCCCTGAAACGGGGTCCGGTGCATTGTTTGGCTTCCTAGGCATTCCAGTGGAGGTTCGCCAACAACTCGGCAAGGAAAAAATTCGTGAATTGGCGATTGACCAATTGGTAAGACTTTTTGGGTCGGAGGCACAGAATGTAAGTGCCTTCCTTTCTAAGGACTGGTCCGAAGACTCCGAAACGGCTGTTGAGGAAGACTGGATCCCACTTCGGGAATTTCCGCATTACGGTCAACCGCCAGAGGCAGGAGCTTGGGGTAAAAGCATTGTTTTTGCCGGGACAGAGACAGATCCACGGTTCGGTGGGCACTTGGAAGGTGCACTTCTTACAGCTGAGAAGGCTGTTTTTAAGATTGTGAATGCAGAGTAAGGAGGAAGCTTGGAAGCGGAGTGCAACCTAGACGTTTCGAAAGCTCTATTGTCGAAAGAGAACAGTGTTAAATTAACTGTCTTAAAAGAGCACGGAAGTTTAGGAACAAAGGGTTTCGCCAGGCGTCGATGTGAACAAAGTGTACGACCATTCAGATATATTTATTTGAAAACAAGGTATGGATACTGTTATTTCAATAAAGCACATAGAGCCCTTGAAAACTCCTACTAGAGTTCTCAAGGGCTCAATCGATTATTAATTTGATTAACCGTAAAACATACGGTTTAAGCAGAGAGTAATATTACTGTCTGTTAAGTAGTTTACATATTCAATTGTATAAGAAGATTTAATTTATTTTTTTAATAAGCTAAATAGGGAGTTGTACGATATAACGACTTGTTGGTAATAGCCGACCAACTTGTCCCAAACTGTTGATTGTCTATCATCTTCAACAGATTCTTCCTCTTCGTCAGCTGGTTGTTCAGTAGCCTCCTCGCCATTGGCAGGTACTTCAACAGCATCTTCTTCATCAGCTGGTTGTTCAGTGGCCTCTTCGTCATTGGCAGGTACTTCAACAGCATCTTCTTCGTCAGCTGGTTGTTCAGTAGCCTCTTCGTCATTGGCAGGTACTTCAACAGCATCTTCTTCGTCAGCTGGTTGTTCAGTAGCCTCTTTGTCATTGGCAGGTACTTCAACAGCATCTTCTTCATCAGCTGGTTGTTCAGTAGCCTCTTCGCCATCAGCAGGTACTTCAACTTCGTCTTTTTCATCAGCTGGTTGTTCCGAAATATCGTCAGCATTGCCAGGTTCCTGCAAATCATTATCTTCATCTTCTGGTAAGATCATTTCAAGTTGATCTTGGATTAGGAAATCATAATACTCGATTAAACTTACATAGTTTTGTATGACAGACCTATATTCATTTACTAGCTCATCTGTTATAATAGTGCTATCGGTAGATTGGTCAGTTGTCGTAATATCTTCATTGATATTATCGTCAGCTGGCCTTTCTGTTTTATTAGTTTCATTTGCTGCCTCATCTTCACTAGCAGGCTCATCAGCAGGTTCTTCTTCAATCTCATTTTCGTCAGCTGTCTCATCATCAATTATAGGTGTATCCGTTGCATCGTCTTCCTCAACCGGCACATCTGTTGCCTCATCTTCGATTACTGGTAGATCCGTTGTTTCATCCTCATCAACCGGTGCATCTGTTGCATCGTCTTCCTCAACCGGCACATCTGTTACTTCATCTTCGATTACTGGTAGATCCGTTGTTTCATCCTCATCAACCGGTGCATCCGTTGCATCATCTTCCTCAACCGGCACATCCGTTACTTCATTTTCAATTACTGGTAGATCCGTTGTTTCATCCTCATCAACCGGTGCATCCGTTGCGTCGTCATCCTCAACCGGTACATCTGTTGCCTCATCTTCGATTACTGGTAGATCCGTTGTTTCATCCTCAACAACCGGTGCATCCGTTGCATCATCTTCCTCAACCGGCACATCTGTTGCCTCATCTTCATTTTGTGCTTTTTCCTGCAAATTTTTATTTGAAATTGTACGCATTAATGATCCTTTTTCAGGTGAGCCCGGAGTGCTAGTTGCAAAAGATGAAACTTCTGCACCGTGATTTTTAAATTCTTTTTCCTCGCCTTCTTCAGCTGCAAAAGCTGATCCGCCTGCACCGAAGATAGCAGCTGTTAACATAGAGGTTGACATCACGAATGGCAAGATTTTCTTGTTCGTGCTTTTCTCTTTTTGTGTAGTTTCTTTAACCAAATTTCATCAAACACCTTTCTGTTTTAAGTTTTTTTGAAGCTCAATTATTAAACTTGTTCTTTTAAATTGCTATGTACAATCTACCTCCTTTTAATCAAGAGCTTAAAATTAGGGCTAGTTTTTTAAAATGTCCATTTTGAATATGAAGCTTTCAATTGGATAATTTAGCAGTGCCCTATCTGCTTACAAACTACAATAACAAAAGAAAACTACGGCCGCGTAACAATCAAATGACAAGTTTCCATGGAAATATTAACCTTTGTCATAATTAAAGAAATACTCCATCAGACCTGTCCAATACTTGACGATAGACCAAAAAGAGGTCTAACCTAATAGATTCCCTTCATATATTCCATCTTATTCCTTTTGCGAAAAACATCGGTAATGTGCTCTGGAACATGTTCGGATTACTTTATTGACACGTTCCCTCAATGGTTCGAACGGTCTAATGTTATTCAATTCAAATATTACGCTTTCAAAATTTTTGTAAAGATTATGCTCTGGAGAAGAGGGTAAAATTAATAATTGTGCTTAAAAGTGCTCATAAGAATCCCTTACAAGTTATTGAATAAATACTAAGTCAGCATAGAAAAAATGTAAGTGTTTTTAAGTGGAAGGGGCAATTTGTGTGGGAATGAGTATCTGGTCATCTTAATTGAGTGGGCAAGAATCGTAGATGGGTTAGCCACCTCAAGCCTCCTGTAATCACGACTGTTTTGTCCATGAATTGTTTGTAGTATGTATTGCACGCGTAGACAACATCGGGCTGAAAGTTACCATCGAAAAGAATGGCAACAACCGTCGCTGTCAAATGTCAATCACGTTATAAAATATACTGATGAATGGTTAGGAGTATCACCAGAAAAACGCCGCCCTAGGAGAGCACGGCGCCGCGATAGATGTACTATTTTTCCTGCTTTACAGATGCCAGTTCTATAGTAATTTTTCCATTTCCATCTGTACTTTTAATAACTCCGTTCCCTTTTGCAAGATATACTCTGGAGCCATCTGGGAAGCGGAGAATAACGACATTCCTGAAAGAGCCTGCTTTCACTGTGATGGTTTTCGTTGTACTATCTACTAAAACCTTCTCCTCAGCCATAAAGGACTGATTTTTTGTGTATGCTCCTTGTTTCAAAGGATAGGAAACATTCAGAAAGATGAAATCCGAACTCGATACCCCCATGAGAAGCCTTTCATTGTCCTCAATGTATGTTAAGTTTGACAAATAAGGGTAAATGGAACTTTTCTTATTATATAAATAAGTGTACTCCTCCTCTTTTTTCGCAAAGAACGTCTCTTTCTGATCGTCGAGGAAAGAAGGCGCATACGTGAGAATCAGACCTTCTGCAGGCGTCAAGTTGCCGGTAACAGTTGTTGGGACAGCTTTCTGCTCTTTTTTGGATAAAGCCGAAGTATAAACATACCCTTTATTCTTACCGGTCTGAACCAATGACCATCCATTTGAAGAAGACAAGACAGTCACCTTGGAATGATTTTTAATAGTCCCCAGCTTATCGGCATGTTGATTCGGTTTCGTACGCAGGAAAATGTCATTCTTCGCATATACATACATTTCTGTTGTTGCTGCGGCTGTTTGTGTTGGAAGGAAAAAAGAAAGACCGAGTACCAACAACAGTATTGCTAAGCCTATTTTTCTTATTTGAATCACTCCTTGGAATTAGTTACTCATATACGAAACTATGGAAGGTACGCATTAAGTAGAACTTAAAGGCACCTTATCACAAAATATCCTCACAGAAATCTTCATATACTGGCATGCTCAGCCCTTAGACTGATGTTAAGTTCAGGCATTTGATGGATTCAACTTTATGGAAGTTGATTTATGATTGAGAAAAGGGGGAGACTGGTATGAGAAAAATCGTGATTATTTTAGCAGGGTTAGGACTTCTAACCATCGTCGGATTTTGGGGCTTTGGTTGGGTAAAAAAAGATCGGGTGTCCGGTGATCTGTCGATAGAAAAAGACAGTGCAAAATCATTGGACGTTGAAATTGGCTTTGGTGCTGGCAATCTTTTGATTGAGGGCGGTGCTGAAGGGTGGGTGGATGGTGTCATTGATACAAACGTGAAAAAGTGGGATCCATCGATCTCATACAAGAAGAAAGGAAAAGTCGGTCATGTGGTGATTCAGCAGAAAACAAAAGGTCTCTTGGCTTTCCGGAACGCACGAAACGATTGGAATCTTCAACTGACAAATGAAATACCTGTAAATCTCGCTGTCGAGATGGGTGTCTCCGATTCAGAATTGAACTTGGCGGGAATCCGTCTCAGTCATTTATCGATTGATGCCGGAGTCAGTGATACCACAATCAATCTAAATGACGATTGGCGGGAAAGCTTTGAGGCGGAAATCAATCTTGGCGTGGGGGATGCGGAAATTCACTTACCGAAGGCGACTGGTGTTAAATTGACCATCTCAAAAGGGCTCGGTAGCTTAGGAACGAAAGGCTTCATCTCTCAGGGAAAAGGCGTCTATGTAAATGAAGCGTACGACCATTCAGATACCACCATTAATTTGAAAATCGATGTAGGGGTCGGTGATTTGAAATTTGTGCTTGGCAAATAGTTCGCAGCACAATAAATGTTAAAAACAAAAAAATATAAAAAATCATGGTTGTTGAAACAACCATGATTTTTTGAAACAGATACCATAGTGAAAGGTACCAGATTCCGAAGCAATTATGAATTGCCTCAGGATCTGATACCTTGATTAAGACCTCCTAAGTTTCCCTATATTAAAAGATCCGCAATGATTGGCAGGTGGTCGGCAACCGGAGTGTCAAGTACTTCAGTTCTTTCTATAGTTGTAGTTTGGTCTGTGAAGATATAATCGATCCGGGAGGCAGGCTCAGTGCAGACAGCTGAACTGGCATCCTCATAACGAGCTGGGAATGTATAAGCTGTGCCCATTCCCATGCTTCCGAAAGTGTCAGTATAAGTCTTTCTGAAGTCCTTTAATTGGGGATGCTCGGGGGATAAGTTAAAATCACCAGTTATAATAGTAGGAAACAATGAAGCATTGGTAATTTCCAGCAGTTGTTTCAAGTTTTCCCGCTGACTCTCTTCTCCCAGTGATAAATGTGTATTGAAGAAACTTAGAAATGTGCCGTCCAAATCAATAATTGATTCAAGCAACCCTCTCGGTTCGGGATCCTCTATTAAACTTGAGGAGCGGGTGTACGCATGATTCTTGGAGTATTTCACCGGAAATCTGCTGAGTAACGCATTACCGTATTGCCTTTCCGGTTGTCCCGACTGCACAGGTGATTCAATTAGATTTGGTCCATAGCTATAGTCCATTTCCAGCCATTTTGCCAGGACTGCCGCCTGATTTTCAAATCCGCTGCGTTCTGAAAAATGATTGTCCACTTCCTGCAAACCAATAATGTCAGCTCCAGAATTCCGGATCACCTCTGCCGTACGGCGAAGATCCACTTTCCCATCCATCCCCAATCCATGAGCTATATTGAATGACATTACCCGCAATTTACGAACCTGGGTAGACCCAGCGCTGCCGAATGTTCGAGTCACGGGTTGTGTCATATGTCCTATCATAAAATCTCTCCTTTTTGTATGGTTGTTTCAAAATCTCTTACGATTACTATAACCATACAATATGAAGAAATTGTAATCCTGTCATTAAGAATTGTAAAGAATACTGGCGAAAGGTTCACAATATCGGCACTTAGAACCTGCATTTGATACATATTACTGCTTGCAAAATAGTCTATTTAAAGAATATACAACATAGTATAAGTCAGTCATCTAGGCTTAAAATCATTAGTGATGTCATGTGTGTACAACGAAGTTGGCGTAAAACTCATGTAGAAGCTTGTTGGAGTTATATACAAGACAAGTACCTAAACTTTATTCATCTATCCACTATTTTCAATATTGCATTCTCTCAATGAAAATGATATTTTAGAATGGATAAAGTTTTCTAAATATATCTTTATTTGAAAACGATTACAACTAGAATGGCAAGGGGGGGCTATTGTATGATTACTTTTTTGGCATCAATTGTACTGCTCGTGATCGGTTATTTTACTTATGGAAAGTATGTAGAAAAAATATTCGGTCCGAATTCACAAAGAAAAACACCTGCTTATGCAAATCATGATGCAGTGGACTATGTGCCGATGGGCAAGCAGAAGAACGCGTTGATTCAGTTGTTGAATATTGCAGGTACAGGTCCGATTTTCGGTCCGATTATGGGCGCACTGTTTGGTCCTGTTGCATTTTTATGGATCGTGCTCGGTTCAATTTTTGCTGGAGCGGTTCATGATTACTTGACGGGGATGATTTCCATTCGAAATCGCGGCGCGCATATTCCAGAGCTTGCAGGAAAGTTTTTAGGTAAATTAGCGAAACACTTTGTTAACTTTTTTGCATTATTGCTTTTGTTATTAGTCGGTACTGTGTTTGTGACGACTCCGGCCTCTTTATTAAACATTTTAACTGACGGGAAAATAGGCATTCTCGTGTTGACTTTGTTGATTTTTGTATACTATTTCCTATCAACTATTCTGCCTATTGATAAGATTATTGGCCGTTTCTATCCGATTTTTGGTGCTGTTTTGCTGCTTGGGACAATCGGAGTCGGGGGAGCGCTTCTGTTTTCCGATCACAAAATTCCAGAATTGACACTTCAAAACATGCATCCAGGTGGCCTTGCCATTTTCCCAATGCTATTTTTGACGATCACATGCGGAGCACTTTCAGGTTTTCACGCTACGCAATCGCCAATCATTTCGAGAACTACTCAGAATGAATCACAAGGACGCTATATTTTCTACGGCATGATGATTACGGAAGCTGTAATCGCTATGATTTGGGCAGCAGCTGCAATGAGTATGTTTGACGGTCAAGGACTCCAAGGGTTAATCAATGCAGGTACGGCTTCTGCAGTCGTCAATGAAGTGTCAATGACGTTACTTGGCGCGGTAGGTGGTACGATTGCTGTCCTCGGTGCGGTTGTACTACCGATTACTTCAGGCGATACAGCATTCCGTGCGGCACGTTCAATTATAGCGGATTACATCCAAATATCGCAGAGCAAAATCGGTAAACGTTTACTCATAGCCATTCCATTGTTCGTTGCTTCTTATCTATTGACGTTAATCGATTTCAATATACTTTGGAGATATTTCTCTTGGGCAAATCAATCAACCGCAGCAATCGCACTTTGGATTGGCGCGATGTATCTGTACGTAAAGAGGAAAAATTATTTTATCGCGCTCTTGCCGGCAATGTTTATGACCAGCGTCGTGACGGTCTTCATTTTAATGAACGATACGATGGGATTCGGTCTTGAGACTACGGTTGCTTATATCGGAGGATTTACGATTACAGCAATATTCACTGTACTCTTCTTTATGAAGGCAGAAAAAAATGTAAAAGAAAATCTGCAAGTGGATCTTCTTGAAGAAAACCCAGTCGAAAAAGATGGGAAATTGGAAACCGTATAAAAAAGACGAGCGATTGCTCGTCTTTTTTGTGTCATTAAATGAGGTTCTATACTATTTGTTGTGGTGATATTTGGCGACTCAAACATCGTATTCCTTAAAGTGATTCAAATTTGAAGTAGGTGGATGTCATCTTACACTAATTCAGACGTTGAATTTCATCGGCAACTGCAAAAGCAAGGTCTTCATTACCGAAAAGTTGGAGTACGTCAAGCATAGTTTCGTTATCGATTTGGAGCTCATCCAACCCGTCATCTTCCTCCATGACACTCAATAATGCAGCATTGTCTGGTTGGTTTGGATAAGCGTTTCGATAGAGCATTTGCGGATCCAGTTCATGATTCGCACACCATTGTACAAAGAGGCGAATCATAAGCGTTTCATCCTCTTTGTATTTCTGTATTATTTGTTCATTGATATCTTTGAATTCCATTGTCCGACCCTCCATTGATAAGTTGTGATTCTAAGTATATACGAAATTGGGAATGTTGGTGAATGGGATGAGACGTAATCTTTTGGGGTCACTACTATTCCTATTACGAGTTTTAAATATGTTTAAGAATTCGACAACTTATGCTACGTTTATATACACATACAGGACCTAGAGGTGATACACTTTGAAAAAAACAAAAACGATTTCGTTAGCGCCTGTCGCAGATTTATCGGGGGAAATGCAAGATTTTTCACCTGTTTCAATTGCGATCGGACCACAAAATGAATGGTGTTTTTTATTGGTAAGAGAATACCCTCCTTTGATAGGAGGAAGTTTTCCTTCCACCGTCACAAAGGAACAATACCATTACAAAGTGATCATCATGAAAGGGAATGAAAAGAAGGTAATAGATCTGCCCGATGAAAAATGGAACTATCATTATGTGCAGACTATTGACGATGATCAAGTGTTATTGGCCGGAGCCCGCTCTTATTATCACGATGCAGATCATATTGAAAAAAATGCACGGGTATATACTAGTGCAGGTCAGTGTATCCGTTCGTTTTGTTTGGGAGATGGCATTCAAGATTTGTATGTGACAGACAGCAATACGATCTGGACGAGTTATTTTGACGAAGGTGTTTTTGGGAATTATGGCTGGGATGAACCGATCGGAAGTAAAGGGTTAATTCATTGGGATGCTTTCGGTCGCCAACTGGAGTGGCACGATCCAAAAGGAGAACATTATATTGATGATTGTTATGCAATGAATATTGTATCCAATGAGGAAGTATGGTTTTACTATTATTCGGATTTTCATATCGGGGTCCGTGTTGAAGGTCATACAGATTATTATGTACCTGACGTAAAAGGAGCTAACTTGTTTGCTGTCAAAGAAGATATGTTGCTGATGGACGGGGGATATGGAAACCACGATGGATTTTATGAATTAAAGCGAAAAGGTTCACGCTATAGAACGCAGAAACATATTCGATTTATAAAACCTAACGGAGTAGCCATTCGGTCCAGTGCAAGAAGTAATCGCGGAAATCAGTTATTGTTTTTAGATGGAACGGAAGTGTATTATTATGAGATTTGATGCGCGATACCAGGTCAACGAGTAATTTGAAATACAAGACGGATCCGGAATCTTTTATTAGTGTTCGCTGGATGAGATGCTAAAGGGGGATGAACATTATTTCTACAGGAATCACCAAATTTTTAACGGGCATTGGCTGCATACTTCCCATACTTGCTGTGGGATTCTTCGTTATATCCTTGTTTAATGGGTTTGGGTTTATTGGATTTGTTATTTCAGTCATTGTATTTTTAGTTGGTCTCTTTATTATCGGACAAGGCCAACTAATGCAGGACGGTTATAAAGAAAAACAAAAAAAAATCTTGCTTTCATTGAACAGTGGTCAACCAGGTTTTGAGAAAATGCCATCCATCATGTCAATTGATTTATTAAAGAGAATTGTAATTGACCATGATAAACAACGTATATACATATGGTACGCTGAAGACGGGAAAGGCAACGTTTTACGAAAACCGAAATTAGGAATGTCCTATAAGTTGTTGAATTATGACTTCACAGATCTTGTGGCTGCCGCGATCGTGGAGGATGATACTATTATTATGTCATCTCCAGAGTTTGCCGATATTTCAACGATCAGCGGAGAAAATAAGAAACATGCATCGACCAATACTATGAACATGCCGATGGACAAAGTGAAGACCATGGAACTAATTCTTCAGATAGACGATGAAATATTTCCTTTCTTTCAATTTAAATTTTATGATGCGTCTTATAAGGATTTGCTTAAGGAATCGATTGAATATAACGCTGTGTTAAAAGAAATGAGAAAGGCATATAACAGGTTTGACTCGATTTTGAACGGGTCAGCGGAAAATCTTGTACCTGTAGCCCCACTTTCTTATCAAGAGGTATCGAGTAAATCGGATGAAGTCCCTGCTGTAATGGAACCGAGTAAGATTCAGCCGATAGAGAGGGAAACAAAACGACATGAAGAGACCGTTGCTCCACCACATGAAATTGATCAACCAACCTACACTTTCTCAGATGACTTGGCGGATCAATCCATCATAGTTGAAAGCTCAGAGATAGAGAAGGATTCATTTCCAGATCAAGATATACCTGCTGAACAAACTGAACTATCCTATTTCGAAAGAATTATAGCTGAAAATAAAAGGCAATTGACAGAGAGGAAATGATTAACACAAAGTAACGGGTACCGATTCGATTCAGCTAACACCTATCATAATCCAATAGTAATTTTAGTGTGCTCGTGACGCGACATAGAATGTGTCCAGAAGAGTAATTACACTTTAAAGAACCATTTGGAGACTTGGTAATCAGCCAAGTAAAGAGCAGACAAAAGTTTATTTTATTAATAGAGGTGCCGGGTCCCAAGGTATTCTAAAAATCCATTTGGACCCAGTGCATTTCAGTGAACTTGTAACGGACAGATTTCACGAATCTTCACATTGCTCGTTTTTATCCCACATTACTTACACTTACCCGGTCCCCCCTGTATTTTCCTATACCATTTCACTAGTTGCGATGATTTCAATTCCAGCCAATGCTTGTGCAGCCAGCCGATCAGCTTCACCATTTGCCTTTCGTGAAACGAGCTCATACTGCGGTTGAAGCCCAAGCGATTTCATCTTCGCCTCAATCTTATCTGCCCAACTGTATAAATCCTTTTCAATAACCGGCCACTTCTCACTCAAATGATTGATGACGACTCGGGAATCTCCGATAATCTGGACAGGTAAACGTTGGATCCCAAGAAACTCAAGCTCTTGCAGGCAAAGATGAAGTGCTGCATATTCAGCCTCATTATTTGAAGTTAGCCCGTCGACGGATGCGTTTTTCCTAAGTCTGTATGACTTTCCGTTTTGGTCATAGTAGATGACACAGCCTAAGCCGGCTGCCTTCGATTCCCAGTTAAATCCTCCATCGAAATAGACAATGATATTATGCGGCTCCGTCTCAATCCCTTTCAAATAGCCCTTCAATTCCTTTACTGTCCATGAACTGTCAAATTGGTCGATAAAAACCAACTGTTTTGCACGTCCGGTCTTCTCCAAATCATTAGCAATTAATAATGCCTGCGCTGCTGGCATTTCCTCAGACTTGAAGACAGTTTCTGTCCCCTTCGGTGATCTATACGTCCATTCAATTAGCACCTTCATCAATATCCCTCCAATATAATCAGTGTGGCTAGTAAAGAATGTTTTTATAGCTTTAATAAGACTAATCTGTACCCAAGTCCTTAAAGTGATATGTTTTTTCTCTCATCTTTAAAATTGTATACCCGTTCTACACGTATTTTTATCTTAAGTGGCTCCTGGGCTGTTTTATGCTGCAAGCATGGCTATATAACTCGCTTTCCTGTAGTATTGACTTAGTGATACTAAAGTTTATCCTGTCGGAAAAATAATAGGTCTTATTACTATTTATTAAATAATTTAATATAATTAGAAGAACTTATTTAAATGAAGTTAAATAAACTAGTGAAAGGGTGTTTTACTACATGCGCGTCTCTTCAAGTATAAATTTAAGTACTCAAGTATTAGATAAAACAAATGTTTTAGCAGCCTTAGAGTTTAATTTAGCGATGATAGAATTCAATCTGAATCAAGAAGTTATTTGGGCAAATGAAAATTTCGCAAAGACTTTAGGATATACTGTAAATGAAGTGAAAAGTAAATTACATAAGCAATTCTGCACCGCAGATTTCGCTAACAGTAAAGAGTATAATGAGTTATGGAGTAATCTGAAAAAAGGGGTAAAGTTTCAGCAGAAGATTCAAAGGGTCGGTAAAAGTGGTACTTTGCTATGGCTGGAAGCTACCTATATTCCTGTGTTGGATGAAGGGGGCAAGGTACAAGCTGTCCTCAAAATTGCTACCGATATTACAGAACGTGAAAACCAAGTGCGGACCATCGTTTCTCAATTAAAAGACCTGTCTATAAATTTAGGTAATATGGTTAATGAAAATTCTCAGGAAAATATGAAGGCATTTGAGTTATTGAGAGAACAGATTAATTCTATAAGTGACACGGCTAATACAATACGAAATATCTCTTCACAGACAAAAATTTTGGCATTGAATGCAGCTATTGAGGCAGCTAGAGCCGGAGAACATGGACGTGGTTTTGCTGTAGTGGCGGAAGAAGTGCGAAAGTTAGCAAGCAATGTAGACGAAGCGATTAAAAAAGTGAATTTAAACGTAGAAACCATTACAAAGGGAGTCGGAGTAGTTCGTAATGTAACCAAAGAATCTCAAAGCGAAGTCATTGAGACCCAATCTGAAATTAGTAATACGATGGAGGAATTTGAGAGTCTGGCTAATTAGTAAGGTTTGTCTGAATCCTGGATAAATGAGGATTTAATGGGACCTGAGCAGCATATAATTTATGAAAATAGAAGGAGAGATGGTTTATGTTTTCTAACGAAGAAAGAGATTCGATTTATAAAGTTATTTATAATAGGAGAGATGTGCGAAGTTTTTTATCCACTCCTATTCCTGAGGACACGATACATAACATATTACAGGCGGCTCATCATGCACCCTCAGTTGGATTTATGCAGCCTTGGAACTTTATTTTAGTTTCATCTGATGAAACTAAAGAAAAATTAGCGTGGGCAGCGGAGAAAGAAAGACGGGCATTGGCTATTCATTATGAAGATGAAGGCGCCAAAGAAACAAAATTTCTTGGTTTAAAAGTTGAGGGGTTAAAAGAAGCTCCGATTACTATTTGTGTAACTTGCGACCCTACGCGAGGAGGCTCGCATGTACTGGGACGTAATTCCATTCCAGAAACGGATGTTTTATCGACAGCTTGCGCTATTCAAAACATGTGGTTAGCTGCTTGTGCTGAAGGACTTGCAATGGGCTGGGTCAGTTTTTATAAAAAGAACGATGTACGAGATATTTTGGAAATACCACCTCATATCGATCCTATTGCACTCTTATCTATTGGTTATACTGAAAATTATCCCGATAAGCCTATTTTGGAATCAGCTAATTGGGAGAAGAGACGATCATTAGAAGACCTTATCTTTGAAAATAAATGGGGGAAGAACTAATAAAAAATATTGCTTTAAAAATGGTTTTTCCAGATCCTGACATAATTAAGGTTTTAAAATGAAGCCATCATAATGTACTACTAATATCATTAAACTGCAGATGCTTCTATAATATTATGTCGTTTTTGAATAGTAAAATTACTCTTTGCGAAATTAATATTAGTAGTGTAAGATAGTGATGAATTAACAAAATGATATTCAAGGCAAAGGCGCCTTTCCTCCTCTGAAGAGTATTTTCAGGGGATGAAGGCGTTTTTTCGTTTTGTTGTAAGCGTTATCAAAAAAGGAGTGTTATACGTTGAAATTATCCTGTGTGATAAAAGGAACTCATTATTCGTTTTCGTCGGTAAGAGACGTCTTGGCAAAAGCAAGTGAACCAAAATCAGGTGATGTGATGGCGCAGGTCGCAGCTGAATCATCACTTGAGCGCATGGCATCAAAGGTAGTACTCAGCGAGATGCTACTGAAAGATATTTATGAGAATCCAGTTATTCCTTATGAGACAGACGAAGTGACACGACTGATTTACGATGACATTAGTGAGACGATTTATAAAGATATACAAAACTGGACAGTTGGTGAATTAAGAAATTATATTCTTTCGTATGAAACAGGTCCGGATCAATTAATAAAAATTTCAAGAGGATTAACAAGTGAAATGATTGCGGCAGTCAGCAAACTCATGTCAAGTATGGACCTTGTACTTGCTTCACAGAAAATGAAATATCAAGCCCATTGCAATACGACGATAGGGGAGCCGGGCCGACTAGCATTTCGGTGCCAGCCCAATCATCCAAATGATGTGCCGGAAGGAATTTTGTATTCAATAAAAGAGGGGCTGTCTTACGGAGCGGGAGATGCGGTTATTGGTATTAATCCGAATGTGGATACGGTTGAATCACTAAAAAGACTTTATACATTGTCGCATGACTTTATGGAAAAATGGAAAATCCCAACGCAAAACTGTGTGTTGGCTCATATCACGACACAAATGGAGGCTTTAAAACAGGGTGCACCTGTTGCACTGATGTTTCAAAGTTTAGCCGGTACACAAAAGGGCAACGAAGCATTTGGTATTTCTAAAGGAATTGTGGATGAAGGGTACGAGATGATGGCTCGATATGGCACATCGACAGGTCCGAACTATATGTATTTTGAAACGGGACAAGGCTCGGAAGTTTCGTTAAATGCAGCTCATGGTGTCGACATGCAGACCCTTGAAGCGAGAACTTATGGATATGCACGTCACTGGAAGCCTTTCATGGTGAATAACGTTTCAGGTTTTATTGGTCCGGAAACACTTTTTGACGGACGCCAGCTAATCAGGGCAGACCTTGAAGATCTATTTATGGGGAAATTGCACGGACTGCCGATGGGCATAGCACCAACTTACACGAATCATATGGATGCAAACCAAAATGATCAGGAAATAGCCGGTATGCTCACTGCACTTGGAGGCGCCAACTTTTACATGGGAGTACCAGGCGGAGATGATGTCATGCTGAACTATCAAGATACAAGCTACCATGACGATGCCAGCTTACGCGAGATGTTTGGGTTACGACCACTTCGCGAATTTGAAAAATGGATGGAGAATATGGGGTTGATGGAGGACGGAAAGCTAACAAGTCGTGCTGGAGATTTATCAATTTTTGATTAAAGGAAGGAGGGGCAACATGGATATTCAGGAGATTGTACGAAAAGTAGTAGAAGAATTGTCGAAGGAAAAGAAAGTGATAAAAGAATACGTCGAACCAATAAAAGAGGACAGTATACGTTTTCCGGAGAAACAAATAAAAGGGGTGAAAGAGCCGCATAATGCTGCATCCATTGATCGAGCGCAAAGTATTACGCCTGCCCGAATTGGTATTGGAAGAACTGGAACACGTATGCAAACAACAAGCTATTTACAATTTTTAATTGACCACGCAGCTGCCCAAGATGCGGTTTTAAAAGATGTAAGTGATGAATTCCTTCAAAAAATAGAACTGAAAAAACTAGAGACGAAAGCAAAGGATATGAAGACTTACTTAATGGATCTAGACTCTGGACGAAAGTTGTCTGATGAATCTGTTGCATGGTTAAAGGAGAATGGAGATAAGGATAAAGATGTCCAAATTATTGTCTGTGATGGGTTAAGCTCTTCTTCTATAGAGGCAAATATAGAGGACTTGCTTCCTGCCTTGATGCAGGGCTTGCAATTGAAAAACATTAGCACCGCAAAGCCAATTTTTATTAAGCGAGGGCGTGTATGGGTACAGGACGAAGTAGCAGCCATCATCAATTGCAATCTTGTCATTTCATTGATAGGTGAGCGCCCTGGCTTAAATACAGATGAAAGCTTGAGCGCCTACATGATCTATCGACCAAATGAAAAATCAGTAGAAGCCGATCGGACAGTGATTTCTAATATTCATAAAGAGGGACTTGCCCCGGTTGAAGCTGGTGCCCATTTGTCTGAGCTGATTGAGCAAATGCTTCGAGCTGAGTGTACAGGAATTTCATTTGCCCGAAAAAGTAATATTAACTTATAGAGAAATACTGAACTTGAATAGGAGGAATCATGGCGGAGCGTTTAGAGCTGATAAGTTCTTTCTTTTAAAGAATAAAAAATTGGAGTACAGTTCCTATTGATGAAAAAATACTTTTATTAAGTAGTTGACGCATTAGCTCTTAGCAGTGAGTGAACACTCAAGAGACAACAATGTTGGTAAATGCAGTCGAAATGAAGTAAGGGGTTTTAGGCGTGAGATGCGGAAATGGCACACATTAATGCAGAAGGTATGGTGCAACGCGAAACACAACTGTAGGAAGGTCATTTGAATGGCTACAGTTATGTATTCTCCGGTATGAAAAAATGTAGAACAAGTGACTGATCCTCCATACAAATCGAGCGCGACCCTGAAGTGAAAAAACACTAACAGTCAGCTGTCGGTATTATACCGGTGGCTGGCTGTTTAGTTTAATTCTACTCTGATGAAAGATAGAATAATCGAACCATCTACTATTTGCTTCAATAAGTGGTAAGTATAACAGTATTTATATAGACTTTTCGTGACCAATGGAGATCATCCTTAAAGTTAGTGGGGCAGAATAATGCTTTAAAGTACTGGTTTTTGCTATAATAACTACTAATATAGCTATGAAATTTTAATAAACAGGGGACTAAAATATGGAGAATAACGTTTTTGAGCAGTTGGCCCAAAAATATGATACAGAAGAAAGAATCGAATTAGCTAAAGTTATAGTTAAAGAAGTTAAATCTGAATTACGTAATAGTGAATCAAAATCTTTAATAGACTATGGGAGCGGTACTGGTCTAATTAGTTTAGAATTAACAGATTTAGTAGAGTCTATTTTGTTGGTAGATTCCTCACAACAGATGTTGGAGGTCGCGAAAGCCAAAATTTCCCGCAAAGGAATTACCAACACAAATGTGTTGTATTCAGACTTTATTGAAGAAACACCTGACCTTAAAGCGGATATTGTGTTGATGTCACTAGTCCTTCTCCACATACCGGACACCGAAAAAATTTTACAAGAATTATTTAGCGTTTTGAACAATGGCGGAAAGTTAATTATCATTGATTTTAATAAAAATGATAAAATAAATCATCCAAAAGTTCATAACGGTTTTTCGCATGACGAACTGAAAAAAAGATTAACCGAAGTTGGATTTCAGCAGACTGAAATCAGGACATTTCATCATGGAAGTCGCATTTTTGTGAAACAAGATGCCTCAATGTTTATTTCCAGTAGCATAAAGTAATGAATATCATATCTCCAAACCATTAGATGAGCAGAAATGTTAAAAATTTATTGTGCAAAATGAAAATTTTTTTCCACAATCACATTAGAATATTAGGCTGATCCGGTACCTTTCTTCTAGAATAACTTAACTTGCAGAGAATGCAACTGTCATTGAAAGTATATACGATTTAAGATACAATTAGTATCAATAGACTATAGTTATTTATGTGAAATTATAACTACTAAACTGAATTTATACTTTTGAATCAATGGGGGTTCTTTTATGAATCAAAACATCCTTATTCGTAATAACGTAAATGTTGCGGGGAGAGGCACAAAGGCAATGTTATTTGCGCCGGGATTCGGGTGTGATCAGAATATGTGGAGGTTAGTGGCACCTTTTTTTGAAGGACATTTTCGTGTCATTCTATTCGACTATGTTGGTTCGGGAAAATCCGATTATAATGCCTACAGTCCTAGTAAGTATAGGGATCTTAAAGGATATGCGCAAGATATACTCGACATATGTGCTGCACTGGAATTGAAAGATGTAATTTTCGTTGGACATTCGGTTGGCGCTGTTATTGGTATGTTGGCGTCTATTCAAGAGCCCGATCGATTTGAACAACTTATTATGATTGGTCCTTCACCTTGTTACCTGAATGACCCTCCGAATTATAGTGGTGGTTTTGAAAGAGAAGATCTTGAGGCTCTAATTGATATGATGGAGATGAATTACATCGGTTGGGCAAATTATCTTTCTCAAGTTATCATGAAAAACCCTGAACGGCCGGAGCTGTCGAAAGAATTAGAGGAGAGCTTTTGCTCGACGGATCCAACTGTCGCCCGGCAATTTGCGATAGCGACATTTTTCTCTGACAACCGGGAAGACGTACTAAAAGTTATGGTACCCTCACTCATTCTTCAATGTTCCGATGATGCAATTGCTCCGATTGAAGTTGGAAGGTATATGCATCGGACGCTTTCAGAAAGCACGCTTTACTTAATGGAAGCAACAGGACATTGTCCTCATGTGAGCCATCCTGAGGAAACTGTCCGTTTGATAAATAAATATTTGACAACTACTTTTGCGGGCTACACTTCAAATGGATGAACAATTAAACGTTGCACCATGCGGATATTTATCGCTTGATGACGAAGGTGCAATTCTGGAAATTAATGAGACGTTGCTCGGTTTACTAGGGTATAATTTTCACGAGGTACAGGGCCGGCATATCAATCTGATTTTACCTATTGCTAGCCGATCATTTTATCAACTTTACTTTTATCCGATGATCCGGCTTCAGAATAAAGTGGAAGAAATGTACATTTCACTTAAATCAAAGACTGAACAGGACATTCCCATACTCCTTAATGCTTTCAGAAATGAGCGTGACGGGAAGATGTTCAATGATTGTGTATGTGTACCGATGAAGCGGCGATATGAGTATGAGCAGGCGCTTCTTGCAGTCAAGAGGGAAACGGACACGCGTAATAAGATGAAGAAAAAGCAAATAGCTGAGTTGGATCTTCTGCGACATGAATTGGAGTCCAAGCAAAATGAGTTGCTGGAGTTAAATAAAAAGCTTCAAAAATTAGCTGTTACAGATGAACTAACTGATCTCAAGAACAGACGCAGCTTACAGGAAAATTTAAGTTTAAACGTCACCTTACACTCAGAACGGTTCCAAACACTTTCACTTCTACTGATTGATATAGATTATTTCAAGAACATAAACGATAATTTTGGGCACATGATGGGCGACAATGTTCTTCGTGAGTTGGGGAAAATACTGAAAGACGAATCCAGAAAAGATGATATTGCCGCTCGATATGGAGGCGAAGAATTTGCATTAATTCTGCCGAACACTAATAAATCAGAAGCCTTGAAAATCGCGGAGAGGATTCGTTCCCGGGTTGAAAAAGCAAATTGGGACATGCCCGACATCACGATAAGTATAGGGGTAGCAACAAGCTTATCAGGAGATACTGAAAATACTTTGCAATCAAGAGCAGATCGTGCACTCTATGTTTCAAAGAACCGCGGCCGCAATCAAGTCACCCATGCTAATGATTTGGTACACAAATAAGGAGCCCGTGTTTCACTGGTGCCATTTTAATTGGTTCGGATATTCCGTTACGTTCAGTCAGGTATAAACCTAACAATCGACTGAAGATAAGAAATACTAAACAGCCAGCTGGCGGCATTGCACCGTCGACTTGCTGTTTTATTTTGTTTGAGACTATTCTGATATGCCGCTATAGTGGATGTGAATGTAAGTATGGAAAACGTGTGTAATAAAGTTAGCCCGAAATAAAAAGGTATACATCCTATCGAATACATTCTGAAACATCGCATATTCAAGACTCTGGTAAAACACGAGTAATTTGATTTGAATAAAAACGAATTGATAGAAAGAGTGTTTGTGTTTAAATCATTTGGCGACGGCAACTATTTTTTCACTGGTGGACTGGGTATTGAGGCTGTTTACAATGTTAGTAGAGGCTGATATTTTTTCTTCATTGAGGACACTAGTTTTTAAGAAAGACGCATTTCTTAAAGAAGGAGAGGCATTCTTATGACGAATACGATAAAAGAGGAAGTTAAAGAGATTCTTGAACAGATGATTGTTGGAAGGAAAAATGTCGTTAAAGGCTGTGCTGAATTATGTACCTTGCGACAAGAAGGTTATGAATTTATTTATTATGATTTTGATGAGTTTTATAGTCAGTTGCAACATCATCCTTTACCAGAACAGTATTATCAATGGGATAAAGAGGCATTAGATAAAAAGCTAAAAGAACTGGAACAGTTAAAAGTTAAAGTCATTGCTTTATCATTTGAATTATTAGAGGAGCTAAAATGATAACGCCTTATTAAAGTATCGAGCACAACGCCATACATCTTCGCTATTGTTCATTAAAGAATTGAATTAATTGGACAAAAAAGCGGATCAGACACTGTTCTTCTTGTTGAAAGGTATCTAACCCGCAAAGATTTTATTTTTTCGCCAAATCTGCAGAAACTTCTTCTCCGCCTTTATTTTTCAAGAACATATAGAACGAAGCTCCAAAAATAATCACATAGCCAATAATGCTATAAAAATCTGGTACTTGTCCAAGGAAAGTAAAGCCCAATAGTGCCGTGAATACGACTGTAAAGTAGTTGAAAACAGAGACCTCTTTTGCAGGAGCGTATTTATATGCGAGTGTGATGCCGAATTGTCCAACTGTCGCAAAGACACCGCCAATCAGTAAGTAGATCGTCTGCTGCATTGTCATAGGTTGGTATGCATAAATGACAAATGGCAGCAGGATAACTGTCGTGAAAGTCGAAAAATAAAATACGATTGTGTAGAACTGTTCGCGTCTGCCGAGCGCCCGCAGTGCCGTATAAGCCCCCCCGGCAAAAATAGCAGACAAAATTCCGGCAGCATACGGAACAATATCGAGTGAGAATGACGGCTTGATAATGAACAGAGTTCCTAAAAAGGCGACGAGTATACTATAGATCTGAAATGGTTTAACATGCTCTTTCAAAAAAATAGCTGCAAAAATAATGGTGAAAAACGGACTCATTTTGTTAAGCATATCGGCATCTGCCAGAACTAGATGGTCAATTGCATAAAATAGCAAAATGATGCCGAGTGCCCCAAGTCCGGAGCGCAATAGGAGGAGTGGTTGATTTTCCCGCTTGCCAAACAGACTTTCTTTGAAATGAATGACAAAGAAAAATGAGATGATCATCGACACGCCATTGCGGAAAATAGTTTTTTGCAAGGTCGGCACGTCGCCAGATAGTTTCACAAAAAGCGTCATGAGTGAAAAACCTAATGCTGATGCTATTAATAATAAAATACTTTTATTTAGATTGGTCATAATACCCTCCGATTAAAAATGAGTGCCATTAAGCATGGTATCATAACCTGAGAAAGCATGCCGGTTTTCAGATTTAGCGATGGGACCCTAAACAATCGCGTACCTACCAAGAACTCTAATCAGATATATTAGACACTGGTTCCAATTATAAGTCATTAAGCCCTTAAAACACTCTTTTGAGCAACTTCACAATAACAATCTCAAAAACTTTTCAAAATTAACCCCCGCCACAGCAGGAGTTTTTTCCGAGTCTGTGTCCTGAATGGCTGCCGTTAAAAATGTCTCTGCAAGCTGAATTGCGTGTGCTAAATCTTCTCCGCGCATCAGACTGCCCATCAATACCGATGAAAATAAATCCCCGGTGCCGGAATAACTTCTTCCGTTGTACGGAACGGAGCTATAGACGGATTTTGCATCGCTGATATACATATTTCCAATCGATTGCGTAACCGTTTGAGCAGTTGGCGGATTGATTCCGGTGATAATGATGTGGGCATCGGTTTCTCGCTCGAGTTGCTGACCTGCTTCTTGAATCGCTTGTAAAAAGTCTTTTTCATTTGTATAACGATGTAGGGACTCATACGATAATCCAGTCAGCAGGCAGCACTCTGTTACGTTCGGTGTAATAACATCTGCCTGTCTGACGAGTTCCTTCATTTGCTTCAGTAAGCCATCATCAAAGTTTTTATAAGCTTCTCCTATATCTCCCATCACGGGATCTACAAGCAAAATGGTATTGTCTTTATAAAATATATCCAAAAAATTGATAATATGGGTAATTTGCTCTTTTCCTGTAATGAAGCCGGTGTGGATTCCATCAAAAGTTTCATGCAGCTTACTCCACTCCTCTGCAAAGCGTGGCATGTTAGCTGTTAAATCCTCACAGAAGAAACTCGGGTATTCCGTTTGTGCAGAAAAGATGGCCGTCGGCAAAGGACACGCTTGGGCTCCCATCACCGAAAGAACAGGAATCGCAGCTGTCAGAGAGCATTTGCCGAGCGATGACAGATCTTGTATAACAGCGACTTTTTTCATAACTTCCTCCATGAATGTGTGTAGTGAATTTATTCCATCATACCATACCCGTTTTCATATTGAATTTTAAAACTTCCAGCACGTCAGGTAGTTTTTTTGCTGATCAATAATGGAGAAACCTTCCAATAAAATTGTGTGAAGGATGGGTATCGGTAGGTGAATGATAAAGGCTTGGATGCTTCCCATAAAAAACATTCTATTATAATCTTCAAGACAGTAGTGTCCGAGGTGTTTTTACTATATGATGTAGGATAATAATAGATAGGAGTGTTTGAAGTTGGGAAGTGAGGTATGAGTTACAGAGGAAGGTTCATTGCTGTTGGAATTGTCTTTCTGTTTAATGTGATACGGTACTTCTACTATCATCAATACATGGGGTTACCCTTTGAAGCAAGCTTCTTTATTTTAACAGCTATTTTCTTTGCTGTTGCATGGGTTGGAGGGAAGCAATACGATTTAGTTAAGTTCTACGCGGAAAAAGATCCCCTGACGAATACATATAATAGACGTACAGTTGATATAGTATTTAAAAAGCAGGCCGGCATTTGTAAAATGAAAAATAAAAAGCTTGGGATTGTACTTATAGATCTGGATGATTTTAAAGAAGTAAACGATAAATTAGGCCACCAAAAAGGAGACGAACTGTTACGATGCGTTGCCGATGTTATTAAAATGAATGCAAAGAAAGAAGACTTCCTAGTTCGCTGGGGAGGTGACGAATTCGTGCATATAATTCCTGATAGTAAAGAAGATTTTCATTTAGATTATATTCTAAAGTTAAAAGAGGATTTGTCTCATGCAGGAATACATTTGAACATTTCCATCAAAGCTTCGATCGGCATTGCTGTCTATCCCGATGACGGTGAGAGTTTTGACGTGTTGATTCGGAAAGCCGATACGTCGATGTATGATATGAAAAGAGAGAAATAGTATATGCGGTTCAGCAGGCATTTCTACAATATATTAAATTCGGTTGAGTAAATAGTGAAAAGGAGCTTCTCATGAGTCATTAGACTTTTGAGAGGCTTCTTTTGCTATTAGTGAAGAATACCGGATCTCAAACAATTCAGCGACTACTATATAACTATATAAACTAAAATAAATAACTCACACTCAAAGTAAAACGTAGAACCCGTTGATCTCCGTACCAGGCGGACGCTTTCCGGGGGGGCGCAGGCGAGCCTCCTCGTCGCTTCACTCCTGCGAGCATAAGCAAAGCGTTGGGAGTATATTTTTCCTTTTCGTCGCCTTCCACTCCAATCAACTGAGTGTCCATTTCTGAACAAACTCATGTAAAAACTATAATTCAACATATATGGTTCAAATAAAATTATCATATTGACTATCTTTTCAGAATATTATAAAGTGTTGGTAATACCAAAGAAAACTTTTGGTCTTACCAAGAGGGGGGATTCAATGAGTCGAACAAAAAATATTGAAAAAGAGATAATCAAAGCAATTATTCAGGGAGAATTTTCAGCAGGAAGCCAGATGGAGACAGAAAGAGAGCTGGCAATAATTTATCAGGTGGGACGGCCTGCAATTAGGGAGATTCTACAACGTTTAAATTATGGAGGTTGGTTAACATTAAGAAAAGGCCAACCGGCAATTGTGAATGATTATTGGCATGATGGAAACATTACGACAATTATAGATATTGTACAGCATTTTGATCATATACCAGATACTTTCGTTCTGTACTTTTTGGAATTACGAATTGCATTGACACCGCAATATGTCAAAAAAGCTGTCATGCAAAACCATCCAAAAGTCGTCTCCATACTATCTCAAGTGGATGAATTGATAGATTGTAAGGAGCAGTTTGCGCTCTATGATTGGAAGATGCAGAAAGAATTAGCAAGATTATCGGAAAATCCAATTTTTTCTTTAACACTAAATAGCTTTGAACCTGTCTATGTTAAAATGGCTATGAAATACTTCTCCCTTTCTTTTTGTCGAAAAGCTTCATTAAATTACTATAAAAAATTGATGGAGGTAGCACTAAAAGGGGACTATCAACAAGCAGAAGAACTTGCACATTCGATGATGCGAAAATGTTATGCTTTGTGGGATCGCCATATTTCTACTGAAAAAAACAGGATGAGAATATGATTTTGGGGGAAATTAAATGAATGCAAAGTATTATAAAGAGTTTGCTGCCTTTCCCGATATTTTGATAATGCTTTTGCTGTTTTTTCCGCTCGTTATCTACACCATTTTAAATATGTTGCAAATTGGAACTTGGATTGCTTTCATAATTGGGATGACGGCATATGCGTTAAGTGAGTATTTAATTCACAGATTTCTATTTCATATGAAAACACCGACAACCCCTTTTTTACTGAAAATGATCAAGCGCTTACATTTCGATCATCATGTAGATCCTAATAATTTGAAGTTATTATTCTTACCAGTTTGGTTCAGTCTACCCAATTTTATCATTGCTTCAATTATCTTTTATTCAATAACAGCGAATCTGCAGCTGACGATGGCTTTTCTTGCTGGGATCATGGCTTATTTTTTGTATTATGAATGGAAGCATTATATCGCGCATAAGCCAATTCAACCACGCACAAAAATAGGAAAGAAAATAAAGAAAGCGCATCTCTGGCACCATTTTAAAAATGAAAACTACTGGTTCGGTGTAACGCATACATCTGTAGACAAAGCCTTTGGTACGTATAAGAAGCAGAATCAAGTTGAGAAAAGTGCGACAGCCAAAAATTTAGAGGGGCGAAGTTGAATACAATAAGGTTTATCTGTTATTGATTAACGTAACAAATGAAGAATAATTAAAACGAAATGTACCCTTTTCTCTCTAATTAGAAGAAAGAAAAGGGTATTTTCATGGCATATTTAAGCATGAAAAGGATGGGAAGTAATAAAAGGGTGTAAGGTGTCGCTAGTGTGTCTATACAAAATCTATAAGTGCATATCTACAATACTGATAAGCGATGAAAACGAGCAAATTTCTTGAAAGTCAAAGAAGGTCAGTATAAAATAAAAACTAGGTCAAATATAGTCAAAGTCAACATCCATTGTCTTATATAAAAGAAAATCATAAGGAGGAACTAATTATGAGATGCCAACACTGTGGAAACAACGAAGCAACGATGAGTTTGAGACTCCAAGTGAATCACCAAGCGATGCAAATGCATATTTGCCATATGTGCTTTCAAGAAATGCAAGGTCAATTGACAGCAGGGAAAGTGCCGACATTCAATACTGAAGCAAATAACTTTTTCCAAGCGAGTGGCGGGAAAAAAGCACAGACCAAAGTGAGACAAACAGAAGAAAATCAAACCCCGGGTTTGTTGGACCAACTTGGTAAAAACTTATCAAATGTCGCAAGGGACGGATTAATTGACCCTATCATCGGAAGAGATCAGGAAGTAAAACGTGTTATTGAAACATTAAACCGAAGAAACAAAAATAATCCTGTGCTGATTGGGGAACCAGGTGTCGGTAAAACAGCAATTGCCGAAGGGCTTGCCTTAAAGATTTATGAGGGCGATGTGCCGGTGAAATTGATGAACAAAGAAGTGTATGTGCTGGATGTTGCGTCTCTCGTCACCAATACTGGAATCCGTGGTCAATTTGAGGAACGAATGAAACAGCTAATTGAAGAGCTGGAAACACGAGAAGATGTCATTTTGTTCGTGGATGAAATTCACTTGCTCGTAGGAGCAGGAACTGCAGAAGGATCGCAGATGGATGCGGGTAATATTCTAAAACCGGCACTGGCACGAGGCAGTTTACAGCTCATTGGGGCTACAACCTTGAAAGAATACCGTCAAATTGAAAAAGATGCAGCACTTGAGCGACGATTCCAACCGATTCTCGTAAAGGAGCCATCCGCTGAAGATACGATTAAAATTCTAAACGGAATTAAGGACCGTTACGAAGATTTTCATGAAGTGCACTATCCAGACGAAGCAGTGCATGCTTTTGTGAACTTATCGCAACGCTATATTCAAGATCGTTTTTTACCGGATAAAGCGATTGATTTGATGGATGAAGTGGGTGCTCGTTTAAACCTTACACTGATGTCCTCAAATTCGGATTCTCTTACAACTCGCCTTCAGGAAGTGATCCAACAAAAAGAGCGAGCGGCTGAGCAGGAGAATTATGAAAAAGCGGCGAGTTTACGTCAGGAAGAGATGCAGCTGCAGGAAAAATTGGAAGCTTCAAAACAGAATGGTGAAATGAAATATGCAGAAGTTTCTGTCGCGGATATCGAGCTAATTATTGAAGAGAAAACGGGAATCCCTGTAACAAAGCTACAGGCGGCAGAACAAGCAAAAATGAAAGGACTTGCGGATAACCTTGGCAAACAAGTTATCGGTCAAGCAGAAGCAGTCGATAAAATTGCAAAAGCGATTCGCCGTAGCCGAGCTGGTCTCAAATCAAAAGACCGTCCGATTGGATCCTTCCTGTTTGTTGGTCCTACGGGTGTCGGTAAAACAGAAATTACGAAAGTCTTGGCAGAAGAATTATTCGGTTCGCGCGATGCGTTAATTCGTCTCGACATGAGTGAGTACATGGAAAAACATGCGGTGTCTAAAATTATTGGCTCACCTCCAGGGTATGTCGGTCATGAGGAAGCTGGTCAATTGACCGAACAAATCCGACGAAATCCTTATTCCATTCTATTGCTCGATGAAATTGAAAAAGCACATCCTGATGTGCAAAATATGTTCTTGCAAATTATGGAGGATGGCCGATTGACCGATTCACATGGTCGCACTGTCAGCTTTAAAGATACGGTCATTATTATGACGAGCAATGCCGGTACAGGCGTGAAAAAAGTAAGTGTAGGATTCAACCGAACAGAACATGAATCCGTAACTATGCTTGAAACTTTAGGCGATTACTTCAAACCAGAGTTTCTTAATCGTTTCGATGCGATTATTGCGTTCAATGAGTTAACAGAAGAGGATCTCCTGAAAATAGTGGACTTGATGCTGATGGATTTACAAGCCGCCATCCAGGAAAAGCAAATCGATATTACGATCACTCAAGAAGCAAAACAAGCGTTAGTTAAATTAGGCTACGACAAGCGTTTCGGTGCCCGTCCATTACGCAGAGTGATCCAAGAGAAAATTGAAGATCCATTGACAGACCTTCTTTTAGAAGAAGAAAATGTAGAAAAAGTTAACGTGGATGTTGTAGAAGAAGAAGTTGTAGTACAGAAAGTGTAATGAATGCTGTTTCAGTAAAGAGGCGAGATGCGTCAACAACTGGTCAACTGACATGCGTAAGCAGTTGACCAGTTAAAAAGGTACTTAAAGTAATCATTCTGCTATTACAGCGGGTGATTACTTTTTTAAAACTGTAAGGTGCAAGTGATACAAATCTTTGTCACCATTGCTTTACATAAAAGCATCACACTTTCTCTGCCTGTGTTCTCGCTGATATAATAGTAGATAGGATTTCGTTGGCGGATAACTTCAAGTTAACGAAAATGAGCAAATAGAACAACATAGTCTAAAAGGAGTTTTCCTATGAGTAAACATATAGCGTTCATCGATGTGGAGACAACAGGTATGAGTTCGGATAATAGTGAAGTGATTGAATTAGGGGTTATGTTAGGTGAATTTGAAAACAATCGGATCAGCAGGGTAACGGAAGAGTACTGTGAATTTCAAGAACCGTTCTTTTCTATTCCTTCAATCATCACAAATATCACAGGAATTACGGATCGAATGGTACGTGGAAGAGTGCTTGATATGGATAAAATTCTTTCTATGTTGCGAAAAGCAGATGGCATTGTAGCGCACAACGCTACTTTTGATAGAGGTTTTGTCAGCAAATTATTGCCTGAAACTTTGGATATGAATTGGTATTGTTCTGTCAGGCAAATTAGATGGAAAGATTATGGTTTTGAAAATGGCAAATTGCAACAACTATTGAAAGTGCATCAAATTGAAGTGGATCATGCGCATAGGGCACTTGACGATGCCAAAAATTTAGCCAAATTACTGAATTTCTCTCATCCAACTTTAGCTGAGGATGCTACGTATATTTCCTACTTAATGAATAAAAATCCGTTGAAAAAACCTATGAAATTGCAAAATTAAATAGATCAAAATAGCCTCCTGAAATCTCCCATGTGAAAAAGTTACATGGGAGATTTTCGTTGACAGAGGGATAGTTCATCTTCCCTCAATATATAGGAATGGGTTTCTAGCAATAACTTGGTAAGATTGGCTGGAGTTCTATTCTTCGCATATGCGCACACTTGGGGAAACGCATGCTCTTTGATCAGGCTGTCACCTGCCATCTCGCAATCTCTGACCAGGTGGTGAGGCTCATTTGCGCTAGGCCATTCAACGTGGGCCCATGATCTGAATAGTATATCTTTGTCAACATAGGGCTGAATAGTTTCCTGATAGTATTTAAAAATAGCTGAAGGGTTATAACTGCCGGTAGAACTGTAGAAGTACAAGCTATTGACGAAGTGGACGGCACCCAGTTCTATACTTGAAAGGTGACTATTCAGCACCTTGAGCAGCTCGACGGTAAATTTGTCATTTTCTATTACAATAACCTGTTCGCCGGCTGCAATACCTTCTTCAATGAAAGTGAGAATTTGGCGTTTATATTCTTCGTCATCCATGTATAAGTACAAAATATGTAAATCTCTTTTTTCTGAAATTAACTGTTCTAAAGAAATTTTCAAGCCACTACCCCCTCTTTATTATCAATAGTTCCATTATACGTAAAACTTACAAATGGCACTATAGGGGGTTTGACTCCTATTAGGCCATATAAAAATCTGAAAACACTCAGAATAGCCTACGATCATCTATAGGTACTCACCGCTTGTTTGAAAGTTATTCAATAGCTATGAAAACCTTTTTCCTAAAGAAGCGGTAGAATAAAATTGATTTTCTTAACCTAAATGTGGGTATACCTCTTACTAGGGCACGTCAAACCGCTATTCAGGCTGGCATTCAAACCACCTGAGTTGAATTCAGACGCGGGAAAGTATGCAGGTGCTTGGTACGTATAGATCTTTAATGAAAGGGAAGCTTAAATTGAATGGAGGCGAGACAGTATGAAGGCAGTGACATTTCAAGGAGCGAAAGATATTCAAGTGAAAAAAGTGGAGGCTCCTAAAATTGAAAAGCCGGATGATATTATCGTTCGGATTACTTCTACAGCAATTTGTGGATCGGATTTGCACATCTACCTAGGTGCAATGCCAACACATAAAGATTACGTCATAGGGCACGAACCTATGGGAATCGTCGAAGAAATTGGTCCAGGCGTGGTGAAGGTGAAGAAAGGGGATCGTGTTATTATTCCTTTCAACTTGTCCTGTGGGGAGTGTTTCTTTTGCCAACATGACATGGAGAGTCAATGTGACAATTCCAATCCGAATCCTCACGTGGACACAGGTGGTTTTCTAGGATTCACAGAGCGTTATGGAAATTATCCGGGCGGGCAGGCGGAGTATTTGCGTGTACCGTACGGAAACTTTATTCCTTTCGTTGTTCCTGAGAGCTGCGAGTTGCCGGATGAATCACTCTTATTCTTATCTGACATCATGCCAACTGCGTATTGGAGTGTAGAGCATGCCGGAGTGAAAAAAGGAGACACCGTCATTGTTCTTGGTTGCGGACCGGTTGGACTTCTTACTCAAAAGTTTGCGTGGCAAAAAGGCGCAGAGCGGGTCATTGCGATCGATCATGAGCCCTACCGACTCGAGCACGCCGTTCGAACAAATAAAGTGGAAGCGTTTAACTTTGATGAGATGGATGAAATCGGCAATCATATGAAGGAATTGACACATGGTGGAGCTGATATCGTTATCGATTGTGTCGGTATGGATGGCAAGAAAAATGTTCTCGAGAAGGTCGGACAAAAGATGAAACTGCAAGGCGGTACGACGAGTGCGATCGAAATCGGACTGGAATCTGTCCGTAAGTTTGGAACCATTCAGCTGACAGGTGTGTATGGATCTCTGTATAATGCTTTTCCGCTCGGTAAGATTTGGGAACGAAACGTAACATTGAAAATGGGTCAAGCTCCAGTCGTTCATACAATGCCGTTGCTTTTTGAGCAAATTACTTCAGGTAAATTCGATCCGACGGACATCATAACTCATGTTGTACCACTTGACGATGCGGCGGATGCCTACCAAAAGTTTCACGATCACGAAGATAATTGTATAAAAGTGATATTAAAACCGTAATATTTTGAGTGGCTTAATGAAAACCCTTCATGAGTGTGTAAACGAACGATTGATTTACAGATAAGCAGAATGATTTTTTAGACATCAGTGAGAGGCAACAGATCCCTAAACAATTTAGAACCTTTAATGGATCTGGTGCCTCTCACTAAGTTTTTTTCACATTAGTTTCGAAATGAATATGGTCGCGATGCCAAAGTAGATGAGAAGCGACAAAATATCATTAATGGTTGTGATAAGCGGACCTGATGCTACGGCAGGATCGACTTTGAATTTGTAAAGAAGGAGCGGGATAACCGTTCCTGCAAGTGTCCCGATTATAAGTGTGGCAAGAAGTGATGAGCCGACGACAAGACCAAGCGTCAAACTCCCCCGCCATACAAAGGCAATGATTGCGATAACAATCGCACATGTAATGCCTATAATAATCCCAACAATCAATTCTCGAAATAAAAGCTTCATCGACTTATTAAACGTAATATCCTCTGAAACAAGACCGCGGACAACAACAGCGAGTGATTGTGTTCCTGTATTTCCGGTCATCCCGGCAATCATCGGCATGAAAAATGCCAGTGCAACAACCGCCTCTAATGTAGCTTCAAACCTTTCAATAATACCACCTGATATAAGACCGATGAATAGTAATAAAACAAGCCAGGGCAATCTTCTCCAAGCAGCAACGAAAGGATTCGTCCGAAAATCGATTTCTTTCCCGGAAGCAGAAAGCTTGCGGATATCTTCATCAGCTTCCTGCTGAATTACATCTAAAATCTCTTCAACGTGGATAACACCGATTAGTTGGTTTGCACGATTGACGACAGGAATCGATACGAGGTCTTTATCACGGAAAACTTTTGCCGCCTCCTCTTGGTCTAAATCGGTTGGAAACGAAATGATATCTGTCTCCATAATGTTTGTTATCCATTCATCATCTGAAGCGCCAAGTAGTTCGCGGATGGATAATACACCTATCAGTTGACTGTCCGAATTAAGGATATACAAGTAGTGGATATTTGTTCTTCCTTGTACGTTTTTCCGAAGATGGGAAATAGCATTCTCAGCTGTATACGTATCTTGAAGGGCGATAAACCCTTCTTTCATAAGTGTGCCGGTCGTTTCGTGTTTGAAAACGCCATTCGTCATGTTGTTCATGATGTGGGCCTCCTTAGTCCGTCCACTTCCGCACGAGATGAGGGGGAGTGGACGTATTCTCTTTAATTTTCAATTCTTTGGATCTTAACCAACTGGGGGGTTCTGAGCTCGTCGGACTACACATCCCCATCACCTCCTTTCATGAATAGCGTCTAGCTGTTGATTCCTCGAAAAATGAAAAAACACCCCTCTACGAAAGAAGGGTGTTCAATAGAAAAACAATATCATCAAATAAACCCCCTTCGTAGAGCTTTAGCACTATATGGCATAGGATGATATCATCCAGCTACATTAAAAACTACCTTAGGTCGATAGTTCCTGTTGACCCATTGGTGTCTTTCGACATTTCTGGGCAGTAGCGTATCTCCATATAGGAGCCTCACCTAACGAGGAATCCTAACTTCAATTATCAATTGAAAACCCACTATACAGGCCATTCAATGCTTTGTCAAACCAAGGCGGACTTTTACTCAATATGGTACTAGGATACTGTCTAATTAAAAAATTAATATAGATCTTTCATTAGGGGTAGGGAATATTCTCCGAACAATAATTCAGCACGTTAATTGAGAAATCGAAGGTTGAAATAAATACATTCCTTTCAGTTTAGAGATCGTAAATAACATATTATTTTGTAGTCCGATGTAATTTTGTGTCTCATTATTGGCGTATTAACACAGTTTTCCGAATTGCCGAGAGTATTATTATTGACAATGAATAGAGTTTATATAATAATGAGTATGTAATTAGAATTATTATAGTTAAGCAGTGATAGTTGGAATTTAATTATTACTGTAGTTTAGGGCGCGATGAAATGTCCTAAACTAACTATGCAAAAAAACACAACACATAGGAGGAATTTTTCATGTCTTTAATTGGAAAAGAAATACTTTCATTCAATGCATCAGCGTACAATAGTGGTACTGGCGAGTTCATCGAGGTCTCTGAACAAAATCTTAAGGGTCAGTGGAGTGTCGTTTGCTTTTACCCAGCAGACTTTACATTCGTTTGCCCAACTGAATTAGGAGATCTTCAAGATCAATATGCGACACTTAAAGAACTTGGTGCTGAAGTATATTCTGTTTCAACAGATACGCATTTCACACATAAAGCATGGCATGATCACTCAGATGCGATTAGCAAACTTGAATATATTATGATCGGTGATCCTTCTCAAACAATTTCACGCAACTTTGATGTGTTGGATGAAGCAGCAGGTCTAGCACAACGCGGTACATTCATTATTGATCCAGATGGCATAGTCCAAGCAGCTGAGATCAATGCAGACGGAATCGGTCGGGATGCAAGCATTCTTGTTAATAAAATCAAAGCAGCACAATATGTTCGCAACAATCCAGGTGAAGTTTGCCCGGCTAAATGGAAAGAAGGCGAAGAAACACTTAAGCCTAGCCTAGACCTTGTAGGTAAAATTTAAGGAGTAGATTTAATAATGCTTGATGCAGATATTAAAGCACAATTAGCCCAATATCTTGAAATGATGGAGGGAGATGTGCTGCTAAAAGTTAGTGTGGGAGAAGACAAGGTTTCGCGTGAAATGGCGTCATTAGTGGATGAATTAGCCACTATGTCCTCCCGCATTAAAGTAGAAATGGTGGATTTGGAAAGAACACCAAGCTTTAGCGTCAATCGGATCGGTGAAGATACGGGCATTACGTTTGCCGGTATCCCACTGGGACACGAATTCACTTCATTAGTTCTTGCTCTATTGCAAGTGAGCGGCAGAGCTCCGAAAGTAGACGAGAAAGTAATCGAACAAGTGAAAAACATCGAGGGTGAGTTTCACTTTGAATCATATATCAGTTTGAGCTGTCAAAACTGTCCAGAAGTTGTACAAGCACTTAACGTTATGAGTGTGTTAAACCCGAATATTACTCATACGATGATTGATGGCGCAGTGTTTAAAGAGGAAGTAGAAAGTAAAAACATTCTGGCTGTCCCAACGGTATACTTGAACGGAGAACCATTCTCGAGCGGTCGTAAATCACTAGAAGAAATTCTAGCCGAGATGGGAAGCGGACCAGATGCATCAGAATTCGCTGACAAAGATCCATTTGATGTACTCGTTGTTGGCGGTGGACCTGCTGGTGCAAGTGCTGCAATTTATGCGGCACGTAAAGGTATCCGTACGGGTATTGTTGCCGATCGTTTCGGTGGTCAGATCCTTGACACGGCTGCGATCGAAAACTTCATTAGTGTGAATCGCACGGAAGGCCCTAAGCTTGCCGCAAGTCTTGAAGAGCACGTCAAAGACTATAATATTGATGTGATGAACTTACAGACTGCGAAACGTTTGGAAAAGAAAGACCTCATTGAAATTGAGCTAGAAAACGGTGCCGTTCTAAAAAGTAAATCCGTTATTCTTTCAACTGGAGCTCGTTGGCGTAATGTCGGCGTCCCTGGTGAAGCTGAATTCAGAAATAAAGGAGTCGCATACTGTCCACACTGTGATGGTCCTTTGTTTGAAGGCAAAGACGTTGCTGTCATCGGCGGAGGAAACTCCGGTATCGAAGCCGCAATTGACCTAGCAGGAATTGTGAACAAAGTAACCGTTCTTGAATTCGCGTCTGAGTTGAAAGCTGATTCTGTTCTGCAAGAGCGTCTGTATAGTCTTCCGAATGTAACGGTTCACAAGAACGTTCAAACGAAAGAAATTACAGGCACGGACAGCGTGAATGGTATCACGTACATCGAACGAGACTCAGGTGAGGAAAAGCATATCGAACTAGCTGGCGTATTTGTTCAAATCGGTCTTGTGCCGAATACAGATTGGCTAGGTGATGCAGTCGAACGCAATAAATTCGGCGAAATCCTTGTTGATAAGCGCGGAGCGACAAATGTACCTGGAGTATTTGCTGCAGGAGACTGTACAGATAGTGCGTATAAACAAATCATTATTTCAATGGGATCAGGAGCGACTGCATCTTTAAGTGCATTCGACTATCTAGTCCGGAATTAATGAATGGGTATGAACCATCGTATGGTTTGAAACGATACAAAGAGGAACAGGTCGAAATTGACCTGTTCCTTTTTGGTTTGTTTTTTATCAGTGAACCCACTGTCAAAACCAAAAGAGAGTAGACACACTAAAAAAGTCCATATAAGAGTGAAAAATGCAAGTGAGAGAATTATAGACTTGTATGCAGGAGGGATAGTTGTCAAGATAATCCACGGTAAATAGGTATCCTGAAAATGCTTTCTCAGTGTTTGTAATCTTTGCAGATAGGGTAACATAGTACTAATACTGGTTACTAACGGTATATTGCTTTTGTGCGCTTGATTTACAACATTTACAGAGGAGGTATTCTGTTGGGAAAAGGTAAAGACAATGAGAAGCAGAATGGGCAAGAGGTGAAGCGCGAAACCCTTACGACGCGGCAAGGGCATCCAGTTGTAGATAATCAAAATATACGTACGATTGGAGACCGTGGTCCAGCTACATTGGAGAATTACCACTACATCGAGAAGATCTCTCACTTTGATCGTGAAGAAATACCTGAACGTGTCGTACATGCTCGGGGCAGTGGCGCGTTCGGTTATTTTGAGACATACGGAAAAGCCGGAGATGAACCGGTAGAGAAGTATACACGTGCCAAAGTATTTTCGGGATCTGGTAAACGGACCCCGGTTCTCGCGCGCTTTTCGACGGTCGCTGGCGCAAAGGATTCCCCTGAAACTGCTCGGGATCCACGAGGCTTTGCGGTAAAGATGTATACCGAAGACGGTAACTGGGACTTGGTTGGCAATAATTTGAAGATTTTCTTCGTCCGCGATGCGATGAAATTCCCAGATATGATCCATGCATTTAAAGCGGATCCTGTTTCCAATGTGCCTCACCCGCAACGAATGTTTGACTTCGTTTCACGCTCGCCGGAATCGATTCATATGATTACCTTCTTGTTCTCTCCGTGGGGTATTCCAGCAACATATCGTCACATGCAAGGCTCCGGAGTCAATACGTATAAGTGGGTCAATGATAAAGGAGAAGCTGTTCTAGTGAAATATCACTGGGAACCGAAACAGGGAATCCGCAACTTGACACAGGAAGATGCGAATGCCATTCAAGCAAAAAATGTTGGACATGCGACACAGGATTTGCATGAAGCAATCGAGCGCGGAGACTTTCCTGAATGGGAAATGTTTGTACAGATTATGGAGGATGGCTATCATCCTGAACTTGACTTCGATCCGCTCGATGATACAAAACTTTGGCCTGAAGATAAATTTCCATGGCTGCCAGTTGGGCGTATGGTACTCGATCGTAATCCGGAAGATTTCCATACGGATATTGAACAAGCTGCATTTGGAACAGGAGTATTAGTAGATGGCATGGATTTTTCGGATGACAAGATGCTGCAAGGCCGTACGTTTTCCTACTCCGATACACAGCGTTACCGGGTAGGAACCAACTACTTGCAGCTACCTGTGAACGCGCCTAAAACAGCAGTCCGAACTAATCAGCAACGCGGTCAAATGGATCACCGCGACCCGCGTGAATCAGGTGAAAATCCACATATCAATTACGAACCATCTATGCTTGGCGGATTTAAGGAAAATGGTGCAGAACGACCTCCGCATCGACCAACATATAACGCAGCTGCAATGAGCGCACCGATTGACCGCCCGAATAATTATGGCCAGGCAGGCGAAACGTTTCGCAGCTTTGAAGAGTGGGAACGAGAAGAATTAATTAAAAACCTATCGGACGCACTCGCTGTTTGTGATCCAAGCATTCAAGACGCAATGGTGGAGCATTTTACGAAGGCAGACGAGAACTATGGCCGTCTTGTAAAAGAAGGCATTGACCAGAAAATGAAGGAACTGAAGGAAATGTCGGCAGAGCAAACCATTCCAGGACGTGAATCCGGACAGTCGAAATTTGGACAAGGCACGCCTGAAGCAAAAGAGGCTGTTGAAGACGCAGTAGAAAAAGGACATGAGGCAGACCCTTATTAAGCTGCCAAACCAGTATCGCCCTTATCTCTCTTCCACTGAGAGATAAGGGATTTTTAAATTCAGGAAAATTCAAATGTCAATGTTTGTAGGCATTGCCGCAAATCTTAAAACAAAAAAGAATAGCCTTACAACCGGTATTTTATTAATGAAAAACAATTGACATACAAATTTATGTAATATAAAATAATTGTCAACCGAGTGGTTTTATTAGTTGACTAAAGTAGGGGGATACTGGGAATGACAGATTCAAGATCTAAACTTCAAATGATGATTGTCACTGCATTATTTGCGGCAATTATTGGGGTAATGGCACAGCTGACCATTCCGCTGCCGTTGGTTCCGATTACCGGGCAAACATTGGCAATTGGTTTGGCTGCAACGATTTTAGGTTCTCGTTATGGAACTATTTCAGTGCTTGTTTATTTAGCGATGGGTGCGGTAGGAATTCCTGTGTTTTCAGGGATGTCTGCAGGATTAGGTGTCGTTTTTGGTCCGACAGGTGGATTCCTCGTTGGCTTTATTCCGGCTACATTCATTATGGGGTATTATATGGAACGCACTAGTTTTTCTTTTGGACAGGCCATGATTGCAAATGTTATTGGAATGTTCATCACGTTGTTCTTCGGAACAGTTTGGCTGAAATTTATAGCTGAACTTTCTTGGACTGCTGCATTTATGGCAGGATTTGTACCGTTCTTAATTGGCGGGTTCATCAAAGCGTTTCTTGCTGCATGGGCAGGGATATTGATACGTGGTCGATTAATGGCTAATCGGTTATTGCTTGCTTAAAGTGAATAAGGTACCAAGTTCGCAGAAGGATCTGGATACATTGCGAACTTGGTACCTTTTATTGGGTTTCAGCATAATTGCAGAATTTACTTTTAGAAAGTTATTTCCTCATGGATAGCTAAAACTTGCTTTAAAGATTTTAGCTGTGAGTCAGGTAAAGGGAGTATAGGCAAACGTACGCCCCCGACAGGTACCCCTTTTAAGTTTAATGCCGCTTTAACAGATGATGGGTTCGGTGCGGCAAAGAGTTCTTTCATGATTGGCAGAAGACAGCGGTGTTCGTTGGCTGCTTCCTGGACGTTGCCATTTTTGAAATGGTTGATCATCGTTTGCATTTCATTGCCGATCACGTGTGCAGACACGGAAACGACTCCTGTTCCGCCGATTGCTAGTACGGGAAGTGTTAGTCCATCATCACCGCTATATAAGGAGAAGTCCTTAGGCGTATGGTCAATGATCTCAGCCATCGTATCTAAATTTCCGCTCGCTTCTTTGACAGCAACGATGTTCGGAATTTCGGCTAGTCTGATGATCGTCTCTGCACTCATGTTGACAGCACTGCGTCCAGGAATATTGTACAGCATAACTGGCAGTGAAGTAGCTTCTGCAATTGTCTTGAAGTGCTGATACATGCCTTCTTGACAAGGCTTATTGTAATAAGGCGCAACGAGCATGATCGCATCGACTCCGGCGTCCTCCGCTTGTCTTGTCAGTTCAATTGATTCTCTCGTGTTGTTTGTACCTGTTCCAGCAATGACTGGTGCTCTTCCACCGGTCACTTCCACGGTGAACTTGAATAGCTCCACTTTTTCTTCGTTCGTCAACGTAGGCGATTCTCCCGTTGTACCTGAAACGACCAGACCATCCGATCCATTGGCAAGTAAATGATTGATCAAGTTTTTGGTAGCGGCAAAGTCAATTTCTCCTCGTCCATCAAACGGAGTTACCATAGCAGTTACAATTTGTCCAAAATTCATCTTTTCTCCACATCCTATCTTTTTATTAAAAAACATAGAGGGTGGAGGGCGGGTAAGTCATTGAACGCAAAAAGCAGCAACGAGGGGCTCGTTACTGCTTTGAAATAATGAATTATTTCTTTGCAAGATAGCCCTCCATATAGTCGCCTATATGACAATTCTGCACTTGTTCAGCCCAGAACCAGCTTCGAGACAATGAGAATCTCTTCCGCTTCGGCAAATTCCCCTTTCCACAATCTTCATAGGATCTCATCATCCTCGAATTGTGTACTGATGGTTTTTGCGCCTCTATCCTTACTTCGAAGGTTTCGAAATAAGTGAATGTTTAATTACTACCACTCTACCTGTTATCTAATGCAATTGCAACTTAAACTTATTGAAACTATAAATGCTGAATCTTATAGAGATTTTTGATGTTCTTTTTTGTCTTTATAAATGCTAAAGATTTATTTTCGTGAACAACTTTTTATCAAAAATCAACGATGCTTAAGTTGGTAGTGATGGTATAGCTTTCCATATATAATCTAAAAAGTTAGATAACGCATAGTTAAATGCTATAACCTTATATACAAAAGTTATTTGTAATGTTTAGACTATTAAAATATACTTACAATAAGATGATGATGTGGTAATAAAAGTTTTTTAGTGCATAAAAATAAATAGGGGGTTAAGGGACTAAGGTTGAACTTCATTATCTTGAGGCCAAAAATGTAAGCGGTTAAATTGTCTGAATCGACATCTCGTATTAATTTTTCGTTTTATTTTTTAAAAAGTTTAGTAGTTTTAAAAACTATTAGGGGGTAATTACATGATGAAGAAAATCTTGATGTTTGCAATAATGGCATTCGCTCTTATTATTGCTGGTTGCGGAGATTCTGGCGACACAGCCGAGGGTGCTGAAAGTGGGTCCTCAGATAAAAAGTACAAGATGACTATTTCTAACTCAGTTGAAGAAGATTCTGCACTTCATAAAGGGCTGATGGAGTTTAAAAAAGTAGCAGAAGAAAAATCTGACGGAAGATTGCAAGTTGAAGTGTTTTCTAACGGAGAGCTTTACGCATCTGAAAGAGAAGCCATCGAAGCTGTGCAGGCTGGTAATATTCAAGCAGCGAGTCCAGCCACTGCACCTCTTACAAACTTCGTAAAAGAATTTATGGCTCTTGATTTCTTATTCGTATTCGATGATGTAGAAGATGCGAATAGTAAATTGGATGGTGAGTTAGGCGATCTCCTAAAAGAAAAGCTGGAGGAGAATCAGCTGAAAGGTATAGGTTGGGGCAGTGCAGGTATGACTCAGATGACTAACAACATAAAACCTATTGAGAAGATTGAAGATTTTAAAGGAATGAAACTTCGTACGATGGAAAATAACATTCACTTGGATAGCTTGAAAGAGTTGGGAGCTAATCCACAACCGTATGCATTCGGTGAATTATATTCTGCACTCCAGCAAAATATTTTTGACGGCATGCAAACGACGGCCCAATTGATCGATAGCTCGAAAATTTATGAAGTTCAGGAATATATGACAGTGATGAATCATTCATTTACAGCGGAATCACTTGTTATGAATAAAGCTTTTTACGATTCATTGCCTGAAGATCTTCAGTCTGTTGTCGATGAAGCAGGAGATGCATTTACAAAGCATGAGAGAGAAGTATCCGTAGAGTATGATGAAAAAGCAATGGAACTTTTAGAAAAAGAGCTTAAAGTAAATGTTTTACCTGAAGAGACAAAAAAGGCGATTATTGAAAAGTTAAAGCCTGTTTATGACAAGTATGAAAAGGAACTTGGCCACGACATCATGGAATTAGTAAGAAACTAATATATAAATTATGCAAATTCATCCCGATTGTCAATTCTATATCGATAATCGGGAGAAATTTTAAACTAAAACATTTCGGTTGTCGTAATAGTAAGAACGCAATAATGCGTCAAGTGTATAGTAGTAAACACTCTATATAAATGCATCTAAGAGCAAGAAAGTCATGCTATATATCGAATGAGTGGAGAGGGTAAATGGTGAAGAAATTTCTACATTTCATAAAGAAATTCGAAGAGATATTTTTAATACTTACAATGGTTGCTATTTTACTTATGATTTTTAGTCAGGCTCTATTCCGTTATTTCCTAGGAAGTGGTCTGATTTGGGGCGAAGAGTTTGCAAGGTATATCCACGTTGCCCAAGTTTGGATTGGTGCAAGTTTAGCCATCAAAACAGGCGGCCATATCCGAGTAACTGTTTTTAGAGATTTACTTAACGAGAAATGGAAAAAACTATTAGATCTTTTGGCTACATTTTTATTTTTCTCGTTCATGGTATTCATCACCTTTAAAGGAACACAGTTTATCCTACAGCTAGTAGAAACAGGTCAAAAAGCGCCTTCTATGGGGATTCTTATGGCGATACCATACACGGTGATCCCTCTTGGTGCATTTTTAATGGTTCTTCGATTAATCCAGCAATTTAGAAACATTATAAAAGGCGATTTATTGGAAGAAGATATAGAGGGGGTAGAACAATGACGATAGCGGTTTTATTTATCAGTTTTTTTGTTCTCATGTTAATTGGCGTCCCCATCGCTATATCTCTTGGTGCATCCGCTTTATTTACTATGATAGTTGCTACTGATCTACCATTAGGTTCCATCGTTCAACAAGCATTTACTTCTCTCGATTCATTTTCTTTACTGGCGATTCCATTATTCATTTTAGCGGGAGTTCTAATGAGTCAAGGCGGCGTCTCAAAGCGTTTACTGCGCTTGGCGGATGTTTTGGTAGGCTACTTAACTGGTGGATTAGCTATCGGTACAGTCCTTGCAAGTATGTTCTTTGCCGCTATCTCAGGATCTGGACCTGCGACAGTAGCGGCAATCGGTTCATTTATGATCCCTTCTATGGATAAAAAAGGATACGACAAACCGTTTGCTGCAGCAGTAACAGCTACTGCTGGTTCCATCGGAGTTATTTTACCGCCGAGCATTCCGTTCATTATGTTTGGAATCGTAGGTGGAGTATCCATTGGAGGCCTATTTTTAGCAGGGATTATTCCTGGAATCTTGGTTGGGCTCGCTTTAATGTTCGTTTCATATCGGACTGCTAAGAAAAGAAATTTTCCAACAGAGGGTAAGTTCCCTACTTTCATGGAAGTTCTAAAAGCGATTAACTATGCGAAATGGGCTCTGTTGATTCCAGTAATTATTCTTGGAGGAATTTATAGTGGCTTTTTCTCTCCAACTGAATCAGCGGCTGTCGCTTGTATGTATGCACTGTTTATCGGGCTTTTTGTATACAAAGAGTTGACTTTTAAGAAATTATACAGTGTTTTCCTTGAAGCAACTCTATTAAATATTCCGGTTATTATCATAATCAGTTTCTCTATTTCTTTTGCTTACTTATTAAGTATCGAGCGGATTCCGGCAACGATTGCACAGTTCATTACCGGCATATCGGAAAATATGATCATCACCATGTTATTGGTCAGTGCATTTTTATTCGTAGTCGGGATGTTTATCGATACGATTTCGGCAGTGGTCATATTAACACCAATCCTATTGCCTGTCGCTGTGGCGGTAGGTATCGATCCGATTCATTTTGGCGTCATCATGGTATGTAATTTGGCAGTCGGCTATGTTACACCGCCACTTGGAGTCAATTTGTTTGTAGCTTCACATATTAGTAAGGTTTCAATTGAGCGGATCAGCCGCGCATTGGTACCGTTTATTATAGCGATGCTTGTTGTTATCGTAATTATTATTATGATTCCTCAACTATCAACTTTTATTCCTAATTTAGCTAAGTAACATCACAGAAGACAGGAGCTGTATTTGCACATGAGATGGAGAAATACTGTAAAAGGGATTGCCCCTTATATTCCGGGAAAATCAATCGAAGCGGTGAAAAAAGAATTACAACTGGAGCATGTGCATAGACTTGCATCGAATGAAAACCCGCTCGGCCCATCCCCGAAAGCAAAAGAAGCAATGGAGCGGGCGATCCAAGAAGTTCATTTGTATCCAGATGCATCTGCAACAAAGTTACGGGAACGGCTCGCCCAGTTGTATGCAATCCGGCCTGGACAAGTGATAACTGGCAATGGAGCAGATAATATTATTTCATTAGTAATCAGCGCCTATATCGATGAAGATGATGAAGTCGTGTACTGTAGTCCGACTTTCCCGGCGTACCGTTCCTCCACCCTATTAATGGGTGGAAAGCCGGTGGAAGTACCACTAACAGAAGAGTGGGCATATGATTTAGATGCTATACGAGAAAAAATTACTGACAAGACAAAGCTGATTTTTATATGTAATCCGAATAATCCTACAGGAACAATCGTAGAGGATTCAGCTCTTCTGCAGTTTATCCAAGAAGTTCCTGAACATGTGACCGTCGTGCTGGATGAGGCATATATCGAATATATTCGAAAAGATCAATATAAGACAGGAATCGATTACTTTAAGGCTGGCCACCCCATCATCACAATTCGAACATTTTCAAAGTTTTATGGCTTGGCGGGGTTGAGGATTGGGTATGCCATTGCATCAGAAGAACTTCTGGAACCGATTCTGCGTCTGCGCGAACCATTTGCTTGTAATCGAGTTGCGATCGAAGCAGCAGTAGCTACATTGGATGATCAAGAATTCACTGAAGAACATTATGAAATGAATGAGGCAGGAAAAGAATACTTAACTCAAAAGTTTTCAGAATTAGGATTTTCCGTGTTTCCTTCCTATACAAATTTCTTATTTGTTCATGTAAAATCGGATGCACAAAAACTATTTAATAAGCTGCAAGAAAAAGGATTGATCGTTCGCCCATGTACTCCATGGGGATTAGAACAATATGTGCGTGTGTCGATTGGGACGCAAGAGCAAAATGAACTGCTAGTGGAGATATTAAATCAATACGATAGGGAGTGAAGTTAAGCATATGACAAAGAAAAAAGTATGGATACTGGATGACGAATGGTTTTCACACGATGTAGAGATAGGGATTTACAGTGACCATGATATTGAATATAAAGTGACAAGAAGTGAAACGGTTAAAGAAGATTTGGAGTCGTTTGGAAAATATGCGGATGGAATTGTAGCACAAATCGGTTTTCCTTGTGGTAGGGACATTATTTCGGAATTGAAAAACTGTAAAATAATTGCTGCTTCTGGGGTGGGATTCAATCATATTGACATGGATGCAGCTACAGAAAAAGGAATCTATGTAACGAATATGGCTGATTATTGTATCGATGAAGTGTCTGATCACACAATTGCATTGGCATTGGGCGTAGCGAGAAGACTTCGTGCTTATAACGAACAAGTAAGAAACTTGGGATGGAATCCGCTTGATACATTACCGATCAAGCGGTTAAGAGGAAGAACAGTCGGTTTGCTTGGTCTTGGAAGAATCGCAAAGGAGGTAGCGAGGAAGTTTCAAGTATTCGGTGTTCACGTGATTGCTCATGATAAATTTGTACCGGAGGAAGCATTTGCTGAGCTTGGAGTCGAATCCGTTACACTGGACGGGCTTCTGGAACGGTCAGACATTTTAAGTTTGCACGTCCCGCTTACGGAACAAACGAAAGGTTTACTTGATTACGATCGTATGAAACAAATGCAGGAAGGTTCAATTATAATCAATACATGCCGCGGTGCAATAATCCAAGAAGAAGCATTGTCCAAAGTTATTAAAGAAGGCCATATTGCTGGCGCAGGGTTAGACGTACTGGCAGAAGAGCCGCCGAGTAAAACTCTTGATCTTCTTTATATGGATGAAGTTTTTGTGACACCGCATTCATCTTATGTATCCGTTGAATCAGAGTATGAGTTGCGTTCTCGAACTAGTTTGAATGTCATCCGGGCACTTGAAGGGGAGAGGCCGGAGTTTGTACTAAATACTATTAAAGAGAAAGCTGTCTAAATCTATGATTCTTTGAAGAATGTTTTTGTTATATCGACGAATTCTTCAATAACCGGAGGAAGATACCGGTTTTTAATAAAAGCAATATAGACAGTTCTTGAAAGACTTGTATCCGTCAGTTTTTTTATGGTCAATGAGGGATGGTCTGGCGTTCTAAGATAGTTTTCAGGGACAATCGTGATGCCAAGACCTTCCTCGACTAAGGCGCAAGCAGTTTCAAATCGTTCTATTTCAAAATGGATATTCGGTCTTATCCCTGACTTGCGAAACTCATTTAAGATATCATCGCGCGTCTGGAAACCTTCCTTACATATGATGAATTCTTCATCTTGTAAATCGTGTATGGAAAGATTGGTTGCATCCTGCAGAGCATGTCCTTTGGGCAATAAAGCAACCAGTTTTTCATTATAAATAGGGATCATTTCAATCTCATCACTTTCAAAAAGCTGGTTCGTAATTGCGAGATGTATCTTATAATTTTTTAACGCAGTTTCTACTTGTTTAAAGCCAAGTACTTCTAACAGTCTGATGTGTATGTCTGGATGTGTTTTGGTGTATGAGGCAAGTACTTTCGGCAGCCAAAATCGTACTGATTCAATCAGACCAATATGTAATTCAAGTGGTCCATCCTGTTTCAATCGTATTGTTTCTTTTTGAAAGTAATTAAAGTGGTTTAGCAATTTCTTCGCTTCTTCGTATACAATTTCTCCCTCTTTCGTCAGAGAGATATTCCTCGTGTTGCGTTCGATTAATTTAATTCCGACTTGCTCTTCAATCTTTTTAATTGCAGAACTTAAAGATGGTTGTGAGATATACAGTGCTTTGGCGGCTTGTGTAAAACTTCCCTCTTCTATTAAAGTCGTGAAATATAGTAATGAACGATGATCCATCTGACAACCTCCTCACAGAACAATCTTAATCTTCTTTCTAATTATACCACATTCCCTTAAGCTATTATTGTATAGCGTAAAGTTATATATCGGGTAGGGGACAACTTCTATATAAATCAGTATTTTAAGGAAAAGGAGTGTCATTGATGTCAAACATCTTAATTTCTCCGACAGGGCATGAAATGAGCTGTAAGAGCTGGGAAATTGAAGGCTTGTTACGTCTTTTTTTAAATAGTATAGATCCACGAGTCGCAGAAAGTGGAAAAGATTTAATCGTATATGGCGGCAGAGGAAAGGCCGCACGTAATCATGAGGCGGCAAACGCGATAATTCATGAACTGAGACAGCTGAATCCTGACGAAACATTGCTAATTCAATCTGGTAAACCAGTAGGTAAATTTAAATCTTTTCCCAACTCCCCGCGAATCGTTAATGCATCTTCAGTTTTGGTTCCTCATTGGTCTACAGATGAAGAATTCAGTAAGTTAAACGAAAAAGGATTAACGATGTATGGACAATCTACAGCTGCATCGTGGGCTTATATTGGTGTTCAAGGGGTGTTGCAAGGAACATTTGAGACAATGGGCGAAATTGCGAAAAGACATTTTGACAACACATTACAAGGGAAGATTTTGTTGACCTCAGGACTTGGCGGGATGGGTGCGGCACAGCCTTTGTCTGTCACCATGCATGGCGGAGTGTGTATCATTGTGGAAATTTCTGAAGAGAAGATTAATCAGCGATTAAAGAATAATTATTGTGATATCAAAGCAGATACACTGGAAGAAGCGATCCGTTTGGCGCAAGAGGCTGTTGAAGCGAAAAAGCCATTGGCCATCGCATTGATAGGGAATGTAGCAGATCGTTATCGAGAAGCATTGAATTTAAATTTCCTGCCGGATATCGTGACGGATCAGACATCTGTCCATGATCTTCAAATGGGCTATATTCCGAGTGGATTGGATATTGAACAGGCGAAAACTCTGCGCAAAAAGAATCCAGCACTCTATTACGATTTGATTAAAGAATCATTGATTCAGCACGTAGGTGCAATGGTTACTTTTAAGGAGCGTGGGGCCATTGCTTTTGAATATGGAAATAATCTTCGCAAGCAAGCCTATCAGGCGGGTTTTGATAGGGCATTCGAGTTGCCTGGCTTCGCATCGGAATATTTACGCGCACACTATTGCGAAGGAAGAGGGCCTTGTCGCTGGATCGCCTTATCGGGTAATCCAAATGATATCTATAAAATCGATGAAGTGATTCTGGAAGAGTTTGAGGATGACAAACGTGTCTCTCGTTGGATCGAGTTTGTACAGGAGAAGATTTATTTTTATGGATTGCCTGCTCGTACCTGTTGGCTTGACTATAAGGAAAGAGAGCGCATCGGTGTGATTATTAATGAAATGGTACGTTCGGGAGAATTGTCTGCTCCCATCGCGATAACAAGAGATCACTCGGAAGGCAGTACGATGGCTGCTCCATTCAGAGAGACGGAAAATATGGCTGATGGAAGTGACATGGTTGCGGATTGGCCGATCTTAAATGCGATGTTGAATGCGAGTGCAGGGGCTTCGATGGTCAGTATCCAAAACGGCGGCGGCGTCGGCATCGGCAATTCGGTCCATTCGGGGATGACAGTCATTGCTGACGGCAGCGAAGAAGCATCCGAACGCTTGAGAAAAGTTCTGGTTGTTGATCCGGGTATGAGTATTATTCGCCATGCAGATGCAGGATATGAAGACGCCATTACCTCATTGGATAGAATAAAAATGAGCAAGAGGTGAGGTTGTTTTGCAAAATACTACGACGGTATTGAAAAGAGAATTAAGAAAGCAAAAGAGGGAAGAAGCTTACATATTACGTTCGGTTCGAGAGAGCTTGGCATACGATCTATTGCATGGAAATATAAAAAATGCGAAAGAGATTTGGGAGCGGAGTCAATTAGCCGAACTCCCACTGATCCCGAATACCGTACTCTTTTTAAGTATCGACAATTTCTCAAGGCTTGTTGAGAATAAAGGGGAGATGTGGAAGAATGCCTTGCGGGAAGAGGTTCTTCAGGCAATCCGCGAATGTAATTTACAATACGAATCCTTAAAGGTGTTGGTTACACAAGAGAAATATGCCATATTACTTGCTCTACCTGTGCAAATAGAAGAAAAAAACTATAAAGCCCTTTCAGTAGAATATGCGGAAAAAATCCGTGCAGAAATTAACCAGAAAACGGAATACACTGTAACGATTGGAATTGGAAATTATTATGAAGATGCGCGTAATTTACATCTCTCTTTTCGAGAAGGTGAGCAAGCACAAACATATCGACTTTTTTCAACAGAGAACTCTATTATCCATATTGATGACTTGGACATTTTCGAGACAACGGAATACTATGATTTTAAAGTGCGCATCCAATCGATAACGGAGAAGTTTTCATTAGGAGATATAGAAGCTGTTCTTCACAGGTGGGCAGAGATTTATGACTCAATCGTTAAACACGTCCATATCAAACCCGAAGAATTCCGACTGCAAGTGCTAGATCTTTTATTCTCGTTGTCTAAATCTGCTATACAAAATGGGGCCAGTCCGAAAAATATGATGCCTTTACAGATCAAGCACGCAAAGGAACTGCATAACTTAGAAACATTGGCTGAAATCGATAAATGGGTCAGGAACATCATCAATGAATATAACCTGCAAGTGAACGAAGGACATAATGAACAGTCATTAAAGTCTGTTCAAGAAATACTACAATATATTGAAGAGCATTTCCAAGAAGAAATCGGACTTGAGACTGTGGCTGCACAGGTCAATTTGAGTCCGAACTATGTGAGTGCTATTTTCAAACAAACAACCGGAAGTTCGTTTAGCTATTATGTAACTGATCGCAGGATGAAAAAAGCAAAACATTTATTGGAAGATTTTAATATGACGGTATATGAAATTGCGGAGACGATCGGCTATAGTTCTTCCCAGTATTTCAGCAGGGTGTTCAAAAATCATGTTGGGATGACGCCAAGTGCGTATAGAAATAGCTTACATTCAACTAAATATTGAGGCATAGCCATTCGAGGTGTCAGGAGACCCTCTCGAATGGCTATGCCTTGTTACTCAACCTATTTCTGTTTAAAATATTAGACTTTTCATTTAGTATAGAATATTACAATAAGAAAGTGTACTATATCGTATAAATTTCTACTGTTAATAAATACACCTTTTGTTAAAGTAGAAATAAGGAAATGTAAGCGTTTTATATTCGCACTGGAAGTGAGGGTGATTTAAATGAAACAACCATTGGAAGGCATTAAGGTATTAGATTTTTCAAGGGTCTTGGCAGGACCTTATTGTACAATGCTGCTAGCCGATATGGGAGCAGAAGTTATAAAAATCGAACGTCCGGAATCGGGCGATGATACACGTCATTTCGGTCCTTTCCAAAATGGGGAAAGTGGTTATTTTATGTTTTTGAACCGAGGAAAGAAAAGTATTGAGATGAATTTAAAAGATCCTTCCGATCGTGAAAGTTTAACGAGATTAATTAAGGAAGCAGACGTCATTGTAGAAAACTTCCGTCCAGGCGTTATGAAAAGCTTGGGACTTGATTATGAATCTCTTAAAGAAGTGAATAAGGGTTTGGTCTATTGCTCCATTTCAGGATTCGGTCAATATGGTCCGCTAACAAAACGTCCAGCGTATGACCTTGTTGCACAGGCAATGGGCGGGATTGCGAGCATTACAGGCCATCCTGACAATCCGCCAACTCGGTCGGGGGCTTCCATAGGTGATATGAGTGCAGCATTATATGCAGCATATGGTGTGATGGTCGCACTATTCCACCGGGAAAGAACAGGTATTGGTCAAGCAATTGATGTTGCTATGGTGGACACGATTTTCTCTTTGCTCGAGCATAACGTCATGCGCTATACATCTGAGGGAGTAGTTCCTGAGCGTATCGGAAGCCGTCACCCGATTAGTGCACCGTTTGATGTATATGAAAGTAAGGAAGGCAGCATTGTTATTGCGACAGCGAATGATCCGTTATTCGTCAAACTGTGTAAAGTGATGAATACAGAACATCTACTGGACGATGAGCGGTTCAAGACAGATATTTTACGCGGTGAAAATGAAGCCGAATTAAAAGTGTTCATTGAAGAATGGCTTTCCAACTATACAGCAGACGAAGCAGTAGAATTGATCAGTGAAGCAGGTGTCCCTTGCTCCACCATTTTAAACATTGCTGAAATTAGTGAGAGTGACCATATTAAAGAACGAGAGATGCTACTGGAGGTTGAACACCCTGTAGCAGGAAAAACGAGAATTCCTGGAAACCCTGTGAAGTTGTCGGCAACACCTGTAAAAGTGACTTCACCGAGTCCAGCTTTAGGCGAGCATAACGATATGATCAAAAATCTGATGAAAAGTGAGTGATTGTAGATGGATTTCAATTTGACAGATGAACAGAAAAGTATTCGAGATATGGTACGAGATTTTACTAGAGAAGTTATTTCCCCGAAAGCAGAAGAAATCGATCAAGAAAACCGCTTTCCAGAAGAACATATTCCCAAAATGGCAGAACTGGGTCTTCTCGGGATTGCTTATCCGGAAGAAGACGGAGGAGTAGGTGCGGATGCTATTGCGGAAGCGATCGCTGTAGAAGAAATTACGTACGGCTGTGCCGCGACAGGTTCTATTTTAACGGCGCATTACTTAGGGATTGACGGACTCTACCTTGCTGCCAACAAAGAGCAGAGAGAAAAGTATCTAGTCCCCGGTTGTCAAGGTGAAAAGCTATTCGCTTTTTGTCTGACTGAACCAAACGGTGGGACGGATGTAGGTTCCATGAAAACAAATGCTCGTCTGGATGGGGACAATTACGTTATTAACGGCTCGAAAATCTTTATCACAAACGGAGCGTATGCAGATACGCTGGTAGTGTATGCGAAAACGGATACTTCAAAAGGTACAAAAGGAATCAGCGCATTCATCGTTGAGAAAGGAACGCCTGGTCTATCCTTTGGTGCTGGTGATGATAAAATGGGGATCCGCGGCGCGAAGACCGATGAAGTGATTTTCGAAAACTGTGTTATTCCGAAAGAAAATCGTGTGGGAGAAGAAGGAGAAGGCTTCAAAATTGCCATGACAGTCGTCGACCGCGGGCGAATTGGAATTGCGGCGATGGCAGTAGGACTTTCTCAAGCTGCGTTAGACGAGGCAGTCAACTATTCGAAAGAACGTGAGGCATTTGGAAAACCGATTTCGAATTTCCAAGGTTTACAGTGGATGTTGGCGGAAATGGAAGCAGATGTTGCGGTGAGCCGCTTGTACACATATTTCTCGGCAAGTTTAAAGGATAAGGAAAATTACCGTTTGTCCAAAGAGGCTTCAATTGCAAAGTTAATTACCTCAGAAGCATCCAACCGTGTTGTCAACAAAGCAGTGCAAATTCATGGGGGCTATGGTTACATGAAAGAATACAAGGTAGAGAGACTATATCGGGATCAGCGGATATTAGAAATATTTGAAGGGACATCACAAGTTCAAAAAATGGTTATTTCCAGTTACTTAGTATAATAAAGGGAGTGTTTTTCTTGAGTAGTTTGAAGGTCGAAAATATCCGTGCGCCGCGTGGCAATGAATTGACATGTAAAGGTTGGACACAGGAAGCTGCCATGCGGATGCTGATGAATAATCTGGATCCCGAAGTGGCGGAAAACCCTGCTGAACTTGTCGTTTATGGTGGTATCGGAAAGGCTGCACGAAACTGGGAAAGTTATCATGCAATCATTAATGAATTAAAAGAATTGGAGAATGATGAAACGTTATTAATTCAATCGGGTAAACCGGTTGGCAAATTTCGAACATATGAGAACTCTCCAAGAGTGCTGATTGCAAATTCCAATCTAGTTCCTGCTAATGCAAACTGGAAAAACTTCAATAAGTTAGATAAAGAAGGTCTCATGATGTATGGGCAAATGACAGCAGGCAGCTGGATTTATATTGGTGCTCAAGGGATTCTCCAAGGGACATACTTAAGTTTCGTCGAAGCCGGAAAGAAAGTATTCGGCAGCCCGGATTTGACAGGAAAGTTTATACTGACCGGTGGTATGGGTGGAATGAGCGGGGCGCAGCCGCTTGCAGGTAAAATGGCAAAAGCGGTTATTTTAGTAGTAGAAGTCGACAAGAAGCGTATTGAAAGAAAAATTAACGAACGTTACTGTGATTATATCTATGAAGATTTGGATGAAGCATTGAAAAAAGTGAAGGAGCTCACTGAGAAAGGTGAAGCGGCTTCAATTGGGCTAGTAGGAAACTGTGCGGATGTCTACCAAGAGATTCATGATCGCGGAATTGTACCTGACATTGTGACGGATCAAACGAGTGCCCATGATCCTAGGAATGGCTATATACCGAATGGAATGACGTATGAAGAAGCACTGACATTAAGAGACGAAGATCCCGAAAAATATGAAAAGCTTTCTCTTGAAACGATTGCGAAGCATGTAAGAGCGATGCTGGCTTTACAAAAAGCGGGAGCCGAGACATTTGATTACGGAAATAATATTCGTCACTACGCAAAGGAACAAGGAGTAGAAAATGCGTTTGACTTCCCTGGTTTTGTTCCGGCATACTTACGTCCGTTGTTCTGTGAAGGAAATGGGCCGTTCCGCTGGGTGGCGCTTTCAGGTGATCCAGAAGATATTTATAAGACAGACAAATTGGCCAAAAAAATGTTCAGTGAAAATAAAGTCCTGACCAATTGGATTGATATGGCGCAGAAAATGGTCGAATGGCAAGGTCTTCCGTCAAGAATTTGTTGGCTAGGCTACGGCGAACGTCATAAATTCGCATTAAAAGTCAATGAAATGGTCGCAAGTGGTGAGATAAGCGCTCCGATTGTATTTGGCCGAGATCACTTAGACAGCGGATCGGTAGCTTCTCCGAATCGTGAAACAGAATCGATGAAAGATGGCAGTGATGCAGTGGCGGACTGGCCGATTTTGAATGCGCTTGTGAATACAAGTGGTGGAGCAAGCTGGGTAAGCCTTCATCACGGCGGTGGCGTGGGAATGGGGTACTCCATCCATGCCGGTCAAGTATTAGTGGCGGATGGAACAAAAGAAGCAGCTGAGAAAATTGAACGTGTGCTCGTTTCCGATCCAGGCATGGGCGTGATACGACATGCGGATGCAGGATACTCAAGAGCGATTGAAGTTGCGGAAGAGCGCGAAGTTCATATTCCCATGAAAAAGTAAAAGGTTGTAATGTGTAGAAACATGTTATCTGTTTACCTGATAAACAGGGCTGCTTAAGAAGTCATTTTCAGCTGACTTTTTGGGCGGTCCTTCTTTTTGTCAAAGAAAAGCTCTTTGGTCATTTTGACGCTTGGTACGGAGTGGAATATACAGTGTGTGGGAGTAGCGTCTGCTTTTTTTAAAAAAGAAAAAGACTGTCGTCAACCCGACAGCCTTAGTGGCCACCATTGCAACTATTTATACCTGCAAGCTGCTACTTTTGATCAGCTAAAATAGAATGAATTATGTGTATTGAATCCCATTCACCCGATGAAAATTTGGTAATCGGATAATTTTTAGGAAATAATTGTGTGTGGATTTCTTTCTCCCCATAGCCTTGCTTATGTAAGGCTAGTGTGCGTTCACGAAGTTTCTCAAGATATTCAAGTTTTTCTGTCAATGCTTTTCGCCCATCTTTTACATAGCCTGCATGACAACAGAACATCTCTCCAAAATTATAAGACAGCGTTTTTTCAATGGATCGGATGATGATTGGGATGCTTTCATCGCGCAATACGACTTTCGTTTTCGGATGGACGTATAAATCTCCTGAAAATAGTTGGCCTGTTTCTTCATTTAAGAATGCTAGATGATCTGAAGCGTGGCCGGGGGTGGGGATAACTTTCCAATTCGCGTTACGTGATGTGAAAGTTTCGCCGATCGGCTCTGCCTCAAAAGGACGTCTTTTACCCCAAAAAAATTTTCGATACATTGGATATTTCGCTCTATCCGCACATTCTCCGATGGTCATTTTATTCATATAAATCGGCAGACCATGGTCAGTCTGCAGAAATCTTGCCCCGCCTGTATGATCTTCGTGTGAATGAGTAACGACGGCATAGTCGACGTCCGCTTTTGCAAAGAAAGGTTTGAATTTATTCAGCACCGACTGTGAACCTGTGTCAATCAGCACCCCATCTGTTTCAAAACAATGGACATTTAGCTTAACGCCTTTTAACGAGACCATCCCATTGATAAATCGTACACCGCTTACTTCCCCTTCACCTGCACTCTTTTTTATGAACACTTGCCCAACCTCTTTCTTGAAGCTTTAAAACAAGAGTACCATAAAATGAATGAGTATTCATCTGAGGTGTGTTAAGTTCTGATTATTTCAACTTTATCTAAATTACCGCCAGAACGCTAACATTAAAGCAAAGCCAAGTCCAATTGCCATTACGGTAAGAAATATGCCATCCATTAAACTATAGCGAGTCGGATAATAATATGTTCTGGCAGCACCCATTTGATACTGTTTAGCTTCCATCGCAACGGCAATACGCTGAGCGCGGCGAATACTCTCTGCAAATAAGGGAACTGTATACATTTGCAGACGTTCATACATACCTTTAAGTCCCCGAGAAAACTGGATATTCCGTACCTTAAGAGCATTTCTGCGTATTTGAAGTTCTTCCGTTACGGCAGGAATCAAGCGAAAGGAAGCGATGAAGCTATAGGCATACTTGGAAGGTAGGCGAAATTGCTGCATCATCGCATAGAAAAATAGAATAGGTTGTATAGTCAGCAAAAAAGTAAATCCGACAAAGCCGAATGACAGCGATTTACTGCCGAGTAATAGTGCATGTTGAATACTTTCCTCGGAAATCTTGATGAGCCCCCATTGCCAAAGCACGGACTCGCCTTTACCGAAGAGCACGATGGTGAGAGCAGAAGAAAAGAAAGAAATGGCTAAGGGAATGGACAGCAAAGCAAGTTTTTTCATTGAATAACCGCTGAATCCGTAAAACAGAATGCCGTACAGCACTGCTTGCCAAACTGCAAACGACAAGTTCTGATTAAATAAGGTGATGAGCAGAAAAGCAAAGAAGATGATGAATTTGAGTGCAGGGTTTACTTTGAATAGCCATGTTTCTCGTCTAGGTGTGAACCATGCAAGCATTCAAATACACCTCCAACCATTTCATTGTTTGTATACAATACGCCGTCTGCCACTGTCCATACTGAAGTCGCAAAGTTTTTCACGATCTCCATGTCATGGGTCACCATGAGAATCGTAATTCCTTGAACGCGTAGCTGTTCAAGCTTCTCTAAAATCGCGAATGTATTGCGTGCATCTTGACCAAAAGTAGGTTCATCCAAAAGCAAAATATCCGTTTGCGGAGTCAAGGCAGTGGCCACACTTAAACGACGCTTTTGGCCCGTGGAAAGCTGATAAGGATGCCGTGTGCCTGAATTCGGTAAATTAAAGAGTTGCATTAAATCTGCCGCATAGTTCACTGCTTGAGGTTTGCTCATTTTATGCAGAGAGACCGTTAATTCTTCAGCTATCGAATTCGTCACAAATTGCAGTTCTGGATTTTGAAAGACGAGCGAGAGTCCTTTAGGCAACTGCTTTTTCCTTTTCTTCTGAATAACGCGTTCACCATTCACTTTATAGATGCCTTCAGTGCGTAATAATTGCATAAGAGTAAGAAGCAGCGTACTTTTTCCTGAACCATTTTCACCCGTGATCGCAATCCAGTCACCTGTTTTAGCCACTGCTTTCTTTGCAAAGATTTTCGGGGCAGTGCCACGAAAACCATGAAAGTCGTTGAGAAGGATCTTTTCAAATGAGGAAACTTGTTCACGTTCATGCATCATCGATTTAAAAGACTCAGATTCCTTATACTCATCCCACACACTTGGATACCAAATACCGTAGCGTTTCAATTCTTCTTGATAGTGCTTGAAAATGGTGAAAGGAGAGTCGTCCGCTAGAATAATTCCATGGTCATTAAACAAGACAACACGGTCTACCCAGTCTGCAATCAAGTCAATTTTATGCTCAACAATAATTACGGTCTTATCAGCAGTTGCTTGTTTAATAGATGACCAGATTTGTTCGGTGCCTTCGGGATCAAGTAATGCGGAAGGTTCGTCGAGAAACAGAACATCGGGCTTTAGCAGAAGTACGGAAGCAAGTGCAAGCCGTTGTTTCATCCCTTGAGATAGTTCAAGGATCGGTGTGTGTAAGTTTTCCAAATGTAGATCGACGCGTTTTAGCGCCTCTTCTATCAAAGGTGCCATATCGCTGCGCGGTATGTTCAGGTTTTCCAGTACAAATGCGAGCTCTTCATCGACATATGACATACAGAACTGCGTATCGGGATCTTGAAAGACGAAGCCCCATGAGTCGGGCAAATTGATTTCATCGGCTTTCATTGGCAACTCAATGGAGTTCGGAACGATTCCACTGAGTACTTGCAGCAATGTCGATTTTCCACAGCCGCTTGGTCCGAGCATGAGTACTTTTTCACCTGGCTGAACCGAAAAGGAGAGATCCTTGAAGATCAAGGAATCCTCTCCAGGAAATTTCAAACGCAGATTGGTTAGATTGATGGCATATCTATTCGAATAATTCATCAAAATTTACCGATCCAGCATAGTGTATTCTTTTTTATCAACTGGACGAATTAGAGACGTAACACCGGTTGCTTCTAGTGCCCGGACGATCAGCACGGCGAAAATCCCAGTGAAGATGAATGCACTGATCGCACGTAGTCCGTATTTTACAATAAGTGCCCACGTTTCAAGTGCTGCATAACCATAGAACAAATCGAGCGTAAAGCTGCCGAGGCATGAAGCGACGCCTGCTAATCCAGCAACTGCCATTGAGAAGCGTTTATAACGGAACGCTGCAAACAGCAATTCTGCTGCAAGTCCCTGTACAAAACCATAGATTAATACTTCAATGCCATGCCCGGCAAATGCGGATAAACTAGCCCCTGCAATACTTGCGATCAGCGCTGTACCGGGTTTACGGATGAGCAGATAAGCAAATGGACCGACCATGAACCACATTCCATAAATTAGCTGACGTGCAACTGGCAGGATCGGCTTTACAACGGTATACAGATCATCCCAGAACTTCATAAGGATTCCGAAAACGACCCCGATCATAATCGTGATCAATAAATCTGTGAATTTCAATCTTTTCAATAGATCCCACTCCTTCTTTTTTTGCCTATACAAAAAAGCCGTCTGAAAGAGCAGACAGCCGAGGAGGGGACATGCAGGTCCCGGATATTCCCTTCGAACGCTCTCTACGCTGGCATTACCCAGATCAGATTAACGGTCAGCAGTGGTTTTATCTGCTATCTCAGCCTGATTCACTCAAGCACCCGTACGGACAATTATGTAAGCAGTCATAGTATACAACAGTCTAATTTATCTGGCAACCTGAGGCGCGATAGACTACATGTTAAAAAGTGCGAATTTGTAGCTGTGTTATTGTTATTCAAAAAGCGTCTACTCTGTAATTAGAGAAGACGCTTTTATTGGTGTGTTTGAAAGATATGTGATTTTAGAGTTTGAATCGCTGCATCAGTAGATTCAATTCCTCTGCTAGCTTTGCTAAATCATTGGAGTTATTAGCGACTTCCTCCATGGCGCTGCTTGCTTGTTCGGATGAGGCAGACGTTTCTTCTACCCCGGCTGCAGATTGCTCGGTGATTGCTGCAATTTCTTCTATAGAACTGCGCATTTCCTGGCCATTTGCTGAAATGTCGTTTAAGTCTTCAGCTATACTGTGAATTCGATTCGCCATTTCTGTAACAGCTGTACTGATTTTATCGAATGTTTCACCCGTTTGTTTAATTTGGCTTGTTCCTTCTTCGACTTCTTTATACCCGTGCTGCAGTGAATCTGTTACTGTTCTGGATTCATTTTGAATGCGGTTGACGATATCTGTAATGTTTGTGACAGATGAAGAAGATTGCTCTGCAAGTTTTCTCACTTCATCCGCTACGACTGCGAAGCCTTTCCCATGCTCGCCAGCTCGCGCAGCCTCAATTGCGGCATTCAATGCCAATAAATTCGTCTGGCCCGCAATGTCTTGAATGACAGAAACTAGTTCAGAGATTTCTTGCGTGTGCTGATCCAATCCTTCTACTTTAACAACGGCATCGTGAACGATTTGATCAATCACAGCCATTTGCTTGGAGGAAGAATTCATCAATTCACTTCCTTGGTTCGTCATCTCAAGAACCGAAGTGGAAGATTTTTGTACATGCATACCATTTTCATTGGCTTCCATCACTTTTGCTACGAAAGTTTCCATGGAGGATGATAAAATCGTGGCGTTATCGGCTTGAGACTCTGTGCCGTTTGCTAAGTCTTCCATCGTTATGGCAATTTGGGCCGTGCCTGCTTTTACTTCATTTGCTGATTGAGTCAATTCTTCACTTTGTGTAGACACAGTTTCGGCCACATTATTGATTTCATCTAATAAATGACGAGTGCTGGCACTCATTTCATTCGTCGATGCGATTAATTGGCCGATTTCATCTTTAAGATGTGTTTCCATAGGCTCGCTACTTAAATCTCCGCTCGTAATGAGTTTCATTCGATTCATGACGATTCGGAGTGGTCTTGAAATCGAGTTAGCTGTAATTATAGCCGTGGCTATGCTTAAAAGAATGACTAGAATAATTACTCCAGTGACAATAAGTAATGTCGTTTTCCCGCTTGCTAGCATATTTTTCTCTAAATCAATAATAAAATTTTCTCGGTTTTTAGCTGCTTCTTCATAAGACGACATTAAACTACGAGCTTCATCAGTCATCGACATAACATTACGAAGAGCTTCCTCTTCATTTCCTCTTTCATATTCAGCGAATACTTGTTCAGTAACAAAATTACGCCATTCAACCGTTCTTTCGAATAGGTTAATACTTTCTTGGGTTCCCCCTAGTTTTTTTAAAGATGATTGACGATTTTCACTTTTTTCGGTGTAGCTATTAAACAGCTCTTTAAAACTGTCGTCACCTGTCAGAATGAAACCACGAGACGCTGCGAGTTGATTCGCCATATCCAGAGATAGCTGTTCATCTATAATTAAAAGTGGCAGTTCTTTATCTAAAACCGCTTTCGTTAAGTTATTAGAATGATTTAATGTGTAAACGATATAAACACCTAATAAAACAATTAAAATGACTACAGTAGAAAATCCAAACAACATTTTTCCCCGTATGCTTTTGAATGTGCCCATTATTATCCTTATTCCCTTCTTATTTCATAGAGTTTCTTTTACCTATAAAACTGAAGAACTATTTATGTTTAAATAGAACTAAAAGTAATAAGTAAGTAATTCAATTATACCATTTATTTCTGTTGTTATCTATAGAGTGGTAGGAAAGACTAAAAATATAGTTAATAAAAGGCTGAGCAAAGTAATGGTAAAGGTGAGGGTGAGATCACCCAAGTAACGATATAATGAAGAAGTATGCATGCAATTAGATAGCTTGCAGTGTACTATTTATTTATGGAATTGTAGATGATAAGCTAATACCATTCAATTATGAAGTTAAATTAGTTGGAACATCATGAGAGGAGAACAATATGCATACTTTTAAACAGCAATGGCTTGGGAATGTCCGTGCTGATCTTTTGGCAGGCATTGTTGTAGGACTGGCACTTATTCCGGAAGCTCTGGCTTTTGCGTTTATCGTCGGTGTCGATCCGCGTGTCGCGCTCTATGCTTCCTTCACCATTGCGGTCATCACATCATTTGTTGGCGGCCGTCCCGGTCTAATTTCAGCTGCGACTGGTGCGATGGCTTTGGTTCTTGTCAGTTTGATGGCGAATCACGGCTTACAATATGTACTTGCAGCCACTATTTTAACAGGGATTATTCAATTAATCTTAGGGAGTCTGGGTGTTGCGAATTTAATGCGCTTCATTCCAAACTCCGTCATGCTCGGATTCGTCAATGCCTTGGGAATTATGATTTTTATTACGCAAATGCCCTATTTGCTTGGGTCGAGCATGATGACCTATATATTCGCAGTGGTTACTTTAATTTTAGTGTATGCAGTTCCGCGGTTTTTCACGGCAATTCCTGCACCGTTGATTGCGATTGTCGTTATGACGACAGTAGCCCTTTTAAGTGGAGTGAAATTGCAGACGATCGGGGATTTGGGAACAATGCCAAGTTCATTGCCTATGTTTTTTCTGCCGGATATCCCGCTGAACCTCGAAACGCTGAAAATCATTCTGCCGTATTCCTTGGCTTTATCGGTTGTCGGTTTACTGGAATCATTACTGACATCTCAGGTGTTGGACGATATGACGGCTACACCGAGTAATAAAAATAGAGAAGCGCGCGGACAAGGGATCGCCAACTTCATCACTGGTTTTTTTGGCGGCATGGCAGGCTGTGCGTTGATTGGTCAGTCGGTCATCAATATTAAATCAGGAGGCAGGGGACGTTTATCCACATTGACTGCAGGCGTGTTCCTGATTTTTTTAATTATTGTTTTGGGAGATGTGGTTGTCAAAATTCCAATGCCTGTTCTTGCCGGAGTCATGATTATGGTAAGTATGGCAACGTTTAATTGGGGATCATTCAAGTTTTTGAGACAAGCACCGAAATCGGAATCAATTGTAATGCTGATTACCGTTGCGATTATTTTATATACACATAATTTAGCGATTGGCGTGGTGATTGGTGTGATTTTAAGCGCACTGTTCTTTGTCGCTAAAATATCTCGTGTGACAGTGACGAAAAATGCAGGGGTATACCGGATTAAAGGGCCATTGTTTTTTGCCTCCACTACAAAATTCATTCAATCATTTGATGATACGGCAGAAAAGGAAATCATCATCGATTTTGGAGATAGCCAGCTTTGGGATGAATCTGCAGTCGGGGCAATATTCAAGGTGAAGCAGAAGCTGGAGGCGAAAGGTACGGATGTTACTATTCGAGGATTGAATGCTTCCAGTGAAATTTTATATAAAAAATTACTCTGAGGGGGAATTTATATGAAGATAGCTGTAGCGGTCGATGGTTCTGAAAATGCTCTGCGTGCCGCAAAACATGCGGTTATGCTTGCTCAATACTTGCCTGGAGCAAATTTAGAGATTATCTATGTACAGGATTATAGTAAGGCAAAAGATGAGCGGCTGCTGTCGCAGAGTCCGGAAAGCCTATCGCTAAAACGTGAGCAAAAAGTGCAACCGATTTTAGAGTATGCACGAGAGGCAGGAGTAAATGCAAGAAGCACGATGCTGAAAGGGAATCCGAGCCTGGAAATCATCAAGTATGTGAACGCGGAGAAAATAGACAAACTCGTCATCGGCAGCCGTGGTTTGAATGCGTTCCAAGAGATGGTGCTTGGAAGTGTCAGTCACAAAGTATTGAAGCATGTGGACTGTCCTGTTACGGTAGTGAAATGAAAATTAGTATTATACGTTAGGTACTTGCAAAATGATTTTGCATGTACCTTTTTTCATTGTGCAGTGTAAAGAAATAGATTAATCGTTTTGGTATAGACCTCTTTTCAACATATTAATTTCTAGTGTGTATCTTTTTAACGCTTCATCAGGAGTTAGTTGCATAGCAAAGCTTTGAACTATATTTTGGAATGTCACAGCTTTGATTATATTCATCAGGTGAAGTAATTCTCGTTCATTCTCGATAGCCATTTTTTTGGTGTCAACTAATTCCAAAAGCTCTGATCGCCGAGCCATAAAGTTTTCCAAGTCGGTATGGTTTGTAAATGCCTTTCCCACTTTATGATTCATATTTAAAAACGCGTTTTTAAAGAAGATACGGTGCTCTTCACTTTGGAAATCATGTAGCATCGATTGAAAGACACTAATAAAAGTATCTAGCAAGTCCCCATTGTTCAGTTTTAGTTGCAAGGTAAACCTCTCATTATTTCGCTTTACATATTCCTCTAAAATATAGAAAAATAAGTCCTCTAAATCCTCGAAATATTGATAAAAACTTCCCCTCGGTATTTTTGCGCTTTTAATAATATTGGAAATGACTGCTTCATGTAATGGAACTCTGGAAAATTCTTTCTTCGCTGCATTCAGTAAGTTATCTTGTTTTTCAGCAGGTAAATTAAAAAAAGTTTGCTTTGGCATGATTGGCCTCCCACTCAAATTGGTAAGCGATAATACGTCATAAATCTATGATAAATCGCGGCGTGGGACGTGTCAATATGAAAAGTGACAGCATGTCATCTATTCGTTGACATGCTGTCTTGCGTCATTTATTATAAATTAGTAGTAACGAGTGACACGTTGTCACATGTAAGTGATTACTCATGGTCAGCTTCTTCTAAAATCGCTGTGCTTCTAAATCTCTAAAGAATTGAGGAATCCATAGAATGATTAAAATCCTGAAAAATTTATCCGTCTATAAATGGATGGTCGCTGCAATCTTTGGACTTGTTTTCATTCAGGCAATGTCCGAATTGTATTTGCCGACGCTGATGGCGGATATTATCGATAAAGGTGTTGTGGTAGGAGACATCCCCTACATATGGAAGATCGGCGGACTGATGCTCGTAGTCTCTGCACTTAGTGCTATAGCATCCATTGCCGTCAGCTTTTACTCATCAAAAACTGCGATGGGACTGGGCAGGGACATTCGTCGCAAAGTATTTACTCATGTTGAGAATTTTTCACAGCAAGACTTTGATAAATTAGGCACGGCCTCCCTTATCACGAGGACGACCAATGACATTACACAAGTGCAGCAAGTGGTCATTATGATTCTTCGTATGGTGTTAACCGCACCGATTATGTTTGTTGGCGGTTTGATCATGGCGTTATCCAAGGACATGAAATTATCGCTTGTCATCGTAGCGACCATGCCGTTGTTAGTCGGGTTAATTTTATTTATATTGCACAAAGGGATTCCGCTCTTCAAAGCTGTTCAAAAAAGAATCGATCGTTTGAATCTAGTATTACGTGAGAATCTAACGGGTGTGCGGGTCGTTCGCGCGTTTAACCGTGAAAAAGATGAGCAAGTTCGATTGCGCGGAGCAAATGAGGATTTACGAGACGTTTCGATTAAAGTAAACAAAGTGATGGCGTTTATGATGCCGGTTATGATGCTCGTAATGAATTTGACTGTTGTAGGAATCATTTGGTTCGGTGGAATCCGAATTGATAATGGGGCCATGCAGATAGGAGATTTAATGGCATATATTCAATATGTAATGCTGATTATGTCGTCGCTTGTCATGGCTTCAATGATGTTTATCATGATTCCACGTGCTGCAGTTTCCGCGAACCGGATTAATGAAGTGCTTGAAATGGAACCGACATTTTTGGATGAAGGGACAGAAAAGGCGGACAGGGAACGCGCGACACTTCAGTTTGATCAAGTATCATTTAGCTATCCAGGCGCTGAAGAGCAAGCATTATCGAATATTAGTTTTAAATCAAAAGCTGGAGAAGTGACTGCAATTATCGGCGGTACGGGAGCCGGAAAAACAACATTGGTTAATTTAATTCCGCGATTCTATGAAGTGGCGAGTGGAACGATCCGAGTTAACGGTGTGGAAATTAAAGATTCCTCACAGGAAGAAATCCGTTCGAAAATTGGCTTTGTCCCTCAAAAAGCTTTGCTCTTTTCAGGGACGATTGCAGAAAATATCCGTTTTGGTAAAGAAGATGCAACACAAAGTGAAATTGAACATGCGGCTGAGATTGCACAAGCAACCAGTTTCATTGAGCAATTGAAAGATGGATATGAATCCGTTATTTCACAAGGCGGTTCGAATTTATCTGGTGGACAAAAGCAGCGTCTTGCGATTGCACGTGCGCTCGTTCGCAAACCAGATATATATGTATTTGATGATAGCTTTTCAGCACTCGACTACAAGACCGATGCCAATTTACGTGCGGCATTAAAAGAAGAAACGAAAGATGCAACTGTCGTAATCGTTGCACAGCGCGTAAGTTCAGTGATGGATGCGGATCGAATCATCGTCCTCGATCATGGAAAAGTTGCAGGGATTGGGACGCATGAAGAACTACTTCAAACAAATGAAGTGTACCAAGAAATCGTCGAATCTCAGCTGACAGAGGAGGATATCGCATGAGCGAACATAAACAGCGACCATCTCACGGCGGACCGGGCGGTGGTCCTGGCGGCGGAAATATGATGATGGCGGGTCAGAAGCCAAAAGATTTTAAAGGAACTTTTCGTAGACTATTAGGCTATTTGAAACCTCATCGCGGCAAGTTAATCACCGTGTTTTTTGCAGCAGTTTTGAGTACGGTTTTTATGGTTCTGGGTCCGAAGGTGATGGGGAATGCCATAACTGAGCTATTTGAAGGTGCGTATGGAAAGTTTAATGGAATTCCTGATGCGTCTATCGATTTCGGAGCAATTGGCAAATTGCTATTATTGCTAGCAGGCTTGTACGTTACGAGCAGCGTATTCAGCTACATTCAACAGTTCATTATGGCCAGTGTATCTCAAAAGACGGTCTTCGATTTACGTGAAGATGTCAATAATAAGCTTGAGAAACTTCCGCTTAAGTATTACGATGGGCATCCTTTTGGTGATACATTAAGCCGTATGACGAATGATATCGATACAATCGGCAGTACTTTGCAGCAAACAATTACGCAGTTTATCACAGCGGTCGTGACGATTGTCGGTATTCTTGCGATGATGTTATGGATCAGTCCGATGCTGACGATTATTGCGCTCGTGACACTACCGTTATCCATCTTTGTAATTCGTCCATTTTTGAAACGTTCTCAAAAGCACTTCGCGGATCAGCAAAGGACGCTAGGAAATTTGAACGGCCATATTGAAGAAATGTACACAGGTCATCAAGTTGTTAAAGTATTTGGTCACGAGAAAAAGGCTATTGCTGAATTTGAAGATGTTAATGAACAGCTATACGACGCAGGACGGCGTGCCCAATTTATTTCAGGTATTATCATGCCGGCGATGACGCTGATCGGGAACTTAAGCTATGTACTGATTTGTGTAATCGGTGGGATATTAGTTACGCAGCGTGCGATTTCAATTGGTGATATTCAAGCGTTCATTACGTATATGAAGCAATTTACACAGCCAATTACGCAAACGGCGAACATCGCGAATATTATTCAATCCACGATCGCAGCAGCAGAGCGGGTATTTGAGTTGCTAGATGAGGAAGAGGAAATTAGCGAAGTGACCACAGTGCGTTTGCAATATGCAAAAGGTGAAGTGGACTTTGAGCATGTAGACTTCGGTTACGCAGACGAATTATTGATTAAAGATATGAATGTTCATGTGGCTCCCGGTCAGACCGTCGCCATTGTCGGGCCAACAGGTGCAGGGAAGACGACGATCATTAACTTGCTCATGCGCTTCTACGAGCTAAATAGCGGGACAATCAAAATTGATGGTATGGATACGCGAAAGATGTCACGCGAAGATTTGCGGACGACTTTTGGAATGGTATTGCAAGACACGTGGCTGTTTAATGGCACGATCAAAGACAATATCGCCTATGGGAATAAACATGCGACTGATGAACAAATCTACGAAGCGGCACAAGTCACACGTGCGGATCAATTCATTCGGACGCTTCCAGAAGGCTATGATACCGTCTTAAATGAAGATGCATCGAATGTTTCACAAGGACAGAAACAGCTGATTACAATTGCACGCGCTGTTCTCGCTAATCCAACAATTATGATTCTGGATGAAGCAACGTCGAGTGTCGATACCCGAACGGAGTTGCTAATTCAGCAAGCAATGAACCGGTTAATGGAAGGCAGAACCAGCTTCGTCATCGCACACCGCCTGTCTACAATACAAGGCGCAGATTTAATTTTAGTGATGGACCAAGGAAAAGTTATTGAGCAGGGAACGCATGAAAAATTATTGGATCAACAAGGATTTTATGCGGATCTCTACAACAGTCAGTTTTCTGATAAACCAGCTGTCTAACCAAAAATGGAAAGCACCGTCTAGCCTCGACAGGCGTTGGAGGCTCTACCACAAAGGCGTTCTTTGCCTTTTTGGCAGAGTCGAAACGACCCGAGAGGCTGGTGCTTGGAACTGGAGCGATAATAGGATGGATCAATATCAGGTAGAACAATTGAAAAGTATGAGAAATGAATTATCAAGATTTATGTTGATGTATAAATTTGCACTGAATGAATTAGAAACAAAAATAGATATATTGAAAGAAGAATTTCGTATTTTACACGATTACAATCCAATTGAAAATACGAAGTCGCGAGTAAAGTCACCTGAAAGTATACTGAATAAACTTCAAAGAAAAGGACACGACATTACTTTTTCAAACATAAAAAGAAATGTGAAGGATATAGCGGGCTTACGAATTACCTGCTCTTTCATTTCAGACATTTATCAGATAAGTGATATGTTACAGCGCCAAAGAGATCTTAAAGTCTTAGAGATCAAGGATTATATTAAAAACCCGAAATCAAATGGTTATCGCAGTCTGCATATTTTAGTAGAAATACCAGTCTTTATGTCAGATCGAGAAGAACATGTTGCTGTGGAAATCCAAATCCGTACAATCGCCATGGATTTCTGGGCAAGTTTGGAACATAAAATATATTATAAACACAACAAATTAGTTCCACCTCATCTGCTAAGAGAATTAAAGGAAGCTGCCGAATCTGCAATTGCACTAGATCATAAGATGGAGCGTCTTCATCTTGAAATGGCAGCAATGAATGTGAAGGATGAAGAAGAAAGTGCAACACAGCTTACTATTAACGATCAACAGTTTTCGATTCCTAAAGTCTTATTGGATCTTTTAGGTAATGACCGTAGCAAATCGGATACTGTCAGTCTGTCTAACTAGGATACGGATTGAGAAAAAATAGGATATTTCATATAAAAAGCGTTAACTCCTCATTAGCGGAGTTAACGCTTTTGTAAGTTGTTCACTTATTCCCACCCACTCACATCTTCAAACACTTTTTCTTGTTCTGCTTGAGAGACTGGATACGACAATGGATCAAATGTTACGTTAATCTGCCTATATAGTGCAAGTTGCTCAATTGTTTCATCAAACTCAAACCAAGCGGAATCATACGCTGCATCTTGAATTTCTTCAGCCGACATTCCTTCGATTTGATCTTTCTCCACTCCTTGGACAACCAATACTCGACGGTTTTCGATAGCTGCGACTAATCCCTCAAACTCTACGTACACAGAAGAAGGATCGGCAAGGGGAATTTGTTTCTTCTCCATAAATTCAGTGATCACGTCCGCATGTGTTTCCAGAAAGGCTTCTAACACTTCACGCTGCGTTGTGTGTTCTGTGGGAGGATTATGATCTAGCCATTCCACGGCCTCAGTGAATTGAATAGTATACTTATGAATCGTTTGAAAATATTGTTCATAGGTGTAGCCGAATTTTTCGAGTTGTGTTTGTTCGATTGAATTCAATTCCTCTTCCTTGAAACCTTTGAAAAAGGTTTGTTGCTCTTTCGCTAATTCTTCCTCCATTGCTTGCTCATCTGCTTCGTAGCCAAGCGACTTTGCATATTCGATTAAGGAATCTGATTCTACTAATCTTTGCATGACGACAGTGCGCAGTTCATCTGGATCTTCAATTTCGTATTGTTCGCTTTTCAGAAGAAGATCATAGAGCTCCTCATTCACTTCATATCCATTGCCATCCTTATTCAAATACTCTCCCTGGAACATATTGAATGTAAAGAAAAGCACAGCGGTCATAACAATAACAGTAGCAACTAACGGAAAAGGATTTTTTCTTTTAGGCTGACGTCCGCCAGAGAGCACTTTTTGTTTAAGTTCTTCTTTGTCCCTCGAAATATTTCCGGTGAAAGCGTCTAAACTTCTTTTCACTTCATTCAATGGAAAGCACCTCCCAATAATCTAATGACAAATCAACTTTAAGTAATTTACGTGCTTTAATCATTCTCGTTTTCACCGTGTTTTCCGATAGATTGAGGAATTGAGCAACCTCTCTCATGTTGTATTCTTCATAATAATAAAAAATGATGATTTCGCGATACTTCACAGGGAGCTTCAATATTGCAATAGCAATTTCGGATTTCTCCTCCTGTAAAATTAACGGATCGCGCTCAGTATGTATGGTTTCAATCCAGCTATTACGGAATTGAAGATGACGAAATGACCAGCTTCGTAAATAATCCTTACAGCGATTGACCGTCATTTTCGTTAAGTAGGCACGCAACTTTCCTTGTTCCTCGTAATCTGCCGCACTGTAAAAAGATATAAAAACTTCCTGCACGATATCTTTTCCCGTTTCTCGGTCTCGCAAATAAAAATAAGCTATTTTTAGTAGATGTTCTCCATATTCATCTATCACCTTTTCGAATTCAGCCGAATTCATCCCCATCACCACCTCTCTATTACTTTAACGAAGCTTGCTTGCGAATAGTTTTAAAAATCGACTAATAGTTTAGATATATATCATACAGGTTACCTCACGGATAGAATTGGTTTTCAGTGCCTTTCTTAGAAGTGACTCTAAACGTGCTGTATAATGGAGGAAGAGGTGTTATGAAATGAAAATTGGAGTAATAGGAACAGGCAACATCGCGCACTATTTATTGGAAGCGATAAATGCGGCTGGACAGCTAGATGGTGAGATAACATCAATCTTTGGTCGGAACCAAGAAGTAGGGTCGAGTATGGAAACGCAATATAAAGCAAAATTTTATACAGACTTTCAGGAGTTTCTAAGCTCTCCGATCGACATTGTAGTAGAAGCGGCGACGATCGAGGTTGCCATTCAACGCATGAAGGATATTTTGGAAAGCGAGAAGGATTTAATCCTGAGCAGTATAGGAGCGCTGAAAGAAGTCGATTTTCTGAAGGAGATGAAAGAACTGGCTCGTTCGATGGACCGGCACATATATCTTCCCTCAGGTGCAATCGGAGGATTGGATTTGTTGCAGTCAGCCAATGCTGTAGGTGGATTGAAAGAAGTCAGCATCACGACAAGGAAATCACCTGCTTCATTAGGATTAGGATCGATGAATGAAGAAGCATGCTTATTCGATGGAGTTGCTCAGAACGCAATCGAAAAGTTCCCCAAAAATGTCAATGTCGCCTTGCTGCTTTCCATTGCCGGTCTTGGAGCTGATCAAACGAAAGTGCGGGTCATTGCTGATCCGGTAGTCGAACGAAATACACATACAATTGAAGCTACAGGAGATTTCGGGAAAATGAAATTGACGATCGAAAATGAACCGATGCCAAACAATCCGAAAACGAGTTATCTTGCGGCTTTGAGTATTTTATCTACATTGCGAAATAAAGGAAATTCAGTGATTGTGGGAGGTTAGAGTGGAGAAATACGTAGGTGTAGGTGCCTGCAGAGGGATATCTCGACAGGAACCTACATCTTTTTTGACTTTTCATAATCATCCTGCGTATCCACATCGAATACGAGTCTTCGATCCGTGCATGGCAATAACTTTCCTTGTTGCAGTAAATCACCTTTTAAGATGGCGCGCGCACCTTGATCTCCACGTAATTTCATTAGTTCAGGATACATGGCAGACGTGAAGAGAACAGGTGGCATAGTGGTTTGTTCAAAAGAAGTGGCAACAAATTTGCATGTTGGGTTCCTTTTGAAACAGTCGATCATTGCAGTGATCATTTGCACTGTGATAAATGGTTGGTCCGCTAACATGACTAGGACAGCATCTGCTTGATTCTCCAGTGCGCATTGAATACCACAGCGTAACGATTCGGATTGACCATCATGGGAAGTAGTGCATTTGACGATAATGCATTTTGTGGTTGCTCTCATTTTAGGTGAAATCCAATTACCTTCATCCGTTTCATTTGTAATGACATAGACCTCGTCCAGAGGCGATTTCAAAGCCGTTTCAAGAGCGAGACTTCCAAGTGTCATTGTTCCTATAGGCAAAGCCAATTTATGCTCTCCCATTCGGCTGCTGTTTCCAGCGGCTAGGTAAATACCTGATATTTTCATAATAATTTCCCCTGTCTCACTGCGATCAATTCCGCCACAATACTGACCGCGATCTCTTCTGGACCATCTGCGCCAATTGAAAGACCTACAGGCGAATGAATCGTGCCCGGTATTTCTCCTTGGACCAGTCGTTCCGTTCGTTTTTTTGAACCTAAAATTCCAAAATACAATAATTTATATTCCAGCAAACACTGAACGACCTCCACATCCAATTGGAAATCATGCGTCATGACAACGACGGAATCAAGCGGACTAAATTGCACATTCGAAATTAATTCGCTTACGTTACCAATTTGTATGGAGGATGCGGTTGGAAAGTGTGCATCATTGCAAATTCCGCTTCGCCAATCAAAGAGATGGACGGCATATCCGGCATGTTCGGCTAGTCTTGCAAGAGGACGCGCATCAATACCCGCTCCCACTATATAAAGGGCAGGCTGTGGCCAGATAAGTTGGAAATAAAAAAGTTCTTCTCCTCGCTTGATTTGTCCAGCTTTTTTCTCAAAAGGAAGTAAAGGCTCCAAATCCAATGGCATAACCATCTGTCCTTTGCTAAAGTGATCTCCAGTTCGTCCCATGCATTCGTAAAGATTAAAATCTGTCATGGATTGGATGAAATACATTGGTTCCTTCGCTTGTAATCGCTGATGCATAAAACGAAGGAAATTCCGAAAATCAGCATTGATATCACGTATGAATACGGTGACCACCCCATTACAGCCAACTCCTCGACCCCATCCCAGGTCATCTTCGTCACTTAAATCATAGTGTAAGATTTTCGACTTACCCGTTCGGAATAATTCAGTTGCACGCTTATGTAAATCATTTTCCAGACATCCGCCGCTAATGACACCCACTCGACGTCCATCTTCCAGAAGCAGCATCCATGTACCTTCTTTTCGGTATGATGATCCCTCCACGTTAACGATCATAGAAAGTACAATAGCTTGAGATTCCTGCAAAACCATTTCCATCAATTGTTGGATTGATTGCAAAACGCCACCTCATTTCTTTCAATCTACTATTGACGATCTGCCTGCATTTTATTCATATTTAATTCGCAACCCTATTATATTTCGTTGTAATTATGGAAAGGATATGGATGTTGCGATAGGTGAAGTCGTTGCATATTAAGCACGCGGGAGGGCTTTGTGAATGGCGAATAAGATATTTTCATCGGTCGGAAAACCTGAACAACGCATTGATGCGGTAGAAAAATCAACTGGAAAAGTGAGATTTGTAGGGGACTATACAGTGCCCGGTTTGATGCATGCGAAACTCGTGAAAAGCACACAAACGCATGCGAAAATATTGTCCATCGATACTACGGAAGCCTGGAAATGTCCAGGAGTACGCGCTATTGTTACGGGCGAAATGTTTCCCTTTCATATCGGCCCGATTTTGGCGGACAGACCGCCATTGGCCTTTGAAAAAGTCCGTTATTATGGTGAACCCGTCGCAATAGTCGTTGCGGATCAAGAACACCAGGCAAAATGGGCAACTATGAAAGTAAAAGTTGAATACGAACCGTTACCTATTGTGAACTCCGTACAACAAGCGTTTCAAAAAGACGCACCACTTGTACATGAGGATGCGGGACAATATACAAAAATTATCGATAATGTGTACCCTAAAGCTGGAACGAATATCGGAAGTCATATTAAAATACGTAAGGGGAATTTCGAAAGGGCATGGGCTGAGTGCGAAGAAACGATTACAGCCAACTACTCCTTTAATCTCTCGGATCATGTTGCACTGGAGACAAGAAGTACAAGAGTCGAAATTAATCCGACAGGAAAGGTTATCGTTCATTCCTGTAGCCAATCACCCTTTACAATAAAAAAAGTACTGAATCAATTTTTTAATATCGAAGTAGGAAATATTTTAGTTCATATTCCAATGATCGGCGGAGCGTTTGGGGGCAAGGGAACAGTACAGCTAGAGCCTCTCGCATATTTAGCTTCGAAAGCTGTAGGCGGAAAATTAGTAAAGATGGAATTGGATCGGGAAGAGGATATGACGACTGCTCCTTGCCGAATTGGTTTTGATGCTACAATCCAACTTGGTGCAACGAAAGAGGGAAGATTAATTGCAGGGAAGTATACGTATTTACTCGATTCAGGTGCTTATTCGGATCAGGCAGCAGGAATTACGAGAGCAGCAGCGTTAGATTGTACGGGACCGTATCATATTCCAAATGTATGGTGCGATTCGTATTGCATGTACACGAATCATCCTTTTGCTACTTCATTTAGGGGATATGGACATCCTGAACTGACATTTGCTGTGGAACGAACGATGGATCAATTGGCTAAAAAGTTAAATATTGATCCTGTTCAATTTCGACTTCTTAACGGCATAAAACCAGGGCATTCGACACCAACCCAAACGCAATTGACAGCCAATAACATTGGAGATTTAGAGAGATGTATAAATCGTGCGAAGGAATTAATCAATTGGGACGAAGGTCAAAAAATTGAAAGTGGAAAAAACAAGGTACGCGCGAAAGGAATCAGTACTTTTTGGAAAACTTCAACTACTGCTACTAATGCACAAGCTGGGGCTATTTTAACATTTGAAGCAGACGGAAGCGTGAATTTAAGTTGTGCAGCGATTGAGCTAGGACAAGGAACGAAAACGGTTCTTGCCCAAATTCTTGCGGAAAAGCTAGGGATGGAAATGAAGAAAATCCATGTCACAATGGAAACAAATACACAATACGAACCGCATCAATGGCGAACAGTTGCCAGTAGCTCAACCTTTTTGGCAGGGCGTGCGGTCATGTCTGCGGCCGACAATGCGATTGCGCAATTGAAGAAAACAGCGGCAATCGTGCTGCAATGCTCCCCTGAAGACTTGGACGTGGGGAATGGACGTGTATATCTTAAACCAGATCCAACTTTTGGCGTTGAAATAAAAGATATCTCATTGGGGTATACCTATCCAAGCGGTCATTCCATTGAAGGGCAAATTGTCGGGGTAGGGAAACATATACAACGGCATTTAACGCCAATGGATCAGCGAACGGGCTTTGGAAAGCCAGGTCCGTGGTGGTCTGTAGGTGTGCAGGCAGTGGAAATTGAATTGGATACAAGAGATTTCACATATACCATATTAAAAGGGCTCACGATTCTGGACGGCGGCACGATAATCAATCCGATGACAGCGACACAGCAAATGCGGGGCGGCATGTATATGGGGTTAAGTTATGCGACGGGTGAGAAATTCATTTTCGATAAAGAGGGTGTAGTTCAAAATATAGGACTACGGAATTATCCCGTATTGCGTTATGGCGAACAGCCGGCGGAATATCTCGTTGAATTTGTCGAAACTCCCGCAGCGGATGGCCCATTTGGAGCAAGAGGAATAGGTGAATATGGGGTCATCGGTGCGCCTGCATGCTTAGCCAATAGTCTATCTGCCGCGGTGGATGTGGCACTTAACCAATTGCCGCTTACACCGGAATCCATTTGGCAGTCCGTGGAGGTGGAAAATCAATGATCGCTTCTGATTTTAAGTATTTTAAGCCCGCGTCCGTTGCAGAATTAAGTAAGACGTTTCGCGACAGGCAGGATCAAGGGGACAGTACATTGTTCTATTCAGGCGGAACGGAAATTATCACATTGTCACGTGTGAATCAGATACAGGCAGATTCAGTAATTGATATAAAAGGTATTGCTGAATGCAATGTGTTGGAGGTTCACGAAGACAAGTTGTTAATCGGAGCTGCTGTGTCACTAAATCAAATTACGGATTCGAAATTATTCCCATTGCTAGGCGATACGTTAAAACAAATCGCAGATCATACATCCAGAAATAAGATTACGATCGGCGGCAACATGAACAGCAAATTGATGTATAGGGAAAGTGTCCTGCCTCTTTTATTGGTAGACGCGAAAGTGAAAATTACGAAAGGGAACGATGAGAAAATAGCTTTGCTATCTTCTCTCTTCGATAAAAAAATGAAACTTAATCCGGGAGAAGTCCTTCTGCAAATCATCATCGACACATCCTATATCGATTTGCCATATACAAGCATTAAAAAAACGAAAATATCCAAGGTAGGGTATCCCGTTGTCACTGTAGCAGCCATTGTAAAGGACAAGAAAATCCGGCTAGCCTTCAGCGGGATCTGTGACCACCCATTTCGCTCCTCCGAGTTGGAGAAAATAGTAAATGATTCATCTCTCTCGATCCATAAGCGAATTGAGAAATTGATTGAACGCTTACCTTCAGCTATCGTGGACGACATTCAAGCAACCAAAGGATATCGCGCTTTTGTATTGAAAAACGTTTTACAGGACGTAATGGAAGAAATGGAGGTGGCGGAATGAACATAGAGCCAAAACCTCAAAAAGAGTTGATTCATTTGCATGTGAATGGGGAAACACTAGAGGCGGTTGCTCGATCTGCCGATACGCTCTTGTATACGTTAAGGGAAGAGCTTGGGTTAACAGGGGCAAAACGTGCTTGCGAGAATGGAGATTGCGGCGCTTGCACAGTTCTTATCAATGGAGAACCAACACACTCTTGTCTTTCTCTGGCAGTTGAGGTTGTAAATCAGCCAATCACAACAAATGAAGGATTATTAGATTCACCTGTTCAAAAGGCTTTTGTCGATCATTGGGCGATTCAATGTGGTTTTTGCACGCCGGGCTTTATCGTTAATTGCCATGCATTAGTGACCAATCATCCGAACGCTACGGATGAGCTAGTGGAGGAGTGGCTGCAGTCTAATATTTGCAGATGCACTGGATATGACGAAATCAAGAATGCAGTGAACTCTTTATTACAGTCAACTAACATAACGAATCAATAAACGCCCCCGATTTTCCGCTTGGAAAGTCGTAGGCGTTCTTTTCATCCTTTTTGGAAGCTGTTGTTTCCGTTGTTTAGAGATTGGATCAGTTGGAGTGTTTGCGCTGCTTGTTCGATTTGTTGCTGTACTTGTTCTAATTGTTGTTGTTCGGCTGAAGTGGATTGCGTAATGGCGATTCCTTGCATATAGTTCAGTTGCTGAACCGCTTGTTGGAGCTGTTGTTGGGATTGTTGTAAAGAGGCAATATCCATTGTGCTCATTTGCTGAAGAGTTTGGACAGCTTGCTGCATAGCTTGTAAAGCCATTTTCTTTTTGACGTCAAATTGCTGTTCCATTTGCGATTGGTTTTCCTTTAATTGCTGTTGCTGTTGTTTCATTTGTTGTTCCTTATAGCTTTGCCCTTGTTGTTTAGCTGAAGTTTCCACATGATTTGCTCCTAACTGAAATATAGTTATTTCACTTTAGTCTGCCCTGATCATGATTATTTATAATCATCCCAACTAATGCAAGAAGAATTAATTCCCTTAAATGAATCGTAAATGTAAATGTAGGTGTAGATGGAGAATACTTGCCTCGAGTTGCTTACTTATATGTAAAAACGGAAGGAATGCCGGATTTTGTCGAGTACACGACAATCAACGATTAATTAAGATGAGCTCTTTGACTAGTTATAGTTAAGAGCTCAACTTTTGAAGTTTAACATATACTTATTTACTTCGAATTTTGGAAAGCAACCGCAATATTTCAAGATACAGCCATACCAACGTTACCATCAATCCAAATGCGCCATACCATTCCATATACTTCGGTGCCTGTTGTTTGACACCTTCTTCAATGAAATCAAAATCCAGAACTAAGTTCAATGCAGCAACGATGACAATGACGACAGAAATTATAATACCGATAGGGCCCGTTTCATGTATGAAAGGGACGCCCATCCCGAAAAAGCGAAGAATGAGGTCGGCAATGTAAACGAAGAAGATGGCGCCCGTTGCAGCAAATACCCCTAGCTTGAAGTTTTCAGTCACTTTGATCCATCCTGAGCGATAAGCAAACAGGAGGGAAAGCAAAGTACCGAGTGTTAGCAAGATAGCCTGGGTTGTTATTCCTTCAAATTGTGTTTCGAACATAGCAGAAATCCCGCCAATAACAAGCCCTTCCAACAATGCATACAAGGGAGCGGTATAAGGAGCTGCTTTTTTAACGAAAATTGTAATGAGAGCAACTACAAAACCGCCCAATAGACCGATCCAAAGCAGGCTTTGGATATCCTTGCCTGCAAAGTATTGCGTCCATGTGAAGAATGCAGTTGCGCTCAATAGCAAGAACAGAATGAATGTCTTATTCACAGTTCCTTGAATGGTCATGGTAGAACCGCTATCAACCTCTAGTCCACGAAACGTGTCTTTCCCTAAACTCGGGTTGGATGATCTCATACAACACAATCCTTTCTAAGTAATAGTTTAATTATTTAGTATACGACTAACATCTCTTATAGTTTCATTTGAATTTGATAAGTGTAATAGAAGTGGGAGATATCGTACATTGCATCAAGTTTAACCAGATAAATGATAGACGCTAAATATATTGCAGCTATGAGGTTAAATCGGTGAAGTTTCCACCAAACTGTTATATAGAACGATTCAACAGGACGAATTGCATACCAAACAAATCGAGGAGTTATAAAAATGATGAACACAAATATACTAAAGTTGGAAGAAATCAGACAGTCATTGAATGCAAAGTTTTATGAACGCGAAAGTGAAGTGGAAGGAATTCTTGTGGCACTTCTCGCGAGGCAACATGTGCTTCTGATCGGACCTGCGGGAACAGCTAAATCTGCTTTGTCTGCTGAACTTGCGAAAATCGTGGAAGGATCAAAATACTTTCAATGGTTACTGACTAGATTCAGCACGCCGGAAGAAGTCTTCGGCCCATTATCATTAAAAGACCTCGAAAAAGGCATATATAAACGGAATACAGCGACTAAAATGCCTGAAGCTCATTTGGTGTTTTTGGATGAAATCTTTAAGGCTAATTCTGCAATCTTAAATAGTTTGCTGACCTTGATTAATGAGCGGCTTTTCTATAATGACAGCGCACCTACCGAAGTTCCTTTGATGTCCGTCATCGGTGCTTCCAATGAATACCCAGAAGACGGCGAAGGTCTTGAAGCATTATTCGACCGTTTCCTTCTGCGTTTCGAGATCAATTTCATTACTGATGAATTGAATTTTCTCTCGATGATGAAAGATGCAGGACAGAATAAAGAAATGCCGGCAATGACGTTGGAAGATTTAGTGCAGCTTCAAGAATTGACGGATCGTGTTGTAATTCCTGATGAAATATACGGGATCTTAGCGAAACTCAGGAGAGAGCTGCAAGACGAGGGAATTCAGCCTTCCGACCGAAGATTCAAGCAATCATTATGCATTTTGCAAGCAAAAGCGTTGATCAATCAAAGAAGAACGGTGCAGGTTGACGATGTGTTAATACTTGAACACGCTCTCTGGGAAACGCTCGATCAAAAAGAAACCGTCTCGATTATTGTTCGCAGACATGCACAGGACGCTGTGGTCCGAATGCTCGATTCCATACAAAATGAGGCTGAAGAAGTGCTAGATGCTACATTTCGGGATCATTCAACAGAAGTAGGAATGGAAGCGACTCAAAAAATGAATAATTTACTGTCTACTCTAAATCAACTTAAAGAAGCTAACCAAAGCAGGAAGTCGGAAATTGACGAAGTACTCGATAAAGTAAAATCAATGTACCAGGAGATCCAAAATAACACACTGGATCCGGCATATTTTTATCATACTGGTCGGAAAAAGGATAAGAATGTTAAGTCGAGTGGTATCTTTTTCAGGATGTAAGGAGGATGAAGTTCTTGCAAAGAAGCAAAGTAATTAAAGATCAACGTTCCGTACTGAATACAGATGCTTTTGACAAACGACGGTTCAAGGAACTATTTGAGATGTCTGATGAACTTCAAAAGGTGAGAGCGGAAGGGATTCTGCCGACGATGGAGCCTTTATTGAGCGATGTTTGGGCTTCTTTGTATAAGATGAAGCCCCGAATCCTTATTGGAGAGATTGACGCGGTATTGAAGTCCAATCAAACACTAATAAAGAGGGTCATGTCCGATGAACAGTTCGAAAACTTTCGTCGCTTTACACGATTAGATGACTTATCAGCTGCAATTTGTACCGTGAAGTTCGGTGAAAAAATAAATGAGTGGTTGGACGATTCACAACAGCAGGACGAGGAGCTTGGGATGCTGTTGAATGCAATACGGGAACAATTACCGGGTAAACAATCAGAAGAAATAGAGGAGGTAGAGAATGGGCCCTTACAGGAACTTGAAAGAGCTGCACTTGAGTTAGATGAGAAATTACAGCTGACATTTGAAACGAATGGCGACCGGTTCTTACAGGCATTAGACGAAGCAAAGGAAGAAACAATACGGATAAAAGAGAGTTTGATATCTTTAATGGGAGGCTTAAGTGCGGGCAAAGGTGCTGCAGACTTAAAGAATATTCCATTACGTAATCAGTTGTCTTTGGCAGAGAAAATTGCGACGGATCCCAAAATGCAGCAGATTGCAGAATGGGCAGGCCGATTCAAACAGATTGCCCAGAATAAACAAAAGCTGAATTATACGGCTGCGATGGAAAGAAGGGACGTAACGCTGGGGAATGAATTGGAAAGGTTGCTTCCGATGGAACTTGCCTTGTATACGCATCCTGCGGTAAGGAATGAGTTTCTACGTCGCTATGCAGAAGGAGAGATCATGCAATACGAACAGAAAAAGCGTGAGCAGTTGGGAAAAGGTCCGATTGTAATTTGTTTGGACCAGTCCGGTAGCATGAAGCTACTGGACAACCAATCAAAAGGCTTCGTATTAGCGCTACTAGCCATCGCAAAAAAGCAACGCAGAGATCTTTGTGTAGTGTTATTTTCCACGAGCATACAAAGCTTTACATATGAAAAAGGAAAAATAACAGCGCCTGAATTGATTCGTCTGGTGCGTACCTATCTGGGCGGTGGTACAGACTTCAAGTTGCCGTTGAATGAGACGTTGAAAGTAATCAACAAAAGCCGTTTCAAACAAGCGGATGTAATTTTCATCACCGATGGAGAAGATGAACTCAGCGAAGCTTTTCTTAATGAATTTAATCAAAAGAAAAGAGAAAAGAAATTTAATGTTCTTTCACTCGTGATTGGAAATCATACAGATGTAACAGAATACTTTTCAGACAAAGTGTTACATGTGACAAACTTTGATGAAGAAGGAAGCTTTGCTGCTTTTGAAATTTAAGGAATGTTCTCCCCCTGATAAACATAAACATCTTTAAGTATTGTCCAATTACATAAAAATGTAGATTTCATCTTGTGTAACTAATTGTTTAATTGGAAAAAAACATTTTTTCCTAGGGGGATTATATTGATTAATAGTAAAAAAGTTAGCGCGCTAGTGGCTTCCTCAGTTTTATCTATTGGCATGTTTACACCGATTGCCGATGCATCATCCACTGTGTATGGACAACCAGAAAAGGTGCGAATCCAATTAGCTTCCGTAGAAACTGCTTATAAGAAAGAGGATTTGATCCAGAAATTTCGGCAGCTATTCCCAAATCAATTTGAATTTCTGACAGCTAGTGATTTTCAAATGAGCAGCGCACATATTTTTCCGGATGATGAAACCATACGCTATGATCTCCAATTCACGAAAGTTTTGAACGGCAAGCGGTTGTATGGATACGTAGGATTTATTGGAGAAGAGTTGGAAGTAGAGTACTTCTCGTATCAGCCTGCCAATATCGCAGATGCACTGTTCCCGGCAAAGGTTACAAAGGAAGAGGCCGGCAAAGTTGCAGAAGGATTTATGAAGAAATTTCTTGATGGAAAAGACTATCAATTAGAATCGGACACATCTAATTATTTTTCGAATCAGTTATTGACGGAACCAATCCGTTATTCGTTTACTTTCACGCGAACTAAAAACCAAGTACCTATTGCGGATCAGATGATTGAAGTATACGTTCTAGGAAATGGAGAAATCGGCGGTTTCTACAAAACTCAACAGAATCAGGGGTCTTCCACTTTTGCGGATGTCAGTAAAGTTAAAGCTAATGAAGAGATGTTAAAGAAAGTAAAAGATCATTTGTCTGTGGATTTGAACTACCAAATTAATTATAACTACGAAACGGGTGACCGCAATGTGCAGCTCGTTTATCAACCGACGAACAGGCTGCAAGGGGTACATGCGCTTTCAGGGGATTGGCTGACTCAAAACGGATATACAGCAAATTTCCCAGCGAAGAAGAAAATTGAAAAGCTGACGGCGAAGCCGCTTTCTCCACGACAAGAAGGGGTGACGGTAGCAGAAGCTAAGAAGATTGCCGAACAACTTCTTGCTGTCACTTCAGACAAAGTAAAATTAACGATCGAATCTATTCAAGAGACACAGAATTATAATGGTCAAGACGTCATCAGTGTTGAGTATATGTACCATTATGCGAATGGAGGACACGGATCAAATTTAGAAATTAATAAACAGACAGGGGAAGTCGTTCAATACTATAATTTTGAAGAAGAGTTGCTTAGAGAAATGGAGAAGAATGCAACAACGGAGAACTCACTTACCGAACAAGAGGCGTTGAAAAAAGCGATTGCATACGCAAAAAAATGGGCTCCTTCTTATTTGCATAACTATGGGATGCCGGTTGAGGACCCTTCCTTTGATGAACGAACGGGAACCTATCAATTTTCATTCCCGAGACTTGTCAATGGAATAGTCGTAATCGGTGATCAAATTAGCATTGGTGTCGGAGCAGATGGTTCTCTCAATAGTCTCAATATCGATTATCAGGAGATAGAGAATTGGCCGTCAAGCGATAAAGTGATTAGCGACGAACAGGCGAAAACGCTGTTGAAGGATGCACTTAGCCTAAAGCTTATGTACATGAATCCAACACAAAATGAAAAAGGGAACCAGTATGATCTAATCTATGTGCCTGTATTTAAAGGAGATATGTATAGTTATCTGGATGCCAATACAGGAAAATGGAATAACCTATTTGATGCGGATCAATCAATTGCAATTTCGCATCCTTGGGCAGAAGCAGAGCTGAATTATCTACTGAATTCGAAAGTGCTGGATGTAAAAGATGTGGAAAAGTTTAATGCAGATGCGTCTGTTTCAAAAGGAGAAGCATTGAAGGTACTTGTGAATTCGCTTACCTACTTCCATCATGGAGACTATTTCTTTGGTCAAGAGGAACCTACTCAAACATTCGATAATATAGGCGTTAAGCACCCATTGTATTCTGTAGTTGAACATGCAGTCGAAGCGGGGATTATTAAACCGGATAAGAAGTTTGATGTGGACTCATCGATAACGAGAGAAGAACTGGCAGTTTGGTACGTACGGGTTCTTGGACTTGAGCAAGCGGCTAAGGATAGTAGTATGTATAAACTAAGCTTTGACGATACTGAAAAAATTGAAACTGACAAAAAAGGGTATGTGGCGGTCGCCAACTCAATGGGATTATTGAAAACGGAGAAAAATTTATTCAATCCAAAACAGGAAGTATCATACGCAGAATTAGCAGTCTCAACAATTCGTCTTGCTCATGCAATGGTCGATTTAGGAAGAGATTTACACTAAGCTGTTTGAGTGATGCTGTCCAATCAATCCTTAAAATAAAACAAGTGACAAAAGCAATTTGGCTTTTGTCACTTGTTTTCATAAGAATTTCTTTTTTGGACACCCTAACAAAAATGAAAATTTAGTTTGGGGTGAACAAAATGCTGATTGAAAGATCATCTGCTTGGCAAGAAGCCTTCATTGAACGACTGGAAAACCGTGAGCAATGGGATAGTTGGACATTGTATAAGATGAGTTATGATATTTCCAAAAACAATTTAATTACCGATTTTAAAGGGCTGCAGTCACTTAAATACTTACCGAATGTAACACCGCTTGCTCATCAATTGGAAGTGGCAGAACGAGTCATTGAGGAAATGAATGGGAAAGCAATTTTAGCTGACGAGGTAGGACTAGGGAAAACAATCGAAGCGGGATTAATCTTAAAAGAGTACCTCATTCGCGGTCTTGTGAAAAAAGCACTTATCTTGGTTCCGGCATCGCTTGCCAATCAATGGGTAGAGGAGCTGCAGCTGAAATTTCATATCCCAGCGATGCTTTATAGAAAGAATTTTGATTTAGATTATCTGGATGTTGTAGTTATGAGCATGGATACTGCTAAACGAAGTCCTCATAAAGAGAAAATTTATGCGCAGGATTATGATTTAATCATTGTGGATGAGGCACATAAATTAAAGAATCATAAAACAATCAGTTATACGTTTGTGCAGAATCTAAAGAAGAAGTTTTGTTTGCTATTGACGGCAACGCCTATTCAAAATGATGTTTTTGAATTGTTCTACCTCATCACTTTATTGAAGCAAGGGCATCTGGGATCCTACGAGACCTTTAAATCTACGTTTTCCGCAAATAAACGAGATGTGGAGCAGGATAGTTTCTTGAATGAATTGGTTAACCAAGTAATGGTTAGAAATAGACGGCAGGATACAGGGATTGAATGGACAAATCGTCAAGTTCAAGTAATCCCGGTTGAGTTTACAGACAAAGAACGAGAAGCCTACGAACTTATTTCGGGGTTAAAAGATGTGTCTTCCGTATTTTCTGGTGCTTTTTCAACCATTACTCTGCAGAGGGAAATGTGTAGCAGTCAGGAAGCTACTCTTGGTACTTTGAAGAAACTCAGCGCGGATTGCAGAAGTACGGACGAAATAGCATATGTGAATGAAGTAATTCAGCAACTGGGGAATCTATCGGTTCATTCGAAAGCGGAAAAAGCAGTGGATCTTATTATAAAGGCGAATGACAAGGTCATCCTTTTCACTGAATATCGGGCTACCCAAATGTACTTGTGTGAGTATTTTCATTCGAAAGGCATTTCGAGTGTCTTATTTAATGGTAAATTAAGCAAAAACAGCCGAGAGTGGATTAAGCACCTATTCAAGCAAAATGCCCAAGTGTTAATTGCGACTGAGTCGGGAGCAGAAGGAATTAACCTTCAGTTTTGCCATCATGTCATTAATTATGACTTACCTTGGAATCCGATGAAGTTAGAGCAAAGGATCGGACGTGTTCATCGTCTGGGACAAGAGCATGATGTGCACATATATAATTTAGCGATTCAAGATACGATCGAGGATCATATATTGGGAGTGCTTCAAGGGAAAATAGAGGTTTTTGAAAAGGTCGTTGGGCAGCTCGACGATATTTTAAAGACCACTAAGAAATCAGAGGAGGATGTACATGTATCCGCAACAAATCCACGGATATCTAAGACAATTCTTCAATGAAAATAATTGCCCGATTGTCAATGGAAATGAACACTATATGACTGTCCAGTTAACGGTGGAGATGGATAAAAAGATTATGAACCGTCCATTTTATTGGAGATATATAGAAAGTGTTAATGAGACGCCTAATCCGGCACAAATTACGCTTATCACGAATATTCAACAGCTAAATGAAGGAGTTAAAGGTGAAGTGGTGCATTTAGGTTCACCTCGCCTTCATCAATTATTTCAAGTAACGAAGGATATGGGTTCATATGTGAAGATGTATGAGCAGCTCCAAACAAGACAAGGCGAACAAGCAGTTTTGACGCCATGGTTGAGTGTAAATTATAAAATTTCATTTAGAAGTCAACAAACGAAAGAGGCTCTTCATTCGTTAGGCATCAACTTGATGACAGGAGCTGTTTTCCAGGAATTCCAGGGGAAACTGAACAATTTGAACTTGGCAATGGAGCCGCCTGAAAATGTTTTTAACTTACCGTATATCATTACTCCTGTCCGAGCTTTGGATCGGTTAGATGCTGTAATCGATAGGATTGTTGGAGAAGAAGATCGAAACTGGGCAGTGGAATCGAAGAAGAGATGGCAAAAGGATCAAGCGGTATTGGATTATTTTTATGAAGGACAAGATGTTAAACCAGAATGTTATGAGATTGAAAAACAGGCGATGGAAGAACGATTTAAACCTCGTATTACAATTGAGATAGTCAATGGAGGATTGTTTTATCTACGTAATTAATTCGTTTGGAATTAGAGTTTCAGGAGTATGAAAATAGCGGGGACATGAAAGGCGGTACGCGCTTTTTATGTCCCCGCTGTTATGTAGTCTACAATCATTCACTCGGCAGCGTCACTGAAGAATCCATAACCCATCGGTGCTCAATTTCTTCAAAGATTGTTTCTATTGAACAGGCAAGGTTTTTTACAGGAATATTCACTTGGGCATCGACTAAGCCTCTGTTAGCCCCATTCAACAATCTTTTTGCCCCGCTCGTTCGATTAATGATCAACTTAGGATCGTATGTAACAATGCCGAGAAATGTTTGTCCGGAAAAAGTGTATAGGTTGAATTCTTTTATGTCCTCCCACTTCACCAATCCGGCAGCTAAGTAACTAGAGCGATCAATAATACCTTCAACCGAAATAATTAACGCTGGTCTTCTGTTTAGGAGTTCTTTTAAATAAAATATGCCACACCAGCCAAAGAACAGCAATGTTATGACACCGACGATTCCTATCCAAATTGGAGCTTCGCCATATATGAAAAGAAGTGTGAAAATAGTGCCGAGTAATACAAATACAATAGATAAGAAACTTAACATTAGCATTCTAGAACGCTTCGGATAGATAATAAATTCCTCCATATGCAACCCTCCTCAGTTAAAGATTATCACTTTGTATTCTAAGTTGCACGGATGATAGTAGGGTACAGCGTCCCAGAATATTGGGGAGCCAGGTTCTCAAACCTTTACATATCTTAACATGTTGTTTAAACGACCTTAACAATCTCTCATTATACTTGTCCTTGGAAGTACAAAAATAGGAGGTCGTGTAATGGTGAGAAAAAAGTTTTTGAAGAGAGCTCTACCGATTGCTGTTGTTTCTAGTATCTTGATTGGAGGAATGGTTGGAGAAATTTCTAATCCTAGCGTTCAAGCCGTAGAAATAGCCGAAAAAGATCCGGAAATCAAAAATGTGATCTTCTTGATTGGTGACGGAATGGGTACCTCTTATACGTCTGCATATCGCTACTTTAAGGATGATCCTAGTACGCCGTATGTGGAGCGAACGGAATTTGACAAATACCTAGTAGGTCAGCAAATGACTTATCCAGACGATCCGAAGCAAACTATTACCGATTCTGCCGCTGCTGCGACAGCTATGTCGGCAGGGATTAAAACATATAATAATGCAATTGCTGTCGATAAAGATAAGAAAAGAGTGAAAACAGTTCTTGAAGCAGCAAAAGAAGCTGGAAAGTCTACTGGACTAGTAGCCACTTCGGAACTTGCCCATGCGACACCTGCTGCATTCGGTGCGCATAATGAGAGTCGTAAAAACATGGATGCGATTGCAGATGACTATTATAATGAAATGATCAACGGTGAGCACACAGTAGATGTACTTCTAGGTGGCGGTAAAACAAACTTTGTTCGTTCGGATATTGATTTGACAAAGTCTTTTCAAAAGGACGGCTATAGTTATGTTACGAATACATCAGAATTACGAGCGGATGATAACGAGCAAGTTCTTGGTTTATTTGCGGATGGCGGGCTTGATAAAATGATTGACCGCAGAGAAACTACACCGTCTTTGGAAGAAATGACACAAGCGGCGATTGATCGATTAAGTAAAAACGAGAATGGATTTTTCATGATGGTCGAAGGAAGTCAGATTGACTGGGCGGGTCATGCAAATGATGTCGTAGGAGCAATGAGTGAAATGGAAGACTTCGAAAAGGCATTTAAAGCAGCAATTGATTTTGCTAAAGAGGATAAGCATACTCTGGTCGTTGCCACTGCCGACCATTCAACAGGTGGTTTTTCTATTGGAGCAGACGGAGCATCTAACTGGCTGGTTGACACTGTAGCTTCAGTCAAACGAACGCCTGCCTTCATTGCGGATCAAATCTTGAAAAGTGGAAAAGTAGAGGAAAGTCTCAAGCTGTATATTGATCAAGAATTGTTTCCATTAACAGATGACGAAGTCAAGTCCGTTGAAAACGCAGAAAAGAACAGCGAGGACATCGAGATCGCGATTAAAAAGGTTATCGACAAGCGCTCCTATACTGGCTGGACGACTGGCGGTCATACTGGGGAAGACGTTCCAGTCTATGCATACGGTCCATCAAGCGAAAACTTTGCAGGCCTCTTAGATAATACAGATCATGCCAAACTGATTTTTGATATAATTGAAGGGAAAAACTAGTAGATTGATCACGCTATAAACTTACCAAAAGAAGTGAAAATAACCCATCCAATTTGAGGAGATATCTCAAGGATGGGTTATTTTGTTTGAAAATCTCCTTTAGGGGACACCGACTTGCCAGGAAATTTTGATTATATCTCCATATAGGATAAAATAGGATCTTAATTGAAATTGAATATCTGTATGATGAAAAATGAGGTGGGTTCCGTGTTCACGATTATGCTGATCGAAGATGATCAAACATTATTTCAAGAAGTAAAAGAACGCCTAACACAATGGTCTTATAAGGTGGCAGGTGTGACCAACTTTTCAAATGTTCTCCAGGAATTTACGGAAATTAAACCGGATTTAGTTATCATCGATATCCAGCTGCCAAAGTTTGATGGTTTTCATTGGTGCCGAATGATCCGCTCGCATTCAAATGTGCCTATTATATTTTTATCGTCAAGAGACCACCCGACGGATATGGTGATGTCCATGCAGCTTGGTGCGGATGATTTTGTGCAAAAGCCTTTTCATTTTGATGTCCTGATTGCGAAAATCCAAGCTACTTTGCGCCGTGTTTATAATTATAATACCGAGCAACCGCTTGAATTAAAGACTTGGTGCGGCGCGACGATTGATTTTATTAAAGGGACTGTCTCAAATGAAACCGGATTAATCGAACTCACGAAAAATGAACTCTTTATTTTGAAATTACTTGTTGAACGAAAGAATGAAATTGTAACGCGCGACGAATTAATCACGAGTTTATGGGATGATGAACGATTTGTAAGTGATAATACGTTAACGGTCAATATTAACCGATTGCGAAAAAGGCTTGCTGAAATCGGTTTGGGTGAAGTAATTGAAACAAAAGTTGGTCAAGGTTATATGGCAAAGGAAGAATCATCGATATGATACGATATTTCATAAAAGAAAGGGTCAGCTGGATTCTGTTCTTTTTGTTTTTTCAGCTCCTGGTTTTATTGATGGGCTTCTTAGATGTGAGTATCCCTTTTCAATCTGTGGGATACATTGTATTTTTATCTTGTTTGTTCTTCTTCATATTTCTCATCGTGCGCTACTATAAAGAAACTCGGTTTTATCATGAATTAAAACGTCATAACCAATCATTCGATTTGACGACAGTGCCTCACGCCAACAGTCCTTTTGAAGAGATCGTTTCTGAAATGATTTCCGAGCAAAATACCACATATAAAAGTCAGCTGAATGAATTGCGAGTTAGCGTGGAGCAAGAGAAGGATGAGATACTCAACTGGATCCACGAAGTGAAGACACCATTAACGACGATGCAGTTAATGATTGATCGTATAACGGATCAACCACTCCGTTCTCAAATAATGTATGAGTGGCTTAGAGTCCATTTGTTGCTTGATCAGCAATTACATCAAAAACGCATTCCCTTCATTCAAAATGATTTATATATAGAGAAGACGGATTTACAAATATTGATCTTTCAGGAGATAAAGTCATTAAAATTATGGTGTGTGCAGAAGGGTATCGGTTTTGATGTGAACTTAGAAATAAAAGAAGTTCTTACGGATGCTAAATGGCTTGGTTTTATCGTCCGACAGCTTTTAACAAACGCTGTGAAGTACAGCGAGGCTTCTGATATCCGAATCCACAGCTTCGTTGAAAACGGCAACAAGAAACTCTCTATACAAGATTTTGGACGCGGCATTGATGCAAGAGATCTTCCTCGGATATTCGATAAAGGTTTTACTAGCACGCTGAACCATCACGATCACGCCGCGACGGGGATGGGATTGTATTTAACAAAGTTAGTGGCAGAGTCACTACATCTTGATCTTCAAGTCCAATCCAAAATAGGAGAAGGCACTGTGATTACGTTAACGTTTCCACAAGAAAATGAATTCGTGCGTTTAAGCATGTGACGAGAATGTCACATGCTTTTTATGATTGTCATGTCAAACACAGGAGAAAGATGGATGGAATGATTAGAATATAAAGTATAGAAGGAGTGAGGAATATGGTGATTCTCGAAGCAACAAAAATCCATAAAACATATGGCAATAAATTTAATAAGCAAGAAGTATTGCGGGCGTTAGACTTACAAGTGCATAAAGGTGAATTCGTCAGTATTATGGGGGCATCCGGCTCAGGCAAAACCACGTTACTCAACGTACTATCATCTATTGACCGGGTCAGCCAAGGGACAATTACAATTGAAGGCCAAAACTTCAATCAAATGAAAGAGAAGCAACTTGCAGAATTTCGAAAACATCATTTAGGTTTCATTTTTCAAGACTATAACTTACTGGATACACTAACCGTTAAAGAAAATATTCTTCTTCCGTTATCCATTAAAAAGGTCTCGAAAAAATTGGCGAACGATAAATTTCGTGCAGTCGCTCAGGATCTAGGTATTTTAGAAATCGAAAATAAATATCCAAATGAAATTTCGGGAGGTCAGAAACAACGAACTTCTGCAGCCCGTGCATTTATTCATGATCCAAGTATTATCTTTGCGGATGAACCAACGGGCGCGCTGGATTCAAAAGCGGCTTCCGATCTGCTGAACAAGTTGAGTGACTTAAATGCAAAACGAAACACATCCATCGTTATGGTGACACATGATCCTGTTGCTGCGAGCTTTAGTGAACGAGTGATTTTTATAAAGGATGGGCAGGTCTATACCCAACTAAATAAGGGCGAGCAAAATAGAAGTGACTTTTTTAATGATATTATTAAAACCCAAGGCGTTTTAGGTGGGGTTAAACATGAAGCTTAACCAACTCATTTACCGTAATACAAAGAAAAATTTAAAGCATTATTACTTGTACATCTTTGCGCTCGTTTTTAGTGTTGGTTTATACTTTGCATTTGTAACGTTACAATACGATCCTGCGTTAAATGAAACAAAAGGAACGATTAAAGGGGCGGCAGCCATTAAAGCGGGCTCTGTTTTATTGGTTGGTATCGTTTCGGTTTTTCTGTTATACGCGAACAATTTGTTTATCAAAAGACGCAGTAAAGAGATCGGATTATTCCAATTGGTTGGGATGACGAAGGGTATGATCTTCCGTATTCTTAGTGTGGAAAACTTATTCCTATATGTAGGATCGCTTATACTCGGTGTATTGCTCGGATTCTCAATGTCTCGTTTGTTAATGATCATTCTTTTTAAAGTAACGGGTGTGGAAGATGTCGCGACATTACACTTTTCGCAAGAAGCATTATTCCAAACATTGGTTATATTTTCAGTGATCTATGTATTAATTTTGATCATGAATTATATTTTTATAAGAAGACAGAGTATACTATCGTTGTTTCGGGTTGCATCTGTTACACAGCAACGCGTACAAAAGATGACGCCATTCCAAGCAATTATCGGAATTTTTGGGATCGCACTCATTTTATTTGGGTATTATTTATCATCCAAAATGTTCAGCAGTACGTTTTTAGGTAGTCAATTGTATATGGTTATGATTACCATCCTAGCTTCAGTTATTTTAGGAACCTATCTATTTTATAAGGGATCCGTCAGTTTTATTTTTAATTTAATTCGCAAACAAAAAGGCGGCTATTTGAATGTGAAGGATGTCTTGTCACTTTCCTCCATTATGTTCAGAATGAAATCCAATTCCTTTTTGCTGACTGTCATTACGACATTATCTGCACTTGCGATTTCATTGCTGTCTTTAAGTTATATTTCGTATTATTCAGCCGAGAAATCGGCAAAAGAAAACATTCCGCATGATTTTTCCATTCCGAATGCAAAGCATGCAGAGCAATTTACAAATGCACTTGCAGAAGAGGAAATTGACTATACTGAGACCTATATCGATTTAGTAAGGGTTAACACGGATTTATCCGACATTTTATCCATGCCGGAAGATTCAGAGATTGGCTTTCAAGCCAGCAACACGGATATGATTGTCATAAGCGATCAGGCGGTACCTGAATTACATGTTGAAGAAGCAGAGGTATTTTTCGTCAATCAACAGGATTTTACGAAGAAATTGCTGAACTTCCAAGAAAGTGGGCAAGTCGGGTTTTCAAATGCGGAGACCGTGTATGATCTAACATTCAAAGGGTTTAAAGATGTATCGATATTATCTTCTAGACTTTCCTACGCTTTTCCGGTCGCTGTAGTAAACCAAAAAATATTTGAAAAAATGAAGGCTGAACAGGATCCGGCATTGAAATCTGAGTTTCCTGAGTATGTCGGAATAAACATTGTGGACAAAAAAGAAATCGAGAAGGCAGATTCGATTTTCAATGAGTTGGAATTGAATATATGGGCTGGTTATGAATCGAGATATGAGGCTAGCATTAGCCAGAAACAAAACATGGGGTTAATTATGTTCATTGTTGGCTTTCTAGGGCTGGCGTTTCTCGTTACATCTGGTTGCATTCTTTACTTTAAACAAATGGACGAAAGTGAAGATGAAAAGGCTAACTATACGATTCTTCGGAAGTTGGGCTTTACGCAAGCAGATTTAATCAAAGGGATACAAAGAAAACAACTTTTCAATTTCGGCATTCCGCTTATTGTAGGCTTGTGTCATAGCTATTTTGCTGTGAAATCTGGTTGGTTCTTCTTTGGGACAGAGCTGGCAACACCGACAGTTATTGTCATGCTGATCTACACAGGATTGTATTCGATCTTTGGTATCCTCTCCGTGTTGAATTATAAACGTATTATTAAAGATGCTTTATAAAAACGTGCAATTTCAGCAAAACAACAAGCTATCGTAGCGAATCCAAAAAAGGATTTTCCTCGATAGCTTGTTTTCAATTTAGAGCAATTTCGTCGACTTTTTCTGGTATAGGAATACCCCGATAAATACAAGGAATTCAGATGCTGGAATAGCTAACCAAATGCCATTTAAACCGAAAATTCTTGGTAAAATCAACAAGAAAATCAGCATTACGATAATTTCCCTAGAAGCTGTTATCCATGTCGCCATCCGAACATTGCCAACAGATTGGTAATATGTCATCATAACGAAGTTCGTCCCTGTGAATAAATAAGCAATAAAAAATAGATTAATCCCCGTACTTGCTAACTCTTTTACGCTTTGTGGAAAATCACCAAAGATGGAGACGATAGGACCCGCAGCAAATTGTCCGATAAGGAAAAAGACAGCTCCTGCTAATACAACAGTCATCGTTGCTTTTTTCATCGTTTCCTTTTGTCGTTCAAGATTGCCAGCTCCGTGATAATAACTGATGAGCGGCTGGATGGCGCCACCCATTCCGAGGAACAGCATCAACATGACACTGTGAACATAATTTAGAATGGAAAAAGCGGCGACGCCATCTGTGCCAGCTGTTCGTTCAAATGCGATATTATGCGAAATCGTAAAAACAGAGATCCCTAATTCGGATAAGAAGCTTGGAAAACCAATGACTATAATGGCTGCGAATAATTTTCTATTAAATGAAAAACGAATGAGCTTTAAATTATTCGTTTTCTTAAAAAAGTGGCTGGACAGTACGAGCATTCCTAAGAATGAAGCAATAATCGTAGCGAAAGCAGCGCCGGATACACCAAAGTCAAAAATAAAGAGAAAAATGTAATTTAGCACAATGTTGACGACAGACGTTACAATTAAACCCGCCATAGAAAGATTTGGTGCACCGTCATTTCGAACGAATATGCTAAACGTATTTTCTACTGTAAAAATAAAGCCGAATAACAAAATGACAAATAAATAATCCGATACATAAGGAAATGTAGTAGAATTGGCACCCAGTACATAGGCAAGTGGATTACGGAAAATAAAGGCCGCCAGTCCAATCAGCAATGTAAATACGAAAATAGATAAAATGGCGTGCGTGAAGATTGTGCGGGCCTCATCAATTTTTTTTGCTCCCATTGCCATGGAATATTTCGTTGCTGCACCGATACCTATCCAAAGTGAAATCGCGAAGAAGATCGTATAAACGGGAGCCGCAATGCCGACTCCCGCTAACGCTTCCGCTCCTAATCGATTACCGACCATGATACCATCCGCGACGATATTAATTGCCATCAACAACATTCCGATTGTAGATGGAATTAAATAACGTAGAAAGATACGTCCAACTGACTCGGTATCCAATTGATTCAGTTTAGGTGAAGGTGAACTCATTTTAAAGGACTCCTTTTTAAGTCAAGTTCCATTATGAAACAGGGAAATTCACCAAGGTTGTCTATCTTTCCGTTTAATACAAAACCGAATTTTTCATATAACCGCTGTGCTTTCGTATTGTCCGGATAGATACTCAAATAGATCATTTCACAATCATATTTTTTCTGCATTTCTATCAGCAGATGTTTGAGAAATCGACTGGCATACCCCTTACCTTGATGGTTGTGATCGATCATGAAACGATCCAGCCATACATCATTTGTCGTTTTGTCCCGGCCGTGCATCGCATAACCGATTAATTCTTCTTCATCATATAGTCCAACTGATTTCCATTCAGGTTCAAAATTGGATTGAGCTAAGGAAAAAGCATTGCTCTCAATAAATTTCTTTTGGTCGTCATTTACTGATAAATAGGCGATATCCTCCCAATTTTCAGTAGTTACCTCACGTATGTGGAGGCTCATAATTCCATCTCGCTTTCAAAGTTGTTGTAAAATGTTAAAACTATTTTTGTTTTATTAGTTTATTTTGACGTGAAAAATCCGTGTGTGTACAATCTCACTTAGGATTTTTTGTAATGAAGCCGAATAGCAGAATATCTACTATTGAGTCCAATGCTTCTGTGACCGTTATGCTGTTTTCATAGAAAAATTGTCGATCCATTGTAGAGTTTGTAGCGTCAATAATCAATTTCATCAGTAATGAAACATTTTGTTCCACAATGAGTCCTTCCCGAATGCCTTGTTCAATCAATTTGCGCAAATCATCCCACTCATTCAGTGCAGCGTTGACGCGTTCCCATTGCGTGGGGTGTGACTTCCTCATCTGATCAAGAATTTGCCAGTTGTAAAAGTCATTATATTTCGGAATCACAGTGATCACTTTCTTAATCTTTTCTAAAAGTGATAATTCTGGATCTTGTATAATCATCTCAGTCTTTTCATCAAATTCGTTTAAAGTAGAATCAATGATAGCATCCAAAATATCGGTTTTAGAAGAAAAGTGTTCATACAATGTGCGCTTGCTAATCCCGAGTCGTTTCGCCAGGTCATCCATCGTAAACTTCATGCTTTTCTCATGAACTTCCTCTAGAAATCCTTTCATAATCCGAGCTCTCATTTATCCTCCTCCTGTCTTTATCTGTAAGTTTGAAAACTTTAAAAACAAATATAGTTTTATTGGTACTCTCAGTATAAAGCGTATTTAGAAGGAAATCAAGGGATATAGTTTGTTAACTTTATCCTGTGAATTATAAAATCTGAAACTAAACATCAAAAAAACAGCTAGAGTAAAAAACTCCAGCCGTTTAATTATCAAGCATTCATGCTAGCTTGTTTCGCTTCAACAAGCTGACCACCATTCTTCAAATATTTCTCTACACCTTCAGCCGCACGATATCCAAGCGCTCCAATCGTAGCAGTCGGGTGATGTCCTGCGAATTGAGGAAATGCTGAGCCACCAACGACAAACAGGTTTTCCATTTCCCACATTTGTAAGTAGTTATTTACCGCGGAAGTTGCTGGATCAGCTCCCATAATAACGCCGCCCGCGTAGTGGCCTCCGTCGTAGATATGGTCGAATTCATCGGGTATAGAATCTGGGTTGACGATGTCTGCGCCCATTTCTTTTACGATTTCCGTACATTTTTCAACACCAAACTTCGCAATATTGCGATCTTGATCTGTGTATCGGTTCGTGACACGCAATAATGGATCGCCAAATTCGTCTTTATACGTCGGATCTAAGTCAAGATAATTATGCCACCAAGACATAATTGCTGGTGTGTACCAGACTCTCATGTAGCGATTTGTATAGAAAACGGAATTTTTCTTGAACTCTGGGCCCCAGCTTGGCGTATCATCTGGGACATTATTGGTTGCGATCGCTCCGTGTCCGTATTGACGGAATTCGATTCCACCGCCATTAATGAAATCTAAATTGGTATGATCAAAATTGTCCCCTGCGAAGTCACTCATCGTGCCGCCTAAAGCACCTGCTCCCATGTAGAGGTTGAATTTCTTTTCCTTAAAAAATCCCCTTGCACCTTGGAATGTTATATTCATTTGACCGTTAAAATTCCGTCCAATAGTTCCTTTGCGCGTCTTCGGGTCATATTGTTGACCGATTTTCGATAGCATCAGCAGTCGATTGTTTGTAAAGGAGAATGCTCCAAGCACCACGACATCAGCTGGTTGCTCAAATTCTTCACCAGTGAGTGTATCCGTATACATAACTCCTGTAGCTTTCCCACCACTATGTAGCACGCGGCGTACAAGCGAATTTGTTCTGAATTCACAATTGTTTTTGATGGCGGTTGGAATAACAGTGGCTAAAGGATCTGACTTGGCTGAGAAGTCACAACCATATTGTGTACAGAAGGAACAGAACATACAAGCATTCAATGTTTCTCCGTCAGGATTCGTATACGCCTGAGACAAGTTTGCGGATGCGACTTGGTAAGGGTGATAACCCATTTTTTTTGTAGTTTCCTTAAACAATCGTACAGCAGGTGATTCTTTCATTGGAGGATTGGGATAGTCGCTTGAGCGTTTGTCGCCGAGCGGATCTGGTTCTCCGGAAATACCGGCTGTCTTTTCCCAGCGGTCATAATAAGGTTCCATTTCATCATAGGTAATGCCCCAATCCTGAATGGTCATACCTTCAGGAATTTTATCCTTACCATACCGTTCAATTGTCTTAGAACGAATTTCAAAGTCGTATGCTCTCCAACGATAGGTAGCCCCTGCCCAGTGGACACTTCCGCCCCCTAAGTCTGTACCCGCCATCATTTCTTTTCGCGTGCGGACGGGAAGTGCTGTATCTTCCATTGTAACGCGCGATGTAATGGTTTCAGGAGCTAAATTTTGCATCATTTCATAGCGGTTTGTATAGCGTAGTTCATCTTTCACTCCAATATAGTCTGCGCGATCTACTTTTTTACCGCGTTCTAATGTAACCACTTTATATCCGGCTTTCGCCAGTTCAGCAGATACGATACCGCCAGCCCAACCACTGCCGACGACTACAACATCTACTTTTTCTAATTTTTTCGCCATATGCTTCCCTCCAATTATCAGTGTCCGTGTTCGTCTTCGTTTCCTTGGTAACTACGTAAGCTTTCAGGCTTCATCACAATGAATTCGTCTTTATCAATGTCGGCAGTATAGCTCATGCGGGGGCCAGGGTACTCCTTCATCCGCCAACCGTCCATATTGCGATTACCGCCATAGACCGGGTCTGCATATGCGCCTTCTATTGTTGTTTGAAGTAAGAGGTTAAAGAATGTATTGGAATTAACGCCATTCATTTTCGCTTTACCTTCGTCGAAAAGTTGAAGTATTTCATCTTGTTGATCAGGTTCTAAATCTTTGAATTTCGTTTTGAATTTTTCTTGAGAAGTCTGCTCGATGGCACGGATACCTTCTGTAAAAATTTCTGCCCTAGTCATCTTCGTTTGATATCTTGGTGTAGGAGCCGGAACTTGTGTATCCGCATTCGGACCTTGTTTGTTTTGGTCCCGATCTTTATTTTCATAGTTCTCTACAGCTGCTGTTTGAGGGAAAGGACCATGCATGTATTCTTTTGCATTTGTTCCCCACTCGCTCGTCAGTTGTCGATCAATAAAATAAGGAATGCCAAGTTCAATTGCGCCGGGGCCTAAATCATCTTTAGGAAAGATTCGTTCCGTTGCTGCGGATAAGATATCAAAGTCTTCACCGCGACTAAAAAATGTCCGAGCTTCCGTTACAATGTGGGTCGCGTTCTTGGTTCCAGTTTCGGGTTTTTGTAACTGGTTGGTCAATAACCCTCCGAATAATGAACCGCCGACTAGACCACCTGCTAAGAATCCGGTATTCTTCATGAAATTTCGGCGACTAATTCCTTTTTGAGTAGTCTCAGGTTGTTGTGGTTCTGTCACATTTCTCTCCTCCTCTTATATGTGGACTTCACAATTTTTCCAACCCACTATTTGTCATCTTGTGGTGATGTGCTAGAAATTATACACATTTGCATAAAGAATGCTTACTAATTTCGAGATAAAACTATTTATTATACTTCGAATTATTTAAAGCTCTTGATGTACTGGTAGTAATGTATGTACAAATTAAAAATTACTGAAATCACTAGGCGGGACCTAGTGATTTCAGGATAGTAATTTTTATTGTTGTGAAAAATGCACAGGACGTTTCAATTAATTCGTTGCTTTGTCGTCCCCATCTTCTTCGTCTTTCACATCCACATCCGTATCGATGTCAGCATCCGGTTCCATATCAACATCAGTGTCTGGGGTATCTTCCGGCACGACGACAGGTTCATCAACGTTTCCGTCCCCGTCTTCTGGAACGACGACAGGCTCATCTACGTTTACATCATTGTCGTTAACGTCAGGTTCGTCATCACCGCAGGCACTTAAGATTCCGACCGATAATAAAGCGGCTGCTCCAACTTTAATAAAGTTTTTATTTAAATTCATAATTAATTTCCTCCTCTAGTTTGGTTGATTCGCTTACCTATCTAATGGATAACCGATTTTTATTTTTGTAAACATGCAACGTTGAAAATTAGTTCAATCCGATTATGGAATTGGCTTCTTGAAACAAGTCGAGGGAATAATAAAGGAGATGAAGAGTAAGTGGTCTTTAGGTATAAAAAAGTTACGTGTGACGCGGCTAAGAGCGAGTTGAAAAGTTCATGGATATCAAAATGTTCCTATATTTGAAGACTGACAAATTAGTACTCAAAAGGGATTTAGTATAGGCTGAAGAATTTATTGAAAACTTATTTTTAAAATTGAAATAGACGTGTAGGTGGTATAGCATGGTATGTAAAAATACAAAAACGAGGTGTAATATGCCAATTATTCAAGTGCAAGTTTTGGAAGGAAGAAGCGATGAACAAATTAAAGGGTTAATTGAAGATATTACGGGAGCAGCTGTAGACAATCTTGAAGTGAGACCAGAACAAGTACGGGTTATTGTGACAGAGGTGGCGGATACGAAATGGGGGGCAGGTGGTTTGACAATGAAAGAAATTAAACAGAAGCGAGAATTATAAGGAGAAGGTTGACGATCAATCTGAAGCCGTATGATAGAAAAGCGAACTTGCCTAATTGTGGCGGTTCGCTTTTTTACATGATATATAATCCATCCACATACATATCAGTTAAGGTTTTCGCGATTTCTTCAATAGAAGCCGTGTTCTTTTTATGTACTACTTCCCACTGATAGTTTTCATTGGCGAAAAACCAAAAGCGAGCAACCAAGTTAGCTTGCAAATCTGTACGAGCTAAACCTTGTGATTGGGAGTATGTAATATCCCTCGTAATATAATGAATATTCGTTTCGCGTATTTCATTCCACTTCGAGTCCACAGTCGAAGACAGACCGATTGCTTCCGAGAAAACTTTCATAATTTGGTGATTTTCATTTGCCATATTTAAAAATAGAAGGACTTGCTTATGAATCAAAGTTTTCGCTTCCTGTTTGGTGGCAGGAGCGAACGGAGTATTTGCCATGTCAAGGAACTCTTGCATCACGTCTTCAATCAGACTAGTTAAAATTTCATCTTTTCCTTTAAAGTAAACGTAAGCGGTGCCGTATCCTGTGCCGGCCCTCTTGATAATTTGTGTGATAGTCGTTTTTTCAAAGCCATTCTCATAGAAAAGTTCTTTAGATGCTTCAAGCAAACGCTTTTTTGTTGCAATGGACCTCAAATTTCGCCCATCTGTGATTTCTTCTCGTGTCATCAGCCTTTCTCCTTTCGTGTTTAATTGTACTCATTGTAACGTACAGTACGCTTTCCTACAATGAAGTGTGTTTTAATTTCACCTACTGAAATTCACACAAAAAGATATTGACACTGTGTCAACTAAACAATAGTATTAAGTAAATTCAGATAATTGGAGGCGTGTAAAATGAGTAAAACAGAAGTGATTTCGAAAGAAAAAGCTAGAGAATTCGACAAACAAGATGAATTTCAGCAATACCGAGTTGAATTCTTTTTACAGCAAGAACAAATTTATATGGATGGTAACTCGCTTGGACTAATGTCAAAACGAGCGGAGACCAAAGTAAATGAACTAATGGAATCATGGAAGGTATTAGCTATCCAAGGCTGGACAAAAGGAAATTACCCTTGGTTCTACTTACCAGAAAAATTGAGTGAAATGTGTGCCCCTCTCATTGGAGCGGAAAGCAAGGAAGTTATGATATGTGGTTCGACAACGAGTAATATACATCAGTTAGTTTCTACTTTCTATAAACCAAACGGCAAAAAAACAAAAATTTTGGCAGATGAACTTACATTCCCATCAGATATTTATGCGCTCCAAAGTCAGATTAAACTACAGGGCTACAATCCCGATGAACACTTGATTCGTGTAAAGAGTCGGGATGGAAGGATGATAGAAGAGGATGACATAATTTCAAAAATGACTGATGAGGTAGCTTTGATTTTCTTGCCGACAGTACTATATCGAAGCGGACAATTATTGGATATTGAACGATTGACGAAGGAAGCCCATAAACGAGGTATTAAGATTGGATTCGATGCATGTCATTCAATTGGCGCAGTACCTCACCAATTTAGTGATTGGGGAGTGGATTTTGCTGTCTGGTGTAATTATAAATATTTGAACGGCGGACCAGGCTCTGTAGCAGGTTTGTATGTAAATAAGAAACATTTTGGTATTGAGCCAGGGTTAACAGGTTGGTATAGCTCAAAAAAAGATAAGCAATTTGACATGAGCCACACATTGGAAGTAGAAGAATCAGCTGGAGCTTTCCAGGTTGGAACATCTCACATCCTCAGTTTAGCTCCAATTATTGCTTCCTTGGAACTCTTTGCCGAAGCAAATATTGAAAAAGTACGTGAGAAGTCTCTTCAGATAACTCGCTTTATGATGGAATTAGTCGAACAAGAGTTGGAAGGACTGGGCTATTATATTGGAAATCCAATGGAGGATGGACGACGTGGCGGGCATGTTTGTCTAGAGCACGATGAGGCTATTCGGATTTGTAAGGCTCTCGTTGAAGAGGGAGTCATCCCTGATAATCGCCCCCCGAATATTATCCGACTAGCACCAATTGCTTTTTACACCTCCTATGAAGAAGTTTTCGACACGGTGCAAACACTCAAAAGGATTGTTCTTGAAAAACGATATGAACAGTATGGTAAAGAACGTAATGTAGTGTCTTAAAAAATAAGGGGGAAAAGCGATGGGGAAGAAGGGAACAGATTTTCAAGATATTATTGAAAGAGAGAAAGGGTTAAATCGCAGTCTGACAACTGGACAGCTTACAATGATCGCAATAGGCGGAGCGATTGGGACAGGTTTGTTTCTCGGTAGCGGGTTGGCTATTGGCTTAGCCGGACCAAGTGTTATTGTGAGTTATGCAATTGGTGCGTTGATTGCTTTACTGCTGATGGGATGTCTTTCGGAAATGACAGTGGCCCATCCTGTGACAGGTTCATTTGGAGCCTATGCGGAAAAGTATATTAATCCTTGGGCGGGGTTCACGGTCCGTTATTCTTATTGGTTTAGCCTGGTGTGTGCGATTGGGACAGAAGTTACCGCTGTAGCTGTGTATATGAAATATTGGTTTCCCACAGTTCCTGCCATCGTCTGGATCGTATTGTTTGCTGCAATATTGATGTATGTAAATGCAACAACCGTAAAGTTGTTTGGAATTGTGGAATATTGGTTTTCCTTAATTAAGGTTGTTGCGATAACTGGATTTATTATATTAGCTGTCTACGTCATAGTTGGAGCAGATCAAACCTCATCTATTGGAATCCATAACTACGTGGCAGAGGGTGGCTTTTTTCCGAATGGTCTTTATGGTATGTGGATTGCTGTATTCATATCACTATTTAGCTATTTAAGTATTGAAATGATCGCAGTAAGTGCTGGAGAAGCAAAAGACCCTGAAAAAGCAGTTCCAATCGCTTTACGATCGGCTGTTGTTCGTTTGATCGTTTTTTATTTAATTACATTGTCTTTAATGCTAATGATCGTGCCGTGGAATATGGCCGGTGCAGATAAAAGTCCTTTTGTAAAGGTAATGGAGATTGTTAACATACCGGGTGCTGCCGCCATTATGAATTTTGTTGTGTTGATTGCCGCACTTTCTGCTATGAATAGCCAATTATATATATCAACACGAATGATGTTCTCCTTATCACGCGGTGGGTACGCTCCCAAAATACTAGGAAAGCTAAATAAAAAGTCGGTACCATCTATAGCTTTATTTGTTTCTGTTATTGGAATTGTATTTGCTACATTTTTTACCATAGTAAAACCTGACACGGCATTCGTTACAATGATTTCATTATCAAGCTTTGGAGCTATGTTTGCATGGTTTATGATTTTTATTACACACTTATTTTTCCGGAAAAATTGGAATGAAAAAAAAGGAAGGAAATTACCAGTTAGAATGATAGGTTATCCATACCTGACTATATTTGGGGCTGGATTATTAGCTAGTGTTGTATTGTCAACGTGGTTCTCGCCTGACTTTAAAGCGACCCTTTTATTAGGTTTTCCATGGTTACTTTTCATTACAATTTGTTATTTTATCTGGAAACGAACAATCGGGAAGCGAGTTATTGTTAAGACTGAATTGGATGAAAAAGCAGATTAATAGAAGGGCTGTTAGACTGGTTGTTTTCTTTGTATAGATATATCAATAAGTAAAATAACACTCGATGTTACGAATGAACATCGAGTGTTATTTTGCGGGAGATTAATTATTAAAATTCTTATGTTTAAAAAAGCTTTTTTGTGAACTGATATTCTGGCAATTTGTAAATTTGTTAAACAAATTTCATATTATGAAAATTATAACTTGTTAACTTGCTTTAAGATTCGTATAATTTAGATTACTACATAAACGAAGTTCACTCCTAAGGATAAGCAAAAAAGTGTATGTTACTTAGCAGACTCTCAGCGGATATGGGGATAATTACAATTTCTTTTCACTTTATATGAAAGCGTTTACAACCGTATATTGTCAAACAGCTATAAATCTAGTAAGAGAGGAGAACATAACGTGATAGAATCTGTCAAAAAGGCTTGTTATATTATCAGTTGTTTTTCTAGTGAGGAACCGGTTTTAGGAAATGCCGAGATAGCCGGTAAACTTGGCATGAGCCCTAGTACGACACATCATTTAATCAGCACACTGTGCAATGAAGGTGTATTGATGAGGGACAAGGATAGACGATATCGTTTGGGGTGGAAATTGCTGGAGTGGAATAACAACGTCATGTTTCAACAAGACATTTATGATAAGGCTATTCCGCTTGTAAAAGACTTGATAAGCAGATTCATAGGCACTGCTCATATCGGAATGTTTGACAAAGGGGAAGTTGTATTTGTCTTGAAAATATCATCTCAAGAAGCTTCGCCTATCCACACATACATTGGGTCTCGAAAGCCTGCTTATGCTACGAGTACAGGAAAAGTGTTGTTGGCCTATAACAATGACTACTTGAAAGAAACCATTGAACGAGGGCTTTCTCAACAAGCTCCAAATACGATTACAAATATCGAAAAGCTGAAAGAGGATTTGAAGAAAGTAAAAGACGTGGGCTATTCAATTAGTAATAATGAAAATTCAACAGGGACGTACGCTATTGCGGCGCCTATTTTATCATATTCAGGTAAAACGATTGCTGCAGTTAATCTAGCTGGGCCGGTTTCTTACATGCAAGGAAGCAACCAACACATGATTAGACAGAGTGTAATTAAGACGGCCGATTCTATATCTAAAGAACTAGGTTATATTGAAGTTTAATTATTACCATAGAATCCTTTAAAGGGGTGATGAACACCAGAACAATTTATCTATTCTAGCCACACAGAAAAGGTTATAGTTTTCGAGTAAATTTACCGAATAGTCTGATTAATAATCAGGAAAGAGAAAAGGGGAGTTAATACATGACAAGAAAAAGAGGTATGTATTTTTTTATTATGACAATTGTTGCAGCGTTGTTTCTAAGTGCATGTGGTAAAGACAGTGATGAGGCGAAAGCAGATAACCCGGGTAAGGAAGGAGAAGCTGGGCAGACATACAACTTTAAACTCGCTCATATTGCACCACCCGATCATATTTGGAATGAGACGGCTCAAAAGTTTGCCGAGGAACTAGAAGAACGTTCAGATGGTCGAATGAAAATGGAGTTATATCCAGGTGGACAACTCGGTGGAGAGCCGGATATGGTACAACAGCTTGAAACGGGTTCATTGGATTTCGGATTTATTACGACTGCTTTTTTAACATCTAGATCAGATGCTTTCAGTGGTTGGTTTGCACCTTATTTATTTGATTCCTACGAAGCAGCTTACGAGGCAAAGGATTCTGATATTGCAAAGAAGATTTTAGCAACACTTGATGATCAAGGCTTACGCGCAAAAGATTATTTCTTCTCCGGAAACCGTACGATGATGTTCAGAGAGAAAGTTGAAACACCTGCAGATATTAAAGGCCTTACTTTACGTGTCACACCAAGTCCCGCGTTACAAGATTGGTATCGTCTATTAGACGCTAATCCAGAGTCTATCTCATTGCCAGATGTATACCAAGCTGCACAAACAGGTGTCATTGATGGAATGGAAATGGATTTGGATGCAGCAGTTACATCTAATTTTAATGAAGTAACCGGGTTTGGCGCATTGACGAACCATATGGTATGGCCTTCTGTAATGATTGCGAGCGGAAAGGTATTTGATGCGATGCCGGAAGAAGATCAAAAAATTATTGAAGAAGCAATGGCTGCGGCTTCTGAATTTGGAACGATGAAGCGTTCTTCTTTAGAAGAAGAGTATATGAATACTTTAAAAGACAGAGGAATGGAATTATATGAAATGGACGAGTCTTTGTTCGACCCATTCAAAGAAGAGTATGATGAACAATACAAAGCAAAGGATCCATTGATTAAAGAATTTATCGAAACGTTCCGTAAATAGGAGGAATGCGCAGTATGAACAAGCTGAGCAGCTGGGTAGAAACGCTTGAAAAGTTTATGGCGATGATCTTAATTGCTGCAATGACACTTATTATTGCAGTCGCTGTATTATTTCGCTACTTTCTAAACGCCCCTATATTTTGGGCAAGTGAGGCAAGTATCTTCATCATGGCATGGGTCACATTTCTTGGAGGGAGTTTGGGACTTAAATATAGGTCCCAAGCTTCTGTTACCTTTTTGGTCGATCGGTTTTCGGAGAAGGGAAAAAGATATTTAGAGATGGTTTCTTATATAATTATTCTCGTTTTTATTGGGATTTTACTATATTTAAGTTATCAATGGCTATTCTCCGTTACTCATCAAACCTCATCTTCCATGCGAATTCCTATGTGGATTCCATATGCATCGGTTCCAGTAGGCCTAAGTTTTGCATTCATTCATTTATTAACCCATCTTGTAAATTTGTTTAAGACAAAGGAACAAGGGGGGCAAACGACATGATGATCATTGTTATTGCTCTATTTTTATTATTTCTAGTGATCGGCATTCCGATATCTCTAGTGCTAGCAATTACTTCTATTAGTTATTTACTTCTTACAAATTTAACTACGCTGATGAGTTCAGCCCCACAGAAAATGTTTTCGGGCATCGATAATTTTGGTCTGTTAGCCATCCCGCTATTTATGTTGGCAGGAGAATTAATGAATGGCGGAGGAATCACGACACGCCTCGTGTCTTTTGCCAGAGTGTTGATCGGTCATTATCGTGGTGGATTGGCGTATGTCACGGTTATTGCAAATATGTTTTTAGCTTCTATACTAGGGTCTGCCAATGCACAGGCTGCGATGATGAGTAAAGTTATGGTTCCTGAAATGGAAAAGGAAGGATATCGACGTGATTTCTCTGCAGCAATCACATTAGCCTCTTCTATAGTGGCGCCGGTTATTCCACCTAGTATGTTGTTTATCATTTATGGAACATTAACAGGTGCGTCAATTGCCGATTTGTTTATGGCTGGAGTGATTCCAGGTATATTGCTCGGGGTTGGTTTCATTATCGTAATTGGGATCATGAATCAAAAACAGCAATTTCCTAAAAGTGAAAAAGCAACTTTTCAAATGATTGTGAAGTCGCTTTTGCGAGTGCTACCCGCAATGTTAATTCCTTTTACAATAATTTTTGGGATACTCGGCGGTGTATTTACGCCTACTGAATCAGCTGCCATCGCATGCGTAATCGCATTTGTTATTGGGCTGGCTTATCGGGAGCTAAAGTTGAAAGATATGCCGGAAATTTTGGTGAATACGGTTGTAAATACAGCAACGATCTCATTATTAATCGTGACAGCTAATTTATTTGGTTTTATAATTGCATATGAACAAATTCCTCAATTGGTAGCTAATTCAATGCTTGGTTTGTCAGAAAACCCATTAATCTTTTTGCTTTTAGTTAATATCTTTTTGTTATTGATTGGTACTGTATTAGATGGAATTGCGGCGTTGATTATTTTAATACCTGTCATGCTTCCGCTACTTGCTACATACCAGATTGATCCCGTGCATTTCGGAGTCATCGTATGTATTAACTTAACAATCGGTCTTCTTACTCCGCCAGTAGGCACAGGACTTTTCATCGTGTCGTCCATCGCCAAGGTGAAATTTGAAGATCTTATTAAATCGATTATGCCGTTCTTGGCTATGGCGATCCTTGTGTTGCTCATTTTGACTTATTGGGAAGATGCTGCGTTATGGATACCTAGTTTGTATAAAGAATAAAACGTTTAGAGAACTCTCTAAACGTTTTTTTAATTTTTTTTATTAAATATTCTCGCTATTTCATACCGTGAAATATGAATATTGTGACAAGGAGTTGTATTCGGTATATTACAAGTACGTTAAGTGAAGTGAAAGCTTCTGGGGTGAGGAAAGATCCCTTGGGATTCGTAGTAGGCTTCTTTAATAAGTCGGAATGAAAGGGCTTACAATCATTACTCTTGCGGTCTTCATGCATCAATGAATTAGTCATTATCATACTATCACCATATAGGAGGAATACAAAATGGGTATTAGAACAGGCGCAGATTATATGAAAGCGGTAAAGTCACGGCAACCAGAAGTATACTTGGGAGGTCGACGTATTACAAACCTGGCTGATGAACCAGTCTTCAAGCAACCTATCAAAGAAATGGCCAGACTTTATGATATGCAACACGACCCAAAGTACCAAAATGATATTACGCATGTTTGTGAAGAAACAGGTGAGAGAGTAAACAATGCATTTATCATTCCTAGAAATGGAGAAGATTTACAAGCCCGTAGACGAGTTTTTGAAGTATGGGCAGAAGCCACATTTGGTTTGATGGGGCGAACTCCAGACTTCTTGGCAACTGTAGTAACAGGGATGGCAACGAATGATTGGTTCTTTAGACAGTATGGAGATCGTTGGGGTGATAACATTGTGAACTATTATAAATATATCCGTGATAACGATTTGTTCTTGACACATGCAATTATCAATCCGCAGAATGACCGCAGCAAGGCTTCAAATGAACAAGAAGATGAATTTACCCATTTAGGAGTCGTACGTGAAACGGAGGAAGGTTTAATCGTTCGCGGGTCCAAGATGCTGGCTACTCTTGCACCTGTCACTGACGAGGTAATCATTTATTCGTACCCAAGTTTCAAACCTGGGGATGAAAAGTATGCGATTTCGTTTGCACTCCCTATTGATACCCCAGGGCTTCGTATGTATTGCCGGGAAGAAACTCAAAACGGTGAGCGTTCTACATGGGATCATCCACTAGCCAGCCGGTTCGAAGAGATGGATGCAGTGCTAGTGTTCCATGATGTGCTTGTACCATGGGAACGTGTATTCATCAACCAAAACGTAGAAGCTGGTAACTTACTGTATCCTAAAACAGGCATCAACTTGCAGCCTTCTCATCAGTCAGCTGTGCGCGGCTTAACAAAGATTTCATTTGCAACAGAGGTTGCTTGTTCAGTTGCTGATGCAGTAGGAGTCGACGGATTCTTGAATGTACAAAACCAATTATCCGAGCTGATTCAAGGGGCAGAAACAATCCGTGCATTAGTGCGGGTGGCGGAGTATGAGTATGTTATGACCCCGCATGGTGAGGCCGTTCCTGCTATTGTGCCATTAGAAACGATTCGAGGTATTCTACCGACACTCTACCCACGTGCTATGGAAATACTGCAGACCATCGGTGCGGGCGGATTGCTAATGTCTCCAACAGGAGCTGATTTTGCTAATCCGGAAACAGCAGAAGATATGGAGAAATACTACGGTGGACGCTCAGGAGTATCAGCTGAGCAACGTGTACGACTCTTTAAGTTAGCTTGGGATCTATGTGGCGAAGCATTCGGTCAACGTCTTGTTCAATATGAGCGCTACTATTCTGGCGATCCGGTTCGCAAATTGGGTATGTTCTATAATACGCATAAGCGTAATAACCCATCCTATGAAATGGTAGACAAAGCATTGAGAGATTCTTTGGAAATGGCAAAGGATACAGTTGCCAATTAATGAGGATATAAGTGAGAAAAGCATTATCAGGTAAGAGGTTTTACTTTGATAATGCTTTTTCGTTTATTATTATGGTAATATGAATACTTAGAAAAGTAAATCTAGTAGTTAGATACAATGAAGTAGAAGTGTGCTTATGCTATAATTTTTATGGATTGATATAAAAAGAATAATTTTTAGGGAGAGATCATGATGAATAAAGAAGAAAAACAGCAAGTCTTTAAAGATATTATGGGGAATTACCCAACAGGGGTAACAGTTGTTACCACTACTACAGGAGATGGAGTACCTGTCGGTTTGACAGTTAACTCATTTGCATCTGTTTCCCTTGATCCACTTATGTTACTTTGGTCCATTGATCATAGAGTTTCTTCGTTGAAAGAGTTCACGGAAGGTGGAAAGTTTGCAGTACATGTATTGGCTGGCGAACAATCTGAACTTTGTAAAACATTTGCAAGCAGACACGAAGATCGTTTCAGTACATGTAATTGGCATCAATCAGAAAATGGGCTACCTATTATCGAAGGTGCTTTCGGCGTGTTTGAGTGTAAAACGTTCAAAGCGATTGAGGCTGGCGATCATACCGTCTTGATTGGCGAAGTAGTAGACCTGAAAGTCGATAGCTCAAAAGATCCGATGCTGTATCACCGAAGAGTATTTGGTTCTATACCGGCAGAGTTTTACAAAGCATAAAAGGTGATGCAGACATACCAATTAGTAGGTGAATCTGTCGAGATTTTATAGACTGGTTTACGAATTTACGTCGAGGGAAAATGACAAATCATGAAAGAGATGAAATTCTAATTAGGTGATCAACACCTTTTTAGTTTACATCTCTTTTATAATGTCTGAAATAAGAAATCTCAACGATAAATGAACATTCCGAATATACCAGCTGTGATAATCACTATTGCTGGATGAACACGAAATTTTATTAATGAAATAAAGGAGACAATAAATATGGCTAATAGCGTTAGAGAGTGAAGTGAAAAAGATCCTATTAATTGATTCGAAATAGCAAATTTAATTGCAGCAAATATTATTAACCCAACAATTATCGGACGTAATCCGTAAAATGCGGATTGTACAATTGGGTGCTTATTAGCCTTTGTGAAAAATATTGAAACCAATAAAATTATTATCAATGAAGGTAAGACCATTCCTGCTGTAGATACTATTGCCCCGCTTAGCCCGGCAGTATGATAACCGACAAAAACAGCGCTATTCGTTGCAATAGGTCCGGGGGACATCCCTGCGATTGCGATAATATCTGTAAACTCCTGAGTAGTCATCCAATTGTGCGAAGTGACTTCCATTTCAATCACAGGAATCATCGCATATCCCCCTCCGAAAGAGATAAGCCCAACCATGAAAAACGTTCTAAATAAGTCTAAAAAAATCATTAGAATTACACCAGCCTTTTCTATTGAGTAGTTGTACTAATTAATCATAGCCCCATTTCATAGCCTAGTTTTACTTTGGTCTTCACTAAAACAACACCGAGTAATGCCCCAGATATAATTACAACAGCTGGATGAATTGAATAGATTAAAAGTATTAGAATAGCAAGTATAGTAGTAATTAATGTAGTTTTATCTATAATTGCCATCTGTCCTATTTTATAAGCTGCAAATGAAATTAAGGCGACAATGGCTGGACGAATACCTTCGAATGCAGCTGCCATCAATGGATTGTTTTGCAGATATAAATATGAGATGCTGAGAATTATAACAATAAAAAATGTTGGTAGTAATACTCCAATCATTGCGCAAATTGCGCCGGGTATTCGTGCTACACGATACCCAATAAACGTGGCGGAGTTGATAGCAATTGCGCCAGGAATCGATTCGGCAATTGCAAATATATCTCCTACATCACTTGTTTCTAACCATTTTTTTCGATATACAACTTCGCGTTCAATTAATGGTATCATGGCATAGCCTCCACCAAACGTAACAGGTCCTATTTTGAGAAATGTAATAAAAATCTCCCAAAGTAATTTCTTTGTTATATTCATATTTATTTGCTCCTTTACAGTTTTAGTATATAAATCCTTTTCTTTAAACCGAAATGGTATAAAGTGTAGAAAAATAGGTCGGACAGTCACAAAATAACTGTCCGACAATATCCTTTTTATAAACTACTTAAATATTTTGTAACTAGAAGTCTCCCAGCTCCGATAGCTGTAGCGTTTTCTCCTAGCTGACCCCGGCTAAAAGATAGTACATGATCGGGAAAGATAATATTGCTTCGTTCGGTAGCTATCTTTACTACAGTGTCATAGAAAATTTTCATATTATATGTGGCTCCATTAACAATAATCAAATCTGGATGTAAAACATTGATGAGGTTTGAAATGCCGATACCTGTGTAATATGCCGCATTTTTTACTATTTCACTGGATACTGGGTCATTATTGTTAACAGCTTTACATATATCATCAAAACTAATGCTCTCTATGTCCGTAACTGATTCTGTCAATATAGATTCTTTTCCTTGCTTTAGAGCGTTTATTACGTCGTTTGTAATTGCTCGCATTGACGAATAAGCTTGAACGCAACCATAGCTTCCGCAATAGCATTTCCGACCATGTATATCCACTATCATATGCCCCTGACCATGTATACCGAGCTTATCCGTACCTGGTTTTAACTGACCATCGATTATCATACCTGTTCGACTACCAACTCCTTTTAGCATATACACTACATTGCTGTATATATCCTTGTAATGGTTGTTGTATTCCGCTAATAATGCAGTATTCACTCCATAGTCAATTGTTACTTCTATATCTAACTTTTCTTCAAGAGTATCCTTTATCGGTATATCCCTCCATCCATCTGAAGGGAACTGGTAGGGATTTAAGATAATGCCACGTTTACTATCTAAGGGTCCGATAGAGCCAATGCCAATACCTAAGATTTTGTCCTTATTAATTTTGCTTTCCACTAGCATCCGAATAATAGTTTGCTCAATAAATTTAATTGTTGCATGTGGGGTACTTGATTTATCCATTTTTAATCTAGCTTCACTCTTTACATTTAATTTCAGATCCATTAATAAAACTTTGGTATAAGACCTAGATATATCAATGCCGATTAAAAAGTAATAATCTGCATTAATTTCGTATAAGAATGGTTTTCTTCCTCCGCTTGATTCGCCAAAGCCGCTCTCAGTTATTACTCCCTCCATTAGTAGATCATCCAATAGCCTTGTACAAGTAGTAGTTGTCAATTTTGTTTTAGCAATTAGATCGTTTTTTGAAATTGGTCCATATTCGTAAATTAGTGAGAGCAGGTCTTTAAGTCGCTTATCTTTTATTGAATTCTTTTCATAAAGTTCTTTTATCACGCTAAATAACCTCCTATAGTGAATACTTTTTAGTTTCCATTACTACCATAAAAGTTTTAAGTCTGTATTTTAAGTTTGAATTATCTTTCATTTTACACATAATTAACTTATAAAACAATGAAATAAAGATAATTTAAAAAACATTTGACTAAAATGGATTTAAGATATATAATTCAGACTATTGAGAAATGAAAGCGCTTTTATTTTGGTTCAATAAGTTTTATATTGATTGTCGCTAGGCATTTTTACTTCCATTAAAGAAAGGATTTGAAAAGATGAGGAAATGGCTTACAGGTATAGTTGCTACGCTTGCTATTTCAATGGCGCTTTTTCACTTATACTCCGGCGGGGTTCAATTATTTCCTGCGACACAGCAACGTGCTATTCATTTGGCTTTAGCATTTGCACTAGTATTCCTATTACACCCGTTCTTCAAAAGTAAAGATTCAATTGAAAAAGAACGGAATGGTTTTGGGTTATTGATTAATAGTATTCTAGCTATTCTTTCCTTAGTGGCAGGTGGATATCTAACACTACGATATTTAGATCTCCCATTGGAAATGAGCTCCCCTACATTAACAACAATTGTTATAGGAGTTCTAGTAATTCTATTAACGCTCGAAGTTGCGAGAAGAATGCTAGGTGTGGCTTTACCGATTATTGCAATTATATTTTTGGTATATGCATTTATCGGTGATAGACTCCCTTTGATGATACAGCATTCTGGATATTCATTTGAACAGATAGTTACTCAAATCGGTTTGTCAAACCAAGGAGTATTTGGTATACCACTAGGTGTTTCAGCAAGCTATATCGTCTTATTCGTTATTTTCGGTGCAATGTTAGAAAAGTCTGGAGCAGGGAATATGTTCTTAGATTTAGCGATGGGATTAGTTGGTAGATACCGAGGTGGCGCAGCTAAAGTGTCAGTGGTAGCCAGTGCTTTATTTGGGTCCATAAGTGGTAGCCAAGTAGCTAACGTAGTTACAACCGGTGTACTAACCATACCATTAATGAAAAGGGGAGGGTATAAACCTACCTATGCAGCGGCAGTTGAGTCTGTAGCTTCAACTGGTGGGATGATTTTACCTCCAATTATGGGCGCTGTTGCGTTTTTAATGGCAGATTTTTTACAAATCAGTTATGCCCAAGTTGCTTTTGCAGCCTTAATTCCGGCAATCATCTACTTCGTAGCTATCTTTATTATGGTTGACCTTAGAGCAGCTAAAGAAGGATTACAAGCCACAGAAGTTGAGAATAAAGTAAATTTGAAAGAATTGATGATTAAAAAAGGGCATTTGATGCTCCCATTAGTAATACTTGTTGTTCTATTGATGGTTTTCCAAATGACAGCAAATAATGCTGCCTTCTGGGCCATTATCTCAGTTCCTATTGCTTGTTTGTTTAGGAAGGAAACTAGGATGTCAATGGGACAAATATACTCCGCTCTGCAAGAAGGTGTGAAACTATCTTTAATGGTAGTAGCAGCTTGTAGTGCTGCTGGGATTGTCATAGGCGTTATTGATATGACTGGAATGGGTCTTCGTTTTTCCAGCGTTCTCTTGGAGTTGTCAGGTGGGAGTTTATTATTGCTTTGTATTTTAACAATGTTTGCCTCAATTATTATGGGCATGGGATTACCGCCCGTAGCCTCCTATTTGGTATTGGCAATTCTTGCAGCGCCTGCCATGGTGGACTTAGGTGTTCCTCCTATCGCCGCACATTTATTCATCTTCTATTATGGAACTCTATCGGCGATTACACCACCAGTTGCGTTGGCAGCTTATGCGGCCGCGGGTCTATCCAAAACTAGTCCGATGAAAGTATCTTTGGTTGCATGTAGGCTCGCATTAGTAGCGTTCATTGTTCCATATATGTTTATTTTCGGACCCGAATTGATCTTAATCGGTTCTACAGGATCTATTATTTTCGCGACGGTCACAGCTTTAATGGGTGTATATGCTATTGCAGTTTCACTTGAAGGTTATTTTACAGCCAAATTAAATTTCTTTAGTAGAGTAATTTTGTTTGCTGGATCAATTATGCTTATCAGGGTAGATGTTCTATCTTCCGTAATTGGGCTCGTAGTAATAGTGCTTGTGCTTTTATATGAGGGGAAATTTGCAAATAAGACCAATAAAGCTATTTTATTAGACAAGTCTCTATAAGCAATAATAGTGGATAAGTGTAAGAAAAAAGTAAAGGAAAACAGGAGGAATGACATGAAAAAGAATTTAATGTCTATTGTGGTATTACTATCGATACTTTTGGTATTGGCTGCCTGCGGATCGACCGAAACAAGTGACAAGAAGGACGCTGAAGGCAAAACAGCTGGAGTGGTTCCTCTCTATACACCAGGCTCAGGAGGAACTAACTATGTAATAGGAGCAGGAATAAGTCAGTTATTCAATAGCTCTAAAGAGATGCCAGACGTAGTACTTTCAACTGAATCTGTTAATGGATCAGCTGAAATATTGAAGAATTTAATCGCTCGCAAAGATAAGGGGAAAGCAGCCTTTGGGGTACCGGCGTCAGACATTGCAACTAATATTTATGAAGGTAAAGATCCTATTATCACAGGTGAACACCAAGAGTTAAGAGCGGTTACATGGTTTAGTTATGCGGCTATTCATATCGTAGTTCCCGAAAATTCTAAAGTGAAATCTATTGCTGACTTGAAAGGTAAAAAAGTTGGTGTCGCTCCTAAAGGAAGTTCGCCATACAACTTTATGCAAACTCTATTGGAAGATGAGTATGACATGTCGTTCGAAGAGGATGTAAAAGTAATTCCGCTCGGAAACGCCGAAATTAGTGAAGGTCTTCAAAATGGGAGTATTGATGTTGGTATTTTAACTGGATTTATTCCCGCACCATTGATAACGGAAGTAGCCCAGTTAACGGATGTAAAAGTAATTCCTTTTGATGAAAGTGAATTGGATTCTTTTACGGAAAACCATCCATACTATTCATCTATGGAAGTTAAGGCAAACACGTATAAAGATCAAAAAGAAGATATTACAATTGGTGCATTTGAAACAATGCTGTTAACACATGAAGATGTAGACGATGAAATGGTTTATAACTTAACAAAATTCATTATGGAAAATGGAGAGAAAATAAAAAAGGTTCACAGCTCATTTGATATTTCACCAGAAAATGTTTCAAAGGGGGTTGTGATTCCTTTCCATCCAGGCGCGGTTAAGTACTTTGAAGAAAACGATATACAGTATGAGTGATTAGAAAAATAGAACTTTAAAGGGAGGAACAATGATGACCAAATTAAAAGTTACAATGCTTGGTACTGGAAGTCCGTGGCCTGACGTAGAAAGATCAGGTCCGGCACAAATTTTATGGATTGATGATCAGCCTATTTTAATAGACTGCGGTGAAAAGGCTTCCTATCAACTCAGTAAAGCGAATATAGACCTAGCTTCAATAGATTATGTTTTTTTAACGCATCTTCATGCTGATCATATTTTAGGGTATGGACAATTCTTGTTAGGAAGATGGTTCAGTAGTAGAAAAAAGCTGACTCTAATAGGTCCCAAAGGCACTAAACAGTTTCATCAACAGATCTTAAAAATGTATGAAGAGGATATCGCGTATAAATTATCTCTTGGCAGACCTTCTGAAGGGTTGTTAGATACAAATATAATTGAAATTGAGAGCTCTGGCGAGATAGAAATTGATTTGCCCAAACAAGTCAAGTTGAGAACTGCTGAAATGATTCATAGTATTTTGACATATGCTTACCGTTTCGACACAGGTGAGCAATCCGTTGTCTTTTCTGGTGATACGGCTCCAGTTGATGAGTTGGTTAAATTATCTTTGAATGCCGATACCATGGTGGTCGATTGTTGCTTGGCACCGAACAAAATATACTCAGAAAATATTAGCGAGGAAAGAAAAAGAATCTGGAAAGAATTACAGAAAGAACATTGTGATCCTGAACAAGCAGCCAAGATGGCGAGCCAAGCTGAAGCGAAGCAATTAATACTTACACATTTTCTTCCAGGTACACTTACTGACATCACTCATTTGCTGGCAACAAAGCACTTTGCGGGAGAAGTTATAGTACCTGCTGATTTAGATGAAATACTTGTGCCAGGTCGTAAGTCTAGAGAATCTCTCTCAAATGGTCAACTCGGAAAAAAGTATAGTAGAGCGTAAAAAAACAAGAAAATTTATTGAAAAGATTCTTACTATTCCACATGGTGAAATAATTGTGTGGAATGATGTATGCGGTTTCATTATAGTAAAGATACAGTTACTAGAGTAAGAGAGGGTGTTGTATTTGCCGTGATTCTGCACTAGTGAAGTACAAAACATGTTCATCCGTTTTGCGAAAAATAACAAATTAAAATAATGGAGGGTTTCGAATGACAAATTCTACAATTAAAAAACTTAAGGCGTTTAATCTGTTACAGTGGATCGAAGATAATAAAAATGAGTTAAAGCCACCTGTCAACAACAAAGTATTATGGGAAGATTCAGAGTTTATTTGTATGGTTTTAGGCGGACCGAACAGACGACGTGATTTCCATGTGGACCCTTCTGAAGAATTCTTCTACCAAATTAAAGGTAGTTGCTATGTAGAGGTTATTAATTTCGAAGGAAAGCGCGAAGTAGTGGAAGTAAAAGAAGGGGAAGTATTTATGCTCCCAGCTATGATGCCACACTCTCCTCATCGCGTAGCGGATACGTATGGACTAGTGATCGAGCGTAAACGAGACGAGGGAGAACTCGAAGATTTCGTTTGGTTCTGTGAAAACTGTGATCAGCAAATGCATAAAAAGACGGTTCAGCTGACAAATATTGAAACACAGGTTAAAGGTGCAATCGAGGAGTTTAATAGTAGCGAAGAGCTTCGTACATGTGATAATTGCGGTCACGTAATGTCTGAAGAAGTAGGTTTGTGGAAATGAGAGTAGACTTTCATACACATATCATTCCTGAAGATATCCCTAATTTCGTTGAGAAATTCGGCGGAGGTCGTTGGCCTACTTTAGAAAAAACTTGCTCTTGCGGCGCGAATATTATGGTCGAAGGCAAGGTGTTTCGAGAAGTGACGGATCAAGTTTGGAGTCCTGAAAAGCGCATTGAGGATATGGATGCGGAAGGTGTAGATATTCAAGTACTCTCTCCTATTCCTGTAACGTTTTCTTATTGGGCAGATGGGCAACAAGCAGAAGAAATGTCTAAAATACAAAATGATTTTATTGCTGAAACTGTAAAGAAGTATCCAGATCGTTTTATCGGGCTGGGCACGGTTCCTTTACAAGACGTTGAAGTTTCAATCCGTGAAATGGAAAGATGCGTCAAAGACCTTGGTTTAAAAGGCATAGAAATCGGTACGAATATCAATGGGAAGAATTTGGATGATCCAGATTTTACAAAGTTCTTTGAAATGGCAGAGAAGTGGGAAGTTCCGTTGTTTGTTCATCCGTGGGAAACGCTCGGTAAAGAAAGAATGCCACGACATAATTTTATGTACACAGTCGGCATGCCAAGTGAAACAGCCTTAGCTGCTGCCAGCTTGATTAATGGAGGCGTAATGGAAAAGTTCCCTCGATTGAAAGTGTGTTTTGCACACGGAGGAGGCTCTTTCCCATATATCTTGCCACGTCTGGATCAGGGGTGGAAAGTTTGGCCTCATTTGAGACAAACAACTGAACTGCCTAGTTACTATGCAAAGAACTTCTATTTCGATTCTTTGAACTACGATCCTTTAAATCTTAATTATTTAATTGATCGTTTCGGTTATGAAAAAATTGTAATGGGTTCAGATTATCCATTCTTATTACGCGAAATTCCTCCAGGGAAAGTTGTCGACGAAACGGTTAATTTAACTGATGAACAAAGAGAAGCGATTCTAGGGAGAAACGCATTGGAGTTCTTAAACATATCAGTAAAGGAAGAGATGAAAAAATGACACCTGAAGAAAAACTAAAAGAGTTAGGGTTGGAGTTACCTCCATTACGTCCCTCACTTGGAGATTATGTCCGGTGCGTTCGCACGGGAAATCTATTGTTCACTGCTGGGCAAGGAGTAGATCAGTACCACGGTAAACTGGGAAGAGATTTGACTGTCGAAGAAGGTTACCTGGCAGCTCAGCAATCTATGCTGAATTTGATAAGTGTAGTCAAAGAAGAAATTGGAGAACTAAGTAAGGTAAAGCAATTTGTAAAAGTTCTGGGCATGGTCAATAGTACAGAAGATTTTACAGATCAGCCTAAAGTGATGAACGGTGCTTCCGATTTAATTGGAAAAGTATTTGGTGAAAAGGGTAAGCATGGGCGGTCGGCAGTTGGAATGTCACAGCTCCCTAACAATACAGCAATAGAAATTGAGATGATCATCGAGATCGAAGAGTAGGAGGAAGATCATGGCTAACGAATTAGTAGCAGACAATACGACTGTCCAAGATGCAAAGCTATTTATTGATGGACAGTATGTAGACGCAATTTCAGGAGAAACTTTCGATACAATCAACCCTGCAACCAACCAAAAGCTTGCTACGGTGGCGAAAGGCGGAGAGGAAGACGCCAACCGTGCGATTGAAGCTGCGCATAAAGCGTTCGCAAGCGGCGTTTGGAGCAATATGCCGGTTGAAAAACGTTCCGAAATATTGTGCCGGATGGCTGATTTGATTCTGGAAAAAGTCGAACAACTTGCTTATGTAGAGACGTTGGACGTCGGAAAACCAATTCGCGAAAGCCGCGAATTTGATATCCCGCGTGCTGCATCAAACTTCCGCTTCTTTGCTGAGATGGCGAAGTATATGGTACACGAACATTATGACATGGCTAACCACATGTCCTACGTACAATACGCTCCGGCGGGTGTTACTAGCTTGATCATTCCTTGGAATCTTCCGTTCATGCAAATGACATGGAAAGCATCAGCTGCATTGGCGGCAGGAAATACTGTCGTTATTAAACCGGCTTCCGACACACCTTTAAGTGCAGTTTTGCTTGGTGAAATTGCAAATGAAGCGGGCTTGCCTCCAGGCGTTTTGAATATTATAACAGGTCCTGGAAGTACAGTCGGAACGGTGATGGCGAAGCATCCCTATGTCCAGCGTATCTCGTTTGTAGGTGAATCGGAAACCGGAAAGACTGTTATGCGAAATGCAGCAGAAAACCTAACACCGGTTTCATTGGAGTTAGGTGGAAAGTCAGCAAATATCGTATTCGAAGATGCTGATTTAGACGAAGCGGTAGAAGGATCTATTGAAGCGATCTTCCGTAATCAAGGAGAAATTTGTTTGGCAGGTTCTCGAATTCTCGTACAGGAAGGCATTTATGAGAAGTTTCTTGAAAAGTTTGTTGCCGCAGTAAAAAACATTAAGGTTGGCGATCCAACAGATGAATCCACAGACATGGGCGCTCTGGTGTCAAAAAGTCATTTAAAAGAAGTGGCGGACTATGTGCAAATTGGTCTTGATGAAGGAGCTAAACTTGCTTATGGCGGTAAGATGGTAGAGAGCCTGCCAGAAGGAAACTTTTATGAGCCGACTGTCCTGTATGATGTGCATAATAAAATGCGTGTGGCACAGGAGGAAATATTCGGACCAGTGCCTGTGATCATTCCTTTCAAAACGGAAGAAGAAGCAATAGAAATCGCAAACGACTCTATCTATGGTCTGGCGGGAGTTGTCTGGACGAACGATCTACGACGCGGTCAGCGCGTGACATCTCAAGTACACTCCGGTCTACTGTGGGTAAACTGCTGGTACGTCCGTGACTTACGCACTCCATTCGGAGGGGCAAAAGCGAGCGGGATAGGAAGAGAAGGCGGCCGTCACAGTTTTGATTTCTATACCGAAGCGAAGACTATTACGATAAAAAAATAAACGAACAGCGAAAGGTGGCATTGCGCCCGCCTTTTGTTGTTTTAACGCAGGAGGATGGAGTACCGTGTCTACTAAAATTGAAAGTTATGCATCAGAACTATTGGAAGCAGAGAAAAAATGTAAAGGGATTGCACCTTTAACGGAAAGAGATAGTTCACTGACAGTAGAAGATGCTTACCATATACAACTCGAAATGGTTAAACAGAAATTGGCCGAGGGAAAGAAGATTATTGGAAAAAAAGTTGGTCTCACAAGTGTAGCAATGCAAAAAATGTTAAATGTTGATGAGCCGGACTATGGCCATTTATATGATGATATGGAATTAAAAAATGAAACTTCTATAAAAGTAAGTACGATGGTGGCACCGAAAGTCGAAGCCGAAATTGGTTTTGTGTTGTCAGAAGATCTGGTAGGTCCCAATGTGACCTATTTAGACGTCATGATGGCAACGAAATATGTGGTCCCTACTATTGAGGTCATCGATAGCCGTGTTGCAGACTGGAATATTAAATTGATTGATACAGTAGCTGACAATGGATCAAGTGCAAAAGTTGTAGTAGGAGACAAACAGACTACGTTGGAAACATTGGATTTGAGAACAAATAGTATGGTGCTTTACAAAAACGATGAGTTAATCGCGACCGGAGCAGGAGCTGCCGCACTTGGTCATCCGGCACACGCTGTTGCTTGGTTGGCGAATAAGCTGCATGATTTTGGCATCACGTTGAAAAAAGACGAATTGATCTTACCGGGGGCGCTATCTGGGGCTGTCGTTGTAGAAGTGGGAGATACGATTAAGGCAGATTTTGGTCCGGTTGGCTCTGTCACCGTGCACTTTGAATAAAGGATAGATGAGAAGAAGGGAGCATGACAATGGAGAAAATTAAAGCAGCCATCATCGGTTCTGGAAATATCGGAACAGATTTAATGTATAAACTAGAACGCAGTGATGTCATTGAGTTAACAGCTGTAATTGGGATCGAACCGGAGTCTGATGGACTAAAACGGGCAAAAGAGAGAGGCTACCAAGCTTTCTCTACTGGTATTCAAGCGATCATCGATCATCCTGAACTTGCGGATATTGTGTTTGATGCTACCTCTGCAAAAGCGCATATTCATCATGCCGAAGTTTTAAAAAAGTTAGGGAAGCTTGCAATTGATTTAACTCCAGCTGCCATAGGACCGTTTTTCTCCCCGGCTGTAAGCTCTGATGAGAAATCACGAGAGTTGGATAATGTCAATATGATTACTTGTGGCGGACAGGCGACGATTCCGATCGTACATGCAATCAATAAAGTGGCGGACGTTACATATGGAGAAATCGTTGCGACTATTTCAAGTTTAAGTGCAGGTCCGGGTACACGAGCAAATATCGATGAATTTACGATTACAACTCGTCGTGGAATTGAAGAAGTAGGCGGTGCGGATCAAGGAAAAGCACTTATCATTTTAAACCCTGCTGATCCTCCAATCTTAATGCGTGATACGATTTATTGTGAAGTGAAGAATATGGATGAAAAGGCTATACAGGAATCCATCGAAAATATGGTAGAGACTGTCAAGGAGTATGTACCTGGGTACCGGTTAAAGCAAGCACCATTGTTTGAAGGGAACGTTGTCACGGTCTTTGTGGAAGTGGAAGGGGCTGGCGACTATTTCCCTGAGTATGCCGGGAATCTTGATATTATGACGGCAGCTGCGACGCGGGTTGCGGAGGATTTTGCACGGTCGATGCTAGAGAAAAAATCTCTCATCTAATGAGTCGGAAGGAGCAACGTACATGACGAAGAAGCCAATTCAAATTACAGAAGTATGTTTACGAGACGGAAGTCATACGGTAGCGCATCAATTTACGGTAGAACAAGTACGAAATGTTACCCGTGCGTTAGATGATGCAGGCATGCATTATATAGAAGTCAGTCACGGAGATGGACTAGGCGGTTCCACTGTCCAATATGGAAAGTCATTGGTCAATGAAATGGAATTGATCGAAGCAGCCGTAGATGAATGTACGAATTCAAAGGTAGCGGTACTCCTGATTCCAGGTATTGGTACTATGAGCGAACTAAAGCAAGCGCATAAACTAGGCGCGAAACTCGTACGAGTGGCAACTCACTCAACAGAGGCAGACGTTTCTGCACAACATATTAGCCAAGCGCGTGAACTTGGAATGGAAGCGTTAGGTTTTCTGATGATGGCGCATTCTGTGCCTGTGGATAAATTGGTCGAACAAGCGAAACTTATGGAGAGTTACGGCGCACAAGCCGTTTATGTAACCGATTCAGCGGGCGCACTTTTACCTCATCAGGTAAGCGAGCGTATCAAGGCACTGCGCGGTTCATTGGATATTGAAGTCGGATTCCATGCGCACAATAATTTATCTTTAGCTGTTGCGAATACGCTTGCTGCAATCGAAGAAGGTGCTACCCGTATAGATGGAGCGGTGCGTTGTTTAGGAGCAGGAGCTGGCAATACACAAACGGAAGTATTGTTGGCAGTAATGGATCGCATGGGTATGGATGTCGGAATTGATCTTTATAAAATGATGGATCTTGCGGAAGATATTGTAGGCCCGTTAATCCCTGGCACGCAAGAAATAAAAAAAGGGAGTCTTGCTCTTGGCTATGCTGGCGTTTACTCGAGCTTCCTATTGCACTCGGAACGGGCGGCTGCAAGATTTGGTTTAGACCCACGCGATATCTTAATGGAACTCGGTAAAATGAAAGTGGTAGGCGGGCAAGAGGATATGATTCTGGACGTGGCCGCTGAATTGGCGAAGAAGGAGAAAGTGAGGGTATAAACATGACAGTACTTACAGATCGTGAAAAAGAAATTGTTGATTATTTATATACAGCAGAACGTGATGCACGAGAGGTTGTCAAAGTAACCGACAAATATTCGGAGCTGACAATTGAAGAAGCATACGAATTGCAAGATCGTTTATTGGAACGTCGATTGCGGGAAAATAAGACGAAAAATGTAGGCGTGAAACTAGGTCTAACTAGTAAAGCCAAGCAAGTCATGATGGGGGTTGACGAAGCAATCTACGGTTACTTACACGCCGATATGCTGTCAACAGAATGGGAGCCTATCAACTATTCAGATTTGATTCATCCAAAAGTGGAACCTGAAATTGCCTTTTTATTGGGAGCGGACTTGGAGGGTGAAGATGTTACGGCGGAAGAGGTAATTAAAGCTACAAAATACGTAGCGCCCGCTTTGGAAGTAATCGATAGCCGATATAAAGACTTTAAATTCACCTTGGTCGATGTTATAGCAGATAACTGTTCATCCATAAAGTTTGTTGTAGGCAGTAAGTGGATTTCTCCAGACTCTATCAATTTAGGGACGATCGGAATGGTTATGTCTAAAAATGGAAAAGTAATGCAAACCGGATCGAGTGCTGCGGTGTTAGGGCATCCAGCAGAAGCGATTGCTTGGTCGGTAAAAGAGTTAAGCAAACGAGGCAAAGGATTGAAAAAGGGAGATATCATTCTTAGCGGGGCGATGTCAGAAGCGATTGCATTTGAATCGGGTGACTCCGTTGTCGCACAATTCGATGGCTTAGGCAGTGTTTCAATGTATTGTAAGTGATCAATAAAAAGAGAGTGTGCTGATTACCAGCCCTCTCTTTTTCATTATAGATGATAAAAGAGATGATGCGCACAGTGAATGTGAAATCTAAAGAACATACATTGCAAATAGCTTGGAAGATGCTGATTTGGCTATTACTGGCTCAAATCATGGTGTCTTTTGTAGGTAGAAGTTTAGCACCTTTGACAATCTTAATCGGTGAAGATTTATCTTTATCTAATACACAAATTGGTTTGCTTCCAGCTGCTCTTTTTCTCGGTCAATCTTTGGCTGCTATTCCTTCTGGTCTGTTAGTGGATCGTTTAGGATCAAAAAAGCAGTTATTCGGTACAATAGCCTTGCTGGGGGTTAGCTTTATCCTCATATCCTTCACTACACAATTCTACTTGTTGTTGATAGTTGTGGTGATCGGGGGCGGGGCGTATGCCGCGATGCATCCAACGACAAATAGGGGAATCTTATATTGGTTTCCCCAGCGCAGCAGAGGGACGGCAATGGGAATAAAACAAATGGGGATTACAGCGGGCTCCGCGTTAGCTGCAATGTTTTTACTGCCATTGGCCAAAGAGCTTGGCTGGCGTCCTGCCTTGTTTATCAGTTGCCTTGTGCTGTTAGCTGTAGGAGTGTTGGTATCCTACCGATATCAAGATCCAGCTGATTCTATGGCAAAAAAAGATGCGCTTTTAACTAAAGGTAAATTTCAAGAAGACTTGCGAAAAATACTGCAAAATAAACAAGTTCTTTTATTGAGTATTAGTGCGATGGGTTTACAAGGCGCACAGCTATGCCTCACTACGTACATTATTTTGTTTGCTTTTGAAAAGCTTGAGATGACACTTATTCTGGCAGGCCTATTACTCGTATTGGCTGAAATAGGCGGCTCTGTTGGCAGGGTGGCTTGGGGAACAATCAGTGATAAGTACTTTGCGGGGAACCGGATGATCATTATGTTCATTGTAACGGTTCTGACAGGGATGTGTGCACTGGTATGTGCTGTGTTATTACCTGCAACTCCACTTATAGTTGTCTTGTGCACAGTCTTCATCTTCGGTTTTTCCATTTCAGGTTATAACGGAGTCTGGATGACAATTATAGTAGAGTTGGTGCAGAAGGAAAATTCGGGTATTGCTACAGGAGTCACTATCACAATCAGCTCTTGGGGTGTGTTAATCATACCTCCACTTTTTGGCTATATTGTAGATATAAGCGGATCCTTTTCAAAAGGTTGGCTATTCATAGCCTATTTAATGGCAGTTGTCGTTCTGTTACTCAAACAAACAACCAATCATACAGAAGTGAAAGGAGTGGATGAAGTTGTCGACTGAAGAGGTAGTTCAATTACCGAACTTTGCATTCGTTCATTATTGTCATAAAACATACAGAGTTACCAATGAATTGTACCGCTGCATCGATCAGTTCTTTTCTACATACGGCATCGAGAATAGAACTGAAAGACGAAAACATCTTCTATCATTTTTGGAATATAGCAGCATCAAACAAACGGAAAATAAGGAACTGATAAATTGGGGAGGCAAAAGGTTGAAGAGTGAAATGGAGTCGTATTTAGAAGACTCCTTTGTTGTCTTATATATGAGAGAAAAAGCAGGATCTCCCGATTAAACAAAAGCCGCCCGAAAAGTCAGATGAAATGACTTCTCAGACGGCCTTCACATCAAAACTTCAAATGAAAAAACAAGCGCGAAAGTCCCTTCAGGATAATCGCCAAAGCAAACAATACAACGACGATTACTACGATGACTACCGCGATGGTCAGCAACAAGTTACTTGAAATAGCTGTTAGTAAGCCAGGCACAATTAAAATCAAGCCCAACACAGCATACGCAGCTAAAATCCCGGCTAGGAAAAGCCCCACATTACCTTCGTATTTCGACATACTTCTGCACCTCCTTACTATAAGGTATGTTCCTTACAATAAGGAGGTGTAATGCAATGTACACGACTGCGCCAAAATCCTATTTCTGTATCATCCTAATTTAAGCGAATGAATAAATTGCCCATCGTAAAGCTTGGAGCGATTAGCCGCAGCTCTCACTCTAAAATTCTGTTTTATAGAGGAGTTGGGGAAGTTAAGCTAGTTTATCATCTGGCGTAATATCATTCGGTTCGTGTTCCAAATAATACTTGCCTTTTGTATAGACCGCTATGATAACAGTCAGCAAGGCAGCCAGCAAGGCAGCGAAGAAAGCAGCTGTAGATTGTAGGAAGATGCCCATGTAGCCAGATGCGGCAATCGTGCCGAATGCGCTGGCGGCTATCAATGAAACTACGCCAACAGGATTCCACTTATACAAAAACTCTTGACGTGCTACGTAGTAGGTCGGACCGATTTTTAATAACTTTTTAACAATGAGCGCGTCTGTTACCAAAATAGCAGCCCAAGAGAACAAGAAAACGCCTTGAAATGTCATTACGGTATCTAAGTGATTCACAATTCCGCCAAGCATTAATAAAATGGCTGAAATTGCAGAGACGACAACCCAAAACCGTCGGCCTGGGGTGAAACGGAAAATGTTCTCAAAGAAGTTGGATAGGGAGAGGGAACTACTGTAAATATTTGTGACGTTGATTCGCAATTGCGTCAGCATCGTGAACAATGCACCGCCGATCCCGAGCAATAGAACAATATAGACACCTGGATCTTTCTCTAAGAAGCGAACACCAAACCAAATACCAAGTCCACCCATCACGCCATAACAGAAAATCTGTGGGATAAAGCCTATCGCGATAGAACCGAACTTTCGATCCTCTGGGCGTAAAAAGCGAGCATAATCGGAAGCAAGCAATGCGGTCAGTCCCATAATTCCATTATGCATTCCGATGCAAAATAAAAGTGCTGTCCCACCGAACTGCACACCTTCAGGCATATAAGAGAAAACTGAACCAGTATACAAGGCGGGTGTCATAAATGAAACGACAATCGCGGTGATCAAGAACACGAGGAAAATAGGCATTGACCATTTTTGAAGTTTATCGAGCTGTTCTATTCCAAACCAATTTAGGGGGATAATAATGGTTCCAAACACGACGATTAAGATCCATTTTGGAAAGTCAGGCATGAAATGATGTACGGCCGAGACGAGGATTAATCCTTCGAATGCACAGTACATAATGAAGTTGGAGGCGTAAATTAAAGAAGTCAGAGACGAACCGATATAGCCAAATCCGCCACCGCGTGATAATAAATTAACATTCATGCCGGACTTGGCCGACAAATAGGCAATGACCGTACCGAGAAGTCCCGCCACGATGATGGCATAGATGGCAGAAACAATGGCATTTGGTGCACCGAATTGCAAAGCCATGACACTTCCCATTTGAAAATAAAAAATGGCAGTTGCAATTCCGAACGTTATGTTCGTTATGCTCAGCCAACTTTTTGTACGATCTTCCAGAGGCACACGATCCAATGAATAATCGCGGACCGCTTCATCTTCTACCAAATCATTACGCAACGTTTTTTGTTCCGTTGTCATACACATCAGCTCCTTCTAGTAGTAGTCAACCCCTTCTGCCAGTATTTCTGGCGAATACTCATTCACATACATATGGAATGGTTAACCCGTTCATTAGATGAATTGACACTTTTTAATATTAACAATTACATAATGAAAAAATCAAGTGTATTATGCGTTTTATAATTAATGTGAGTATAAATGTCTATAAATTAATGTTTTAATACGAAAAAGAAGGTGAGTTTTAGAGAAAGATAGGTAATAAAAAATAAATTTTGTTACTGAATTTATGAAAATAGTGGAAACCCACATAGTTTTCATTCGCACGGGACTCCATCATTCCCTTTTCATAACCCAACGCAAGAAAAGTAAATGATTAGAACGTAGAGAATGGGGAATGACTAAGTGAAAGGATATAATGAGGAGGAATACTTAATGAAACGTTTACTGATCACAACTGTATCTATTATGGCCATCGGTCTTGCAGCATGCGGAAATGATACAAATGAGCCGGTCGTCGATGAAGGAGCTACAACAACTCCGACTGAACAACCTGCAGACACGAATACTGATGGTACGGGAACAACAGATACGACTACAAACGGAACAAAAGATGAAACAGCGAGCGGAACAACTGACGATATGAAAGCTGATATGGACAAGCTTTCTTTCAGAGAGATAGAAGTAGAAATTTCTTATGGTAACGATATTGAATATGAAGCGGAAATTGAGCAGGATAGAAACGAACCCATCAAAGCGAAAGTAGAAGATGAGGTTAATCAAGTCTATTTAAAGGGGCAAGAAGCGTTTGATGATCTTTATCCTAAAGTCGAGCAACTACAGTTGACAAAAGATAGTACGAATGAAGAAACAATCAATCAAGTATTGAAAGCATTTGGGCTGAAATCGGACTATCAAAAGTTTGATGTAGAAATCAAATTTAATGATGGCAGCAAATTAGACATAGAAGAACGTAAATAATAAAAAAGAAGTGTCTCCATATAGTATGGAGACGCTTTTTTGTCGGTTTATAAATAGTAAAGTACCAAGGCTAGAAGCATTAATACAAAAGAGGGAAGTCCTGCCATGAAAAACCAAGCAGAACGAACTGACATGGCTTCGGATGGAACACGCATCGATTCAAGCGCCTCTCGCTGTCCTTTTCGTGCTAGAACCTTCTGCATGCTTTTCATGAAAAAGTCAAAGGATCCTGTACGGATAATAAAAACTATCCCACCTATTAACAACAATAATCCACTTACAAAAAATGAAACATTAATATAGCCTAGTAAAGACCACTGACCATAAATGAGCCATATAAAAATGAGTATTACAACTTGAGAAATAGAAAAAATAATAATATTTGATTTCATATAAATCCTTCTTTTCATAATAGAATTAATGACTACCATCTATCATACTAGAAGCAGGACTGGAAGTGTACAGACAACATGCAGTACTATTAAAATTAAGAAAATTTAGTTGATAGCGTTTACATCTATAAATTTTTCTTGTATAATGAATAAGCTAGTTCTTCAAACTATTTCAAAGGGGAGGTCAATGATTTGAAGAGTAAAAAGTGGCTTTTACTTATGGCGCTGACGTTAGTGCTCAGTATGTTCCTAGCTGCATGCGGCGGTTCGAAAGAAGAAGACAAGCCTGCGGCAGATAAGGACAAGGAGGATGATCAGGCAACTGAAAATCCAGCAGAAGAAGACGGAGAGCCGGATGCTGAACAAGTATTATACTTGGAGGAACGAAATGCGATTCCTTCTGTTGATTCTGCGATCGTTGAAGACCAAGTAGGCTTCAATGTGTTGAACAACGTCAATGAAGGTCTATACCGTTTGAACCAAGAAAACATTGCGGAACCGGCAATGGCTGCTGAAGAGGCGGAGGTAAGTGAAGATGGATTAACTTACACATTCAAGCTTCGCGATGCGAAATGGTCAGATGACACTCCTGTTACAGCAGAAGACTTCGTATTTGCATGGCAGCGTGCGATCGATCCTGCGACTGGTTCACCTTACGGACCATTCATGATGTCTGGCGTAATCAAAAATGCGACAGAAATCTCTGAAGAAAAGATGGAAGTGTCTGAGCTGGGGGTAAAAGCTATAGACGAAAAGACGTTTGAAGTAACACTTGAACGTCCGGTACCTTATTTCTTATCCCTTATGTCTTTTGGAACTTTTTATCCACAAAAAGAAGAATTCGTAACGTCTAAAGGCGATGCTTATGCAACAAATTCAGACGGTCTCCTATATAACGGTCCATTCATTTTAACTGATTGGGATGGAACGGGCGATAGCTGGACGTACAAGAAAAACGAACACTATTGGGATGCAGAAAACGTAAAGCTTGATGAAATTCATGTAAACGTTGTAAAAGATTCTGCTACTGCAGTTAAGCTTTATCAAGATAACAAGTTGGATTGGGCTAGAGTTACCGGTGATTTGGCTATGCAATACCGTGATGATAAAGAAGCGGTAATCGAACCTGAAACTTCTGTTTTCTACTTCAAGTTTAACCAAGAACGTGGTGGAGAAAAAACGCCACTTGCGAACGAAAATATCCGTAAAGCCATTGCGAAAGCTTTTGAAAAAAATGACATGGCGGATATAGTTATAGCTGATGGTTCAACACCTGCAAACTTCTTAGTACCTACTGATTTTGCATTTGATGAAAATGAAAAAGATTTCCGTGATTTGAGCGGAGACCACTTGGTATATAATGTGGAAGAAGCACAAGAACACTGGAAAAAAGGATTGGAAGAGCTAGGCGTGGATTCTCTTAAATTAGAAATCCTAGGTGGAGACACTGAGCTTTCTAAGAAAATGGATGAGTACTTCAAGTCTCAATTGGAAGGTAACCTAGAAGGTCTTTCGATTTCATTGAAAGAAGTTCCTTTCTCTGTACGTCTAGATTTGGATACGAACCAAGATTACGACATCCAAGTATCTGGATGGGGCCCTGATTTCCAAGACCCGATTTCGTTCCTAGATCTTTTTGTAACTGACGGACCAAACAACTTAATGTCTTATTCGAACCCTGAATACGATAAGTTGATTGAGGATACAAAAGGCGAATTGGCAGTGAAGCCGGCTGAACGTTATGAAGCGTTCGCAAAAGCTGAGAAAATCTTACTTGAAGATGACGCAGCCATTGCTCCAATTTACCAACGGAGTTTGGTTATTTTACAAAAGCCATACTATAAAGGTGTAGTAAGACATCCATTTGGAGCGGATTATAGCTATAAATGGGCTTATGTTTCAGGCAAGAAATAAGTTGTGTTAATTTCATAGGGGAGAGTATATGGGAGAATTTTTATACCATATACTCTCTTTTTAGTAAGGTCAAATAATTTCAAAATTTCTAAGGCACTTTTTATTGCGAATACACCGAATATTTTGTTGCCTATATTGTATCAAACCCTGGAGGTGTAACGTAAAGTGGTTAAATATATTGGAAAGCGCATTGTATATATGTTCATTACCCTGTTTTTGATTGCGACAGTCTCTTTTTTCCTGATGCAATCATTACCAGGTTCCCCGATTGCTTCGTATAGTAAGTTGAACGAAACACAAAGAGCAATAGTTGAAAAAAAATATGGGATCGATAAGCCGAAGCCTGTACAATACGCAATTTATATGAAAAATCTAGCGAAAGGTGATTTGGGAACTTCTTTTGCGTTTAAAGGAAAAAGTGTCAATGATTTATTGGCATCACGAATCAAACCTTCATTAATCTTGGGAGCGCAAGCGATGGTCTTTGGGACTCTCGTCGGAATCCTGTTAGGTATGCTTGCTGCATTGAAGCAAAATACATTTTGGGATTACGGAAGCACCTTTTTTGCGATACTCGGTATCTCCATTCCATCATTTGTTTTCGCGTCTTTGTTGCAGTATTGGATTGCTTCTCAATGGCATCTATTACCGGTCGGTCTGTGGAATGACGGTTGGAAATCAAGTGTCCTGCCATCGCTTGCACTCGCTATGGGGCCTCTTGCCCTATCCGCGCGTTTCATTCGGACTGAGATGATTGAAGTGTTAAGTTCGGACTATATTACATTGGCCAAAGCAAAAGGAGCAAATGGTTTCGAGATTGCATTTAAGCATGCATTCCGTAATGCGCTGATCCCTTTGATTACGGTTCTTGGACCATTGGCTGCAGGATTGGTTACCGGTTCGCTTGTCGTAGAACAAATTTTTGCAATTCCGGGAATCGGAGAACAATTTGTATCCTCCATCATGGTAAATGACCATGCCACAATCATGGGTACGACTTTGCTATTCTCAGCATTCCTCATCTTTATCATTTTTATCGTGGATATTTTATATGGTGTCATTGACCCTCGTATCCGCTTGTCTGGAGGTAAGGGATAATGCGCAATGAATTCGAACACGAACAACTGCCTCAAGAAGAATTTGAACGGATTACAATCGATAGTGATCAAGCAGAACGTATAGAAAAACCGAGTTTAAGCTTTTGGCAAGATGCCTGGCTGCGTCTTCGGAAAAATAAAGCGGCGGTCGTCAGTGTAGTAGTGCTTTTACTGTTCCTCATTTTGGCGCTGATTGGCCCGCATTTGAATGGACATGCCGGGGATGCGCAAAACTTGCGGCACGCCAATTTACCTCCTAAGATACCTGGTATTGAAAAAATGGGTATTTTCGATGGCGTCGGGAATTTAGCTGGAAAAAAGGTTGATTTGTATGAGATGAAGAAAGTCGATGAATATTATTGGTTTGGCACCGATGGACTTGGCCGTGATTTGTTTACACGTCTCTGGTTAGGTACTCAAGTATCCTTGTTCATCGCATTTGTTGCAGCAGCCATTGATATGGTGATTGGTGTAGCATATGGTGGGATCTCCGGATACTACGGCGGTCGGACGGATGATATTATGCAGCGGATTGTCGAGATATTGATTGGTATACCTACTCTAGTCGTTGTCATTTTAATGATTATGATTATGGATCCGGGGATTATGGCGATTATTATCGCGATTTCCATAACCGGATGGATTGGGATGTCTCGTATTGTACGAGCTCAAACCTTGAAATATAAATCACAGGAATTCGTACTCGCATCACGAACACTAGGTTCAAAAGACGGTAAGATTATTACGAAGCACCTGTTACCGAATATGCTAGGGATCATCATCATCAATACAATGTTCACGATTCCGAATGCAATTTTCTTTGAAGCTTTCCTAAGTTTCATTGGGATCGGTCTTCAGGCGCCAGATGCTTCATTAGGTACGTTGATCAATGATGGCTATAAAGTGATGGAACACCAACCGTATATGTTATTATTCCCAGCACTTGTCATCAGTATTTTAATGATTGCCTTTAACTTGATTGGTGACGGATTGCGTGATGCACTAGATCCGAAGATGAAAGATTAAGAGGAGGAGAGCAAGTTGACTAAGATTCTACAAGTGAAAGACCTCGAGCTTTCCTTCCATACATTTGCAGGTGAAGTGAAAGCAATCCGGGGCGTGAATTTTGATTTGATTAAAGGGGAGACGCTTGCGATAGTGGGCGAGTCGGGATCGGGAAAATCTGTCACGACAAAGTCTATTATGCGTTTGCTACCTCAGTCGAGTGCTGAATATAAAAATGGGGAAATCTTGTTTGAAGGAAAAGATTTGACCAAGGTTTCAGAAAAAACGATGCAAAAGATTCGCGGGAAAGATATCTCGATGATTTTCCAAGACCCGATGACATCGTTGAATCCAACGATGACGATCGGAAAGCAAATCATGGAGCCTATATTGAAGCACCAGAAATTGAGTAAATCTAAAGCATTGGAGCAAACCATTAATTTATTGAACCTTGTTGGGATTCCGAATGCTGAAAGTCGCTATAAAATGTATCCACACCAATTTTCAGGAGGGCAGCGTCAGCGTATCGTCATTGCGATTGCGCTCGCCTGTAACCCGAAGATATTAATTGCCGATGAACCAACGACAGCTCTGGATGTTACGATTCAAGCACAAATTCTAGAACTGATGAAAGAAATCCAGAAGAAAATCGATACATCCATCATTTTCATTACCCATGATTTAGGTGTTGTGGCGAACGTGGCAGATCGGGTGGCAGTCATGTACGGAGGAAAGATTGTGGAGATCGGAACCGTAGATGAAATATTCTATAATCCACAGCATCCATACACATGGGGATTGCTCAGTTCAATGCCATCCATGGATTTGGCGGATCAAAAGCTTTATGCCATTCCAGGTACCCCTCCAGATTTATTAAATCCTCCAAAAGGGGATGCTTTCGCGTTGCGTAGCGAGTATGCAATGAAGATTGACATGGAACGCCAGCCGCCATTTTTTAAAGTGAGTGACACGCATTACGCGGCAACATGGCTTTTACATCCGCAAGCACCTGAAGTGGAACCGCCAGCTGTCATTATCGAGCGGATGAAAACTTTCCCGGGTAGCCGATACTATGTCGAACAGACAGGGGGGAACGCATAATGGCGGAGCATTTAATTGAAGTGAAAAATTTAAAGCAATATTTCAATGTGGGCAAGTCATCCGAAGTCCGGGCGATCGATGATATTAGTTTCTCTATCAAACGCGGGGAAACTTTCGGGCTGGTAGGAGAGTCAGGCTGTGGTAAATCGACAACAGGCCGTACGATGATACGGTTGTACGATGCAACTGCAGGTCAAGTGCTTTATGATGGCCTGGATGTTCATGCGCCAAAAAGTCAGTCTGAAAACCAAACATTAAACCGAAAAATGCAGATGATTTTCCAAGATCCATACGCATCATTGAATCCACGGATGAAAGTATTGGATATCATTGCAGAAGGTTTGGATATACACGGTTTAGTGAAATCAAAAAAAGAACGTAAAGAACGAGTTATCGAACTTCTGGAAACGGTCGGATTGAATCGGGAACACGCCGAACGCTATCCCCATGAATTCTCGGGGGGGCAACGGCAACGGATCGGGATTGCACGTGCACTGGCAGTGGATCCGGAATTCATCATTGCCGATGAGCCCATCTCTGCTCTAGATGTGTCCATTCAAGCGCAAGTAGTCAACTTGCTGAAGGAACTTCAGGAAGAAAAAGGCTTGACGTATTTGTTTATTGCCCATGATTTGTCGATGGTTAAATACATTTCAGATCGAATTGGCGTCATGTATTTCGGTAAGTTAGTGGAAATGGCGCCAGCAGATGAGTTGTATCGCAATCCGATGCACGCTTATACGAAATCATTACTGTCTGCGATTCCTCTTCCTGACCCAATCTATGAGCGTTCTCGTGTACGCCATCCTTATAATCCGAAAGATCATCAGTATGGCCCGGATGAAAAGGTAGAATTCCGCGAAATTGCTCCTGAACATTTTGTGTTGTGTTCGGAGAAGGAATTTAAGGAAATGCAAGCTGCACGAATGTGAATAATGATTAGCAAGTCCTCTGGCGAAACATCGCTAGAGGACTTTTTTTATTAAGTGAGGTGTAGGATACGCATGAGCGCACCAAAGTCATGTCGAAGCGAACCAAAGCCGCGTCGGCCCGCACCAAACCATCGTTAGACCGAACGAAACCCAATCCCAATCCCCTCCAATGAAAAACGGAGCGGCAGATGGTATTTGATCTGCCGCTCCGTTTTATTTATAACCCTAATTTTTGTTTTACTTCTTTAATTTGATCAATATGACGCAATTCGTGATAGCCGATGAACGGAATCCATTGTTTTAGATTCATCTCACCGAATACAGGGTGAGGGTAGGATTTTTCCTCTAATTGCGCATCAGATGTACTCTCAGCAAATTCCCGTAAGGTCGAGTGAGTTGCGTTGAGTTTGGCTTTTAATTCTTCCAGTGTTGCGGATTCTTCTGTAGGAGTTGCAAATTCTGGAGCTTGTACTTTCGTCGATCGATTGACTGTCAGCTCAATCGGTTTGTCGGCTACGTCCTTTTGCTCGCCTGAGGTAAGCTGTGCTTGTATAGTTTTGATGACGCCGCTTTCCATAAGATAAAGATGTTCAAGCACTTGTTTTATGGACCACTCGTTATCTGAAGGTTTTCGATTAATGTCTTCATCTGTTAAATGGCCGACTTGCGTCCATAATTCCTCGCGTGCTTGGTCATTGATCTTCATATACTTCACTCCTTTTTTTTATGGTACCATTTCATAGAGGGCAATGCTTCTTAGGGCTCTCAAGGAGAGGTGGAATTCAAATGAAACTTAACCAACCGAAAGTGTCGGAACAATTAACTCCGGCAACGTTTCAAGATGTATGGCTAGAAGAGGATCCTTACCTTCAAAATTGCGTCGTACTTGATTCGAGGTTTGATGGAGAGATGGTGGAACGAGCTCAATTAACAAATATGCTCGTTAAAAACTCAAGTTTTCAACATGCGTCCTTACCGGATTTATTCATTACCGATGTACGATTTGAGAACTGTGACTTTTCCAATGCGGATTTAAGAGGGGTCAGTATCCACCGTGCCAGTTTCCACAATTGCAAGATGCTTGGCGTAAACTTTGCGGATGCTCGCTTTACTGACGTTTCATTCGAGCAATGTATCGGTAATCTCTCTGCGTTCGTCCATGCGAAGTGGGAACGCGTGCTTTTTGAACAGTGCCAACTTAAAGACGCGGATTTTTTCGACTGCAAACTGAAGCAAACGAAGTTTTCAATGTGTAATCTTGACAGTGCAAGTTTTGATGAAACCTCTTTAAAAGGAGTGGAACTGAGAAGCTCAGAATTCGAAAGTATGACCGTGTCGATGAAAGACTTGGAAGGATGCATCGTTTCTGTCCGGCAAGCCGTACAGTTTGCAGCGATGATGGGGTTGGATATTCGAGATGAATAAAGATAAAGCAGACCTGAGTTGAAAGGTCTGCTTTATTTTTGAATTAGTTAGTTTGTAAAACGTTCAATCAGCTCACGAGTCAAGGTGAACCGGGGTTCTGAGCTGTCACCATCTACATCCTCCACACCTATCACTACGGAAATGACACGCTTTCCATTAAACACACCAGTGCCTGCAAAACAAGAACCAGCAGCGTCGGTATAACCCGTCTTCAAACCATCTATTCCTGCCATTTGAAGTGGCATACCAAACAGCAGTAAGTTCGTGTTCCACATTTTTACATTTTGTTTTGAGGTAAAGCTTTGCATCTTGGTAAACTCTAATATTTCCGGATGTTTCTTAATCAATTTTTGCGCTAGCAATGCCACATCATAAGCAGACGCTAAATTGGTTTCGTCTTCACTGCGGCCTAAATAGCTGCCGTCTAGTCCAGATGAATTATAAAAAGACGTGTTTTTTAGTTTCAAGGCGTTAGCTTGCTTATTCATAATAGATACAAATTGATCTTCTGTTCCGCCCACCAGCTCGGCTAATGCGATGGCGGCATCGTTCGCGGAAATGACACTCATCGCTGTGAATAGCTCACGGACAGTATAGGTCTGATCAGCCGTCATACCGATTTTAGATGCACTCGTTAATGCATTCATATTCAGTACAGATGCGCTCGGTTGATATACAGTATCCCAAGACAGTGCACCACTTTTTATTGAATTTAAGACAATGTATTGCGTCATAAGCTTCGTCATGCTGGCAATAGGTAAAGGTTCGGAACTATTATTCTTATATAAGACCTTATCTGTCTCTGCGTCCAGCAAAATCATTGCTTTAGCGGACACACTCCAATTTTCCTGCACTAGTTGATGGTCGTCCCATTTCGAAAAGGTGAAATAAATTCCACCTATTAAAATGAAGACCAACAGTAATTTTTTCACATGTACCCCGTCCTATTCAGTAAAGTAACTGACTTCAATTATGCATGATCAACCTGAAGAAAAGGTAAAGGTTTTTATGAAGAATTTATGAAGATGATTATAACGATAGTAAAAGGGCTAGGTTCTTTTCCACCTCATGACGGTCAGGAATAGAAAGGAGAATACGAATGCCGTTCCCAGTAAATAAAGTACACTGAATAAGAGTGAACTAGAACTTCCATTTATTTCGAAAAAAACGCCCATATTCAATTGAAAGTCTTCTATGACTGCGATCGGTGCGTTTGAGAAGGCTTCCTGAATCGGCCGGTCCATTAGCAATTGACGAAATAAGGCCGCTGAATGGGAAGTAGGAAAAAATTTTATGATGGTTTGCAAGTAAGCAGGCAAATTTCCAATAGGTATATAAATTCCAGCCAGAAATCCAAGTAATGTCCCGATTACCGTACTTGCAGCGGCAAACGCATTGGATGTTGTAAAGAAAGAAACTAGAAGTAAAATCATAGAACCGCTCGCCAATACGGATAATAGGCTGACCCCGATGATTTTTAGAAGCTGAGTGAAAGCTAATAATTCTCCACCTGAGAAAAATAGAACAACATTTGCTGTAAAGAGTACGACCAAACACATAAGGAAACCAATGAAGATGGAACTCATGACATAGCCGGCAAATAGAGAGGACCGTTTGATCGGAGAAGCGTAAAAGTCTAAGTAAGTGTGTGTCGAGCGATCCTCCACCATAACACCAAACGCGCCTAGCGTCGTGGTCACTGAAGTTACTGCTAAAATTCCGGCCAGAATCCATGATGTGAGAAGCCAACTTTTAGCCGGGAAATCGGGCAAACCTTCTGCCATTAAATCGCCAAGAAAGAATACATACAGAGCAATCAGGATGAAAACGGCAAGCAGTGAAAAAAACAATGCAGCCTTATCGCGGAAATAAACTAGTAAGTTACGTCTAGCAAATGCCAGCATCAGACGACCCATCCTTTCCGTTATGAATTTGGATGAATACATCGTCTAGACTTGATTTCATTACTTCAAAGGAAGTAATGTCATCTTGGTACTTTGCTAAAAGTGGAATTGCATCGGTCGTTCTTTGCAAGTTCAGAATGTATGAGGCATTTTCTTCACGAAATTCCAGTTGATCTGCCTGTAGTTGATTGCGAAACTGCGAATGGTTTGCTGCTGTGATAACCAGTCTATCAGCAGAATAGTCAGTTTTCAGTTGATTTGGCGTTCCTCTCGCGATAATCCTTCCTTCTTTCATTACAACAACAAAATCAGAATTAGCGGCTTCTTCAATATAATGAGTCGTTAAAAAAACTGTCATTCCTGTATCGCGTTGCAGTTGTAAGATCGTATTCCAAATCTGTTTTCGATTCTGGGGGTCCAGACCGGTAGTAGGTTCATCGAGCAATAAGATCTTTGGCTGATGGAGAAGGGCTCTGGCAATATCCACTCTTCTTTTTTGTCCGCCAGATAATTTACCGTACCGGCGTTCCAAAATAGCAGTTATATCAACAATCTCCGCTACTCTTCCAATAGCTGCTCCTCTTTCGTATTTTGACATTCTGTAAAATCGAGCTCGAAGGTCTAAATTCTCTCGCACTGTCAGAAGTGAATCCAATAAACTGTCTTGAAAAACAACACCAATCTCTTTGCGTATTGATTCATCATCTTTCCCAACTGTTAAGCCATTTACTTTCACATCTCCTGTATCATGTTGCAAGAGTGTTAAAATTATTGAAATGGTAGTGGATTTACCTGCACCGTTTGTTCCTAAAAATGAAAAGAGACTTCCTTTCTCTACATAGAAACTAATATCTTGGACAGCATGGACAGAACCATAAGATTTTTGTAACCCGTTAACTTCTATAATTTTAAGCATTTGCATCACTCCTCGTATTCGAAATCACTTTATTGATCTCTCGCTCGGCTCCCTTATTATTCATATAAATCATGGTGTTGACGAAGGCATATGCTAATAGACCGCATACGGTAACCGGTACAATATAGAACGAGTGAAAAGGGTACACCTTAAATGCAGCACCTGCTATAAGTAGAACGACTATGACGCAGCCTAGTTCAATTAAATGAATAAGCCAGGGCTGCTCTACCGGTAATTGATGGGATATGAAAATTAACAAGGTGATCATGGTGGAGATTATAAATAGATAGGCGGTCATCCTTTCAGTTAATGGCGGGAAAATATTGAACATCCGAAATAGGTAATAAAATATAGAGCTAAAAGTAAATGCAAAGCAGGTAGCACTAATATAGATAATTGTACGATTCAAGTTATTCACCTCACCCTAGAAAATGTTTTCGAAATGATTTTACATAATGACGATTGACAATCACTTTTTCACCGTTCGATAAGGAGGCCTCAAACCGTCCATTTATGAGAGCTTTCACGTTTTCAATCTTGGAAGTATTCACGATAAAGTTTTTGCTGATTCTTAAGAAACGGGTATTTACTAGCTGTTCCTCGAACTCATATAATTTTTTGTCACTTTCAAAGGCCTCACGGTCGGTGTATAGGAAAGTCGTATCATTTACTGACTCGATATAAAGCAGTTCATCTGAAATTATTGGGTACGTATTGCCATCCTTTTTGCCATGAATCGAGAACATCATTTGATTAATCTGTTGAATCAAGCGGGAAAGACGCTCATCAACTTCGGGGCAATTAATCATAATTTCAACATCTCTAAATTCGTGTGATTCATTTATTTTTAGCCGTATGGTTACCACCCCTTCGTTATCATCTTGGATGAATCGTACCATTTCATTAGAGACGGAACAATGCAATATAGGTGTCTTGCATGAAACGACAGGTGACTTGCATTTTGGATTGGTGTCCGACTCTTCGAAATAATCCATATTGACTTTCTTTTTATTCAAACGTACCATTAGAACCATACAAGTTACATAGGAGCCTTCACAATCCTGCCGTGAGTTCAATACAGATGAATGGAGAGATATAATATGTTTATGCTTAAAGTGACGGATCAAATTTCATTGAAATTGCTAGGGCAACGAGATGCGAATGAGCTATATGATCTCGTGGACGATTCCAGAGGGAACTTACGTCAATGGCTGCCATGGGTAGATTCCATGATAGAACCTGAACAGTACGGCCCAATTATTTCAGCATGGCTGGAACAATTTGCTGCGGAGGATGGCTTTCAGGCTGGCATTCTCTTTAACGGAAATCTGGCTGGGATGGCAGGGTTTCATTCGGTGAACCAAGCTAATAAACAGACGAGTATCGGCTATTGGCTGGCAGAACCTTATCAAGGGAACGGCATCATGACAGAGGTCGTCAGGTCGTTGCTGGACTATGCATTTGACGAGTACGTATTGCACCGCGTGGAAATCAGATGCGGTACGGGAAATGAAAAGAGTAGGGCAATCCCCGAACGTCTTGGATTTATTGAAGAAGGAGTTCTTCGTGATGCTGAATTTCTCTATGATCATTATCATGATATAATTGTCTATAGTATGCTTAATGAAGATTGGAAGAAGAGTAGAGAGTAAGCGTAATGAAAGGATGAAGAATATGAAATTCGAATTTCAGCAAATTGTCCAATGGATTTTGCTAGTTGCTTTTCTCATCCTGCTCATTTCATTTGCAGTAATATCTTTAGACAGCTATACATTCGACGCTTATTTCATGAGGTCAATGCCCATCGCTGTCCTTACGGGATGTACGGCGATTGGACTGGGTCTTGCAGTGAGCTGGAAGAATCGTTAGAGTTGCCTTGAAAATACGCGGTGTCCTTTGAAATCGGACTCCGCTTTTTTTGTTTCGATAATAATGTGTACTTTTACAATCTCTCGTCAGTCAAGGTGTGCAAACTGAGTTGGGGGATAATTGGGAATGCACTTCTCTTCTTCTTGTAAGTTTCCTCACGGCTTGCTATGATGAAGAAATATCAACTTAGACTGATTGCGGGTGAGAGAACATGAAGAAGGAATCCATTACATTAATACTGTTGTTGTCCAATTTGCTAATTGCTTTTTTAGGGATTGGTCTCGTAATACCTGTTATGCCGACATTGATGAATGAACTGCATATATCGGGTACAGGGGTCGGATACATGGTCGCCATTTTTGCGATGGCACAGTTGCTCGTGTCGCCTTTTTCAGGAAGATGGGTTGATACAGTCGGAAGAAAAAAGATGATTGTCATCGGCTTGGTCATTTTTAGTGCATCTGAATTTTTATTTGGGATCGGACAAACTTTGCCGGTATTATTCATATCACGGATTTTAGGTGGAGTGAGTGCCGCGTTTATTATGCCGGCAGTTACAGCCTTCATCGCGGATATCACGACGATGGAAACACGGTCAAAGGCGTTAGGTTTTATGTCTGCTGCCATCTCTACAGGTTTTATCATCGGACCTGGAATAGGTGGTTTTTTGGCAGGATTCGGTACTCGGGTTCCTTTCTTTTTCGCAGGAGGTCTTGCATTGTTCGCGGCTGTATTTTCATTGATCATGCTGCGTGAGCCTGCTCGTTATCAAGAAGCTGTGGCGGAAGATGAAAGCAAGCCAGGATTGAAGCGGATATTTGCGCGCCAGTACTTTATCGTGTTTGTAATTATCTTTATTTTGTCATTTGGACTGGCTTCATTTGAATCGATTTTCAGTTTGTTTGTCGATCATAAATTTGGTTTTACACCAACAGATATAGCGATTATTATTACGGGCAGTGGTATCGTAGGGGCACTTGCACAAGTATTGCTGTTCGATAAGCTTTCCAGGATGATAGGGGAAAAACGGCTGATTTTCTTCTGTCTTGTTTTTTCGGCATTGCTCGTGTTTTTAGCTACATTCGTTAGGGGTTATTTTATGGTGTTGCTTGTGACGATTATCATTTTTGTAGGATTTGATTTGATTCGTCCGGCTGCAACCTCGTATTTATCAAAAATTGCCGGGAATGAGCAAGGCTTTGTCGGTGGGATGAATTCGATGTTTACCAGCATCGGTAATGTATTTGGACCTATTATTGGTGGTGCATTATTTGATGTTAATGTGGATTATCCTTTTTACTTTGGCGCATTTGTATTGTTCCTCGGTGTTGTACTGAATTATCTATGGATCAAGCGAACGCCTGCTTTTAAGGCGAATGTATGACGATGTGTTGGGGGAGATTGCATTGACGATTATTGGATTTGTACGTCATGGACAGACAGCTTGGAATAAGGAAGGCCGTGTTCAGGGGAGCTCGAATATTCCGTTGAATGATGAAGGTGTCCAGGCCGCTGAAAAATTGGCGACTCGACTTGAAGGAGAACACTGGGATGTTATTGTCACGAGTCCTATGAATCGTGCAAAACATACAGCAGAGATTCTCGCTGCTCGTATGCCGAATGTGAAAGTGGTGGAAGATGACCGTGTGCGAGAAAGAAGCAGTGGTCTAATCGAAGGTACGACAGAACAAGAACGTGTGCGGAAATGGGGTCCCGATTGGCGTGAACTGAATATGCAGTTCGAAACTGCGGATAGTGTAGTTGCTAGAGGTATGGAGTTTGTAGAAGAGCAGATTCATATGAACCCGGATAAACGAATTCTCGTTGTAAGTCACGGAAGTTTTATTAAACGGATGATTGTCACTTTGCTTGAGGATGACCGATATGCGGTAACGATCGACAATACGTCACTGACTATCATTGATGTTGAAGGGAAAAGTTGTTCGCTGTTGAATTGTACAGCACACTTGGCAGGAGGAACAAATGGAGATTCAGTATGAGTTAACAGAAGAAGATGTCGTTGCTTTTAATTTATATCACGTTAAGAATTCTAAAGTGGGAAAAAATTCATTGCAGTGGCAACGCTACATATCGCCTTTGATTTTTCTACTCTTCGCCTATTTTTTATCCGTATTTACAGATATGGCACGGGGACCGCTATTTGCTACATTTACGGTAACGGCTATTGCCTGGGTGATCGTATATCCGAAGTATTTTTACTTTCACATCACAAGGCAAGTTCGGAAAATGTTGAAAGAGGGGAAGAATGAGGGCCTTGTCGGTAAGCATTTTATGAAGATGAATAAATCAGGAATGACGGATACTACATCTACAGGTGAAACGAATGTCCAGTGGGCAGGTGTTAAGAGCATCATAGAAGATGCGAATTACTTTTATATTTACACGAGTACGGTCAGCGCGTACATATTACCCAAACGAGATTTGTATTCAGCGGATGCTGTGAAATCTTACGTAGAGAAACGGCTTGTTATCTAGCAATAGAGCCGAGTTGCGGAAACTAATAGGGGCGTCTTGTTCGTTGCATTCGTATGCGATGAACAGGACGCCTTTATAATTGAAAAGATTATATCCAGCGCATTATTTAGTAGGTTTCATTTCTCTTAAGCCAATTTTCATTGCAGCAATCGCACTTGTTACATTCAAGACGACCGCAATACCTAAAAATAGCCACTTTACCTTTTCAGGAAGATCGAGAATGATCGCTAAAATTAGAAATGTAAAGCCAACTGCGAGCATGATCAAATAGGTCAACATTTTTTTAGACAAGACTAATCCGCCTTTCTTATTTTCTACCTTTATTGTAGCACGAAACTCGCTGTCATTTTATGTGAGATTTTTAGGAGAGCTTGTCGAACAAATCCCCAAAAATCGGAAACAATTATGTCGGGACATAACTGATATAAGGTTTGATTCCGGCCGATAGGGGAATAATAAATTCAAAATAGGAATGGGAGTGCAGATAATGACGAAAAGTTATGCGGATCAACCCGGTAATCAAGATGAAAACAATAAAAAACCATCTGAAGTGGCAAATGATGCAGCAAAAGAAGCTGAAAAACAAGTTGAGGAAATAAAGAAAGAGGCAAGAGAGCAAGTAAAGGCAGACCGAGATAAAGAATAAAGACAACAAGCGATTATTTCCCCGGAAATAATCGCTTGTTTTACATATTTCATACGGTAACTGTCATTTTAGCAAATGATGCAACATACGGTCTTTATCATCAAAGAACTGCTTCATGATTCGATAATGGCTAGTTTCTTCAAGAGTCGTTTCCTGAGCACCTTCATCAGTGAATTCTACAATTTTTGCATCGGGGTAGGATAACAGGATAGGTGAGTGTGTGGCGATGATGAATTGGGAGCCTTCTCCGACCAAGTCATGAATTCGACTTAGCATGGAAAGTTGTCGCAACGGTGAAAGTGCAGCTTCCGGCTCGTCCAATAAGTAAATACCATTTCCTCTGAAGCGATGAATGAACGTAGACCAAAAAGATTCGCCGTGAGATTGTTCATGCAAAGATACGCCTCCGTAGCCATCTATAATCCGAGGGCTGTTTCCTGGTGCGTTATCCAATTCTTCAATCGTTGTTGCGAGGTTATAAAACGTTTCGGCACGCAGAAAAAAACCATCAGTTGGACGGATTACGCCTTTAATCAATGTTATATATTCCTCTAATACAGAATGTGAATCATAGGTGGAAAAGTTGAAGTTTAAAGATCCGCCTTCAGGGTTAAACCCTGCAGCTACAGCCGCTGCTTCTAGTAACGTTGATTTTCCCATGCCATTCTCTCCGACAAAAAATGTCACGTTCCGATGAAAATCCAGTTCATCCAGCGTCCGAATACTTGGTAAATCAAAAGGATATGAGTTAAACGAGGGAACAATGTCCCGTTTTAACCGCATCGCTTTCATAAATTGTGTATTCAGCATAAATTCACTCCCTATTCTAAAATTTATAATCAGTTGGCAAGCAACTTCAAAGCATATCTACCAGCAAATTGTTAGACTAATTGTAGCATGGCGAAGGGAGAGAGTCTAAATGGCAAAAGATATCCATTCATTAGCAGGTAAAACAGCAATCGTTACAGGAGCGAGTGGAGGGATTGGTGCTGCAATCGCCAAAGAGTTGGCAAAAGAAGGAGCGAATGTAGTATTAGCTGCACGTCGCGAGGAGCAATTGAAAGCTGTGGCGAAAGAGATAAATAGTACGAATCAAGGTCAGGCACTGGCCGTTCCGACAGACATCGCGAATGAATCAGAGGTAAAGGAACTGGCAAAGCGTGCGAACGAAGCATTTGGTTCCATAGATATTTATGTCAATAATGCTGGTCAGATGCTATCTGCTACCGTACGTGACAGAGAAGTAGAGCAATGGGAGCGTATGATTGATGTCAATATTAAGGGTGTGCTGTATGGAATTGACTCTGTTTTGCCAGGCATGGTAGAGCGGTCAAGTGGCCATATTATCAATATTGCATCCGTTTCGGGCTTTGAAGCGACGAAGAAAAGTACTGTATATAGTGCTACGAAATTTGCAGTGAGAGCAATTTCAACAGGGCTTGAAAAAGAACTTGCACGGACAGGAGTACGTGTGACGAATATTTCCCCGGGCATGGTCGATACCCGTCTAAGCTCTAGTATGACGGATAGAAAAAAATTAGAAGCAGAAGATATTGCCAAAGCAGTCGTTTATGCAGTGAAACAACCTGAGTACGTCAATGTGAATGAAATTACTGTTCGGCCTGTATAAGAAAGGAGACAAGTGCAAGTGAATAATAAAATTGTGTTTTTTGATTTAGATGGAACTTTGATGAGTCATGATAAAACGATTTTAGACTCAACAAAGGTAGCGTTGAAAGCTTTGCAGAATAAAGGGATACACACGGTCATTTGTACGGGGAGAGCGCCGTTGATGTTCGAATGGCTGCTAGATGAGCTTTCATTTGATTCATATGTATCGATGAATGGGCAGCATGTTGTGTTTGGTGGAAAAGAAATCTTTTCTAACCCGATGAAGCGCGAAGATATGCAGAAGTTGACGGAGCTTGCCAATGAAAAAGGACATGGACTGACATACTCTACATTTGATAATTTTGTCACGAATGCGTCTGAACATCCACTGATCACTGCAGGTACGACTCGATTAAAAATCCCGTACCCTCCAGTAGATAAGGAAATTTGTTCGCATTCCCACATCAACCAAGTTCAGATCTATTGCGAGCCTGAAGAAACTGAGCAGTATATGCAACTATTTAATGATTATTCTTTTGTTCGATGGGATGAATGCTCGGTGGATATGCTCCCAAATGGTGCGTCTAAAGCGATCGGGATTCAAAAAATGCTGGAACATTTGAATATTCCAATCGAGAACAGCTACGCATTTGGCGATGGACTGAATGATATGCAAATGATCGAGACAGTCGGCACAGGCATTGCGATGGAGAATGCGATTCCAGAGCTTAAAGAAGTGGCAGACCACGTGACAGCATCTTGTTCGGAAGACGGAATTTTGAAGGGATTACTTGAAGTCGGTCTGTTAGAAGAAAAAGACGTTCCGTTGTTACAGGGAATTCAGAAATAAGATAAAGCTCCGATACGAACAACTGTGGATGCAAGTAGATTCACAAATCAACCTTGACAATTTTGTGAACATTAGGTATATTTATTTGATACACAAATATAAAAATGTTTATGAATGTATTCTAATTTAGATTTAATAGGTTGGCGTATTTCAAGGGGAGGCTTCATTTGGAATGAAACGTGAAAAGCAGTGCCGGGAATCAAGAGTCGTTCGAACGAGCAGAATCTTTCCCAATGATGTCAACAATCATAATACATTGTTCGGTGGTCGTTTAATGAGTGATATTGATCAAATCGCATCGATTTCAGCAGCTCGGCATAGTAGGGCCGACTGCGTAACGGCTTCCATGGATTCCGTGGATTTTCTGCATCCGATTCGTCCTTCAGATTCCGTTTGTTTTGAATCCTATGTGACGTGGACAGGGAAATCATCGATGGAGATTTTTGTGAAGGTCATCGCAGAAGACTTGGCAAGTGGTGATTGTAAAATAGCTGCTACCTCTCTATTAACCTTCGTTGCATTGGATGAGGATAAAAAACCATTGGCCGTTCCACAAGTCATCCCAGAGACAGAAGAGGAAAAATACTTGCATGAGACAGCGCCGCAAAGAGCTGAAATTCGTAAAATGAGAAAGCAACAAAGTAAAGACTTAGCAACTGTTTTGACGAATAACTACCCTTGGCATGATCCTGTACAAGTAAAAGTATAACGAAGCTCAGTCAACAATAAATGTTGACTGAGCTTTTTAGTGAGGACGTATAAAATGCTGCACAGCTGTCCACACTATTATCAGATAGGATGTTCTCTAATCAATTTCAGTAGAGGATACCTATCTTTTTTTGTTATAAATGACGTTGAACGAAATGCAATTCACTCCACGATGTTAAGTGTAAACTCCAGATCGGCTTTCAAATGCTCTTCCATTAAACTGCTCGCTAATTCAGGTTTGCGCTGCTCAATTGCATCGCAAATTTTCATATGCTCTTCAAGTAATAATGGGCGTTCATGCACTACTACAGTTTTGCTAAATAGGTAAATAATCGATTGCATTTTATCGACCGTTTCAATCATAATCGGATTTCTGCATTCCTGAACAATTAGATCGTGGAATTCTTTATTAGCTTTCACCGTGCCTTCTGTATTGCTCCTTTGTGCCAAATGGATGCTTGACCGCAATTGAACAATGCGTTTTTCAGACATATACGTGGCAGCCATTTTTGCAGCATGACTTTCAATTAATGTACGCATCTGGAACATATGACGCAAGTCTTTTTCGCTTGGCTTGATCACTTTTTTTCGCTTAATTAAACCTTCCTGTTCTAAACGACGGATCGCTTCTCGAATGGGTGTCCGGCTCACTCCGATTTCTTCAGCCAGTTGGACTTCTACTAATTTCATCCCGCCAGGAAAAGCTCCATTTATAATCTTTTCCCGGATTGTTTCATATGCGATTAGTTGCGCGCTACGTGAAGTGATTTCCATTGTACTTCTCCTCCGTTCGTTACTAAACAGTATACAAGAGAATCTATCAAATTAGGTAACTGTATTCATTGAGTTAAATAATGTATACAAGTCAGAAAACTTATTGTATAATGAAATCGCTAATTGTCAAATAAAGAGGAGGCAACATAAGATGAAGATTGGTTTTATTGGGCTTGGTATCATGGGGCGTCCTATGGTCTTTAATATTATAAAAGCAGGATTTGAAGTGAAGGCATTTGATTTGAATGAAGATGCCAGAAAAGTTGTAGCAAATGCGGGGGCCATGGAAGCGGTTTCACCTGAGATGGCAGCTGAAGGAAGCGATATTGTCATCACAATGCTGCCGAATGCTTTTATCGTCCAAAACGTTTTATTCGGTGAAAATGGAATTGTAAATCATCTTAAGCCTGGATCGATCGTAATCGATATGAGTTCTGTATCGCCGGCAGATTCGATCCTTTGTGCAGAGGAATTAAAAAAAGTGAATGTCCGGTTTATGGACGCACCAGTGAGTGGCGGAGAGCCGAAAGCAATTGATGGAACCCTGTCCATCATGATAGGTGGCGAAGAGCAAGCTTTAAATGAAGCCCTTCCCGTACTCCAAGCTATGGCAGCAGATGTTACGCATGTAGGAGGTCACGGCAGTGGATCGACTACCAAACTTGCCAATCAAATTTTGGTTAATGTCACGATTGCTGCGATGTCTGAGGCAGTAGTTCTGGCATCGAAATCCGGAGTGGATATCGAAAAAATGTACCAAGCCATCCGAGGCGGATTGGCAGGAAGTACTGTTTTAGACGCGAAAATCCCTTTAGTCTTGGAGCGGAACTTCGTAGCAGGCGGGCGTATCGACATTAATATGAAAGATCTGACGAATGTTGTTCAGGCAGGACATGATATTGGTGTACCAATGCCACTGTCTACGGATGTCTTAGAAATGTTCCATGCATTGAAAATAGATGGCAAAGCAGCAGACGATCATGTGGGTTTGATTCAATACTATGAGAAATTAGCGAATTTTGAAGTGCCAAAGGGAGGTAAATAAAGTGCAACAGCGTATTAAACACCTTCCTGTGTACGGACTGGATTTGGAAACTCTTTGGAAAACAGAACGTCCAACGTTTCAGCAGAAAATTATTGTGCTAGATGATGATCCGACTGGTGTACAAACGGTTCATGGCATTCCGGTATATACCGACTGGTCTGCCGAAACTATCCGTTCCATGTTTGAGGAATCACGTCAGCTAGTATTCCTTTTGACCAATTCCCGAGCATTCTCTGTGGATGAAACGACGAGAGTTCATACGCAAATTGCGGAAAGAATAGCCATCGCTGCGAAAGAAACAGGACAAGACTTTATAATCATCAGTAGGGGTGATTCCACATTGCGTGGGCACTACCCTCTTGAAACCGAAGTTTTGAGAAATGTGATTGAAAAGCAAGATGCGTATAAAGTCGATGGGGAAATCGTTATACCGTTTTTCAAAGAAGGCGGCAGAGAAACGATAGATGATGTGCATTATGTAAAGCAAAACGGGAACTATATACCGGCAGGAGAAACAGAATTTGCAAAGGACCGGATGTTTGGATTTACAAAGAGCGATCTGAAGGAATATATTGCGGAGAAAACAGAGAATCAATTCCCTGCTGACTCGGTATTGTCGATTTCACTTGACGAGCTGCGCGCACTTGATTTTGGTTCGATTGAGTCTAAATTGCATCGTCTGGAAAGTTTCCAAAAGATGATTGTCAATGCGGTATCGGAAGAGGATTTAAAAGTGTTTACGATAGCGTTGATGCGTGTTATCCAGCAAGGAAAACATTTTCTATTCCGTACGGCAGCTTCCTTTACAAAAGTCATCGGTGATATTTCTTCAAAACCATATTTGACCAAAGTGGACTTGATTCAAAAAAATTCAGCAACGGGCGGTTTGATTGTAGTCGGTTCGCATGTGCGGAAAACGACAGATCAACTAAACGCTTTGAAAGCTTTGGATTCGATTGAGTTTATCGAATTTGATTGTCACCTCGTCGTGGATAAAGAACAATTTGAAAAAGAAATTGTACAGATTCAGGAGAGGATCAATGAGAAAATTGGAGAAGGCACGACGGTTTGTGTGTATACATCTCGTAGTCGAATCGATTTAGGTGAAGGGCGGCAGGAAGAGGAGTTGGCTTTATCTGTGAAGATTTCCTCCGCAGTCACACAGTTTGTTGCACACTGCAATCCACAGCCAGCATTTGTCATTGCAAAGGGCGGCATTACGTCAAGTGATGTGGGAACAAAGGGGCTAGCCGTGAAAAAAGCAGAAGTGGCTGGACAAATCGCGCCCGGTATTCCTGTATGGAAAACAGGGGAAGAGAGTCGTTTTCCAAGCATTCCGTATGTCATCTTCCCTGGCAACGTCGGTGAAGTCGATACACTGCGCACAGTTGTAGAGAAATTAGTGAATAAGGATTGAGGTGATGACATGGTAGAAGGTAATATGCTCATTGTCATTTTTCTGCTGTCATTGGCAGCATTATTCTTTATGATATTAAAAATGAATATTGAGCCGTTCGTAACGTTGATTGTTGTAGCCTTTGTTACAGCACTTGTACTTGGATTTCCGTTGGCAGATATTCCGGGCCTCATTACGACGGGGTTTGGTAACACGCTAACTGGAGTCGGAATTTTAATCGGTCTTGGGGTAATTTTTGGCCAGTTCTTAGGTGTATCAGGTGCAATTGAAAAAATTGCGGAAGCTGTGCTGCGAGTGTTTGGGATCAAGCGGTCAGCAGCCGGGCTTTCTTTAACAGGAATTGCCGTTTCGATTCCTGTCTTCTTCGATGCAGCTTTCGTCATTTTGAGTGGACTGGTGAAAAGTTTATCCAGACGTACAGGAATTTCGATTGTGACATTCGTAACTTCCCTCGGTGTCGGATTGATCGTTTCGCACAGTATGATTGCGCCAACACCTGGACCGCTCGTTGTGGCGGAAAATACGGGCGCAGACTTAGGATTGTTTATTCTTTATGGAATCATTTGCGCAATCCCAGCAGCGATGATCGGCGGCTATTTTTACGGTTCATTTATTGGCAAACGAATTAAGACCATGCCGGAAGAACTTGAGGATGATATTGCCGTTCCTGATAAAGTTGAAGGTCGTAAAGAAATCTCTACAGGTTTATCGTTCTTTATGCTTGGCTTGCCGATTATACTGATACTCCTGAATACAGTCACGGATTTATGGTTGGAAGAAGGGACTGCATCACAAATTCTAGGTTTCATTGGCGACAAAAACGTTGCATTGTTAATCAGTGTGATTGTCGGATTGATCGTGCTGAAACCGTATATACATGTGCCCTATAAAACATTGTATGATGAAGCAATCAATTCTGCAGGAATGATCATCCTTGTCACGGGAGCTGGTGGCGCTTTCGGTGCAGTAATTAATCAAAGCGGCATAGGAGATTATTTGATTGAGACGATGCAAGGTTGGAGTATTCCGGTTCTCATCCTGGCATTCATCTTTTCACAAATTTTACGTGCTTCGCTCGGATCAGCAACTGTCGCGCTCGTCACGACTTCATCCATTCTCGGACCGATGGCCGGAGAACTCGGCGTCTCTCCAATTTTGCTTGGACTTGCAATTTGTGCGGGAGCGATCGGCTTGTCCTTGCCGAATGATTCTGGTTTCTGGGTCGTCAATAAATTTGGTCGTTTGACGATTCCTCAAACAATTCAAGCATGGTCGATTGGTGGATTTATCGCAGGTCTTTCCGCACTTGGCATGGTATATTTATTAAATTTACTAAGCGGGATTTTACCTGGATTATAATGCAAAACCGCAAGTTGCTCATAGATGAGTGGCTTGCGGTTTTCGTCACTCAACGAGGTGGCGCGCTCATACGACTTCGATTTGCGCTTATAACTTCGCCATCGCGGCTCATAAACACATCTTCTTGTGTAGAAAAATATTTCCGCCTTCCAAATTAACAGAGAAAAAAATGCATTACTCATCGCAGTTAATTTTATATAGCTAAAATGTTTAACTATTCTTTTTACTGGGAATAGTTATGTGTGGTTTGTTAAAAGCTTCATTAATAAATCATATAGATCTACGAAAGGGATTGATAGAGTTGAAAAAAACAGGTCGATTTGCAGCAGCGTTACTAATGGCGGGTGTTTTAGCTATTGGTGCTAACCCTTCTATAAATACTGCGGAGGCAGCATCTACCAGTCAGACTATAGGTTCAACTTCCTTAGGAAGTAAGTGGCAAAGCGGGGAAGTTGGATTCGAAGCGGGCTGCGCGTTATCCGAGTGGCTTGGTTGGTTTGAATGTCATCCTTCACAAGTGTCTTGGAAGTAATATCGTTTAAGAGGGTATAAATTATTGAAAGTTACTATACTATGTTTGAATTTACGAGACATTTTTAAGGAACGATTTAAAGATCGACTAATAAAACAAGTGATGAGACCAATTGGTGCTCATCACTTGTTTTTTATTTTTCTGTTAAGAAGATGCAACTAATAGACACACAGTCTATAATTAAATTAGATGTTGTTTTCTGATTTCCGTTAAGGGAGAAGGGGTGTCCGCCATCGAAGTTTTATTTGACTTTAATCTGATTCCTATCATATTCACTCTACTATCTTGGATAGCATTGGGGTATATTGCTTTCAAACTCTATACGAAGCAGAAAGTCAAACTAAAATTATGGAAAGTCCTGGTCACCATAATTGTAGGTCTGTTTTCTTTCTCTATTAATGTATATTGGTTTGATCTGCTGCTAAGATTGGCGATTTTACCGCTTGGAGTATGGTTTCTCTATTTCATTTTGAAAAGTAAGGAAAACCGATGGGAGCGTTATCGATCGTTTGTCTGGCTTGGCTTTTGGTCAAATTATATTTTCCTAGCATTTGCTCTGCTATCCGTTCCTTTCCAACAATGGTTTTATCCGAAAGACCAGTTATCGACCTATCTTTCTCAGGTGGAAAACCCAGAACTTATCTCTATTCATCCTGCCGCAAAAGATCATCAGGTATTTCAGACAGAAAAATATTTTGACCAACTGGACACTATGAAAAAGGATAGGGTTTTTAATGATGAGTGGTATACGGAATACTATTTGGAAACAGAACCTGCTGAACGGAATGAACGTTTCCCTTATCAGCTGACAGGCACTGGATCAAAATGGGGAAGTGGTTTGCATTCTATGATCTATGTCGAAGAGGACGGTAAAGGAATTTTAGTGACGACTTCAGATCGGCAGCTATATTTTCGCACAGATGCATCGCTGATAGATGAGGGAGGGAGCCAATGAAGAAACAATCGTGGATTTTGACCGGTATCGTGCTCCTTGGTGTGGTAATTGGCTTAGCTGGTTGGTTTTATTTATCGGAACCAGTCTCTTTTCCAACTGATGCGCAATTGATGAATGAAATTCATGAGATGTTTCCCGAAGCGGCTGTTGACGTGATTCAAGATATAATTCATGCAGATGAACGTCATACAGTGGTCCCTTTCATTTCTGAACGCCAAGAATACGGTCTGAGCTATTGGATTTGGAAGAACCGTAAATGGCAGGTGGCACATATTGATATGAACGGCGAACCTAGAGTGTGGAAGGTTGACCAGCAAGATCCATCTTCTTATCATTTTGTATGGAATATATCTCCTGCGGATCAACTAAGTACTCTCCAATTATATATGATTCGGGAGAGAGGACAGCGAATCTCAGAAGAAGTAGTAGAAGAAGAAACATATTATCCAAGGGTGCAAATGGAGTGGGTCACCTCTCTCAAGGACAGTTCATATGGCGTGATGCCGTTGCCTGAAGATGGAGTGCAGATTTTGGATTCTTTTTTAAAAACTAAAGCAAAACATCAGCCTGAGTTGTTCTTTGAGAATTTCTCACCAACACAAGAGATACATTTCAGTTGGATTGCAAAGGATCAGTCAGGGAACGAAGCATATCCAGAGAGTTCAGTAAATGGCGATAGCTATAGTGTCAGTAATATCTCGGTAGATTATATGATGATTTTTAGTGAAGAACAGTTAGAGTTGCCGGATAGGAAGTGATGAACCGGATGTCGAAGAAGTTTTTATATGTAGTAGTGACTCTTGCAGCATTGGGATCTTTCATTTATTTTCAAAATAATGCAATCGATATTACTCGCACTACAATTCGTTCGACAAACATCCCAGCTGGCTTTGATCAATTCAAAATTGTGCAGTTGTCTGATTTGCATAATAAGAGTTTTGGGGAAGAACAGCGTGCTTTGGTGCGTAAAGTCAGCGGCTTGGAACCAGACATCATTGTATTTACGGGCGATTTGATCGATTCAAAGAAAAAGGGCGACAAAGCTAGCCTTATTTTGATGGAGGAATTGGTTCAAATTGCGCCTGTTTATTTTGTCTCGGGAAATCATGAATGGTGGTCGGGAACGTTCAGTTCACTGGAGAGTTCTTTACATGATATAGGAGTACAAGTCATGAGAAACACACATGTTACCTTGGTTAAAGGTAATGAAGAGATACATCTTGTTGGGATTGATGATCCGGCGTACGAAAATGAAAGCCGATCAGAAAGAGATACATCAGAGGAGGACATTTTGAGATCGACCGAAGGGCTTGAAAAAGAAAATACTACTATCCTTTTATCGCATAGGCCCGAAATGTTTTCGCTCTACGCAGAGCATGAATTTGATATAGTTTTTGCCGGTCATGCGCATGGGGGACAGTTCAGAATGCCGTTTATTGGCGGTCTAGTAGCACCGAATCAAGGGTTTTTACCGAAGTATACAGCTGGTAAATATACATTGGATCATACGGTCATGGTGGTGAGCAGAGGACTTGGGAATAGTATTATTCCATTAAGGGTTTTCAATCGACCGGAGATTGTTGCAGTCACATTGGAAGCGACAGATTGAGAAATAAATAACTAGAGAAACAGCTGAGGGGCATAACTGAGGAGGAGAGCAAATTGACTATTAAGACGATAACACCGGAAGATTTATTTATGAAAATGAATTCTAACGAAGAGATTGTGCTTGTAGATGTACGAGCTGAAGACAAATACAATGACTTTCATATTGAAGGGTCTAGCGTAGAGGATTTGAATGTGCCAAAAACAGAGATATTCAAGTTGGTAGACGAGAATGATCGACTCATTCCTATGTTACCGATGAATAAAGAATTGACCATCACGTGCACAACGGGGAATTCCGCTACGAAGTGCGCGAACATACTCTCCGAACGAGCTTATACCGTTGTCGTATTGGAAGGAGGAATCACCGCGTGGAAAGAATATAAGAGCAAGAATTCGACCAATCGTATGTGGGAAGAGTATATAAAGGGTAACCCGCATGCACCTGAAAGTTACGAAGCATGGGCTTTCGGCGATTCAAAAGAAATGGCAGATGAACTAGCCAATCTGGTTATAGAAGGAAAGAAAACAGCGACAGCCTCCAATTACACAATTTATGAATTAGAAAACGAGCCGTTACCGCAAGTGGGCCTACACAATATTATTCTCGATGGTGATGGGGAAGCGGTAGCGATAGTGGAAACGACAGAAGTGGAAGTTGTTCCTTTTGACGAAGTAACGGTAGAACACGCTTATTTGGAAGGCGAAGGTGATCGTTCGTTAAGCTACTGGCGTGACGTTCATGAAACTTTCTTTAGCAAAGAATTTGAAAGTCTTGATAAAGAGTTCACATATAAAATGCCGGTGGTTTGCGAAAAGTTTAGGCTGCTTTATAAGAAATAAATGATTTATCTAAATAGAAATACTTTGCAAAAAAGTCAGCCGTTCGCAACCGGCTGACTTTCACTACATCACAATTTTGATTTTATGGGCTTCATTGGGACCCCGTCTTCGTGATTTACCTCTTTTACACCTCGATAGATCCACTTATGTAACGGCTGTTTAAAACGCGGCATCATAAAACCAAGAATTTTTCCGATATAGTACGCAGCAAGAATTGTTCCGATACCAATTGAGCCGAGTGATTGAATAAAGACTAAACAAACTGCACCTGCGATCCCTACGTTAAGCAAGTCACTCGTAATTTTTGCTTTGCTGAATTTTAAATCGAATCGCTCACTAATTACATATGTCAAAGCATCATAAGGCATCAACGGAAGTTTGGCCGTGAAATAGGCTACTAGACCTGCTGAAATGATGAATAGACTGATCACTAGAAAAGCAAATCTTGTCAGAAGAATTTCAGGGTTAGGAAACAGCTGAACAAGGAGTAGTGTCGCATCCATAAAAAATCCGAATAAAAGTGCGACTAATAGCTGTAAGAACAATTCACGTAATTCAATTCGTTTCTTTAAAATTACCTGGAGTGCGACGAATAAAATGTTCGCGAGGATGGTAGTGATACCAATGGATAGGCCGGCTGTCAGCGACAAAGCATAAGCCAGCGAAGACACAGGGGAAACGCCGAGATTTGCCTGAATGGAGAAACTAACGCCTAACGATAATAAAAATAAGCCGATTATATATAGTATTACACGTTTCATGATGGTTTTCATAAACTTTGAAGGACCTCTGCTTTCTAGAAATGTCTATGTTTAATCATAACATGTTAATTTGGATATGTATTAAACCTGATACGCTAGAAAACCTTCACTTCTATAAGTAGGGGATGGACTGCAATGGCTTACATCATGCAGTCCAAAAAACAACAGTTACTTCACCAACCAATTTTAATCGTCAACACACAGCATGTTCCGTTTTGGTCCCGATATTTCAGTTGAATACCTTCTGGGGTGTAGTGGGTTTCAACGATAGCCGTTTCATCAATGGATGCAATCAGCTGGTTTACTTTATTCTGATTGGATTGTTGTGCGGCCTGCATAAGTTCCCGTGAGAATTGGGGCGATTGTTCGATCTTACCGACTAATAAAGTTGCCTGTTTCATGAGTAGATGGAATTCCTGAGCTGAGGATTGAAATTTTTTCGTATCGACAGGTGGGTAGCCGCTAGTGTCATTGACGGCTTGTGCTTGAGTGGAGAATGGCCAGACAGGATAATAAGGTGAATGGAAGTAAGGGAAACGATGCACTGAAACTCCTCCTTTTTATAAAATTCGGTATGGTATATTATGAAGCTTATCGTAAATACGTGTTAAGTGTCGGTATGGTAGACCCATTTGAAATACGAGAATGCATAATACATAACGAAAAATTAAGGAGCTGCCGTAGAATAGCAAACGTGGACTTAGTGGTGTTTTATTATAGTGCGACCGATACACAAACTACCTTTTCTTCGTGTGTTAAACAGAGCAAAGTTGCAAGGAAGAATGCCTTTCCTTGCAACTTTTGCGTATTACAGTACTAGTAAATAAGGTGTTTCAATATATTTTACTAAAATGGATAAGAACTCGGCAGCTTTAGCTCCATCAATGATTTGATGGTCAAACGTAATGCTAAGTGGAATCTTTTTGATGGCTTTTACTGTTCCGTCTTCACTTAAAATCAACTCTTCTTGCAGAGCCCCAATTCCCAAAATTCCTGTTTCGGTTGGATTCAGTATTGGTGTGAAATATTCGATACCACTTGCACCTAAATTGGTGATAGTGAATGTGGAACCAGAAAGAAGAGCTTGATCCGCTTCACCGATTCGGGCTCTTTCAGTTACATCTTTTAACGCGTTCGCGAGTGATCCAATGGTCTTTTGATGTGCATTTTTAATGACAGGCACTAGTAAACCGTTATCTAGGGAAGTCGCGATGCCTAAGTGTACTTCATCAAATTCTACTAACTGTCCATCAAAATATGTGGAGTTCATGGCCTTTAGCTCTTGTAAAGCCAAGATAGCAGCTCGAGCTAATAAAACAGTCAAACTTAATTTCACTTCGGAATTATTGGCGTTCAGTTCATTGCGCAATGTCTGTTGGAATTCAATTAGCTGATCGATACCTGCTTTGCGATGTAAAGTGAGTTGGGCTGTTTGTGCCAAACTTTCACGCATATTTCTCGCAATCGCTTTTCGCATGGGAGAGAGCCCTTCGCCGACAGAAGCAGTTGGTGCTGAAACGGTTGCTGCGGCTTGTTTGGCAGCGAGCTCATGTGCAGGTTCAGTCTGTCTATCACTACTTGCCAACACTTTATCGATATCGCGCTTTGTTATACGCCCTTTGCCGCCAGAGCCTGTCACAGATTGGATATCGATATCATTGTCGACAGCCATTCGTCTCGCTAACGGGGTAATGAAGATCCGATCTGACTGTTGATGTTTTGTTACTCCTTGCTGTGCAGGTATGTCTGATGGTGAATGCGGTTTTTCGAAATTCATTACATCTACACTGACAGGGTTAGTATCCTTTTTATCAGCTGAGGAAGGCTTTTCTCCTTCTTCGCCAATAATCGCAAGGGCGTCTCCCACTTTCAGTTCATCTTCCACGTCACCGAACTTCTCCAATAGAATACCGGTGTTTGGAGCTTCTACATCTTGATTTAGTTTTTCAGAGCTAATCATTAAAACAGGTTCACCTTTTTCAACTGTGTCACCTATTTCTTTATACCATTCAGTAATGGTGCCTTCTGTCATAGTCATACCTAGTTTCGGCATTACAATTGTTTCGCTCATTTATTTCACCTCCTACATTGTATGAGATTTCTTTAAGTCTTCAATGATTTCATCAGCTACATGCAATACCTTATTGGCATCTGGTATATATGCTTTTTCCAGATTAGCGGCAAATGGAACAGGTGTATTTGGTGCACAAACTGTTTTAATTGGACCGTCTAGATAGTCGAATGCCTTATCTGCTACAACAGATGCGATGTCTGTCGCTGTATTGTTGTGCGGGTTGGATTCGTCTATAACAATTAGGCGGCCTGTTTTTTTCACAGACTCAATAACTGTTTCCTGATCCCATGGTGCAATCGTTCGTAAATCGATTACTTCTACCTCGACACCATCGGGATTCAGTCGCTCTGCTACTTCTTGAGCGACCTGCACCATTTTACCTATCGCCACAATTGTCAGGTCACTTCCTTCACGTACTACATTCGCCTTGCCGATTTCAATTGTATAATAGTCTTCCGGCACATCTCCTTTGATGCCATAAAGCATTTTGTCCTCCGAAAAGACGACCAAGTTATCGTCTTCGATTGCTGCTAGCATGAGCCCTTTTGCGTCATAAGGATTGGAAGGAACGACCACTTTTACACCGGGAATTGCACCGAACAATCCATACAATGTTTGGGAGTGTTGAGCAGCAGCTCCTGCGCCTGCCCCATGGACCGTGCGTACGGTAAGTGGGATTTTTGCCTTTCCGCCAAACATATAGCGCATTTTTGCTCCTTGGTTCAAGATAGGATCTAGTGCAAAACCAACAAAGTCATTGAACATCAATTCTGCGATTGGGCGTAAGCCGGTTGCTGCTGCGCCGACAGCTGCGCTGAAGTAGCCGTGTTCTGCAATCGGTGTGTCAATGACGCGTCTTCTCCCAAATTCAGTAACAAGCCCTTTGGATAAACCGAACACCCCACCAAATGCATCGTCATATCTTCCGTCATCTTGGACTAAATGATCAACTTCTGCCCCGCCTGCTACATCTGTACCAATTAGAATAACAGATTCGTCTTTACGCATGGATTGCGCCATTGCTTCATTGATTGCTGTCATAAAAGTGACTTTTCTTTCCGTCATCGTCAGTTCCCCCTTTTCTTATGCAAAAATATCCGTGTAAAGTGTGGATTCATCTGGAAGTGGACTAGCTTCTGCAAAAGCTACTGCATCCTCAACTGTCTTCTTCGCGTTTGATTCAATTTCGTCCGCTTGTTCTGAAGTCATCCATTTATTCTTGGTAGCTTTTTCACGGAATTCCGTAATTGGATCACGGTCCCTGTTTGGATCTTGGTCGGTTTTATATTTTTGTTCATCTCCTTCAAAATGTCCGAAATGTCGGTACGTATCACATTCAATTAAAGTAGGGCCTTCTCCGGCCTTAGCTCGTTTAATAGCTTTCTCAGTAGCCTCGTAAACGGCTTCCACGTCCATTCCGTCTACCCGAACGCCAGGCATATTATAGGCAGGTGCGCGTTCCGCTACGGTTTCAGATGCTGAAGCATAACGGAAAGGAGTGCCTTCCCCGAATTGGTTATTTTCACAGACAAAAATTACTGGTAAGTCCAAGATTGACGCTAAATTAAGCCCCTCGTGGAATGTCCCTTCATTGGAAGCCCCATCTCCGAAGAAACAGACTGCTACATGACTTTGCCCAAGCGTTTTAATGGTTAATGCGGCTCCTGCTGCTAACCCGAACCCACCGCCAACTATCCCGTTGGCGCCGAGCATTCCCCGGTCTATATCTGCAACGTGCATGGAACCGCCTTTTCCGCCGCCCAAGCCATCTTTTTTGCCCATTATTTCAGCCATCATACCTTTAATATCGCAGCCTTTTGCAATGGCATGTCCGTGTCCGCGGTGTGTACTCGTAATATAATCTTCGTCATCCAGTAGTGCCATCACGCCAGTAGCGACGGCTTCTTCTCCAGCGTATAAGTGAACAAATCCAGGGATTAGACCTTTTCCGAATATGTGATGCACTTCCTCCTCAAAAAAACGAATTTCATTCATCTTTTGATAAATCCATAATGCTGTTTGCTGATCCATAATAAATTCCTCCTTTATGACATTCTATTTATGAATAGCTAGACCGAAAAATGCGTTAGCACTTTCCCCGATTGCTTCTGAGACAGTAGGGTGCGCCTGAACAAAATTGGCCAGCTCAAACATCGTACCTTCTGCATGTTTAACTGCTGACAATTCCTGAATTAACTCTGTCGCATTCGGAGCAACAATCACTGCTCCAAGAATTTCTCCGTATGTTGTGTCGGCAATAATTTTGACAAAGCCTTCTGTCTCGTCCATGGCAAGTGCTTTTCCATTTCCAGATAGGGGAGTGAGGGTCGTCCGTACTTGATAACCACTCTCTGAAGCTTCGTGTTCACTAAGACCGAATGAAGCAATTTCCGGATGTGTATAGACACATCGTGGAATGGAAGAGGAGTCCAGTGGTAAAACTTCTTCTCCTAGGATTGCTTGAACGGCCGTCAAACCTTCCGCGCTCGCTACATGTGCCAGTTGATAACCCTCTACAATATCGCCAATCGCGTAAATATGTTTTGTACTCGTCTCATAATGATCGTTGACTGCAATATAGCGATCCGAATCAGCAAGCTGTAAATCTAGTTGATTAGCTATTTCTAGGTTAGGAGTTCTACCTGTTGCAACAAGCAGTTGGTCATAAGGATAGATTGTATCTTTAACTATTACACTGTCTTTTGTGACGCTCTTGATCTCCGCGCTTGTTACAACAAGTACACCTAATCTATTCAAGCGTTGTAAGATAATTTTTCTTGCATCCTCGTCCTCTGACAATAAAATCTTGTCTGCTACTTCAATAACAGTGACAGATGTACCAAGCGGTGCCATGGCAAAGGCGAGCTCGATGGCAATGACACCACCGCCAATGATTACAAGTGTACTGGGTAACTTCCGAAGTTCGAAAAAAGTGTCTGTTGTTAAATAGTCCACTTGATCAAGTCCGGGAATTGACGGGACAAATGGTTTACTTCCAGTCGCTAAAATTACATCTTGGGCTTTGAAGTGTTTATCCTTCACTGTAACGACTCGATCAGTAGTGACTGTAGCAATCCCTTGAAATAATGAAATTTGATTTTTTTTTACTAAGTACTGAATTCCCTGTGCTAACGTGTCAATCACTTGATTTTTCCGGTCCATTAATTTGGGGAAATCAATCGACATAGATCCTGTCTGGATACCCCAATCATTTGCCTTGTGGATGACTTGTATCATTTCACTATGTTGCAAAAGAGTTTTGGAAGGAATACAGCCAACGTGTAGACAAGTGCCGCCAAGTTTACCTTTTTCTATGAGAGCTATTTTTTTTCCCGATTGGGCCGCACGAATTGCTGCGACATAGCCGCCGGGACCTGCCCCAATTACAGCTAAATCAAATGTTTCCATAACTTTCTATCACCTGCTTTCATGAAAATAAAATGAACTTTTAAAGAAATAATAAATTAGCTCTTTTGATGATGCATTATTATATATTGCAAGAAGCATGCCGAAAAAACGAAAATTTTTAAGAGACTATGATACTGTGAGTTTTATTCAATATATCAACTAAATTCGGATTAAATGGAGGGATCCAGAGTGTCTCAGTGAGACAGAAAAGTGCCTCACTGTAGCAAAAAACCTCTAACAGATCAACAGGAGGCTGTTGATCCATTAGAGGACGGGTTATCGTGCGGTAATATTAAATTGCTTCATTCGTCGGTACATAGTTGCGCGTGAGACACCGAGACGTTTGGCAGCATGGGTAACTACTCCATTTTCAGCTTGTAAGGATTCGAGTAACTGCTCTTTGTCAGTTTGCTTTAAGTTTGAATTTAGTTCTAAAGGTAGATGCGCAGGAGTAAGCATTTCACCTTCCAGATTAAATAACGCTTGCTGAATCACGTTTCTTAATTCGCGGATATTGCCAGGCCAGTGGTAATCAATGAGACATTGTACTGTCTCTGCCGTGATTTGTACATGTTGTTTTCCAAATTGATTGCTTAGTTCATTGATGAAACGATGAGATAATTCAGAGATATCTGATGTTCTCTCCCGAAGTGGAGGTAACGTTAATTGAATAATTTTTAGACGATACAATAGGTCTTCACGAAAAAGGCCATCTGTGACAGATTGTGATAAGTCACGGTGCGTGGCGGCGATGATACGGACATCAATTGGAATGGGCTTCGCACTACCGATCCTTGTCACTTCACGTTCCTCAAGAATGCGTAGCAAATGAACTTGAAGATCAAGGGGCATGTCACCAATTTCGTCCAAGAAAACGGTGCCGCCCTGTGCCATTTCAAATTTCCCTGGGCTTCCCTTTGCTCTGGCACCGGTGAACGCACCAGCTTCGTATCCCGATAATTCACTTTCTAGTAATCCTTTTGGAATGGCTCCACAATTGATTGCGATAAAAGGATGATCTCTTCTTTCGCTTGCTTGATGGATGGATTGTGCGAATACTTCCTTTCCTGTACCAGTCTCTCCTGAAAGGAAAATTGTCGCATCAATAGCAGCCGCCTTTTTTGCTTGTTTTATGACATAAGAAAAACTAGTAGATGAACCAGTTATATTTAGAAATGGGTCAGATTTCTTATTTGTAGTTTTCTTTAAAGCAGGTTTATGCTCATGTTTTGAAAAGGATTTAGTTTTCCTTAAAGTGATAATGGCACCTAAGTATATATCTTGGAATGAAAGCGGCTGGATGGAGCAACGAAAAATTTGTTTTGAATGTTTGATCTTCACTTCTTCATTCAGGATATTCTGTCCGTTCATGGTGTGGATTAAAAGTTCTTCCAATCCAATAAGGGATTGAATTTGTGAAACCTGAGAAATAATTGGATTGGTCATCGCAATTATATTTCTTTCTATAATATTTTTTCCGCTATCCACCACCAAAATAGCCTCGTCAGCCACTTCTATCGTATTTTTCAAAAATAGATTGTCACGTACTGCACTTTCATATACTTGTCCCATAATTGAATTTGATACATTTTGAGTCTCTGCGATAATTAGCTTAAATGTATGGGGATGGAGATTCGGATTAGAACCTGCAATGTTGACGATTCCCAATAGCTCTTTTGTAAAAGGAGCAATAATTGGTGTAGCCGCACAATACCAATCATGATTCTTTTCACAGAAGTGCTCGGAAAATAGTACTTGAGCGGATTGTTTAGTTTTCAAAGTGACTCCAACGGCATTCGTACCGGCTGATTTCTCACTCCATGTACCGCCATCCGAGATGTTAAGCGCCTCAGCTCGCTTTAGTGTTTGTCTGTTTCCGCAGGAATACAAAATAGTTCCTTGGCGGTCGGTAATGGATAACATAGTTTGTGACTCATTTAATAACTCTAAAATATGTGTGGTTTTTGGGGTTGCATACGACAATAATTGTTCATTTTGTTGTAAGCGATTGCCTAAATCGTGGTGGGTCACAACTTCTTGTATTTTTGATTGAAGAGGATTTACACCAAGACTCTTGGAATTCTCCCAGGATTCATAAATTTCGTGACGAATAGAATCATTTGAATGTATTCCATGATCTTGATACTGTTTCCAGGCTGCTTTAGCTGACAGATTAAATTCATAAGGTTTAAGAATTGCTTTTTTAAGTAAAGGATTCATATCCAAGCCTCCAAACCGTTTATATGCTAAATATAAGACTACCGAATATTTAGACTATAGCATACAAGGTAGATTGGATGCGATAGATAAGACAATCTAGGAGAAATTCTCTATCGAAAAGTTTGAGCGACATGTTATGATAGAGTCAGATAAATGAAAGCGCATTCAACTTTGAAGTTATTGTGTGGATAAATCTTAAGGAGGAATGGGTTATGGAAATGGTTTTACAGCAAAAACAGGATTTGCATTTGCGTATGACGACAGAATTGCGACAAGCCATTGAGTTATTACAATTATCCACTTATGATTTAGAACAATATATAAGAGAACAAGAATTAGAAAATCCACTGATTGAGTTAAAAGAATCCGATAGAAATGAATCCTTTCAGGAAAGAATCTCTACTAAGAGTTCTGGAAATGGAGCAGAGCAACAGGATTGGGTAAAGCAGCAAGAAGAGAGTAAACGTGATCAACTGATCAAGCAAGTGAATGTGAGTTTCCCAGATAGTGAGACAAGACAATTGTTAAAGGCTATCATTCACAACTTGGATGATAATGGGTACTTGTCTACAGACATGCAATTTATGGACCCTTCTCGCATAGAATTGGGAATCGAGCTTTTACAACAAATCGGACCTCCGGGTATTGGCGCAAGGAATTTACAGGAATGTCTATTGCTGCAGGTTAGGAGAAGTGATACAAATCCCGAATTAGTCGAGACTTTTATTGGTGATCATCTAACGCTGATTGCGGAACGAAAGTGGGAGAAAATCGCGAAGAGTATGGGGATTTCCTTACTGCAGGTAAATGAATTGCATGACTATGTCCTAACATTGAATCCTCGGCCGTGTCCAGAACTTTCACTAGTGACTACCGAATTTATGATACCGGATATCGTTGTAGAAGAGACAGAAGGAAAGCTGTCATTCCATTTAAATGATCGAGGATTGCCGAAGATTGGTTTGCAACGAGAATACGTATCGTCTTTGCAAGGAAAATCGGAGCTCTCTTCATATTTAAGCGAATACCATAAAAAAGCACAATGGCTATTGTCGAGTATCGAGCAGCGACGTCATACGATTATTCGAATTGTAACGGAAATGCTGAAAAAACAGGAATCTTTTTTTAAGGAAGGTTTTGCGGCGTTGCAGCCGATGACGTTAAAAGACATAGCCGACAGCATCGAGATGCATGAATCTACAGTGAGTCGGGCAGTGTCAAATAAAGTAATGCAAACTCCGGTTGGTTCCTTCGAAATGCGTTCTTTATTCACTTCCAAATTATCCGGTCAAGACGGTGATAGTATCTCCCAATCGGCCGTCAAATCTTTGTTACAAGCTTTAATCGCAAAAGAAGACAAACGAAAACCGTTATCCGATCAAAAAATTGCGGATTACTTTATAAAAGAACGAGGAATTACGGTATCGAGAAGAACGATCAGTAAGTATCGAGAAGAACTGCAGATCCCTTCATCAAGCAAGCGGAAAGGGATTTTATGAAAAAGCCAATCACACCGGCCGTGATTGGCTTTCTTCTGTTGCTCTCAGTTGAGCACGTTTTTCTGTATGTATCACCAAGCGAATGCTTGCTTCATACAGGAGAATCATTGGAATGAGTACAATAAGCTGACTGATAAAATCAGGCGGGGTGATTAATGCAGAGAGAACGGCCAATACAACATATGACCACTTTCGTACTTTTTTCATCGTATCGCCTGTCAATAAACCGATTGCGGCAAGAAACATAGCGACCATTGGCAACTCGAATAACAACCCGATTGGCATGGTCGTCAGCAGCAAAAAGCGTACATATTCTTGTGCAGAAATTAAAATATCGAAATTCATTGCACCTAACGAGATTAGGAAGTTATAACTCAACGGATTGACAATGAAATAGCCAAAAGCTAAGCCAGCAGCAAATAAAATAAACATCACTGGCGAGTAAAGACTGAGGAATCGACTCTCCTTTTCGTTTAAACCAGGTCTCACAAATTGCCATAAAAAATTGCATAAGAATGGCAGTGCTAAACCGAGAGCCAGCGCTGCAGAGATTGTGGTATAAAAGGTGATGATCTCTAATGGTCCCAAGACGATAAGTTTGTGACCTCTCGTTACATAAGGAAACCACAAATTTATCGTACTGAAAGCTCCGATGAAGAAGACTAAAAAGACAGCAATACTTTTAACCAGCTGTTTTCTCAGATCCGTCAAATGCTCTACAAGTGTCGGCTCCATCGTAGAATCGTTGGTACTTGAATCTTTTGACCCGACAGATGCAACGTGTTCATTCGTTTGTTTTTCTTCTGTGGGTACTGTCATTTACTTCACCTGCTCTTGTACTTCAGTTTTCTGTGCTTCAGTTTTTGGTTGGTCATCATCGTCATCCATTATATCCTTTGCGGATTTTTTAAACTCTGCTAAAGTTTTTCCTACCGCAGAACCGACCTCGGGCAATTTACGTGGTCCAAATAAAATCAAAATGATAACTAAGATGATAATTAACCCCGGTACTCCAATGGCTGCTAAATTCATAGCATTTCCTCCTTTCTCTCCTTAAAAATCAAGTCCTTTTTATATAATAGCCAGTTTCCGACCGCCTAAAACAATTTCCTATGTATTTTTTTATGAAAGAATTGAAAAGGGGATATTTTTGACTAAATTTATGGACTTTCGGGCAAGCTACGGTCTATACGAGATGCATTGAGGAAGTGACAGGAAAATGGATGAAAATACAGAAAATCCGAATACCCCCGAGTACATGAAACGTCTAACCAAAAAACTAGAACCATCTGATGATATTGTACAAAATACCTTGACGATAGAAGGAAAGAAAGTTCATCTTCTGTTTTTGAAAAGTGTAGTCGACCCACTTCAACTGCAATCCGTCATTGTGAAACCATTTTTTGAAATGAAGGAAGAAAGACATTACGCGGAATATATCAATTCGCTGCCGTATAAAACCAAGTTACCGTCCGGTGATCGTGAAGTAATGATCGAACTGACAAAAGGTAATGTATTGGTCATGGTTAACAATCAACTGACCTTGCTGGAATTAAAAATTGTAGCAAATAATATGGTGCAAGAGGCGGATTTGGAACCGACTATGCATGGCCCTCAAATGGGGATGAGTGAAAGTTTGGAAATTAACATCAATATAATTCGGCAACGTTATCACGATCCATCCCTCATTGTAGAGACACTTGAATTGGATGAACAATCAAATCGAGGTATTGCCCTTCTTTACGATAAGGATAGAGTCAGACCGGGCGTGCTGGATAAGATCAAGGAACGACTCCAACCATTGGATGTTGAATTGGTTCAAGCTGCAGATGAGTTGATATATTATTTGAATAACAAAAAACGCAGCCTGTTCCCCACGAGCCTTCTTTCTGGACGCCCTGATCGATTGATTAACAATATAACGGCTGGAAAAGTCATCATTTTGGTTGATGGGAGTCCGCATGCTATTGTGACGCCGATTGTCTTTTTTGACTTTATGGCATCTATGGAAGATAGGTACCATTCTTATTGGATTATGGTGGGAGCTATGGTCTTGCGCTACGGCGGGCTTTTCACTTGTCTCATGCTGCCGGGAATTTATGTGGGGGTTACATCCTATAATCCGGACGTATTCAGAACAGAACTTGCTCTTACAGTAGCAGCAAGTCGGATAGGTGTTCCATATCCATCATTTATTGAAGTGTTTTTCATGTTGATTTTTATCGAACTACTCACGGAAGCCAGTTTACGTCTTCCTGTAACGATTAGTGCAACAGCCACAACGGTCGGTGGGTTAATTTTGGGAACCGCTGTTGTCGAGGCTGCTTTAGCATCCAATATTATCGTAATTGTCGTTTCCCTCGTTGCCATATCTACATTCGTAATTCCGGTCAATGAGATGAGTTACGCTATTAGGATCTGCCGATTTTTCCTATTACTTTATGCGACATTGTTCGGGTTGGCGGGACTTGTTTTAGGAATGTTGGGGCTTATTATGTTTTTGTCGAACAAAGACAGTTTAGGACAGCCTTACCTACGCATGTATTGGTGGAATCGTGAAAAGGAATTAAAGGCGGGTAAGAGATGAGTCGATTCGTCTATTTTCTAATTACAACTAATATGATAGCGAATATAGCAGCCTCTTTGCCAAGGATTCTTCTAAGCGGAAGTAATAATGGGGCAATTACTTCCATGGCGTTGGCTTTGATTTTCGGAGTGTTTGCCACTTGGTCAGTGATTCGATTACTAAGTTCATTTCCTGGAAAAACACTTCCAGAATTAATGGAAACATATTTATCGAAATGGTTATTTGTTCCGTTGCTTCTTTTCTTTGCAATCAATTGGTATGTTAGTGGGTTGGCAACGTTGATTACGTATTCGGATATATTGCTCCGATACCTAACACCTGAAATGCCTATTTATTCAATTGTCGGCACCTTCATTCTGTTTATTACATTTGGTTTAGTGATGAAAGGTCGAAGTGTCTTGTACACATTAGAAATCATTCTTGTATTACTTGTCCCCATAATTTTATATTTCTTATTAAAAGTATATTTAGATCGACAATTGGACTGGGATAATGTTGGAGTAGCGATTATGAATGTAAACAGCTTCCCCAATTATACCCTATTTACGGCCTCTTCCTATATATTCTTGGGTTTTTTTGACATGCTATATTTTAATAAATATATAAAGAAGAAAATGAAATTTGGTATTAAAGAGGGACTGATTGTCGGAGGGATGGGCTTCTTCGTTTTATTTACAACCTATTTTATCCCAATTGGCTTTATTGGTTTTGATGGAATTGAAGATATTCTCTATCCATGGATTGTAACCACGGATTCAATTCGAATGAAATTTGGAGTAGTCGAACGTATTATTTTTATATTCCTTTTGATTTTCCTTGCCATTGCGTTCTTAAACATTATGATTCATTGGCATGTGTCGTTAAAATTTTTTCAAGGCGCTTTAGGAATCGATAAATTAGAAAAAAGAAAAAAAAGGACGATAGCGAACAGTATTCTCATCATCGCTTTTTGGACGGTAAGTATAGTTGTCGCTGTTAAAATAACAGAATATGGTTTGTTTAAGTATATCAACTATTTTTACGGTACATTACCATTCCTTTTTATATTGCTTATGGGGACGTTGATGTTGGTGAAACGGAGGGCAAACTCTTGAAATATAGACGATCTTCTGTTAAAGACATACTTTTGACCTTCCTCCTGATAGGAACAGTTATTCTTCAATCTGGCTGTGCCTTTAAAGATATTGATAAACGGTTCTTTGTCTCTGCAATTGGAGTGGATCCTGCGGAAAATATAGAGAATGGCTATAAAGTTACGTTGAAAATTGCGTTGCCCTACGGTGCCATTAAGGAGTCAACACAGCCGAGCTATGCGTATCTTTCCCAAGAGGGGGAAACAATAGGAGAGTCAATTAGAATGTTAGAAACACATGTTGATAAAGTATTAGAACTTGGACATATGAAGGTAATTGTCATCAACGAAGAACTTCTTTCGGGCTCCCTTCGACCATTTATGGATTTCTTTACCAGAAGGGGGGATGTTCAGTTGATTGCCTACGTTGCGGCGGCGCGACCATCCGCTGAGAAGGTATTGAAAACAGAGACAAAAACGGAAGCACCTGCTTCTGTCTCTTTATTTAACTATTTTGGGGATACCGGAACGGAAAGTCCTTTCATTATCACCACTTACTTATTTCAATTGAGACGAGATTATTACATGGAAGGAATAAGTCCTGTCTTGCCAGTTATTACGACAAATGGAGATCATGAAGAACTTATTGTCAATAAAAGTCTGGTTATTGGAGACGAAAATGAGTCCGCTTCGCTTGATGACATCGAAACAAAGTATTACAATTCTCTCTTCAAAGATGCTAATGGTTTCTCTTATAAGACGGAGCAAGGTAAGATGAGGCTGCTTTTGAATTTTGACAGAATTAAAATGAAGTACAAAATTATCACGAAAAATGGAGTGCCAGAGGCGATTGACATGAAGGTGACAATGGCAGGAGAAATAGGTGAGTCTAGACAAAGGCTGTCCTTATCTAAATTGGATAAGTACGACAAAATGGCAGAAGAGGAAATTAAAAAGAAAATACTTCATCTCTTGAAGGATATGCAGGAAAAGAAATTGGATCCTTTCGGTTTCGGCTTGCGTTACCGGGCGACGAGACTGCAGAAGGATGGCCTTTATGAGACGTGGAAAGAAGCCTATCCTGAATTGGAGTTTAGAGTGAGTGTGGATGTGAAGTTGATGAGTATGGGAACGAATCAATGATACGAAGAAGGACATTGATTCGAGAGTTTTTTCGAGATGCACTTCAAAAGTTAGAGCAGCAATTTAACTTTTGGAGTGCTTTATTATGACTAAAATAGCAATGAAATTAAGCCGTAAGTGTCTATAGAAAAGGAACGACTTGGTCATAGCACATTGACTGGAAAAGATGGTGTGGAGGCAGAAGTACAGGAAGGAAATCTGGCGAACGCATGCCCTCTAAATTAGAGAAGAATACTCTTCAGGAGCTAAAAGAACAATACAATAAAGAGGGGGATAACGGAAAGACTCTCTCTCGTGGCATCCCAGTTTGTATTTAATATTCAGCTCGGTAAACACGCTTATGGAGGTGTTCTTAAAGGTAAGTGAAGCGACACTACACGTAAGAATCGCTCAATAAACGTAGAGTATTTAAACGTTCAGATGATTTCTTATGGATAAAGTCTTCGGGCTATCGAGACCAGAGATGTATTATGGGAAATGATTAACAAATTGAAGAAATAGAAACGAGATATTAAGATCACCTTTCGTTGTCTTAACGAAAACAGCAATTGGCTGGCATGAGTTCGGTCCGATACCGTCCTCATACCAGCCAATTGACTGCTGTATTAGCGCTAACAATAAGATGGCACATATTTTCTGGATATCGACTAATCATTCATTAATTAGCTTCCAGATCGATTAGAGAGGGCCTATTGGAAAGCCTCCTCTAGTTATTTTCGGTTATTGCGTCGTTCTCTGTTTTGCTCATCATCTTGTCGTTGACGTTTTTGGTCGAAGTTAAACTCTTCACCAAACTCCATGTTTTCTGCTTGATCCTGTCTCTCACGCTGGTTCTGCTGATCTTGACGTTGGTCTTGACGCTGACGATCGTTTTTTCGGTTATCCATTAAAAAACACATCCTTTAAAGTTGTTAGATGATGACATCTACACCTATAGATTGAGCAGAATTACGCTTTATATGAGTGGAAAAAAATTCATCTTAATGGGTCGGCCAGAGAATAAAAAAACTCCGTCTTGCACGAATGCAGTACGGAGTTTTAGCTAGCTCATGACATATGAAGAGGTGGCGGGATAATCCAGCCTTTTGATTTGTTTAGGTTCAATAATTTTGCGCCGAACGCCACTTTTTCCAAATGAAACTTCGCGAATAGCGCGGCGATGTCTTCACGCAAGCATTGACCCATTGCCATACTACATGAAACAAGCCCTTGACCTACGTTAATGGAGACGGCCGCACTGATTTCAGGATCCATAAACCGAGCTCCAGCTGGAATTTCCTCTGGATTTGATTTTGGTCTTTCTGGCAACGCGGGGGGAGGCGTAATACCGTTTGCTTTTAGCACTTTGCCGAATTCTTTATTCTCAGCTTTCATCGTCTTAATCGCTTCCTCCAACAGTGCGATTAAGTCTGCGTCCTCGGCATGATTGACAAATGCTTCATACCCACTAATCAACCCATTATTTGAGCCCATAAACGACCAAACAGCAATTACTTCACCATAATGCATTGGCTCATCTTTCGGATTACCGTCTAAAATACCCAAAAAATCACTCCTTAATATCATGATAATGTTCAGGTATAGTTTTTGCGTAAATCATTTTTTTATGCATACAGTTTTTAGAAGTTTTAAAAACAAGACGGAACTCTCAGTTTAAGATGAATGAAAGCGGGAAGATTACTTAGGAATTAACAAATTGGAGGCGATTGGATGAATTCTCAATATGAAGACGTATTGCGTGTACTGGAAGACTGTGTGAAGGCTTGTAATCAATGCTTTGATGCGTGTTTAAAAGAAGAAGACGTTAAAATGATGGCGAATTGCATTCGATTGGATCGGGAATGTGCGGATAGTTGTTCGTATGCAATACAAGCGATTACTCGCGAAAGCCCATTTACTGCGCAAATTCTCAAGTTGTGTGCAGACATTTGTGAAAAATGTGCGGAAGAATGCGCAAAACACGACCATGATCATTGTCAGAAGTGTGCAGAAGCTTGCCGTAAATGTGCACAGGCATGTCGAAGTGCCGCGTAATTAGGTCAAGTTAAAGAGTTTTTTTGAATCAAGTATACAAAAAACACCTTTCACATCATGTGAAAGGTGTTTTCGTTCGTTATAAAAGCCGTCTTTGCCGTAATTTAGTCATAGAAAGTTTTAAACCACCACTCCTCGAATCTGGTCTTTCCCATTTCAACAATTAGTGAGAAGTGGTACGAATGCTGTTATAAAGCAGTTCGTTTCAGTTCGATTGTTATCATTTATCGTGAGCTATTATGCTTTAGTGAGAATTTTAACCCCAATTTAACCCCAGTTACTTTTTCAAAAAGATGCTTTCCATTTTTTCGGCAGCTGCTCGATCCGCTGACTTAAATGCATGACCGTATGTGTTCATTGTAACAGATATATCGGAGTGCCCCAACCGTTCTGATATAATTTTCGCGTGGATGCCTTGAGCGATCAGGAGGCTGGCAGATGTATGGCGCAGATCATGCAAACGGATGTAGCGGAAATTATGTTTCTGTAGCATCTTAGCCCATCGATTAGAAGGGCTGGAAGGATACATATGTTCACCATTAAATTGGCAAAACACCCAATCATATTCTGTCTCTATCCACCGTTCTCCAGAATCTTCCCGAGTATTTTTATGGTGTTTTTGATAAGTTCTTAGTTCTTCCATCATGCTGAGTGGCAATGTAACTGTACGCTTTGATGACCTAGTTTTTGTCCTCTTAATGTGAGGACCACCTTTGGTAAGCACAATTGTCGTGTGTATAGTGATTTGATTATTGTCAAAGTCAATATCATTCCACTGCAAGCCTAATAGTTCACCTCTACGCATACCCGCGGCCAGAGCCAGTGTAAACATTGCTCGCCAATGGGGCAATTCGTTTTGTATGATTTCCATAAGCTGTGCAATTTCATCTTCGTCATACACTTGCAGATCCTGATATTCTTCTTCTGTATCTTTAGCTTTCGGCTTCTCAACACCATCCATCGGATTCTGACTCAAAACTTTCCACTTAACAGCATATTTAAAAATGCTTTTTAGCGTTCGATATACATCTCGTTTGGAATGAAAGGACAACTCACCATCTTGTCCATCCTTGCGTTGTAATCCATCTAACAGTTTCATTAGGATAAACTCGTTGATCTGTGACATCTCCATATGACCTATTTCAGGTAATATATGAAGATCCAGTTTCCTGACATGATTGCCGTGCGTCGTCTTAGCGAGCTTGGAAGCGTACTTCTTATCCCATTCTTTTATAAAGGTTGAAAAGGTCATGGCTTCAGGACGTACATAGTTACCAGAAAGTACTTCTGCTTTAAATTTCAAATACTCGTGATCCAAATGCTCTTGTAACTGTTTGGGTGTATATTTGCCTTCGACAGTATAAGTCATTCTTTCTTTAGGATATCGCCCTTTTGCATCTTTAGGCAGATACACAGTAAAGCGGTACGAATTCTCACCACGTTGTTCAATATTAGCCAAGCTTCTCACCCTCCTTCATAGTGTGGTCTAGCAAAAATATGTTTTTTTGATAGTATCTTTTCAATCGCTCTTCCGCGAATGAAAATTCTACGTTGAATGTTTCAGCAATTAATGCAGCTGCAAATCGTTGATCGGATGGTAGCTGTATGCTTCTGAGCATGAATGTGGGTACACAAAAATGGTACATAAAATTATTTGCTTGCCATTCTTGTAATTTTCTAAAAGATGAAGGCATAGATTTTTGATTCCCAGCATGACGCAATCCGTGACAGAGTTCATGACCAAAATCTTGCCATCGCTGTTGTCTACTTAGGTTAGGATTCAGGAAGATGTAATAAATATCACCGTCCCATAAACCCCTGCTCCGTACCTCCAATAAGTGCAAGTACACACCTAACATATCAGCTATATAAAATTTGTTTAGATGTATAGGTTTGAAAACCCCGATTTCTTTTAATAAACTTTCTATAAAATCTTCCAGATGCGATTGTGTCATGAAATAACCCCTTTAGAATGTATGTTCTCGTTGAGCGTAAAAGAAAAGCCCGCAATAGGGCATCTTTATGCAGCATTACTACAAACTCATTTATCTTCGTTGCGTTTTCTCTGTTTTATAATCTCCCATATTTGCTGTAGTTCTTCTTGTTCTTGTTCATCACTAGCTTCAATGTCCTTAAAAAAATGTTCAAGTTTAGGATTATTGGAAAACGATTGGAATTCTTCATCAGCTGTCATGTGTGAGTTATCTGATCTTCCTAGTAAATAGTCTGTTGTCACCTCAAAATAATCAGCTAATCGTTGCAATGTATCAGTGTCAGGAAAACGATTACCACTTTCATATCCAGAAACTGAAACGTTTGTTACATTAATTTTTTCCGCAAGTTGTTTTTGCGTTAATTTTTTTGTTGTCCTGAGTTTTTTTAATCGTGGACCTAACATCTAATCACTCCTTAGTTAAATTATAATTTAACAAAACGTTAAATTGAACTGAAAAAGGTGATAATCAACACAATTTAACTAAATAGAAAATAATTCAATTAAAACTGTTGACTTTAACAGTGAGTTAAACTAATATGTATTTAACACCAAGTTAAAAGAGGTGAGTGAAATGAAACTTGAAAACCTGCAGATTGTTAGGAAGAAAAACGGCCTTTCATATCAAGATATGGCTTCTAAGCTTGGAGTTAGTTTTCAATCTTATTGGATGATTGAGAATGGCAAAAGAGGCCTTTCATATGAAACGGCAATAAAAATTGCAGAAATTCTTGGAACAACTCCTGATAAAATTTTTTTAAGTGAGGATTTAACTGTTTGTTAATAAAAAGGAATTGGATAGGAGGTGAGAGGAATGGAGAAAATCACACTTACAGTTAAAGAAGTAGCAGCATTGATAGGTGTAGGAAAGACAACCGTCTATACGATGGTTCGCCAGGGAGAAATTCCACACAAGAAAGCACGGGGATGTATTCTATTTCATCGTGGCACGATCGAAAGGTGGCTTTCTGGTGGGGAAGAAAGTGAATCAAAAATTGGATAGGAGATGCATTGTATGATTCGTCAACAAGTTTGTCCAGAAAAAAAGCGGCTTATAAGGCTGATGAACAAAGAAATGAAGATAATTGCCAACAGTCCGTCTAGTGAAGTGATGCAGTTCCGTCTCGGGCTGCTGGCGAAGTTCGCTGGGGAATTAAAAGTGGTGAATGACAGAATACATTGGCAATCTTGCCAGGCAAGGAGAGGAGCGTAGCGAGGAAATACAGAATTATCTTTTACTTACCTTCATTAATTATATTACTAGATTCATATGAAGAATGTTGGTCCGTTTCGGAACATGTTCGAAATCGGAACATTTCAGGGGAGTGAGTTGCTATGGACATTGGGTATTTGCGCGAAACTAGAAAGAAAGCGGATTTAACACAGGAAGAAATGGCCCCGCTTATGCAAGCTTCAAGGCCGACCATTTCTAAGCTTGAAAACGGAGAAAGAGCGCTGAAAGCAGATGACCTTATAAGGTGGCTACAAGTAACTAGTGCTCAAATGTCGAAAAATACAACTGCTCTGGAAGCAGGCATTGCATTTGTTAACGGCGTAGACATTGTGGTGTTAGCGGATATGCTGACAAAGTTTGTAGGAGGATTTATTAAATTTCTATAGGAGGCAGTCATGAAGAAAGAAAAACAGTCGGAGAAATTAAGAAAAGAATTAGCGAAATTCGTGGAAAAGATGCAGCTAGAAGGCATCGATATTATGACAATAAAAAAGCCGATCGACGTTGGCGCGTCAATCAGCTGTGCTAAAGAAATATGATATTTGATTAAATACATTATAACACAAAGACGGAGCTTTGGCTCCTGTCGAGTAGTCCAGGATCTGCCGAAATTTTCCCCCAAAATTAATGGTAAATACCACTCTAGTTTCTGGGCTACTCGATGGGATTCAACCATCTACTAAAAATAAGGAGAGATGCAAAATGGAAAAGATCAATGATTTGATCGCATTGGCTCAACAAATTGACTCGGTTATGGATGATTCCGGAGGAACAGTGTATTCGTTGGACATTAGCCAAACGAATGGAAGATGTAGGTTTCTTATTGAGCCTGTCGAGTTTCTTGCACAGTTTGAACACGCAGATATGGTAAAGCGGCATAATGCCGAAACCCCTGTTGTATTAGAAACAGAAATCGAAGGTGTCGTATTCAGGGCATATGTACACAGTAATGAAATCGAGTTACTGCGCGGACGAGTGTCTGATCGATGGTTGGATGACACAAAGAAAATCATTAATGCTTCTGAAGGAATTTATCGGATTGAATCAGTAAATAAAAAAAGCCCACTCGCATTGGCCTGCGAATGAGCGATTGAATAAATATAAAACAAATGTTCTCCTGTAATTATCGTAGATTACAGGAGATATGTCAAGGGGAAGGAGACAATCCCATGCAGCAACTACAAGAAATAAATTATCAAGATGCACGAGTACTAACGACTAAGCAACTGTCCGCAGCGTTTGACACTACTGACAAGACAGTCACGCGTAACTTCCAGCGCAATAATGAGCGCTATGAAATCGGTAAGCATTATTTCGCACTAACAGGGGAAGATTTGAAGCAATTTAAAGCTACCCGACAAGATGACGCGACCCTTAAGTTTGTTTCCACATTGTACCTCTGGACTGAACACGGCGCATGGTTACACGCCAAGTCGCTGAACAATGATCGCGCTTGGGAAGCGTACCGAATGTTGATCGATAACTATTACAGCCTCGCCAAGAGACATTCAGTTTTGAGGGGTCCCGACAATACGGAGCATGCCTTACCTGATCAAGTAATCTATCAAATAGAAAGTAGGTTGGATGCTTTGGAGGAACAGATAAAGCAAGTAACCCTACCAGCAAGGGAACAGATACGACTGCGTAACGCTGTAGGAGAAAGAGTGTATCAACTGTCGCACAAAGAGCCTGGCGCACGTCCGGTATTATTTCGGGCGTTGCACCGATCCATCCGTGAGCGCTATCACGTGGGGTCTTATCGTGATGTTAAAAGGCATCAGCTATTAGACGCATTGAATTTTGTGGCTAATTGGGGAGGTGAAGCGATTGAAACGAGGTCGAAAGCCAACAGTGGCTGAATGCAACTATATTAAATCTTTTAATCTCATTCCTTCAAATTGGTTGATTAGCAAGAAGATGAAAGATCGATGGGTGATTGTTCACAGGGAGTCCGGAAAACCAAAAGTACTACCAGCGCCATAGGAGGGCTAGCCATGAATCCGAATTTACTAATCAGCGAACCCCCTCTGCAAGTACTGCCTTCATTGGCAATGCAAGTGGGGCTGAATGAAGCTATTTTATTACAACAATTACACTTCCGGTCACTGATTTCCAACAAGGAGAAAGATGGTCATAAGTGGGTCGTCAGGACCTACCCGGACTGGAAGGAAAAAGAGTTCCCCTTTTGGTCAGTTGACACTATCAAAAGAGCCATGAGGAAGCTAGAAAAAGAGGGTTACGTGATATCGACTTCCACCCATAACAAAATGAAAATGGACAAGAGTAAATGGTATAGGGTTAATTATTCCAAATGCTATTCACCGACAGGGCAAAACGCCCCCTCGAATGGGGCAGAATGCACCGATGGAGAAGGGCAAGATGCATCGTGTGATCAGGGCAAAATGCACCTAGCAATAACTAAAGAGATTAAGAGTACTAAGAAATATAAAGTCGAGAATGATCTCGACACTGTTTCTGAAATTATCAATTACTTGAATGGACAAGCAGGAAAGTCGTTCAAAGAAACGTCGAAGACTTCCAGAAGATTTATCAATGCCCGACTTTCTGAGGGATATACGGTAGATCAATTCAAAGCGGTGATCGATGTGAAAGTTAAGCAATGGTCGAATGACGCTTACTGGAACGCCTACCTGCGTCCGTCCACCTTGTTCAGTCCTAAGAACTTTGAAAATTACTTAAACGAAAATCAACAATCAAATAAACAGACAGTTAGAGCGGATCAGCCTAGAGCGCCACAGCTAGACTTTGGAAAGGGAGAAGAGCAATGGGAATCGAATTAGCAGAAAAAAGTATTTTGGGAACGATGTTGAAAGAAAATTATTTAATTTTGGATAGCGGGATACAAGAGGACTTCTTCTCTAAACAAATGCACAAAAGCATTTTCAACTGCATGCGTCGTTTAGCTACACAAAACCGTCCGGTCGATTATATAACGATTCTGACGATGGCCGAACCATCCGAATTGGGAGGCGCCAACTATCTTTCAGAGTTAAACAACTTCGCGAATTCCACACGATTCGATGAGTACAGGGAAATTTTGATCACCGGATGGAAAGAAAGCGAGAAAAACCGATTGCTGCAACAGGCTCAAACAGAAAAATGGGACATCGCAGAAATCCAGAAATCCTTTGACGATCTGCAAGCTGAGAACACACCACAGGATGACGCTTCAATCCAATCCGATTTAGTGGAGCTGTTCGAATTGCCGTTTCATCCACTCGAAGTGGATCCCGGAACAACGACAGGACTGGATGATTTGGACAAGCTGTTGAACGGTTTCCAAGACGGAGAAATGACCATTATCGGCGCCCGACCTTCGATGGGTAAAACGGACACGCTGAATCATTTGGCGTTACACGCCGGATGGGCTGGACATCTGCCGATTATATTTTCTCTAGAAATGAATCGTAAATCCATGATCACTCGATTAATCGCAGTCTCCGGGGGATATAACCGTTTAAGAATGCGTAATCCTTATGAGTATTTTGACACGAAACAAAAAGATAGTTGGAGCAGATCCCTTGGTTATTTAGGGAATGCAGACGTCCAAATCGACGACCGGAGCGGATTGTCGGTAGCTCAGATTAAAGCAAGAGCTCGGCAGATCATTAAATCTAACGCGGATAAAAAACCGATTATCTATATCGATTATTTGCAGCTGATCAGACCGGATAATCCGCGCGAAGATCAGACGCAAAAAATTGGCCAAATCAGTTATGACCTAAAAGGGATGGCGAAAGAATTTGGTTGTCCGGTTGTGGTTTTATCGCAGTTATCCAGAGGGGTAGAAAAGCGGGATGAAAAGCGCCCGATTATGAGCGACTTAAGAGACTCAGGCAACATTGAGCAAGATGCAGACGTGATCGCCTTTCTTTACCGCGAAGATTACTACGACAAGGAAACAGAAAATCAAAACCTACTTGAAATCATTGTCGCAAAGCATCGAAATGGACCTACTGGGACTGCAACTGTTTCTTACGTCAAAGACACAGGTAAACTTTACAACATTGATTGGTCGCGGGGAAGTGGATCGGCATGATTACAGTCAAAGATATCTTTGATTATGCCGTGGAGCTCGATCTGTCCAGACTAGCACACAGCGTATACTGGGCGATTAGTAATAAATTGGTACAACCTAATGATGATAGTGAAAAGTTGAAGATGCTGCAGTATGAGGACGAAGTCATAAATCAACTGATTGAAAGCAACATGCTTGGCATTGGCAGAATTAAATTGTTTGTAATTGAGACACAACGGAAAGATTGGTTCGCCTTTCATTTGGCAGAAAATGCACTAGACGCAAATCGGTTACATTCCAATCTTTTTCGAGATCAAGGGGGAAGAATCACAAGGGCGGATCGCTTAATGATTCCAATCATGGCTTTTGCCGAAACTGGAAAAGAAAAAAACTTATACGAACTGAAGAAAAGCATTGTCCAATATCCGGCATATGTAGGACATGCCAAAGCAAACGAACACGTGCTGTACAGAATGGGGGTGTGATTATGCCGGAGGAAGAACGCGGTGCTTTGATTACAGCCATCCACTTGAAAAAGAATTATGGTTTGTCTTATTTAGAGGATTTGTGCGACAAAGAACTTGTGAATTTGTACGATCAATTATTTGCAGTGTAAAAAATAAAGAGGTGAAAATTATGGAAAACAATATTGAATTAAATAAATTTATCGGGGGAGCTGTTCAAGAGAAGTTTAATGTCGAACTGCAGCGCGTGCTAGATAATATCGCTGACCCAAATACGGATTTTAAAAAAGCTCGGAAGGTTACATTGACTGTCTCGCTAAAACCAAATGAAAAAAGAAATCTGGCAGACATCAAGGTTGAAACTAAATCAACAATCGCGCCACCGGAGCCAATCGGAACAGAGATACTTATTGGCATGAGCAATGATGGAAAAGTAGTAGGAAAAGAGCTCATGAGCGGAGTGGAAGGCCAGTCGTATTTTGATGACAAAGGCGATGTCAGGGATGATGTTGGTGAAAAAATAGAAGAAGAACCAAAATCGAAAGCTTCCGACAAAAAAGTCGTTAACTTTAAATAAAAAAAGAAAGTGGTAATGGAAATGTTAAAAGAATTTGCACAGTATTTGCTAGAACTGAAACGACCAGAAACAGTAGAAGCGGAGGGACGCACGTACTCGACTAAGCAACTACACAGATTAAATGTGGAAAGGGATGTGAGGACGATCACTATCCAGAGCCTTTCTGGAATAGTCGACTATATCAAATCCAATTTTGATCACGAACGCCCCATCATGATTCAAGTTGCCTCCCCGACAGAAGTTAATGTGTACGATGCACTTAACGATGAAAATGATCGCCGAAATTATATTCAGGCAAAGGCATTGCTGCCGGATATCACGTTTGAAAAATTCATGAGTCGTGAAGCATTTAATATTATGGTTCAGGCATGTTTTGTGGGTAGTGATACGAAAACGACTGTGTTAAAAGTAATTAGTTCAATCGTTGAAGAAAACTCACTTGCTCAAAGCGACGATGGCGTTACGCAGCATGTAACAGTGAATCAAGGTGTTGCAACAAGGGGATTGGACACTATTCCAAATCCAGTATCACTGAAGCCGTACCGTTCATTTGTCGAAATCAATCAGCCAGAATCGGATTTCATTCTGAGACTTCGGGAAGGCGGTAACGTTGCGCTTTTTGAAGCAGATGGTGGAGCGTGGGAATTAAATGCTATGCATAATATTAAAGCTTATTTTGAGCTAGAACTTGCTGAATTGGTTAAAGAAAAGAAAGTGGTTATTATAGCGTAATAAGAAACGATAGACCTTGAGTTAAAGTACACAAAGCGGCATATTGCTATGCCGCTTTACTTTCAGCAGATGATAAAAACTGTTTGAAAAGAAAGGGGAATTTCAGGGAATAATTTCACAAACTGATTCTATTGGATTGTATGTAGCGCACTATTATTAGTAGCTTCAGCGATGGGCTACTTACTCCATCAGGAAATTACAGAAAAGGAGGACTGTTGCTTGTGAATCAGTTATCATTTGATGATCTTCTTGATGCGGAGTGCGAGTTAATTTATTGTCAATTGAGCTCAGGGTTCCATTGGTTGCGTATCACTAGCGGTCACACTCCTTCTGCCGTTGCTGATCGAATCCACTTTACGTTGCATGGATATGATTATCTTTATGAGACGACAGAGGGGAAGGAAGAAACAATTGGTTTGTTTGATGGACCAGTAAAAATAGTCGACTGGAATGAAGGTTTGGCTTATGGGTGATGAAGAGTACTTTATATGGAGTGGTGAATGAATGTTGAAAATGCTAAAACAGAAGTTTTGTAAGCATAAGCTTTCTCTTCAATTGCAGATAAAAGGCGAAAGAATGAAGAAAGAAATTTATACATGCAGCAAATGCGGGAAAATAAAACGCTATATTTTAATTTATAGTTGACGGAAAATACGACATAAGAAAGGGCGGAAAAAATGAAAAAGATAAAGTTTGAATTGCAAATTTACTGTACGGTTGGTTGGGACGATGATGAAGATATTGCGACACTCGAAGTTGATCACTTTGAACAAATATTGGAGGTAGTATCTATACTTGATGATTTCGAAAGAAGTCGCGGCTCTAATCGTAGTCAAGAGGTTTTACAGGCGTACAACAATATAAAAGAAGACATGAAATCAAACAGCGGTGAAGAAATAATGATGCTAGGCGGAGTAGTTGGCATCCAGTGTTCTTACGAGGACAGTATGGGTATTCGTGCGGAGATGGCACTCAGCGATAACTTTGGAATAGATGGTTCTGTAACAGTGAACAGTTCAGAACACGAGAATGAGTACAAAAGGTTACTTGCCGATGCTAAAAAACTAGCGACAAGCATTGTAAAACTGTGACGTATTCCGAAGATGAAGCACATTAAAAAAACAGACCGCAAAGCGCGGTCTACACTCACCATTTGGTGTGACTACAGTTTTAGCGAGTGGGGCTGTAAATAAACATAGTAAATTTTGGATGAAAAATGCGAAATATAAAAACCGGCATGATAGTTGGAACCTACAGAGTTTTCGATAATTCTTGCGGTACTAATTTCTATGTCAATGCTTTAAAGTTTTAAAAGCTTCCGCAAATTTTCTCGCAAAAGAAAGTGGCGGCTCAACAGATTGAGCATGAACATATAGAATAGTTGGATTGGTAAAAATCCAATGATTATGAATTGCGCTCACGATTAATCCGTTTTTTGCGAGGGTATCAACAAACAGAGGCAATTCTTCTTGAAGGACTACTACTTCTGCAAGGTTTAGTGCATTTCCTTGAGCATCAAGTGACTCAAATGTTATTCCTGCTGGAAGCGCACTTTTACTTACGCGACCTTGGATAGTTAAGTGAAAGTTACGTCCTATATTTACAGAGCAGACTCCTTGCTCAAATTTAGGGTTGCCATTCACGATCCCAGCAAATTGATGACAAAGGCTCATATATTCCAATAAGAAAACCTCTATTCTTTTTAGTATTTAAAACGTTGCATACACAGAATGGAGATACTTCGCTCATTTGTGAAGCTTATATTTAAAGAATCTGCTTTTTCAGAGTTGATAAAGTTAACATTTATTAATTTTAGTAATTTGATAATTTAACTGATCTATTTGTTTTTTTAATATAACAATTTCTTTTTTTAGCTGTTTTTTTGCATGTGCATATTCTGGATGATCCAATACAGTATTTGGTGTTGGAGTCAAAATACTTTCGGCTAACTTAGAAAGGGCAGAACAAAATACTGTAAGTTTTCCTAAAAGTACGTCTGGGGTATCAACTATCATATCAATTTGCGGATTATTGTCATTAACCATTTTCTTAAACCTCCATCATTTAGCATTAATCATGATTTAAAAAGTATAAAAACCAAACCGCATGATTTTGTTCATCGGCTGACGCTTGTGTGAAAGCATTTTTAACGGCCTGGTTATCTGTTTTTCTAGCTACGTCATGGTAAAAGTCTACCGTTTCCTGTTCATCTATGAAGGCAGCGGCTACCCCATCTTTAAAATCTGAAGGACATTGTTTGATTATCTGGGGAGTAGGCTCCTGTCCTGTTAACGAAATATAAAGATACCAAAAAGTTTCATAGTGCCTGATTTCATCATTTCTAATTTCAAGAATACGATCTTTTATTTCAGAATCCGGCGCCTGATTTGCCAAGAGTTCATAACATGAAATTGTAGTGTACTCAGAATTGATTGCTTTCAAAATATCATTTAAAATGTCTGACTCCACAGAAGTTATAGTATTTTGATTCAATTTCGTGTCACTCCTTTTTTATTACTGTATGACTAAACCTAAATAAAGGAACCTTGTCTTATCGAAAGTGAAGACCAATGAACATCCCCAAGAAATTACGTATTCATACAACCTGCACAGTATAGGGTTCAAGTTTAGTAGAGTCATTTATGAATAAAAACCTTGGTACCAAGCGGAACCCTAGATGACAAATCTAGAACATCGTGATTAAACATTCTAATACATCCATGTGATACGTTCTTACCGATAGAAGCTGGATTATTAGTTCCATGTATACCGTAATGAGGTTTCGATAAACCCATCCAAAATATTCCGAATGGACCACCGGGATTATATTGCTTATTGATAATCGTATATATCCCAGATGGGGTTGGTGACAATATTTTCCCTACAGCAATTGGATAAGATTTTATCAGCCTGTCTCCATCAAAGAGTTTTAAACGATGGTTTGATGTTGACACGTCAATCCGTCTCGCCATGAAGGGCCAACTCCTTTTTTAGTTAATGTATGGAGTAACTAAGGCGTTTGCTAAAAAAAGAGGAATTGTTTCAAAAGATAAAGAGATAATAAGGCCGCTTAAAGCGGCTCAGACTCACCATTTAGTGTAGATGAAGTGTTTGCGATTGCGGCTATAAATAAACTTTGTAAATTATGGACAACAGGAGAGGAACATGAGCAAAAATCCAATTTATTAAATTAGCTACATGCGGGAGCTGCTGCTAGGAGTATTGCAAGGTATACATGCACAAATTAGCGAGTGAAAAACCCAAAAAGATACAGGCATTTATTTGATGAACCGATTAATACTAACAACAAATAACTGTTGGTTAGAGGTGAGATTTTGAAAAAAGCGACTTTTCCTTTATTAATCATTATGCTGCTATTTTGGGGAATTAAAAGTACGTATGCCGAAAAGGGAAGACAGTATTATGAGGAAGCAGGACAAATCCTTTGGGAAATCAATACGGAAGAGAAGGTGATTGCTTTAACTTTTGATGATGGTCCTCATCGGAAGTATACGGCAGAAATATTAGATGTTTTGAAAAATCATAATGCAAATGCGACCTTCTTTGTGGTTGGGGCAAATGCTGAAAAGAACCCAGATCTATTGATTCGTATGTATAACGAGGGGCACGAAATAGCTAATCATACATTCACGCACAATCGAAATATGAGATCATCTGAGTTGATAATGGAGATAAGGAAAACTCACGAGACAATTCAAGCGATCACTGGACATCAAACTACTTTATTTCGACCTGTCGAAGGATTATACACCGATGAACTAGTGGAAGCAGTGACTAAAGAGGGCTATAAATTAGTCATGTGGTCTTGGCACCTAGATACTTTAGATTGGAAAAATCCAGGCGTTAAGAAAATCGTGAATTTTGTATTGGATGGTGCGAAAGAGGGGAATGTCGTACTTTTTCATGATGGGGGAGGTAATCGTCAACAAACAGTGGAAGCGTTAAAAACAATTCTACCGGAACTTAAAAAGGAAGGTTATAAGTTTGTGTCCATTTCCGAGCTCATGAAAATACAAGGCGCTGAACATCAAGAAAAACAAATTAGTAATGATAAGTAAAAATGAGAAAAGACAGAGATCTCTCCCCGTCCTTGGCAGGATTATTATAACACATCGAGGAGGGGTCCTGGTGGAGAAAACAGCAATAGTTGATTTGCGCAAGAATGGCACATACATCGTAAAAGATGGCAGGCTCATTGAGATCCCAATACCACAAGCAGGGTACGGGAAACAGGTCATAAACTGGCAGGGCGGCAAACCGTGTACTGGAACATCTGAGCAGATACTTAAATTTTAATAGGCTTATCGGAACAACCGAGGGCATTGAACGAGCATAACGCTTGTTTGATGTCCTCTTTTTTATTTGGAAGGGGCGAAGGGGATGAGAACATTGCAAGAACAACTAACTGAAAAAGGGCTTGCACAGCCTATCAAACAAGCGGAAGTAAAAAACGATACTAGCTTTAGGAAGAACAGAGAAGAGAAATTAACGGATAAAGAATGGCGCGAATTGATGGGCATGAATCGAGATAGGTATAAGCGTGTAGGTGGAGCTTTCAGAAGAAGATAACGGAGGGGATATTGATGCAATTACAGTTCAACTTACCAGAAATTGATCGAGACAGAACAAAGGAAGCAGTCGAGCAGGCATTGGAAACATACCGTTTATATTCCTTGCAAGTGAGTTTGGACCGCTTACCATCTATTACAGCCTGTTATTCATTTACGCCACCGTCTCCAAGACTTCCGTCATCATCGACAGAACAAGCTGCTATAGCCAATATCGATTACGAGCAAGCTAGACTCAAATATATAAATTGGATAGCGAATGCTGTAAACCGTCTGAGCAAAACAGAACGCATAATTATTCATAAGAGATATTTACAAGAAACAGAAATGTTTGATTATCAGATTTATGCAGAATTGAATATGTCTGAAAGAAATTATTATAGGCTGAAAGCTCGTTTGTTTTATAAATTAGCATTTGCACTCAAGATAGAAGTCTTCAAGGAGGCGGTTGGCCGATGAACTTTGTAAACCCTATACGGGATCATGACCGTATCGAAGCCATGAAGAAATTCCTCAAAGACAAGTCAGAGAGAAATTATATTTTATTTATGGTGGGGATTAATAGTGGATTGAGAATTTCCGACATATTGCCTTTACGTGTGAGAGACGTGAATAAGCGTCAATACTTCGTAATCACTGAACAGAAGACAGGTAAGCGGAAACACGTCCAGATGACACCTATGCTTAGACGTGAGCTGAAGAAGTATGTAGATGGCAAAGAAGAAGATGAGTATCTGTTCGCCAGTCGGGAAGGTGTCAATAAACCAATTGGACGCAGCATGGCCTACAAGATGTTAAGAGAGGCTGCAGAATATGTTGGACTTGACGGTATTGGCACACATACATTGCGAAAGACATTCGGCTATCATTTTTACCAGAAGTATAAAGACGTAGTGATGCTCATGGAGATCTTCAACCATACAGAAGAAAAGACGACGCTTCGATATATAGGCGTCACACAAGATGCATTAGACCAAGCGATGGAAAGGTTTGAAGGATTATGAATGATAAAACGTTTAGAAAGAGGCGTCCGATTGGATGCCTTTTTTATTTGCCTAAAAATAGATGAATTAAGTTGAATGATTATCAGAAGAAGACTGCCTATCAATTACCTTTAAATAGTGATTGTGTAACTCGAATTAGAGAATATGGATTAGAGCAATAGGGGCAAGGCTTATAGCGTTTGCTTGAATTACACACACTCCTGATTAAAGGTAACCGAAAGAGAGAAAATAATTGTGGCAGACAACTGGCAGACTTACGGCAGAGCATTAGGAATTCAGGGTGTTATTGTTTAATGTGAGGTGGTTTGGTTAGCCGCTTCTGACTCAAACCATCCATATTAACCAAAACGCTACGGAAATAGCGGACAACATGTTGTGTTCTTTCTATGCATTTAATGTTGATATAGAGGATTTAAAGAAAGCTAAAATAGCATGGAATCATTGCAAAAATAGGAGAACGCTCAATGTATAAAAAGATTGAGCGTAGTATTTTGATCTTAAAAAGGAATTATTTAACCTGTATTCACTTAAGACAATAATGGAATTTCTATTACTCTTCTTTTTTTAGATTCAAGAAATTACTAATTACCTTTACATATTCTTTTTTTGGATATTTCTTATATAAATCGCTGGATAATCGAATCGGGTCGCCAAAAAAGTATCGCTCATACTGGGTTTGTCTTGTTCCAAATGAACTCATCGTTAGATCCCAAGCTAAACGAAATATTTTTACTCGTTCTTCTGCGGTCTTAGTAGCTCCTTGAAGATAAAAATCTAAGTCATTTCTAATAATAGAATGAAATGCTTTCTCGGTTGGTAATGTAATCATTCCACTAGCTCCGATTAGCTGGATAATTTCAGTGAAACGAGGATAGATTTTAGGAAAGATGTTACCAGCAACTTGAAGTGGGAAAATTTCTGGACGCATATATCCCCATTCATCTAATTTTGCGTTATTTTCCGATTTTTCTAACAATGCTTTCATCGTTTCTAGACCAATGATGATTTCTGACATCTTTTCTTGGATATGGTGATACTTGCTTATATTAATCGTTTCGATAAGTAGCTCAGCAACACCTAAGACGAACTCTGTTTTTACAATTTGTCTTGTCAATACTTGGTGCTTAGTAAAGGGATGGAAAGAGCTTTGAATTGGGAATTCTTCGGCTACTTCTGCATTGTTGTAATAAAATACCCTATTCCAAGGGACTAATACATTGTCAAAGACAACGATAGAATCCATTTCTTCGAACCGCGAGCTTAATGGATAATTAAAAGAAGATTGTCCGCCGCTGAATGTTTCCCTACAAATAAACTTTAATCCTTTTGTGTTAGAAGGGATTGAAAAGGCAAAAGCTTCATCTTCATTAAATAGAAATCTACCTACGCTAAATACTAATACTTCATCTGTTAAACCACCTTGCGTAGCAAGGAGACGTGCACCTTTAATGATGATTCCTTTTTCATTTTTATCAATAACTTTTGCGGCGATTGGCTCATCCGTTTTTTCAATGTAGATATAAGAACGATTCACTTGAGGAGAAATAAAGGTATGTGTAAACGACAGGTCCTTTTCCCTAGCAAATTCATAAAATGCTTGCAGATTTTTCGGAAAACATTTGTCCTTATTATTTAAAAAGGATACTGAAGAGGCAAAGCTCATTAAAACTGTGTTCAAGTAATCTGGGCTTCTTCCCATGATACCCCCTGAATACCTAGCCCAATGTTCAATCATCTTTCTTCTTCTAATTAAGTCCTCTTTCGTTTTTGGTTGCAAATAGGAAAGACCAATATGCTCTCCTGATGCTGGAGAAATAAAAGTCATCTCATCTTTTATTTTTGGATCATGTTGCAAATCATAAAGTTCGGCTTTGGTCTGGATAAGACCTTTGAAGACAGGGTGCTCAGATAACAACCCCTCAATTTTTTCACCGTCGTACCAAATTTCATTATTTAGATGATTTAATCGGTTAATGTAATCTTTTCCGTTAATAACCCCCATGTTCCACTCCCCCAATTTTAATTGATATTTAAATACAATTATTCGTTTATAGCTGTTTTAACAAGTTATATAGAATAATTTTATTACTAAAATTATTCTATGTAACTTGAGCATGCTAATATTCTTTCTTTAACTAGCGCAGCATGATAGTTGAACAATAAGGAAATATCGAAAGAATTGGAGTAACTAATTTGATATTACCTCTGAATGTGGTATCAGGATTTTTGAAAGGGAGGGCGCCCTATAGTAATCTTCTTACTTACGTAGAAGAAATCAATAAGCAATTTAAAGGCATCCTAACGGGTGTCTTTTATATTTGAAAGGAGATCCCAACAATGCATAAAAAACCAAGTATGAGTAATGCGCCACCTAAACCAGTACAACCCAAAAATGTAACAAAGCTAGACGCCAGAAACAAATATGAAAAGAGTATCGAACACATGAATGAGATGCTGCCCTATGTTATTCAAGAGTGGGATGTAAAGGCTAAGTTCTTAAAGAAGAAGCACGATCGATTGATTGCAGAAGGCTTCACAGAAGAACAGGCATTGGAGATTGTGAAGTCTAGGCCAATATTTGAATAGGGGGTGGGGGTCATGGCACGCAAACCTAAGCGCCCATGCAATCAACCAGGGTGCCGGACACTGACCAGTGAGGGTAGGTGTGAGGAGCATAGGCACTACTATAACCGATACCGGGGGACTACTACCCAGCAGGGCTATGGGTACCGATGGCAGCAGGCAAGAAAGGGCTACCTGCAGGACAACCCATTGTGCGTGATATGCAGAGAGCAAGGCATACGTACAGCTGCCAATGTTGTGGACCATATCATTCCACATAGAGGAGACACGGAACTCTTTTGGAACCGTAGGAACTGGCAGCCCTTGTGTTCATCTTGTCACTCACGTAAGACAGCAATGGAAGACGCTGGCTTTGGGAACCGTAGTAAGAAGCGTTGACGTTCTTCATCGATCAAATTGAATGATGAAAGAGCAGATAATATTAATTTTATTCGTCAAAAGGGTAGGGGGACTTCAATCTCTACAGCTTTTTCATAAGATAAGCGCGCTCCAGCTTCGCGTGCATTTTTTTCGTTTTCTAAATTATTTTCAAAGGTGGTGTAATAATGACCAAAAACAGGAAACCGATTGGATTGCATTTGTTAGAAGGTAATAAAAACCGATTGACCAAGGAAGAAATTCAACAGCGTCAAAGTCACGAAGAATCCATGAAGGCAGATACGGATAAAGTGATTCCCCCATCCAGATTGACTAAGGCGCAAAAAGAAAAGTTTGTGGTACTGTCCGGCCAACTTATGGAGTTGGGCATCTTTGATAATCTCGATGTGGACACGCTTGCTATGTATATCGAAACGTATGATAACTATATTCGCGTGAATCGTTCAGCAAAAAGTATGACTGCCAAACAGTTAAAAGAGGATTTTAAAGACTACGCCCAACGGATGCGAACAGCTTCACAATTGGCTGCTGTTTGTCGGCAGTTGGCTGGGGACCTCGGTCTGACCATTACATCACGTTTGAAGTTAGTCATTCCAGAGAATGAAAAAAAGGGCGATTCGCCTATGGCTAAATTTTTGAAGAGTCGTGGTAACGATGGCTAATCCAGTAATAAATAAGCAACGTGCCCTGGAACCAATTGAATTTGTTCAGATGTTGAAAGCGGTTGACGATTTTTATGGTCAGCCGTTTTTATTATTGGATTGGCAGCATGACACAATTTGGGATGTATACGGCACGGTAAATGAAAGTGGATATCGTCATTATCGCTATGCATATTTGGAAGTACCGAAGAAGAACGGAAAGACATCATTGATTGCGGCATTGAGTGTTTACCACTTGGTGTGCGATGGCATGCAAGGACAAATATATTGCTGTGCTTCTGATAGACAACAGGCAACTCTTGCTTATAAAGCAGCCGTTGGAATGATTGAGCAAGATGAAGAATTGAGCAAGGTTTTGAAGATTACAGACAGCCGAAAAGAAATTGAGAACATCCATACTGGCACTGTCTTGAAAGTCCTCTCTGCTGAAGCATTTACAAAGCACGGTATCAACCCGACGGTCGTTATTTTTGATGAACTGCATTCACAGCCCAACCGTGAATTGTGGGACGTCATGACATTCGGAGCAGGGGCGGCACGTAAAGAGCCATTGTGGTGGGTAATCACAACAGCTGGCGATGATCCAGACCGAAACTCGATTGGTTGGGAGATTCACGAAAAGGCTATAAAAATTCGCGACGGTGAATTGGTGGACCCGACTTGGTATGTGAAAATATACGGTGCCGAAGAAGATGATGATATTTGGGATGAAGCAACATGGTATAAAGCCAACCCTTCACTTGGTCATACGATTCCCATTGAATCTGTTCGCCAGGAAGCGATATCTGCTAAGAATAGTGAAGCATCTGAAAAGCTATTCCGATGGTTGCGGCTGAATCAATGGGTGTCACTGAAACAACACAGTTGGCAGCCTCTCTCTCTGTGGGATTCCACGAACGGCGATTGGTCCCTGTCTGAATTGGTTGGGAAACGTTGTTATCCGGGATTAGACTTGGCAAGCACCACTGACTTAACGGCTGCTTGTTACTTGTTTCCTCCACAGGAGGGCTTTGATGATTGGCGCTTTATCACAGATGCATGGGTGCCGGATGAAAGCATGAAAGAACGTGTTTTGCGTGATAAAGTCCCTTACGATCGTTGGGTAAATCAGAAGTTTCTTCATGCTACTCCTGGAAATGTAGTGGATTATGAGTTTGTGGAAGCTAGATTACTATCGGCAAATCAACAGTATGACATTGCGGCGCTTGGAACCGACCCATGGAATTCACGCATGCTTACCCAACGTTTGATGAATGAAGGTGTGGAAGTCGTGGAAATTGCCCAAAACATGAAGCATATGAGTCCAGCTATGAAGATGATCGAACGGCTTATGAAGTCTGGCAAGATGTCGCATGAAAAGAACCCTCTCGCTCGTTGGTGTTGGGGGAATACAGTCATAGCGATTGACGGTAACGAAAATATTAAGCCGATGAAAAACAAATCAGCGGAACGAATTGATTTGACGGTTGCCTTGATCAACGCCATGGCGACTGCAATGTTATTTGAAGAAGATATTGAATCTGTTTATGACAGACGCGGTCTGTTGTCTATTTGAGGGAGGTGAGAGATTGAAACGAAAAGGAATTATTCAGCGCGCACGGGATTGGGTGACAACACCCATCGACAATGCTGTAGAACAATGGTTTGTTGATTTGATGGGCGGAGGTCGTTCTGCTTCAGGCACGATTGTCAACGAACGGAACGCAATAACATACTCATCATTTTGGGCTGCGGTGCGCGCCATTACGAAACCAATCGCTTCACTTCCACTGCATTTATATGAACGAAATGGAGACGGTCGGGAACGCGCTTATGACCATCCTCTTTATTCTTTGCTGCATGAAAAGCCGAATCCACTTATGACGAGTTTGTCATTTCGTGATGCGCTTAATACTCATCTTCTTGTGTGGGGAAACGGCTATGCAGAAATTGAATATGGTGCGGATGGAATGCCGAAAGCTTTATGGCCATTAACGCCAGATAGAGTGACGCCACGGTTTTCAAAGACTGGAGACGTTGAATATTTAGTGACGTTGCCTAAAGGTGGAACAACCATTCTTCCGAAATGGCGAATGTTTCATTTGGTTGGTCCAGGCTTTGATGGATTGAAAGGTTACTCAGTTGTTCGTATGTTCCGTGAATCAATTGGCATGGGTATGTCTGTTACCGAATACGGTGCAAGGTTTTTCGGAAACGGCGCCAAGCCTGGTGGGGTATTAGAACATCCAGGAAAGTTGAAAAGCGAGGGACAAATTGATGCATTGCGCGAACAATGGAATGACATCCACAAGGGACTCAATAATGCTCACCGCATAGCAATTCTTGAAGAAGGAATGCAGTACAAACAGATTGGTATTCCTCCTGAAGATGCACAGTTCTTAGAAACACGCGCTTTCCAACGTCAGGAAATGGCAGCCATTTTCGGTGTGCCTCCTCATAAAATTGGTTCTATGGAAAATGCCACATTTAGTAACATTGAGCATCAGGCACAGGAATTCTACACTGATACGCTTTTATATTGGTTCTCTTTATGGGAACAAACAATTAAATTGCAGATTATCCCTGAATTTATGCATAAGAAATATTACGCCAGTTTCCTTGTGGATGGACTGTTACGTGGAGATATTCAAAGCCGATACAATGCCTATGCAACTGCTAGACAATGGGGTTGGATGAGCATTAATGATATTCGTAATAAGGAGAATATGAATCCTATTGGACCTAAAGGTGATGTGTACCTAACTCCACTGAATATGATTAATGCTGACGATTTAGATTCTGTGGATCCAGTCGAAAACGTATCCATTTTGTTAGACGATGAAGATGAACGGAGCCTTGAATTTCGTACATTTGAAAAAACAACAAAAGAGCAGCGACAAATACGAGCCGCACAAAACCGTTCGAGACTTGCTAAGCGTTATGAGCAAGTCTTTTCTAATGCAGTAAAACGATATTTAATACAAGAGGCCGCTGATATTCGGGAAGCTGTCATAAAACATTTAGGTACTCGTGATTCAGCAACTTTTGAAGTCTGGTTGGATGAATACTATGGCGACAATGAAGCGTTGAAAAAACGTATGAAACCTGCTTTTCTCTCACTGGCTGAAATCGTATACGAAGAAGCCAGTAAAGAAGTCGGTGATAAAAAAACTTTTACTGATGAAGCGCGTCAATTCATGGATAAATACTTAGAAGCTTTTGCTGAACGATATTCTGGAAGCTCAAAAGGACAACTCGCTAAAATTGTGCGTGATTCATTCGATGAAGGGTTAGATCCTGTGGATGAAATCGATGTCCGCTTAACTGAATGGGAAGAACGCCGTCCTGAAAAGGTAGCCATGAATGAAACTGTCCAAATTTGCGGAGCCATTGCTAAAGTTGCTTTTGCTGCATTAGGAATTAGTAAATTGAGATGGATGGCACTTGGATCAGATAACTGTCCATACTGCACCGAATTGAATGGAATGGTTGTTGGTATTGAGCAAAACTTTGTCAGTAAAGATCAGAGTCTTGAAAGTGAAGATGGAACAATGAATGTGCGCAAGCCTGCTTCTCATCCACCGTTGCATGGAGGTTGTGTCTGTCAGATTGTGGCTGAATGAAATGCGAGGTGAGAGAAGTGGAAAAGTTGCTGAAGGAGATTGTCAAAGAGCTGAATTTAATCAGGAAGTCTCTTGAGAAAATCAGCAAAAATTAAGACTGATGATCGAAAGGTGGTGAGGATTTGAAAATTGAGCGTAGGAATTATCCAATCACTGACATGGAAGTGAGAAGTGAAGAAGGCAAACCCACTACTTTACGAGGGTATGCTGCCGTATTTGATCAGCTATCTGTACCCTTGTACGGATTTAGGGAAAAGATTCAAAAAGGCGCGTTTGCCGAATCTATATCAAAAAATAATATCAAAGCGTTGTGGAATCATAATTCTGACTTTCCGCTAGGCTCAACGAATGGTAGCACTCTACGTCTCGAAGAAGATGAAAGAGGGCTGCTTTTTGAATTGGATTTGCCGGATAACTCATGGGGACGTGATGCTGGCGTTGCCATTCAACGAAAGGACGTAGATGGTGTTTCGTTTGGCTTCTCTGTCAAAAAAGATAGTTGGGATAATACGAACCCTGAACAATCGATTCGGACGCTAGAAGACGTGGAGCTGATTGAGATTAGCCCTACACCGTTTCCGGCTTATCCATCGACGAATGTCAGCGCACGATCTGTTACAGAAGCTATTCAAGATGTAGATTTTAAAGAAATCTTGCGTTCTGTAATTAAGGATGTAATGCAAGAAGAACGGCAGGCACCACCGAATGAGCCTACTCCATCATATTCAATTGATATATTGATGAGACGCTTGGTATTGGAAGAAAACTATTAAATTAATTGGAGGTCATCTATATGACTATTGCAAAAGTACAAGAATTACGTAACAAGCGTGCTGGATTGGTAAAAGAGGCACGTGGAATTTTAGAACGAGAAACAACAGAAAAGCGTTCACTGGCTGCTGACGAACTAGAGCATTACGATAAAATCATGAAAGAAGTGGACAGCCTACGTTCCCAAATTGAACGTGAAGAGCGCCTAGTTGGCATCGAGGGAGAATTTACTCAGCGTAACACTACTCCTGTGATTGACGATGAGCCTGAAGATCGTTCTGGTCCACGTGCTACTAAAGAATATCGAAACTCTTTCTGGAATGTATTGAAAGAAGGACGTAACGCAGATCCACGAGAAATGCGTGATCTATTCAAAGCAGAAGATGCAAAAGGTGGATACTTGGCGCCTGAAGAATTTGAAACCACTTTACTACGTGAATTGACAAAGGCTACTGTCATGAGACAGCTTGCGACCGTCATGCAGTCTTCCACAGATCGCAAAATCCCTATGGTTGCTGATCGTCCTAAATTTAACTATATCGCGGAGAAAGGCACGTACGGTAAAACAAGCATGTCTTTTGCTGTGCAACATATGGGCGCACATAAAGGTGGAGGGATTTTACTTATATCAGAGGAATTAATGCAAGACGCCTCTTTTAATCTTGAAGCTGAAATTCGCTCTCAGTTTGTGGAAGCGGAATCTGAATTGGAAGAGCATAGCTTCTTGTTAGGTGATGGTGACGAAAAACCACGTGGTCTATTGCTTGACGCGAAACAAGGCGTTGAAGCTACCACGGACGGTGTAACAGCAGACAACCTGATTGACCTATTCTATTCTGTCAAGCGTGGCTATCGTCAACGCGGAACATTCCTGATGGGTGATTCATCTATCAAAGCCATTCGGAAAATGAAGCGTACTGGTGACAACGATTATCTATGGCAGCCAGGTCTACAGGCAGGGGAACCGGATCGTATTCTTGGGCGCCCAGTGACAACGTCCGATTTTATGCCTGAGATTGGAGCAGGCGCAAAATCAGTAGCGTTTGGTGATATTGGTCGTTACCGCATCATGGATCGTCTTGGCATTGCGATTCAACGTCTTGATGAACTGTATGCAGAGACTGGCCAAGTTGGATTCCGTGCAACGTTCCGTCATGATGGAAAATTGCTTGTACCAGAAGCGGTTAAAACAATTACACATGCAGGCGAGTGAGAGGGTAGTCGATGACTACTCTTTTTAATTAGGAGGTGTGAACGTGAAGGTGAGACTTTTACAATCCATTTCATCCCCTACCTACAGTTATGCCGCAGGAGAAGTTGTGGAGACTAGCAAAGATCGAGGTGATCAATTCGTGAAACACAAAATTGCAGAAGTGGTCGAAACAGCCAAAAATAAACCTGTCAAAGAAACAGCTACTAAAAAATCTGCATCCAAAAAGGCAAAAAAGGGTGATGACGATGCTGACAACGATTGATGAATTGAAGAGACAGCTGTTCATTCCTGTGGAAGACAAGGATGAAGACCACCAATTGGAACGCATCATTCGTTCCGTGTCTGAAGCAATTGAAACATATTGTCGCAGGGCTTTCTCCAGTGAATATACTTTGCCTGGTGAAGAACCTTCTGAAGTCATTCCGCGGCTACCCTATGATGTGGAAGATGCGTGTATATTATGGTGTACGTATCGTATCAATACAGGTGGGAATATGGGTGTTTCTAGTGAACGAATTGACGGTCTTGGTCAGAAAAATTATGCACTACAGCACATAGATGGAAAGGTGATCCCCGCACCCCCATCTGTTTTAGCTTTAATCGATCCATATCGAAACATGGTGTATGGATAATGGCAAGAGTGAGAGACAATAATCGAATTCCAGATTTAGCTCGCCAATTGCAACAAATAAATCGAAACAAAATTCAGTTAGTTATTGATGCACCTAGTGGGGATAAACTTTTTACAGTAGCTTGGGTGCATGAATATGGTTTCGATATAAAAGTAACGCCTAAGATGCGCGGTTGGTTTTTAGGGCAAGGAATGCCGCTCAAAAAGTCTACCACGCATATTCATATTCCTGAACGCTCTTATTTTCGTTCAGGTTTTGATGCTAACCAAGGTAGTATTAATAAAAAAGCGGAGGAGTTACTGGATCTATTGATACAAGGGAATGCCACTGCCTATGAAATTAACGAAGAGATAGGGAAATTTGCATCGAAAAAAATTAGTGAGAATGTGACAAGCGTAGATCTAGTGAAAACTGGTGATCTTCGAGATGCCATTGGATTCAAGGTGGTGCGTAAATAATGGATTTCCGTTCATTTTTGCGTCCCTACATGATTACCGTTTATCTAAATGAACGTGCAGATGGTAGCGATGGGGAGTATGTGGATGGTGTCTGGGTGCCAGGTACTGATACAAAAACGCCATTCCGTGCAGTTATCACAAATTTTACGGATGACATTTTGCAGTTCGAAGAAGGTGGTACGTATTCCACTGATGATGAAAAGCTCTATACCTATAAAAAATTAGAACGTGGTCAATCCGTTACAGTTAGTAAGTTAGATTACACTGTGATGGAAGAACGAGATTACTCATTTTATGGCAAGGGTTTACGAATGTATGTGATTAGGAGGGATGGCATTGCGAGTAACTGATATTATTAGAAGTTTGGATAGCCATCTAACACGTCCGGTGATTTTAGCGGAGCAGTCAAGTCCAAAACCATCTTATCCATACATCGCTATTAAAGAAATCGTGTCGTTCATTCCGACTGGTGGGCGACCATCGAATTATGATGAAGATCTGGTTGAGGATATTAACAGAGTATCGACTTCTCAGCCTACTATGTCCCTAAGTTTGACAGCTTATGGAAATGACTTTGATAATACATCGGGTTTAATCCAGCAGGCACACGATTGGTTTACCTTCACTGGTTACAGGCAGTTGAAGGAGGCTGGTTACGTTGTTGCAGAAATTCAATCTGTTATGAATCGTGACAGTTTGATTGTGGATGACTATGAACGCAAGCGAGGATTTGATGTGATTTTACGATTCGTCCACACGCAAAGTAGGGTTGTGGAAGAAATAAAAGTTGTAAAAGGAACAATTAATAATAAACCTTTTAAAAAGGAAGTGACTATCATTGACTAATGTTAAAGACGTTGAAGTCATTATAACGAGGGAGACTGCAGCCTTAACGCAACAAGGCTTTGGTCTTCCTTTTATTTTGGCGACTAATGGAGAAAAAGAATACAGCGAATACACAGGCATTGAGCAAGTGGCCAAAGATTATCCAGTAGATACGGCTGCCTATAAAATCGCGGCAAGGATTTTTGGCCAAACACCGCGTCCACCAATGATCGCTATGGCTGGCATAGCTTATGCGGAATCAAACCCTGAAACCTTAGTGACATTTTTAAATGAATTAATTGAAACTAAGAATGATTGGTATTACTTGGAGTGTGACCAGAACGGTGACAATGAAATTACTGCTCTTTCCAAATGGATTGATACGCAGAAGAAACTATACGGTGTCACCACACAAAATATAGACTTGCTTAAAGAGATTGAATCTGATCGTACATTCTTATTTTATCACGACGATCCGGAATCTTATGTAGCAGAAGGATTAATTGCACGCTGTGCCCCCGAAGAACCAGGTAGCATCACATGGAAATTCAAAACGGTAAATGGTGTGAAAGCAGCTAATATCGGTATCAGTGATATTACACAACTGCACACAGACAATGGAAATACGTATCTTCGTAAATTTGGCATTCTTCAGACGAGTGAAGGCAAAGTAACAAGTGGTGAGTATATCTACGTTATGCAATCACAAGATTTCTTAGATGCACGTTTGACTGAAGAAGTTTCGCGAGTGTTTTTCACACAGAAAAAAGTTGCTTATGAGAATAGCGGGATCGCATTAATAGTATCAGCTGCTACTGCTGTTTTAAAAAGAGCAACTGAGCAAGGCATTGTTTTAAAAGATGATGCGGGGAATGGCTTGTGGGAAATTCAAGCACGCAGTCGTGAAAATAGTCTACCTAATGATGTGGCCAACCGTGTATATGATGGTTTAGTAATCCTTGTGCCGTTAGCAGGAGCGATTCATGGAACTACTTTACGCTTAACTATGACGTATAACGAAGGAGGGGCAGCGGCATGAGTGTAAATACGTACGATCCGTTAGACACCAATGTCGTAGTAAATAATACGATTCTGACAGGTTTTGCTGATGGAACATTTATAAACGTAGAACGTGACGAAGAGAGTTACACTGCACACGTAGGCGCGAAAGGTGAAGTAGCCCGCGCACGCAATGCAAACAAAATGGGGAAAATTACCGTGACGCTATCACAAGACAGCCCCTCTAATTCTATTTTGTCAAAAATGGCTAGGGATAAAGATACTTTTTCAGTATCAGTTGTAGATCAAAATTTCGGTTCTACATCTGGCGGGAATGATTGCTGGATTGAAAAGCCGCCTAACTTAGAGTTCGGGAAAGAAATTAGTGAGCGTGAATGGATTATTGTAGTGCCTGTACTAGAAATAGATGAGTGATTAAGGGAGAGATATTAAATGGAACAGAAAACAATTACGATTAATGAAAAAGAATTTACGTTGCAAAAGGTTTTCCCGGTTGAATGGCTAAAGATTCGTGACCGCTGTAAAAACAAATTTGGTGTGCCTAGTGAGGAAAAAACGTATAAGGAAGTTCTCGCTCACATTGTTGTTTCACCAAAAATGAAAATAGAGGATTTTGATGATTGGGGTGAACTTGACGAATTAGTCAAGGAAGCAGTCAACTTTCAACAAGGTGGAGACGAAGAGTAAAGGTCACTATCGGAAAAGTGCAACAGAACATTGGTGGTTTTGGCGCCTTGTTATGGAGGAGAAGTTTTCTTATCCCGAATTGCAGAAAATGACAATGGATGAAATCATGGAAGCTAACGCGGCCCTTGATATTTATATCGAAAAGATTGAAGCAAAAAATAAACAAAAGTAAGACACTCGTTGATCGGGTGTCTTTTTTTATATGTCTCAACGCGAATCGGGTGAAATTAGTTGAGTTTAAGACAATTAGCAATAGACATTATGTTTAACTCTGACGTCAATAAACTATTGGCAGTGAACACCGCTGTGGATGATATCCGTGATAGTGCCATTGATTCGGGAGGCAGCATTGCGGAAATGGGTAGCGTCACTGAATCTACTACCAGCAGCATGTTTTCCAAATTAGACGGTATTGGCACCAAAATGAGCGGTATCGGTAAGAACATGACAAAATGGATAACTGCCCCGGCGGTGGGGGCTGCTACTGCTTTAGGTGGTATAGCTTTGGTCAAAGGGTTCGACAGGCTTGTGGGTATTGACACAGCCCGTGCCAAACTGAAAGGTCTTGGTCATGACGCAGAAGGCGTTGACGTGATCATGACATCTGCCTTAGATTCTGTAAAAGGCACATCGTTTGGTATGGGCGAAGCAGCAACCACCGCAGCTAATGCCGCGGCAGCAGGAGTTAAGCCAGGGAAAGAGCTGACTAAATATCTCACTTTAACCGGAGATGCGGCAGCAATTGCTGGAATGGGAATGGGCGAGATGGGTTCGATTTTAAATAAAGTCCAGACATCCAGTAAAGCTTATAACGGTGAGTTGCAACAACTATCCGACAGAGGGCTGCCCATCTATCAATGGCTGGCAGACGAGGCCGGAGTGACCGGAGACGCGGTGTTTAAAATGGCGTCCGATGGTAAAATATCTTCTAAAATGCTGATGAACGCGATTGAAAATAACATCGGCGGCGCGGCTAAAACGATGGGTGAAGAATCGTTTACCGCTGGGATGGCTAACATGTGGTCAGCAGTCGGTCGACTTGGAGCATCCTTCCTTGATGCGGGTGGTAAAGGCGGCGGTTTCTTTTCCAAATTAAAACCGTTGATTTCTGATATCACAGCTCGTGTAGATGATATGGGAGGAATTGCAGAAAAAGCGGGAGAAAAATTTGGAGATTTCTTTTCAAGTGCAGTGGATAAAGTCAAGGCGGCTAAATCAGCGTTTGATGAGCTTTCACCGATTATGCAAGGAATCGTCAAATATGGCGCTTTAATCGGATCTGCTTTCATTATTGGTATTGGACCTGTCCTCATGGTGCTCGGTAGTATATTGACGAAGTTACCCCCTCTCTATAGTTTATTTACGAAGGTATCGGGTGCGGTGAAAACAGCAGGAGGAATATTCGCCGTATTAACTAATCCTATAGTTCTAACAGTTGCTGCCATTGGTTTAATTATTGGTGCACTTGTACTGGCATACACCAAAATCGAATGGTTTAGGGATGGCGTTCATGCTGCTTGGGATTGGATCAAAGAAGCTACATCCGTTGCATTCGGATGGATTAGCGAGATTGTAATGAATGTTTTCGGAGTGGCAATGGAGTTTGCAATGAGCATAGTCGGCCGCTTTAAAGACTTCTGGGATACCAATAGTGCGTTCATTATGTTTATTGTCCAAGAACGATTCAATAGCATTTTGGGAACTATCCAGATGGTTATGGGTATTATACAAGGGATTTTCCAAATCGTATGGCCATTAATTACAGGTATAGTGACAATTGCGTGGGAATTGATCAAGACAGTGATTTCAACTGGTATTGACATTGTGCTTGGCCTTATCAGTGCCGGAATGGCGATACTACAAGGTGACTGGAGCGGAGCCTGGGAAATCATAAGGGGTATCGGTGAAAGTATCTGGCATAATATTGAAAGCTTCTTCGCAAATATCAATTTGTTTGATATTGGTGCTAATATTCTCCAAGGATTAATTAGCGGAATTGACAGCATGGCTGATGCTGTATGGAAAAAAGTTGGTGATATCGCTAGTGGTATTGCAAGTAAGTTTAAAGGTGCCCTGCAAATCTTTTCACCGTCTCGTCTTTTCAAAGAGTATGGTGTCAATACCATGATGGGTTATCAAATTGGATTTGAAGATCAGGCTGAACATGCAAGCGATGCGGCAGAAAATGTTGGGTATGATATCGCTAGATCCTTCAACCCTGAAACCTCACCACCTTCGAATCAGTCATCGACTCAGGGTATCTCGTTTAATCCAACAATTGAAATTATTATTCAGGGTAATGCAGATGGTCAAGATGTTAAACATGAATTGGAACGCTATTTCCCTGAGATGATGGAACAGTTTTTTGCAATGTTAGCGGCTAAAAGAGGGGGTGAACCTGCATAATGTTGTCAAAATTAATTGGTCTAAGTGGTGAAGTCGAATTCAATGCAGTAATAGATGAATCAGTGAACGAACCAAGTGAAGTCACCGATCATTCTGTGGAAGAAGGATCTGACGTTGCTGATCATGTGCAGGTTAAACCAGAAACCATTCCTCTTAATGGAGTGATCACTGGGGAGCGGGCTAATGAAAAACTAGCCCGACTCCAACGGTTTCGGCAAGAACGAGAACTGCTTACTTTTATCGGTGTTGAAACATTCGAGCAAGTAGTCATAGCGAGTTTTTCGAGAAAACGATCGGCTAAAATTAGCGATGGCTTTGAATTCTCTTTGACTTTACGCAAGGTACGAATTGCAAAATTAAAAGAAGTGAAACTCGTTGTCCCTGCAAAGTCAGTCAGCAAAACGCAAACGAAGAAGACTACCAGTAAAGGCAAGCAGCAGCCGAAAAAGAAAACACCAAAGCAGAAATCGGACACTCAAAGTCGAAAGGGGCGTAAGAAATGAATTACATTGAAATTGATAAAGAAGCAATTCCTTATTCATTCGAGATGCAACTCGACAACGTTACCTGGGGGTTTGAGGTCCGTTACAATGCTGAACATGATTTCTTTACTGTCGATTTATTACGTCTTGATGACTTGATTGTTGCTGGAGAAAAGTTAGTATATGGTAAGCCTTTATTTGAAAATGTACAAACCAAGCCATTAACCCCAATCATTCCTTTCGATGAATCAGGAAACGCAAAGCGTATTGGATGGGAAGAGTTAGAAGAAAGTGTTTTTCTGTATATGATGGACGGTGAACTCGATGAATGATTTGTGGATTCGGAAGGCATCATTCCATGTGGCAGGTAAGACAATCAACTATCCTGATTTACATTTTGATTTCAAAGTGGATTTCGATGATGATCCAGAACCAAGCACAGCGGAGGTCAAAATATACAACCTTTCCAAAGACACAATTTCTAAACTGAAAAAGGGTACGCCTTGTATTTTAAATGCTGGTTATCAATCCAATAGCGGTTCCATCTTTACAGGTGGAATCATTACTGCTAAAACCACATGGAGCGGTGTAGATAAGATAACAACCGTTACAATGGGCGATGGTGCGGCAGAGTGGATGAAAACGAAGGTGTCCAAGACATTTAAGCAAAATACTAGAGCTTCCCAAGTTATTAGGGGCGTCATCGGTTTGTTTGGTTTAGAAGTTGGCGAAATCCAACTCGAAAAAGATGTCGTCTATAAAAAAGGAAAGGTAGTTCACGGACCATTGCAACGGGAATTACGCCAGATTGTGGTGAATGATTGTAAAAGTAAATTACTCATTACGAATAGCGTCATCTCCATTCGTCCTAAAAGTAAAGGCGTGAATACAGGATTCGTGTTAAATTCGGATACTGGTCTAGTTGGAACGCCTGAACAAATGGACAGTGAGGATGCTGACTACTCTGTTACGTGCTTGCTGAATCATCGGATTAGAGAAGACAGCTTGATTCGAATTGAGAGCCGCACGGTGACAGGAAATTTCCGTGTTGTGAAAGGCAGTCATGATGGCTCCTCTTGGCATACAAAAATGGAGGTGAAAGCTGTATGAGTGAAGCGGTTGGTTTCTTCGACGGTTTTGCTGAAGGCATGATGGATGGTTTGCGTGTCGCCATGCAAGCGGAAATTTTGAAGTTTGATCATGTGGCGATGAAAGCTGATATCCAGCCGTTACAAGGTGATCTCCCTCCAATATTAGACGTTCCTGTTTCTTTACATAGAGCAGGAGCGTTTTTTATTCGTATGCCATTTAAAAAAGGGGATAAGGTCATTGTTGTTTTTAATGATTACCCTTTGGATGATGCAGGGGAACGCCGACACCATTTGGATGATGCCATGATTGTTTCAGGCCTATCGGAAATGCCAATGCCAGCTGAACATGAAAATGATTTACTCATTGCTCATGAAAACATGGACACTAAAATTATCATTGACGAAAATGGAAAGGTCTCAATTGCAACCAAGCTACAAGATATTAATCTGACTAGTGAGCAGGGGAATATTAATCTTTCTACCGTCAGTGGATTAGTAAACATTACTGATAGACGATCAAGTGGAAGTTAGGTGAGAAATAATGAAGGCTTTAAAAATAGAGGACGACGATATTGTTATTGATCAACTTGGAAACTTCGTAGTGATCGAAGAAGAAGTAGAAGAAGGACAATCTCTTGAAAGGGCGTTGACCACAAATAAGGAAGAGTGGTTCTTGAATATTCTTCACGGGCTAGCCTATTCGGTTATTTTCGCTAAGCCGTTCGATGAACAACGGTCAAGACTTGCCATTATTGAAACGATCCATCAAGACGAGCGGGTTGATCAAGTTGAAAAGGTTGAGTTTTTTCAAGAGCGTCCTAAAAGGAAAGCAGAAGTATTGGTCCGTGTCCGTATGAACAGTGGAAATGTGATCGAGGAGGTGTTCCCGATTGGATGACTACGGATTGACGAAGAAGGGTTTCAAGCGTAAGCAATACGCAGATTTGATTGAAGATATGGAAATGAAATCCCGTGAATTGTTTGGGGAGAATATCAATCTCTCTGAACGAACTTTTTTAGGATTATTCATCCGTTTATGTGCGTGGTTTTTGGCTATCGTTTGGATGCTGGCAGAAAAGGTTTATAACAGTATGTCGCCAGATACAGCGGAGGGTATCAATTTGGATAAAACATCAAAGTTTATCGGTACGACCCGACAAAAAGCTGTAGCTGCCAGGTATGCAGTTAAGTTAGAAGCGGATCCTGGCATTCCTATTCAAGAAGGATTCACCGTACAAACGGAGGGTGACATTTTATATCGTACACTCACTTATGCGGTCGCTGATGACGATGGATGGGCTTACACGGAAATCGAAGCACTAGAAGCAGGAGTGTCTGGAAATGTTAGTTTAACAGCTATCCATCAGATTACGAATCCAGTAGCAGGCGTTTTCAGTGTAGAAGTGTTGAAGCAAATCGTGGTTGGTCGTGACGCTGAAGACGATGAGTCTTTTCGGCAGCGTAACGGACTATCAGCTACCAGAGGTGGCGCTTCTAACGTCGATGCAGTACGCTCCAACTTATTAGATGCAGCTGGTGTAGTAGATGCTTTCGTTTTCGAGAATGATGAAATAATCGAAGTGGATGGATTACCACCAAAATGTATTGCTCCATTCGTTCATGGTGGAGAGGATGACGTAATTGCACGTACTATTTTTATTGCTAAGACAGGTGGTATCCAATCATATGGAACGACTGTAGTAGATGTTGTAGATAGCAATGGGAACACTCATCCAATTGGCTACACGCGACCTTCCACAGTTGATATTTATGTAGATGTGAAGCTGACTACAAATGACAGATTCCCACTTAATGGGTTCGATTTAGTCTGTGAAAGTATTGTGAAATATATTGGAGACGGTAACAAGCATCCAGGACTCGGTATTGGTAAAAGTGTAGGCTATACCAAATTGATTGCTGCCATCCACGAGACGAATGGTATTGATGACATCGATTTGAAATTAGGATTGTCAGCGGATAAGCAATTTATTGTGGGCAATGTATCGATTGATTTTGATAAGATCGCTTCCACTTCTGCTGATAAGGTTGTGGTCACATGAACCTAATTGAAGCCGCTTTAGATAAACTGACGGATAACTATCGAAAAGCAAGAGACAGCAACATCGGCAAAGTGTTTCAACTTGTTTTTTCTGAATTGGAAGCCGTTAAAAATGTCTTTCACAAAATTGAAGACTGGCAGGATATTGATAATGCGGAAGGCGTACCTCTAGACGACTTGGCCAAACGTGTTAAGGAAGAGCGCGGACAAAAGGAAGATGAATTGTTTCGGGATTTTATCAAGATGCGAATCCGTCTAAATCGAAGTGCAGGTGAAATCGAAACGATAAATGAAGTTGGTCATGTCTTTTTAGGGGATGCCTATGTAGGCGTGGAAGAAGTGTGGTACAAGTCAGAATTAGACCATGAGCCTGCCGCGTTACTCATTTCCTTTCAACAGACCGACAAACCAGTCAATATGATTGCCATTGAACGTATCAAGGGTGGTGGCGTTAAAGTCTACTGGCAGTTCGTATTGTCACCTGTCGAAATCAAAATAGCAACATACAGTGATGCCATCACCTATCCGTATTGGTTGTGTGGCACGTTTTCGTGTGGAGTGAAACCGTACAGATCATTTGACGGAATCAGCTTGAATACTGACGTTGCGCTTGTGACAGACAGCATTGTAAATGGTGGCTATTACCCTGTGACTGGCAGATATTTAGCGGGCGGGAATTTATTTGTTGGGGAGGTGTAAATATTGAGTGCATTGGCAAAGACGATTATTACTCCATTAGGTTTCGAAGTCTTTCTGAACGCTATCGCTAAAGAAATTACAGGTTCAAGAGTTTTGGTCAATGGCGTTGCTACAGAATTCGAGTTATATAAAAAAACTGTAGAAGGCAATCGTCTACGTGTTTTTCTTCTATTAAATAAGATTACCGAAGGAGAAATCAAAGATTTTCGATTGATTGATCGTCATGGGCGAGAATTAGCGGAAAACATTGAGGTCTTGCAAAAGACTAGTTTGCGTGGCCTTTTAGTTAGATTTGAAATGGCATTCGTTGAAACGCCGATGAAGGAGTGTGTTAAAAATTGAGGAAATTGGATTATATCAAGGTTAATTTTGATGATCACATTGTTGAGTTTCCTAACCGTTTCCGCTTTGTTCAAAACGATGATGGAACAGTAAGTTTAGAGCCGGATGAAGGAGAGATTTTTCAACCAGGAACACCTTTGAACGCGGAAACTTTAAGCCCTATGGATATTATGATAGCTAAATTAGCAGAGCATTGGAATTTGCATGAAAGTGATATTGTACAAATCAAAATCCAACAGGCGTTAGAGGGAGACACGAAAGGCAATAGCGGTATCTTTGCAGATACATTTATCGGAGATCCAATTCGGATTAAGCGAGAGACAACAGCTGCAGTCCTAACAGCCCCACGGTCGGCGGGAACTACCGTCCTTAATGTTGATAATACAGACGGATTTAAACCATTTACAGAGGTGACGGTCTACGACGCTATCAATCATGAGGACGTGCTGATTACGGATGTCACCGAGTCTACGATCACTGTTCAGCCGTTGCAACATGATTACGTCAAAGGCGCGGTTATTGCTCGTAGTAACGTGACGATCGCGGATGGACGGATGGATAATGGTGCTTGGGGTACCTATTCAGTAATGGAGGTGGTGTGAGATGGCCAAGTACAACTACAGCAGATACCGAGTTAAAGAGGTTTGGTCGACGCCACCATTTAGAAATCAACAGAATTTCCGGGTGATGTTCACTGGACTCAGTCGAGTCATAGAGTGGGACAGTGACGCAAGAAGATTTAATTTTTTCGGGTCTTATGCAGATGCCGACAGGGTTAACTACCAAGATTACGGATATGCTCAATCCTTAAATAAAGTCTTTAGGTACAGGAGTACCGAGAGTGGAAACAGCATGGCTTACAACAATATTTACTGTTATGTAGATGAAGCTGATATTACGGAGACTTCTTTAATAAGAAGGGAGAATTCAGGTACGCTTTTAGCTACTCTAGTGGCCGAAAATGGGACGTACCCTGCAAATGATTACCATACGGATGGTTATTGGTATGTCAGAGGGACGTTGGCCAACACAGCGCCAACAACACCAGGGGCCTTCACACAACCAACCGGAACACTAGAAATCGGTGACGCCAAAGTATTTTCCGTAGGAGCTTCCAGTGACGCGGAGGGCAACTTGTCGAAATACATTTGGGAAGCGGCTATCAACGGCGGTTCTTTCGCGAAAGTAGGCGAAACATCGACGCCTAGCTTCACATATACCATTCCGACTGCAACCTCGCTGAAAATGCGCGTCAAGGCAGCTGATTCAGGAGGGCTAGAATCAGGTTATCGGGAGAGTGCGCAGTTTACGGTTACTAAACCGATGTATTATTGGAGTAAATACCATAAAGGAGCCGAAAATTACGTCGATTTTGAGTATAAAGAAGAAACCAGTGTTAGAAATGGATATAGCAGTTTTCGAGTGGAGGGTATCTACTTCTACACTGCCGGCACTTATTTATACAGTTCGGATATATCTATCGGTATGTATGTTTATTCTTCTGGCTCCGGGTCAACTTTTGTTGATAGATTCCAAAAGATAAGTGAAGCGAAATCGGCACACAGTATCGGGAGAGTTAAAACGCGCGATATTAGAGGGGCGCTTATCCAAAGCGACATTAACGCCATTGAAGGCACTTACCCAGTTAACGGAGTGCATTCCGATGGTTATTGGTACGTCCGAGGTTCCCGCGTATCGCAATCAATCGCACCACCATCGGCATTTACAGCGCCAGCAATCAATGCCGTACTCGAACCTAAGCAAGCCTTAACTCTCGCATTCGGCGCATCAACAGCACCATCTATCAGCACATACGAGGTCCAAAGCCGATACAATAACGGTGCATGGCAAAATGTTGGAACGCACACCAACGCACTAACCCGTGCATTTACCGTAACGACAGATAAGTCATTAACGACCGTTGAGTTCCGCGTGCGCGCTAAAAATACAAGCGGCGTCTATTCGGACTATGTGTATTCCGAAGCGTTCACGATCCAGCACAACAAGATACCGACTTTGACGCTCGAAACCGAAAACAACAAAACTCTCTACGAAAAAGACACGTTTACGATTAAAGGTTCCGCAATAGAACCAGACGTTGGAGACGTTCTAATCGTCTACTATCGCTTAAACGGCGGCACTGCTAGAGGCATCGAAACCAAGCTATCTGACGGATCAGCAATCCCTTTTAACGAACAACTGCTTTTCCAGTCGGGCAGACTCTACAAAGGCGAGACGGAAATCACTGGCAAACTCACAGAGGGCACTGCTCACACCTTGGAGGTCTGGGCAGCGGATAATCAGGGCGGGGAATCAGAAATTGAAAGACGTATATTCTATGTCGTTCCCAATCGTCCTCCATCCTTAACTATCGATCCGATCGAGTACCAATCCGATTTAATCAACGTTGATAAAGTAACCGTTACCGGGGAGTCATATGATCCTGACGGCAATGACGTAGTAGTTCGGTATCGCATCAACAATGGTATAAACGTAGAAATTCACAATGGACCTGCTAGACCGTTTTCATTTGATATTTCGTTGTCCAAGCTAAAAGACGGTGAAAATAGCATCGTCGTTGAAGTAGCTGATACGTATGATTTCAAGGCATCTGAAACAATCGTGCTAACTAAAGACAAAAAACTTACACCGTTGACCTCATCTACAATGAGATACACTATCAAGCCACCAGCAGGGTCTGCTAAGAGTATTGCACTCTGGATATTACGTGATCCAAATAATTCGGTTAAGGCTGAGATCAGCATGACGAACGGAACGGAACCGGAAGATTTCAAGCCAATGGAATTAGATTCGAGCGGACCAGCCGATAATTATATCAACGATCTATTCAAGTATGAGTCAGATAGTCCTGCTGAACATATTGCAATCAAATTATCATGGACAGGCGATAAACCAATCATTCAAGTATCGGGGGCGTTATTCTCATGAGTATACCTTTGGTAAGGCGCACATTGCCGAATGGAGAAAAGGGACCTTATGAGCCTCTTTTTCCATCTGACGCGGTAGAGAAATTAGATGAAACCCAATTAATCATGCTAGGAGCGATGGCAGGCATGCAGGAGCAGATTGAAGTGCTCACTGCTAAAGTTGCCAAATATGAAGGAGGTGAGGAATGATGGTCTTTGATTATATGATTCCTGTTTACGGTCTATTGGTGAAAGCTAGTGCAAGGAAGATTGATAGTCTACCTGAACAGTATCAGGTTCCAGTTGCGGAGCATTTGGCTGCCGAGGTTGAGAAAGAGAAATAAGTCTTAGGTAAATAGAAGGATAATACTTCCTCTCTGTCGAAATGTGGAGATAGAGGGGAGGTGAGTCTTCAGTGATTACAGTAGATAATTTCAACGTTATAGATGAAGAGTACAATCGAATAATGGAAAGAAATGCGGAGCTTCTTGACAAACAAGAGGAAATGTTGTTAGACCAACCCGAGAAGTACAAATCACTTATCGAACTTTACAAAAATAAAGGCTATAAGTTTAAGCATCCTGAAATTAAGCATGGATCGTTAGGTGGTCCGGTAATTGGTTATTATCCATCAGAACATAGTCTAGTTGTTTATGTATTGGATAAAGGATTTGTGAAGGTTGATTTAAATACTAATGAAATTAAAAACACGTTTGCACGAACCTTAATAAGGGATGGACTTTTTGAACAGGCCATGCAAGGATTTAAATTTCTCGAGGTTATGCTAGACGATTACAAAAAAGATTTAGAAATGCAGGCTTCAGAATTAGAGAAAGAAATTAATAAATATTCAAATTGAAGAAAGAAAGTAAGGGGAACGTCCACACGGGCGTTCTTTTTTATATTCAAAAAGAGAAAAGTGTGGTGGGGTGAGATATGACGCAGCAGGAAATGGAGGATAAAACCATGGAAAGTATTGTACAAGACCATGAGAAACGGATCCTTGAATTAGAAAAAAACTACAGCGAAGTGAAAAAAGAAATTACGGTTGTTCAAACTTCGCAGTCGAAAATCGAGAACATGATCTACACACAGAATACAGAGCAGCGTGAATTAATCGATCGACACCAGAAAGAGCAAACCAATATGCTTAATACATTGCTAGGTCATACGCTTGGTATCAAGCAAGATAATAACAAGCAAAAATGGCATCTGATCGGCGCATTAGTCGGGGGCGGCGGTCTCTTGTTTTTGTTGATTGAAACGTTTCAGAAATGGATAGGGGGATAAATCATGACAGACGTATTAATCTTTGCAACGGTGCTGGCGCCAATTATCTTAGCGTTGGTACAACTTATTAAAAAGACAGCCAATATCAAAAACAATTACCTTTCGCTCATCGCATTTGCGGTGGGCATTTTTGTTGGTGCGGTAGCTGCACCATTTACAGACTTGGATATTGTTTTGCGATTATGGGCAGGCGGACTAGCAGGACTGTCGGCTACAGGATTGTTTGAGTTGATGGATAATCAGGAAGGTGCGAGCAAGGAGGAGTAATAATGGTCAAAATTGAATCAAATCTAGTTCCAAATCGCTTTGCGGTTAAAGTCATTAGTACAGGGGTGAACACGCGTGAATATATCACAATCCATGAAACAGGTAATACAGACAAGGGCTCTGACGCAAACGCACATGCACGATTACAGGCAAACGGTAACAACAGGGAAGCTTCTTGGCATATCACTGTGGATGAAAAGCGAGCTATACGCTCATTTTTAGATACGTCTATTTGTTGGCATGCTGGTGCATCATACCCGCGCACATCAGGAAATCCGAGATCCATCGGCATTGAGATTTGTATAAATAGTGATGGTGACTTTTCGCAAGCTGTCAGAAACGCCGCGTCGGTCGCTGCCCAGCTGATGAAAATGCATAATATCCCTATCAGCAAGGTTGTGCAGCATAACCATTGGTCCGGCAAAGACTGCCCTTACAATTTACGTGGTGGTCGCAAAGGAATCAACTGGACGCAGTTTAAACAAATGGTGTTGGCTGAATATGAAGGCAAGAAAGTAGCTGCAGTAGATAAGGAGGGTGACGAATTGAGATTTTCCAGTCCAGCATTAAAAGCAGAAACCGAATTGACGCTAGGCAGTAAAGCCAGACGTGAAATCATCGTAAATGCGGCAGTTGCAGAAGGCGCTCACGAATCGTGGAAAGTAAAGCTGAATGAAGGTACGATCACGGATGCCGATCTGTTAGGATTGGCTGCCAAATACATTGTGGATGTCAATAAATAAGAAGCATATGGCCATAAATCAAACGTTGATACAACACGGTTTGTCAAATGGCCAATGCATAGTTAAAGCGACTCTATCCATTGCGGACGGAGTCGCTTTTTTTATTCTAAATTATCAATAGCGTATTGTGCTTCTTCAGCAGTAAATTTTTCTCCATGTTCTGAAATCAGTTGATCGTAAACAGCCGCATCTGACATACTCATTGTGTCAGCATAGGTCTTTGCTTTTTTCAACGCATTTTCTTTCCAATCATACTCAATATTATCAATAGCATATTGAGCTGCTTCAGGAGGAAAATTCTCTCCATATTCAGAAGTCAATTGATCGTAAATACCAGCCTTAGACATTTGCATAGTTTTCGCATATGTTTCAGCCTTCTTTAATGCAGATTTATGCTCTCTGGGGATGCTTTCTTCTTTTGCTTTAGCTTCTTTCTCTTCTTTAGCTTTCTGTCCAGCTGCAGCTTTCTTTTCCTCTTCTTTTTTAGCAATTTGAGTTTTTTCTTCTTCTGTTAAACCTGGTTCTTTTCCAATGTCTGGTTTTGCATCAGCTGAAGTCTCCACTTTTTTCGGTTCTTCCTCCGCCTCTTCTTCCATAGTTGATCCAATAGCACCTAAAATAAAAATAACTACAATAGTGATAAACCACCATCTTTTATAAAATGGCTTTTTAACTTTAACTTTCTTCTTGTCTCCCAATGGTACCCCTCCCATAATTATGTATATTTACAGGATACATGATATAGGTAAGAAAGGCTATTCGGTTTTTCAAATATTTTTTAGAAAATGAAGGTGATCCAGTTTAATTGGTTATCAGTATTTAATACAAATTGTTTTGAGTTTTAACCCCAGTTTAACCCCAACCAGAAAAATGCACAAAAAAAGCATCACTCGATTGGAGTGATGCCTTCTCGCAAACCTTGAAACTATGCGGTTTGTTAAGCCGTCTTTGCCGTAATTTAGTCATAGAAAGTTTTAAACCACCACTCCTCGAAGTGGGTGTTTGCAGAAACGTTCCTGTACGTCCGAGTTGCTAAAAGGAACCCGGCATGCCATTTCCGTTCCGTAATAAACTCCCTGTTACAGCTTAAAGGTTAAAACTTAATGTCATACGAACAATACAGCTTGTAAATTTATAATACACCCGAACAGCTGAAAATGCAAATGGAAAGTTTTTCAATGAAACGAAACTTAAGCGGTTATAAAAACGTATAAAGAAGAAAACTTGGAGGAGCGATTAGATCTATGGATACGAATGAAACATCTCCGCAAAAAAATGAACTAATTTCTAAGCAATCGCAGGAAATCAGTACGCTGAATACAGAAGTAGAAGAGCTTCGTAAAGAAGTGAAGCAATTGCGTGAAGACTTGGAATTGATTAATGTCTTTCAGAAGAAGCCGGTTGTGTCGACGGAACTGGTCCAAACCGTTGGGGGTCTTATTATCGCCGCTCTTGTCATCATTGGTATATTTTTTTAAACGAGTTTTTTTCTAATGTAATTAGAAAAGTACCAGGAATATGCACAGAGATTCAAGTTGATATAAGCAGGCGAATTTTCTGGAAAGATGAAACGAATACGACCGTAAATTTAGATACTGAGGATAAGATACAGCTTAGCCGTGCGATGTTTAGATCTTTTAATTCGTGGAATAGTAGGTCTAGAACATCACATAAGGAGTGGTAAGCAATGGCAAAGATCGCAACAGTACTAGGAGACATGTTTGAGGACTCAGAATATACGAAGCCGGCCAAAGCCTATAAAGATGCTGGACATGAAGTCGAAGTGATTGGGACGGAAGCTGGATCGGCAGTTACCGGTATGAAAGAAAACACGAAAGTAAAAGTCGATAAAGGAATTGACAATGCGAAGTCATCAGATTATGATGCTTTATTTATCCCAGGTGGATTCTCCCCAGATATTTTGCGCGCAGATGATCGTTTCGTAAAGTTTGTCAAAGAATTCATGGATGCCGACAAACCAGTTTTTGCTATCTGTCATGGACCACAGCTATTGATCACGGCGAAAACATTAGAAGGTCGTGACGCAACAGGATACAAATCGATTCGTGTCGATATGGAATATGCGGGTGCAAAGTACGCAGACAAAGAAGTCGTTGTCTGTCAGAATCAGCTAGTCACAAGCCGTCAGCCTGATGATATCCCGGCATTTAACAGAGAATCCTTAAAACTGTTGGAAAAATAATAGTTGAAAAGAGACTGTCCTGAAAGTCAGAAATGGCTTTTAGGGCAGTTTTTTCTTTGGGGAGAACAAAGAACACGCTAAAGTACAGCCGCCCCGAAGCAATGCAGTTTTTTTGTTGGACTAATATGCATATTTCAAGTTAATCGTGAAGTAGAATAAACCGATAGCATTCGAATTGAAAAAGGTTCTCACTTACACTTGAAAATTGTTCTCAACTAGAGTATGCTAAATACAACGAATTATTCAGAACCTTTGGGGAATCTTTAACTTGAAAGGTCGGGGATCTTGTTATGTATAAGTTGATTACATTGGCAATTATAGCGGGTATTGGCATAGGCACGACTGCCGGGTTTTCCTTAGGGAGTAAAGAGTGGGCGGGCATGCTGGCAGGTGTGGCGGCATTGGCATTTATTGTAGTGCCGGCAACAGTTGTTTACTCAGCGGAAAAGAAGAAATGGCAGCAAACTCAATGAGCATTTAACAGACATCCTTCTCTCTAGGATGTCTTTTTTATTGCTAGGAAAGAAAAAATCCTCTTGCACTTGAACGCAAGAGGAGATGGGATTAATGAATATTTACGGCTTCTACTGCTTCTTTCGCAGCGTACAGTGCTTGTTTGACATCGGCAATTAAATCATCCGCATCCTCCACCCCGACTGAGAAGCGCAAGAGTCGATCATCGACACCGCGTCGATTCCGTTCTTCAATCGGAATGTCCATATGCGTCTGTGTTGTTGGATACGTGATGAAACTTTCGACGCCTCCAAGACTCTCTGCAAAGGAAATGAGTTTCATATTCTCTAAGAACGGTCCTACCCACTCGCTGTTTTGTACGCGGAACGAGAGCATACCGCCGATGCCGGCGTACAAGACATCTGCGATTAAAGGTTCTTGCTTCAAATAGGCTACCATTTCTTTTGCATTCGCGTCATGCTGCTTCATTCTCAAATGGAGTGTTTTGAGACCGCGGACTACGAGCCATGAATCAAACGGAGATAGTGTAGCGCCACTCGCATTATGGTTCGTGAACAAGCGGTCGCAAAGTTCTTCGCCTTTTGCTACGACAAGACCAGCAAGCACGTCATTATGACCACCGATATATTTCGTAGCGCTATGGATAACGATATCCGCACCTTCCTCAATCGGTCGTTGGAAATACGGTGTAAGGAACGTATTATCAACAATTAGCAACAGGCCATGCTTTTTAGCAAGTTCTGCATAAGTTGCGACGTTAATCTGCAGCATAAGCGGGTTGGTAGGTGTCTCCAAAAATATCGCTTTTGTACGATCTGTAATTGCTTGTTCAACTTCTGAAACATCTTCAAATGTTAGGTAGTGTGTAGAAATCTGATAGGTTTTCTCATACTGTTGGAATAAACGATAGGTGCCGCCATACAGGTCCTCAGGGGCAAGGATTTCGTCACCTGTTTTAAACAGTGACAAGATTAGTTGAATAGCTGCCATTCCGGAGCTGCAGGCATAGCCTTGATCACCGGATTCTAAATCGGCAATGCCGTCTTCCAAAATAGAACGAGTCGGATTTTTTGTCCGCGTATAATCGTAGCCGGTAGACTGACCTAACCCTTCGTGATGATAAGCTGTTGATAAATAAATCGGTGTATTGACTGCGCCCGTTTTCTTATCGCTGTTATTCCCCAGCTGGACTAATCTTGTTTCTAATTCATTGTTTGTCATAGTATCCATCCCCTTCAGAAAAATAAAAAAGAGCCTCTTCATTTCGAATAGGCCCTCGAACATACAACATTTTCTTCAGTATTCTCATCTTCAAGGCGGTGTTCACCCTTGGAATTAGCACCATGCCAAGCTGGCTGGTTGCTGAGACTTCTTTGGGCCTATCCCTCCGTCTCTCTCGATAAGAATATTCTTAATATAGGAAAAATTATTAGTGGATTCATTCTATCATGCGAACATAGCAGATGCAAGCTTACTTCTACTAGGAATGCTTTTTTCGTTTAACTGAAAGGTTTGTTATACTAATAGACACTATAGAGCGAATGAAAGGAGACGTTAACTTTGGCTTGGAGTTATGTCGCTTTAGCTGCGGTCGTAGAAATATTTTGGGTGGTGGGACTGCGCTATTCGGAGACGTTTCTGCATTGGATCGGAACTGGAGGCGCGATTATATTTAGTTTTTATTTCATTATTAAGGCATGTGAGAAATTGCCTTCAGGGACTGTTTATGCTGTCTTCACCGGTTCAGGCGCTGCAGCCATTCTATTAGTTGATATTTTCGTTTTCCACGCGGACTTCACCTGGATTACGCTGTCATTTATCTGTTTGATTGTCATCGGGGTTGTTGGTATCAAACTGACTACAGATGAGCAGTCGGATGAAGCGAATCAAGAAGGGGGCAGTTGACGTTGGCTTGGGTTTATTTAGCGATTGCCAGTCTTGGAGAAATCTTTGGGGTTATAAGCATCAATTATTACTTGCAGAAACGTACGATCAAGCGTCTCCTACTCATAGTTGGAGTATTCAGTTTCGGCTTTGTTTTTTTATCGTTAGCGATGCGCGATATTCAAATGAGTACGGCTTATGCAGTCTGGACAGGATTGGGAGCGGCAGGGGCAGTCCTGGCTGGTATTCTAATCTTTAAAGAGTCTGCAAGTGTGAAAAGGATTTTCTTTTTGTCATTGATTATAGTAGGGGCCGTTGGATTGAAGCTGTTTGGCTAATAGAAAGGTAGTGGGGAAACTGGTTTATTGGACAAGTTTTGATGTGGAAGGTTGGAACGTAACAATGGCAGCGACTGAAAGAGGCCTTCTCTATGTAGGCTTAGCTGAAGATGCTGAGGAAAAAATGAAGAGTTGGCTCACCAAACAATATGGCGCTGGCGAAGTGAAGGAAAATGCAGACAGATTAAGTGAATACGCAGATGAAGTGAGAAGTTACTTGTCTGGAGAAGTGCAAGATTTCACATGCTCCGTGGATTGGTCAGGCACACCATTTCAAAACAAGGTGTGGAAAGCGCTTCAAGATATCCCGTATGGACAATTGGTGACATATTCAGACATTGCCGAGATAATCGGTCATCCTTCTGCAATTCGAGCAGCTGCTTCCGCGATTGGAAAGAATCCGTTGTTGCTTGTCATCCCATGTCATCGGGTCATCGCAAAAAATGGAAGTCTATCGGGCTACCGGGATGGTCAGCAACTGAAAGATCGGTTGATTCGAATGGAAGGTAATTCTTTTACTTCCTCTAGTTGACAAAGCATTACTCTATGATAAACTATAGTTGTTCGACAATTCAATAATCATAACTAGGGGTGTCCAGCGCGACTGGACTGAGATGGGATGAGTAAAATGCATTCCGAACTCTTTGGACCTGATCTGGCTCGTACCAGCGTGGGGAAGTTTTCAATCTATCAATCAGCGTACTTTTGTGCGTTTTTGAAAGACCAGGTCCTTTTTTTATGGAGCTGGTCTTTTTTTGTGCTGCTGATTCCCTTTACTCGGATGGAGTCATGGTCTGCCCTCACAAAGGAGACGATGACAAATGAAACAAACGACAGAAAAAGAGATCCACATTCACGATTGTTTTCCGGCAAGCAGAAAAGTATATGTACAAGGAAGTCGATCCGATTTGCTTGTACCTATGCGCGAAATTGAACTATCACCAACCGTGACAGAGCAAGATGAGTTTCCGAATGAACCGTTCCGCGTTTATGATACGAGCGGAAAATACACGGAAGCAGGCTATGAAGTCGATATTAAAAAAGGACTTCCAGCCATTAAGGAAAATTGGATATGGGAACGTAATGACGTGGAAGAATATGAAGGAAGACAAGTAAAACCACAGGATAATGGCTATCGTTCAATAGAGCAAATGAATAACGATGCGCAATTTCCTTTATTGAAGCGCAAACCGCTGCGAGCTAAAAAGGGAAAGAATGTTACGCAGATGCATTATGCACGAAAAGGGATGATCACACCTGAAATGGAGTTCATTGCGATTCGTGAAGGCGTTGAATCGGAGTTGGTGCGCGATGAGGTTGCGAGAGGACGGGCAATCATTCCGTCCAATATTAACCACCCCGAAGCAGAGCCTATGATTATCGGCAGTAAATTTCATGTCAAAATTAATGCGAATATCGGAAATTCCGCAGTCTCTTCATCGATTGCAGAAGAAGTGGAGAAGATGACGTGGGCAACACGCTGGGGTGCGGACAATATTATGGATTTATCGACAGGTAAGAATATCCATACGACACGTGAGTGGATCATCCGAAATTCCCCTGTACCGGTGGGGACAGTTCCACTCTATCAGGCGCTCGAAAAAGTGAATGGAAAAGTGGAAGATTTATCATGGGAAGTCTTCCGCGACACATTGATTGAACAGGCCGAGCAAGGCGTCAGCTATTTCACGATTCATGCGGGGGTACTGCTACGCTATATACCGCTGACGGTTAACCGAGTGACAGGCATTGTCTCACGTGGCGGTTCGATTATGGCGCAATGGTGCATGCTTCATCATGAAGAAAGTTTTCTCTACACGCATTTCGAGGAAATTTGTGAAATCATGAAGCAGTATGATATCGCATTTTCATTGGGAGATGGCTTGCGTCCGGGATCGATTGCAGATGCTAATGATGAAGCGCAATTTGCTGAGCTGGATACGCTTGGTGAACTGACGAAAATTGCTTGGAAGCACGATGTGCAAGTGATGGTCGAAGGACCTGGGCATGTACCGATGCATTTAATTAAGGAAAATGTTGATAAACAAATGGAAATTTGTCAGGAGGCACCATTCTATACATTAGGTCCGTTGACGACAGATATCGCGCCTGCGTATGACCACATCACATCTGCAATTGGTGCTGCGATGATCGGGTGGTTCGGGACTGCGATGCTGTGCTATGTAACGCCAAAAGAGCATCTCGGATTACCAAATAAAGAGGATGTTCGTGAAGGTGTCATCACATATAAAATAGCTGCCCATGCAGCAGACTTAGCGAAAGGCCATCCAAATGCACAAAAGCGCGATGATGCATTATCCAAAGCTCGCTTCGAATTTCGTTGGAGAGATCAATTCAATCTGAGTCTAGATCCAGAACGAGCGATGGAATATCACGATGAAACGTTACCGGCAGAAGGGGCGAAAGTCTCTCATTTCTGTTCAATGTGCGGGCCGAAATTCTGCAGTATGCGTATTTCTCACGACATTCGAAAGTACGTGGATAAAAATAGTCCAGAAGAGAATCTGGCAATCGAAAAAGGAATGCAGGAAAAAGCGGAAGAATTCAAAAGATCTGGTGCTAAAATCTATCTTTGATTAGGAGTGGGTTAGATGACTTCAGCAAAACAGTTAGTTCGTCATATTGTTGTGCAGCGCCAAGGTCTACGTGAATTAGAGGAAAAGTTATATAAGTTGCAAGCCGAATGTATTCATGAATATATAGAAACTTCGACACATAGAGAATGTGAAAAGTGCCAGAAGGTGGAGAGTATTCATTATTAAAAATAGGTTGCAGGAAGTACGTAACGTATCAGAGTAGACGCGAACCGAGTAAATAAAATTTAACCATGACAAAAAAGAGCCAATCAGTGGCTCTTTTTTGCATTCTATAATTACAATGGTTGACGCAATGATTCTACTGACAACATCCGTTTATCTGTCGCCATTTTGATGATATATGCCGCCATAATTCCAATAGCGAGGATCAACCAGATATTTAGGAATCCGTGGATAAATGCCATGCCGAAGAATCCAGCTGTCAATAAATAATAACTGAGCGGGAACAGTACACGGCGAATCAACAGACCCTCTTTACCGATTAACCCAACTGTCGCCGAAGCTGCAACGACATTGTGCACACAGATCATGTTACCGGCAGCGCCTCCCACGGCCTGCATTGCAACGACAATTCCGGCTTGTGTCGTATCCAAACCGATATTGCCCGCGGCGCCGAATTGGAACAGAGAAAACATCATATTACTGAACGTATTGCTTCCTGCTATGAAAGCGCCGAGCGCACCAACAATTGGAGCAACGAGCGGCCAGAAATCTCCAGCGACGACAGAGACACTTTCAGCTAAAACTAACGGCATGTTTTCGCCTATTAATGATGTACTATCAGCCGCTGCTTTACCTGCTGCAAGCGAAGTATTCAAGAATATTTTGATCATCGGTACAGCAAAGATCAGTGCCACCCCCGCGGTTACCGCCGTGATAAATGAGCTTTTCCATGCTGATAAATACTCCCTAGGTTTCATTCGATGAAAGAAGTAACCAAACAGTGAAGCTACAATAAAGAAAAAGCCAGGCAAGAATAAAGGTGTCGAGACCGTGGTGATACCTGAACCGAACATGTCTTCAAACTTCAACGTAATAGCTGAGTGTTTCAATAAACTTTCGAAAGGCTCTGCCGTTCTCGATAGGACGAGTAATACTGCAAGTACGACATATGGCATCCATGCATTTAACATAGAAATCTTACGGCTTTCATCCAAAGGCTTGGCAGCTTCATGGTTCAGCTTGCCGAACCAATCCTCCTCCCACTGGGCACGAGGTGGAAATTCAAACGAATCTTCTGTTTTAGGCATGAACAATCCCTTACGAGCAGCAGGAACGACGATGATCAATGACACGAGTGCGCCAAGTAAAGAAGGAAATTCAGGACCTAATGTAAGGCCGATCAGGAAATACGGAATAGTGAAGGCCAACCCTGCGAATAGAGCGAATTTCCAGACTTTTAAACCTTCACGGAATGACTTGCTGGGACTAAAGAAGCGAGTCAGTAAAGCTGCCAAAAATAATGGGATCAATGAGCCGACTACGCCATGGATCAAAACCGTGTTGGTAGTGATTTGGAGTAAGTACTCCGGGAAGCTCATACCCATTTTATCCAATGCCGTCATAACGGCTGGTTGATCCGCAAGACCAGTATTTACGCCGATTTGTATTGGAGTACCAATGGCTCCAAAAGAAACGGCAGTACTTTGAATAACGAGTGATACCATGACAGCAGCTAGTGCAGGGAAACCTACGGCAACTAACAGTGGGGCAGCAACAGCAGCGGGCGTGCCAAAACCTGATGCACCTTCGATAAAGGAACCAAATAAGAACGCAATGATAATCGCTTGAATTCGCCGGTCAGGTGAAATCGAAGTGAAACCGTTCCGAATTGTATGTATGGCACCGCTTTCTTTAATGGTATTTAACAGTAATACTGCACCGAAGACGATAAATATAACTTCCAAGGCAGTAATTAAACCGTTAAATGCAGCTCCTGCAACGATATTACCTTTTGTTCCCCAGATGAATATAGCGATGAGAGCAGTGACAACGAGAGCAATAGGCATAGCCCGGCTAGCAGGCCAGTTCAATAAGACAAGAAAAACTAAAATCGTGACAATAGGCAATAAAGCAATCAGCGATAAAATCAATAAGTTCAAATAAATAGCCTCCTTTTTGATAGGTTAGATTGGAAAGCGTTTTCAAATAGTGTTAGATCATTAGGTCATCTGATGACCTAATGACTGATAACTCTTTTCACGATTATATAGACTACCATATTAAAAGACAAGCAATTTTTTATATTTTTAGATTACATGCTTTGTTTACACGTTTTAAGTCATAATAATGCATTATGGATTATAATGAGAGTAGAAGACAGGAGTGAAGATTCTTGAAATATAAGCAAATCAAGCCGAAGAAAATATATGAAGAAGTAGCTGAAGCGTTATTGAATTCGATCCGCTCGGGGGAGTTGAAGCCAGGAGATAAACTAGAATCTGTTCAGCAATTGGCGGAAAGCTTTAATGTGGGACGTTCAGCTATTCGCGAAGCATTGACTTCTTTACGTGCAATGGGATTGATTGAAATGCGTCAAGGTGAAGGGACATATGTTATGGAATTTTCATCAGATGATTTGGTGTTCCCTCTGCATAGTGCGATGTTAATGGGCGAGGAAGATGTCTTTCATTTACTGGAGGTCAGAAAGATATTAGAAGCCGGTGCTGCATATGCTGCTGCTGAAAAACGTACGGAAGCAGATTTAATTAAGATGGAAAAAGCCTTGAACGAAATGAAGGAACACGCAGGAGATATTCTTCTCGGAGAAAAAGCAGATTTAGACTTTCATTTTGCTATTGCCAGGGCCAGCGGAAATCCTATTTTGGTCAGTTTAATGAATCAAGTATCTGACCTGATGGGGGAATCGATGAGGGAAACCCGCCGAATTTGTCTGTACACTGAAACGACGACTGTAGACCGTTTGCATGAAGAGCATGAAGCAATTTTCTTGGCAATTAAAAATGAATCACCCGATCTAGCCGCTACAAGTATGAAAGAACATTTGTTTAACGTAGAATCGGTTTTATCTAATTATATGCGCTCGCTAAGCGAGTAACCAATTTCACCCGATTTGCAATCGGGTGAAATTTTTTAACAGAAAATATAGAGAACATCTATTAAACCTGAAAGTTTTGTAGTATGCTATGAAATAACTATAAGTCATCTGATGACCTGTTGACTCTGAAAAGTCTATCCCAGAGAGGTGAATGAAAATGAAAGTCAGCTTATTTATTACATGTCTCGTAGACATGTTTTATGCAGATGCAGGAAAAGACATGGTAGAAGTATTGGAAAGGCAAGGCTGTGAATTATCCTTCCCCAAAGGCCAGGTATGTTGCGGGCAGCCTGCCTACAATAGTGGCTACGTGGAAAATTCTAAATCGGCGATGAAAAATATGATCAAAACGTTTGATGGCGCGGAATTTGTTGTTACGCCATCTGGATCATGCGCAACGATGTTCAAGATGTATCCTGAAGTTTTCAAAGATGATCCACAATGGAGAACGAAAGCTCAAGAGCTTGCAGATAAAACGTATGAATTCACAGAGTTTCTTGTAGATGTACTCAAAGTAGAGAATGTCGGAGCAAAACTATCTGGGAAAGCAACTTATCATCCATCCTGCCATATGACTAGATTGCTAGGCGTCAAGGAAGCACCAAAAAAATTACTTGAGCAAGTCGAAGGTCTTGAAATGGTTCCGTTACCAAACGCTCATAATTGCTGTGGTTTTGGCGGCACGTTTTCGGTCAAGATGGGTGACATTTCTGAACAGATGGTAGATGAAAAAGTAAACAGTGCGATTGAAACAGAGGCTGATTATTTAATCGGGGCGGATTGCGGCTGCTTGATGAATATTGGAGGACGTGCGGAACGGACAGGAAAGCCAATCCGTGTTATGCATATAGCGCAAGTATTGAATAGTCACGAGTAATTCAGAAATGAGGTGAAGCTTTATGGCAATGAAATTCAGTACGAAAAACTTTACGGATCGAACGAAAGATAATATTTCAGATGATTTTATGCGCAAGGCAGTGGCAGGGGCACAAGAAAGGTTGCACGGTCGTCGATTGGATGCTGCTGAAGAGCTCGGAAACTGGGAGGAATGGCGTTCTCATGGAGAAGAAATCCGTCAGCATGTCCTAGAAAATCTTGACTTCTATTTGCATCAGCTCAGTGAAAATGTAGCCGAACGTGGCGGCCGTGTATTCTTTGCCAAAACGGCGGAAGAAGCAAGCGTATATATCCGGGACGTTGTAGAGAAAAAAGAAGGTAAGAAAGTCGTTAAATCTAAATCTATGGTGACGGAAGAGATTAATTTGAATTCAGTTCTCGAAGAAGCTGGATGTGAAGTCATCGAGACGGATTTAGGTGAATACATTTTGCAGGTGGATGATCACGATCCGCCATCTCATATCGTAGCGCCGGCGCTACATAAAAATAGAGATCAAATCCGTGATGTTTTTGCGGAGAAATTGGATTATAATAAAACATCCAAGCCGGAGGAACTGGCATTACATGCACGTGAAAAGCTTCGCAAAGAGTTTTTGGCAGCGGATATCGGCATTACTGGCTGTAATTTCGCAATTGCAGAAACGGGATCGATCAGTCTCGTGACCAATGAAGGGAATGCACGGCTTGTTTCCGCATTGCCGAAAACACAGATTACAGTGATGGGTATGGAGCGTGTCGTTCCTTCCTTTGAAGAATTCGAAGTACTGGTCAGCCTTTTGACACGCAGTGCGGTTGGTCAAAAATTGACAAGCTATGTGACCGCGTTGACAGGCCCAAGAGGCGAAGGGGATGTGGATGGTCCTGAGGAATTTCATTTAGTGATCGTAGACAATGGACGTTCGGAAATTCTAGGTACTGAATTCCAATCAGTTTTGCAATGCATCCGTTGTGCTGCTTGCGTCAACGTCTGTCCTGTCTATCGTCATATTGGCGGGCATTCTTACGGCTCGATTTACTCGGGGCCGATTGGTGCAGTATTGTCACCTTTGCTTGGCGGTTATGATGATTTCAAGGAACTGCCGTATGCCTCTACGTTATGCGGAGCATGTACGGATGCGTGTCCGGTAAAGATTCCGCTTCATGAGTTGCTTCATCAGCATCGTCAAGTCATCGTGGAAGAAGAAGGCAGAGCACCGATTTCCGAAAGACTTGCAATGAAAGCGTTTGGAATTGGAGCCTCATCCAATCCTTTGTATTCCATGGGAGCGAAAGTTGCTTCCACTGCGATGAGACCATTGACGAAAAACGATCGCATCTCAAAAGGACCGGGTCCGCTTAAAGAGTGGACGGACTTGCGTGAGTTTCCTGCTGTAGGCAATCAACGTTTCCGCGATTGGTTCTATGATCAGAAAGGAGGCAAATAATCATGACAGGAACGATTCGAAACCGAGACACCTTCCTTACTGAAATTGCCACCCGTTTAGGTCGGGAACCTAAATTGAACGTGCAGAAACCCGTGTGGAAACATCAGCCGCAACGCGCGGTATTAAAGGACGCTTCAGCAGATGAACTGTTAGAAGTGCTGCGCAATCAATGTCTGCAAATTCATACGGATTTAATTGAGACAAAGTTGGCAGATCTTCCAAAAACCTTGGCTGAAGCCGTCAAATTATACGGCGGTGGACCGTTGTCGTTATGGAAAGATGAGCGTTTTGACAAATACGGGTTGACCAATTTAATTGAAAATGAATGGCCGGCGGAAAATATAGAAGTGAATAGCTGGGACACTACACTCGGTGAGAAGAATATCGAATTGGCGGAACAAGCGAATATTGGAATTACATTCAGTGATATGACTCTTGCGGAATCGGGTACCGTCGTGCTGTTAAGCAGTTCTGATAAAGGACGTTCCGTTAGCTTGTTGCCTACGAATTATATCGCGATCATTCCGAAAAGTACGCTCGTTCCAAGAATCACCCAGGCGGCAGACTTGATACGAGAGAAAATAGATAACGGCGAACAAGTGCCTTCCTGCATCAACTTCATTACGGGTCCCAGTAACTCTGCAGACATTGAAATGAATTTGGTAATCGGAGTACATGGTCCTGTGAAAGCTGCTTATATAATAGTAAATGACTGTTGATTGTCGTTGAAAAACCTTCCAACTTAGGAAGGTTTTTTCTCATATATCTTCTTTTAATCGATCTACATATTCTTTTGCTTCCAATAAAGAGAAACCATACATTTCTCTTGATAGTTTCACTGCTTTTATACTCTCACCGGCATGGATCAATGAAAGGATTTCATCATTTGCAGGCGGCTCGGGGAAATTTTGTGTCAATTGATTCAGCATTGACTGCTGCCGAGCCAGGCGTCTTTCAATGGCATCTAACTTAGTTAAAATTAAAAAGCCGAAAACAACGATAACGGACACAAGCAAGATTATATTCAATATTATCACTCCTTATACTTCTGTACGAAGTGAAAGTCAAAAAGTTTCAAGAATGAATTCTGACGAAGATGGTTACTTTACGAAGAAAAAGGGGAAATAGTGTATAATGGTACCATCATTGCAGCGGAAGAAGGAGACGACTATGACCTCATCATATTCAGACGATAGCCTAGCGTTACACACAGATCTTTATCAATTAAACATGGCGGAATCCTACTGGGCGGATGGCATACACGAACGGAAAGCTATTTTTGAATTGTATTTCAGAAAGATCCCGTTTGGAAATGGCTATGCTATTTTTGCAGGACTTGAACATGTATTGAAATATTTGCAGGAGTTTTCATTTACTGAAAGCGACTTAGCATATCTGCGTGAAGAACTTGGATTTGCTGATGACTTTTTGGAGTATCTGAAAGATGTTCGCTTTACTGGGGATGTTTATTCCATGAAAGAAGGCGAGCTGGTCTTCGCGAATGAACCAATGATTCGTATTGAAGCACCATTGCTTGAAGCACAACTGATTGAAACGGCATTGCTCAATATCATCAATTATCAGACGTTGATCAGCACGAAAGCTAGTCGGATTAAGCAGGTTGTAAAGGATGATATCGTTATGGAATTCGGCAGTCGACGTGCACACGAAATGGATGCGGCGATCTGGGGAGCACGGGCTGCTGTAATCGGCGGTGTCGAATCAACGAGTAATGTGCGGGCTGGAAAACGCTTTGGCCTGACAGTTTCCGGTACCCATGCGCATTCATTCGTTCAAGCGTATAAAGACGAATACACTGCTTTTAAAGTCTACGCACAACGTCATAAGGACTGCGTATTTTTAGTGGACACTTACAATACTTTGAAAATCGGTGTACCTACTGCGATTAGAGTTGCCAAAGAACTTGGCGACAGCATCAATTTTATCGGTGTTCGGCTCGACAGCGGAGATATTGCGTTCTTGTCAAAAGAAACTCGCCGTATGCTTGATGAAGCGGGCTTCCCGGACGCGAAAGTTGTCGTCTCCAATGATTTGGATGAATACACGATTTTGAACTTAAAAGCACAAGGCGCGCAAGTTGATATTTGGGGGATCGGCACCAAATTGATTACTGCTTATGATCAGCCTGCGCTTGGAGCGGTCTATAAAATTGTCTCTATTGAAAACAGTGATGGTGAGATGGAAGATACAATTAAAATCTCGGCCAATGTGGAAAAAGTGACAACACCAGGACGCAAAAAACTGTACCGGATTATCGATCTGGAAAACGGCAAAGCGGAGGGTGATTACATTACGATGCATGACGAGGATCCGACACAAGAGGAACGGATTAAAATGTTCCATCCGGTACACACATTCATCTCGAAATTTGTTACGAATTTCAAGGCGGTCAATTTACATGAACAAGTGATCCGTAAAGGCGAAGTGATTTATGAGAATCCGGCCGTTTATGACATCCGTGCATACGCACAACAGAACCTCGAACTGTTATGGGAAGAATATAAACGTTCATTAAATCCAGAGGAGTATCCTGTCGATCTCAGTCAGAAATGTTGGGACAATAAAAGACGTAACATTGAAGAAGTTCATGAGATGGTAAATAACTTTAAATGAAGCAAAGGAGTGGGAGCGTTGACATTGCAGCAAGAAATTATCCAAGCACTAAAAGTGAAGCCGGAAATCGATCCGCAGCAAGAGATCCGGACTTCCATTGAATTTTTAAAAGCTTATTTGAAGAAGAATACATTTTTGCAAGGCTTTACTTTAGGGATTTCGGGCGGTCAAGATTCAACGTTAGTCGGCAAGCTTGCACAAATGGCAATAAACGAGTTGAATGAAGAAGCGGGTAAAGAAGACTATCGCTTCTATGCGGTTCGCTTGCCATATGGTGTCCAGTTTGACGAAGATGACTGTCAGGATGCGTTAAATTTCATCCAGCCATCGATCGTCTATTCCGTGAATATAAAAGAAGCGGTAGATGCCAGTGAGCGCGCCCTTGCCAATGCGGGCCTGCATCTTACGGACTTCGATAAAGGGAATGAAAAGGCCCGTGAACGAATGAAAGTCCAATTTTCAGTGGCAGCAGTTCATCATGCCGTTGTTCTTGGAACGGATCACGCCGCAGAAGCAATTACAGGTTTTTACACGAAGTTCGGGGATGGTGCGGCGGATCTTATGCCGATCTATCGCCTGAATAAACGTCAGGGAAGACAGCTGTTGCAGGCGCTGGATTGTCCGCCGCACTTGTACAATAAAATCCCGACTGCTGACCTCGAGGGGAATAAACCGGCTATACCCGATGAAATTGCACTGGGTGTGACGTATGATGAAATTGACGACTATTTGGAAGGTAAAGAAGTCTCTGATGAGGCACGCGAGCGAATAGAAGGGCATTATTTGCGTTCTGCTCACAAACGACACTTACCGATTACAGTATTCGATGACTTTTGGAAATAAGAACTGCCTGCCTTTTGTTTAACAGAAGGCGGCAGTTTTTCTGTTTGTCGGACCTAATAGTTTCAGGTATGATAGTTTAATACAGATCAATTACGCCTCAGCGTAATTGCGTCCAGATTTTGAATCGAGCATGTCCGATTCACTCCTTTCAAAATCTGTGACATCCGCCGAAGGTATTATCCTCATTCAGCGGGTGTTTGAACACCTGCTGAATAAAGATAAATGGGATGAGTTAGTGAATTGAGGGGGAAACGATATGCATTCACAGTGGATCGAACAAGTACTGGGGAATATAGAGAAAGTCATTGTCGGCAAACGAGAAGTTGCGGAGTTAAGCATTACGGCATTGCTGGCGGGTGGCCATGTGCTGCTTGAGGATGTGCCAGGCGTTGGAAAAACCATGTTAGTGAGAGCGCTTGCAACATCGATTGGTGCACAATTTAAACGAATACAATTTACGCCCGATTTATTGCCGTCCGATGTTTCGGGGGTTTCGATTTATAATCCGCAAACGATGCAGTTCGAATTTCGACCTGGCCCACTGATTGGCAATATTGTGTTGGCGGATGAGATTAACCGGACATCACCGAAAACACAAGCAGCTTTATTGGAAGGCATGGAAGAGGCATCGATTACTGTAGATGGCACGACGATTCAACTTCCTAAACCATTTTTCGTAATGGCTACGCAAAATCCAATTGAATATGAAGGGACGTATCCGTTACCGGAAGCTCAACTGGACCGTTTTATTTTCAAATTGAAAATGGGCTATCCATCAAAGCAACAAGAAATGGATATTTTAAAGCGGGCAGAGCAGCAAACACCGATTGAGCAGATAGGACCTATTGTGACGATAGAAGAGTTATTGGAATTGCAGCAGAAAGTCCAAGAAGTCGTTGTAGACAATACGGTTGTTTCCTACATAGTAGATTGTGCTGAAGCGACGCGTCATCATGAATCTGTGTCGTTAGGCGTAAGTCCACGGGGGTCTCTCGCACTCATGAAAGCCTGTCAAGCATATGCATTTATTAAAGGTCGTTCATTTGTCTTACCGGATGATGTGCAGTTTCTAGCTCCCTACGCATTTTCACACCGCTTGATTTTAAAGCCGGAAGCTAAATATAAAGGAATGGACCCAAGTGAGCTCATCCGACAGGTTTTATCTCGTTTGGAAGTGCCAGTTCAGCGGCCAACTTCTGTATGAAGCAACTGATTAAGCGCTTAAAATCGATTGGTAGTATTGTCGGAGTCGTTGGGATTGGTGTAGCGTCCTATATTTTTGCGAAATTTCAAGGTGGATTCGTCAGTTGGTTTATCTTCTATATGCTGTTGCCATTTGTATTGTATTCTATCCTGCTTTATTTTTATCCGTTACGAGATTTCACTGTGAAACGGAAGATTTCAGCTGAACAATTGACACGCGGGGGACGGGTAATCGTTCGTTTGATTATTGAACGAAAGTTGCCGATGCCTTTGTTGTATACAGTAATTATAGATAAAAGAGAGCATGCCAACAAGGAACGGACAGTACAGCAAATCGTGTTGTGGGGCTTTCGAAGACGGTATGAATATTCATATACTCTGACGAATATTCAGCGTGGCGAATATCGGTTGAAAGCTGTGGAAATTGAAGTGGTGGACTTTTTTAATTGGATTCGAAAGCGACGCGTCTATGCGCTCCAAGATTCATTTCTGGTGTACCCGAAAATGACCGATGTGCTGTATGAATCAGCGAATTCACGAACAAGTGAAGGACAGAAGATGTCTGCCTACATGCTGGCAAAAGATGCGACTATACCGTCAAGCGTCCGAGAATATGCTGCAGGTGATCGGATGTCTTGGATTCATTGGAAATCATTTGCGCGTACGAATAAACTTATGACGAAAGAATTCGACGAACAGCACTCTGAACAGTATACAGTGTTACTGGACAGTTCTTCTTCGGAAACGTTTGAGGACACAGTGGAACTCGCAGCTTCCATCCTAACCGCAGCCAGAAATCATCAAGCTATGCTTACTTTGATGATTAGCGGCGATCGGCCTGCGGTATTTCCGGCGATTCAATCGGGCGATCAAATGCAGCAAGCACTCGTTCATTTGGCGAAGATCCAATCAGATGGGACGGGGAGCGTTTCTATGCCATTACAGAAAATGGATGCGAGTAGTAAGTTGCTGGTCATTACAGGGAATTTGCGAATGGAGTTTATCCATAGTGTTCTTCAGTTCTGCCCGAATCCTGCTTCCGTTGTGTGCTTTGTAACCCAGAACGATGAATCGGAAAATCTTCAAGTGATAATTGAGCAGGCCAGACGACTGGGAATTACGGTTCAGATTATCAGTAAAACGAATGTTTCATCTGCGCTGAAAGAGGCGGTGACATCTTGAAAAAAAACAATTTGAACTGGAAGGTACTCGTATTTTTATACGCGTTGAGCATTGTAATGCTTTGGGAATGGTTTATACCTATCATGGAGTTGACCGACTTCGGTTATCCTTCTCTTTTCTTTATTTATTTACTATTATTCTTTGTCTTAGCTTTATTCGACGTGCCTTGGTGGCTAAATGCTCCATTACAACTCCTTTATATACTGTGGACACTCCACTACATATATTTTGATCAACTGTTTTACTCTATGGAGTCGATCGGCCTTATTTTCATAGATCTTAAACAGAATTTGATGTTTTTATTCCAAGGCGATATAGGCGAGCTGTCGAATCTATTTCGCACTGTTTTACTATATACATTAATTTGGATGATTTCGTATTTAATACGACATTGGATAGAAGTGCGCAATAGCATGATGATGTTTTTTGCGATCACGGTTGTGTTTATCGCGCTGCTCGATACGTTCAGTTCATATGATGCATCCGCTTCCATCGTTCGGATTATGATGGTGGGACTGTTGATTGTTGGCTATTTAACACTCATTAAATTGACAGGAAAAGAACGAATTCCGATTCGTCCGAAACGATTGTTGCTGTTGTCATTACCGTTGTTACTACTCGTTGCTTCTGTTGGTTTGCTATCGAAGAATGCTCCTGTTCACCCGCCCGCTTGGCCTGATCCCGTGCCCTTTTTATTATCGATGAGTGATATGTCAGGGAATAAGGATGGCGAAGGTGTTTCAAAGGCCGGCTATGACCCGGACGATTCACAATTGGGCGGAGCTTTCGTCCAAGACCATCAGTTGGTATTTGAGGCGGATGTGCAAAAACGACAGTATTGGCGAATTGAGACCAAGGATACGTACACGTCTAAAGGTTGGGTACAAAATCAAGAGTCCGATTCTGAAATCTTGCATACAAATGAAGATTTATGGGAATCAGAAGATGCAGAGCCGTCCTACGCGAAATTACAATTCTCAGAGCATTTGCCGTTCTTGGTTTCGCCTTACGGTACGCAAAAGTTTTTCTATCCAGAGTCGCTTTCCATCATGCACGAAATAGATGCAAACCGTTTGTATATGCTGATGGGTGTCCAAGAAGAATTGGATAATTATGAAGTGGAGTACGTAACACCTAAGTATTCCATGTCTACTTTAAAGAAAACTGAAATGATCGCGTATGAAACCGCGCCGGAAAATTTGAATAGCTATATGCAACTTCCTGACGAATTGCCAAAACGTGTAAAAGATTTGGCTTTGTCTATTACGGAGAAGGAAACGAGTGTGTATGATAAAGCCAAAGCGGTGGAACAGTATTTTAAAAGGAATGGCTTTACTTATGAGACACAGAATGTAGCATATCCAAGTCCCAATCAGGATTATGTAGATCAATTTTTATTCGATACGAAAAAAGGGTACTGTGATAATTTTTCAACATCTATGGCTGTAATGTTGCGTTCGGCAGGGATTCCGACACGTTGGGTGAAAGGCTTTGCACCAGGTGAGCTTTCGTATAAAGCGTCGGGAAAAACTGTCTACCGCGTGACGAATGATGAGGCACATTCGTGGGTAGAGGCGTATATTCCAGATGTCGGATGGATGCCCTTTGAGCCGACAATAGGATTTACCCATCCGACTGAAATAAAATTTGACGTCGTAACTAAAGATGAAGAAGAGCAAATTAAGAAGAAACCAGAAAAAGAACAAGTAGAAAAAGAACAGCAACAGAAAAAGAAGAACACAACACCATCGATGTTCAGCAAGTTGAAAGGACAATTCATATGGTTCTTCACTCAATGGTGGTTGTATGCAGTACTTGTACTTTTATTAGTTGGCGGTATAGTATTGGCTTATCAAAAGCGAAGAAGCTGGCTGCCGAAATGGCGAGTGAAGCAACTTCGAAAGCGACCGGATGGCTGGCAGAAATTCGAACAGCAGTACATCCAACTAGTAAAACAATTATCACGCGCTGGCTTGCCGAAAGAGCCAGGAATGACACTCTCTCAATACGCCATACTAGTTGATGAACAATACGGTGGCGAACGTATGCGTATGCTGACAGATGCATATGAAAAGGCAATTTACGGAAATGATCGGACGTCGCAGGATTGGATTAAATTAAATGAAGTGTGGGAAGATTTAATCATTGGTTCAACTTGTTGATTTTTTTAAAAAACATGCGTAAAATATGTAGCGAATGAATGCTTGATATGACCTCATATATCTTGCTATAACGAACGTTGACTGCCATTGTATTACGTTATATGTATTCTTTGGCGGAAAAGGCGCGTGGAAAGTTACTTTCTTACGCGTCTTTTGTGATTGAGGCATGAATCGGCACTATTAAATTGGAAGAGGTGGATCAGTTGTCAAACGCTCCTTTGTTAGTCGAACAAGAAAAAATTGTGGTACTCGATTACGGCAGTCAGTATAATCAGCTTCTCACGCGTACGATCCGTGAATTCGGTGTGTATAGTGAGCTTCATGCACATACAACGACTGTTGATGAATTGAAGAAAATGAATCCGGTTGGTATTGTCCTTTCTGGTGGAACATCTTCCGTTGGGGATTCTGCTGCTTATGATATCAATCCAGAAATCTTCACATTAGGTATTCCTGTCTTAGGCGTCAATTATGGGACTCAGCTAATCGTGAATCATTTTGGCGGTACATTGGAAAAGCTGGCAGATCGCACTTACCGACAAGAGTCCATTACGGCAGATACCACATCTACATTGTTTGCTGGGCAAACAGAGAAGCAAAGCGTCTGGATGGGGCAAAGCGCTCATGTTGCGCAATTACCCGAAGGATTCACTGCGTCCGCAAAAGATTCTGCTGGTAATATTGCAGCGATTTCAAACGACGAGCAACAGGTCTATGGAGTTCAATTCCATCCTGAGGTTCACCACTCAGAACAAGGCAAAGAAGTGTTGCGTCATTTTGTATTTGATATTTGTAAAGCAAAAGGCGATTGGACAATGGAACGGTTCATTGAAATTGAAGTGGAAAAAATCCGCTCGACTGTTGGAGATCGTAAAGTGCTTTGCGCATTAAGCGGCGGAGTTGATTCATCAGTAGTAGCGGCTTTGATCGACCGTGCAATTGGGGATCAGCTAACTTGTATTTTCGTCGACCATGGACTACTCCGTAAAGGCGAAGTTGAAAGTGTTGTAAAGACATTTAGTGAACAATTCAGCATGCATTTCATTAAAGTGGATGCACGCAAACGATTCTTGGACAAACTTGAGGGCATTACGGACCCTGAGCAAAAGCGTAAAATTATCGGCAATGAATTCATTTATGTCTTCGATGAAGAATCCGCAAAATTGGACGGCATTAAGTTCCTGGCACAAGGAACAATTTATGCAGATATCATCGAAAGCGGTACAGCAACTTCCGCTACAATCAAATCACATCATAATGTCGGTGGATTACCGGAAGATATGGATTTTGAATTAATCGAACCTCTCCGTGCGCTATTTAAAGATGAAGTTCGCGCGGTTGGTGCAGAGCTTGGTTTGCCGGATGAAATCGTTCATCGCCAACCATTCCCGGGCCCTGGACTAGGAGTTCGTGTACTTGGAGAAATTACAGAGGACAAGCTTGAGATTGTTCGCGATGCAGACTGGATTTTGCGTGATGAAATTGCAAAAGCAGGACTCGACCGTTCAATCTGGCAATACTTCGCAGTCCTTCCGAATATTCGAAGTGTCGGCGTTCGTAACGAAAAGCGTTCTTACGACTATGCAGTTGGTATTCGCGCAGTTCATTCGGTTGATGGTATGACGGCCGACTGGGCACGTATACCTTGGGATGTATTGGAAAAAATCAGTACGCGTATTACAACAGAAGTTGACCAAGTGAATCGTGTTGTATATGATATTACGGCAAAACCACCTGGCACGATTGAGTGGGAGTAATCTTTGTCTTCACATGCAAATTTTTATAGGTAAGTTGAACTCCCTTCTATTTGATAACATCAAGTAGTGGGAGTTTTTATATAGATCGGCGCAGGGGCATTATAGGTGAGAGGTAATCATTAATTGAGGAGAAATTAAAAGTGTGAACAGTAAAACGAATATACAAAAACAGTTTTATAAAATTTATAAAGGACTCATCAGTATTTCAGAGTTTGAAGAATGGCTCTATAGAGCACAAGATATTGAAATTGTTTACGGCGAAGATTTTTACTTCGACTTACTAGATCTGGATTATAGAAAGAAACATATAAAAAATGATTTAGACAGGCTGCTTGAGCCGGAAATTCCTTTTGATGAATTTGAACAGAAGAGGATTATTGCGCTTTTGGAAAACATCATATATGAAAAAGAAGATATCGTAGAAAACTTAGAACAGTTATATGATGATTATTGCAGTGGATACTCATTTTTGCGGTATTTAGGGCTTAGTTATATCACGGGAATTGATGGAATTCCTAAGCTGAAGCATGAAGGTGAATGGGATGAAAACGAATTTAAGAGTAAAAGAGAAATATTGAGTAATGTGAAATCAAAGATCATAAAAGAAGCGGTGAGGTTATTGCATTTTTTCCAAAACGGTTTGATACAAATAGTTGAAGAAAATGAGTATCGCGATTATCGAAAAGAAGAAGAGAAAATAGAGCTCACCAGGATTGAAAAGATGTTTAATGAATAAACCGTTGTTTTGATGAAACGGGCAATCCGGCGCTTGATGGTTTTATAAAAATGGCGGCGATTGAGGAATAACAGGGAAGGCTGAAAATATCTCCTGACGTGTAAATAATTGGAGTGTTAAATGAACAAAAATTGTTTTGTATATTTAACAATATCGTGCTACTATTTATTATATTGTAATTAAAAAAATGCAGTCGCCGACTGTCTATAACTAAATGTGCAGCTGAAATAAAATCCGGCATTGCATTACAATTGAATACGATCGTATAACGCTAGGAATATGGCCTGGAAGTCTCTACCGAAACACCGTAAATGTTTCGACTACGATCCTGAATAGAAGAGTTTTTTCTATTGGATTGACTGGAGGTATACGAACTGATTTCGTATGCCTCTTTTTTTACATAATGAGCATAAGGAAGGTCACAATGAAAAAATATTTTGAGTTTGATAAGCTAGGTACCAATTATCGTCGGGAGATTATTGGGGGAGTCACTACATTTTTAGCAATGGCTTATATTTTGGCGGTCAACCCGATTATGTTGTCGCTGGATGTAATACCCGATCTACCTGATTCCATGCGAATGGATAAAGGGGCAGTGTTCGTAGCAACAGCACTTTCAGCTGCAGTCGGAACATTATTCATGGGGTTAATTGCCAAGTATCCAATTGGCTTAGCACCTGGTATGGGGTTAAATGCGTTTTTTGCTTTCACGGTTGTTTTAACTTATGGAATTCCATGGCAAACAGGTTTAACGGGTGTTCTGTTTTCTGGTTTGATTTTCATCGTTCTTTCATTAACAGGTCTGCGTGAATTGATTATCAACGCAATTCCTGCCCAACTGAAATTTGCAGTGGGTGCTGGGATTGGATTATTCATTACGTTCCTGGGATTGCAGAACGCCCAAATCATTGTAGCTGATGAGAATACTCTGGTTGGATTGGGTGATTTATCAGCTGGTCCCACATTACTGACGATTTTTGGATTGGTAGTAACTATCATTATGATGGTACGTAAAATCAAAGGTGCTATCTTCTATGGAATGATTATGACCACGGTCTTAGGTATGTTTGTCAGCTTGATAGAAGTACCTCACAAAGTGGTGGATAAAATACCTTCGGTGGCACCGACATTTGGTGCAGCGTTTGATGCCATCATTAATGAACCTTCTTCATTGATGACGACTCAGTTCCTGGTCATTGTCATTACGTTCTTGTTTGTTGATTTCTTCGACACAGCGGGAACATTAGTCGCTGTCGCTACGCAGGCGGGTTTAATGAAAAATGATCGTTTGCCGCGTGCGGGCAAAGCGTTGATCTCGGATTCATTAGCGACGGTAACAGGAGCTGTAATGGGAACATCTACTACGACGTCTTTTATTGAGTCTACAGCAGGTGTCGCAGCAGGTGCAAAAACGGGCTTTGCTTCTATTGTTACCGCGGTGTTATTTCTATTGGCTTTATTCTTCTCACCGTTGCTACTAGTTATTACGCCAGCAGTCACTGCACCAGCTTTAATCATTGTAGGCGTATTGATGGTATCCACGTTAGGGAACATCGAATGGTCTCGTTTTGAAATTGCCGTTCCTGCATTCTTTACGATCATCGCTATGCCTTTGACGTATAGTATCGCAACGGGTATCGCAATCGGTTTCGTGTTTTATCCGATCACTATGCTGGTTAGCGGCAGGAGAAAAGAGATACATCCAATAATGTATGGGTTATTCGTGATATTTATTTTGTATTTCATATACATTAAATAGAGAATACAAATGAAGAAACCGTTCCTTCAATTAACAGAGGAACGGTTTTTTTGATGTTTTATAGGATTGTTTGTAGAGATTTGCTTTATTTTAGTATGAGGTTTTCAGTGAGACTTAAAAATAAACATGTTTTTAAAAGAAAGTTGTCCAAAAGTGTTGACGTTTTTAAAAATCTTTGTTATAGTAGTGGAACAGTCAAGAAAGCGACTGCGATGAACCTTGAAAACTGAACAGCAAAACGTTAACGAATTATACGTTTGTGCATCGGCTCTGCCGGTGACATAAACACAATGAGTATCTTAAATGATGCCAGCAAGAAATCGAGCTAACTCGAATTTCTCTTTTATGGAGAGTTTGATCCTGGCTCAGGACGAACGCTGGCGGCGTGCCTAATACATGCAAGTCGAGCGAATCTTTGGGAGCTTGCTCCTAAAGATTAGCGGCGGACGGGTGAGTAACACGTGGGCAACCTACCTTACAGATGGGGATAACTCCGGGAAACCGGGGCTAATACCGAATAATCCATTTCTTCGCATGAAGAGATGTTGAAAGACGGTTTCGGCTGTCACTGTGAGATGGGCCCGCGGCGCATTAGTTAGTTGGTGGGGTAACGGCCTACCAAGACCACGATGCGTAGCCGACCTGAGAGGGTGATCGGCCACACTGGGACTGAGACACGGCCCAGACTCCTACGGGAGGCAGCAGTAGGGAATCTTCCACAATGGACGAAAGTCTGATGGAGCAACGCCGCGTGAGTGAAGAAGGTTTTCGGATCGTAAAGCTCTGTTGTAAGGGAAGAACACGTACAGGAGTAACTGCCTGTACCTTGACGGTACCTTACCAGAAAGCCACGGCTAACTACGTGCCAGCAGCCGCGGTAATACGTAGGTGGCAAGCGTTGTCCGGAATTATTGGGCGTAAAGCGCGCGCAGGCGGTCCTTTAAGTCTGATGTGAAAGCCCACGGCTCAACCGTGGAGGGTCATTGGAAACTGGAGGACTTGAGTACAGAAGAGGAAAGCGGAATTCCACGTGTAGCGGTGAAATGCGTAGAGATGTGGAGGAACACCAGTGGCGAAGGCGGCTTTCTGGTCTGTAACTGACGCTGAGGCGCGAAAGCGTGGGGAGCAAACAGGATTAGATACCCTGGTAGTCCACGCCGTAAACGATGAGTGCTAAGTGTTAGGGGGTTTCCGCCCCTTAGTGCTGCAGCTAACGCATTAAGCACTCCGCCTGGGGAGTACGGCCGCAAGGCTGAAACTCAAAGGAATTGACGGGGACCCGCACAAGCGGTGGAGCATGTGGTTTAATTCGAAGCAACGCGAAGAACCTTACCAGGTCTTGACATCCCGCTGCCCGGCATGGAGACATGCCTTTCCCTTCGGGGACAGCGGTGACAGGTGGTGCATGGTTGTCGTCAGCTCGTGTCGTGAGATGTTGGGTTAAGTCCCGCAACGAGCGCAACCCTTAATCTTAGTTGCCATCATTCAGTTGGGCACTCTAAGGTGACTGCCGGTGACAAACCGGAGGAAGGTGGGGATGACGTCAAATCATCATGCCCCTTATGACCTGGGCTACACACGTGCTACAATGGACGGTACAGAGGGCTGCAAACCCGCGAGGGGGAGCCAATCCCACAAAACCGTTCCCAGTTCGGATTGCAGGCTGCAACTCGCCTGCATGAAGCCGGAATCGCTAGTAATCGTGGATCAGCATGCCACGGTGAATACGTTCCCGGGTCTTGTACACACCGCCCGTCACACCACGAGAGTTTGTAACACCCGAAGTCGGTGGGGTAACCCTTACGGGAGCCAGCCGCCGAAGGTGGGACAGATGATTGGGGTGAAGTCGTAACAAGGTAGCCGTATCGGAAGGTGCGGCTGGATCACCTCCTTTCTAAGGATAGTATGCCATCTTGGCATTCGGAAGATGGATCTTCGATCCGTCACGTTAACGTTTTGCGTTCAGTTTTGAAGGCTCATTTTTTGAGTGTTCAAAGCTTTTTTTCTTTAGACTTGTTCATTGAAAACTGGATAAAACGACATTGAAAGTAATCAAGTAATCAACCGAATCGAACATTTTGTTTGATTCATGTAAACTTTTTAACCTTCGTTCTTTCTATCGCTAGAGAGACGTTGGACCTTTTATAGGTTAAGTTAGAAAGGGCGCACGGCGGATGCCTTGGCACTAGGAGCCGATGAAGGACGGCACTAACACCGATATGCTTCGGGGAGCTGTAAGTAAGCTTTGATCCGAAGATTTCCGAATGGGGAAACCCACTGTCCGTAATGGGACAGTACGTTCACGTGAATACATAGCGTGATCGTGGCACACCCGGAGAACTGAAACATCTAAGTACCCGGAGGAAGAGAAAGAAAATCGATTCCCTTAGTAGCGGCGAGCGAAACGGGAAGAGCCCAAACCAGGAAGCTTGCTTCCTGGGGTTGTAGGACACTCTATACGGAGTTACAAAGGAATGCATTAGACGAAGCGATCTGGAAAGATCCGCCGCAGTGGGTAACAGCCCCGTAGTCGAAAGTGCATTCCCTCCAGAGTGGATCCTGAGTACGGCGGAACACGTGAAATTCCGTCGGAATCCGGGAGGACCATCTCCCAAGGCTAAATACTCCCTAGTGACCGATAGTGAACCAGTACCGTGAGGGAAAGGTGAAAAGCACCCCGGAAGGGGAGTGAAATAGAACCTGAAACCGTGTGCCTACAAATTGTCAGAGCCCGTTAATGGGTGATGGCGTGCCTTTTGTAGAATGAACCGGCGAGTTACGATTCCATGCAAGGTTAAGCTGAGAAAGCGGAGCCGCAGCGAAAGCGAGTCTGAATAGGGCGCATGAGTATGGGGTCGTAGACCCGAAACCAGGTGATCTACCCATGTCCAGGGTGAAGGTCAGGTAACACTGACTGGAGGCCCGAACCCACGTATGTTGAAAAATGCGGGGATGAGGTGTGGGTAGCGGTGAAATTCCAATCGAACCTGGAGATAGCTGGTTCTCTCCGAAATAGCTTTAGGGCTAGCCTCAAACGAAAGAATCTCGGAGGTAGAGCACTGTTTGGACGAGGGGCCCATCCCGGGTTACCGAATTCAGACAAACTCCGAATGCCGATGATTTATGTTTGGGAGTCAGACGGTGGGTGATAAGATCCATCGTCGAGAGGGAAACAGCCCAGACCACCAGTTAAGGTCCCCAAGTATCCGTTAAGTGGAAAAGGATGTGGCGCTGCCCAGACAACCAGGATGTTGGCTTAGAAGCAGCCATCATTTAAAGAGTGCGTAATAGCTCACTGGTCGAGTGGCGCTGCGCCGAAAATGTACCGGGGCTAAACGGATCACCGAAACTGTGGATTGACGCAAGTCAATGGTAGGAGAGCGTTCCAAGGGCGTTGAAGCTAGACCGGAAGGACTGGTGGAGCGCTTGGAAGTGAGAATGCCGGTATGAGTAGCGAAAGAAGGGTGAGAATCCCTTCCACCGAATGCCTAAGGTTTCCTGAGGAAGGCTCGTCCGCTCAGGGTTAGTCAGGACCTAAGTCGAGGCCGATAGGCGTAGACGATGGACAACAGGTTGATATTCCTGTACCACCTCCCCGCCGTTTGAGTAATGGGGGGACGCAGTAGGATAGGGTGAGCACGCAGTTGGTTGCGTGTCTAAGCAGTGAGGTGGAGAACGAGGCAAATCCCGTTCTCATATAACACTAGGCTGTGATGGCAAGGAGAATTGTCTCCGGAGTCCCTGATTTCACACTGCCAAGAAAAGCCTCTAGCGAGGCGGGAGGTGCCTGTACCGCAAACCGACACAGGTAGGCGAGGAGAGAATCCTAAGGTGATCGAGAGAACTCTCGTTAAGGAACTCGGCAAAATGACCCCGTAACTTCGGGAGAAGGGGTGCTCTGGTAGGGTGAATAGCCCGAGAGAGCCGCAGTGAATAGGCCCAGGCGACTGTTTAGCAAAAACACAGGTCTCTGCAAAACCGTAAGGTGACGTATAGGGGCTGACGCCTGCCCGGTGCTGGAAGGTTAAGAGGAGGGGTTAGCGCAAGCGAAGCTCTGAATTGAAGCCCCAGTAAACGGCGGCCGTAACTATAACGGTCCTAAGGTAGCGAAATTCCTTGTCGGGTAAGTTCCGACCCGCACGAAAGGCGTAACGATCTGGGCACTGTCTCAACGAGAGACTCGGTGAAATTATAATATGCGTGAAGATGCGCATTACCCGCGACAGGACGGAAAGACCCCGTGGAGCTTTACTGTAGCCTGATATTGAATTCCGGTGCAGCCTGTACAGGATAGGTAGGAGCCTTGGATTCCGGAGCGCCAGCTTCGGAGGAGGCGTTGGTGGGATACTACCCTGGCTGTATTGGACTTCTAACCCATGCCCGTGATCCGGGCAGGAGACAGTGTCAGGTGGGCAGTTTGACTGGGGCGGTCGCCTCCTAAAGAGTAACGGAGGCGCCCAAAGGTTCCCTCAGAATGGTTGGACATCATTCGTAGAGTGCAAAGGCATAAGGGAGCTTGACTGCGAGACCTACAAGTCGAGCAGGGTCGAAAGACGGGCTTAGTGATCCGGTGGTTCCGCATGGAAGGGCCATCGCTCAACGGATAAAAGCTACCCCGGGGATAACAGGCTTATCTCCCCCAAGAGTCCACATCGACGGGGAGGTTTGGCACCTCGATGTCGGCTCGTCGCATCCTGGGGCTGTAGTCGGTCCCAAGGGTTGGGCTGTTCGCCCATTAAAGCGGCACGCGAGCTGGGTTCAGAACGTCGTGAGACAGTTCGGTCCCTATCCGTCGCGGGCGCAGGAAATTTGAGAAGAGCTGTCCTTAGTACGAGAGGACCGGGATGGACATACCGCTGGTGTACCAGTTGTCTTGCCAAAGGCATCGCTGGGTAGCTATGTATGGACGGGATAAATGCTGAAAGCATCTAAGCATGAAGCCCCCTTCAAGATGAGATTTCCCATTACGCAAGTAAGTAAGATCCCTCAAAGATGATGAGGTGGATAGGTCTGGGGTGGAAGCACGGCGACGTGTGCAGCTGACAGATACTAATCGATCGAGGACTTAACCTATTTTAAGAAGTACTACTTGAGGTACACAATGTCTTTTATTCAGTTTTGAGTGAACAAGCTTTACTCATCTGTCTAGTAACGATGGCGAAGAGGTCACACCCGTTCCCATACCGAACACGGAAGTTAAGCTCTTCAGCGCCGATGGTAGTCGGGGGCTTCCCCCTGTGAGAGTAGGACGTTGCTAGGCATGCGAAGCCATTCACTATGGTCATCATAGTGAATGGCTTTTTTGTATTTTCGTATAAGGATATGCAGAATGAAGGGAGCCTGTCTTGAATGAAGCTGTGGGTGAGCGCAGTGAGAGATTGATTTGTTTGCAAAGACGGAAAGTGTGGCGTGAAAGGCGAATGGCTCGTACTGTAGTGGATTATGATGATTCGATGAGTATATAGTGCGGGTCTCAGGGTCCTTGATACAATGCATGAGTTACTCATCCTATTGAATGTTCAGAGTGTCATGCAGATACGTAGATAGACGTGTAAAAGCTTAATCAGTATTAAAAGACTTTCCTTGAATTATTTAGTGAGGCGCGATACGATAAACCCTATTGTAGAAAGGAGAAGTTGCTATGGGAATGGTGTTAATAATCTTTGTAATCAATATTGTCTATGTTTCCTTTTTTACAGTCCGTATGATAATGACGTTAAAAGGCTACAGATATATTGCTGCAGTTGTCAGTATGATAGAAATTGTCATCTATGTCATCGGACTTGGTTTAGTACTTGACAATTTAGACCAAATTCAAAACCTAATAGCTTATGCTTTGGGGTATGGTTCAGGTGTAGTGATAGGATCTAAAATTGAAGAGAGATTGGCCTTAGGTTATATAACGGTCAATGTGATTACTTCAGATATTGATAAAGAAATGCCTGCAGTATTGCGACGAGCGGGATATGGGGTGACGGATTGGTCGGCTAACGGATTAAGCGGCGGCCGTTCAACTATGGAGATTTTGACACCGCGTAAATATGAATTGCAGCTCTACAAGACAATAACAGATCTTGATCCGAAGGCGTTTATCATTTCATATGAGCCAAAGAAAATACATGGCGGCTTCTGGGTGAAGAGTGTGAAAAGAGGAAAGCTATTTAAATGAGTACTAAAAAAATATGGTTTGATAAACAGGACGATGAAACATTGGAACAATGTGTGGAACGAATACAAGGTTTAGGTTATAGCGTAGTGGCTAGGAGGGAGAAGCCTCAATTTGAACAAGTGGGAGAGGAGTACATTCCAATTAAGCAGCAGACGCAGTTTCAAGGAGTTAAAAATAGCTAATACTATTCAAGTGAATGAGAAGCCGGTATGTTTTCATTCATTAAATGCTCAAAAGACGAATGATTGAAAAAGAGTTATTAAACAATGTTCGTCTTTTGGTTGACGAATTAAATATTAATTGTTACTATAATAAGAGTAAATGAGTTCCCCGTATATGCCGCAGAATTGGCTGCAGCGTTTCTACCAAGACACCGTAAATGTCTACACTATGTGGGAAAGCAATTTTTCTTGGATAACTAAGTGTGATAGCAGAAGAATATTCAGCTATTGCCTTCTTTTGTTAAGGGTCCTTGAAAGTTCTGCTTTTTGTGCATGTGAAAAGTAGAGTTTTCAAGGACCTTTTTTTGTATGATATTGATAATAAAGTATGGATTGAAGGAGCGGATTGGATTTGGAACCGAAGATCGGTGTGATTATGGGCAGTAAAAGTGATTGGGAAACAATGAAGCATGCATGTGAGGTATTGGATGAGCTAGACGTTCCCTATGAAAAGAACGTGGTTTCAGCCCACCGTACGCCTGACTTTATGTTCGAATATGCAGAACAGGCAGAAGGAAAGGGACTTCATGCTATTATTGCCGGTGCAGGCGGAGCCGCTCATTTGCCAGGAATGGTTGCAGCAAAAACACTGGTACCTGTTATCGGTGTTCCGGTACAATCCAAAGCATTGAATGGAATGGATTCTTTATTATCTATCGTACAAATGCCTGGCGGGGTTCCCGTGGCAACCGTATCAATCGGTAAAGCGGGTGCTACTAATGCAGGACTGCTGGCTGCGCAAATGCTTAGCGTACAAGATGCGGAGTTGCGAAAAAAACTACAGCAAAGACGTGATGAAATGCGACAAGTCTCGTTGGAAAGCAGTGGTGAGTTAGAGTGAAATTAATTAAGCCTGGACAGACGATAGGGATTATCGGTGGTGGACAGTTAGGAAGAATGATGGGACTTGCAGCGAAAGAAGCTGGATTTCGTATCGCAGTGTTGGATCCTACAACTGATTCACCTTGTGGTCAGATAGCAGATATCGAGATTGTGGCTTCTTATAATGATGAAGAAGCACTAGCTGAATTGCGTGAAGTCAGCGATGTGATCACTTTTGAATTTGAGAATATTGATTATGAAGGTTTGAAACGTTTAACGGAGCAAGCGTATGTTCCTCAAGGAGCTGAGCTAGTCCGCATTACGCAAAATCGAATACATGAAAAAGCAGCTATCCAAGCTGCTGGGGCTCCGGTTGCTAATTACATAACAGCGGATACGTATGAAGAGTTAACAGACAAAATCGATGAACTCGGTTTTCCATGCATCGTCAAAACTGCTTTTGGCGGCTATGACGGCAAGGGGCAAGTCAAGCTAGAATCAAAAGGGCAATTGACAGAGGCTCAATCCCTTTTTAAACATTCGGCTTGTATAGCGGAAGCGTTCGTTCCATTTGAGAAAGAAATTTCAGTAATCATACAGCGAAATCCTGCGGGTCAATCCTATTGTCTGCCGATTGCTGAAAATATTCATCGACATCATATACTGCATGAATCAATTGTGCCTGCTCGTGTAGGAAAAAAGGTTTTGCAACAGGCCCAACTGGAAGCTGAGAAAATCGCGAGTCAACTTGAGTTGGTAGGAACCTTGGCAGTTGAAATGTTTGTATTGCCGAGTGGTGAAATTATTATCAATGAATTAGCACCGCGACCGCATAATTCTGGACATTATTCAATCGAAGCATGCAATATCTCGCAATTCCATCAACATATCCGTGCTGTCTGTGGATGGCCGTTGCGCGATCCGAAGTTATGGGATTCCGTCGTAATGGTAAATGTGCTGGGTGAACATGTTGAGCCGCTTAAACAGCGCATTGCAGATTATCCAGATTGGTCGATTCATTTATATGGTAAAGCAGAAGCGAAAGAAAAACGCAAAATGGGTCACGTTACCATGATGACAAATAACGTAGAAGCCACTTTGCTTGAAATTGAACAATCAGGTATTTGGGAAGACTAAATAAATTGCACTACACAACTATTTCCACTTTGGGAGGAACCAACAATGACGAAAGTAACTATTTATGTAACATTACGTGAAAGTGTTGTAGATCCACAAGGCATCGCGACAACAGATGCACTACAGAAAATGGGCTTTGAAGAAGTGAAAAGTGTACGGGTTGGTAAACTGATCGAGCTAGAGATGGACGGTTCTGAACAAGCTGTAGAAGCACGTGTGAAAGAAATGTGCGATGAGTTATTGATCAATAAAGTCATTGAAGATTATCGCTTTGAAATCGGGGAGGTCGCCGGCAAATGAAGTTCGCTGTCCTAGTATTCCCAGGTCTTACTTGTGATCTAGATATGTATTATGCGGTCGAGGAGACTGTGAAGCAAGAAGTAGAGTACGTTTGGCATACTGAAGCCGATCAACTCGATTACTTCGATGCGGTTCTATTACCGACAGGCACTTCTTATGGAAACTATTTGCGCCCAGGTGCGTTAGCTAAAAGCTCACCTGCCTGCAAACATCTTCAGGCGTTTGCAGAAACAGGGAAGCCGGTTCTTGGCGTAGGTAATGGCTTTCATATCTTAGTGGAAACTGGTATTCTTCCGGGTGGGTTTTTGCGCAATAACAGCCTCAAATTCCGCTCTGCGCTTGAAACGGTGAAGGTGGAAAACAATAACACTGTTTTCACAAAAGACTATGCAAAAGGCCAAACAATTCAACTTCCTGTGGCAAGCGACTTCGGCAATTACTATGCGGATGAGGCGACAGTGGAAGAACTGAAAAAAACAAACCGAATTATTTTCACTTATGCGGATGAAAATCTAGACGGCAGTATATCAGCTATTGCAGGCATCACCAATGATAAAGGCAATGTTCTTGGAATGATGCCACTTCCGGAACGAGCAGTTGAGGAAATCATCGGCGGTACAGGTGGAACACCGTTATTCCATTCAATCTTGAACAATTGGAGTGAACAGCATGTCAATTAATCATGAACCTACGGCTGAACAAATTAAGGAACAACGTCTGTATCTTCAGATGGGCATGACAGATGAAGAGTACGAGCGTGCAGTGGAAAAGCTTGGACGCACTCCGAATTATACGGAAACCGGTCTATTTTCCGCTATGTGGTCGGAGCATTGTTCCTATAAGAGTTCCAAATCTGTATTGCGTAAATTCCCGACTGAAGGTGAACGCGTACTTCAGGGACCAGGTGAAGGTGCAGGGATTGTAGATATCGGTGACAATCAAGCTGCTGTGTTCAAAATGGAGTCTCATAACTCTCCGTCAGCTATTGAACCTTTCATTGGAGCTGCAACAGGTGCAGGTGGGATTATCCGCGATGTATTTTCCATGGGCGCACGTCCGGTTGCATTGGTTAACTCGCTCCGTTTCGGTGATTTGACAGAGCCGCGCGATAAGTTTTTGTTTGAAGAAGCAGTTGCAGGGATTGCGAGCTATGGTAATACGATGGGCATCCCGACAGTGGCTGGGGAAGTCCAATTTGATCAATGCTATTCCAAGCGTCCACTAGTCAATGCGATGGCGGTTGGATTGCTTAATCACGAAGATATCCAAAAAGGATTGGCAGCAGGTGTCGGCAATACAGTTCTGTATGCGGGCGCAACAACTGGACGTGATGGAATTCACGGCGCAACGATGTCTTCTTCTGAAGTATCTATCGAAGAAGAGAAAGAATTGCCGGTCATGCAAGCAGGAGATCCATTCATTGAGAAACTGTTGATGGAAGCTTGCTTGGAACTTGTGAAATCCGATGCTTTGATTGGTATCCAGGATATGGGTGCAGCAGGTCTAACTTCATCAGCAGCAGAAATGGCATCGAAAGCAGGCTATGGCGTGGAGATGAACTTGGATCTGGTACCTCAGCGAGAAGACAATATGACGGCATACGAAATGATGCTGTCCGAGTCACAGGAACGGATGCTGATCGTCGTGAAAAAAGGCCGTGAAGAAGAAGTTATTGCATTGTTTACGAAATATGGAATTAATGCAGCGGCAATTGGTCAAGTAACAGATGATAAGATGTTGCGCTTGCTCCATAAAGGAGAAGTGGTGGCGGAAGTCTCTGCAGATTTGCTTGCTGAAGATGCGCCGAGCTACCAGAAGGAATCCAAAGAACCTGCTTCCTTTGCGGCGAATCAAGCAATTGAAAATAAAGAACCTCAAGTAGAAAACTTAAAGGAAACTTTACTCGATTTATTGCAACGTCCAACAATTGCATCAAAAGAGTGGGTATATAACCAATTCGATACGGGTGCTCGCACAAATACCGTATTAGCTCCAGGAGCGTCTGCCGGGATTATCCGTGTCAGAGGAACGAATAAAGGAATTGCGATGACAGCAGATTGTAATTCACGCTTCATCTATTTGGATCCGGAAACAGGTGGTAAGATCGCAGTCGCAGAAGCTGCTCGTAACCTCGTTTGTTCAGGAGCTGAGCCGATTGCATTGACGGACTGCTTGAACTTCGGGAGCCCGGATAAACCAGAAGTGTTCTGGCAGCTTGAAAAATCTGCAGACGGCATATCGGAAGCTTGCCGTAAACTTAACGCGCCGGTCATTGGTGGCAACGTTTCGCTTTCGAATGAAGTCAATGGAGTGCCGATCTACCCGACACCGACAATTGGTCTTGTCGGAATCGTCCATGATTTAAAAGAAGTGACGACGCCAGGCTTTAAACAAGCTGGAGATGCGATCTACATTATCGGTCAAACAGAGACAGAATTTGGTGGTAGTGAACTGCAGCAAATGATCGAAGGAAAAATCTTCGGTAAAGCGCCTGCAATCGATTTGGACGTAGAGGTTAAGCGTCAGAAGCAATTGCTTGCAGCTATTCAGCAAGGCTTACTCCAATCAGCAGCAGATTTATCCGAAGGCGGTTTTGCCGTAGCTCTTTGTGAAAAGGCATTTGCAACCGATGGACTGGGTGCTGAAGTGACGGTTGAAGGTTCTGCGGTCACGGCTTTATTCAGCGAGACGCAATCGCGTTTCTTGGTAACTGTGAAGGCGGATCAGGTGGCAGAGTTTGAAGAGAAAGTCGAAGACGCTGTGAAAATCGGAACAGTGACAGATGGCGGACAACTTGTCATCAAAGATGCAGAAGGATCTGTCCTAGTAGAAGGGACGGTAGAACAATTCCACGCTGCTTGGAAAGGGGCAATTCCATGCTTGCTGAACTCAGAGGATTAAACGAAGAGTGCGGCGTATTTGGTATTTGGGGGCATGAAGACGCAGCGCAAATTAGCTATTACGCGTTGCATGCACTTCAGCACCGGGGGCAAGAGGGGGCTGGAATCGTTGTAAAAGGCGATGATGGTCTTCATGCAGTTAAAGGAGAAGGCCTGGTCAATGAAGTTTTCTCAGGTGACAACTTAAATACACTTAAAGGTCACGGGGCGATTGGACAAGTCCGTTACACAACAGAGCAGGGACGCGGCATTGAAAACGTCCAACCGCTTGTGTTTCGTTCGACAACAGGAAGTCTTGCTATTGCACATAATGGGAACTTGATCAACGCAAGAGATCTTAAAGAACATTTGGAGCGTCAGGGAAGTATCTTCCAGACTACTTCCGATACAGAAGTACTGGCGCATTTGATCAAACGCAGTAGCGGCTCATTGAATCAGCGGGATAAAGTGAAAAAAGCACTTAGCATCTTAAAAGGTGCCTTCGCATTTGTCTTAATGACAGATGAAGGCTTGATGGTAGCGCAGGATCCGAATGGCTTGCGTCCGTTGTCTATCGGCAAAATTGGGGATGCATGGGTCGTGGCATCTGAAACATGTGCATTCGATATTATCGGTGCCGAGCACGTTCGATCAGTAGAGCCGGGAGAGCTATTGATCATTAACGACAAAGGTTTGACGTCTGAACGGTTTGCAGCACCAGCAGAGCGTGCGATGTGCTCGATGGAGTATGTCTACTTCTCTCGTCCTGATTCGGATATCGATGGGATCAACATTCACGCTGCGCGCAAACGTTGTGGCAAGCAGCTTGCTCGTGAAATTCAAATTAGCGCGGATGTTGTGACGGGAGTTCCGGACTCCAGTATTTCTGCTGCGATTGGTTTCTCCGAGCAAAGTGGCATCCCGTATGAACTAGGTCTAATTAAGAATCGCTATGTCGGCAGGACATTCATTCAGCCTTCTCAAGCATTAAGAGAAAAAGGCGTGAAGATGAAGTTGTCGCCTGTTCATCAAGTCGTACACGGAAAACGCGTAGTGATGGTCGATGATTCCATCGTTCGCGGTACGACGTCGAAACGTATTGTGGCAATGCTGAGAGAAGCTGGTGCAAAAGAAATCCATGTGGTCATTGCATCCCCTCCTCTCATCGCACCTTGCTATTACGGAGTCGACATCAGTTCTGATTCCGAATTGATTGCAACAGGACGAAGCTTGGAACAAATGCGGGACGAGATCGGCGCGGATTCGCTGCATTTCCTTTCCATTGATGGAATGCTGGAAGCGAATGGCCGATCGCCTGAAATGAAAAATTGCGGTCAATGCTTAGCTTGTTTTACAGGAGAGTATCCAACTGAAATTTATTCGGATACGGCAATGCCGCACGAAAAAGAAATCGTACGATAGGAGGCCTTTCCATGTCGAAGGCGTATGAAAAAGCGGGAGTCAATATTGAAGCTGGCTATGAGTCAGTGGAACGGATGAAGTCCCACGTAGCACGAACGACTCGTAAAGGAGTTGCAGGTGCATTTGGTGGATTCGGCGGAATGTTTGACCTGTCTGCGCTCGAATATAAAGAACCTGTGCTGATTTCAGGTACAGATGGAGTCGGTACGAAGTTGAAATTGGCTTTCATGGCAGATCGTCATGACACGATCGGTATCGACTGTGTCGCAATGTGTGTCAACGATATCGTAGCGCAAGGCGCAGAGCCATTGTACTTCTTGGATTATGTTGCTCTTGGAAAAGCAGTGCCTGAGAAAGTCGAAGCGATCGTCAAAGGGGTAGCGGATGGCTGTATGCAATCCGGAGCAGCATTGATTGGCGGCGAGACAGCAGAAATGCCTGGTTTGTATGAAGAAGATGAGTATGATTTAGCTGGTTTTGCAGTCGGGGCTTGTGAAAAGAGCAAGCTAGTGACAGGAGAGCGTGTACAGGAAGGTGATGTACTCGTAGGAATTGCTTCTAGTGGAATCCATTCCAATGGATATTCTCTCGTTCGTCATATCGTGTTTGAACAATTAGGTCTGGATATCAATAGTACGATTGAAGGCTTTGAAGGACTAGGAACGGTAGCGGATGCTTTGCTGACACCGACTAAAATTTATGCGAAGCCTATTCTAGAAATGCACGAGCAGTTAGATGTTCATGCGATGGGCCATATTACGGGTGGCGGATTCTTTGAAAATCTACCGCGTATGTTCTCTGAAGGTTTTGGCGTGGAAGTAGAGTTGGGCGCATGGTCTGTACTTCCGGTATTCCAGATGTTGAAGGAAAAAGGCGAGCTGACAGATCGTGACTTGTACAGTGTCTTCAATATGGGGATTGGTTTTGTTATCGCACTGCCCGAAGCAGATGCTGAAAAAGCGGTAGAAATCGCAAAAGCACATGGCGAACAAGCTTATGTAATTGGACATGTAAATGGTCAGGAAGGCGTCAAGTTCGTTGGCGATCATGACGGGAGCTTGGCGTAATGGCGGAAAATGTTCGTATTGCGGTTTTCGCGTCAGGCAGTGGCAGTAATTTTGCCGCTTTGAACAAAGCTTGTTCTGTTGGCGATATACCTGCCGATATCGTACTGGTCGTCACAGATAAACCAGATGCTTTCGTAGTCGAACGGGCAAAACAGGCGAATATTTCAGTGGTTGCTTTACGTCCTCGTGATTTTGCAACGAAGCAAGCATATGAGCAAGCAATACTAGATGCTCTAGAGGAAGCTCAGGCAGAGTGGCTGATACTTGCAGGTTATATGCGCTTGATCGGCTCGGTTTTACTGAATGCATATCCTGAACGCATCGTTAATATTCATCCGTCGCTATTGCCGTCATTTCCTGGCAAGGACGCCATTGGGCAAGCTGTTGCTGCTGGAGTTAAAGTGACAGGTGTCACCGTGCATTTAGTCGATGAAGGAATGGATACGGGTCCGATTCTGGCACAACGAGCTGTGGATGTGGTAGACAATGATGCTCAAAAAACCGCCTATGCGATTCATGCAACGGAGCATGAATTGTATGCGGAAACGTTAAAGGATTTATTTAACAACTGATCAGCCTGTTGTGAAGACAGGCTTTTTTTATAAAATGGAGGGATTCTTTTGAAAAAGCGCGCATTACTGAGCGTATCGGATAAAAGCGGAATTTTGGAGTTTGCGCAAGAACTCGAGCAACTCGGCTATGAACTATTATCTACGGGCGGCACAATGAAGCATTTGAAAGACAATGGAGTAAGTGTGACGGCAGTCGATGAAATCACAGGCTTCCCGGAAATCATGGAAGGTCGCGTCAAAACATTGAATCCGATGATCCACGGTGGGTTGCTCGCGAAACAAGACGATCCAGGACACCAAGCTCAGATGGAAGAGCACGGAATCCAACCAATCGATGTCGTGTGTGTGAACCTCTATCCATTTAAAGAAACCATTTCAAAGCCAGACGTAACGGAAGATGATGCAATTGAAAATATCGATATTGGCGGTCCGGCAATGCTGCGCGCTTCTGCAAAGAATCATGCATATGTTACAGTGATTGTAGATTCAACGGATTATGAAGATGTATTAAAGGAACTTAAGGCTGAAGGCAGCACGACGCTCCCGACACGCCGCCGTCTGGCAGCAAAAGTCTTCCGTCATACAGCAGCTTATGATGCCTTGATCTCCGGCTATCTGACCGAACTTGCGGGTGAGCAATTCCCTGAACAAGTTACCTATACATACGAACTGAAACAGCCGCTGCGTTACGGTGAAAATCCACATCAGCAAGCGGCATTCTACAGCCGTCCGCTAGGATCCGACTTCTCGATCGCATATGCGGAGCAGCTCCATGGTAAAGAACTATCTTATAACAATATCCAAGATGCCAATGCGGCGATTCAAATAGTCAAAGAGTTTGCAGAACCAGCAGCAGTAGCAGTCAAACATATGAATCCATGCGGTGTTGGGACAGGCAAGACAATTGCTGAAGCTTTCAGCAAAGCATATGAAGCGGATCCGGTGTCCATCTTCGGCGGGATCATTGCGTTGAATAAGGAAGTAGATCGGGAAACGGCAGCTCAACTTGCGGACATCTTCCTTGAAATCGTGATTGCTCCTTCATTCACAGAGGAAGCAATTGAAACATTGACAAAGAAGAAAAACATTCGTTTATTGACAATTTCATTTGAACAGCAGAAAAATGATCAATGGAATACGGTTTCTGTTGAAGGCGGGTTGCTTATGCAACAGCCAGATTCCTACGGTTTTGAAGAAGCTGATATTAAAGTAGCAACAGATCGTGAGCCGACGGAAGCAGAATGGAATGCGATGAAGTTGGGATGGGCTGTCGTTAAGCATGTGAAATCCAATGCGATTGTCGTAACCGATGAACATATGACAATTGGAGTCGGTGCAGGGCAGATGAATCGTGTCGGAGCTGCGAATATCGCATTGACGCAAGCAGGAGAACGTGCAAAAGGAGCCGCTCTGGCATCCGATGCATTTTTCCCTATGGATGATACTGTAGAAGCAGCTGCAAAAGCAGGCATCACGGCAATCATCCAACCGGGTGGTTCTGTTAAGGATGCAGATTCCATCAAAAAAGCAAATGACTATGGCATCACGATGGTGTTTACGGGCATGCGCCATTTTAAACATTAAGAAGGCAGGAGGAAGATGGTCATGAAAGTACTCGTAATTGGAAGTGGCGGTCGTGAACATGCGATCGCTAAGCAATTTAACCAAGCGCCTTCTGTATCTGAAGTATTTGTAGCGCCAGGAAACGATGGCATGAAGCAAGATGCACAATGCGTGCCGATTGATGCAACAGATTTTGAAGCGTTGGCAGAATTCGCTATCGACAATCAAATCACGCTGACATTCGTTGGTCCTGAACAGCCTTTAGCAGAAGGAATTGCGGATTTCTTTTTGGATAAAGGATTGACTGTTTTCGGGCCGACTAAAGCAGCGGCGCGTATCGAAGGCAGTAAATCATTTGCTAAAGAAATTATGGACAAATACGATATCCCGACCGCAACGTACGGAACATTCACGGATGCGGAGGAAGCGAAGAATTTCATCCGTGAGCAGGGTGCACCAATTGTAGTGAAGGCAGACGGATTAGCTGCCGGAAAAGGTGTCATCGTAGCAATGGATCTGCAGGAAGCATTGAACGCGGTTGACGATATGATCGGCAATCAAAAGTTTGGTGAATCATCCTCTCGCGTCGTAGTGGAAGAGTTCTTGGATGGTGAGGAATTTTCCTATATGTCGTTTGTCCATGACGGACAGATCTATCCAATGGTCATCGCACAAGATCATAAACGGGCTTACGATGGGGACCGCGGACCGAACACTGGCGGTATGGGTGCGTATTCACCAGTTCCTCAAATTTCAGAGGGTATTGTTCAGGAAGCTTATGACCGCGTGGTAGTTCCGACTGTCAACGCGATGGCAGAAGAAGGTATTCCGTTCACAGGTATTCTTTACGCTGGTCTGATCCTGACTGAGCAAGGTCCGAAAGTAATCGAATTCAACGCACGTTTTGGCGATCCTGAAACACAAGTCGTCCTGCCGCGTATGGCATCCGATTTCGGTGAGTTCATGAAAGCCTTGATGGCCGGTGAACCTTTCGACTTGGAGTGGCATGAAGAAGCGATGCTAGGCGTTGTCATCGCAGCAGATGGTTATCCAGGCGATGTCGTAAAAGGCAACAAGCTTCCGAACTTAGATCCGCTGACAGCAAATGGCCTGGAGGTATTCCACGCAGGCACAAAACTGGAGGATGGCCACTTCATCGGAAACGGCGGCCGAGTACTCCTTGCTGCTGCCAAAGCTGAAAATCTTAAAGAAGCCCAAGAAAAAGTCTACAAAGAACTAGCGACACAAGAATGGAACGGTTTCTTCCACCGTCACGACATTGGGTGGAGAACATTTGAATGACGTACCCAAAAGCGAAAAGCACCGTCTAGCCTGAAACGTTCCGAGAGGCTGGTGCTTGCAGTGTTTATAAATAAATCCCTCTGCAGTTTTATTGCAGAGGGATTTGTTTGTCTTGAGATGAATTTCAAAGTAGTTATTATATCTGAACAAGTAAACAAAGAACCTAGGAAAACGCAGCTATAGGACATATACTCACAAAGATTCTTCCAAACTGTGAACTACTAGTGGGTAAATCGTGAATAAACTGTTAGTAATGTTGGTAACTTGTTGACATTATGTGGATTTACACTTTGATGTTGTGGATAACTAAAATGTAGCTTGCCTATTCTCTGGCGGATTGCTATGTTAATATAAAGCGTGAATTGATAGAACAATGAAATAAATAAACAGCTAACTTACTATTACAAAGGGATGGTGTCGAAATGTGGAGTGCACAAGAAATTCAGGAACAGCTCGCAATTATTAACGGACAGAAAGCACCTGATTTATTGATAGAAAATGCAACGTATTTACATTCAATATTTAAAAAATGGATGCAGGGAAATATATGGATTGCAGGAGATCGAATTGTATATGTGGGGCAGAAACTGCCTGCCCAGCTGGAAGGAACCGAAAGAGTGGACGCTTCTGGAAAGAAAATCGTGCCGGGTTATATTGAGCCGCATGTGCATCCATTCCAGCTTTATAATCCTGAGACATTTGCCGATTTCGCTTCTCGGCGAGGCACAACTACCATATTAGCGGACAATCTTTTGCTATTTACCATGCTCGATCAAGAAAAGGCTTTTTCGTTCATTGAACAATTGAATGAACTCCCATTCTCTTTTTACTGGTGGGCTCGCGTCGATTCACAGACTGTCTTGCAAAACGAACAACAGTTATTCAATCCGGCAGATATTGAAAAGTGGCTGAAGCGTCCCGATGTTCTAATGGCAGGTGAACTGACCAGTTGGCCTCGGTTGCTTCAAGGCGATCAAAATATGTTGCGTTCGTTAGGTGAAGCAAAACGCGAAGGCAAGAAAATAGAAGGCCATTTTCCCGGCGCATCTGAAAGAACACTTGCCCGGATGAAGTTGCTAGGCACTGACGGTGATCATGAAGCAATGACGGTGGATGAAGTCGAGAGACGTCTGCAACAAGGGTATGCGGTTACATTGCGCTACTCATCGATCCGTCCCGATTTGCCTGATTTATTGGCGGGAATTCTTGAACGAGGCTGGGATGTATTTGATCATTTGATGATGACGACAGACGGTTCCACACCATCTTTCTATAAGAATGGTGTGATGGATCAATGTATTCAAATTGCGTTGGACGCTGGCGTATCGCCGATTGACGCCTATCAGATGGCATCCTATAATGTCGCGAGGTACTATGACATGACCGACTTGCATAGTGTAATTGGGACGGGCCGCTATGCAACGCTGAACTTTTTGGAAGACGAATGGAATCCAGTACCGACAGATGTATTATCGAAAGGTCAATGGTTAGTGCGTGATGGTGATGCGACGGAGACGTTCCGAGCAGTGGATTGGTCAAAGATTCCTTTTTTTGATTTGCCATTTGAGTTGAATGACGCCGATTTCTCATTCTCTTCTTCTACTGGAATCCAAATGGTGAATGATGTCATTACAAAAGTGTACGAAACAGAACTAGATCTGACGAAACCTATTATTTCTTCAGGAAATGAGTGTTTCTTACTGTTGCTTGATAAGCAGGGGAAATGGCGGGTAAATACAGTGTTAAAAGGTTTCGCTGATTCTCTGCAAGGTTTTGCATCTTCCTATTCGAATACAGGTGATGTATTATTAATTGGTCAGAATTGGGAAGAGATGAAACGAGCATTTAATGAAATTAAGAAGAATGGTGGCGGCATGGCGGTAGCGGAAGATGGACAGATCGTTGAAACTTTGCCGCTTCGGATATCTGGCGGGTTATCCGACGAACCAATGGAAGTTATTATGGAACAAGAGCTGACTATGAAGCGAGCGTTGAAAGACCGTGGCTACCACCATGGAGATGTAGTATTTACGCTATTATTCATGCAATCTGTCCATTTGCCTCATGTTCGAATTACTCCCATGGGCCTAATTCAAGTCTTGAAAAACGAGTGTTTAATTTCTAATACAGAAAGGTAGGAAACTGGATTGAGATGGACAGGACGAAAGCTGCTTTTTGCAGCACTGATAGGCCTTCTATATATAGGCGGCTGTTCTTCGAAAAATAGCACGACAGAACAGCAAGAATCGTCACAAGAACAGCCAAAAGAAATTGCGACGTCCTACCCGGCCCCCTTCACCGGAGAACAATTGACGGAAAAGCGGGAGAATCGTTCAATAGTAGCGACAATCAATAATCATCCTTTAGCCCGCCCACAGTCCGGGATCGCGGATGCAGATCTGATCTATGAATTTATGGCGGAAGGCGAAGTAACACGATACTTAGCCTTATTTCATAGTGAGATACCCGACCAAATCGGTCCAATCCGCAGTGCGCGTGATTATTTTGTTCGCCTTGCCGAAGGAATGGATGCATTTTATATTGCACATGGCTACAGTCCAGAAGCGAAAAAGTTACTGGACAGTGGAACGGTTGATTATGTGAACGGTATGCAGTATGACGGCACTTTATTTGAACGGTCTCCCGATCGAAAAGCACCGCATAATTCATATATTTCCAAAGAACATATAACACAGGCATTTGAAACGACGGGCGCGTCCGAAAAGATCTCCAAGATGCCGGTCTTTTCTTTCCTAAATCCTGAAGATAGTGATAAAATAGGAGATATGGCTTCATCAGTTATTGTATCGTATGGCAAGAATCCGAATTTTAGCAGTACGTATCATTTTGATGAAGAGACCAATCGTTATTATCGTTCTGTCAATGGCATTGATACGGTCGATAAATTGAATGAACGGCGAGTTGAATTAGCGAACGTGATCGTAATGGAAATGGATCACCAAACAGTAGATCAAGAGGGTAGACAAGCAATTGATCTTCATTCAGGCGGTAAGGCTGTGCTATTCCATGAAGGGATTGCCAAAACGATCGAGTGGGAAAACATCGATGGATTCTTAACGCCGTTAGAACAAGGGTTACCTGTTAAATTAACGGCGGGTAAATCTTGGATCCATATCGTACCCTCTATTTCAGGCCCTTCTACTTCCGTAACTTATACTCCATAAGATCGACAAAGAGAGGGTGAGGACATGCAAATTGATAAAATACGCGGTGAACAACTAGACCGATTATTTAAAGCGGTCTTAGAGTTGGATGACTTAGAGGAGTGCTATCAATTTTTTGATGATTTATGCACGATGAGCGAAGTCCAATCTTTAGCACAGCGTTTTGACGTCGCTCATAAGCTTAGGCTGAAAAAAACGTACGATAGTATTCAGCAAGAAACCGGGGCCAGCACAGCTACCATTTCCCGTATACGCCGATGCGTAGACTACGGATCCGGAGGCTATAACCTCATGCTAGACCGCCTCTATCCCGAACTCAAAAACAACCAACCGAAAAAATAAATAACCCAACCGGCCGGGGGAACCTCCCACCGGTTTTTTAAAATGCTTATAAAGTAAACTGCTTTCAGTACACATGAAAATTACGAAAAAGAAGGTGGACAAAAACATGGACTACAATACATGGCGGCATGCCTTTAAAGTGGACCCAGCTAAAGAATTAACGGATGAACAGCTTGAAGCAATTGCTGAATCCGGAACAGATGGGGTTATAATCGGAGGTTCTGACGGAGTCACATTAGAAAATGTTCTCGATTTACTTGCGCGTTTCCGTCGTTTCTCAGTCCCCCTCGCATTGGAAGTCTCCACAGTAGAATCCGTAACACCAGGTTTTGATTACTATTTTATTCCGACCGTTTTAAATACATCTGACGCAAAATGGCTGAACGGTCTTCATCATGAAGCGCTTCGCGAGTACGGTCATATGATGAATTTTGATGAAATTATTACAGAAGGCTACTGTATCCTAAACCCCGATTGTAAAGCAGCTCAACTGACAGGTGTGAAGGAAGTGCCGGATGAAGATGATGTACAAGCCTATGCACGCATGGCAGAGCATTTATTTTCTTTACCGATATTTTATTTGGAATACAGTGGACAGTACGGCGATCCGAAAATTGTGAGAGCAGCCAAAGAGTTGTTGGAAAACACACGTTTATTTTACGGCGGTGGAATCTGGACGAAAGAGCAGGCGAAAGAAATGGCAGCAATTGCAGATACAGTAGTTGTAGGAAATGTCTTATATGATGATTTGAAAAGTGCACTTGCTACTGTAAATGCTGTGAAATCTGTTCCTTTATCGGTTTAATTAAAGTATAATAAGAACAAATGTTCCAAGAAGGCGGTACTTACATGAAAGAACTATCAGAAAGCTTACTAAAAGGCATGAATCCAGAGCAAGCGCGTGCAGTGAAAACAACAGAAGGTCCGTTGTTAATCATGGCAGGCGCAGGTTCCGGAAAGACACGTGTGCTGACTCATCGAATTGCATACTTGGTTGTGGAAAAGCAAGTGTACCCTTCCAATATTTTAGCTATTACATTTACGAATAAAGCGGCACGCGAGATGCGTGAAAGGATTGACGCATTGCTCGGCGCAGGATCTGGCGAGCGAATGTGGGTTTCTACATTTCACTCCATGTGCGTTCGGATACTCCGCAGGAATGTAGATCGCATTGGACTATCCAAGAATTTTACGATTTTAGATAGTGCTGATCAATTGTCAGCGATTAAGAGAGTATTGAAAGAATTAAATCTTGATCCGAAGCAATATGATCCCCGTGCGATGCTCGGAACAATCAGTAATGCAAAAAATGAATGCATCAATTCAGATGAATTTCGCAAGAACTGTAATCCGCAAAATCCATATGAGCGAACTGTCGCGGATATTTATGAACGATATACGAAAAAACTGCGTCAAAACCAATCAATGGATTTTGACGACTTGATTATGATGACGATTGTGTTGTTTGAACGTGTGCCGGATGTATTGGAGTATTATCAAAATAAGTTCCAGTATATTCACGTGGACGAATATCAAGACACCAACTTTTCACAATACCGTTTAGTTCAGATGCTGGCGTCGAAATTCCGTAATGTGTGTGTAGTGGGCGACTCTGACCAATCGATCTACAGATGGAGGGGTGCCGATATTGGCAATATCCTATCATTTGAGAAAGATTATAAAGAAGCAAAAGTAATTTTATTGGAACAAAATTATCGTTCCACGAAGCGGATTTTACAAGCCGCGAATGAAGTGATTAACAATAATAAAAGCCGCTATGATAAAAAACTGAGAACGGACAATCCTGAGGGTGAATTAATTTCCATCTACAAAGCGCGGGATGAAAAAGACGAATCACAGTTTGTTGTCCAGCAAATTATAGAGCTGAAAGAACAAAAAGGATTAACATTGGATCAGTTTGCGATTTTATACCGTACGAATGCACAGTCCCGTCTAATTGAGGAATATTTATTGAAGTCCAATCTCGATTATACGATTGTCGGCGGCACAAAGTTCTATGATCGAAAAGAGATTAAGGACCTGCTTGCATACCTTCGTCTCATCGCAAACAATGACGACGATCTCGCATTTGCGCGAGTTATTAATGAACCGAAACGAAGCATTGGTGCTACTTCATTCGAGCGGATGGCTGTATTTGCTATGGAAAATGATCGATCGATTTTCGACTCGTTGCAGGAAGTCGATTTTATGGGCTTGCCTGCAAGAGCAGCAAATGAAGCCGTTAAGTTTCGCGAGTTGATCGATGGTTTCAGTCAAATGCAAGAATACCTATCCGTTACGGAACTAGTGAAGGAAGTTATTGAAAAGTCTGGTTACCGCAGCATGTTGGAAAAGGAAAAGTCCATTGAAGCGGAAAGCCGTCTAGAAAATATTGAAGAATTTTTATCTGTTACGGAGGCATTTGAAAAGCGCGCAGAGGAAGAGGAAAGCGAACGTTCACTGATTGCATTCCTTACCGATCTCGCATTGGTAGCAGATATTGACACGTTAGATAAAGAAGAGAACTCTTCCACCGAAAAAATCGTCCTAATGACGATGCATGCAGCAAAAGGTCTGGAATTTCCAGTCGTATTCGTCATCGGTATGGAAGAGAACATCTTTCCTCATATTCGTGCACTTGCGGATTCTGAAGAAATGGAAGAAGAACGCAGACTGGCATATGTGGCAATTACCCGTGCAGAACAGCGGCTTTACCTCACTTGTGCAGGTTATCGTATGTTGTTTGGTCGTTCTAACTTCAACTCACCTTCACGTTTCCTGAATGAGATTTCAGAAGAACTGACAGAAATGTTGGCGGACGGCAACGGCATGAGTGTACCGTTTGATAGGGCACCTGCTAAACCGAGAGTAACGAAACCAGCAGTGAAACGTCCTGTTTATAATGAAAGCGGCGGGGAAAAGCTGCAGTGGAAGCCCGGCGATAAAGCAACACATAAAAAATGGGGAACCGGCACAGTCGTCAGTGTCAAAGGAGCGGCAGATGACCTGGAACTCGACATCGCCTTTCCGAATCCCGTCGGTATTAAGCGCCTGCTAGCGAAATTTGCACCAATTGAAAAAGAATAAACCGTTCCATGAGGAGTGTAGAGAACCGATGGATGATGTGTTAGAACTAGAAAGACGAGTGGCGGAACTGAATAAGATCTTGCATGAATATGGGCATGCTTATTACGATTTGGATGCACCAATCGTTCCTGATTCAGAATACGATGCAAAAATGCAGGAATTGCTCGCTATAGAAGAAGAGCATCCGGATTTAATTTATCCGGACTCCCCTACACAACGAGTGGGCGGAACACCGCTCGAAGTATTTAGCAAAGTCGTTCATCGGTATCCGATGCTCAGTTTAGCGAATGCATTTAATGAGGCAGACTTGCGGGATTTTGACAGACGTGTGCAGGAAGCTGCTGGCAGTGTAGTGTATGTTTGTGAATTGAAAATCGATGGTCTTGCAGTTTCGTTGCAATATGAGAACGGCCGACTTGTGCAAGGCTCCACTCGAGGAGATGGGGCAGTAGGTGAGGACATCACAGCAAATTTAAGAACGATTCGCTCCGTACCTCTTCAATTGCAGCAACCGCTGACGATTGAAGTGCGCGGTGAAGCCTATATGCCCAAACGCTCTTTTGCCAAGCTTAATGAAGATCGTGACGAAGCGGGGGAAGTGCCATTCGCCAATCCGCGAAATGCGGCAGCGGGCTCATTGCGTCAACTGGATCCCAAAATAGCAGCCAGTCGAAATTTGGCCACATTCATTTATGCAGTAGGTGGAGATGCTGAAGCATATAATTTGGACAGCCACTCAGACGCGCTTGATAAGTTGGATCAGCTCGGCTTGACGACGAATGAAGAACGTAAACGCTGTGCGACAATCGACGAAGTCTTGGATTACGTGGCATACTGGACAGAGCATCGTCAAGCGCTCGATTATGAAATTGACGGGATTGTCATAAAAGTGGATAACTTTGAAGCGCAAGAACAGCTTGGCTATACGGCGAAAAGCCCGCGCTGGGCGATTGCCTATAAATTTCCGGCAGAAGAAGTGCGGACGAAACTGATTGATATCGAACTTAGCGTCGGCCGTACAGGGGTTGTTACCCCGACCGCAATTTTAGAACCAGTACGTGTAGCAGGAACGACTGTCGGACGTGCTTCCTTGCATAATGAAGATTTGATTCGCGAAAAAGATATCCGAATTGGTGATCAGGTCGTTCTGCGTAAAGCAGGCGATATCATCCCTGAAATCGTCTTGGCAATCAAAGACCAGCGGACAGGTGAAGAAGAGCCTTTTCATATGCCATCCAATTGCCCGATCTGCAGTTCAGAATTGGTGCGGATCGAAGGCGAAGTAGCACTGCGTTGCATGAATCCGAAATGTCCTGCTCAAATGAAAGAAGCTCTCATTCATTTCGTTTCAAGAAAAGCGATGAATATCGAAGGAGTCGGTGAAAAGCTTGTTGAGCAATTATATGCGGCCAACCTGGTACAAGATGTCTCAGATCTTTATACGTTAACGAAGGAATCACTATGTACTCTTGAACGAATTGGTGATAAGTCTGCAACAAATATCTCAAACGCAATCGAACAATCTAAGGCAAATTCATTGGAAAAACTTTTGTTTGGTCTTGGAATTCGTCATGTCGGTGAAAAAGTTGCAAGAATCCTGGCGGAAGAATACCGCACACTTGATGCTCTTGAAAAGGCGACGGCAGAACAATTGACGAACATCTTTGAGATCGGTGATATTGTAGCGGATGCCGTGGTCACTTATTTTAGTACGGATGAAGTACAAGAAGTGATGAACAAACTGCGAGCATACGGAGTCAATACCGTTTACAAAGGTGTCACACGTGAAGAATTACCGACAACTGGACCATTTGCAGGAAAAACAGTTGTACTGACCGGGAAATTGACAGGATTAACACGCGGTGAAGCGAAGGAGCAGATTGAAGCGCTCGGCGGAACTGTTAGCGGGAGTGTCAGCAAAAAAACGGATCTGGTCATCGCAGGTGAAGATGCCGGCTCCAAATTAACCAAAGCAAAGGAACTAGAGATCGAAATTTGGGACGAGCAAGCCATGCTTGACGCCCTTGGAGTGGATAAGAATGAAAAGAACAACTAAATGGCTCGCTCCCAGTGTTTTGTCAGCCTTGTTACTGACAGGATGCTTGCCGACTCCTGGTGGCGACCAGGAAAAAGCAGTTCAGGAGACGGAGGAAAGCGATCAGGAAATGGTCCTCATCCCCGACGAGCAAATTAAAGACGAATATTATCGGACACCTGTGCCATTCAAGAAGAGTGCGAGCAGAGGATTGGTTGTCAGTAACTTGAACACCAAATACGATATGCAGGAAACAGAAGAAGGTCTGCTGCGTCTTTCAACGCAGTATTTTGATCCGAAAAATTATTACTTCCAAGAAGGCCAATATATTGACCGGGATACCGCAAAAGAGTGGCTATCACGAAAATCAAATTATGAAGCAGGACTTAATCCTGCAATCAAAGATGATATGACGCCAGAACAGATAGCGGAAAAAGCACCGATCTACTTGGCACATATAGTAGAGCAAAACTATTTGGAAATGACGGTTGATAAAAAAGTGAAACTGGCAGGCGTGTCGATCGGTCTTGCGATGAATTCGCTTTATTATCCAAGAGAAGGAAATGAACGTTCAATTGATGACAAGACGATAGAGGAAAAAGGAAAGCAGATGGCCGATATTATTTTGAAGAGGCTACGTGATAAACCGGAACTGGCAGATATTCCGATTGCGGTCGGTCTCTTTAAACAGAAGAGTCGAAATGATATTGTACCGGGCACCTACTTTGCTACTGCATTCGCTCCAAAGGGGAAAAGTGAATTCACTGGTTGGAAAGAAGTCGATGAAACGTATGTCTTGCTCCCGGCTTCATCGTCAACAGGAAACTATCGAGATTTGAATACAACGTTCAAGAATTTCAAGCAGGATATCGATGATTACTTTGAAAGTTTTGTAAATGTCGTCGGTACAGCGTTTTACAAAGATCAGAAGCTGAAATCGCTGCATATAGAAATTCCCATTCAGTTTTTTGGCAAGAGTGAGCTGATTGGCTTTTCTCAGTACCTAACGTCCCTAGTGAAAACGCATTTTAAAGATGTCCCGCTCGAAGTGAGTGTCACCTCTGTCAACGGACCGGAAGTATTGATTGTCACAGAAGGGAATAACAACGAACCATTGGTGCACGTCTACGGTTATTAACATGACAGTTCTTGGCATCACGAACTTTTCAACTATCTAATTAGATGGTATGATAAATTGTACGATTGCAGAATGAGGAGGAACGATGTATGACAACATTTTCGAAAGATGACGTCAAATATTTTGCGGATTTTGTCCGTATTGGTCTATCCGAAGAAGACAAAGAGAATTTCTCTGCGCAAATTGCAGATTTGATTGAGAGTGTCAGCAACTTAAAAGAAGTAGATGTGACAGGTGTCGAGCCAATGACGCACCCAGTTCCTATGATCAACATATTGCGTGAAGATCAGCCAAAAGATATCTTGGACCGTGAAAAGATGCTTGCAAGTGCAGAAGACCAGGAAGATGGTCTGATTAAAGTACCAGATATCCTATAAAACGGATTTGCTGTATACAAGAACATTCATGGCACAATGATAGTAGGAGGAAAAGTGATGACGTTAACAAGTAAAACAGCCGCAGAACTTCAAGCGCTTTTACAAAAAGGTGAAGTCACGGTTACAGAACTAACGAATGAAACATTAAAAACGATCGAAAAGACAGAAGAGCAGATCCACGCATTCATTCATGTAGCGAAAGAAGAAGCAACAGCACGTGCGGAACAACTTGATCAGGCGCCTGCTGATGCACGCGGCCCGCTTTTTGGTGTTCCGGTCGGTATTAAAGATAATATTGTTACAAAAGATATGACGACAACGTGCGCAAGTAAAATGCTGGAAGATTTTGTGCCGGTGTATAATGCAACAGTAATGGATAAATTAGAAGCTGCTGGAGCTATCAATGTAGGGAAGTTGAACATGGACGAGTTTGCAATGGGCTCTACAACAGAAACTTCTTTCTTTGGTAACACCTTGAACCCTTGGAATACGGACTATGTACCAGGCGGCTCTTCAGGCGGTTCAGCAGCGGCAGTTGCGGCAGGAGAAGTACCACTTTCACTAGGTTCGGATACAGGCGGTTCAGTGCGCCAGCCGGCCGCTTTTTGTGGAGTAGTTGGAATGAAGCCGACATACGGTCGAATTTCCCGTTTTGGTTTGACAGCTTTCGGTTCTTCACTTGATTCAGTCGGTACGTTCTCACGTACGGTTGAAGACAATGCGTTGTTGCTGGGCGTAATCGCTGGAGAAGATGACAATGACAGTTCTTCTTCTGCAAAGCAAGTACCTGATTATAAAGCCGCTTTGACAGGAGATATAAAAGGACTGAAAGTGGCGGTTCCATCTGCTTATTTAGGTGAAGGTGTGGATGCTGAAGTCGCAGCTACTGTCAAAGAAGCGTTAAAAGTATTGGAATCATTAGGGGCAGTTTGCGAAGAAGTGGAATTACCGCATGTCCAGTACGCACCAACTACGTATTATGTGATTTCTTCATCTGAGGCACAATCCAACCTCTCCCGCTTTGACGGTTTGCGTTATGGCTATCACACTGAGAACGCAGAAAACTTGGAGCAAGCGTACTTCCGCACGCGCCAAGAAGGTTTTGGTGATGAAGTGAAAAAGCGTATATTGTTTGGTACATACGCGATGAGTGCTGACCACCATGAAGATTTATATGTACGCGCACAAAGAATCCGCACATTGATCGCACAGGATTTCGATAAGGTATTTGAAAACTACGATGTAGTCATCGGGCCAACTGCTGCAACGACTGCCTTCAAACTTGGCGAAACAGGAGGCGATCAGCTGGTACATTATGCAAATGATGTATTAGCGGTTCCTGCCAACTTGACAGGACGTCCAGCACTTTCCGTACCATGTGGTTTCGTAAATGAACTGCCGGTCGGATTGCAGATCATGGGCAAGCACTTTGATGAGGAAACTCTTTATAATGTAGGACATGCTTATGAGCAAGCAACAGATTTCCACAAGCGCACTCCAGCGATTCGGGAGGGGAACTAATCATGAACTTCGAAACAATTGTCGGACTTGAGATTCACGTAGAATTAAAAACAGATACGAAAATTATGTCTCCTGCACCTGCTCATTTTGGAGCGGAGCCGAATAAAAATATCCATGTGACAGACATCGCGTATCCTGGTGTCCTGCCTACATTGAATAAAAAAGCAGTTGAATTCGGTATGAAAGCGTCTATGGCACTGAACTGTGACATCGCGCCAATTATGAACTTTGACCGCAAGCATTACTTCTATCCGGATAATCCAAAAGCCTATCAAATTTCTCAGGATAAGCGTCCTGTAGGGTCAAACGGCTGGATTGAGATCGAAGTAGAAGGCAAGAAGAAGAAAATCCGTGTTGAACGTGTGCATTTAGAGGAAGATGCCGGGAAATTGACTCACACGGAAAACGGCTATTCATTGGTCGATTTAAACCGTCAAGGCACACCATTAATTGAAATCGTAACAGAGGCGGATGTTCGTTCTCCAGAAGAAGCTTATGCATTCTTAGAGAAACTAAAAGCCATCATCCAATATACGGGAGTATCTGACGTACGTATGGAGGAAGGCTCGCTTCGTTGTGATGCGAATATTTCATTGCGTCCATTTGGCCAAGAAGAATTCGGCACGAAAACGGAATTGAAGAACTTGAATTCCTTCAACTTTATCCGTCGCGGTATTGCAAATGAAGTTGCGCGTCAAGAAAAAGTATTGCTATCTGGCGGTACGATTCAGCAAGAAACACGCCGCTACGATGAAGCGACAGGCGAAACTGTTCTTATGCGGATTAAAGGCAGTGCCAACGATTATCGTTTCATCAATGATCCGGACTTGCCTGAAGTGCATATCGAACAAGAGTGGATGGATCGTGTACGTGCGGAAATCCCTGAATTGCCGGATGCCCGTAAAGCACGCTATGTTTCAGAATTGGATCTTCCAGAATACGACGCACATGTTTTGACATTGACGAAGGAAATGTCCGATTTCTTTGATGCAACTGTGAAAGCTGGAGCTGATCCGAAATTAGCATCCAACTGGTTGATGGGCGATGTTTCTGCTTATTTGAATGCAGAATCAAAAGAATTGCATGACACACCGTTGACGCCTGAAAATTTAGCGCAACTTGTGAAGTTGATTACGGACGGAACGATTTCATCTAAGATCGCTAAGAAAGTATTTACTGATCTTGCGAAAAAAGGCGGAAACCCTGCAGATATCGTGAAGGAAAAAGGACTTGTCCAAATTTCCGATGAAGGTACATTGCGTACGATCATCACGGAAATCCTAGATGCGAATGAGCAATCCATCGAAGACTTCAAAAACGGTAAAGATCGCGCAGTTGGTTTCTTAGTCGGTCAAGTGATGAAAGCGACAAAAGGACAAGCGAACCCACCGCTTGTTAATAAGCTATTGATGGAAGAAATAAAAAAACGATAATACAGTAAGCTGATCAAGTGAATCGAAAACGTTCCAGGAGAGACAAAGAGAGTCCGACCTGGGCGTTTTTTGACTTAATGATATGCATCAAACAGGAGGGGATTGTCATGAAAACAGAACAGCAATATTTTGAAGAAGCCGTATCACTTCAAGAGTATATGGAGCAAATGGAAACACATAAAGACAATAGTTTTTTGATCTATAATGAGTATGAAGTGCCACAGGATGATGAATTTATTGAAATACTGAAAGAAAAACAACCCCATATTTTAGTCATCACTGAAGATTGGTGCGGCGACGCCATGCTGAATAATCCAATTTTACGAAGGGTTGCAGAAGCTGCTATGCTTGATGTCCGTGCTGTACTGCGGGATGAAAATTTAGATTTGATTGACCGTTATTTGACGAATGGTGGACGTTCAATCCCAGTGTATTTATTATTGGATTCAGACGGTGAAGTATTGTCCAAGTGGGGGCCGCGAGCACCGATACTTCAAGAGTATGTGATGAAGGGCCGTGCTCAATTGCCGAACAAAGATGCAGCTGACTTTGAAGAGAAGCAAAAGGCGTTTTATTCGCAGTTGATGTCAGAATATACAGCGAAGCCGACAAACTGGCTAGCGGTCTATGATGATATCCGCTCTACATGGTTGCCTGTTTTACAACAAACGAATTAAGTAGAAATATCAATTCATACGATGATGGTAAAGGTCTGAATTTTATCTGTATTTTCAGACATGAAAGGATCGAGGGGAAAGTGTATGAAACGTGCACGTATCATTTATAATCCGACTGCAGGAAGAGAAGCCTTCCGTAAGCATTTGGCAGAAGTCCTCGAAAAACTGGAGAAAGCCGGTTATGAAACTTCCGCCCATGCAACGACTTGTGAAGGCGATGCGACGGAAGCGGCGAAAGAAGCAGTCCGTAGAGGCTTTGATATCGTGATTGCGGCAGGTGGTGATGGCACGCTCAACGAAGTGGTAGAGGGAGTAGGACATTTTGAAAAACGTCCGCAAATTGGATTGATCCCAATGGGAACGACCAATGACTTTGCTAGGGCTTTACGTATTCCGAGAGATATTGATCAAGCTGTCGATATTATCTGTGATGGGGATACGACTCCAGTGGATGTTGGACTTATGAATGACCGTTATTTTATTAATATTGCCGGCGGGGGTCGTATGACGGAACTGACCTATGAAGTGCCGAGTCGACTGAAGACAGTGCTAGGGCAACTCGCCTATTATTTAAAAGGAATCGAAATGTTGCCGTCCATTCACTCGAGTCATTTGCGGATAGAGTATGATGGGCAAGTATTTGATGATGAAGCTATGATGTTTTTGATCGGGTTAACAAATTCTGTTGGCGGATTTGAAAAGTTGGCTCCTGATTCTAGCATAAATGATGGATATTTTACATTGCTCATTTTGAAAAAATGTAACATAGCGGAATTTATTCGAGTGGTGACGCTTGCTTCCAGAGGAGAACATTTGGATGACCCACTCGTGATCCAAGCGAAAGCAAAGAAAGTTGTCGTTACTTCGAAAAATGAAGTGCTTTTGAATTTGGATGGAGAGTATGGTGGAGTGTTACCGGCTACCTTTGAGAACTTATACCGTCACATCGAGATGTTTGTACCGCTGCAGAGATTGCGTCCACAAGATAAAGTACAAGAAATCGAATAAAAAAAGCAAAAGACTATTCCAATTATCGACGTAAGTTCGGATGGAATAGTCTTTTATTGCATAAGATTAAGTTGTCGTGAACTATGCACTAAGCAAAGTATCAGGTCAATATCAGATGTATTCAATTGCTTCTCCTTGTTTAGCAGCTAGTTTTGGAACCGCATTCAATGGCAACCAACGATAGCTGAATAATAGACCTGCGTCTTTACCTTCACCTTCAACACGATATTCCCATTCGTTTTTGTCTTCTCCTAAATAAGAAAAATGGAAAATAGTACGTTGATAAATGACGTTTTTGTCTTCGGGGAAAAATTTCGAAGCTTTCACTTTCCCTTCCAATACAAGTTCATCTCGAAGGATACCGGATTCTTCTTCAATTTCTCGATATAATGCATCCAATAAAAGTTCGTTCCGTTCAATCGTGCCACCTGGAACTTGCAGACCTGCCTCCGGCTGATCCTTCTGCTCATATACTAGCAGTTTCCGGTGTCTTCCTTCCCCTTTTGTAATATAAGCTAATACTTTTCTCTTGACTTTTTTCAATATATTTCACCTCTCTATAGTTAATCCATTATACTGTAAATTTTAACTATTGACAAGTAAAATGTATTAATCAATCAGTATACAACAACTTCGTGAACTGTAGGAGAAAAATTTCGTCTAAATTTCAACAAATAGGTTAAGAAGAGTGGCTTTGCGGGAAAGACTATAGAAGGACTGTGCGAGGAAGTGATAATTCATGTATAAAAAACAGGAAAGACGGCTAATGTGGTTAGCATTTGGCGTAGCCGGTATTATGCTGATATCAATTATTGGAAGGTTATTTTCGTAAATTCTGGAGGTGAGTTTTTTGGATTCGGTTTTTTATTCAAGGGTGTTAACGGAACTAACGCTTTCATTCCATATTATCTATGCAACGATTGGCGTTGGGGTGCCGCTCATGATCATGTTGGCTCAATGGGTTGGTATTAAGAAAAACGATGAACATTATATTTTACTTGCAAGACGTTGGGCTCGCGGCTTTGTCATTACTGTAGCTGTTGGTGTCGTAACGGGGACGGCAATCGGTTTACAGCTGTCGCTTCTATGGCCGAATTTTATGGAGCTTGCAGGGAATGTTATTGCATTGCCATTATTCATGGAGACATTCGCTTTCTTTTTTGAAGCAATTTTTCTCGGTATTTATTTATACACATGGGATCGATTCGAAAATCAGAAGAAGCATTTCCTGTTGCTCATTCCAGTTGCACTTGGGGCATCATTCTCGGCTGTATTCATTACAATAGTGAATGCGTTCATGAATGCGCCGCAAGGTTTTAACTTGGTAAATAATGAGCTCATTAATGTGAATCCACTTGTAGCAATGTTTAACCCGGCGATGCCGACGAAAGTGGCACACGTAGTTGGAACGGCTTATATGACTTCTGCTTTTTTATTGGCTGCGATCGCTGCATTTCGTCTGTTACGTGGGTCGAACCATATTTATCACAAGAAAGCATTGTATCTGACGTTGAAAGTTGGTTTCATATTCAGTGTAAGTGCAGCACTTGTCGGCGACTTGTCAGGAAAGTATTTAGCAGAATATCAGCCGGAAAAGTTGGCGGCTGCAGAATGGCATTTTGAAACAGAAGAAAATGCGCCATTGATGCTGTATGGTGTGCTGGACGATGGTGAAGTCAAATATGCCATTAAAATCCCATACGCCTTGTCAATCTTGGCACACGGCTCTCCGACAGCTGAAGTCATTGGGTTGGATCAATTCCCTGAAGAAGACACACCGCCGCTTTACATCCATTATCTATTCGATATTATGGTGACGATTGGCATGACGCTGCTCGCATTATCCGCTATTTTCTGGATCGGTATGTGGAGAAAATGGTCATTTGTTGAGTCGCGGTTATTCAGATGGCTTATTGTCATAAGTGGTCCACTGGTTTTCATTTCACTCGAAGCAGGATGGTGGTTAGCTGAAGTTGGACGTCAGCCATGGATTTTGCGCAATATCATGCGCACATCTGAAGGTGCCACAAGCAGTGGGCAAGTACCTACGATGTTAGTACTCTTCGCACTTCTTTACTTAGTACTTGGCATCGGCAGCGTTGTCGTGCTCCGCCGCATGTTCATCCGGAACCCTGTAGAACAGGAAATCGCTGACCGGCAGCAAGTGAAGGGCGGTGATATTCAATGAATATCGAGATTCTTGGAATCACAGTATTGTGGGTGTTCTTATTCGGTTATATCATGATCGGTGCGATCGACTTTGGAGCAGGATTTTTCAATGCCTATAGTGTATTAACTGGTAAGCAACGGATTTTGACGAATGTCATCCAACGCTATCTGTCACCTGTATGGGAAGTCACCAATGTATTTCTCGTGTTCTTCTTCGTTGGAATCATCGGTTTCTTCCCGAAAACTGCATTCTATTATGGAACGACCTTGCTCGTTCCGGTGAGTTTCGGGATTATCCTGCTGGCAATACGGGGTTCATATTATGCTTTTGAAACTTACGGTGCCCGTGGTCATAAGGGATACTCCTTTGCCTACGGTGCAGCGGGTCTATTGTTGCCTGCATCGTTATCCATCGTACTGACCATTTCCGAGGGTGGATTTGTTGAATTAGTAGACGGACAGCCGGTGCTTGATTACTGGAAGTTGTTCACCAGTCCGCTTACTTGGTCGATCGTCGTCTTGAGTATTGCAGCTACCCTATATATTTCGGCGGCATTCTTGACGTGGTATGCCAATAAAGCAGGTGACCGGGAGGCGACGGATTTATTAAGGAAGTATGCGCTCATTTGGGCGTTGCCGACGATCATCACGGCAGGAGGCATCATTTTCGAACTGCGGAAACACAATCCGCTTCATTACGAAAATATCCAGCGCTTCTGGCCGATGTTCCTGCTGTCGTTCTTGCTGTTTCTCGGTACAGTATTCCTTATTTGGAAACGTCGTCAATATGGAGCGGCATTCGGAATGCTTGCAGGTCAGTTCGTCTTCGCCTTCTTCGGATACGGGGCGTCCCATTATCCATATTTGCTTTACCCCTATTTGACCATTTACGATAGTTTTACGAATCATGCAATGGCGATTGCATTAATCATTGCTTTCGTATTTGGCCTGTTGCTGCTCATCCCATCACTCTACTTGCTGTTGCGGATGTTCTTATTCAATAAAGATTATGTTAAAGGCAAGGAAGATCATCATGCGTAAGGAGGCATTCGAATGAATGAGTTTTTGATATTCTACGCTCCATTTCTAGTCGTCATAGCAGGCATTGTACTCTCGTTCTTTGTCGTCTTGAAAGATGATGCTGTAACGAGAAGTGAATATAAAGAAAGTGAAAAAACAGACGTGTGATTTTCGTCTGTTTTTTCATTTGCCCCGCATGGTACACTAGGAGTATCTGAAAGATGGAGGAAAAAACATGAGCTTTGCAGTCAATAAAAACGATCAATTACAAGTGAAAATAGAGGATTTAACACATGACGGAGCAGGGGTAGCGAAAGTAGATGGCTATCCACTGTTTATTCCAGGTGCTTTACCAGGTGAGACGGTCAAAGTCCATGTGCTGAAGACATTAAAGAAGTATGGATTTGCTAAAAAGCTGGATGTCATTGAACCATCTTCGGAGCGGATTGTAGCGCCGTGCCACGTATTCCCGACATGTGGGGGGTGTCAGTTGCAGCATCTCTCTTATGAAGCGCAGCTTACCCAAAAAAGAAAGTCTGTCCGTGATGTCATGGATCGTATCGCGAAACTTCCGGATGTTCCTGTGCATGCAGTCAAAGGCATGGAGGATCCATGGCGTTACCGCAATAAATCGCAGATTCCATTTGACACGGAAGATGGACGTGTCATTGCAGGTTTCTATAAAACACGCACACATCAAATCGTTGATACCGATGTCTGTATAATTCAAACGACAGAAGCGGATGAATTGATGGCGATGCTAAAGCGTAAGATTCAGCAGCTTGGAATCGAGACGTATGACGAACGAACACATAAAGGCATGTTGCGGCATTTGATTGTCCGGAAGGCACGGCAAACAGATCAAGTGATGGTCGTTCTCGTGACACGCCATAAAAAGTTCCCGCAGAAGCAAGAAGTTGTTGAATTGATCCAGCAAGAAATCCCGAATGTCACATCGGTCATGCAAAATATCAACACAGCAAATACGAATGTCATTATGGGCAATGAAACGATCAACCTATATGGTGCCGACGTCATTATCGATCGGATTGGAGATATCGAGTTCGAGATTTCAGCGCGTTCATTTTACCAAGTGAACCCTGTCCAGACAGAAGTGCTGTATCAGCAAGCACTGGACTATGCAGGCCTTACTGGAGATGAAACAGTGATCGATGCGTATTGCGGAATCGGCACGATTTCATTGTTTTTGGCTAAACAAGCGAAAGAAGTATATGGCGTCGAAATTGTTCCACAAGCCATACAAGATGCGAAGCGTAACGCGGAATTGAATGGCATCACGAATACGCATTTTGAGGCAGGCGCGGCGGAAGACGTGATTCCGAAATGGTATGCGGAAGGCAAACTTTTTGACGTTCTGGTCGTTGATCCGCCGCGTAAAGGCTGCGATGAGAAACTGTTGGAAACGATTTTGAAGTACAAGCCGGGGAAAGTTGTGTATGTGTCTTGTAATCCAGGGACGCTCGCTCGGGATTTACGGATTTTGGAAGATGGCGGGTATCGGACGAAGGAAGTGCAACCGGTGGATATGTTTCCGCATAGTAGTCATGTGGAGTGTGTATCGTTGCTACAAAGAAAAACTATATAGAAATCCTTAGTTTTAAACACTTTCACAAGCATTTCGTGTTTGTAGGAGAAGGTGAAAAAATCAGAAATAAAGTACTGAAAAACCACATTACCGTTTCAGTGGTAATTGATCTGGGGTGTGGGAACACAATAAAATAAAAACTTTTTAAGACGTTCAATTAAAATGATCGTCTTTTTTTATGCCAGAAAGTGTAGGATAGAGGTGAAATATGACGGAACTAACTTTAGGAAGTTTATTCGATGGAATTGGGGTATTTCCATTGGCAGCGTTTTGTTACGGTATTACACCAATATGGGCAAGTGAGGTTGAGCAGGCTCCTATTTCTATTACGAAGCGACACTTTCCCGAAATACTTCATTTGGGAGATATTACAAAAGTTAATGGCGGAGAAATACCACCTGTTCATATTATTACATTTGGTTCACCTTGTCAGAACTTATCCAATATCGGAAAAAGAGAGGGTCTTGCAGGAAGTCAATCCAGTTTATTTTTTCATGCAATCCGAATTATTGAAGAAATGAGGTGTGCAACAAATGGAACATATCCAGTTATCGCTGTTTGGGAAAACGTCATGGGAGCTTTTTCATCAAATGACCGGCTGGATTTTAAGGTCGTGCTTGAATCGTTCACAAATGCCGAAATTCCAATGCCTGCTTCTGGAATCTGGGCAACCGCTGGAATGGTCCGAGGGAATAATGTTGATATCTCTTGGCGATTGTTGGACGCCCAATATTGGGGAAAGCCCACACTTGCTCAAAGAAGAAGACGTATCTTTCTCGTGGCAGATTTTAGAGGAAAACGTGCCAAAGAAATATTATTTAAAGCCCGCGATTTGCAATCGTTTCCTACGTCTTGCGGAAAGGGCAGGCTGTCCTCCACCATTACAAGTGGAATATCTACTCAAAAAGCAAGGGGGAAAATACCCATCGTCCGTCCCTTTCAAGAAAGACGCATGCGAAGTGCCGCAAAAGACAAAAACAAAACAGGATTCATTGGAAGTTTTGGACGGACCGATGACCCTTTTCCAACTTTGCTCGCAGGAGCTGTAAATTACTTTTCATTTTGGTACGAAGGAGAAGAAAAAGAAGGATTTATTCGTCAGCTTACCCCATTAGAATGTGAACGTTTGATGGGATTACCTGAAGGCTGGACAGCTTAAGGACACAAAGATGAAACAATTAGTGATCATGCAAGATATAAAGCGCTTGGAAATGCGATTGCTGTACCGTGTGCAGAATATATCATGGCCGGTATTGCAGAAGCTTTATAGATAAATCAACTACCGTGTGACAAATTCTATCTGTCATGCTTTTTTTATTGTCTAAATCAAGGGGGAGTGTGATTTCTTTGGAAGAAAATGAAGCAAAAGTGATGGATTGGATTGACGATCATTTTGTTTTAAATGAGATAGAGATTGAAGACTTTCCGTTTTTTCTTCATGGGAAATTGATACGTGATATAAATGGAGAAACCATGGTTGTCTTTTGGTGTGTGATTTATGGACGTGTGGATTATCGTTTTCAAGAAGCGTAAGGAGTGTGATGTTAAATGAATAACTCTCGTTCTCCGCCTTAATTGATAAGTGGAATTAGGCCATTCAAAATATAAAAATTTTGATACAGTCTTAAATACAATACTATTAATATTGTTTGTTATGAAGATAAATATTTCTATTGTATAAGTTTTATTTAAGCTGAAATGCAGGGACGTTTTTGTGTTAAATCCTATTAATAGTAAGTTTGCATCAGAAAAACATTGCGAAAAGTCAACCTTAATGGTATGATACTTCTAAACTACATAGTTAGGAGTGTCTCTATTGGCTATCGCTACCGATATGGAACAAATCGTTATAGAAGGTATTTTACATGCAATGTCTATTACTGGCAAAGATGTTGTAGATGATTTTGAAGAAGCAATTTCTAAAAGCAATAAAAATGGGTTATATGCTAGTGTATGGGCAAGAAGAAGTGATGACTTGGATGCTCAATTTAGTAAGTTCGATGAAATCGAAGTTTTTCATATTAAAAGGACGAGTCTTTGGCAAATTGACCCTGTTTTTGATCGTAGTAATGGAGTCTTATATCTATTATTTTCCGAAAATAATTTGTCTCAAGTCAGAAATAAATATATAAAGAAAGGAGAAAGCTCCCATTATTCTGTTAGTTTTTTACTGAAAAACATAGGTTTACTGCCAATGGATAATGAACAATTGGAGCTTATTCCGATTGCTGATGAGGAGAGAGAAGAACTAAATCTCAAAAGACAAAAAGATATTGAGAAAATGATTGGAAAAGATGCTGCGAATATAAAAAAGGTGAAAATGGTAAGCGTCACTTACCATGAAGATGAAGCAATCGCAGCGTTATTGCAAGAATATACTTCTGATTTTTTACTGTCTAGTGAGAGGGATATTTCTGATCTATTGGATACTCAATATTTTGGCGATAACATTATGAGTGATAATACAAGTGATTCTGTTGAGTCAACACAGTCACTAGTAACATTAAAAGATATAACTAAAACTATAGATGATTAAGTAATTAGAGAGAGTGGTATACAATGACAATATCTTTCAATGGAGATAGATTGAAGGAAGCGCGTCGTTTTAGACAAATGTCTATACCCCAACTAGCAGATAGAGTTGGAGTGTCAAAACAAATGATTTCGAAATATGAGCATAACGATGCTCAGCCAAGTGCTAAAACATATCAAAAATTAATATTTGCACTTGGTTTTCCATTAAAATATTTTCAACAAGATGATGAATTTACTTACAATGATTTAGGTACATTTTATAGAAGTAGACTAACATCAACACAATCTGAAAAAAAACCGAGCGAAATGTTAAAAAAGTATTTAGCTGTATTAGCTAATTTCTTTGAAAACTATGTTAATTTTCCGACTTTGAGAGAGTTGGAATTATCGGAAAAGCCAGCTGAAGCTGCAAAGCAACTTCGCATAAAATGGGAATTAGGGGATAAGCCAATCAAGAATATGCTTCACTTGCTTGAATTACATGGATTTCAAGTTGCAGCAATAAATTCTCATTCTGAAAAAGTAGATGCTTTTGGTAGTCAAACAAAGGTGAATGGAAAAAATTATTATTGCATTTTAATTGACCAAGATAATAATTCTTTTTTTCGTCAACAATTTAGTTTGGCACATGAATTAGCTCATTGGGTATTACATTCAGAAAAAGTAAATCCTCAAGAGTTAAATCCACAAGAATATCGCGAAATGGAGAAAGAGGCGAACATTTTTGCGTCTAACTTTTTATTACCTGCGGAAGCCTTTTGCGAAGATATAAAAGGATATGAAGATAATTTAGATGCGTATCTTAATCTAAAATCAAAGTGGAAAGTTTCTGCCGCTAGCATGGTATATCGATCAAAAAGTCTAGGATTAGTATCTTCAGAGCAGTATCTACGATTGCAAAAAAGGATGAGTTCAAGAGGATGGAAAAGAAGCGAACCATTTGATACTGTCCATCCTATATCTAAACCTACTGTTATGAAGCAGGCTTTTGAATTACTAGAACAAGCAGGTATTATCGGAGAAAGCTCTCTTTCAGATTTGTTGGAAAGGAAATACAGAATTAGTTTGCCGAATGATATTTTGGCAGAACTTTTAGGAATTCCATTGGAAAAGTTAACGGACAATAATAGAGGAAAAATTGTTCAAATGAGAAGAGATTAAATATTAAAAGTTGAAATGGCATTTAGTAATTGGGAATAAAAATATAGGAGTATGAAAATTAAAACTATTATTATGTCTTAGTAATAGAGATATATGAGGTGATAAACTTTGGTAAAACATAGTGGCGGAAAAGTAGGTAAGGCCGGTAAAACGCTCGCTTCAAAAAATAGTAGTAAATCTGCGAAATCTAAGGCGGGTAAAACTTTAAAAAATCATCAAGATAAAAAGCATTGAATAATAATCCTTGTAAAGCGCAGGGATTCTTTATTATTCCATTATTAAAAAAGTCTATATTTTAACTTTTAGTTTGATTAGAATCATTTAAGAACAACTTTAATCCCCTTTTAACAGGTTAAATCCTGAAAAAAGGGGATTTGGTATTTTAAAAGAGAAAGTTAAAAAAAGAAAGAGGTAATGAACAATGGAACTTAAATATGTTATTCCGAACATGGAAAAAACTTTTGGTAATTTAGAATATGCTGGTGAGGGTAAGGTGGAACAACGCCGTATTAATGGGCGCATGACAACATTGTCACGCAGTTATAATTTGTATTCGGATATTCAACGCGCTGATGATATTGAAGTGATTTTGCCACAAGAAGCTGGAGAAAAGTTTTTTGAACATGAGGAAAAAGTAAAATTAGTCAATGCTAGGATTACCGCAGAAGGCTATAAAATTGGTGATCGCGGATTTACAAAATATATCTTACATGCAGATGACATGGTCAAAGCATAAGGAGGAAAAAAAGATGAGATTAGCACAAGGTATTGTCATTGATAAGGAAAAAACGTTTGGTTTATTAAAATTTTCAGCATTACGTCGTGAAGTGTTTCTTCAAAATGAAGATGGAACCGTATCATCAGAAGTGAAGGAGCGCACCTATGACTTAAAATCTCGTGAACAGGGACGCATGATTCAAATAAGTATTCCTGCTTCTGTGCCTTTGAAAGAATTTGATTACAATGCGGAGGTAGAGCTTATAAATCCTGTCGCGGATACGGTCGCAAATGCGACTTTTCGTGGTGCGGATGTCGATTGGTACATCAAGGCAGATGATTTAGTCTTAAAGGGAAAAGCGGCAACATCGACTAGTCATGTTTCAAAGTCTACTCCTGATAAGGAAAAATAATGAAGACTTTCCGAAGACGAGGGAAACGCATTAAGGAAAAAGATGCTTCCCTTGTTTTTCAATTTATATTCTTCGGGCTGGTTGGTGTATGGCTTGTTTCCTTTATCCCTTTTCATCTGTCCTTTTTACTCTCGACCACATGGCAATTGGATGACTTGCAAGCACACTTTATTAGCACCTATGGATTGGTGACATTGTTAATTAGTCTTGCCTTAACTGCTGGATGTGCATATCACTATTATCGCTCTCGGTATGACAAAATAAAACAAGTCATTCACCGTCAAAAGCTCGCAAAAATGATTTTGGAGAACGGATGGTATGAAACAAAACAAATTACACAAGAGGGGTTTTTTAAAGACATTCCGTCCAATAAAACAAAGGAAAAAATCAGTCATTTTCCAAAGATGTATTATCGGTTTGAAAAAGGATTACTTCATATTCAAGTGGAAATTACACTCGGAAAATATCAAGAACCACTTTTAAATTTAGAAAAGAAATTAGAAAGTGGTCTATATTGTGAATTGGTATCGAAAGAATTACATGATTCCTATGTGGAGTATATCCTTTTTTATGATATGATTGCGAACCGTATTTCGATTGATGAAGTTGTTGCACAAAATGGCAGCTTAAAGCTGATGGAATCACTCTATTGGGAATATGATAAGTTACCGCATATGTTAGTTGCTGGTGGAACTGGTGGTGGGAAAACGTACTTTATTTTAACTTTGATTGAAGCCCTACTCAAAACAGACGCAAAATTGTATATCTTAGATCCGAAAAATGCAGATTTAGCGGATTTAGCCACTGTTATGCCTGATGTCTATTATAAAAAGGAAGACATGGTGACATGTATTGACCAATTTTATGAATCTATGATGGCTCGTAGTGAGGAAATGAAACAGATGCCTAACTATAAGACAGGAGAAAACTATGCTTATTTAGGATTATCTCCTCACTTTTTAATTTTTGACGAGTACGTGGCATTTATGGAAATGCTTGCTTCTAAGGAAAATACAGCGGTGTTAACCAAGCTAAAACAGATTGTAATGTTAGGACGACAAGCTGGATTCTTCCTTATTCTCGCCTGTCAACGGCCAGATGCAAAATATCTTGGAGATGGGATTCGAGATCAGTTTAATTTTCGGGTTGCTTTAGGTCGTATGAGTGAGCTTGGCTATGGAATGATGTTTGGCAGCGACGTGCAAAAACAGTTTTTCTTAAAACAGATTAAAGGTCGTGGCTATGTTGATAAAGGGGATAACGTTATTTCTGAATTTTATACACCGCTTGTCCCAAAAGGACATGATTTTCTAAAAGAAATTGGTAAATTAGCGTCATAAAGGCTGCCCAGCGCGGCGGTGTGCGAAGCGAAAACCGCTGTGCTGGGCGAAGCCTGCGTGGCGATAGCCACGCTTTACCCCCCGTTTCTAACAGGGGGGTAGAAAAACAATAAGAAACTGTTTCAAAAGTCTGAAAAGCCTTGTGCATCAAGGGTTTAGGGTATATTACGAAGATGTCAGCTTTTAACCTTTAATTGACATCTTTTTTGTGTTGGGAGGAATGCATATGAATAAAGTACCTTGGTATCAACAATTAAAAGAAAAACGCTTGGCATATGGCGTATCGCAAAATAAATTAGCGGTACATGTAGGGATTTCAAGACAATATATTAGTGAGATTGAAACAGGAAAAATCACACCGACTCAAACATTGCAACGTGCGATGTTTGATATTTTAGAACAATTTAATCCAGAAGCAATACTCGAAATCTTATTTGATTATGTGCGAATACGTTTTTTAACAACGAACCCGAAGCCTGTTATTGAAGAAATTTTACGGTTGAAAATGGAGTACATGATCCATGAAGATTATGCGTTTTATTCCTATTTGGAACAATATGTTTTTGGTGACATTGTCGTCATGGTTTCGCCAGATGAAGATAAAGGTTGTCTGCTAGAACTCAAAGGCAAGGGTTGCCGTCAGTTTGAAAATTTCTTATTAGCCCAGCAACGTACATGGTTTGACTTTTTCATGGATGTATTTCGAGTAAATGGTGTATTTAAACGAGTTGACTTAGCAATCAATGATAAGACAGGCATATTGGATGTTCCATTTCTAACGAACAAATGTCGAAACGAGGAATGTATTTCTGTGTTTCGCAGCTTTAAAAGTTATCGTTCTGGCGAATTGGTTCATGGAGAAGAAAAACGTGATATGGGAAATACGTTATATATTGGCTCTTTAAAAAGTGATGTGTATTTTTGTGTGTATGAGAAGGATTATGAACAATACGTGAAACACGGAGCATCACTTGAAGATACAGACATTAAAAACCGTTTTGAAATTCGGTTAAAAAATGATCGTGCGTACCATGCAGTTGTCGATTTAATGACGTATGAAGACGCTGGTCGAACAGCTTTTTCTATTATTAATCGATATATTCGTTTTGTCGATAAAGATGAGAAAAAGCGACGAAGTAGTTGGCCAATGAATGCAAAGTGGCAACGTTTTTTAGATTTAGGTGAAAATAGAAAAATTTATTTAACAACAAAACCTGAACCTTACACGTTTGATAAAACACTTAGATGGTTGGCTCGACAAGTGGCTCCTACTTGGAAGCTAGCTACTAAACTGGATGAAATCAATCAAACGACCGTGATTAAAGATATGTTAAATCAAGCAAAGTTAACCAAACGTCATCAACAATTATTGATGCAACAGGCGCTTAAAACAGAAGATGTCATTAAATGATGGATTGGAGGTTTTCCATGAAACTATTAAAGTATATTTTTCTTACTATCATAGGTGGTATTATTTTATGGTTTATCGAATGTATGCGTCAAGTGACAAAATATTAGAAGGTGAAAGGAGAAATGTAAGATGAACTTTGGGCAGAATCTCTATAACTGGTTTTTAAGTAATGCGCAATCCTTGGTGTTGATGGCGATTGTAGTAATAGGTATTTATTTAGGATTTAAACGAGAGTTCTCTAAACTAATCGGCTTTTTAATTGTTGCTTTGGTTGCAGTAGGATTGGTCTTTAATGCAAGTGGTGTTAAGGACGTACTATTGAACCTATTCAATAGAATTATAGGTGCCTAGGTGTTACAATTTATAGTATATATAGGGAATAATATTTTATTTAAGTACCTACGAAAATGCTTTGAAAGCACAATTCATTAAATGAATCATCCTCATAAATAAAAGAAGCCAGTATAAATAGGGTATTGCATTTTGATAATAGATTGTGGTTAGTATATTTATGATTATTTTGGTAAATGCGGGGGGATACAATGGGCAGGGTAGAGAAAGTCGGGGCAAATGAAAACAGAAGAAGAATAAGTAGTTTTATCAAGGAAAATAACAAATCGCTTACTTTGACGTTAGGAGAAATTTCTAATTTAGAACAAATAGGTCAAGGCGGTAATGGGCTTGTCTATGCTGGAATTCAAAATAATCAAGAGGTTGCAATAAAATTTCTTGTAGAAGATACACAATCCAGTAAATTAGAACGCTTTAAAGCAGAGTATTTTAACGTTAATTTAATAGAAGAACGTACTAACATCGTTAATTATATAAATTATGAAGAAATTCATCTAGGTGATGGAAATTTTATTCCAGCTATTATTATGAAAAGGTATGACAAAGCCCTAAATAAGCTAAGAGGAAACACTTCAGAAATAAGTGAAAAGGTTCTTATTAAATTATTTAACTTTTTACTTAATACTTTAGAAAAAATACACCAAAATGGAATAATTCATAGAGATATTAAGCCTGAAAATATTTTGGTGACAAAAGAAACTGACTTTGTATTAGCTGATTTTGGGATTGCTAACTATAACGATGAGTTATACACACTAAAAGCAAAAACGGAAAGAAAAGAGAGATTAGGAAATTATGAATTCTCAGCTCCTGAACAAGCAAAGAAAGGTGCTATTCCAGCTCCGTCAATGGATATATATGCACTTGGTCAGGTATGCCAATGGTACGTATTTGGAGAAACTCATAGGGGAACAAATAGAAGAAGGATTACTGATGTTTTTGAATCAGAAGAAGCAGAACTTATTGAAAAAGTATTAGATAAATGCCTTTATAATGACCACGAACAAAGGTACCAGAGTATTAATGAGATTTTTGAACATATTGATCAAATCAAGGAAGAAAGAAGAGAAGTTGACCCATTTGAAGAAATGTATATGTTCAATGATGTTATTAGGGCTACTTGCCCTTCGGTCTCTAGAGGGATACAGTTTGTTGAAGATGAAAAATATGTAAAAAGGTTAGTTGAAAATATCAACAAGAAAAATTTCAAACGTAAACTCTGGTTTAATACTGGAATAGGAAACTTAGATTTCAGTAAACTGAAGTATTTGGGAGATAAAAAGATCTTATTAGATTATAGAGAAATAAAAATCAGAGGGATCTGGCTGTATACTGGTAGTGTTTATGATGATTTAATTATTTTGGAAACAGAAGAAAATGAACCTTTCATTATAGATGGAGAAGAGGTTTTTAGTGCTCTAATAGTAAATAATAAACATATAGTAGATGGCTACCATCAGGATTCAGGATATATAGAAATTGAGGATGAAGTATATAGACTTAGCGAACTCGAAGTAGAAGAGCATAATAGATCAAATACCTATAAATATTATTTCATAGGTACCATGTATCATTGTTCGATACTATGGCAAAATGATCATTTATTAGATACATTTCAGAAACAAGGAATATCAGATACTGAAACAGTAGCAAAATTAATAAAAGATTTAAGAAAGAAAAAACATGAAGATGTAGTATTTAGATTATAGTACCAAAATGTTTTTCAAAAAACAGTTAACTTTAAACAGTTAGCTGTTTTTTTATGCCCATTTATAATAATAAGGATGTGAAAATTAATGGACATGCAAGTATATATCGCCAATCTCGGAAAATACAATGAGGGCGAATTGGTTGGAGAATGGTTTACGCCACCAATCGATATCGAAGATGTGAAAGAACGAATTGGCTTAAATAGTGAATATGAAGAATACGCCATACATGATTATGAGTTGCCATTTGAGATTGGTGAATACACCCCTATCTCTGAAATCAATCGGTTATGTGCGATGGTAGAAGAATTGGAAGGATCGCCAATTTACCATGAACTATCTGAAATTCAAGACTACTGGTTTGATAGTCTTGAAGAATTGCTAGAAAACCAAAATGATATTATCTGTTATGCAGATTGTGAAGATATGGAAGATGTGGCTCGGTATTATGTAAAAGAAACAGGTATGATCGGCGAAGTTCCTACTAACTTACAGAACTATATTGATTATCAAGCGCTTGGGAGAGATTTAGAATTAAACGGAAACTTTCTCGTTACGTCACACGGTGTGTTTGAATATGTTGGATAAGTAAATATAAAAATGTGAAACAGTCTGTGTACATGCAGGCTGTTTTCATTTTGAAAGGAGAACCTATGAAAAAGTTAAGAAGTTATACGCGCATTTGGTCGGTTGAAAAAGTGATTTATGCCATAAATGATTTTCGTTTACCTTTTCCCGTGACATTCAACCAAATGTCATGGTTTGTGCTTTCCCTCTTAGCAGTCATGCTGTTGGGAAATCTTCCGCCACTCTCTTTAATTGATGGGGCGTTATTAAAATATATCGGAATACCAGTTGGTTTGACTTGGTTTATGAGTCAGAAAACATTTGACGGCAAGAAACCGTATAACTTTCTCAAGTCCGTATTGACTTATTGGTTCCGGCCTAAAGTAACCTATGCGGGAAAACCCGTCAAACTACAACGAATGAAGGTAAATGAAAATATGACTGCTGTTAGGAGTGAAGTGCATCGTGCGTTATCCGATTAAATATATTGAAAATAATCTCGTTTTCAACTATGATGGTGAATGTTTTGCGTATTATGAGCTGTTGCCATATAACTATTCGTTCCTTTCACCAGACGAAAAAATACAAGTACATGACCATTTCCGTCAATTAATTGCGCAAAATCAAGATGGTAAAATTCATGCTCTACAAATCAGTACCGCAAGCAGTATCCGATCCATGCAAGAACGAAGTAAAGAGTTAATATCTGGTCGTTTACAAGACGTCGCTTATGAACGTTTAGACGACCAAACGGAAGCCCTCATTTCCATGATTGGCGAACATCAAGTAGACTATCGTTTCTTTATTGGGTTTAAGCTGTTGCTGAATGAAGAAGAAGTCAGTATGAAATCAATGGGGAAAAACATTAAAAATTCACTATCTTCATTTGTCCGTGATGCAAACCACCACCTGATGGGAGATTTTGTCTCGATGCCACATGAAGAAATGAGGCGTTTCTCTAAAATGGAATCTTTATTACAAAACAAAATTTCTAGACGTTTTAAGGTACGGCCATTAGATAAAAATGACTTTGGCTATCTGATTGAACATCTTCACGGTCAAACAGGAATTGCTTATGACGAATATGACTATGCCCTACCTCTAAAGAAATTAAAAAAGGAAACTTTAGTGAAGCGTTATGACCTGATTAAACCGACTCGTTGTTTGATAGAGGAAAACCAACGGTATTTAAAAATCGAACAGGAAGAACAAACCACGTATGTGGCATACTTTACGATTAATTCCATTGTCGGTGATCTTGAGTTTCCATCTGATGAAATTTTTTATTATCAACAACAACAATTTGATTTTCCAATCGATACTTCCATGAACGTAGAAATTGTAACGAATAAAAAAGCGTTATCTACCGTTCGGAATAAGAAAAAGGAACTCAAAGACTTGGATAATCATGCCTGGGAATCCGATAATGAAACTGGCAGCAATGTCATCGACGCATTAGAACAGGTAAATGAATTAGAAGATGTGCTCGACCAAAGTAAAGAATCGATGTATAAATTAAGCTACGTGATTCGCGTGTCTGCTCCTAACTTGGACGAACTCAAACAGCGTTGTAATGAGGTAAAAGATTTTTATGATGATTTGAACGTAAAACTCGTTCGTCCGTTTGGAGATATGATCGGTTTACACAGTGAATTTATCCCAGCCAGTAAGCGGTATATGAATGATTATATTCAGTATGTTACATCTGATTTTTTGGCAGGACTTGGATTTGGGGCAACGCAAATGCTCGGAGAAACGGAAGGAATATATTTTGGCTACAATTTGGACACGGGAAGAAATGTCTATCTCAATCCCAGCCTGGCTAGTCAAGGAGTCAAAGGTTCTGTTACCAATGCGTTAGCTTCTGCATTCTTAGGTTCACTTGGTGGTGGGAAATCTTTTTCCAATAATCTATTAGTCTATTATGCCGTTCTCTTTGGAGGACAAGCACTCATTGTTGATCCAAAGGCAGAACGAGGAAAATGGAAAGAAACATTACCTGAAATCGCTCACGAGATTAATATTGTTAATTTAACGAGTGAAGATCAAAATAAAGGATTACTTGATCCTTATGTCATTATGAAAAAGAAAAAGGATTCAGAAAGTCTTGCGATTGATATTCTCACTTTCCTCACGGGTATTTCTAGTCGAGATGGTGAAAAGTTTCCAGTGTTACGAAGAGCGATTCGAGCTGTCAGTCAACAGGAAGAACGAGGCTTGCTTCTTGTGATTCATGAATTAAGAAGTGACCCTAATCCATTAGCGGGCCCTATTGCTGACCATATCGAGAGTTTTACGGATTATGACTTTGCCCACCTCCTCTTTTCAGATGGAACGGTGAAACATTCAATCAGTTTAGAAAAGCAGTTAAATATTATCCAAGTGGCGGATTTAGTGTTACCAGACGCAGAAACAAGTTTTGAGGAATATACAACGATGGAATTATTAAGCGTCGCCATGTTGATTGTCATTTCCACTTTTGCGTTAGACTTCATTCATTCCGACCGTAGCATTTTTAAAATTGTTGATTTGGACGAAGCCTGGAGCTTCCTACAAGTTGCACAAGGAAAAACACTTTCTAATAAATTGGTTCGTGCAGGGCGTGCCATGAATGCAGGTGTCTACTTTGTTACCCAGAACGCCGACGATTTAACCGATGAAAAATTAAAGAATAATATTGGTGTCAAGTTCGCTTTCCGTTCAAGAGATATGACAGAAATAAAGAAAACTCTTCAATTCTTTGGTGTGGATGCGGAAGATGAATCGAATCAAAGGCGATTACGGGAACTGGAAAACGGACAATGTTTAATTCAAGACTTATATGGGCGTGTGGGGATTATTCAAGTCCATCCTGTCTTTGAAGATTTATTTTATGCTTTTGACACGCGTCCACCGACACAGGAGAAGAAAGGTGGAGATTAATTTGAAAAAGCAAAAATGGAAAAAGATTGTCTTAACGGTGGTACTTATTGGTACTGCCGTTTTTCTATGTCTTCTTTTACTTGGAACATTAGCTCAAGCAGCTGGCTTAGTTGATGATACGGTGTCAGAAGATAATCTCTATTCCTTGTACCCACTTGACCATTATCAATTAGATTTCTACGTGGATTCGGGTTGGGATTGGTTGCCGTGGAATTGGGATGATGGCATAGGTAAACAAGTCATGTATGGCTTATATACAATCACTAATTTCATTTGGATTATTAGCTTATATTTATCAAATGCAACAGGCTACTTAATCCAACAAGCTTATTCTCTCGATTTCATTTCCCAAACGGCAGACGCTATCGGGAAAAACATGCAAACATTAGCTGGAATTACCGCAAGTGGTTTCAGCAGTTCCGGATTTTATATAGGTTTTTTGCTTCTTTTCATTTTAGTGATTGGAATTTACGTGGCCTATACAGGCTTAATGAAACGGGAAACAACGAAAGCGATTCGGGCGATTCTAAACTTTTTAGTCGTGTTTATTTTGTCGGCTTCTTTTATCGCCTACGCTCCAACCTATATTACTAAAATTAATGATTTTTCAGCAGATATTAGTCAAGCAAGTTTAGGTTTAGGAACAAAAATCTTGATGCCGAACTCTAACAGTCAAGGAAAAGACAGCGTGGATATGATACGGAATAACCTCTTTTCCATTCAAGTGGAGCAGCCTTGGATGTTGTTGCAGTTTGATGATTCAGACAAAGAGACAATTGGCGAAGAACGTGTTGAATCCTTAGTTTCCATTAGCCCTGACGCCAATAATGGGAAAGATCGTGAAGATGCTGTCAAAGCAGAAATTGAAGATCACGACAATAAAAATTTAACGATTACGAAGACCACCACACGTTTAGGGATGGTCTTCTTTTTATTTATATTTAATATTGGAATATCCATTTTCGTGTTCCTACTATCGGGCATTATGATTTTCTCGCAAATTCTGTTTATCATCTATGCAATGTTCTTACCAATTAGTTTTCTACTTTCCATGATACCCACCTTTGAAAACATGGGAAAACAAGCGATTATGAAACTATTTAATGTGATTATGCTTCGGGCTGGGATTACGTTGATTATCACAGTAGCCTTTAGTATTTCATCCATGCTTTACAGTTTAACAACAAGTTTTCCGTTTTTCTTGATTGCCTTTTTGCAAATCGTGACGTTTGCAGGCATTTACATGAAACTCGGTGACATTATGAGCATGTTTAAACTACAAAGTAATGATTCACAACAAGTCGGACGTCAAGTCATGCGTCGTCCTTATCGAATGTTTAATCGGGGTAGTCGGCGATTACAGCGAACAATCGGACGCACCCTTGCAGGGGCAACAGCTGGAGCAACGGTCGGGGCAATGGTTGGAAAATCAAAGCAAACAAAAGGCTCGTTCTCTCCCCTACGCCCATCGCAACGGTTAACATCGACTACAAAAAATAACAAAGAACGGCCAACTGATCGCACGAAATCAACATCTTTAAGTCAGAAAGTAGGTCAAGTCACAGGAAAAGTGCTTGGTGCGAAAAGTCAGTTCCGTGCAAATATAGATCATCGTAAAGAACAACTACATGATTTACCTACTACTGCTCAATATGCGGTGATGCAAGGAAAAGAACAGCTTACAAAACCCGCCCGTGATTTTAAAGAAGGCATGAAGCAAGCAAAGGAAAAGAGACAAAAAACAGATGCAGACCGTCAAGCAAAACATCGCCAAACCATCGCAGATAGGCGGCAAGCATTGGATAAAAAACGTCCCCCTTCTCGAAAGACTGCTAGTTATGAACGACCAGTCACGCATGATGTCAATGAATCCGCACATCAAGATAGATTAAAGAACCCAACTGTTCAACAAAGAGAAAAGACAAGACCTGCCGCAAAAAGCGAGCATATGAAGCAATTCAAATTACAACGACAGTTATCGAGTCCAGACAGAAAAGAGCGTTTTACAGATAATCCCAAACAACCTGTTAAAAAAGAAAACCGATCTCCTAATGAAGAACGTTCTCGACCAAAAAATAGTCGGACAATCATCAAGCGTCCTTCTAAACCGTTGAAACGTACAAACCGGAAACAAATCACTAAGCGTCCAATCCATGCTGTTAGGAGGAAACGCTGATGAAAGTCATGAAATTAAAGGTCATGTTAATTGCTGGAGGATTAGGCTTTCTTGCCTTTTTAGGGATATTAACATTTGTAGCTATTTTTATATCAAACGAAGAACACTCATCAGATGGTGGTGATTTCATTCATGATATAGGTGACATATCAGTATCCGCCGATGTATTAAAGCACCAGCCAATGGTAGAAAAGTATGCACAAGAATATGGAATTAGTGAGTATGTCTCTACTCTACTTGCGATTATTGAAGTGGAAAGCGGCGGTAAATTTCCAGACGTAATGCAGGCCAGTGAATCGTTGGGATTACCGCCTAATACATTGGATACCGAAGCTTCTATTAAACAAGGAACAAGATATTTTGCAGATTTGTTGCGTTCTGCAGAAGCAAAAGGTATCGATGAGAATACAGTCATTCAGGCTTACAACTATGGCGGTGCTTTTATTGATTATGTCGCAAAACAAGGAAGCTCTTACTCTTTTAAATTAGCTGAAAGCTTTGCGAAGGAACGGTCAGGGGGCAGTAAAGTCACTTACTCTAATCCAATAGCCGTAAAGAAAAATGGTGGTTGGCGGTACCGTTATGGCAATATGTTTTATGGTGCGACACGTTTCTAACTGAAAAGGTTAGGCACTTAAATCTGAAGACGAAAATATCGTTTTCTATTAAGGAGAACTGATAACCCTAAGGGTGGAATGACAGGGTAACGCCTCGAAACGCCCTCTCTGATACTCCGATTAGCATTCATCATATAGCAGATAAGTGTTAAAAGCTCGGTGAAGTCGACTGAAAGCTACCGTAAGTATTCATAAAGGATACACGAAATCTATTCAGAGGTGAATGGTGTAGCCGATAGGTCGGGAGTCTATAAACTACTCATGGTGAGAATGTAATATACTGACGAACTTGTGAATGAAAGAGTCTATAACATGACGGTACAGTAATGCATCGGGTTCTATAAAACGGACGCATACAGTGGTTTAGTAAGAATCGTAGATATGAACAACCATGCAATGTTACAGGCATTGGATATATGCAGGCTTAAAGCAAGCACCTAAAAGTAGATGTAAAGATAAGGTTATCGGAACGTGGAAAGCTGACAACGTGAAGGTTGCTATAAACCAATGAAACGGCTGCAGGGAATATATAACTTGCATTTATGTCAGTGAGAGTAGTGGCACAGTACCTATGAAGTTATAGAAATATGGCGGAGGGATAGCCACAAGTCAATCTTTAAACTTAGCTATGCTATATATTTCATAGAATCGAGTAAGACCAAATAAACACCAACTCCTAATAGAAAGGACTGGTGCTATGAATAGAGTAAGAACAAACAAAACACTTCGTCATAGCGAATATTACGATATGACGGAAACCTTTGACCGATTATATGAAGCAAGTCAAAATCAGGAAATATTTACTGATATTATGAGCGTTATTATGTCAGATGAAAACATCATGTTGGCATATAGAAATATTAAGAAGAATAAAGGCAGTAACACTCAAAGTATAGACAAACAGACAATAAAGGATATTGGAATAATGTCTGAAAAAGACTTTCTCAGCGTTATTAAGGAAATGTTCTGTTGTTATAAACCTAGAGCAGTCAAACGAGTAAACATTCCTAAATCCAATGGAAAACAAAGACCCCTAGGGATACCGTCTGTATGGGATAGAATTATTCAACAGTGTATTCTTCAAGTATTAAAACCGATTTGCGAAGCAAAGTTTCATAACAACAGCTATGGTTTCAGATCAAATCGCTCGGCTCATCATGCCATTGCACAATGTTATAGATTGATGAATCGAAGTAAATTACATTTCGTCGTAGATATAGATATAAAGTCTTTCTTTGACAATGTAAATCATGCAAAGCTGATTCGGCAAATGTGGACTTTAGGAATTAGAGATAAGCATTTATTAGGTATTATACGTGCCATGCTTCATGCACCGATAATCTTGCCAGATGGAAAAGTGGAACATCCAAAAAAAGGAACTCCACAAGGTGGAATTCTCTCACCACTGTTATCAAATATTGTGCTTAACGAACTAGATTGGTGGATTGCTTCCCAATGGGAAGAGCTACCAGCAAAAAGTAAATCAGCACGAGTAATTGACAGGCGAGATAAAGGAAAGGGCATTGACAAAGGCAATAAATACAAAGAACTGCGAAAATCTAATCTCAAAGAAATCTATATAGTCAGATACGCTGATGACTTCAAGATATTTTGTCGAAAACGAAATGATGCAAATAAGATTTTTCATGCAGTCACGCAATGGCTAAAAGAAAGGCTTTCGCTTGATATTAGCAAAGAAAAATCGAAGATTGTAAATCTGAAAAAACATAGTTCTGAATTTCTTGGATTTGAAATGAAATTAGTTCGGAAATCAGATAAGGATGTAGTGGAATCTCACATGAGTAAAAAGGCAATAAAAAAGGTGGAAAATACTCTGAAAGAACAGATTAAAAGAATACAACATCCTTCTACTGACAAAGAACAAGCAAAGGAAATCGGAATTTACAATTCAATGGTAGTTGGTATTCACAATTATTATAGTAAAGCAACGCTCATAGCATTTGATTGCTCAAAAATCAATTACATCATAAGTAACTGGATAGATAATAGGTTGAATACAACGAAACAAGGAGTAATTTATAACAAGTATCTATCGAAAAAGTATGGGAAAAGCAAGCAAATACGATGGCTGAATAATTGTCCTATCATACCTATAGGATATGTGAAACATAGTAGAGCCATATCCTTAAGAAATGGTATTTGTAAATTTAATTCACAAGGCAGACAACTTATACACAAATCACTTAACTTAGATGTAGGTGTGCTTACCCAACTTATGAGAAATCCTGTACAGGATAGGTCGATTGAATACAATGACAATCGAATTTCCAAATATACTGCACAATTAGGGAAGTGTGCGGTCACAGGAACAATACTTTCATGTGAAGAAAATCATTGTCATCATATCAAACCAAGAGCAGATGGTGGTACAGATAAGTTTCAAAACCTAATTATTGTCCATAAAGACATTCATAGACTGATTCATGCGACATCGCATGAAGTAATCAATAGAGTTATTAAACAATTTCAACCTACTCAAAAACAGTTTGAAAAAATAAATGAATTAAGAATACAGGTCAAAAATGGTGTTATTACAGTTTAACTTGAAAAATATATAGCAAGTAAGAAAAAGATTGATGGAACGCCGTGTGCGGTGAAAGTTGCATGCACGGTGTGAAGCGAGGGAAAACTTGGAGATAGTTTCAAAGAGTTACCTATCGCTATTCAATTTAGTGAGTCAGTATTCTATTTCGCCTCAATTTGATGATGAAATGGTTCAGATTGTCATGAATGAAGCATTAAAATACGAAGGGTTTCCTTATGTCTTTGGTGGAGATAATACAAATACTTCATTTGATTGTAGTGGACTCACGCAGTGGAGCTATCGGAAAGCTGGGATTAATTTGCCCCGAACAGCACAACAGCAATATAACGTAACTGAGCATATTCCTCTTTCAGAAGCAAAACCTGGGGATTTAGTATTTTTTCATTCTACGTATAACGCGGGAACGTATGTCACGCACGTTGGGATCTATGTTGGAAACAACCAAATGTATAACGCAGGTGATCCGATTGGTTATGCGGATTTGACGTCTTCTTACTGGCAAAAGCACTTAATTGGAGCTGGACGGATTAAACAATAGAAAGGGTTAGATAAAATGAAGGGATTATTTAAAAAGCAAGACAAGCAAACGAAAGAAACAAAACCTAAAAAAATAAAAGTAAAGACAGTTGGACCACGTAAAAAGTCAGTGGTGTTTTTATGGATAGTCCTCATTGGAAGTCTTGCCTTTGGAATCTATAAAAACTTTACAGCAATTGATCAACATACCGTTCATGAAAGAGAAATCATTGAAACCAAGATCATGGATACGAATGCGATTGAGAGCTTTACGAAAAACTTTGTGAAAGATTACTACACATGGGAAAATGAAAAAGATTCCATTGAACAACGGGCGGAAAAGATCAGTCACTATTTGACAGAGGAATTACAAGCTTTAAATATCGATACCGTAAGAGATGATATTCCTACTAGTTCCAGCGTAGGTAATATTGATATCTGGTCAGTATCACCAGAAAATGATAATACCTATGCGGTTGTTTATTCGGTAGATCAAAAAATTACGGGAGATAAAAATAGCGAAAGGGTTCGATCCACATATCGAATACTTCTTCATCAAGATAATGCAGGAAACTTAGTCATTACACAAAATCCTACCTTATGGAGCTTACCGAATAAATCAGATTATGAGCCACAACAACCTGAAAGTAACGGAACGGTTGATTCTGATACTGTGCAAGAAGTGACAGAGTTTTTGGAGACATTCTTTACATTTTATCCTACTGCCACTGATAAAGAACTTGCTTATTATGTGAAAAATAATGCCTTACCACCGATTGGCAAAGACTATATATTTTCAGAGCTAGTTAATCCTATATTCCAACAGTCTGGAAATCAGGTGTATGTTTGGATATCGGTGAAGTACTTAGATGGGACAACAAAGGCAACGCAGCTTTCTCAATATGTACTAACTTTAGAGAAAGATATAAATTGGATGATTGTTAAGTAACTGTGCTAACAGTTTGTTTGCTGAAAATTAATATTAATAAATTATTATTTAAACCTGTTTCACTTTTATCATTCTTGACAATTGATGATTATTAAACTTTATTAATAAAATCCACACTTTAAGTACTTAGTATATAAACAATAATTAGCTTTATTATTGAAAGTAGGAATATATAGGGTAATAAACTCCATTTGTAATATAAATATATTGAATTATTATATACTTAGTATATAATAATATTATAGAGTCTCGGAATAAATAACAATTTTTCCGGGTGAAATGAACCAAAATTACTGGAAATTGGATTGGAATGGCCTGTACACTCATTATTTTCATTGTATTTTCAAAAATGTGCATGACAAAGAAACCTATTGCCATTATTTTTTAAAAAATTGACTAGGCGGCTTTAGGAAAGATGATTTCTTCAATATTTAACTGCTCTTTCTGACTGCTGTACCAAGCATCGATGTGCTGACACATCATTATGGCGTATAGGCGAATGTACCACATTTTTGTTGACCGGTGGCGTCCAGATTCCAAGTGATAATCTATTTTTTCTCTTTTATTAGAACGTTCAACAGAGGTTCTTCGTTTGTATATAAGTTTCCACTTTTCAGAGGACCTTGGTGTTTTGGTAAATAATCGTAGATTATCCTCTCTGAATGTATGGAATGTCCGACCATATTTTGCTTTTGAACACGGTGATGAGCATGTATTTTTGGTACCGCAAGCAAGTGGACAACGCCATTTTTGCCGATTTTGAGATTTGTCAAACCCGTTGGGTTTCATCTCCTTCCCAATCGGACAGATTGGAACACCTGTCGGAGATATTTGAATATCACTTTCTGTACTAAAGTTCTTCTTTGTTCGAACATTTAAATCGATGAAGGGTTCCACATTTTGATGTTCAAATAGCTCATAAATGGCCTCAGCATCGTGCGCTGCATCAAGAAGAATTTTATCAATCGTGCCCAAGGTGTACCGTTGCGAAAATTCAATTGAACTAGCCACTAGGCTGACTGAATCATGCCGGGAAGCAGGATGCAGCCGTGGATATAGCGGTAAGTCGTATTGGCTATCGCTAGTGGATATCATGTAGAGATGATATCCGTTGAAGTACTTTTCCCTAGAACTATCCCAGCCTGAGTCGATGTCGGGTTGTGAATACTGGCGTGGGTGAGTACAGTTCGTTAGTCCTTGGGCACTACAATTACAGGTTGATTTACTTCTCGGGTACCTAGCTGTTTCAATTGGTGTCCCATCTCCAACTACACCTAGAGCTTCGGGATCCCCAAGAAGACCAAGTTTCGTAGAAACCGCTAAAAATTGGGATTGAAAAAACTCAAATAATCGGTCTCCTGGCAGTTGTTTTTGTTTGGAACCATAACGCATTGCCCGATCAACGAGTTTACGAACAATTCCGGGATTCTTAGGTTCAGCTTTTTCACCCTTTTTAGGTTTCTTTTTCTTTTTTGACTTTTTCTTTTTAGGTTTGACCTTCGGCATAACATTCGGGTTTTCGAAGGCCCATAAACGTTTGAAAAAGTCTTCAAATGTTCCAACACCTGGTGTGTCACCGGGTTCAAAACCGCTAAGAATTGCATACAACGGAACGCGACGAAGTTGATCAACCCAATGAGTAATACCTTTTGTAGGTTGAACAAATAATGAAAGCAGATAAGAACGCATCATAGAAGCGGGGTCACGAGGCTTTGGTCCCTTTTTGGAATAGGAATCACCAAGCCATGTAGTTACCGAAGAGAGATCAGTTATCCAAAGCTTTTTAATTACTGGCCAATCCTTATGAACAAGGGTAAGAATGCCACCAGAATAATGGGCATTTAACTGATTTAGAACGAAGTTTTGATAAGTTTCGTGTGCAATAAACGTGGGTTTCATTTTGGCACCTCAATCACAAGTAGTAAGGGAAAATAATCCCTTCACCGGCGATTATTGTGGTGTTTTTGAAAAGTCAAGTGTTTCTTGTCGAATTCGAGAAAATATTTTGATAATTAATTTCCAGTTTTAAAAAAATGAACATTAAAAAATCCCACCTAAAATAGGAGGGATGAAATAAATTGGTTTGAGGAAAATCCTTGAACCACAAAGCTCGGCGAATGCCGAGAGTCTATTATTGAAAATAGGAGGGATTGATAAAGTGATTCAGGTTAAAAATCTTAAAAAGGAATTTTCACAAGGACAAGAAAGAATAAAAGTATTAAAAAATGTTAGTTTACAAATCCAAGAAGGTGAATTTGTAGCTATTATGGGTCCTAGCGGCTCTGGAAAAAGCACATTACTCCAATTGTTAGGTGGTCTTGATATACCTACTGAAGGAGATATTATAATTAATCAGCATTATTTAAATAAGATGACGGAAAAGAAAAGAACAATATTTCGTAGACAGAATATAGGATTCATTTTCCAAAATTATCAATTACTTACTAATTTAAATGTAGAAGAAAATATAGCTTTTCCGCTTCATGCAGATGGAACTTTAACAAAAGAAAAAAAGCAATTAGTTTTAGAATTACTTGATTCTGTTGGATTAAAAGGACTTGGTCAGAAAAGAGCTAATTTGCTTAGCGGTGGTCAACAACAACGTGTGGCTATAGCCAGAGCACTGGTTAGCAAACCTGCCGTATTATTGGCAGATGAGCCAACAGGTAATTTAGATAGAAATACAGCCGAAGAAATTCTTGGTTTAATAACAAAATTTAATCGAGATTACAATCAAACAATAATTATGGTTACACATGATATTTTCGCAGCTGGATTTGCAGATCGAATTATTCTTTTTAAAGATGGAGTTGTCGATCAGGTGATTTCTAGAAAGGATGAAGATTATGCTAAATATGTGGCGAATTTCATGGCGTAACATAACACAAAACAAAAAAAGATTTTTCTTTTCATTACTTGGGATTATCATTGGTGTTTCCTTTATAACATCTATGTTAATCGCAGATAAAACAACAAACGATGTTTTTAATTATTATAAACAAATGTATGTAGCAAATGCTGATTATTGGCTTTTAAGTGATGAACATACCTTTTCGGAAGAGACTGTTTCACCCCATTTAAACAGTCCAATCATTACTGAAACATTGTTTGTACTTGATAAACAAGCATTCATAGATCTAAGTGATAAATCGCTAAATCAACGATCTGTACGAATTACAGGTGTGGATGATCAAAACAGTTCCTTATTAAAACTTCCTGTTATTGAAGGGCGTTTAGACAATGAGGGATTGGTAATACCCGATGTTCTTGCAAATTTACTAAATAAAAGAGTAGGAGATACCATTCAGTTTACTAATCTGGGAGAGGCTAAAATATCTGCTGTAGTTGAGTATACACAGTTACTTGCAAGCCCGAGCAATTGGGAGAGTGCTGAATCAACCAGTTTTAGAGTCATGGCTCCACTTGATTTGTTAAGAGAATGGACAAGTATGGATAATGAGCTTTCATATGTAAGGCTTCAAACAAATGAAGAAGGTGAAAAACTTTTTCAATCTTTACAGAAAGAATTTAGTAATTCAAGTGTATATATACAGCCAGTTGTCGCAGATGATCGACAAAGTAACGATATTGGGGGACTCTATACATTTTTTTACTTAATTGCTGGCTTATCTATGCTTATTAGTGGATTCATTGTCTTTAATATGATTTATACAAGCGTTATGGAGAGAAAAAAGGAATTTGCAATAATGAAAAGTTTTGGTTATTTACAAAGTTCTATTTCTAGGCTTGTTTTAATTGAAGTAATAATTTTATCATTAATTGGTACGGCTGTAGGGGTACCAATTGGAATTTGGCTTGGCGATATGTTTATGCAAATTTTGCTTAGTGTGTTTGAATTTGACATGGTTTACACTTTGAATTGGAAAATACCTACAATAACAGCCATAGTAATAGGAATTGTATTTCCCATTATTTTCTCCTTATTTCCTATTTACAATGCGGGAAAAACTTCGGTGCTCTTAACATTAAAAATGGCAAATCAAACAGAATCATCGAAAAGACAATACGTGTTTAGAGGTATTGTAGGAGTTGGCTTATTTACTTTTATATTTATTGATCATTTCGTTTCCTATCTAGCTATTTTAGCAAGTATCATTTTGCTGTTCCCATTCTTGCTAAGAGGAATAAGTAAGATCTTTAAACCAATTTTCAAAGTACTTTTTGGCTATTCAGGAATTTTAGCTACGCATAGCCTTACGCAGCAATTAAATCGAAATGCCAATACTTCCGCTATCCTTGCCATAGGGATAGGAGTAATCTTATTGTTAAGCTCTGTTATAGAATCTGCTCCTGAAGGTTATGAACGTGACATTAGAAATACATTTGGAGGTGATCTAAGAGCTACATCGGAAGCTCCTTGGTCTAGTGAGGATATAACAACTCTACTTTCTTATGATTCTGTAGCAAATGTTGTCCCATTAACGGAAGCCACACCCATTACATGGGAAACAATGAATGAAGAGAATAGACAATTCTCTATTTTTGCCGTAAGTAAAAAAGGGCCTATTTTATTTGAAGATATTGAAAAAGAATCGTTATATCAAGAGTTACAAAAGAAACCATCTATCCTGCTCGGTAAACGGGCTTTTGATGAATGGGGTGGAAAAGTTGGAGAATACATTCACGTAAATACTCCTTCTGGTAAACAAAAATTTGAAGTCATTGACGTTGTGGATACTTCTCATTATTCAGGATATGTTGGCTTTATGGATGAGGAGCATTTAAATAATGAATTTGGTTGGAGAAATAGTTTTGATATGCTACTAACATTAAATGATAAATATAGCAGCGAGGAATTACGAGATCAGTTATGGATAGATTTCAATGAACACCTTTCAAAAGTTAAAACTGTCGAAGATGAAATTAAATCAACTACTTCTGCGTTATCTGGTATGAACGAATTAATATTAATTATGCTATTCCTAATTATTGGTCTAGCTAGTATTGGTACAGCTAATACTCTTTTGATGAATACCTTGGAACGTACATCTGAGATTGGAACGATGCGGGCGCTTGGATTTACTAGACAGCAAGTAAGAAAGATGGTAATTGGTGAGGGGTTACTTATAGGTTTGGTAGGAGTAATTGGAGGCGTAGCATCAGGTGTGATTTTACTTTACGTTACTAGTAAATCCAAGCTTTTGGGAGATTTCATATCTTTCCAGATACCTCTTGGTAATATTGGAGTAGCATTGATTGCTGGTCTTTTACTAAGTTTATTTGCCTCTTGGATTTCTAGTACGACAGCTAGTAAAATAAATATTTTGTCATCACTCAAAGAAGGTTAAAATTATGTCGGTAAAGTACGGGATATTAACATTGTTATTCCTACAAGAAAATCATGGATACGAATTGAAAGTAGAATTAGAGTCTCTTCTAAGTATCAAGGGAAAGATTAACCCTGGTCAGATTTATACTACCCTTGACCGTCTCATTCGTGATCAACTCGTGTCATCGGCAGGAATAGATGACCAAGAAAGAAAGTTATATAAATTAGAAGCGGAAGGTGAAAATGAATTAAAAAAATGGTTATTAGAACCTGTACCTTATTATTCTACTAGGGACGACTTTCATTTTAAATGGAGTTGCGCTCGAAAAATCCACTTTGATCGAGAAAATATTATGCTTGAGCAACAAAAAGCAATGATAATGAAAGATGTAATGGAGTTGACTAAATTAAAAACGGAGTTACTTATTCAGGGTGAAGAGGATAAATATTTATTAATCAGTGGTACACTCTTACATTTGGAGGCAGATTTAAATTGGATAAGTCAGATTGAAAATAGAAATCGTTCATAAATCTAAGTAGAGGTTTCCTTTTCGATATACCGTTGTAATTATCTTATACTAATCATTCCCAAAAAGGAGGAGTTTAGTTGGGTCTTATTCTTGAATACAATTGGGAATTGTTTATCCTCATCGAATTATTGTCTATAGGGGCACTAATCCTATTTGGTATATTTCGTTATTTCTTTAACAAACCTAGACTTAGCATTATGTTCATTTTCTTCTTTTTGTTTATGGTAATACTTGAAGGGCTGCTCGGGTTGTATGTCTATCATCAAACAGGAGAGATTTCAACGTTTCAAATTGTTGTTACTGTATTTATTATCTATGCGTTTACATTTGGAATATTTGATTTTATAAGATTAGATCGTTGGATGCGTAGAAAAATTGGAACGTTACGTGGTGTTGAATTATTGTCTGACAAAGACTATAAAATTATTGAAAGGAATAATAACCCTAAATATATTGCGAAAAAGTATCGTAAATCTTCCTATATACATTTATTTATTTTTGTTACAGTTCAAGCGATTCTTTGGATCATAGGTACGGAAAGCATCGCAGAGATAAAAATGTATTTAAGTGATTTTTCATGGATAGAGAAAGGAGTAGCAAAAGAATCACCTTATCCTAATGATGTTACCTTTGGAATCGGAATAATTTGGGGAATTGTTTTTATCGCCGATTTTATTTATTCGTGGTCTTATACATTGTTTCCAAAATAACTAAAAAACCGTTGTTTGTAGTGTGAAAAATGTATATAGAAAGATAATATATCAAACGGCGGTTTTGAAAATAAGAAATTTCAAAGCCGCCATTTTTCTAAAAAATAGAATTACGGAAGGTGTATTAAGTTCGCTCTTTTTTAAGGACACGGCGGTATGAAGGAGGTTATCGCCGTGTTTATTTATGCTTACCTTTATTGGATATCGCAAGCCATATCAAGAAACATCTTAAAGTGCTGTCAGATTATTATAACTAAAAATTTAATAGAAAGCGTCAAATTTTATGCCTAGCTGGCTTATGTTCAGTTGGGCTTTTTTTGTGCATTTCACAATTTTTTTAAGAAAACTTCTCTTATTTTTGGCATTTCACAAAAAATCTTGTTGAAGGTTATGAAAGGGGAAATCATCACCCACCTTTGCAGTTGCGAAGGGAGAGGAAATGCATGATAGAACCAGATCGTACCGAGTGGCAAGTTCGTTGTGCCTTTAATGCTTTTTGTAAACGTGTATTGAAGAATGAAGCAATCAATATTTTCAACGAAAGACAACAACGACAAGCAAAGGAGATGACATTTTCTGATCTCACACCACAAGAAGAAAATCAACTCTATACCTTAGATAAGCAATATGAAGGAGAAGTAGGACAAAGTTTTCAAGTGGCTGGAAAGAAAATCACTCCGAAATTACTTGCTGAAGCGCTACGTACTTTGCCCAAAGAGAAGCGTATCACTGTCCTATTATACTACTTTTTTGACAAATCAGATGTAGAAATAGCTGAACTACTCGATATTCCACGTAGTACAGTTCAGTATAGGCGGACAAGCTCTTTCAAAAGGTTAAAACGATTTTTGGAGGAACATGCAGATGAATGGGATGATTAATTCTAATACTGAAAACAACGAGCGTGGTTTATTGCCGTATCCAATCATTTTAGCTGCAAATAAGGGTGAGCCAGAAGCAATGAAAGTAGTTGTTCTACATTATGGAAGCTATATGACAAGCCTATCCATGCGTAAGCTCCGTGATGAACAAGGAAACACTTATTGGGGCATCGATGAAGATACACGCGAACGCTTACGAGCGAAGCTTATGCAATCTGTTTTAGCTTTCAAAATTTGAATACAGAATGGTTAGGTTTTCCCTTTCATTAATCATATATTTGTTCTTTGACAAAGAAAGCACGGAAGATAACGCCGTGCAGTATAAACAAAAAATCAGATACGTTCTACTGATGATGAGCCACTTGATTCATAACGCCATGACTTTCGTTAGGAACGAGCGATAATTTGTGAATCTAATGCAATTGTGGTGGATTGCTGGCGATAACCCATCAGTAAAGATAATGATACTCCCCTACCGTCATGGTTCGAGCGTTCAAAGCGTCGCAAGCTATGAGTAGGGCTGGAAGAAATACTTGCAGGGGTGAAACTCCCGTGGAGCTGTACCAACAGCCGTCTGATTTTTTAATAGATTAGGTAAGGGGGCATTTTTTTGAAACAGAATTTGATTCTATATAGTATGCAAATTGCTATGTTAAAACAACTGCTTACTCGTAAATTGATTTCAGAAAAGGAATATTACATTGTAAAAAATAAATTAATGAAAGAATATGGTATCATTTCTGATATTACAAGCTGAATTGTGTTCCTATTGGCGTTATAATAGAGGGTAAATAGGAACACAAAAGGAGGAGCTGTTATGTCAGAAGTTGAAGTGATTAGGGCAAATAGTAATTTGGCTAACCAAAAGCGTGGAAAAGAAATAAAGCAGCTTAGAGTTGCAGCCTATTGTAGAGTTAGTACAGATTCGGAAGATCAGTTAAATAGCTATAAATCACAAGTCTCCTATTACTCAGATTTAATTCAGAAAAATGCAGAATGGGTGTTAGCTGATATTTATGCTGATGAAGCAATCACAGGCACACAAGTCATCAAACGTGAAGACTTTCAACGAATGATCAATGATTGTATGAACGGAGATATTGATATGGTTATTACGAAATCAATATCTAGATTTGCAAGAAATACATTAGATACGTTGAAATATGTTCGTATGTTAAAAGAAAGAGATATAGCGGTTTATTTCGAAGATGAAAAAATCAATACGCTGACAATGGATGGTGAATTATTACTTGTCGTTTTGAGTTCAGTTGCACAACAAGAAGTTGAGAATATATCTGCTAATGTTAAAAAGGGATTAAAGATGAAAATGCAACGTGGAGAGTTAGTCGGTTTTCAAGGTTGTCTTGGTTATGACTATCATCCAGAAGATAAAAGTATTTCAGTAAACGAAAAAGAAGCAGAAATTGTTCGTTATATATTTCAGAGGTATGTTGAAGGAGCAGGAGGTAGTATTATCTCAAGAGAACTAGAGAATTTGGGCTACAAAACGAAGAGAGGTACTTCAACATGGGCTGAAACAACCGTCCTTGGAATTATAAAAAATGAAAAATATAAGGGCGATATATTAATGGGTAAAACTTTTACATTAGATCCAATCACAAAACGTAGATTGGAAAATTTCGGTGAGGAAGATCAGTATTATTTAAGAAATCATCATGAACCCATTGTCAGTGCGGAAATATTTGATAAAGCACAAGAAATCAGATTAAGAAGAAACAGGGGGAGAAATACAGTAGAAAATAATGGTGGAAAACGGGAAAAATTTAGTCGTAAATATGCTTTTAGCTGCATGATTGATTGTGCTTATTGTAGTAGTACATTAACAAGACGTAGATGGCATAGTGGAACGAAATACGGTAAGACGATTTGGCAGTGTGTTACAAGTACGAAGAAGGGGAAAAAATTTTGTCCAGATAGTAAAGGAATACCGGAAGAAGCCATTGAAAAAGCTTTTCTAGAAAGTTACCGTATTATGTGCAATAACAATAAGGATGTATTAGAAGAATTTTTACAACGAATGGAAGAAGCCCTAAGTTCCAATACGATTCACAAAGAAATTTCTAAAATTGAGAAAGAAATTCAAGGATTAGAAAACAAAAAAAATAAATTAGTGGACATGAGATTAGAGGATATTATCGATAAAGAAACGTATGAAGAAAAATATAATTCATTGACGCGAGAAATTAATGAAAAGGTACAAAAAAGAGAAAAGTCATTATCGAATTTGGAAGAAGAAAAGGATATTAAAAAACGTTTATTAGCTTTCAAAAAAGTATTAGAACAAAATGAGGTTATTGATACATTTGATCGTTATGTATTTGAAAGCGTAGTTGATAAAGTAATTGTAGGTGGAGTAGACGAAGATGGTAATAGAGATCCTGCCATGATTACTTTTGTATATAAAACAGGACTAAGTAACAGTCTTGATGGTGAAAAGTTTAAACCTGCTCGAAGAAACGCGAAAAAAGATAGCACAGATGGATCTAATGAATTGTGTTCACATACAGGCAACGAGGACAATAAATTGTGTCCACATAATAGCGACGACACATGTGGAGTGTGTAGCTTTACTAGACTTAAGTAAATAAAAAGCAGCGGTTTCCGAGAATCTGTAGGGGATTCTTGGGTTTCCGTCTGCTTTTAATTAGATTTTTTCTATGAAATGATTAAAGTAAGTACTACGTGGGCGAACATTCCTAGTTGTTTGAATTAACGCAAATGTACAACCGGACTGTATAGTTCTATGCACAAGTATCTTGAAATTCATTAAAGGCCCAGCAAGATTTTGTATGCTGTAAACTCATTAGGGGATTTCATAGAAAAATAAATTTCTTGAATTATTTAGTTGCATTTACTGATTTAAATGACGGCATGAACAAAATAACTAGTGATGCGAGAATTGCCACAACTCCAAACAAATAAAAATTAATTTCATATCCTGCATTCATGCCCATAAGAATCCCGACCAATAATGGACCAGCAATCGCGCCGAATCGACCAATTGCCGAGGCAATGCCTAAGGCACTAGCTCTATTTTGATCATTATATTGCCTCATCACATAACTTGCGAGTACGAACGTCGTTCCAGTAGTCCCGAAACCTGTTATGGCGATAAGTATATACAGAACCACTATATTGAATTTAATACTAAGTAGAAGAATGCTTATTGCGGCCAAAAAATAAATAAAGCTAATGACTTTTTTCGGTTGTAGTCGATCAGCGACTCTTCCGGCAATAATTCCACCCACGACTGCAGATAAGTTGAAAACCAGTAAAAATAGTAAGCTAGAATTCATGGGATAGCCAGCTTCTTTCATAATTTGTGGCAGCCATGTATTCATACCGTAAATAAGCAAAAATGCACCAATATAGACGATGCTAAACAAAATCGTGGAAACTAAGTACCTTTTGGAAAAAATAGACGCTGACTCGTTGGCAGTTCCTTCGGATTGTTCTTCTTTCACGAACTCATCAGGTAACCGGTATTTTTCAATAAGGCGTTTTGCTTTCACTTGCTGATTGTTTGCCTGTAAAAATTTAATAGATTCCGGTAAATATTTTATAAAGAATGGGATGAATAAAATTGGTGTTGCACCTAACCAAAAGAGTGATCTCCAACCAAAATTCTCAATAAAAAACACACCAGAAAGTGCAGCGGCTACTCCACCGACAGCAAAACCAGAATACATAATAACAAAGAAGAATGAGCGGTACTTTGCCGGAGAGTATTCTGTCGTTAACGCAGAGGCGGATGGGACAATTCCGCCAATGCCTAATCCCGCCAAGAAACGATATATTGCGAATAATTCGGGTGTGGGAGCTAAAGCGGTCAGTACCATCATGATGGACATGAGCGCGATTGAAGCGATGATGATAGTTTTTCTTCCTATTTTATCACAAAGGAAGCCCCCGATCGAAGAACCTAAAAACATGCCAAGCAATGCATAGCTTCCCATTGCGCCCGCTTGTGTTGCCGTTAGTCCCCACCCACTTGGGTCCATCAAAACTGGTAATACAACGCCGTATACAACTAAATCGTAACCTTCGACAAAAATTGTAAACCAGCAAATTATTGTTACTAAAATCGTTACTTTACTAATCGATTTAATCCCGACCTTATTTGCCTGTGATTTTTCCTCTTCAAGAATTTCAAAAGTTTCCTCTACATGTGCCTTCATTCTATACATCTCCTCCAATTTTACTTAATATTTGAATTTGTCTTTTTGAATAATGTCCATTTAAAGCTTGCTTTACAGTTCTATGCAGAAAGTCCAAAATATTAGGCATTAAGACATTGTTCGGATAATCATTTACCTTTCCCCCTGCAATTCCTGGTAACTTATTGAACCAAAAATGTCCTTTGTCTTCCACTTTAGTTATTTCAACTTCAATGTTCACTTCTTTCAAAGCCTCATAAAATAATAAAGATTGGGTTGGATTGACAATTGTATCTTTTTCACCCCAAATTAAGTAAAAGATTGTATCAAAAGTTGGCACTGCCATTGCATCTTGAATATGAGCAATTGGAGATGCGGCATAAAAAGCGCTTTCATTACCATCGAAAGGTAGTCCTAATAGACGTTCGTTCATATTCACATCCCGAACAATAATTGGATTTTTACATTCATAAGCTAAATCATAAAGTCCGTAGACCCCGATTACAGAACAAACTCGATAACTAAACGAGTGATTGCTTAAGGCAAATAACGACGATAAATAGGCACCGGCTGAATCACCGATCAACCCAATTTTATTAATATCCAATTCTTTTTTATTGGCGTTTAAAACGAGCCAATTCATCGCTTGCTTCAGATCTTCAATTACTGCTGGAAAAGACGCGTAGTTGGGCGTGGCTAGTCGATAGTTGATGGCCATTACAAAATAGCCCTCTTGCGCAAAGTTTTCCCCCCACTCTTTATACATTTCTTTTGAACCTGCCTGGAATGCCCCTCCATGAATAAGTACTAAAATTGGCAAAGGCTCATTGAACTTCAAAGGCATATATAAATCTGCTGTTAAATATTCTTCTTCAGTTTCACCATAGACTACATTTTTTTCGAAAGTAAACAAGTCGTATCATCCTCTCCATAACCATTTATTAAATTGAAAACAAAAAACCATAGCCGTATAGACCGCTCACGAGGAGCCGTCGATAACAGCTATGGTTTGCCTTTTTTTTAAGACCACCCATTGCTATGAATGATATGGGACACACAGGGGAACTGTGCGCTATTATACTATCAATTTTAATTATATATAATTTTCTGTACATTGCAAATGAATTTTATATTTTTTTGAAAATAGCCCTATCTAATAATAAGACTGCAACTGCAGAATCATCATCCAAACTCCAAGACTCATAGCTTTCAACAATTTTGCAGCCAAGAAATTGTTCGAATTCCGTATTACGACGCTCTTTTACTAATTCCATAAATGATCTTCTAGCATCCAAAACCATTTTTCGTCCCTCAGTATTAACCATTAATGTTTTTTCACGCTTTGTTAAAATACCTCTAAGAATATAAACGATCGTATCTCCCATCAACCGGACTTCGGTTTGCTTCGGACCTTTTCCGCCAACGCTTTTCAAGAAACTATTAATCAAATTTAAAAGTTCTAATTCGAATTGCTCAATGTCCATTGTTTTTTCGGTCAAGTTTCAATCCCTCACAGTGTTAGAAGTTTTTAAAACTGCTATACCAATTCTGCCTTGTTATAATTGCGCAAAGAATGTCCTTCCATCATCCTTAACTCATCAGAACTTTTACTTTCTATTCATTCACCATAAACTAAAACAAGAATTTTCTCAATACGGAAATTTTGCTATATGAAAGTTTCGCAGTATAAAAAACATTCTAAAAAAGAAATGAAATAAGAACCAAATGCAAGTGAGTATTCGTTACATATGTTTGATTTAAGAAGGCGTATTAGTTTAAAATTTTTACTTCTGACAACTGGATTGAATCTTTTTTCTGCATTATCTATCATTATTTCAACCGAGTTAATCCATTTATGAACTTTGTAGGTGGAAAATAGCACGTGTGAAAAATTCATAGTTGTTTGAATTAACATGAATGTACAAATAACGTGAGAGTTTGGTGTACAGATACCCTAAAATAAAAAGGTTGAAAATAAATACCTATACAAGGAGTATGCATGATTTTTTAGATCGTGAGAGGTGCCAGATTCTCATTCTGAACTAATTCAGAAATCTGCACCTTCCAAAATCTCATAAATATATAGATGATAATCCTCCTGTTTATTTCTTTGACTTTTTACTTCCAATTTCCCTTCATATAATGATTCTCCCGTTTCCAAATCTCCTATAAAGAAGATATGCTCTTTATTTGTTGCGGAAACGGCATATAACCTTCCATTCATCACTTTCAAATAAGGATTTTCATCATCCGTTGAATCTGCTATATCAAATATCAGTTTTTCATCCCATTTTTCGTTTTCTATGTCATACTGGTTGACCTCTATACCATTCGCTGTTTGTAACGGAATAAAAATTGTAGAGTGAAAGACAGCAGATGCTCCGCCTATAGAATCAAGTATTTCATCAGGAACAGCTAATTTTTTAGTCTGGTTATTTTCTATATCGTAAACCACGTATTCATTAGCGATTATGTTTGGTTGACCATCATCTTGCATGCTTTTTTCTTCGGAAGCCTCAATGTGAATCAATAGATATTTACTTTTCTCATTGTAATCTCCAGCATTGATTACTCGTATATCAGTCCAGCCATATTCTACCGTCGGTGTAGAAGCGATTGTGTCATTGTGTACCAACTTTTGCCCTTTCAAATTAACCGTATATGCATGGAATTCACCTCTGCCATCCATAAGAAGGTTATGGGTAATTATCTTTAATTCGCCCTCTATTACTTGGACCTTCTCAACACTCATCCAACTGTACTTTTCTCTTTCTGGTACGTCTAATTCTAAGGACGTAATTTTTTCTGATTTTTTATTGAGTACTTCAATTTCAAAGGTTAATTCTTTCATCGGTTGTTCATAAAAATTCTCCGCTTGAATTCGGGCATATGCTACTGTATTTTTATCTTCAAAGAAATGATTAGCTGTTAAATCCTTGCTGCGCATAAAGCTCCTACGCTCTTTTACCAATCCTTCAAGAGTCGGCGGAACACTCATCCTCTCTATTTTTTTGAGAAAAGGTAAATGATTTGGATCAATTGTTTTTTCATTTGTGATTTGTAAGGATTGAGATCTATCGCCTGCCTGATAATCCCCGGTTAAAATTAAGTTCTTTACTTCATTTTCATTGCCACTTATTTTTTTAAATTCAATTTCCACATGATTGTTTGTAGCGAAACTCGACTGTATATAAAATGTTCCAATACTAAGTACGATAACCAAACAAATTGAAATAATTTTCCAATAGCGTTTCATGTATGTGATCTCCCATCAAACTCTTACTTTATTTTTTATTAGGAAATTAGCAGTCCAAATGGAGCAAGCCGCCACAACAAGACCTGTTGCTAATTCCATGAAAAATAGTTCTGTCGGATAAAAGTAATTCTTCAAAACAAATGTATTCACTAGTAACGGTGCAAAAAAGACGAGTTGGGAAGCAGCACAAAAAAGAATGCCATACATAATTCCTTTTACTCGGTAAGAACGTTCAAACAAAATAGCCGTGAAGACAATCGATACAACCCCTACTCCAGCAGCATAGTAAAGAACAAACTCACCAAGAGTGTTTGGTATTAACAGAGCCACATTTGGAATGCGTGTAATTTCATTAATAGAGAGATCGGTACGAAACTCACTTGGAACTATCCACTTTAAAATTTTGTTCTCCACTGGCATTAAAAGCAGTTGCAATGCAATGAGGCCCAGAACGTACAGTAAAATCGTTGCAGCCTTGGCCAAATAGACTTGAATGCGCGCAATTGGTAACATGAACAAGCGGTAACTAAATGTATTTTTTCCGAGCCAGTCCCGATACCAAATAAAGAAAACATAAATCAGCAGGGTAGCAGCACCAAGTGCAATGGGTCCCATAAACCAAGCTGATTGGGAAAAATCATAAAAAGAAATCGGCGCGAGTTGAATATCGCCCTTCGTCATATGCTCCTCGTTAATCCATTCATTTGCCCGATTTGCCCGATTTACATGCATTCGTGCTGTTGTAATAACGCCAATGATCTGAGTGAGGATCGTAATTCCAATTAAAACGAGATACAGTTTAAAAAATCGGTTGAACTCGAAATTGACCAACTTCAGATATTGTTTCATGCTTCATACACCTCTCTCATTACATCAACTACCGATTTACCTTCTTTTTCTCGTATTTCTTCCGTATCAAATTCTTTTAAAACGACGCCGTTATCCAGTAAAACGACTTTATCAATTAAATGCTCAATATCATTAATTTCATGGGTCGTTATAATGACGCCCCGGTCTTCAATTAAATGACTCGTAAATACATCGGCTATTTGTTCACGGCTGAATATATCAATTCCGGAAAACGGCTCGTCCATTAAGACATAATCGACATCCATCGCTAAACCGAGTATCAGGTTTACTTTTGCGGTATTTCCTTTAGATAGATCAGAAATTCGATCTGTCTCCTGCAGCTTAAAAAACCGAAGAAGTTCACTGGCTCGTGCTTGATTCCAGCTGTCGTAAAAATCAGCCATGAAGACGAATGCATCCCGTATTTGCATTTGCGGCAACATCGTGATCGTATCTGGTATAAAAGTGATTTTTTCATAGCTTTCTTTATGAATTTTTTTTCCGTCAATCAGAATTTCACCGCTCGCAATGGGGGATAATGCCATAATCGCTTTCATAATTGTTGTTTTCCCAACACCGTTAATACCAATTAAACAAGTAATCTTTCCTTTTTCAGCTGTAAAAGAAACACCATTTAATACTTTCTTCTTACCAAACTTTTTTGTAACATCTTTTATCTCAATCATAAGAATCCCCCATTCCATTAGTTTCCTTCTTCATACTTATCCTTGGCTAAATGCAGGGCCTCATGAATAGGAATATTGATTGAACGAATCGAATGAACGAATGTATCAACGGCCTCTAAAATCAATTCCTCTCTAACCATTTCTAGTACTTGCTCATCCTTTGAAATGCGACTGGGTAAATTCCCCTCCGTAAGTATCAAACCTTGTTCCTCCATTTCTTTATACGCCCGTTGCGCCGTATTTGGATTAATTTTAAGCTGATTCGCCAGTTCTCTTCTCGATGGAATCTCCTGACCGGGTTCAAAGTAACCTGAGGCAATTTGTTCTTTAAAATGCCGGATCACTTGTACATAAACAGGATCACGATTATTAAACTTGACTTTCATAGATCCAACTCCTAAAAACGTAATGTGTTTAGCGTATTAAGTGGGTGATACAGTGATTGCAAAAAAATAGCATCTGTTTTCAAGCATTGTAGTAAAACCCGTCATACAGCCGTGATAAAAGTGCGTATTAAGTCATTCATACAGTAACTTTAAAAAAGTCTTCCACTGCATTCAAGCGCAGTTACACCTCGTGCATATATAAGGTATAAAAGAATTTAAACGTATTAATGGGTTAATACACTCTACAATATGTATTATATGCGTAATACACTTTTATTGTCAACATCACAGTCATAGTTCAAGATTATTTGCGAGCAGACCAAAATATAAGTACCTACGTGGAAAACATTCATGATTGTACAAATTAACGGATAATTTGTCGTAAATGTACCTTTTATCAAAAAGTGTGGTAATGAAGTAGTTTTTATGTTGAAAAGGAGCGATTAATTTTAAACAACACACAAAAAAGAGCTCGAAATATTAGGGCGTTACATGCGTCAACAGGATGGAATACCGTTTCCTTGTATCACCATGCTTGTTCCTCCAATTTCAAACTCTTTCAAAATAATATATTCATATGGTAAAGCTAGGTTACTAGCATCTCTTCCTCTTCTTGTTTCAAAAGACGCCTTTTCTCAACTCTTGCTACAACACGAATACTTATTTCATATAATAAAATCATTGGTATTAAAACGAGTAATTGACTAATAAAGTCCGGCGGTGTAATCACTGCAGATAATAGCGCTAAAATAACATAGGACCATTTTCTTGTTTTTTTCATTGTTGCTACCGTCAATACTTCAATCGTTGCTAAAAATAAAGCAACGATTGGTAATTCAAACATTAAAGCAATTGGTACGGTTGTATATAATAAAAATCGAGCATATTCACTAGCGGATATCATCACATCAAAATGAATTGCACCTAAACCTGTTAGAAAACTATAACTAATCGGATTAATCACTAGATAGCCAAACGTTAAACCAAATAAAAACAATAGAAAAATAACTGGTGTATATAAACTAAAAAATTTACTTTCACGTTTTGTCAAACCTGGCTTAACAAATTGATAAATAAAGTGACATATAAAAGGTATTGACAAACCAATCGAAAGGGCTAGTGATATCGTCATATAAAATGACAACACATCAAATGGACTAAGAATCAGTAGTTTATAGTCTTTTATTATATAGGGAAACCAAAAGTGAATCGTACTTAACGCGAAAATAAAAACGATTGTAAATACTACTGCCGACTTGATTAACTGTCTTCTTAATTCGTCTAAATGACCGAATACTGCTGGATCATTCATTCTTTTAGATTCTTCAGGCATCGTAACACCTACTTTTATTCACATTTTTTTCTTTTCTTCCGATTCTTCATTGTCAAAATCCATGATCTCCTTTGTTGATTTCTTAAATTCCGCCAATGTTTTGCCGACTGCCCCACCAATTTCAGGTAACTTTCTTGGTCCGAACATAATTAAAATAATTACTAAAATAATAATTAATCCTGGTACACCAATAGCCGCTAGGTTCATATACACCACTCCTATTATATTATCGATTCTACAACCTTTTTATCATCTTATGAAATGTATTATACATAATATTCACACTACAGAGATGTTCAGCTAGATAAGTCATTCTCAATGTAACTGTTTTCAGTGCGTCATAATTCAAGCTAGTCACACCATAGTATGTTACTAGGAGGGGTGCATATGTCGGATCAGAAAAAGCAAGAGAAGAAAAATGAGGACAATCAGCCCGAACAAGAATCGAGACGTCGTTTCTTGAAAAACTCGGGATTAGTTGCTGGTGGTATTGTTGGTGGTGGTTTATTAGGTTCATTTATCGGCAATCCATTTACAAAAGACATCACAACATCCAATAAAGATGAAAGACCTAAAAAGGAATTTACAGAAACAAGAATGTTTTTCACTCGATTTGAAGACTTTTTTGTATTAGAAGCAGCAGTAGAAAGAATTTACCCTGAAGATGGTAATGGACCAGGTGCAATTGGTTTAGGTGTTCCATATTTTATAGATAAACAATTAGCAGGCCCGTATGGTTCGAATAAATTCGACTATATGAAAGGTCCTGTTCAAGAAGTAAAAGTTGCCTCATCTTATCAGACGTTAATGTCACGTGGTGAAGTGTTTATTGAAGGTATTCGAAAGTTGAATGCTGAAAGTCTAAGAAGCCAGGATGCAAAGTTCTATGATTTAGAAGGCGAACAACAAGATGAGATACTAAAAGCAATGGAAGCTGGAGAAATCGGATTGCGTGGTGTTAAAGGTCCTACATTTTTTAACTTATTACGTCAAATGACGATTGAAGGAGCGTATGCTGACCCGCTTTACGGTGGAAACAAGAATATGATGGGATGGAAAATGAAAGAACATCCAGGAATTCGTCCAGGTTATAGTGATTTAATCGAAGAAGAGAAATTCCAAATCATTGAACGAATGAGTTTAAAAGATTATCAGGGCTAAAAAATAAAGTAATATTTCAGGGGGATTGTCATGGCTATAAAATTAGACAAAGTAGATGTTGTCGTAGTGGGTACTGGTTGGGCTGGTGGAATCCCATCAGCAGAACTAGCAAAGAAGGGATATAAGGTAGTAGCTCTAGAACGAGGAAGGGATCACGACCATAGTGATTTTGTTGGCTCTAAAGACGAGCTGCGTTATGCATCTCGCTATGAAATTATGACAGATAACTCTATTTCAACTGTCACAGCGCGCGGTACTTTAGATGAAGAAGCATTCCCACTTCGAACGCAAAGTGAAAATTTTGAAGGTAACAACGTTGGAGGTAGTAGTGTACACTGGTCAGGCGTTACACAACGTGGACGTAAATTTGATCTCCAAGCACGTTCTATTACGATTGACAAATATGGAGAAGATAAAATTCCGGCAGATATGAATTTACAAGATATGGGGATAACATATGAAGAATTAGAACCTTATTTTGACCAATTCGAAAAAACAGCTGGTACATCTGGTGAAGATGACCCAATGGGACCACCACGTAGTGATAGTTATCCTACAGGACCAATGCGTCCTTCATACCCAGTAAAATTATTTAAAGAAGCAGCATCCAAATTGGGATACCATCCAATTATGATACCGTCTGCCAACCTTTCTGAGCAATATGAAAATCCGGATGGAGAAACAATTAACGCTTGTCAATATTGTTCATTCTGTATGATGTATGGTTGTGATTTCGGCGCGAAATCAGACCCGGTAGCAACAGTTATTCGTACAGCTAAGAAAACAGGTAATTATGAAATACGTACAGAATCTTATGCACGCCGTGTGATACATAAAGACGGAAAAGCTTCCGGTGTTTTGTATGTAGACATGCGGACGGGAATGGAATATGAGCAACCTGCCGACGTAGTTGTTTTAGCAGGTTACACTATCTCTAACACACATTTAATGTTACTTTCGGAAATTGGGAAACCATATGATCCAAAAACAGGCGAAGGAGTTATTGGTAAAAACTCTGCCGGATTAGCATCTCCAGGTGGAAGTGCGACTGGTTTCTTTGAAGATAAAAAATTCAACTTATTTATGGGTTCAGGTTCCTTAGGCGGTACATTTAGTGATCTGGATAGTGACAACATCGATAATTCTGACTTAGGCTTTATCGGTGGAGGGATTTGTGAAATTCGTCAACGTGGCTCAGGGCCGATTGGTTCCAACCCAGTACCACAAGGTACACCACGATGGGGGAAAGAATTTAAAGAAAAATCACTTCACTACGCAAATCGTATGTTAAGTGTTGGATTCATGTCACCGTCATTCGGTTGGAAATTTAACTATATGGACTTAGACCCAAACTATACGGACATGTTTAATGACCCATTATTAAGAATTACACACTCGGTTACTGAACAAGATAAAAAATTCTCAGAGTACTTTAGTGCACGTGCAGAAGAAATCATGAAGGAAATGGGAGCAGACATTATTGAGAAGGGTAATCCACCTCAAGAATGGAGGCATACACAAGGATATGGTGAAACAAGTGGCGGGGTAATTATGGGAGATGACCCAAAGACTTCAGCAGTAAACAACTACTCTCAAGTCTGGGATATGGATAATTTATTCGTAATCGGAGCATCTGCATTACCACATAAAATTCCTCAACAAACAGGTACACTCGGTGCATTAGCATACCGTGCTGCTGAAGGAATTGACAAGTACTTATCAGATGGTAGCGGGTTACTAGTTGAAAAGAAATCAAATGCAATAAAAGCATAAACAGCCAGTTAATTTGAATACATGCAATGGGACGTAAGATCATACTACGTATATATATTTGACGTAGTATGAACCTCACGTCCTTATTTTTAATAAATAATAATCCATTGATATTGTAGTAGAAAGGGTGTTACTATTTTGAAAAATACATCGTTCAACATCATCCTACTCATCTTTACACTTACACTTGTCGCTTGTAGTAACGGAAAAATTGAATCAAACATATCCGCGACAGTTGCAGACTTCGAATTTACAGACCAACATAATGAAACATTTTCATCAGAACAATTAAAAGGCGACTGGTGGATTGCTTATTTTTTCTATACGAACTGTAAAATGGTCTGCCCACAAACAACAGCCAATATCGTAAACGTTCAAGCGACACTAAGGGACGCTGGTATGACACCACCAATCATTGGCTTTAGTGTAGACCCTGATTTCGATACACCAGCAGTACTTCAAGATTTTGCAGCAATATATGATGCAAACTTCGAAAACATGACCTTTTTGACCGGATATGACTTTGACAAAATAAAAGAACTATCCAACAAATCCTTTAAAACCGTATTAGACGGGGGAGGACCAGAAGACCATGTATATGCACATAGCACATCTTTTTTCCTTATCAATCCGAAAGGCGAAGTCATCAAACGGTATGACGGCCTATCGAAACTAGATTATGAAAACCTCATTGCAGATGCGAAAAAAGTAATGTGAAAACAAAAACTTCATGATTCAAACAATAGGTTTTCATTTGCCTTCCTTATGAGAACGACATAGGGCCGGTATCATACGAAAATGCTTGGATTATTGGCACGGACTTAGTACGGACTGTACGCGATACGAAATACCGCGATGTGCTGGCTGTCGGAACGTATACACCATGGAACAAACAAACGTATTTTGGATACTACGCGAAAGATATTGGCTTAATTCAAAGGGGCGATGGTAGTGGAAAGCAAGTAATGGAAGGTGCCTGTAAAGTAGGCACCTTTTTAATTTAAGAAAATCTCTACTTTCGTTCCTTTTCCAATGTCACTCGTCAATGTAATATGTCCTCCATGTGCCTCGATAATGTCTTTCGAAATGGCAAGCCCAAGTCCAGTGCCGTGAATGTTGTCCGTATTGGATCCTCTGTAATAACGGTTGAATATTTGTTCAATGTCTTGCTTTGCAATGCCTTTCCCATCGTCTTCGATTGTGAGCCCTGTATCCGAAACACTAATAGTGATCGCTATGTCACGATCATTATGAATAATCGCGTTGTGAATGAAATTCAAAATGGCTCGTTTCATTAAATGCCGGTCGATACTCCATATTGCATTGTGTGCGTTGCCTTCAAATGAAATTGCGTGATCGCTGTATCTCGGGTCGTTCAATACATCTATAACTATTTCGCGGACGAAGCTTGCGGGACGTGTATCTTCACGATGTAATGGCATTTCCTGATTACGTAAGCGCATCGTTAAATTAAAATCATCCAATAGATCCTTCATATAAATGGATTTTCGTTCGATGATTTCCGCATACTCTGCACGTTCCGATTCCATCACGTCTTGTCCACGTAGCAATTCTGCAAAGCCTCGAATGGATGCGAGAGGCGTTTTTAAGTCATGCGAAACATTGCTAATCCATTCTTCGCGCATCTTTTCAAGCTTCATGCGCTCCTCTTCATGGGCCTGCAATGTTTCAGAAACTGAATTCAAATTTGAAAAGACTGGTTTGAAGACACCTTGACGCTTCATTTTTTGGATGGAGAAATTTCGCTCTTTCAGCTGTGAAATCCGGTCGATTATGTACGAAACCGGCTTTGTTATGATCATGCTAAAAAGCAATCCGACGAGCATTGCGATAAGCAGATCGGCAATTGTAATGCCGACGAATGCTTTTGATACATAGGACAGGAATGACTGGGCATTGAACATGAAGACAACACGCTGTTCAGTGGAATTTTGAACGCCCAATAAATAGCTGTATTCTTCAAATTGACCGACATAATACGTTGTTAATTGATCGTCCATATACTTATAAATATGGACGAGCTCAACCGGACTGTAGTGTGTAGGTGCATCTTTGGGTGCAAGGGCAGCAGTAACGACATGCCCGTTTGAATCTAGTACTTGGAGCCAACCGCCAAATTCCCGAAGTGCCTGAATCCCTTCGTCTGTAATGAGGGGCTGCTCATTTTCCGTCGACAGATAACGAGAAAATTGGCGGGTGAAAGATTCGCCGGTATCAGTAGATAAGCTGTCATTGCCGTTTGTCTGTTGGAAGTAAAGTACACCGATTAATATAATTAAATTAACGAAAATGACAATAAAGACAATGCTCAAGACTGAAAATAAGTATTGGACAGTCAACTTCCATTTCATCGAATCACCTATTTCACAATGAATTTATAGCCCAATCCTTTTACGGTTGTGAGATATGCAGGCTTTGATGGATGATCCTCAATTTTTTCGCGGAGGCGGCGGATATGAACCATTAACGTATTATCCGCACCGAAAAAGTCTTCCCCCCAAACACGTTCAAAAAGTGTCTCTTTGCTCAAAATTTGATTTGGATTCTGCATGAAAGAAGCCATCAATCCCATTTCTTTAGCTGTCAGTTCCAAAGCTACGCCGTTCTTCAGTACTTCGGTTTGCGCCTCGTTCATAGAAAACGGTCCAATGGCAATCTCTTTAGGTTGGGAAGTTGCCTCTATTTCATGATAGCCAGCACGTCTTAATTGGGCTTTCACCCTGAAGGCGACTTCCTTTGGGCTGAATGGTTTTGTAATATAGTCATCGCCCCCAAGAGCGAGCCCTAAAATTTTATCTGTTTCGTCGGATTTTGCTGATAGAAATAAAATGGGGATATGGGAAACTTCTCGAATCTTTTTGCATAAATCATAACCTTCCCCATCTGGAAGCATGATGTCTAAAATTGCTATATCCGGCGAGGATGCTTCAAACTGCTCCCAACCTTCCCTTACGGATCCAGCCGTTTTGATCTCCGAAAAGCCTTCCTTCATAAGTGCAGTTTCCATTAAATGACGCAGATCGCTTTCATCATCTACGATTAAGATGCGTGGTTTTTCCAAATGATACACTTCCTTTCAAGCAACGTTGACCCAAGTATAAAGCAATTCTCTAAAACCCGCCCGTATTTAAGGGTAATGTAAGGTCGGCGTAAAATTAGCTTAAGGTTCGCCAAGTATAGTAAAGATATACGAAAGAGGTGCAACTAAATGGAGTCATTATTACTTGTGAAAGACGTTGAAAAAAAATACGGAAAAGATGCGAATACATTCAAAGCGCTTGAACATATTTCGTTTGAAATCGATCATGGTGAGTTTGTTGGAATTATGGGTCCTTCGGGAGCAGGGAAGTCCACGTTGCTGAATGTCCTAGCAACGATCGATACACCTACAACTGGAGATATTTATATCGGGAAGGATAACATTGCAAAGATGAAAGAAGAAAAACTTGCGGATTTTCGGCGAGACCATCTAGGATTTATCTTTCAAGATTATAATCTATTGGATTCGTTGACTGTCCGCGAAAATATCTTATTGCCATTAGCGATTGCAAAAATTAAACCAGAGGAAATTGCTAAGCGGGTGGATGAAATCGCGGGTACATTCGGCATATCAGACTTGCTTAATAAATACCCGTATCAAATTTCAGGTGGACAGAAACAGCGTACAGCAGCAAGTCGCGCATTAATTTCCAATCCGAAAATAATTTTTGCGGATGAACCGACAGGCGCGCTCGATTCAAAGTCGGCCACAGATTTGCTTGAAAGTATGAGTTCGTTAAATGAAAAGCATGAAACGACGATTATGATGGTGACACATGATGCTTATGCAGCAAGTTTTTGCCGCAGAATTTTATTTATTAAAGACGGACGGCTATCGAAAGAGATTTTTCGTGGAAGTAAGACGCGGAAAGAGTTTTTCCAAATGATTTTGGATGAATTGGCGCAAATGGGCGGTGATGTGAATGACGTTATTTGAATTGGCGTTGAAAAATATCCGCCGCAATATGAAAAGCTATTCGCTTTATATAGGCTCCACCGTCTTTTCCATCTTGATATATTTCACATTTGCTACGTTAAAATATAGTGAGGATATTAGTGGAATGGCTGAAACGTCAAAGCAGATTAAAGGAATCATGGGGGCATCTGCATTTGTGCTCATGATTTTCGTAGCGATCTTCATATTGTATTCCAATTCATTCTTCATGAAAAAGCGGAAGAAGGAAGTTGCGCTCTATTCTTTATTAGGCGTACGCAAAAAGTCGATTGGATTCCTTTTGTTCTTTGAGAACATGGTGATTGGGTTGGTATCGCTCGGTATTGGTGTTGTTTTAGGCTTTTTGTTGTCCAGAATGTTGCTCACCATTCTCTTGAAGCTGATGGGTCTCGACATCGTTGCTGGATTCGCTTTTTCAATGAACGCGCTAATTAATACATGTATAGTATTTTTCATTATTTTCTTATTCACTTCGTTGATGGGACATCGTATCATTTACCGTTTCAAGTTGATTGATTTGTTCCATGCGGAAAAAAAGGGAGAGAATGTGCCGAAAGCAAGGGTCATCACAGCCGTACTAGGTGTGGCGTCGTTGGCAATCGCGTACTATCTTGCCTTGCAGGACTTAACGGAATCACAGGTATGGCGTGTGCTTGGACTAGCAACCCCGATTGTCATCATCGCCTTTACAGTACTCGGCTCGTATTTGCTGTTCCATAGCGTATTAGTGTATGTGCTGTCAGCTTTGAAAGGAAATGCACGCTGGGCTTGGAAAGGTCTTCATATGATGACGGCGTCACAGCTGCTTTACAGGATAAGAGGAAACGCGAAAACGCTAACGCTAATTACGATATTGAGTGCGACGACCATTACATCAGGAGGCGCAGTTTTCGGTGTTTATTACAATGCCGAAAAAAATGTGAGAGAGTATACTCCTTACACATTCATGTGGGAAGGAGAGAAGCAGGCTATCGACACGTCGATAATCGAATCGGAAATCACGTTCTATAGCAAGATGATCCGAGTTGCACTCGATAAGTATGAAATGGAATATGTTGTAATTGATGAAGCAACCTTCGGCAAGTTGGCAAAGGATTTAGGTTGGTCAGATATTCAAAAGTTACGACAGAATGAGGTCTTTGCAATCGATGCATTTTTTGATGAACGCTGGTCTGAAAAATTGGATTCTGTAACGATAAACAAGGTAGAGTTTCCAGTCGCCAAATTCTATGATAAAGTGCTGTTCAATGTCGAGACGTTAGGTGGAAATGCAATTGTCGTACCGGAACAACTGTATGACGAAATCAAATCCGATGAGACACTGATACAAGCTGTCAAAGTAACCAACTATAAAAACCAGTCTGCTGTATCGGACCGGTTAGCTGCTTCGACCGAGAACTTCTCAAGTGCGACAGCGGATTATAAAAATACAATCGAATCGTTGGGTGCATTGCTTTTCGTGGGAAGCTTTTTAGGGCTTGTCTTCCTCGTCGCAACAGGCAGCATCATCTTCTTCAAAATGATGACTGAAGCGGAAGAGGATAAAGCGAAATATGCAATTCTTCATAAAATTGGCGTCTCAAAAAAGGATATGAACAGGACGATTCGTGGGCAGGTCGGCGTCATCTTTACAGTTCCGCTTGTTCTTGGACTTATTCACGGAGGCGTTGCATTGGTCGCAGTGTCCAATATGTTCATGATGGATTTCCTTGTGCCAGTCGTCATTTGGATGTTGGCTTACACAATGATTTACGCGATGTACTATTTTGCTACGGTACGCAGCTTCATTAAAACAATTAGAAGAGGATATTTGGAGGGGTAATTATGAGAAAAGGATTAATTTTGGCAGGTGTCATCGCCGTGTTATTAGCTGGGGCTGTCTTTGCGTTAGCAAAGGTGGACTTTAACAGAATGGGGAAAGGCAATGCCTACTATCATATCTCACCAGCGCATTCGGTTGAAGAGACAAAACTGGACTCAGGTGAAATCATGAAAAGATACTTGTATACTGGTCCTGCTTATAAAGAAAATGGTAAAGAAATCGAAGTAGAATTCACAGCAGCAAAAGAGCTGCGAGAAGGCGCATATTTGAAGTTATATCTGACTAAAGGAGATGACGTCACTTCTTATGATGAAGTGGAATTGTCAGATATTCCCGATAAGGTGAAGTTTTAAATTCTAAGTTAAACCCGTCCAAACACTATCGGACGGGTTTTTTTACTTTATAAGAGAAACATTTATGATAATTTGAATTGGCGTAAAAGTGTCAATAAACGTGTAGATTTAATGCATGGTTAGAATGAAATGTTTTACCCTTCCGTTTCAGGAAAGAATGCCTGGGCTGTAGAGATGTCTACCAGTGAAGGACCGTTCGTCTGGAATGCTTCTTTCAGCAAATATTCTAGCTGGGTCTCTGGCTCTGCCCGAAATCCTTTCCACCCGCAAGCTTCCGCTACCTTCACGAAATCAGGGTTTGTTAAATCCACACCTACTTCTTTCTTCCCCATGACGTTAATTTTGTCTCTCTCCATTTGCAGAGCTCCATTATTTAACACAACGACGGTAATATTGAGTTCATAACGGGTGGCAGTCAATAGATCTGCAAGCGTCATTTGAAGTCCACCATCCCCGACTACCGCTACTACTTGTTTTTCAGGGTTTACGAGCTTCGCGGCCATCGCAGCAGGAAGGCCAAAGCCCATCGTCCGCCAATAACCTGAAAATAAAACGGTTTGATCTTTCTGCTGGAAGTTACGGTTTGTCCACACCGTAACATCTCCTGTATCAAGTGCCAAAACAGCGTCTGCAGCTACTGTTTGGTCAAGGGCACGGATAATTCGCGAAGGGTGGACGGGATAACCCGCAGTGCTGCCTTCTTGATTGTTTTGTTGAGCCCATTTCTCTTTTATTTCTTGACAGCGGAGCACCCAGTCTTCTTTTTTGGAAAATCCTTGAAGGCTCTCTAATAAGAGAGGAAGAACTTCTTCACTTTTACCGGCGATACCGAGTTCGACGGGAATACCTTTTTCAAATTTACCAAAGTGGCGATCAATCTGAATTATCCTCGCGTCGTTCGGCACATATCCTTCCGGCCACCAGGTTGTTCCTGCCAAAAGCACAACATCTGCTTCTTTAAATAATTCAGCAGCATACGGATTGCCTCCTTCGCCGATTCCTTGCAAAACATTTGGGGAAGGCTCATTAAATAAGCCTTTTCCACCTAAGCTTGTCAGAATGCCAGCTCCCCATAATTCAGCAAGTTTCTCCACTTCTTTTATAGCGAAAGTAGCCCCGGCGCCTGCGAGAATCATTGGACGCTTGGCTGTTTTCATTATTGCTGTTGCCTTTTCCAGACTATTTTCCGTAAAAATGGACGTGCCCTCTATAATATTGGGCAATGGACGAGGTTTACTTGAAGCAGACATTGTAAATAAATCTTTTGGAATAGACAGATGGGTGACAGCCCGTTGCCCGAGTGATGTTTGTGCCGCTTTTTGAAGAAGTTCGACCGTTGCCTCGGGGCTTGCTAAATTAGCGGAATAAGAGGCGAACGGCTTCATTAGCTCCTGCTGGTCTACATATTGCGGGAATTCAGTGCCGATTTTATCACTCGGTGCTTGCCCCGTAATTGCCAGTACAGGAGCTTTGTCAGCATAGGCATCTCCCAGCCCGTTCAGTAGATTGGCCGCTCCAGGACCCATTGTCGCTGTACAGACACCGAGCTTGCCTGTTAGTTTCGCCTCCGCAGATGCCATAAAAGCAGCTGTTGACTCGTGTTTAACCGCAATGAATTGAATTTTATTCTGCTTGGCCAATGCATCGATAAGTCCGATAATGGTATCGCCCACAACTCCATAAATACGTTTTACACCGAACAAAGACAATTGATCAAGCATTAATTCAGCAACCGTCTGGTCTGTTTTTTTCATAACATGCGAACCTCCTGTATTTATTATTTTCGACTTGAAGGATATAAAATGTTTTAATCTTCATTCTTATTGTTCTTTCACTTAAAAGCACCGGTTAAACATTATTCTGCTTTTATAAATATTGCCTTTAAAATGATTGCTATGGTGAATCTTCTTATATATAAATGTAAAGACGATTGTTATTTAGCGATTAGGAAATAAGCTTCATCCATTTCCAATAATAGTATCCGGCTACTGCACAAAGAGTAAACCTTAAACCGGAAATAATGGCGCTAGTCAGAGAATAATTATGAAGTATAAACGTTGAACCATTAGTAAACAGGGTACTAATGAAAGTAATAGGGTGAAGGCGGGAATTCTTTTTTACAGGACAGCTTCAGTCAGGGCCAGACAGAACGTTACGCCATTTTAGAAAGGAATGTTCATATGAAATATGTGATTATTGGCGGTGACGCAGCAGGAATGAGTGCTGCCATGCAATTATTGAAACATGATCTAAGTGCGGAGATTACAATTTTGGAGCAGGGAGCGGTGTATTCCTACGCGCAGTGCGGAATGCCGTATGTGATTAACGGGGTTGTTAAGTCGGTGAATGATCTCGTTGTACGCAGTGTGGAGACGTATCGGAATAAATTTGGGATGGATGCGCGTGTGCACCATCAAGTGGAGAAAGTCGATACGGAGGAAAAGTTGGTCTCGGGAAGAAACGTAAAAACCGGCGAATCATTTTGTATACGATACGATAAACTACTTACAGCAAGCGGGGGAAGTTCATTTATCCCGAATTGGAAAGGAGTTGATTTGCAGGGCGTTTATTCGGTAAAGACACTAGCGGATGTTGAAGCAATCATGAAGAAAGTTGAAAATGGTATTGAGGATGTCACAATTGTAGGAGGCGGGTATGTCGGGTTGGAAATGGCGGAAAGCTTTAGGTTGCTTGGAAAGCGTGTTAGGATATTGATCCGCAGTCGGCAAGTGGCAAAGACATTCGATGAAGAAATGGCAAAATTAATTGAAGAAGAAGCTGAACGTCATGGCATCGAGATTTTATACGAAGAGGTATTAGAAGAGATTATTGGGGAACATTTCGTCACGTCTGTCCGCACAAACAAACGTACATACGAGACGGATGTTGTCCTGGTTGCGGCGGGTTTGCGTCCGAACACAGAGTTTCTTAAGGAAACGGGAATTCATTTGGCTAAAAACGGAGCGATTTATGTAAATGAATGGATGGAAACAAATGTGGTGGACGTCTATGCAGCAGGTGACTGTGCGATGCAGTATAACCGTATTACACAGGTGGATGAGTATACGCCGCTCGGGACGCATGCGAATAAACAGGGCCGGGTTGCGGGGTTGAATATGGCGGGAAAGCACCGTGCATTTAAAGGAATTACGGGCACATCCATTTTGAAATTCATGGATTTAGCTTTAGGGAAGACCGGGTTGTCTGATCGGGAGGCGTTTGCAGCAGGTATTGCGTATTTGTCGATGATTGTGCGGTCGAAAACGCATGCATCGTATTATCCGAATGCAAGGTCGCTGACGGTTAAATTAACATTCAGGCGTGAAGATGGTTTGCTGCTTGGCGGGCAGGTGATTGGTAAAGCGGGGGTGGATAAGCGGATAGATGTGCTTTCCACTGCATTATTCAATGAGATGACAGTTGAGGAATTGGAAGATTTGGATTTAAGCTATGCGCCGCCCTTCAACAGTACATGGGATCCGATTCAGAGTGCGGCGAGAAAAGCGGTCGCCAAGCTGGAAGATAAGTAGGTAGAGGGGGAATTTGAAGTCTCCTGTCCGCAATACAGATGGCATGCGGAAGGAGATTCTTCGGAAAGTTCTAATCTGTTAACTGATCTTCTGCTGTGGGCAATGCAGCAGGCTGAGGAGCTATTTTATCCGACTTTTTCGTTTTCGGATAACCAATCAGGATTGCAACTATGCCACAAACTCCCATGAGTATCGGATAGAAAGAGTAAGGCAGGATGCTTAGGGGAGAAATCGCCGCGAGTCCGGCAGCTGCAAGCATTTGACCACCATATGGGACGATACCCTGCCAGCAGCTGGCAAACAGGTCGAGCAGGCTTGCAGATTTTCTTCGATCGACATCATACTCATCCGCAATCTGCTTTGCCAAAGGACCGGTCATCAGGATAGAGATTGTATTATTGGCTGTTGCGATATCTGCTGCACTCACAAGTCCTGCGATACCGAACTCAGCACCTTTTTTGGATTTGATTCGTTTTGAAATGAAGTTCATTAGGAAGTCGATACCCCCGTTGTATTGGATAATTCCGACCATCCCTCCAATCAAAATTGCAATGATTGCTAAATCCTCCATACTGATTATACCTTCTGCAACTGTTTGCAGGAACGATACAAAACTATAAGAACCGTCAATCATCCCAATAATACCCGCAAAGACTGTACCGCCGAGCAGTACGATGAGTACATGAACCCCAAAAAGTGCGGCTCCAAGAACGGCTAGATATGGTAACACCTTGATGAAATCGTAATGAAAATCTCCGGCAACTGTCGCGACATTCCCTCTCGTCAAAATACTTAGAAGAATTGCCGTTATAATTGCTCCAGGCAGAACGATTAAGAAGTTTATTTTAAATTTCGCATTCATCTGTGTTTGCTGTGTCCTAGCCGCCGCAATAGTTGTATCTGAAATCATGGATAAGTTATCACCAAACATTGCTCCGCCAATAACGGTTGCCATCGCGAGTGCTAACGAAATATCCGTTTGGGATGCAATTCCGATGCCGATCGGCGCCAGTGCGACTACGGTTCCCATGGAAGTCCCCATCGATATAGAGATGAAGCAGCCGATTACAAATAGACCGACCATCAGCAAGTTTGCCGGCAAGAATGACAAGCCTAAATTGACGGTAGACTCAACAGCCCCCATTCCTTTTGCGACTGTTGAAAAAGCACCGGCCAGAATGAAGATAACAGCCATCAGCATAATATTCGGATGGCCTGCACCTTTCGTGAAAATCTCCACCTTCTTCAGAAACTTTTCCTTTGGATTCATAGCCAACGCAATAAATGAGGCGATGATAACTGCCACATTTAAAGGCATACTTGAAAAATCCCTCGTCAGGATACCAGTTCCGATAAATAACATGACAAACACGAGTAGAGGGAACAGTGCCCACGCACTCCCTTTATCTCTTTTTAATTCTGTCAATAAAATCCCTCCAATTTTTCTGTCGATAGTTCTTCTGTGAAAACCCAGGAATCATTGCTTTGATAGTAAAACCAAGTAATTCTATCAGTATTATAAATTAAGAGAATTCTACCTCATTAAAAAATAGTTGTCAATACAGTAGCGGAAACCTTTAGAATAATTTATTTAATTACTTTACATATAGTATAGTATTGTGATAGGTTAAGTGTAATATCGAAAGGATGATGGTAATGGCTCAAGTTGAAAGTTTTCTGCTCGATCATACAAAAGTAAAAGCTCCATATGTCCGAATGGCGGGGACAGAACAGCACGCAAAGGGGAGCGCTCTCCAAAAATACGATTTACGGTTTCTCCAGCCAAATGAGGATGCTATGCCAACAGCAGCTGTTCATACACTTGAACATTTGCTGGCTACGTATTTACGTGATGAACTGGAAGGAATTATAGACATTTCACCAATGGGTTGCCGGACCGGTTTTTATTTGATAATTTGGGATGAACACGAACCGAAAGAAGTGGCTGCTGCGTTAACAAAAGTCTTAGAGAAAGTGATCATTACTGAACATATACCAGCTGTTTCTGCAGAAGAATGTGGAAATTACCGGGATCATTCTTTATTTGCTGCTAAGGAATACGCTAAAATTGTTCTCGAAGCGGGGCTGAGTGACGATCCGTTTGTACGAACTGAACTTGCGGAAAAAATTTAAAAGGTACCAGGCCCTGATACAATTTATAATTGTTCGGGGTCCTGGTACCTTTTATTGATGCATTCGGAGATTGGACACCACTTAAACATCAAAAAAACCTTTGTAACAAATCTGACAAATGTAAGCGTTTCGAGTTTGAATGAATTGTGAAAACCTTCACAAGGCTGTTTCAATCCGTAAAAAACAGTGTATGATAAGAGTAGTTAAAGAATTGGTCCAGGTTTCCAATACGGGAATCAAAATACAAACCAAAAAGGAGAATGAACAACATGTGGGTTATCACATTGTTCGAACAAGAAAACGTACGGATTTTTGAATATGCAGAGAAAGCAGAAGCAACGAATGCACTGAAAAACTTCAGCAAATACGCGCTTTTGTCTTATACAAAATAAATGGATCGACACCCCACCCGTGGCTATGAGTGCTGCGGGTTTTTTTGCCCAGTAAAGTATAACTTCCTCCTGTGAAATCTAGTGGTAATTTTGTATTCATTGAGGTTGTGGACACAGGACAGCAACTCTGAGTGAGGCTGCTTTTTCTTTCCTAAAAAAGTATATTAACATCATATTCACAAAGCCTTCAAATGTAAGCGTTTCGAGTTTGAATGAATTGTGAAAACCTTCACAAGACGGTTCCAATCCGTGCAATACAGTGTATGATAAGAGTAGTTAAAGAAATTAGTCTAGGTTTCCAATAAGAAAATCAAAATACAAACCAAAAAGGAGACTGAACAACATGTGGGTCATCACATTGTTCGAACAAAAAAACGTACGGATTTTTGAATATGCAGATAAAGCAGAAGCAACAGATGCGCTGAAAAACTTCAGTAAATATGCGCTTTTGTCTTATACAAAATAAATGAAATGCCCCCTAACTCGCAGCTATAAAAGCTGTGAGTTTTTTGATTTCTACCTTCAATCGTCAAGCATCCGTGATACATAAAAACTTCACAAAATATCCAAGAAATATCATTATCTTCTCAGAGGAATTTATGGTAAGCTATTCCTGTTTTTCGATTTTGAAAGTAAAGAAGGAGATAGATAGATGGCGGCAACAGCAGCTAACGGCCCGGGGATGAAAATGAATTTATTTCATCTGACGTGGCCGATTTTTCTTGAGTTATTTTTGTTTATGCTGATGGGATTAGCGGATACGTTTATGTTGAGTGCATTGTCGGATGACGCAGTCTCTGGAGTGGGGACGGCGAATCAGTATGTCCAAATCGCAATTCTGGTACTAGAAGTAGTCGGAAATGGAGCTGCGATCGTGGTAGCCCAGTATCTTGGTTCACGCCGTTATATGGAGGCGGCGAAGATCTCTGCAATGGCTATTTCCCTCAACTTGTTGGCTGGACTTTTGATTAGTGGAGTTTTCTTGCTGTTCACGAGTCAGATGATGCGTGCTATGAATTTGCAGGGTGATATCCTCGCTCATGCGGAGACTTATTTAGTTATTGTCGGTGGCGGGATTTTCTTGCAGGCGATCATTAACTCGCTTGCAGCAATTATTCGAGTACATGGATTTACGAAGCAGACAATGTTTGTTTCACTCGGAATGAACATTATCCATGTGATCGGGAACTATGCATTGATTTTTGGGAAGTTCGGAATGCCTGCACTTGGTGTAAAAGGTGCGGCGATTTCATCTGTTGGAAGCCGTCTTGTAGCCGTGTTGTTCTTTTTATGGTTATTGTACAAAGTTTTGGATTATCGCATTGACTTCCAATTTTATTTCAAATGGTCAAAGCGATATATTACTCAAATTCTCCAAATTGGCTTACCTTCTGCATTTGAGCAAGTTCTTTATCAGGCGTGCCAAATTGTATTCCTTTACTATGTGACCTATCTTGGAACCGAAGCCCTTGCTGCTCGGCAGTATGCAACAAATGTGTCGATGTTCAGTTATTTGTTTGCTTTGGCGATCGGACTCGGTACCTCCATCATTACAGGCAGATTGGTCGGTAGTGGAGAGAAGAATGAAGTGTACAGCCAAGTATGGAGTTCGCTCCAGCGTGCGCTTGCATTTACTGCTTTCATGGTAGTAATTGTAATGGCGCTTCGTTATCCGCTCATGCGGTTGTTTACGGATAATGAAGCCATCATTCAGCTTGGAGCCTCCGTGTTGTTGCTGTCTTGTCTGCTTGAAACAGGCCGTACAGTGAATATGGTGATCATTAATTCACTGCGCGCGTCAGGCGATGCAAAGTTTCCGGTACTGATGGGAGCGATATCTATGGTGCTCATCAGCTTGCCACTCGGTTACTTCTTTGTCTTTGTGCTTGATTTAGGGCTTGTTGGCATATGGCTCGCTATTGCAACGGACGAATGGATACGGGCAATCAGCATGGCGGTGCGTTGGAAGAGCCGGGTGTGGGAACGATATGCATTGGTCGATTCTTCTTCTCAGAAAACGCTAATTGACACACCGGTTGAACCGGATGTAGTATAAATGAACAGGATTCAACCCATAGTGATTTAAGCTATGGGTTTTCTCATTTAATGAGAAAAATTAGGAGCAAGTCCTTCACCTTTAAGCGGGCTGTTAGAAAATAGAACATGACTGTACGGATGATCTTTATGCTAAACTAACACTATATATTGTTGGAATTCTGAGTTATCTATTGCGATAAAGAAGGAGTATTCCATGTTAGTGAATTTAAATACTTGGCTGCAAAGATGGATCGCTATTCTAACACCACTCAGCTTACTTATTGGCGTGCTGTTTCATCAAGTTGGAGAACACCTGTTATTTCTTGTATCTTGGCTATTTGCGTTTATGACGTTTGTTGGAAGCTTAGGTATGAATGTAAAAGAAGTTCGCATGGTCGTGAAGCATCCAAGTGTTGTGTTGGTGAGCATTGCCTTTTTGCATATCTTGATGCCTGCATGGGCGTATTTACTGTCCATTTTGTTTTTTGATGATCACTTGCTGACGGTTGGCTTCGTATTGGCCGTGGCGGTTCCGACTGGCGTAACAAGTGTTATCTGGGTAACGATTTCGAAAGGAAATCTGCCACTCTGCCTGTCAATTATTCTGATTGATACGTTATCGGCTCCTCTAGTGATGCCGATAGTTCTTCATGTAGTGGCTGGAGAAAGGATAGCGGTGGAAACCACCTCACTTATCCTGAATTTGTTGTGGATGATTGTGATGCCGACGCTTCTTGGAATTTTACTGAATGAATGGACCAAAGGGAAGATCCAGTCCACTTTGAGTCCCAAATTAGCGCCTTTTTCTAAACTGAGCCTGTTCGCGATTGTCGCAATTAATGGAAGCGCGGTTGCTCCGTATGTTAAAGTGATTTCGTGGGAACTGGTCGGCACTATTTTACTCGTGTTGTTTATCGCGACATCCGGTTATGCAGCTGCTCTTGCGATGGGTCATTTATTTTGGAGAGATCCGGTTACTGCCACTACATTCATGTATGTCGGCGGGATGCGCAACATTGCAATTGGCGTTGTAATCGCCACGACTTATTTCCCGGCGAAAGTAGCCATGCCGGTTGTATTCGGTATGTTATTTCAACAAGTGCTCGCCTCACTCTATAGTAAGGTCGTTGAATTGTATAGAAATCGTTATGCACCGACCGTGTAAACGAAGTAAAAGTAAGAAATTGAATGGGGTATGTAACAGCATATTGCTTTAAATACCTATAGTACAAGGAGGAATTATATTGAACCCTGCACAACAGAAATTCCATCAATTTATACTAGAACGTGTACAGGAAGACAAAATGGATGAAGTTCAAGAATTGTTAAAAGAGAGTTTCCAAAAACAAGCTGACAAAAGCTTTGATCAAGCGTACTTGTTCGAGTTTATGCCACGAATGAAAGCTTGTTTGAAACCTGAGCATGTCGTTGAAGTAGAACAGATCATGAAAGAATTCGGCGGCAAATTCACAAGGTAACTTGGCGAGAAAAGTATAGTTACAAAATATATTAACGGCAGGAAACCGTCGCGCTCTTATTTATAGAGAGTTTGCGGCGGTTTTTCTTCTCTCTCAAATTCCAGCAACCGTTAAAATGTGATATCCTTTATTTACATCTTCATAATAGTTAGAAAAAAGCGAGAGGACATGACGTTATGCAAACGGTGAGAGTGTTTTTGGAAACCCATATTTGCAAAGCAGGAGAGTCGATTCAACAGGTTGGCGAGAATGAATGGGAAATTCAAAAATGGACTGCTCGTACATACAAAATATTAGGCAACGTATTGGCGTCTGATGAATATGATATTCATCCAACGGAGGACATCGTAAAAATGAATCTGAAGCCAAATTCTCGCAGAAACTCTTTACCTCTTTCAGCTGAGTTGAAACAAGAAGCCCTTCTTAAAGGGTGGTTAGTTCAGGAAATACGGTTTAAATCAGATGGCAGAACACCTTTAAGTTCAAGCTACCGTATGGGGCCTGGGTTAGCGGAATACGAACGGCTAAAAAGGCAAGGAGTGATGGAAGCCGATGAATTATTACGTCAAACATTACTTGGGGAGCTCGAAATCTCTAAATCGGTACTTCAGGATAGCTTCATTCACCAAGCGCAAAAATTCATTGTAGAACCAAAAGACGAGGAATCTTGGGGTAAAGAAAGAGTGCGGAAGTTTACGGAGTTCCTTATTGCTTATCTGCAGTTAAAAAGACAGCAATCTCATATGGAGTTCAAAGAAATCGGTGCCGTCTATTACAAAAGAATTGGCGGTTCAAAAGTGTTTGATGCCTATCGTGAGCCCTTTATAGGTCGGATTGAAAAATGGATCGATGCGCCGATAAGTGAAATCGGCATTGTCAGTACAGGTTCTATTGTTCCAATCTTTTTTGCAGGAAATCTAACGGGTGAATTCTCGCAATATTCAATCGGTACTGTTCATGCCACAACGGAAATAGCCGTGACAGATGAAAGTTATGTAACGACTGCAACAGTTTTATGGTTGGTAGAAAACCGTGCGGTACTGACTAGAATGGCAAAAGAAGTTGATTTTCTAAAGGATACCTCTTCGCTGATCATCGGAGTAGATGGACAAATACGGGGCGCGCATCGAAAATTAATTCAGCAGCTCTGTCGGAATTCTTCTATTCAGCAGATTGTAATATGGGTAGATTATGATACCGCGGGGAGGATTATTGCTAAAGATATTGCGAATTTTACAGAAGGACGATCTGTACGTTTTATAGGCAATGAAGGAAATGTCTTCACATCCTTTAGAGAATATGTTGAATGGTCAGAAACGATTAGCGAAGCAGAACAAGAAATGACGTTAAGGGGGCCAGCCGAATGGAGGAAGTGGATAAGCAGATAATATCTATCTTTAATACGGATGAACAGCAGCCTGAAATGGCACGAGCTATGCGAGATATTATTTCATTAGCCGGTGTGATGAAAGATCTGTCTTCTGAAGCTGTCTTCCATTCACCATTGGAGATGCTTCGCTTTTTACGGATTATTGAACTGATACACGAAGAGGCATACGGTCTTACTGAACCGATTGATAGTGCCGAGACGCTGTACTACCGATATCAGTCCCGTTTTCGTGATGAAGAGCCGCCGTCTAAATCGCGGGTTGATCAAATTGTTACGATACTTGCAAGCAATAATTGGATCAGTAAACAAACCCAGCAAATTAAAATGATGAGCGTTGGGAAACGGATGATGCACTCTTTGACTCGGCTTGCAAATGATTCCCTTGCGTATTATTTAGAGGATGACATTGGTCGTTCACTGTTTCAGGCGAGGAGAGACGCGGAAATCAGTGAAGCATATGACGATAAAGGAATTTCAGGCGGCAATGTCATCGCCAGTATGATCCGCAATGTCAGAGAGGCCAATGAAACGTTGAAAGAGCGGGAATTGGAACTGCTTGCGGATCGCAACGCCTTGCCGCAATTACAAGTAATTCATACGCTGATGGAAGATTTGGAACGTAAGCTGCATGAACGCTTTAATCAGTTCGAAACAATTGAAGACAGTCTTGTATTAAGCCATTTAATGCAAAATGGAGCTGGAGTACTTGCTGAAGGTACAAGCTTGTCACTTGGAATGGTCAATAAGTATCTTCAGTTTATGAATGTACAGCAAACGCCGCTCAAAACTGCCATTTCTCCTGAAAAAGTTCGGACGTTCGTTACGAAAATGTTTCATCCGCCTGTGGAATCGGAAATTCCGAATGCACACCAGCTCTTTAGCTTTATGGAACAGGGACAGTACGAGGGGGAGGAGTTAGATGGCATCTGGATTCCCGTAAAATATGCTAGTCCCTTGTCACCTATGGATATTGAAAGCGGAATAGACTTTCTGGAAAACTATGAGCCTGTCGTAGCGGATATTGAAGAGGAACACGACATAGAGTTCAGGCGAGAAACATTGGAAGTACAATCGATAGACGATTTAGTGGACGAGGCGAGCTGGTTGTTAACGAAAGCGAGTATCGACACAGATAAGATTGAACAATATCTTGCCGAGAAAAAAGAGGCAGGAATAGAAGAAACAATGATTGAGACGAGTTCAGCGGAATGGGGAGATGCCATTCGCCAACTTCTTGGAATTGCTGCTATGGAAGCGAATAAAAAGGTGCAGATCAAATTGCAGCAACACGTAAAAGAATTAGATAAAGAATGGGAGTGGATTCGAGATGACGACCGAAAATTCAACATTCGAAAAAGAGAATAGCGAGGACTACTCATTAAACAGTTTACAGTTATTGCGCAGTATTTTAACTACTCGAGAAGAACAAACGTTTTTGTCCATTCTCTTTTCTTCGAGTGCGACCATCCGGGCGAATAATTTTGGTCTATCCCGAAAAGAAGTGGAAAAGTTATTGGGCGTTTCCAAAGAAGACGCTTATTTTCATTCTTTTTTATCACGTGTAAACCAAGCCGTTGGTCGATATTATCGTTTGATTTATGATGAAGAACGGGATCAGGTAGTCGCTATGTTGCGGGTTCCTGCCCGTTCTGCCCGTCATACATTGTCCGAGGAAGCACTCGCAGTACTGTTGTTCATGTTTTATCAACAGGAAGTATTGAAGCATGAGTTTACATTATTAACCCAGTTACTGGAAGCGTTCGGCCATGAGATAAAGAAAGGAAGCCGCCGCATTCAGTTAGCAATCGATACATTACGAAAAATAGGCGCACTCGAAATCCAGACAGAATCGGGGAAAGAGGATGCGTATTGTTTAACGGCGATTGGAGTTCATATGTTTTCGGATTCATTTCTGCATAGGATGGTAGAATTCAGTCATTCCAATCAATTGTCAAAAGAAGACGTCATGAAATTCTTTAATCGTTATAATTTGTACGAGAGGGAGGGGTTCCTGTGATCCCTTGGCGATTACGGTATTCAGGTATTCGAGATTACGATGCGGAAGAGATGATTTTAGAAAATGCGGACGAACATATTCTCATCACAGGACCCAATGGTGCGGGAAAGTCGACCATCTCATTTTGCATGGGTGCGGTTCTGCGTTCCAGTAAGGTCGAAATTGAAGGTTTGAAGTCGCAAAATATTTCGGAAGACGAGACATGGAGAGCGGCGATCCATTTTTTATTCAAGAACGAAGGGTTATCTCGTATTGATGGCCCTCTTTTCATTGAATTCCGTCTAATATGCGAGCAACCGCCGAAGCAGCCAATCAAACTGCGTTACGAAGTTCATGACGGCGATGAAATGGAACAGCTGGAATTGCGGCAAACCTATCGCTCAGGTGACGCCAATAAAAATAATCTCAGTGCATATAAAAGAGAGCTACAATTCAAATATAAAATTCATCCCGATCTGTACTACTTAATTTGGTACCAGCAAGAAGTTAACCAATTTTCGGTCATGGCTCCTGAAGAGCGGTTCCGTATCTTTAGTGAAATGCACGGTATTGATCGGATTCAAAAAGATTGGGAGACGAGTCTGGAAATTGTAAAAGAGGCACGGGAAGCTTATGTCATCGCAACGAATCAACAAAAGCAACATGAGTTTACTTTATCAGTCGCCAGAAACAATAAAGATCGCTTCAAGAACAATCAAAAACGAATTGTTGAGAATGGGGTGCTGTTTGCATCCACCACTTATGCACTTCAATTAGGTGCTGAGAATGAACGCAAAGAGGTCGAAAAATATATCGAAGAGCGCAAACTGGAGTTAGAGGAAGTAGATGATCAGGCACAGGAATTCGTTGGAAAACTAGAAGAAAAGAATTCAAATACTCAACAGTTACAGGAGAAACAACAAGAAGTGGGGGAGCTGCTGGAAGAATCCAAAGTACAAGCCAATGAGCAAGAAGAAAAAATAGAAGAAGTGAGGGAGGAAGTCGACACCTTACAAAGTGAATTAAGTACTCTGCAAGAAGCGTATTCGAAATTACCTTATCCAGAAGTAGAAACAAGGAATCGACTCGCTGCGGCGAACGACCAAGTTGAGACGTTAACGAGAAAAGAGGAACAGCTCAAGACGCTGACTGACAAAGCAGGGCATTCAATAGAAGAGTACCGGCAAAGAGAATCAAAATTACAAGCAACTATTGAACAGTGGGAAGAAAATAGTCAGATTCACACAGAAATAATGAATCGCTATTTGTCGAGCTATCAATTAGAAAAAGATCTTGCTGACTTAAACCATTCCTTACAAGAAAGAAAACAGCTGCTAGAACAGAAACAGGCTGAACATCGCATATTCAAAGACGAATTGGCAATGTTGGAAAAGAATCAAATTGAATCTGAGCGGCAGCAAGAAGCCATTCGCCATATGAAAGAACAAAATATCAAAGCGTTCACTTTACGTCATTTCATTAAGTTGATGGACCGAACACCAATTGAAAATGAGCGTCTTTTCGATACAATTAAATACACCATTTTTTACGATGCGGCAAGCTGTCAGCCGATCAATGATCTTTATCATGTCTCATTGAAAAAACTCATTCCGAATCGGGTTATTATAGATTTACCTAATCTTGGTTTGCAAATGCAAGAAGGGCTTTCTCAAAAAGAACAAAATCATGCAACACGTGTTCTTTGGTGGATTGAACAGTTTTTTACTTCGGAACAGCCAACGATTCAAAAAAATTGGTTGGTCGATACGCGTGGAACAAGGGGTCCGCAAGAACGGAATACGTATATCTTAAGTAAACGAGCTTTGGAAGAAAGAAAAAAGTTTCTTATACGGAAAATTGAAGAAATGCAAAAGGAAATTGATACACTCTCTCTGCAGTCAAATGAAGACAATGAAACTTTTCGTGTATGGAATGCGGATGTTCAAAAAGTAAGGGAAGCAGAAGCCTTTCTTTCGTTAAAGGCAGACCAGCAATACCGTATCGAACAGCTTGTGCAGTTGAAAACAGAGCAAATTCATTTAGTTGTACAGAAAAAAGAATATGAAACAGAAACGAAAGAGATTTGGAAGGAGAAGATTAAACAAGAGGGCGTGGTCAGTGTATTGCTAGAATACTTGGCAGTCTATGAACAATTCGGCCAGCACTCTGAAAAAATTGAACGTTTACAGAAACAACAACAGTTGTTAAAGCATTTAAAACAAGAGCTAATTGTATTACGAAATAAAGTTGAAGCATATGAAGATGAATTGGATCGTCTTCAAGATAGTTTAAGACAACTGCAAAGAGAGATTATCGACTTGAAAGATCAAGCAGAAGCAAATCAACGAACAAAAAAGCAGATTGCCAATCAACTGTCTGAAAAAGAAGATGAACGAATCGCATTGTCCAAAGACGAGACGAAGCAAAAAGAACAATTGAATGATCTCAGATTACTCGTGCCGGAATTAGTGGATCAAGCTTTAATGGAAGAACAGCTGCAAGAATCCAAATATACTCTCACAGTCAAACAAAACCAGGCGATGGTTGGTTTTGAAAATGCACGTAATGAACAGGGAATCGATCAGAACGCGATAGAAAATTTTCTGACGTTGGAACAAGAGGTGCTACGCAAGGAAGAGGAGTTGCATTCAGCGAAAAATCTTCTGGAAGAAAACGAAGAACGTGCTATTCAAAATGAACATCGATTGGAAACAGCGATTGAGATGCAAGTAACGAAGATCAACTTACTCTTCCAGCAATATATGGGAGAATTTCAATTCGAAAGTCAAATAAAATTTGAGAAATTTACGGATAAAAAAGACAGGCCGGTCTTCAAATTATTTATTTATGTCCGTAAAGAAGGGCATCTGGGAAAGTTTGAGGATGTGAGCTTAAAAGCCAGAGGCGGGCGAGTGGGTAAAGGCGTTTCAGGGGGAGAAGAATCATTAAGTTCTTTATTATTTGCGCTCTCACTTCTCCAAAATTTAGAGAACCAGGCAGGTTTTATAGTTCTGGATGAATTTGACAGTGCCTTGGATGAAACACGAAAAGCTACGGTTTTTAAAATGTACGCCAATAAATTGCAAAGAAAACTGATTATCCTTTCTCCAAAAGCACATGATAATGACTACTATAATCAATTCTCTAAAGCGTTTATTATTTCTCATGACCCAAAGGAAATGAAAAGTAAGGTCAGGGGAGTTCAAATCCGTAAAAAATAACTGCCGCTAACTGAAAATCAGTAGAGCGGCAAGTTGCCGATCATCTTTTGTTGGAAGATTGATTCTTATCATGATTTGTTTTGTTATTTTTGTTTTTGGCCTTTGCATCGAATTCGGCGGATAATTCTTCATTTAAATTGTCGTTCGGATTATTGTTGTTACTATTGCTGGCGTCTTTACTTTTGTTTTGATACGTATCTAATGGATTGTGAGTTCGTTCATTCATTGTTTTCTTGTTGTTTTTATTCCCCATGACGGCACACCTCCTAAAGAGTACTATGGACAGAATCAGGCGTTTTATTCTAGAGGATGTCGCTTCCATAGGTATTCGGAAAAATTATAGTGGATAAATATTAAAGAGGTGATCGCGTGAATGATCAAGTTCTTTTGCTTCATGGTTTCAATAAAAATTCTCGTGATATGAAGACACTTTCTACTTATTTAGAAGAACAAAGCTATCATTGTCGCTCCCTCAATCTTCCGTTAACACGTCTTGAATTTGATAAGTCTGTCCTTTTAGTGGAACAAGTGTTGAGTGAAATGGCGTTGCATAAGGATGCAAGAATTCACTTGGTTGGGCATAGTACAGGCGGGTTGTTAATACGAAAAGTTCTAAAAGAAACTGATAACCTGGCAGCGATCGGTCGATGTGTCCAAATTGCTACACCGAACCATGGCAGCCAACTTGCGTATGTTGCAAGCAAAATAGTCGGTTACACACAATATTTCAGAACGTTGCGCTCCCTGCATACCACCTATATAGAACAATTGAATTTATCAAATGATCCTCCTTGTCCTATTGGAGCAATTGCCGGGACACGAAATCATTTATGGCTCGGAAAATTACTGGAAGGTGATAATGACGGACGCATCGAATTAGCTTCCGTTCAGTATCCTGGATTAACGGATTTTATTTCAGTGCCTTATGGACATAAAGAAATCCACCACCAAAGGGAAGTTGCAGATCTGACTGTGCGCTTTTTAAAGCTGGGACAATTCTGACCTTTCAAATGTGCACATATAGAGTTTGAAAAAAAGTACTCTTGTAATTCCACGCTCAGTGGGCATGCTATAACTGAGGGAATGATGAGGAGGATGATCGGATGAATGTAAGCGAAGAATTAAAAAAGCTGAAGGCGTTTCGCTGTGATGATCGGTGTGTACTATCGGTGTACTTGAATACGAATCCTGCAGATCCTGACCAGCAACAAGCTGCTTGGAGAATTCATCTGAAGTCTGGATTGAAGCGGCTGGATGAATATCTTGTCGCTTCTGGTGATGAAAAAGAGTTGACTGCTTTTCGCTTGGTGAAAGACAAAGTCATGAAAGAAATTGAGCATAACCAGGGAGAATTGGCGAAAGGAGCCGTAATTTTTGCGGCGGCCGAGCCGGAGATTTGGTCTGTTCATTTTGTCCAAGTAGCAGTCAAAACAAGTTTTCATTGGGAAAATCATGCGATGACGGACGAACTGGAGTATATGTTAAAAGCATACCCTGAGTCAGGAATTGTACTCCCAAGTTACGGAGAGGTCCGAATTTTGGACACTGCGATGGGAAGGATCCGAGATGAGACGGTTTATGAATTTGACTCCGGTCTTGACGTCTGGAAAGAGCAGAAAGGGGTTAAGTCTTCAATCCAGCGTGGCGTAGGAGGACATACAGACGAATTTGACCAGCGTCTAAGAGCGAACCTTGGACGTTTCTATAAAGAGATGGGATCAATCGTCGGGAAAATGAAATCCAAAAGGGGCTGGAAGGAAGTTCATGTTGCAGGTGAGGCAGAACTCGCCAAAAGTTTTGCTTCCACCTTGCGAGAGAAACCAGAAAGTTGTATACACAAGAACTTCGGCAGAACGAAAAACGATCAAATCATCCAAAAAATCTTTGAATCCCGCTAATTATTTACGACATACTGCTTATTCATGACATAAGCAGTATGTCTTTTTTATTTTAGCGCTGTTCCCATTATTAAAGGAATATACAAATAATTCTAGAATACTATCATAGTATGATAGTTAAAAGGGGGATGGAAAATGGGGCGCGGAAGAAAGATCGCATTATGGAGTATCAGTTTGTTGGCGTTAATAGCTGTTATTTTTGCTATATTTGCAAACGCTTACATATCGAAGTCGAAACCTTTAATCGCCGGTGAGCATCAGGTGACATTTGTGGATCAAGATGTAGTGATCACACGAGATAAGGATGGTGTACCACATATTAAAGCACAGTCTGATGAGGATCTTTACCGTGCTCAAGGATACGTGCAAGCGCAAGACCGCTTATTTCAAATGGATTTAGCCCGTCGACAAGCGAGTGGCCGATTAGCAGAAGTGATAGGGGAGGCAGCTGTTGCTAATGATAAGCTCTTCCGCACGTTTAGTTTGCGGGCAGCCGCAGAAGCTTCATATGATGGCTATAGTGATCAAGCAAAAGCGGTGTTGAACTGGTATGCAGAAGGTGTCAATGCATTTATTAACGAAGCGAAAGACACGCACAAGCTATCCTATGAATTTAAACTTCTTGGGTACGAACCAGAAACCTGGACTCCGGAAGATTCATTAACGATTGGCAAATATATGGCCTATGACTTGGGCGGTAAATGGCAGCCGCAAGCATTTCGACATTGGGCTCTGAATGCCTTTTCTGAGGAGAAAGCAAAAGAGTTATTCATTACGTATCCTGAAAACGCAGAGTCAATCATGACAGCAAATAAAGAGAACCAAGTGGAAGTAGCGGGAAGATTTCTCCCGGAATTATCACCTCCTGAATTCAATGGCAGCAATAACTGGGTTGTCTCAGGAGAAAAGACTGCTTCTGGCATGCCACTCCTGGCGGATGACCCGCATCTCGGGTTGAGTACGCCTTCCATCTGGTATCAGATGCATTTGCAATCACCCGATCAAAATGTAGGCGGTGTAATTTTTGCGGGAATACCGGGAATTATACTAGGCCACAATGAAGAGATTGCATGGGGCGTCACAAATGTCGGTCCTGATGTACAAGATCTTTATATTGAGATCCCGCATCCAAGTGAAAAAGGAAAGTTTCGCTACGACGACAAATGGGAGCAAGCTGAAGTCCGTGACGAAACAATTCGGGTCAAAGACGGCAATGACATTCCATTTGAAGTCGTGGTGACCAGACATGGTCCGATCATTTCAGATGTAATTTACAAAGAGGAAGATCCGGAAGCTTTGTTTTCGATGCAATGGACGGCACTTGAGCCGACAACGGAATTGGAAGCCATTATGAAGATGAATAAAGCGGCCGATTGGGAGAGCTTTGAGAAAGCCTTAGAGAACTTTCATGCACCTGCACAGAACTTTGTTTTCGCCGCAAAAGATGGAACAATTGCATACAAAGCGAACGGTCGAATCCCTATACGTAAACAAGGTGATGCGCAATTAGCTGTGCCTGGCGCTTCTTCCGAATATGGTTGGGAAGGGTATATTCCATATGACGAACTTCCGCGCGTAGTGAATCCAGATGAGGGATTCATCGCAACGGCAAATAATGAAGTAGTTGATGATTCGTATCCTTATCATATAACGAAATTTTGGGCGCAGCCTTACAGATATGAACGGATTGCAGAAGTGCTGAGAGAAGGTGATGAATTCACGGCAGAAGATATGATGAAGCTGCAGATGGACCAAAAGAATCTTTACGCAGCAGAGTTTTTGGACTCGATGATTGGATCAGTTGAAAAGAAAGACCAAGACGGAAACTATCAAGAGAGTATAAAATTACTGAAAGATTGGGATCAAGTCGATTCGAAAGAAAGCAGTGCACCTCTTATTTTCCATAAATGGATGAGACAGTTGCAGTTTGAGATGTTCCAGGATGACATGCCGGAAGATGTCTTCGCATTGATGCCAGGTAAAGGGCAGATTACAGATGAACTTTTACGCAAGGGTTACAATGGCGAAGCAAGCGTCTGGCTGAATGAGCAAAAAGGCGTTGATCAATGGGTGTATTCCTCCTTCATGAATGCGATCAAAGAAATTGAAGCAGATTTCGGTAATAAGCCGGAAAAATGGCAGTGGGGTGATTTTCATCAATTAACTTTTCCTCATTCGTTGGCTAGTGCATCGCCGATATTCGAGAAGCTGTTAAATCCCAAAAAGCAACCGATTGGCGGATCGAATATAACGGTGCAGGCGGCTGCTTTTAAAGATGATGGATCAGTGAACCATGGGGCGTCTTGGCGATTTGTAGCGGACTTGAATGATCTGTCGAAGACGTATCATATTGTCGGACCGGGACAAAGCGGGCACATGAAGTCCAAGTGGTTTCATGATCAGGCAGAGGATTGGGCGTTAGGTGATTTCCATGAGACGATTTTGACAGGAGAAGTGTCAAATGGAAGCGTGTTGACATTGAAGGCTGAATAAAACAGCAGACACAGACGGACAGCCGAAAATGGCTGTCCGTCTGTGTCTGACTGTTGTAAAACTAAAACATAATGGCTGCTTGCGTGGTATACTGAAATACATCAAAATTTGCACGGTTACATCGGGGGAATTATCAAATGAAACATCTAGCAGGCGGCATCCAATGGACAGTCTTTCTTATCGCATCCTCTATTGCAGCGCCTATAGCAATTGCACACGTATTCGGCATGGATGCGGTAGCAACCTCACTATTCATGCAGCGAACCATTTTCGTACTCGGCATCGCCTGTCTCATTCAGGCATTTTTCGGTCACCGTATGCCAATTAACGAAGGACCTGCCGGATTATGGTGGGGAATTTATGTAGTGTATGCCGGTATGGTTGGCATCTTTTATTCCACTTCAACAGATGCACTGCAAGCATTGCAAAGCGGCATGCTCTATAGTGGTGTTTTATTTATAATTTTGGCAGCTACCGGAGTCATCACGAAAATGAAGGCACTCTTTACTCCTGCGATTACATTTACTTATTTATTGTTGCTGATTTTACAGTTAAGTGGAACATTTATTAAAGGCATGATGGGCGTGGAGGAAGCGGGAGATCATTTAGATCCCATAATTTTAGGCGGAAGTTTCGTCGTTTTATTGATTACGTTCATTGCGATGGCCAATAAACGACCAACTGTTTCGAAGTATGCAGTGTTGATTTCCATTCTATTCGGGTGGGGACTTTTTCTGTTGCTTGGGAAGACACCTACTGTTGCGAAAGTTTCGGATCAATTTATTCAATTACCGCAACTATTTGTTTATGGGAAGCCTGTATGGGATGGCGGTGTACTCGTTACAGCCATTTTTATCACATTCCTGCTAGTTGCAAATATGCTGGCGTCGATCCGCGTTATGGAGCATTTATTGACGCATTCGTTCAATATCACACCGCCTAATCGGCTGCGCCAAGGAGCTTTCGCTTCAGGGTTCATCCATCTGATCGCTGGTTTGTTTTCCGCTATTGGTTCCGTGCCGATATCTGGATCAGCAGGGTTTGTAGGTACGACACGTATGCATTCAATCAAGCCGTTCATTATTGGGAGCGGGCTTCTTGTCCTCATGACGTTATTTCCTAGTGTCATGGCCTTTTTCGCCGCTTTGCCTGCTCCTGTTGCCTATGCCGTGACGTTTGCAATCTTTACCAAAATGGTCTCGATGGCATTCAATGAACTGGATGCAGATCCAGAAAAAGAGCGTGCACGGCAGGCCGTGGCGTTCGGTCTGATGGTCGGTGTCGGGACCATGTTCGTGCCGGCTGAAAGCTTATCAGAACTTCCGGCCATAATCGCCTCTACTCTTTCTAACGGGTTGATTACAGGTACGATCTTAGCTATTTTAATTGAGCAGTTTATGATACGTCGTAGTAAGAAAAAAGCGAACCATTAGGAGGGAATGCCGTGAAGTTTTTTGAGTGGGAGATCGAAATGAATCCAAAGATGAAACCTTATATGGATATGGAGAATCGCCGGGTTGCGATTTTAACGAAAGAAGATGATGAAATTCATATGACGATGGAGTTGGATGAGCAAGATCGTTTAGTTTTTCACCCGCGTTGGAACTGTAATGTTATTCTGCTCGGTGAAAAGCATATCCGATTGACACTGAATCAAGAAGATTGAACTACTCCCACTTTTACTACGTTTAGAAGTGGGAGATTCCTAAGATCACCGGCGTAACCGCCAGTTAGTGATTAGGCTATCCCCGCAGCCCCTGCGGTTAGAAGTCTATTCGCTTCCTTTTCAAGATTTATACTTGCGTTAAGATCTCGGTCGTGATGGACTCCGCATCCTGGACAGTTCCATTCACGCAAGGCAAGATTCTTAACATCTTTGTTTCTATAGCCACAAGATGAGCAAAGTTGGCTTGAAGGGAATGTTTTACCTACAGAAACAACCTGTTTGCCGTACCATTTCGCTTTATATTCAAGCATTGTTCTGAATTCTGACCAACTTACTTCACTAATCGCCTTGGCCAACTTGTTGTTTTTAAGCATATTGGATACTTGTAAGTCTTCTATGCCGATTACATCGTGGTTTTTGATGATGTCGGTTGAGATTTTATGCAAGTAATCCTTTCGCTTATTCGCAATGCTTTCTTGGATACGCGCAACTTTGATACGTTGTTTTTGATAATTTCTCGCTTCACTTAGCTTACATTTTCTTTTGATAGCTAGTTCTCTCCGTCTTGAGAGAATCCGTTGCGCTTTCGCCAACTTCTTCTCTAATGAACGAAAGTACTTGGGATTGCTATACACTGTGCCATCTGATAAGACTGCGAACTCTTTCAAACCCACATCAACACCCACGGAGGAATTCGTTTTAGGTACTTCTTGTACTTCTTTTTCAACAAGAATCGAAACGAAGTATTTGTCCGAAGAAGTATGTCTGATCGTTGCATTCATGATTCGACCATTTACTTCACGACTTCGCGAAAATTTTATCATGCCCAACTTAGGGAATTTAATTTTGTTGCCAACGATTGCAATGTTGCCATTTGTTTGTTTTGTTGTATACGATTGAACGTCATTATTTTTTGATTTAAAGCGAGGTGCTTTGTTTTGTTTTTTGAAAAGTCTTGTATAAGCGTCCGCCAAGTTTTTTAAGGAAGATTGAAGGGAAATGCTATCCACTTCTTTTAACCAACTGGTGCTTTCTTGCTTTTTTAGCTGAGTTAGTTCAGCGGAACAGGTAGTGTACGAGAGTCCTTTCCCTGTCTCTTTATACACGCTGTCCCATTTAGCCAAAAAGTGGTTAAAAACAAAGCGGCTACAGCCTATTGTTTTTGCGATTAAAATACGTTGTTCTTTGTTGGGATAGATTTGAAACCTATAAGCTTTGTTGATCAGCATGAAATTCACCTCCACCAAAAAGAATATATGTTCCCATTATAACCGACTGACATACTCTTTGGCTAGCGCCAACCGACATTCATCACCCACTTACACATTGGGCTACGCCCTACACATTCCTTGAAGTGGGCGTCTTCTGTCGGAAAATAATAAAAAATCAAAAGCCTGTCACACCGTTTATTCGGGTGACAGGCTTTCTTAGATCTAAATTACTTCTTTTGATTTAAATTGCTGTTCTTTTTTCTTTCTTCTATACATTGTGTAAGCATCTCATTGATTTCATTGTAGCTTGGACCAGATTCTGCATTTAGCCTCTTTACTTCCTCGATGTCTGTACCCGCCACTGTATACTTTTTCTTTTCCATTTCATCGACTCCTTTTATTTTCAGTTTTACGATATGTTTCTTTCAACGCTTCCCGGTACTCTTTTCCTGTCGCATTTTCACGCACCCGCGCGGCCTCTGCTTCACTTGCTTCGAAATCCAAACCGATTTCTGTATTAATCGTTTCTTTATGAAAAAGATGGCGTATATTTTTATCCATATTGATCCCTCCTTTTTCTAATATGGCTATTTTCGTTAGAAAAAATGTATGACTATAGGATTTTCATCAAAAGAAAGAGGATTCATTGTTGAAATGTCGAATCAAATGAAATAGGAACATAATTCAGAATTGAGAGAGAGAGGGATTGTAGATGAGCAAAAAAGTATTGATTCTAGGCGGAGATGCGGTTGAAGCATTGGAGATTTTCTATCCGTATTATCGTTGCTTAGAAGAAGGATTTGAGACTACGATTGCTTCCCCATCTGTAAAAAAATTATACACAGTTACTCATGATTTCATTGATGGAATGGAGACGTATGTGGAAAAGCCTGCGTACGGTTTAGATTCAAACATAGCGTTTGCGGATGTCAACCCAGCTGATTATGATGCATTAATCATACCTGGCGGACGGGCACCAGAGTATATCCGGCTGGATGAATCACTGCCAAGTATTGTGCGACATTTCTTTGAAGAAAATAAACCGGTTGCGGCTGTCTGTCATGCTGCACAAGTATTATCTGTGATCCCAGATCTTATGCAGGGCAGAGAGTATACGGCTTATATCGCTTGCAAACCAGACGTGACTGCCACAGGAGCTACTTACATTGAGAAAGATCTTCATACAGAAGGGAACTTGGTTTCTGGGCATGCTTGGCCGGACTTGCCAGGTTTAATGAGAGAGTTTATGAAAATGGTAAATAAGTAAGTCTAAAAGACGTAAAACCCTTTCTACTGGGTTTTACGTCTTTTAAATGATTCTAAGGATAACTAGTTAAACTGAAAAACTTCCACGTCTTCTATGCTTCTTGTACGTCTCGCTAACTTCAACTGGCCGATTTTTAATAAATTTCTAATTTTAGCCGTTCCCGAACGCCAAAACTTGCATAAGGTAAATAAGGATACTGCTAACGTTCTTTCGGGCGATCGGTTCTTACTGAAGGAGGGCGTAAAATGTATAGATGGAAGAAGTTTCGTGAATGGCAGACAGCTTATTCTATGTTGCGGGCTCTTCCTACAACTAAAGGCACCATAAAAATTCATGGCTTAGTGAATTCGGTGCTGGTAGTACGGGATGAGCAGGGAGTCCCACATATTGAAGCTAGAAATGAACATGATTTATATTTTGCACAAGGGTATGTGCAAGCGCAAGATCGGTTATTTCAAATGGACTTATTAAAAAGACAGTGTTCAGGCAGATTAAGTGAGATATTTGGGAAATCAACTCTTCATAGGGATCAATTCTTTCGAACAATCGGATTATACCGTGCTGCAGAAAAGTCACTTCCGCAGTATTCTGTCAAGACTAAAAAAATCTTGCACTCTTTTACACAAGGGGTGAATGCATATATAAAGGATGCGATTTGCAGACGCAAATTGCCCATTGAGTTTATTTTGCGTTCCTATCAGCCAGAAGAGTGGACACCGACTGATTGTATTGCAATAGGAAAACTGATGGCATTTAATTTAGGAGGGAACTGGCAAGGGCAAGCGTTCAAATACTGGGCATTGCATAATTTGTCTGAAGAAAAATGGAAAGACTTACTTCCCGAGACAGCAGGTGATTATGAAGAAGCGGCTGCGTATTGTATGGGTCACCCTTTAAATGTGGGGGCTATCTTTAAACACGCACCAATCGTAACTGACATAAATGGAGGTAACAGTTGGGTGCTGAGCGGAAAGAAAAGTAAGAATGGCAAGCCTATGTTGGCCGCTGATCCGAATTTTTCACTTGGAACGCCTGCTATTTTGTATCAAATGCATTTAAAGTCGTGTGATGTGAATGTATGTGGGGTTATTTTTCCGGGAATGCCAGGTATTCTGTTCGGGCATAACGAGCATATTGCATGGGGAGCTGTGAATACAAGACCCGACGTGCAAGATCTCTATATTGAAAAAAGACATCCTGAAAAACCGTATACCTATTTATATAATGATGAATGGTACGAAGCGCACTTAATCAGTGAAGTCATTCAGATAAAAGGAAGTCCTCCTGTACTATTTCAAATTCAAGAGACGAGACACGGACCCGTGTTCTTTGAGTTTCTGCAGGACCTGTCCCATACAGCTTTGTCATTGCGGTGCACTGCAATGGAACCAACAAAAGAAATCGAAGCGATAATCGCAATAAATTCAGCGACGAATTGGGGAGAATTTGAAAAGGGGCTTGAAGACTTTCATGCACCTGCCCAGAACTTTGTCTATGCTTCAATTGATGGGACGATTGCTTACAAGGCAAATGGGCGTATACCAGTCCGGAAGAAAGGTAATGGCTTACTCCCGGTGCCGGGTTGGAACGATGAATTTGAGTGGGATGGTTTTATACCGTACGACAAACTTCCACGTACGGTGAATCCTGTAGAAGACTTCATTTCTACAGCGGAATTGGAAGTAGAAGAAGACTACCCCTATCACATAAGTCATGCATTATCGCGACCTTATCGACAGCTGCGCATTCAAGAAGTGTTGCAAGCTGGAAGCCACTTTACAGTGCAAGACATGAAACGACTGCAAATGGATAAAATGAATTTGTACGCAGCTGAGTTCATCCCTCTTTTTCTGGACTGCTTGCGGCCGATGAAAAAGACGATGCCAATTCGGCGGGCATTGGGAATATTGGAGAAGTGGAAATTTGAAGACCGCGTCAATGAGGCGGCTCCTCTTTTGTTTCATTTGTGGATGAGTGAAATCCAGAAGGTTTTATTGGAGAAAGAGATTCCTGAAGAGGCACTGCGCTTATTTGACGGCAAGGAACAAATAGTAGAATGTATGCTGTTTCAAGCACTGCAGAAAAAGTCTGAATCAGTGTGGGTTACACAAGCAGGCGGAATTTCTGAGGTGCTCTATCAGGCACTCAACAAATGCTTAAAGCGTGCGGAAGTTCAGTACGGGAAAAACATGAAGGAATGGAAATGGGGCGATTATCACCGGTTGTATTTTGAACATCCTTTCAGTAAAACAAGTACTTTTGCTAAGGAACTTTTTAATCGAACGAAGCCTTTGCCTGTTGGAGGAAGCCAAGTGACAGTCCAATCGGCTGGATTTAATGAAGCAGGGACTGTTCATCATGGCGCATGCTGGCGGTTCGTAAAGGATTGGTCTAACCGGTTTAACGCGCATCATATTGTGGGGCCTGGGCAATCGGGACATGTGAAAAGTCAATGGTATGCAAACCAGCTGTCTGATTGGATGTATGGAAATTATCATATAACAGAATTGAAGATGGCGGAGTCCACTTATTATTTACGTTTAGTACCAAAGGGATAAATGGTCAGTAAGGGAGACATTCTATCCAGAAGGATAGAGTTCTCCCATCATATAAAGTTAATGGAACTTTGATATACTTTGTATATTAGCTAAATAAGGAGGATCATTTCATGGCAACTTTATTTACACCTTATACAATTCGTGGCGTGGAGTTCAAGAATCGTATCGTCATGTCACCGATGTGTATGTACTCTTCTCACAATCAAGACGGAAAAGTAGGGGATTGGCATAAGGTTCACTATCCAACCCGTGCAGCGGGACAAGCTGGTCTAATCATAGTAGAAGCTACCGCTGTTCAACCGGAAGGCAGAATTTCCAATGAGGATCTAGGGATTTGGTCAGATGATCATATCGAGGGATTATCCGAACTGGTTCGATTAATAAAAGGGTATGATGCCCGTACAGGTATTCAATTAGCTCATGCCGGTAGAAAATCGACAGTAGAAGGGGATATCTATGCGCCAAGCCCCATTCGATTCAGTGAGCAGTACAAAACCCCGGTTGAAATGACTAGAGAGGATATTAAAGAAACGATTGAGTCCTTTAAAGCAGCAGCCATCCGTGCCAAGCAAGCAGGATTCGACGTCATAGAAATACATGGTGCCCATGGTTATTTGATCAATGAATTTCTATCGCCATTATGTAATACCCGTGCAGATGAGTATGGAGGTTCGTCTGAAAATCGATACCGACTCTTGAGACAAGTTATTGACGCAGTTCGATCTGTGTGGGAGGGACCTTTATTCGTCAGAATTTCTGCTGAAGAATATGCGGAAAACGGCATGGATACCACACAATATATAGAGATGGTACGTTGGATGAAAACTCAAGGCGTCGATTTAATAGACGTCAGCTCGGGTGGTGTAGTGCCTGCAGCCATCAATGCCTTCCCAGGCTACCAAGTGCCGTACGCAGATCAAATTCGAAAAGAAGCAGATATTCCAACAGGGGCAGTCGGTTTGATTACTTCCGCGATTCAAGCAGAAGAAATTTTACAAAATGGACGAGCTGATCTGGTCCTGCTCGCCCGTGAATTACTGCGGAATCCTTATTGGCCGTACAGTGCTGCAAATGAACTGGGCGTCAAAATTGAACCTCCTGCGCCTTATGAACGGGGTTGGACATTTTCTTGAGTATGGGAAACTCAACTGTTATTTAATAACTCATTCACTGCCTTACCGAAATGAATAAGATATCGGTAAGGTGTTTTTTTGTCATCTGCATTGTAATGCGATGTACATCGTGTTATGATGCGAAAGAGGTGAAGCATTATGGATCAGGAAATGATGAAAGGCAGTATCGATTTAATTTTGCTGTCGTTGATTGCGCAGCGGGATTTATACGGCTATGAAATCGTCAAGGTTTTAAAAGAATTAAGTAATGATACGTACGAAATGAGTGAAGGAACTTTATATGCTGCTTTAAAGCGTTTGGAGAAAAAGGGTTGGGTGGAGTCTTATTGGCAAGGAACAGAAGGAAGCAGAAGGAAATATTATCGACTGACGGATGAAGGCGGAGTTGCGTTAGAGAATAAGCAAGAAAATTGGGAGTGGATGAACGCTCTTGTCCGCAAAAGTTCAGAAGGTTTGACATGACTGAAGTATTCGAGCGTTTCGTGAACGGTATCGTGAAACAGACCGATAGTAATCACGAAGAATCTATGGATTTGAGCGAGGAATTGCTTAGTCATCTGCACTGTTCCTATGAAGATTTACTTAACGAAGGTTATTCCAAAGAGGAGGCGATGAAGATGGCGATGATGAATTTCGGCGATGAAAAAGAGATCGGAAAACAGCTTCAGCAAGCAATGTATCCGTATCGCAGGGGGATGATGCTGATTCTTGCAAGTGCTTCATTAATTTTTGCCTATAGTGTTTACTTGCTGGATTTGTTCATGAACGGTGATGCCCATATGATCTGGCTCGTGCTGGCAGTGCTCGTTGCTACATCGATTTTAACGGTCATATTGCATCCTGTCCAATCGTTAAACCGCCGTTTGTGGATGAACGGTCTGCTGATTAGTCATATCTTTATTTTCTCTTATGGCAGCTTAATGTCAGCTTACTTGGATCGTCCCTATTCCACCATTTCAGGCTTCTTTTCCTATGCCCTTGTATTGCTGGCGATTATACTAGTGTATCGCACGACGATCTATGACTTTCCATCTTCTAAACAGCTTTTGCAGAAAGATGCGAAATGGATTCATTTTATTAATATTACGATGGGTATTGTGCTGATTTTTATCACGTTATTTTTGCTGTGGGCATTTTTGTGGTTTTCAGAGGGGCTGCAAGCTTCATTATTATTGCTCTTGCTGCCGATCGGTCTTTGGATGCTATTGTATGCGGTTCAAATGCGCTTACTGGCTGCTCAACGTAAAAGAATAGCTTATACTATTGCAATTACGCAGCTTTTATTGATTGGCGTTACTCTAGTAATCTGGGTGTATGGAATATAGAAGGAGGGATACACTATGAAAAAGTCGCTAGTTTTCTTACTAGGTTCCATTGCGTTCCTGACTGCTCTATTCGTTGTACTCGGATTTGTATTCGACAAGGATGAAAATCAAAAACAAAATGGTCTGACTGAAGTTTACAGTGTGTCATCGGATGGTAAAATCGCCTATGTCGTCTATGAAAAAGGGCAAGCGAATTTATATATGACTCTTCAGGAACAGCCACTTATCCAGTTACCAGTTGAAAAAGAGATTGTAGATTTGACGTTTTCCGAGGATGGGAAGCGGCTGGCTTTCGCGGTTACTAATAAAGATCGGGAACAAGATGCGGAGACAGATATCCATGTCGTACAGTTGGATTCATTGGAAGATGAGCAGATACTCTCGGTAGATTCACTTATTACAGAAGTAGCGTTTGATCCGAAAAATCCAGAGTTACTGTTTTATTTGCAAGCTGCAACATTTACGAATTATTCGCCGGTCGCTTCGAAGCATCCACATGACTTTGACGTGCATAGTTATCATTTGAAAGAACAAACACATACACAATATACTGATATGAAAAAATATAGTATGGCATCCTTGCAAGTTTCTTCTAAGGATAAATCAGTATTTGTGCAAATGGACGATGATGAAAATGTTGAGTCGGCAGATGAAGTATTTTCATCCAGTCAGCGTATCTTCGAGATTCCACTAGACGATCCGGATGGAAAGTCGATAATTAGCAGTCCGGTCCAAGAGGAAGATATTTATGATTTCACCTTACTGCCCGAACGTCAAGAAATTATTTATCAGGCAGTGGCAGGGACTGGAAAGAACGGCATTTTTGAATATGAATTATTTGTTTTCAATTGGAAAACATATCAAACAGAGCAGCTGACTGCGTTGAAAGAACATGCTTCAAAGCCGGTACTGGGTCCCGATGCAAAAATCTATTTTATGGTAGACCGAAATTTTGCTGGACGGTCACCAGATTATCATCTATATAGGATGAATATGGATGGCAGGAACGTAGAAAAAGTACCATTAGAATCTGTTGGTAAATGATTTTCATAAACACCCTCTGTCCTTTCATAAACTGTAAAGACTATTTATTTTTATTCAGCAAAAGACTCCTGATGAATAAAAATAAAGCCTCCGGCGGATGTCACAGATTTTGAAAGGAGTCAATTGTGCCAAAACAATTCAAAATCTAGACCCAATCACGCCGAGGCGTAATTGATGGGGGTGTTTTGTTGTCGAAGGATTACCAAGAAGAAGCATTGTTTGAATTGCATTTTTGGTTGCAAATACTAGGGGACCATGCACGGTTCATTCATGACTCTCTCGCACCAGGCGAAGCTGAACGTATTCAACAAGCGAATACATTCATCCAGTTATTTGACCAATTGCTTACCGAATCGAAACGGCCAATGGACAATCCGGCTCTGCAATCATTACTGCAAACTTCAAAAACCGCCAGCGAACAAATACGCCTTTTCAAATTGCAGCTTGTGGCAGCGCAATTAGTGGGTGAAATCAAAATCACCTTAACTCCTTCATTCATCAATCATATGGTCAATGAAGTAGAGGAAGCCATCCGTCTCTTTGAATACTTGGCTCAAGGGGAGGTACCGCCGCCTGTTCATCCGCTTCACCATGACTTATTGTGGCTGCTGGATGCCGCTGGTCATGCAGGAGCTATTGATGCAAATTTGGATCGAGTCGAGAAGTCGTTGAAAGAGAAAGGACAGAAATTCACGCAGGAATGGGAAGCTTTCTATTTAAAGGCAGTGGAGATGGCTGGCTTTCTGAGAACAAATGTCACTCAATTTCCTGCATTGGCCAAATTTCATCAGGATATCAATTTAGAGATGACGATTTTTAAGTCATTTTTACGTGAGCTGGAAGAATGGGAAATGAACAAGGAAATCCTTGGATCGTTTACGGCTCTGATGGCGGATCATATGGCAAGAGAAGAGTGTTATTACTTGATAAAACTCTCTGAAACCACGGATATTGCGAAACCTTCATGTGATCCGAGTAAGCCAAGAACCAACTAAACTATTCTTCAAACAAAATAGACAGCATGGGAGAGATCCTATGTTGTCTATTTTTTGGCGACCAAGAGCTAGGTTTTGATTTTCGAGAGTAAGGGTAAAGAAGTTAACAGTATAGTTTGCTTGAAGGAGGTTAAACCATTGATCCAGACATCAGATGCTTTATTGACAAAAGAGGACTTTACGGAACGGAGTGATTTGCCGGATTGGTTGCTGAGAGAGTATCAGACATTTCACCAAACGGTTACGGATCGGACGTTTCCTTGTTATTTTGGAATGAATGGTGAGAAGAAGGGCGAATTGCGATACGGTTATATTACACAAGATGACTGGTCGAACTTGCCGAAAACTATGGAATTATTTTTGGAGTTATTCGAGAATCCGAAGCATAAGCGTCATGGACTCTTTGTTTTCGTGGAGCCATTTCCGAATGAAGGTACGCTAGAAGAATACCGTCAGCAATTTTGGGATATTCTTCAATATTTACATACAGCCGATGAAAAAGAATGGCCGCAAGATGCACCACGTGATCCAGATCATCATTTATGGGATTTTCATTTTCATGGCGAGCCGATTTTTGCCTTCGGCAATGCACCTGCCTATAAGCAAAGAAAAACGCGAGACTTAGGCAATTCTATGGTAATCGGCTTTCAACCACGAAAGATTTTTAAGGGGCTTGAAGGAACTGAAAAAGGCGGCATCAACTCACGCGAAAAAGTAAGAGAGCGTGTAAAACTATGGGACAAGTTGCCGAAACATCCAGATATCAGCCATTTCGGTGATCCGACACATAATGAATGGAAACAATTCTTCATCGGGGATGACTGCGAACCGATAAGAGGGAAATGTCCTTTTAGCCATAGAGAAATGTAAGAAGAAGCGATACCTCAAAAGGTATCGCTTAAAATCATTGGAAATACATATCTAATGCTTGTTGTAAGGTACCCCATGTCTTGGTTTGCGAATCGAAAACAACTCCTAACGCTACAATGTTACGGACTACGTCAGGCTTGAGACCCGTAATGACGACATTGCATCCCATCATTTTAGCCCCTTCAATCATTTTCAAGAATTGATCCACCACTTCTGTTTTCATGTCTCCAATCCCTGACAGATCAATGATTAAGGTATGGATATGTTGCTTCGATATCTTAGTCAATACTTGTTCTTCCATCACTTTCGCACGAAAATAATCAATAGTACCGATTAGCGGTAAAATACTGACAGTTGAGTTGATTGGAATAATGGGTACGGATAAATTTTCTACGAGCTTACGCTGCTCACGCAAAAGCATGTCTTTGTAAGTTGAGTAATTAATGAAAAATTCATTGAGAAATCGATCGACTTGATTATTTACATTTTTCTCCAATTCGAATAGATCATAGTTCGTAATATTATATTGTTCAATCATTCTCTGAATGTTGATCCACAATGTTCGGCGAATTGCCTGAACCCATTCCAGTTTTAGGTCAACAGTCAATGAGTGGGTAGCCCATGCAATCCCTTCTTTTTTTGCAAATAAGCTTAATTTCTCTTCTTCTTGCCAAATCACAAAATGTACAAGTTTAAATGCATTATTAATTAGGTCAATATTGCCGATTTGCAAGATCTCTTTTACTCGATCCTTCACATTGACAGCCTGTTTCAATAATTCCTGTTGAAACTCTTCTTTATGTTCATCTAAAAATAGTTCTGCTAATTTTTTGTCAAATGGACTATTGGTCATTAAGTTCACCTCAAAAGAAACTTTAGGTACGTGAATGCGTTATCCTGTTAAAACCTGTTTTTTATAGAGTTAAAGAAGAGAAGTAGAAAGAGTCAATGCTTGGATTACTTCTTTAACACTCCCGGCACTGCAACGATGAACATTTATCCCAGCCCAAAGCGACATGTATTCTGGCTTCTTTTCTTTTAATGCAGCACTTCTAATAGGTTTTGTTAAATCATTTTGATATGGATAGGGGGCGATCGGTTTTCCTTCCATCTGTTCAATAAATGTATTGCGAATTCCGCGAGCCGTCTTTCCGGAGAAGGCTTTGGTGAAAACGGTACAATTCTCAGTGGTGTTAAGAACCGCTTTCTTATAATGAGAATTCGCACCGCTTTCTTCCGTCGCAAGTAGAGCAGTGCCAACTTGCACAGCTTCTGCTCCATTCGAAAGTAAATGGTGGATGTGAGCTTGCATAGAAATACCACCTGCCGCGATTAGTGGAATTTGAACAGTACTCACAGTATCTGTGAGAAGTTTAGCTAATGGCAGCATGTCTCCTTCACCGTTAAATGCTCCCCGGTGGCCACCTGCTTCACTACCTTGAAGCACTACAGCGTCCATTCCCGCATGCTCAGCCAGTCGAGCTTCTTGCACAGTTGTCGCTGTGCCAATTAAAAATATGTCATGCTCTTTCAGTTTTGTAACGATGTTTTTTTCAGGCAGACCGAATGTAAAGGAGCAAACAGGAACTTGTTCGTCTACAAGCACTTGAATTTGCCCATCAAACTCACTGGATGAAAATGACGGCTGCCATTCTGAAAGGCCGAGTTGTTGTCTGATAGGTTTTAACGAGTGGTAAGCTTTTTCGATTTGTTCCTCATTCACGATGTTCATTTCGGGCACAAATAAATTCACTTGAAAGGGCCGATCTGTTAGTTGCTTAACTTCTCGAATAAACTGGCGTGTGTCCTCCGCAGTAAGATATCCCGCCCCGATTGATCCTAATGCCCCCGCCTCTGAACAAGCAGCGACAAATTCTGGCGTCGTTACTCCTGCCATGGGTGCTTGAATGATGGGATGCTCCATAAAACGTGTGAATAGATGTTGCAAAGGATATCTCCTCCTGAAATATTCGTAATCTTCATGCTACTAATAAGTTTACCAAATATGAAGGGAAGAAGACAATTGGGAAATATAAATTTGTTGGTAGATTAAAGAAGTCTCCAGTTAGTAATTTGATGCTTTCATTCCAGCTTCGAAAATTTCCTTCAAGCGCTCCGATGCTGTTGTCCCATAATTGATATACCCGGTTTCTGGCCAATAGAGGGAGCGGGTCATAGAACCATCTGTCAATTCAATGCCGAAGAAAACGCGTTTACCTTCGGTTGTTCGACCAGCTTCCTCGTATGGAAGTGACAGCAAATCATCAATGAATTCCTTCGCATGCACCTCTGAAAACTCTCCAATGAATGATAAATCTTCTTCACTTTGCAGAATTACTCGATTTACTTTTCCTTCTATATCTAAGAAATCTTCAACTTTTTCAGCTTTTCCAGCTTCCGAAACTTCATATATTTTATCGTTCGCCAGAATACGAAAAGCGGGATCATAGCCTTTTATTTCATACAGTTTGGTTCCTTTCGGTAAGTACGCAGCATCTCCATTTTTTGCCGTATGGTTCGCGCCCGCATGACCATCCAACGTATACGTGACTTCTCCTAGTGCTCTTTCCGTTTTCCATACCTTATCCAGCTCGTTCGTTTCATAATTCGCGGTATAAGTCGTGTCGTCCCAATTTACAAAATCTACCCAGTCAATTACAGATGATTGAGTAGAAGGCAATATTTGAGCGGGCTTGCCAGAACAGCTTGCCAGTAATAAAACTCCTATAAGGAATAACGCTTTCTTCATTTCGCAACACTCCTTTGAAACGTAGACGGAGAATTTTATATAAAGTTACACAGATCTTCCATTGAATTGCCGAGTTATGGGTATAGTAGCTAATAACAGTATGCAGCAGAAAAGAGGAGATCCTTCATGAAAGTAAGTTGGAATATTTTTAAAATGGATCTGAAAAATATAAGTAAGAACTGGGTAGCAGCCATTCTAATCGGCGGCTTGGTATTTTTGCCATCATTATATGCCTGGTTGAATATCTACGCGGCATGGGATCCATATGCGCGCACCGATCAATTGCCGGTTGCAGTTGTAAATGAAGACAAAGGCGCTTTAGTGCGTGATGAGCAAATTGATGTTGGGGATGAATTGATCAAGACCTTGCAAGACAACAAAGACATGGATTGGACATTTACGACTAAAAAGGAAGCGATGGACGGAGTAGAATATGGTGACTATTTTGCCGCTATTTTTATTCCGGAAGATTTTTCAAGCAAACTGGGAACAGTCATTTCCGGAAAACCACAAAAAGCAGAAATCGAATATTATGTTAATGAAAAATTGAATTCCATTGCACCGAAGATCACGGAAAAAGGTGCTTCCGTCATTGTTGAAAAGGTGAGCAGTCGGTTTATCTCCACTGTAAACGGCGTTGTGCTTGAGATGTTCAATGACCTCGGTATCGAAATCGAAAAAGACTTACCGGATATCAAGAAATTCGAAGCCTATGTTTTCGATATCCAAAAGCAATTACCGAGTATTCATCAAACATTGGAAGGAATTGTTGGGGACGCAAATTCAGCACAAAAGATTATTAAAAAAGCACAAAAGATGATGCCTGAAGTACAGCAAACAACTTCTGAAGGCTTGCAGACTATCAATGACACGATCAGTCAGCTGACGGTAGCCCAAAAACGTTTGGAGTCGGCTTCGCCTCGTATCAAAGCCGATCTTGAAAAAGTATCTACCATAACAAAAGAGACAAATGCGTTTCTGAAAAAGGTCCAGCAGACCGAGCTTGACTTTACGGAGTGGAACCGAGTGAAGAAGGAACTGGATGAACGTGTTACAGGCAGTATAGGGAAGCTGGAAGGACTAGAGCAGGATCTCACAAATGTGAAAGAATTGGTTGAACAGTTAAACCAAGCAGACAGCGGAGAGCTGGAATCCTCATCTTCATCTCAACCGATTGACGCCGCGCTTGAGAAGGCAGGCAATCTAAAAGATCAAATTCAAGAAATTCAAAATAACGCCCGCATGATTGATGTGTTAGTACAAGGCGAAGAAGAGCGAATGAAAAACAGCATAAATGACTTACAGCAAATTGCCGAAAATACATCGATCCAAGCAGATTCCTTCCTGAAAGAATATGTAAATACGATTGAGCCGTTTGTACGTGAGGAAATTACCCAAGCATTGAAAACATTAAGGAATGCGAAGGGCCTGCTTCTAGAAGTGCAAAAAACGATACCAGAAGTTGAAAGGATATTAGTTAGTACAGACGGGGATTTGAATGAAGGAAAACAGCAAGTACAAAAAGCGTTGAATGAATATCCATATGTCTACGACAAAGTGAACCAATTGGCTAATCGTATTGAAAGCATACAGGCGGAAACGGATATTAATGAAATCATTGAGTTGCTGCAAAATGATCCGCAGGCAGAGAGAAGTTTTTTTGAAGAGCCGATAATACTGAATGAAAATAAGTTATTCCCCATTAAAAACTATGGGACAGGAATGACTCCATTTTATACGGTGCTTTCAATATGGGTAGGTTGTCTTTTACTTATTTCATTACTATCTACGGATATTCACCGGGAAGGACAATTTACATCGAGACAAATTTATGTAGGGCGTTTGTTTACATTCGGGCTCATCGGACTATTGCAGACGCTGATCGTAACCATTGGCGATATCCTTCTGCTCGGAGTGACGGTTAAAGAACCGTTACTGTTCATCTTGTTCGGCATGTTGATCAGCATGGTGTTCATGTCTATTGTCTATACGCTGGTGTCGGTGTTTGGCGATGTAGGGAAAGCGCTCGCTATCGTAATGTTAGTATTGCAAATTGCAGGATCAGGCGGTACGTATCCTGTCATGCTTTTACCGGAATTCTTCCAGTGGATCAATCCAATCTTGCCGTTTACTCATGCGATCGATTTGATGAGGGAGGCAGTAGGAGGAATTGTCTGGGCTCGTGCGACGAAAGATCTTATCATTTTAGTGAGTATAGGAATTTTCATGATTACGTTCGGTGTTTTATTCAAGAAAAAAGTAAATAAAGCGACGAATCGGCTGCTGGCAAAATCGCGGGAAACCGATCTATTTCATTGAAATTCAGATGTAACTGAAGGAGTTTCAATGGAAATCAACAGGGAAAGATAAGTAAAAGAGTAAAGTGAGGGATCAGTATGAAGCGAACCGAAAGTTTAGATGAATTCTTGACATTTGCAAACGCTGCTGAACAACAAGGGGAGACTGGTAATGTATGGGTGCAGCAGGCGAATTATGCGGCAGAAGAACCGATCATGTCGGATGAGGATGTAGCTGGAAGAGAGCCATTGCAACGGTTGCGTGTTTTATTGGAAGCAGGGGAACAACCAATATATTTTGAATCTCTTTTTTATTCCGCTGCCGAACTAGAGGAATTGACAAGTGAATTACAACCTGTTTTTGAACAGTTTTCGAAGGAAGTCCTTGATGCTAAAAGGATGAATGAAAAAGTGCAGGCATTGAACGAGTAGGAAGCAGGCTAATAAAACAGCATGAGGAAGCCCCGCCACTGAATGGTCAGTGAAGGGGCTTCCTCTTTCTTGTTTTTATTCTAAATACTGAAGTATTTCTTCGATTGCCAGTTCACCTGCAGTTTCCCATCGACTTTTATCGCGAATTTGTGCATCGCGGTCAAGTGGCTCTTGGAACTGATTGAATGAACCGCTCACTAATGAACTGCTGTCTCGATCAAGCCCAGTATTGACGACATGCTTGATGACATACGGTTTTTTGAATTTGATTGATGTGTGATAATCATCCAATTCGCCTTCATCCACCTCGAATGGAACGCGCAAGTAAATGGTCTCCCCGCCCTCTTTATGAAGGATTGAATCAAAACATCCTTTATGATAATCCCAACCACCGCCGAAATGATAGCCGTGCTTGCACACTTGATCGCGAAGGACTCCGAAATTGGCGAGTTTACCTTCAATCATTGTTTCCAATTCCAGCATTTAATCACTCCTTTTTATTAGAATTCCTATGTACCGTGGTTTTTATACATTTTGAAAAATATGCATTCAAATGTTTCTTAATTTGTCAAGGGGGTAAAACAAGATTACGACAGGTTATTAAAACTTAGGAGGAGATTTACATGAATAACAAACGATATATAGGAATGTATTTTAACGAAACAGAATTGATGAATCGTGTTCAGGAACTGAAAAATGAAGGATGGCCTGAGGAGAATATTTATGTCGTAGTGAAAAATGATGATCAGCTGACTATGTTGAGAAGTCGTACAGACGCAGAAGTCAAGTCGGCGGATGGCTCTTGGTGGGACCGTTTTATGGGCTTCATTTCTGGAGAAGACCATGTACACCGAATGGTCGATAATTTGGACTTCGGCCCAGGAGAAACGGAACGCTATTATCAAGAAATTGACCAAGGCGGCATGTTGCTCTATGTCGACAAAGGAGAAGCAAACCGTCAATACTTGGATAACACGCACATCTATGGACTAAATCGAAAGAGTACTGATATTAACTTAGGTGCAAATGGACTGAGCGTAACAGATCAAGAATTGAACGGTGGAGATCCGGCTTATCGTCTGAATAAAACCTTGCCGAATCAAAACCTGAATCACGATGATGAGCTGGGACGCGTTGGCGCGGAAGCAGTCTTGGACAGACCTACCGATCAAACTGCCTACACAAAAGGAATAAACACATTATCGGATAACGCTACAGAAGAAGAACGGATGCGTCTGCATGAAGAACGTTTGCAGGTGGACAAGCAACGGATGAAGCGCGGAGAAGTTCACCTCGAGAAGGAAGTAGTGGAAGAACAAAGATCTGTAGATGTGAATGTGGCTCATGATGAAATTACGATTGAGCGAAGACCGGTAGTAGATACTGAATTGAACGCAGACAGTCAATTCAGCGACGATGGAACTTTATTTAAAGAAGATGAAGAGACAATTCGGATTCCTGTTACAGAAGAACATGTGGAAGTTACCAAGAAACCAGTTGTCACGGAAGAAATCATCTTGAAAAAACATCAGGTTGAGGAACCTGAAACCATCCATGAATCTGTGAAACGCGAAGAAGTGCGCCTTGATAAAGAAGGCGATGTAGAAGTCCAAGGAGACCCTCTGGATAAAGATCGTTTCTAATTAGCTCGCGCGATATTGCAAACATCTTGTTATTCTCTCTCCGAGTAGGGTAAAATAAAGATAAATAGTCGAGAAGGAGAGAGTGTATGCTGAAGCATCCAGGTATTGCCGCTGTGCTAAGTTTCTTCTGGACTGGCGTCGGACAGATTTATAATGGGCAGATAGTAAAAGGTATATTGCTCATTATCTTGCAAAGTTTAAATGCATTGCTAATGTTTGTGCTCATTGGATTTATCACGTATCCAATTGTGTGGATATGGGGCATGTATGATGCTTATAAGACCGCAGAGCGCATGAACAGATCATACTGAATTTAAAAAAGGCTGTCCTGAAAGTGAAAGATCTTTCAGTGATAGCCTTTTTTAGGTATTTAGCCAAGCGAAGCAACGAGGTGCACAAAATTCTCCATCACCGCACTAAAACCGCCATCCTTCTTGCATAAACAAAAGCCGCTTGAAAAGTCACGTGAAAAACGACCTTTCAAACAGCTCTAATTACAACTCTCATCTATTCAATTTCCAAGTAGAATAATTTAAAGTTAAAGCGAACATCACCCAACCGATGTAAGGAATCATCAGCGCGCCAGCCGTTCGATCGGTTTTATTGAATTCATAGGCTGTCATAGCGATTGCTCCTAATAAAATAGTCATTTCAACTAACGCAGTACCCCGCAAATTCCATTTGAAATAAAGAAACGACCAAAGAAAATTGAGTCCCAGTTGTACATCATAGAGCGGGGTGGCAGAGTCTTTCTTCTGCAGCATTTCTTGTTTCTGCTCTACCCGGTAATTAGCCACTCCCATCACTGTATAAAGCGCGGTCCATGCGATTGGAAATACAGGACCCGGTGGAGAAAAAGTTGGTTTATCCAATTGAGCATATTGTTCTTGTGTGTTTCGATTGGCCAGCCAGCCGATGACCGACCCACCTACGACAGGAATAAGGATACTCTTGGTCAACCTTTTCCAATTCGACTTTCCATTGACACTAAGCAGTTCCAAGGTAAAACCTCCTTTTATAAAAGTTTTCCCTTTCCGTCCCGGAATAAACTATCACGGCTTACTTTTCTTGTTTTTGTACATCATTTCACCTGCCACGACCGTCATACGGACAGAAATTTCAGGTATGTGATCTGTTTCAACTGAAAATATATCCTCCTCCAAAATTGTGAAATCTGCATCGAAACCTACCGCTAACAGGCCGCGTGAATTCGCTTTTCCAATCGTCGCGGCAGCTCCTGAAGTGAAGAGCTGTACGGCTTCATAGCGGCTAAGTTTTTGATTTGGCAGATAGCCTTCATGCTGTTCGAAAGGCTGGCGCCGTGCAACTGCTGCGTGAATACCGAGCAATGGACTGGGATCTTCGATCGGAGCATCGGACCCTCCTCCGCAAATGAAACCTTTGTCAAGAAGTCGTTTCCAAGCGTAGGACCAATCCAATCGATTGGGGCCGAGACGATTCAGCACCCAAGGAAAGTCAGAGGGAACAAAAGCAGGCTGGATATCTAAAACGATTGGCAGTTTAGCCATACGTTCCACTAAATCCTCACGAAGCATTAGGACGTGTATAAAGCGATCTCGTTTCTCTATCGGTGCAGGATATTTTTCGATGACATCCAATGCTTTTTCAACTGCTAGATCACCGATCATATGGATTGCAACAGCTTCATCATACTTGCGTGCGAGTTTAACACGTTCTTCTAATTCCTCATCTGTCAAGACAGCAGTTCCGACGTTATCCGGTTCATCTTTATAAGGGGTGCTAAGTAAAGCGGTACTGCCTCCAAAGGTGCCATCAATAAAAAATTTCATCTCACCTGGTTCGACCCATGGTTCTTTGTATGCAGCTTGATTGTCCATCAATTGCCGAAAGACGCTGAAGTGGCGCAATAAATATGTTCGAAATTTCCGTTCATTACCTAGTACATTATGGAAGGCTTGCAAAGGAGTTTTATAGTCGCCGTAGTATCCTAAGTCATCCGTCACCACACCTGTTAATCCGACAGAAAGCAGGTGGTCTACGGATGTTTGCAAAGCTTTTGTTACATAAGCTTCAGAAGGTTCAGGCAGTAGTTGTAAAACATATTGCATGGCGCCCTCTTTCAATAGTCCAGTAGGCTCCCCGTTGTCATCACGCACGATGACGCCGTCTACCGGGTCAGGTGTGTCTTTTGTGATGCCTGCAAGTTCCAAGGCTTTCGTGTTGACGACCGCAGCATGCCAGCATGTGCGTTTTAAGAGCATAGGTGAATTCGTCACATGATCTAGTTCGTAGCGTGTGAAGATTTTTTTGTCAGGAAAGTTATTTTCATTCCATCCTTCTCCTATGAACCACTCATCTTCAGGAAGATCAGGGTATGCACGCAGCAGCATGTCCATCATTTCATCCGATGAATCCGCACGGGAAAGGTCCAATCTAAGCAATTTCTCTCCCTGACCGATTATGTGCATATGATTATCAATAAAGCCTGGATACACGACCGCACCTTGTAAATCAACGGATTTCTCCGCTTGATCCTCTAACTCATCATAAGAGCCGATCGCCGTAATTTTTCCGTTTTCCGTTAGTAAAGCCTCTATTGTTTGTCCTTCAGTTTGCATCGTATAAAAAAGCGCGTTATGCCAAATCGTCTTCATTCCGTTCCCTCCTCGTAGCCTCTATAGTAAACCGATGGCCGCGAATGAACAATAGAACTGTTCAAGAGCTTGAGGTGGATTAACTAACTTATTGTGTAAGCAACTTTTCTGCATGTCTTTCATATATTGAATTGGAAAGGGGTGGATGAGTTGATTGACACTAAATCGATCCTGATTGATGGGAAGTCATTTCAAGCCGTGACGGTCAGACTGCCGAAGACGACGTTGCTGACAGTTTCGAATGACAAAGGATATATTATGTGCGGTGCGTTAGACGTCGGTCTGCTGAATAGTGTGCTGGCCGATCGAAAGATTATTGCAGGACGTGCGGTCGGAGTGAAAACGATTGAACAGCTGTTAGCGGCACCACTGGAATCAGTAACATTAGAAGCTGAAACATTAGGCATTACAGCAGGGATGAAAGGAACGGAAGCTCTTTTAAAAATGACATAAGGAAAGGGCACACTAATTCCATCATGAATTGGTGTGCCCTTTTTTATTGTTAAATTAACGTTTTAATGAATGCAATTCACGAATTCTCATAAGTTATAATAACACCGCGTAAATTTATGCGATGTTGTTAAAATCCGTGCGTATAGAGGGGTGCATACAAATGATTGTACAAAGAACGGTACAGATATGTTAAACAAAAAATGTATTCAAAATGGATTGGATAAATTACTATAAAAGAAGAACAAGATTACGTAAAGTTTAAAGGGGAGTATAATAAAGTTATGAAAAAGAAAATACTATTCATTAGCATAGCCATATTATTAGTTTTTCTTTTACTATTTTGTACATATAAATTGATGAATTCTAGAACATTTCAATTATTTGGCGGATTAACAAGTAATGTAGAAACAAATCAGAAGGTAGTTGCTTTAACTTTTGATGATGGCCCAACTAAAAATGTTGATAGTATTCTAGCAGTGTTAAATCAGTACAATATTAAAGCAACATTTTTTCTTATTGGGAATGAAATTGAAATGAACCTAACAGAAGCTGAAAAAATTGTAAAAGCAGGACATCAGGTTGGAAATCATACCTATTCTCACCGACGGATGATTTTCAAATCTCCTTTCTTTATCAAAGAAGAAATTGAAGAAACTGATATTTTGATTAGAAGGATCGGTTATGAAGATGAGATAGACTTCCGGCCTCCAAATGGCAAGAAATTATTATTCTTACCTTATTATTTAAATAAGCAAAAGAGAGACACTATAACTTGGAATATTGAACCAGATAGTGCTGTTGATAAAATGGATTACGTGAAGCAAAATATAAAGAATGGTTCGATTATTCTACTGCATCCTATGTACGATGAGTCTGGGGAACAGCTCAAATTAGTCGAAGATATAATTAAGTTATTGATAGATGAAGAATATGAGTTTGTTACAGTGAATGAACTTCAGAAATTAAAAGATAAATAATATATATAGTTAACTAACGTAGAGATTTAGTTCAATTGGGTTGGTAAAATAGTATAAAAAACGCTCAGAAAAAGATCTGAGCGTTTTTACTTGCCGTTTATCTTCCTAATTCTCTCTTAAAATACTTCCTAGCGTAGGTTGTTATTTACACTGTTTCAGCATTTTTCACCCCAACAAAACTGTTAGGATATCATCTCGTGTTCATTCTTTTTCATATTTTTCTTCGCTGGAAGAGCGGTCTTTTGTTCTTCGTTGATGACGCTCTTCTTCTGCTTCCATTCGCACATCTTCTAATGGAATGGAATCCACGGTTTGCATATCCTCATGCATATCGTAAATACTTTCTTTGTCAGTCTTCAGATTTTCAGGGTTGTCCATATAAGGCCCTTTCGCATCGGGGCGATCTTTTTCCGTAAATACTTTTTTCTTTTCATTCATTAGCCATCAACTCCTTTATAGTCTTCTTCGATCATCAGCTAAGCAAATTGCCGAGTAGACCTTTTTTTCGTTCGCGCGGTTGGCTGTTTGTATGTGAGCGATCACCACGCAACGGTGTGTCATTGAACTCATTAAACTGACGTGAGAGTTTATCACGTGAATCTTTGTTTCGCATCAAGTAAGCTGCACCCAAACCGAGCGCTGTTATAGCCATTCTTTTTTTCATAGTAAATTCCTCCTCATAGTAGTTGCTTATTCTCTGTTTTCCCGAATTCAATCGGAATAAACAATACAGTTTGATGACAAACAAAAGAAAGAGGGCAATCGTCTGTCGAGCTTACCGACTTCCGACTGTCCTCTTCCATTCAAGCTTTATGCGGAAAATTTGATTGTTGCGACTATCCATACTGACGAAATTGTGTACACTCGCCGTATGCGTCTTACGCTGCTCAAACAAACTAAAAGCAGGTCTTTTACTTGCACTTACACAAAAAACTTCTTTTCGCACTACTTGGTAAACCTGTCTTTCTACGGAACCTTCAAAAACAGATTCCCAAACGAGAGTACCTTTTGCCAGTAAAGAAAATTTTCCGCCAAGGCTGTGCAGCTCTTCCAGAGTCAAAGGATCTACTTACTACTTCACACCTTTTCTTCTGTCAGTTTGCCTTGTTGGTATTTGTATACCCTGGCAAAAATAAAGGTAAACATCTTTTTAAATTTTATTTGGAATTCTTTTTAAAGTTCTTTCTTGCTCGCGGTAACTTGGTTTTTGATCTATAATATAGGACTGAGGTGAGAGCTTTGAACAAGGAATTAACAGGGAAAAGCATGAACATCCATCTTGCTGTACAAGAGCCCTATAATAGAAAGAATTTCATTCGATGAATTCTATAAATACGACGGAAACTATTTCTTGCAGTCTTGAAATTACAAAAAATGCTCGTCAAGGTATAGAACAGTGGTTTTTGAATGAGCAGGCATTGGTCTCGTCTGAGTCTGCTTTCGATATACATATTGAAAAAAAACCAGCCAATCGACAAGGGAATCAATCCTATTCCCTGTTTTTTGATCCGGATACGAATAAAAAGTTCGCAAAAGAAGTCCAGCAGCGTGTAGCGGTGATGGAATGTGTACTGAAACCTGATGGCTTTGTCGCCACGGGCTTTCATGTCAGGGGAGCGAAAGAACCTGTCCAGACAAACCGGCGGCTTCATACGGCGGTGAAATTCCGTTTGAATCGAGCGGGTGTTGCCTTGCCGATTCAGTTCTACACAAAAATGCGTGAATTGCCAATAGCGGAAGAGCGTTCGGAATACGTGAAGAAGCGAATTGAAAGTTGGGAAGGTTATCTGCAGATTGCCGAGAAAAACGCGGACGTAGAAGATATTTCCTGCACATTCACGCAAGCTAGTTTTACTAGTGATTTCACGAAGTTGCGTCTTCATTGCAGAGATTTACAAACGAAAAATTGGAAGCAGCTCAGAGGCTTCAGTGTGAAATTACTGGAGCTATCGACTGAAATCGGCCAAATCGTCGATGTCCAAAAATCCCAAAAAATCATTGTAGTTGAACTGAATCAGCGATTTCAAAAAAGATCACGGCAAGAGCAATGGCTGCCGAAAAACAATAAAAAATTAGTACTGACAAATTTTGCTGAACTGAGTCAAATCAGAAGGCTGCGAAAAGGGTTTAAAGATTTACAAGACGGTCTGGCGGCGAATGCCAATTTAGAGAAAGTTTTATTTGAAGAACGACCTGTAGTAAAGATCAATAATAAAAATCCTGACCTCGAGTTCCATAATAATTTGAATGAATTTCAGAGGGAAGCAGTAACAGGTGCCATGAAGGCGCATGATCTCTTCGTTATACAAGGACCACCCGGCACAGGTAAAACGACAGTGATTTCTGAAATCTGCTATCAGAACGTTAAAGCAGGGTTACGTACACTTGTCGCCTCCCAATCCAATCTAGCTGTAGACAACGCACTTGGCCGTTTGTTGACGGATCCGGCGACTCGTATATTGCGATATGGGCGCTCGGAAAGCATTGAAGAAGAAGGCAAACGATTCATAGAAGAGAATGTAGCGTTGAATTGGCGAAATGAAACAATAGAAGCTGTGCAAGCGACTCGGGCCATTTATAAAACGAAGGATCTTGAAATGCAGCACCAATCCGATCAGCTGGAACGGATAATACAGAAGCAATCGGAAGCGGAAAAAGATTTAAAGGAAGAGCTTGTCCGGCAAAAGCTTCTTCGAGAACAAGTAAGTGAACTAAGAAGCAAGCGCACAGCTCAGCAACAATCTTTTGGACAGCTGTCTCAGCAACTTTCGGAACATCGGAGAACAGTCCAACAATTAGAACAGCAACTGTCACAGAAGACGAGAGAAATTGTTGAGTTGCAATCTAAGCTGAACAGATTGTCTGATACCGCCAAAGTAACGGAGCGGCTGGCGGTTTTACAAAATGGGCTGAGGAGATTAAGGCAAGCTCTACTTTATGTTGAGTTGCGAGGTAAGTTGCAAAATGCAACAGATTTATATCGGCAATTAAGAGTGCAACTAAAAAAATTACCGGCTAAGGAAAGTTCATTGAAAGCAGCGCACGAACAAGTTATTCCTATCACTAAAATGGACATCCTGCAAAAAACACTTTCCGCACAGCAGATAGAACTACCCATCCACATCGTCTTACAGATTAATGAATTGCAACGCCTAATTAAAACAATTTCATCAGGCGGGTTTTCATACGAATTTCAAGAGTGGAAAGAGCTCTACGAACGATTTCAGACGGCAATCGAAAAAACAGAACAGCTTTTGCTGACACATCGTTATCCAATTGCCACGCTTGAAAAGCGCTCTACAGATCACTTCACTACACTTCCGGAAATGCACGAGATGATCGATCGACTTGGCAGATTCTTAGTTGACCCGACTACAAAAAGAATATTGCAAACGCCAGGCGCATCTTCAGCAAAAACAGAGATTTTAAAAAAGATAGCGCAAGGAATGTCATTGTTTTATGGAAAAGAAGAAATCGTACGGACTAAGGGAGCCGAAATCCAGCAACAACAAATACGAACGGTAAAACAGCTGTTTAATGAAGTGAAAAATGAAGTACTACAATTTTTAAAAACACAACAGCGTGACATCGCCCAAAAACAGCTGCACTTGCAGCAACAAGAAGCTGAATTGCTGAAGCAACAGGAAGACATTCAACAACAGCTGGAGGATTGGCTGAACGAGAATGACCCGCCTGAAGTCCAGTGGGAAGAGCAGCAGCTGTCTTACGAAATCAGTGTAAATGAGAAAGAGGTTTTCGGTTGTCAGCAACAATTACAAGAAATTAACCAATCGACTGCATCTTTGCAAATCATGCAACAACAGCAACTGGAAACTGAAAAACAGTTAGAAGAGCACCAACACCAACTTGAGATGCTAGAGGCCACTGAGCAACAACAGCAGCAAGAAAGCGAGAAGTTGCAAGAACGTATTGCCGCGCTGGCTGAACAAATGAATTCAGATGTCGAACACCAATTATCGCGAACTGTGAATGATCTCCGTGAGACGGAACACCAACTTCAGGAATTAAGCAAAGAGCGCCAACAATTGCCGGTCCTGCAGGAATTACAAGCACAGTGGGAACTCCTTTTGAAAGACGCCAATGACTATGACCTTGATGAAATACGCAAGCTCTATGTCGAACACGCGAATGTGATTGGCACTACGTGTGTCGCTTCCGCCTCGAAAAAATTCATGGAAGAATATCCAATGTTCGATGTGGTCATTATTGATGAAGTTTCGAAAGCGACACCGCCTGAATTGTTGCTGCCTATGCTGAAAGGGAAAAAAGTCATTCTCGTTGGCGACCACCATCAATTGCCGCCGTTAGTCGGACAAGAGACAATGGATGAGCTGGTGGATCAGCAAAAAGACGCGGAAGTCCAGCGTGAGATGAAAAAACTATTGAATGAATCTTTATTCGAAAGGTTATTCAGAACGCTGCCTAAGCAGAATAAAACGATGCTCAGCATCCAATATCGTATGCATGAACGAATCATGGAGACGATAGCACCTTTTTATAAGGAAGGGAATTACCAATTGCAATGCGGATTGCCCGATTCAGATCAAATGCGCGACCATCTACTGGAGAGCTCCATGTTCACACGAGACGATCATTTACTATGGTTGGACACACCGAATAAACCTTCATTTTACGAAGACAAATTAAAAGGCGGAACAAGTCGGTTTAATGAATCGGAACTCCAAATTATCCGAAATACAATGCTTGAGCTGGAGCAAGCGACAGAACAGGCGAAGCTGGAAGGACGGATAAAAACAGAAGACAGAAAGAGTGTCGGCGTCATCAGCTTTTACGGCGAACAAGTGAAGCAAATTGATCGATTGATCCAACAGGAACTGCGGCCGAAACAGCTGCATTGCCGAACAGGCTCTGTTGATAAATTTCAAGGAATGGAAATGGACGTCGTCATTTTGAGCTTCGTCCGAAATCATGGAGACCCAAGTGGAGAGATCGGTTTTGCTAAGGACTATCGCCGGTTGAATGTGGCATTGTCCAGAGCTAGAGAATTGCTAATTATAGTAGGAAGTTCTGAAATGTTCACAATCAAAACGAAAAATAAGTCTACACGTGAAATGTACAGCCAGCTACAAGAAATTGTTGAGCAACATGGTCGTCTTGTAAAAATGGAAGGCTAAAGAAAGAAAGGTGAGCACGTGGACTCGCTGCGGAAGAAATTACAGAAAGAGTTACAGCAGCAACCCGACTTGCAAATAAAGCAGTCTGCCAGTTGGGGATTACCTGTACAGCTTGTAAAAGTACCATATTCGACAATCAAACGTACGACGATGGATATCTTGATGAAAATGATTTTACTGACAATACAAAAGTTAGATGTTACGGAGCCAAAAACCATTGCGGATTTTCTTGCGGTGGAGCCGTTGTTTGTAAAGGATTTATTCGAGAAGATGCAACGGACAAAAATGATACAGCAGCGAAAGGGAATCTTTGAACTGACGAAGATTGGGGTGGAACAGCTACAATCAGGGGTCTATGAGCATCCCCCTGAAAAAAATGAAAAGAACTTTTATTATAGTTTGTCTCACAGGGAGATAGTATGTGAAGAAAAAGAAAATATTCTTACTGCAAAAGTCCCGCTATTTCGTCTTGCAAAAAAACAAGTTCACGACGTTGAAAACCTCGATAGAGAACTGTTACGCATAGCGCTGCTTTCTGTTGAGACGGAAACGTCGGAAGGTTCCTTGCAAATGGTAGTGGATAAAATAGAAACACCTATTCAACTAGCGGATAAACTCATCCCTTGCATGGAGTTTTTAGTATACAATCGTGTCGAAAAAGTCTATTTTACGAGAGTTTGGAATACGCTCACGGAACAATGGGATGAAGTTCTTGAAAAGTATATAGAAGAAATGGATCCTCTTACATCACAAAGTTGAAAAGACTGTCCTGAAAGTTAGAAAACTCTTTTAGTGACGTCCTTCTTTTCTGTGACCAAGCAAGAATCACACCAATACTGCATGGCGCTACACCAAAACCATTCAGAACCGAACGAAACTACTTCAAGCCCGCACATTTATTAAGCCAAACCGAACCAAACTACACTCTGAACGTACTAAACAGGCTTCACACCGCACATTTAGCCTTTCCAGCAATTCAAAGAAAAAGATAAAATGCTTTCTCAACACAAAAAGGAGCACCCTGAAAAGTCGGGTGTTCCTTTTTGAATAGATGAATTTCATTTATCCCAAAATAGAAACGTGTAATACCAAGATGGATCAGGGCCAACGAGAAGATTTCCCTCGAGTTGCTCCCGAAGATTTGGGATCTCTCCGAAGTTCCGCTAATTCTTTTGCAATTTCTTCTTTCATATCGCCAGGCATGATTTTTTGTTTCTTCGGCGTCTGCGGAAGAGAACTTGAAGCATTACTGCCCTTTGTATGTTCGTCTCGTCCCATGTTGATCGCTCCTTTCTAAAGTTGAAATCAATATAAGTTGGCTGTTCTTCAGAAAATTATACGAGTTGCTTTAAAAAGTAGAAAGCAGATTAATGGAACACAAAAGACTAAGCAAACTGAAAAAGGGGAATAGGCTTAGTAGCTTACTAGCTGGTTACTATGTTAGCTGCTTTACGAATATAGTGAGGAGGACTTCAAATGGAATATGGATTAAACGCAGCAAAGCTCGCTGTTGGTATTTTAATGCTCATTTTCATTCTTCGGTTACTGGGGAAGAAGGAATTAGCGCAAATCACTCCATATGATGTAGTGTATTTGCTTGTATTTGGAGGGATTCTAGAAGAAAGTTTATATGATAAAAAGATTACTCTACTTCACTTTATCTTCTCTATTAGCGTATGGGCAGTCATGATCTACTTAATAGAAAGGTTGGCGATGAAATTCAATGTATTTCGCAAGCTGTTGAAAGGTTCGCCTGATCAAATTATAGGGGATGGCAAGCTCAATATGCATTTGATCAGTAAAAATCAGCTGGATATGGAACAGCTCCGTGAGATGTTGAGAAGGCAAGGGATTTTTTCACTGCGGGAAGTGAAGGATTTATACGTGGAGCCGAGCGGTGAATTTTCAATCAATCAATATGCACAATATAAGTCGGTTACCGCAGGAGATATGAAATTGAATATCCCTGAAGAAGATCCATCCGTATTGTTAATTGATCAAGGTAAAGTGAAACATGAAACACTGCAATTTATCGATAAGACTGAAGAATGGTTGCGTGAACAGCTAAAAGAAAAAAAGTATACTGATTTAAAACAAATCCTGTATTGTGAATGGTCGAAAACAGAAGGTTTTTTTATTAGGACACGCCAAGAGATAATCGATAAGAAATAGTAGTTAGATAGTTAGACTGTACATTTTCTTTGATAATTCTTTATACCGATTCGAAGTAAATACGTATTTTTTTGTTTAGAAACTGGCGAACTGGGAATATAACTACTAAGCTTGTCGACGAGCTAAAAATTTTAAAAAATCGCTAGGAGGAAGTACTAATGGCTAACCGAAACAATCGCGACAATAACAACAAAGACAGCAACAACAAAATGACTCTTGAAGAAGCGAGACGTAAAGGTGGAGAAGCTACCTCTAAAAATCATGACCGCGAATTCTACGAGGAAATCGGCCGTAAAGGCGGAGAGGCAACAGCCGAGAATCATGACCGCGAATTTTATGAAGAAATTGGTCGTAAAGGTGGAGAAGCCACAGCCGAAAACCACGATCGTGAATTCTATGAAGAGATCGGCCGTAAAGGCGGAGAGGCACGTGCCGAACAGAGTAACAACAGTAATAACAACGGCAAAATGAGCCAAGAAGAAGCTGGCCGCAAAGGCGGAGAAGCGCGTTCAAAGAATCGAAGTAACAACAACAACGATGACAACGATAATGACAACAATGGCAAGATGAGCCGTGAAGAAGCTGGCCGTAAAGGCGGAGAAGCTCGTGCCAGACAGCGTAAAAATAATAACAGCGACGAGAAATAAGTTAAATTTTTCTCAACCTAATAATCTAACAAATAGGGTATTCTAGAATCGATTGAAACGATTCTAGAATACCCTTTTTTGTTGTCGGATAATGTAGAGCAACTTCTACTTGTGTCAATTTTACTACTATAAGTAAAAAAATATTGATTAATATCTTTTGGGGGTATATACTACTAGTATTATAGCGTTGTTGTTATATTGATAAAGTAAAAAGACAGATAAAAAAGGGAAGAACGAGAATGAACAATCAACTAGTGTCTGATCAATTGTATCAGTTGGTTTTTGCTGTTATGAAGAAAGTTCAAATGGATGTTCCAATTCGTGAAGTTCATGATGGTGTAAATATGAGTTATAACTTTATTGGCAAATATATAGGGTATGATACGAAGCGATTGGCAACAGCACATCAAGAGATGGCACCGTTTTGCACGATTGAAACATATGTGCAGACAATCACTTTGCATGAGCTTGGTCATGTGATGGATCAAGAGGCATTAGAGGCATCGTTAACAAAAACATTAGAATTTTTTACGATGAGGAAAAGTTTTACGATAAATCAAATATTTAAAGATCTTGACCTCCTTGGAATGCTCATAGAAGAAGATCTAATGAATAAGGTGTTCGAAGAAACGGCTTGGGAAAATGCAGCTCGTTTGAATGAGCAGTATGGCTTGATCGAAACTGAATGTTTTGAACAAATACGTAAAAATAGTCTCGCTACGTATGAAATGGTTTACGAAGAGGACTTATATTATTATGAAGAACTTAAACGGCAGGCGAACATCGAGCTGGCGTGTTAAATATAAAAAACCAATTGGTCAGTTTAGTTAACCAATTGGTTTTTTTATGCCTGAAAAATCATAAAAATAATCCCAAGCTTCTTGGATACCACCTGCAAAATTTGTGGTTGCCCGGTAAATTAATGGGTGTGTAGGGAGTTCATCCAATTCCTGCTGTGCATTTCCTACAATTACAGCTGGATAAGGTAATGAAAGCATTTGTGCATCGTTTCCTGAGTCCCCGGCTAACAAGACGTTAACATCTTGAGCCGCATATTGACGCAGCGCATAATCCACTGCAGCTCCTTTGCCGCTTCGTTCAGGTAACAGATCCACGTCCCGGTCGGAACTGAAGACGAAATGGTGTGGAATACCTTCGCTCTTTAGTCCCGTTTCAAAGAGATGGACAGACTCGGCATGTCCCGGCTCTACTGTAAACGAAATTCGTTTCGTATGGGGCAAGTCTTGCCGATGCAGAAAAGGAAATCTGCTGGCTACACGAAGAATACTTGAAGGTTGCCAGTTTTCATTTACCCAGTCATGCCACTTCGAATCTTCTTCCAGAGTAGTTGCCTCATAGATGGACGTGCCTACATCGGTGATCCACAAATCAGGTAGAGGAAGCGGTTCCTCCTCCATCAATTGTAAAGCAGAATCCAAATGTCTTCCTGTTACATAGATGAGTGCTGGTTCTACCTTAGACTCCTCATGAAATTCAAATAAAGCTGTGAGTGCTGCCGGATCACCTGCCAACGTGTTATCCAAATCAGTCGCCAGCAAGTACGATTTTTTCTTCATAATACGCTCCTTTGTATAAATTGGCCATTTTATAAGCCAGTACTGACCAGTTAAACTCTTGCTGTGCATATACGGCTGCACGTTGTCCAAGAGCTTTGGCATATGAAGGGTTGTGCAGAAGAATAGTCATTGCTTCTGCCAATTGTGCGGGGTTCTTATGTTTGACATGCAAGCCGGTTAACTCATGCTTCACTACATCTTGTAATCCGCCCACTTTTGAGGCAATTACCGGACTGCCGCATGCCTGAGCCTCGGCTGCTACCATTCCAAACGATTCGTAATAAGAGGGAACAATCGTTGCAACCGCATTGTTGAATAATTTAGCCAACTGTTGTTGACTTTGAGGACCAATAAATTTTACTCGATGTTCAATACCTTTGAGGGCCGTCCGCAATTTCTCGCTTCGAGGCAGTTGATTTAGAGGGTCCACGCTATCTTGACTCCCTCCAGCGATAAGCAGATTAGGGTGTGAAGACAAACGTTCTTTGCGAATTAGCAGTTTAAAAGCGTTTAGTAATGTATAGATACCTTTCGTTGTTTGCAGTCTGCCTGCAAAAGCAAAGTATGGCTGGACTTTCGGAATCCGTTGGGAAGGCTTGAATGCTTTGTCAACTCCGATTGAAATCACATGTGTAGTTGCAGGCTTGTCCACAAATTGCTGAATCAATTCCTTCTCTGTTTTCGATGTGGCAACTATATGGTCAGCGGTACTAAGTATCATTTTTTCTGTTAGTAACCGAAGTGCTTCCGAATTGCCCGTAGCTTTCTTCTTTGCAATGCCGAGTGAATGATTCGTATGAACCCAGGGTAGTTGATAATCCTCTTTAATAAAGGAACCGACTAAACCGGAAAGCCAATAATGTGTATGGATTAAATCGTAGGAGTATAAAGGAACTGAAGCAGCGAGCTCCCTATAAAAATCAGGCATTAGTTGAAATAGCTTGCTCTTTGGAACATATTTCTGCTCTCCCGCTGCAATTCGTATAACACGACACGCTTCACCGAAATGTTCTATTTGGGGAGTTGAAAGACTATTCCAATGTGTAGCAACATCAACGGAGTATCCTTCTTTTTCTAGTGCAAGTGCGAGCTGTTTGACGTAATTATTTTGCCCGCCTGCTTGTTCACTACCCAATGGCTCAAGGGGATCGCCGTGATCTGAGATGAATAATATTTTTCTTTTCAAGTCTTTTTTCTCCTCTCTTATCTTGTATTCTTTAAATTTTTAAGTAGCTGTGCCTATCTTGTTATTCCCTGAACATGGTAAGTGAAACATGAACTGTTTAAATTTATCGAAAAAGGGTAAAGAAGAAGGAATAAAGGAGGCGATAGAATGAGGCTGAAAGACCACAATATAATTCTTGCATGTTGGTGTACTATTAAGATATGGATCGCCTATTTACTAGTAAAAATATTTTATAGAAATGACAGGGAAACCATTGTGTTGGTTGGAGGGAATTTAGGAGAAAAGTATGAAGATAACGCCGCTGTCTTCCATCAATATTTAGTGAATAATTATACAGAACAAATGAAAATATACTGGATGTATGATCCGAAATTCGACTACATAAATCAGCATGCGATTCCACACGCAGTTCCGCTTGGCAGCTTTCGGAATTATTTATTGTTTTTCAGAGCAAGCTATACCGTCCATGGTCATTCAATTATTTATGACCTCGCGCCATTTATGGACCGTTATATTTTCCTTAACAAGAAGGCAGAGATGCTTCATATTAGCCACGGAATTGAATGTTTTAAAAAGATTTTAATCCAGAAAGAAGATGTTCCTTTACTGAAGAGATGCAATTATTTTAACTGTGCATCTAATTATGAGTATGAAATTAAACGGAATGAATGGAAGATGCCTGAGGAAAAGCTGATTATTACAGGGATGGCTCGTTTTGATCGTTTGCCTCCGAATGAACCTCCTGTGCATATGAAACGATTGATGTTGATGCTCACCTGGAGAGAATGGCTGTTTGATTTATCGGAAAAAGAATTTCAAGAGAGTGAGTATTTTCAAGCTACGGTCGGACTTCTGAAAAGTGAAAAATTGCAGTCCTTGCTTACTGATCATCAATTGGAATTGCGTGTTATTCTGCATCCATTCATGAAAAAATATGAAGACCAATTTCGGATGGATGGATATATGAATGAGCGTATGTCTTTTTTTAGTTTCGGAGAAATTTTGGTCATGGAAGAGTTAAATGAAGCGGATATGCTTATAACGGACTATTCCAGCATTTCATGGGATTTCCTGTATATGAATAAACCGATTATTTTCTATACCTTTGATCAAAAGGAATTTTTGTCTAATCGTGGTTCGTATTTGGATTTAGATAAGGATTTATATGGCTATAAGGCGAACACGCAGAATGAAGTTTTATCGTACTTATCACATGTTCTAAATGATAAAAAATATGATAATCCATATTTCGACAAGGCTGCGAACTATATTGATTTCTTCGATCAGCAAAACTGTGAACGCTTGGCGACTGAGTTATTCAGCAAGCACTATGTAACTAAACGGACGGGTTTTAAAGACAAACATGCCTTACCAGACGATTTTCCCCTTGTTTCCAATGAAGCAGTACAGTATAACTGTAATAAGTAGAAATCAATTACGCCTCGGCGTAATTGAGTCCGGATTTTGAATTGTGCTGGCACAATTAACTCCATACAAAATCTGTGACACCCACCGGAGGCTTAGGTCAACAGGATGTTGATCATGCAGGCGTTGTCACAGGATGTGGCGATCTTAGCCTGCGTACTTCTCTGTTCAGCAGGCGCTTGAATACCCACTGAACAAGATATCACACACCACCTCTAAAGGTGGGAGTCTTCTGCTGAATAAAGATAAAGGGAAATGGGTGAGGCAGTGGATCAGCGTAAAGAACAATGGTCATCAAAACTTGGATTTATCATGTCGTCGGCCGGTGCGGCGATTGGCCTGGGGGCTATTTGGAAGTTCCCGTATGTAACAGGGATGAGCGGCGGAGGAGCATTCTTCTTGTTGTTTGTGGTGTTCACTATCTTGATTGGATTGCCGATGCTGATTTCAGAATTCATTATTGGACGAGGTTCCGGGAAAGAAGCGATCAGTGCCTACAAAAAGCTGGCTCCTGCGAGTGCTTGGCCATGGATTGGCCGGTTGGGAGTCGCAGGTTGTTTTCTCTTGCTTTCTTTTTATAGTGTTGTAGGTGGATGGGTATTCGTCTACAGCGGGTTATCGGTTACAGGCAAGATCATCAGCGAAGGGGCCTCCTACTCAGAGCAGTTCGGTTCAATTGTCGGTTCGCCAATCACTACATTAATCGGACTGTTGCTGTTTACGATTGTCAATGTATGGGTGGTTTCTTCTGGCATCCAGAACGGTATCGAAAAGGCGAATAAATATATGATGCCGTTGCTTTTTATCTTCTTTATTATTCTAGTTGTGCGTTCACTGACGTTGAACGGAGCAATGGAAGGTGTTTCATTTTTCCTGAAGCCTGACTTTTCGAGTATTACTAGGGAGTCGGTGCTATACGCTCTCGGACAATCATTTTTCTCTCTAGCCGTCGGTTTTTCATGTATGGTCACGTATAGTTCATACTTGAAAAAAGATGTCAGTTTGACGTCTTCGGCAACCTCTGTTGTAGGGATGAATATATTCGTTTCTCTGTTGGCTGGTTTGGCTATTTTCCCGGCAGTATTTGCATTTGGACAAGAGCCTGCAGCTGGTCCTGAATTATTATTCATAGTACTGCCGGCAGTCTTTTCTCAATTGCCGCTAGGGCAAGTGTTCTTGGCATTATTCTTGATTCTGTTTTTATTTGCAACATTGACTTCATCGTTTAGTTTATATGAAATCATTGTGGCAGCAATGACAGCGAGCGGAAAACGTTCGCGAAAGATGGTTACATGGCTGATAGGTATTGTGGTGTTTGTGGCTGCAATTCCATCTGCACTTTCGTCGAGTACTTTGTCAGGTGTCCTTCTGTTCGATAAAAGTATATTCGATGCGACGGATTTCTTGGTCAGTAATATTTTGTTGCCTTCAGGCAGTCTGTTAATTGCGATCTTCATAATACGACGAATGGATCAAGTGTTAGTGCGCGAGGAATTTACGCTGATGAGCCAGAAATCTCAAGGCTATTATCCTTTATGGAATTTTCTGATGAAATGGATTGTCCCTTTAACGATTGTCGTTGTATTCTTGAATACCTTGGGAATAGTGAGATAGAAGAATAAGTTCTGAAATGTAAACAAGTGATGAAAACCAATTGGTTTTCATCACTTGTTTTTTGATTCGAGAATAATAAAATCTTTACAAGTGTAGTATAATCCGTCTTTTCGTATGAGAAGTAAATAGTTTGGTAAGACTGTGGGGAAATCTTAGAACGAAAGAGGGAGTAGCATGTTGAGGTTAACTATAAGTGTATTGGCAGTTATGATTTTATTTTTAAGCCCTGTAAATGTTCAGGCTGTGGAGCTTGGGATTGCGCCGGATGGAGAGCTATTGAAAGTAAGTCTTTTGGAAAAACAGAATAGTCCTGAAAAGACAGAAAGGTATACAGTAAAGAGTGGCGACACTTTATATCGGATCGCCTTTAATCAAGGTCTTTCGGTAGAAACATTGAAGTTATGGAATGGGATGACAACGGATAGTATTCATCCGGGCGATGAACTGATAGTAGTCTCGAATCCTAATAAACTTTCAGTGATAGATCAAGTAAAACAGAAGGAAACTGAGCCTGTACAGTCTGTCGCAGCAGAACAATCGACGCCCAAAGAACTGACGATGACCGCTACAGCTTATACAGCTTATTGCGAAGGCTGTTCGGGCACGACGTATACTGGGCAAAATTTGCGGACCAATCCCGACCAAAAAGTGATCGCAGTGGATCCAGAAGTGGTTCCTATCGGTTCAAAAGTTTGGGTGGAGAATTACGGTGAAGCGATTGCGGGAGATATAGGAGGAGCAATTAAAGGCAATAAAATAGACGTATTCATTCCATCTTATGATCGTGCAATGGAATGGGGCGTGAAACAAGTTAAGATACGGATTTTGGATTGACGAAAAAAGGGGCTGCCCGATCTGTATTTCTGCAGATCAAGCAGCCCTAAACTGGAGTGTAGGGTAAAACTAGAAATAAAGAAAAGGAATTTAATTTGCCGCTGTTTTGCTTGCTTGCAGGAAACGTTCATTTACAACGTCCCAGTCAACCGTGTGCCACCAATTTTGAATAAATTCGGGACGACGATTCTGATATGCAAGATAATAGGCATGTTCCCATACATCGATCACGAGTAGCGGTGTTTTTCCATCTTTCAAAGGCGTATCTTGGTTTGGTGTGCTCATAATGGATAACTCGCCTTGATCCAATACGAGCCATCCATATCCACTGCCGAATTGCTGGATGGCCGCTTTGGACAGTAAGTCTTGAAAGTTATCGAACGTCTGAAAGTACTTTTCAATTTCTCGCTTAATGTCCGCTGTCGGTTTACCTTTACTTTTCGGGGTCATGGATTCCCAGAATAAGCTATGGCAATAATGTCCGCCGCCGTTATTTTGAACAGCTGTCCGAATGTCAACTGGAGCCTGATCAAGATCAGTCAATAAGGATTCAAGAGATTTAGACTGAAGCTCTGTATGGTTTTCCAATGTAGCATTCAGGTTGTTGACATACGTTTGGTGGTGTTTGCCATGATGGATTTCCAATGTGCGGGCATCGATGTAGGGTTCAAGACCGTCAACTGCGTACGGCAAATCAGGAAGAATAAATGGCTTCAAATTTTCACCTCCAAAGAAACGATTTAGAAAGTTAAAAGTTGCCCTAAGGAAATAAAGTTTCCTTAGGGCAACTTTAATATAAAATCTAAAAGATAGCAAGACTTTTCATAGGCTGTCTCATAAATGAATCGAAAGAACTGGTAATTGTTTAATGTGAATTTAGATGAATTAAGTTACATTAGTTGAATATCCTTGTTAGCAAGTTTACCTTTTTTCTCGCAGGGAATAGTTTTATAAAGCGAGGGATATCTTAATGAACAAACGAATGATCTTCTATTTCACAGTAATATTAATTAGTTTGAGCCCTCTTGCTAACCAGTCTGCTGCCGCGGATAAAACGAGTGGAACAATAAGTGTGGTCTCATTTGATGGAATGGGTTATATGGATACACAGCGTTATAAGAAGAAAGGACTCATGCCGAATCTTGAGAAGTTCGAACAGGAAGCAGCCTTTGCAACAGATTGCGTCACAGTCATGCCTTCATTAACGGCACCCTCTCACGCAACTCTGGCTACAGGAGCTAGTCCGTCAAATACAGGTATAGTTAGTAATCAATTTCATTCTACAGGTGAACAAGTGAAAGATGACCAGAGTGGATTCTCCCAAACTTTAGGTGTGACACCTGTTTGGAAAGAAGCTAGAAAACAAGGGGACGTTACAGCGACAGTAGCTTTTCCGGATTCAAATCCTGATAACGCATCAGCGGCTACATATGCTGTTTATTCGGATGGTACGTTGGCGAAATCCAAATTGCATGATTTGGAATTTGCTCCGATTGATGATGGCCGGATAGATCAATTACCTACTGACGATTCCGCCGTTCAGGAAGCAGTAATTTCACTGGATATTAAGGATTTTCCGGCACAGCAGTTGTTTGTGTTAGCGGTGTCTGAAAATAAAGGGAAAGAACCATTGATATATTTATCGACGGATCAAAAAAAGATAGGAAAACAAGTTTCTTTAAAGGACTGGATAGCTGTTCCATTGAATCTCCCTTCGGTGGATAGTGCCGGATTCTATGTGAAATTTAAAGGGAATTCCCAAAAAATAGATGAACTGCAACTCTTCCAAGGAACCGTCATGGGAGGTATTTATAGAGGTCCAGAACAATTTGGGAATGAACTAGCTTCCGAATTCGGTTTCTATCCAGCGGCGGATGAAATTGACGCATTTGAAAGAGGAGATATTTCAAGGGAAGAATATGAACAGGCGGGGGAACGATTTATAGACTGGGTGACAGATGTCAGCTTGTATATAAAAGAACGATATGAACCTGACTTGTTATTTTATTATTATCCCCATGTAGATAACGAATTGCATAACTTTTTGCTGAGAGACCCTGCGCAGCCGGGCTATACAATAGAGAATGTTCAGGAAAAAGAAGCATATGTCAGTTGGGCGTTTCAACAGGCAGATCTAACTATTGGACGTATCACGGATGACCTCAATGACAATGATCATTTATTGCTTGTTTCCGACCATGGTTTGGAACCGATTCACACTAGACTTTCACCAAACAAAGAACTTGAAAAAGCCGGGTTGCTAGCAACAGATAAGAATGGAAAAATCATTACTTCCAAAACAAAAGCCTATGCGGAAGCAAGCGGTACAATTGCCCATGTCTATGTGAATTTGAAAGGACGAGAGAAAAAGGGAATCGTGGAGCCTGAGGAATTTGAAAATGTAAAGCGAGAGGCAATGAAAGTATTTCAAAATAGGGAAATGTTCTCTTCCTCCATCGCTAAACCTTCACCAGAAGGCGCACCAGTTTTCCAATGGTTAACTGGTCGAACTACATTTAACTACACTTATCCAACTTCGTCCATATTATCTAAGCAAGACTCGTCCAATTTGAATCCGTATGAAAAAGTGTGGGTAAAAGGGATGCCGGACTATGATGAAGTGAACAACGAAAATAGCGGAGATATCCTGCTATCTGCTGCCCCTGGATTTTTAATGGGGAAAGATGCAAAAACTGCAATTGAACCGACAAAGGAATTGGGAAGTCATGGTGGAAATCCCGAAAGAAAAAGCTTACGTCCTATACTTTACGCATTTGGTCCCATGATTGAATCTGGCGAAATGACAGAAAGGATTTCCATGACAGATATTGCACCAAGTCTATATGAATTATTAGGTTTGCAAACACCTGAATTTGTAGAAGGTAAACCAATTTTGAGTTTAGAATAATTATTCAATTAATAGAATATATATAAGTATTAGAAATCAATACTTTTATGAAACGCACAGGTAGAACGTTTACCTGTGCGTTTCCTATATTTACATAACTTTTTAAGAAATAATATTTTTCAAAAAAGCATCTTGTGTTTAATTAGAAAAAAAGTATAATAGTGATTAATGAATCATTTCAGAAAAAAGAAAAAAGGTGAGCAAATGAGAGAAAGGCAGAAACTACTAGAAGTAAAAGATTTGCAGACGACCTTTTTCACAGATTCTGGGGAAATTCCAGCTGTAGATCATGTGGACTTTTATGTAAGAGAAGGTGAAGTCTTAGGAATCGTCGGGGAGTCAGGTTGTGGAAAGAGTGTAACATCTCTATCAATCATGCAGTTAGTACCGAATCCGCCGGGGAAGATTACCGGGGGAGAAATACTGTTCGAAAATCAGGATCTTTTGAAAAAGACGGAGAAAGAAATGAGAGAAATTCGTGGAAATGATGTCGCAATGATTTTCCAAGAACCGATGACTTCCTTGAATCCGCTCTTTACGATTGGTAATCAGATGGCTGAGGCTATTTCCCTGCACAAAAAGAACTGGTCGAAAAAGCAAATTAAAGATCGAGCGATTGAGATGCTGCGGCTAGTTGGATTACCGCGTGCGGAAGAATTAATGAAAGAGTATCCACACCAGTTATCGGGCGGTATGCGGCAACGTGTGATGATTGCGATGGCGCTCGTATGCGATCCGAAAGTTTTGATTGCGGATGAGCCGACAACTGCATTAGACGTAACCATTCAGGCGCAGATTTTGAAATTGATGCGTGAACTGAATGAGCGGATGAATACAGCTATCCTATTAATCACGCATGATTTAGGAGTAGTGGCGGAAACATGCGAACGGGTAGTTGTCATGTATGCAGGACAAGTCATAGAGGAAGCTCCGACACAGGAGATTTTCGAAAATCCTTGTCATCCATATACGCGCGGTTTAATACAATCTGTACCGGATATGCGGGATAAAAAGGAACGTCTATATTCGATACCTGGCAATGTTCCGAAGCCGGGCTCCATCAAGAAAGGCTGCAGGTTTGCAGCTAGATGTGAAAGCGCTTTCTCGAGATGTTGGGAAGAAACACCGGAACTATATAGAAACTCCGATGTTCACCAGACTAGATGCTTTTTATACGATGAACAAGAAGGAGTGACTAATCGAGATGAGCAAGCCACTGCTAAAAGTTGAGGGGTTGAAAAAGTACTTCCCAATACGTAAAGGCCTGATCGGCAAGACGGTCGGTCACGTCAAAGCAATTGATGATATTTCATTTTACGTCAATGAAGGCGAAACGCTCGGGATTGTTGGAGAGAGCGGTTGTGGAAAGTCGACAACAGGCCGAACGATTATGCGTTTATTGGAACCTACGGAAGGCGTTGTAGAGTTTGAAGGAAGAGACTTGAACTCGATGTCAGCGAATGAAGTAAGGAAAGTCCGGCGCGATATCCAAATGGTTTTCCAAGATCCCTATGCTTCCTTGAATCCTCGCCATACAATCGGAAAAATTTTAGAAGAACCTCTCATTGTTCATGGAGTCAGCAATGCAAAAGAACGACGTGAAAAAGTAGTTGAGTTTTTGAAGATTGTCGGACTCAGCGAGTATCATGCTAAGCGTTATCCCCATCAGTTCAGTGGTGGACAACGGCAGCGGATCGGGATTGCCAGAGCGTTGATGACCAATCCCAAATTAATTATCGCAGACGAACCTGTTTCTGCACTTGATGTATCGATACAGGCGCAAGTCTTAAATTTAATGCAAGATCTGCAAAAGGAATTTAATTTGACGTATATTTTTATTGCGCATGACCTGGGGGTAGTACGTCATATAAGCAATCGCGTTGCAGTAATGTATTTAGGGAAAATTGTGGAGATCACGGAAAGCGAAGAGTTGTATGCAAATCCTCTTCATCCATATACACAGGCATTGTTGTCTGCTGTACCGGTACCGGACCCAAATTATAAAAAAGAACAGATCATTATAGAAGGGGATATGCCAAGCCCGGCGAATCCTCCAAGCGGCTGTGCGTTTCATACGCGCTGTCCGTTCAAAATGGATGTATGCACGAAAATAACACCAGTTTTAGCTGAGGAAAGTACCGGTCATTCTGTTGCCTGCCATCTTTATACGCAGGAAGGCAACGATGATATAGATAGAAAAAAATAACTGGAGGGATCTGTATGAGGAAAGGGAAACTGTGGTCGTTCGCTTTGATCATGCTTCTCGTTCTGTCAACTGCATTAGCAGCTTGTTCAGGCGGAGATGACAAAGAGGGCAGCAGCGATAAAGATAAAGACGCTGCGGATACAGGTGGAAATGAAAACAAGACATTAGTGTTCGGACGTGGTGGAGATTCAACTTCTCTAGACCCGTCACGTGTAACAGAAGGGGAAACATTTAAAGTTACAGTGAATCTATTTGAAACATTATTGAATTTCGGTGAACAAGATACAACGGTTCAACCAGGTCTTGCAAAAGAATGGGAACCAAGCGAGGATGGTCTGATGTACACGTTCCAATTGGAAGAAGGGGTTAAATTCCATGATGGAACAGATTTAAATGCAGAGGCAGTCGTCAAAAACTTCGAACGTTGGGCAAACGGTGATGCGGATACATTCCCATACTATAACTCTATGTTCGGTGGATTCAAAGATGATGAAAATCATATAATCGAATCGGTAACAGCGGATGGAGATCATACGGTTGTTATTAAATTGAAACGTCCACAAGCACCATTCTTAAAAAATATTGCAATGAGCATGTTCGCAATCTCGAGCCCTACTGCATTTGAAAAGGGTGATGATGAGTACGAGCGTAATCCTGTTGGGACAGGTCCGTTTAAATTTGTAGAGTGGAAACCAAATGAAACGATTACTATTGAGAAGAATGAAGACTATTGGCAAGACGGACTTCCAAAATTGGATAAAGTAATTTTTAAATCCATTCCGGATAACTCTGCTCGTTTGAATTCATTATTATCTGGTGAAATTGACTTGGCAGACGGTATTAACCCGGCAGATGGCGCGAAAATTGAAGACAATGACAAGCTGCAATTATTTGAGCGTCCTTCCATGAACGTCGGATACTTAGGATTAACAGTAACTCGTGAGCCGTTTGACAAGAAGGAAGTACGCCAGGCATTAAACTATGCAATTGATAAACAAACGATTATCGATTCATTCTTCGAGGGGCGTGCTGAAATTGCGAATAACCCAATGCCGCCATCCATTTCAGGTTATAACGAAGACATCAAAGCATATCCATACGACCCTGAAAAAGCAAAGGAACTATTGAAACAAGCAGGTCTTGAAGATGGATTTGAAATGGAACTATGGGCAATGCCAGTTCCGCGTCCTTACATGCCAGATGGAACGAAAGTAGCAGAAGTTATCCAGAGCAACTTGGCTGATGTTGGTATCAAAGCGAAAATTGTTTCCTATGAATGGGCAACATACCTGGAGAAGGCTGAAAAAGGGGACGCAGATGCCTTCATGCTCGGTTGGACAGGAGATAATGGAGACGCAGACAACTTCTTATATGTTCTTTTAGACGAGGATAATATCGGCAGTAACAACTATACGTATTTCAAAAATGATGAAACACACAAACTATTCTTAGAAGCGCAAACAGAAGTAGATGAAGACAAACGGAACGAACTCTATAAGCAAGCACAGGAAATTCTTCATGAAGAAGCTCCTTGGGTACCGCTTGCGCATTCCATTCCATTGTTAGGCGGAGTGCAAGAGTTAACTGGTTTTGTTCCGCATCCTACTGGCTCTGATTTATTATCTAACGTGGAATTTAAATAAGTAAGAAAGTATGAATAAAGAAGAGGGAGAAGCTCATATTCTCCCTTTCTTTGATTCATGGATATGATAAGCCGGAGGAGTGAAAGAGTTGTTCAATTACACGATTAAAAGGCTTTTACAGCTAATTCCTGTCCTGCTTGGTATGACATTTATAGTCTTTATGTTGATTCGTGCAATTCCTGGTAATCCAGCACAAGTTATTTTGGGACAGCAAGCGACAATAGAAGCTGTAGAAGCATTGACTGTCAAACTAGGACTCGATCAGCCTTGGTATACTCAATACTTTAGTTATCTAGGCGGTATATTAAAAGGTGACTTGGGAGAATCGATGCGTACGCGTCTACCGGTTGCAGATGAAATCTGGCCCTATTTAGCGGCTACTTTGGAATTGGCACTATTCGCTATTATTATTGCCGTCATTGTAGGTGTCAACGCGGGAATCATCTCTGCGTGGTTCCAGAATTCCTGGTTTGACTACTCAGCGATGATATTAGCTTTAGTAGGAGTCTCCATGCCTATTTTCTGGTTAGGCTTAATGGGACAGTGGGCTTTTGCTATCGAGTTTCAATGGTTACCGACTACAGGCCGTGAAAACGTCCGGGATCCGGTTACAGCCATAACGCATTTATACATAATTGACACGCTCATACAAGGCAGGTTCGATCAGCTATGGGAAGTTCTGCGGCATTTGATCTTGCCTGGGTTAGCGCTTGCGACAATCCCGATGGCGATCATTGCGAGAATGACCCGTTCGAGTATGTTGGAAGTCATGCGTTCCGATTATATACGTACTGCGCGAGCGAAAGGGCAAAAAATGTTCTGGGTCGTTTACAAGCATGCTTTGAAAAATGCGATTATCCCTGTTTTGACAGTCATAGGTCTGCAAATGGGCCTGCTTCTAGGCGGTGCTATTTTAACAGAAACCATTTTCGCATGGCCGGGCATTGGACGTTATATTTATGACGCGATCAATTTTAGAGATTATCCAGTCATACAGTCTGGTATCCTGATCGTTGCATTTATCTTTGTCATGATTAATTTAATCGTCGACTTGCTATATGGATTGATCGATCCGAGGATTAAGTATGATTGAGGAAGGGGGAACAGTTCATGTCAGAATTAACGCCTAAGGTAGATGGAGTTGCAGAAGCGCAATTAGAAAAGACAACAGGACCTTGGCGGGAAGCTTGGATAGGTTTTCGTAAGAGTAAGGTGGCGGTCGTTGGAGCTGCCATAGTGCTCTTCTTTATACTCCTCGCTCTATTTGGTCCATTAGTGACGAAAGAAGGAATCAACGAACAGCTAATGGCAGATCGGCTGCAGCCTCCTTCTTCAGAATATTGGTTTGGAACGGATGATTTCGGCCGGGATATTTTTTCGCGTATTATCCATGGCGCTCGGATTTCATTATCTGTTGGATTTTTCTCGGTAGTCGGGTCGATTGTTGTGGGCAGTATTTTAGGAATCGTGGCAGGTTACTATGGCCGCTGGATAGATACGATCATTTCGCGGATCTTCGATATTATGCTCGCATTTCCTTCGATTTTATTGGCTATTGCAATTGTCTCTGTATTAGGGCCAAGTTTGCGTAATGCACTCATAGCTATTGCGATTATCAATATTCCAAACTTCGGACGATTGATTCGATCTAAAGTGTTAAGTATTAAGGAAGACGAGTATATTACCGCGGCAAAGGCGATTGGAATGAAGGATTTACGGATATTGTTCTCGCACATTTTGCCTAACTCGATGGCACCGGTTATCGTACAAGGCACATTAGCAATTGCCACGGCAATTCTAGAGGCGGCCGCATTAGGTTTCCTTGGTCTTGGCGCGGAAGCACCGTATCCCGAGTGGGGAAAAATGTTAGCGGACTCTAAGGACTATTTGCAAAATGCCCCTTGGACGATGATTTTTCCAGGACTGGCGATCATGTTAACTGTTCTAGGATTTAATCTGATGGGCGATGGTTTACGTGATGCATTGGATCCGAAAATGAAAAGTTAACGATAAAAAATCTTTTCAAGTATGTATACTTGGAAAGATTTTTTGCGTTTCAGAATTGAATGGCCGATGATTCATTAGCTGGACTGTACCTATAATGGGTGCAGTTTTTTTGTTCCATACACTACTTTTACACATGAAATTTCGCTGCTCTCCGTTTGTCTGAAGAGAAATAGGGGAAAGATAATAGAAATTGTATTAGAGATGAGGTGGAGAAACTGAATAAAGTATTCACTGCTTTAGCTTTCATCGGTGTACCGTTAGTCTTAATCGGCTCTTATTTTCATTGGTCGGATTTGTGGATGTTTGCGCTTTGCTGTATAAGCATCATTGCATTGGCAGCTTTTATTGGCAGGGCGACAGAAAGCTTGGCAATTGTCAGCGGTCCACGGATTGGTGGTTTGCTGAATGCTACATTTGGTAATGCCGTTGAATTAATAATTTCTATATTTACACTGAAAGCGGGCTTGATTGGTATTGTGTTGGCCTCTTTGACAGGTTCTGTTTTAGGGAACTTGCTACTAGTTCTGGGACTATCCTTTTTCGCCGGAGGTTTGAAACATAAGCGCCAAAATTTCAGCATTTATGATGCTCGTTATAACTCGGCTCTGCTAATCTTTGCGGTAATTGTTGCATTTGTAATACCGGAAGTTTTCACAATGACGATGGATGAGAGTACAACACTGAATCTCAGTATTGGTATTTCGGTAATTCTCATTGCACTTTATCTAGCAGGATTGGTCTTTAAATTATTTACTCACCGAGGAGTATTTGGTTCGGATACGCATGAGACAGACGAAGTGCCGGAATGGACGAAAAAGAAGTCTATCCTTGTTTTATTACTTTCAACTGTTGCAGTGGCATTTGTATCAGAGAAGCTAGTGCATACATTTGGTACCCTAGGTGAGAAGTTTGGCTGGTCTGAACTATTCATTGGGGTTATTATCGTTGCGATCGTTGGTAACGCTGCAGAGCACTCATCTGCAATCACGATGGCCATGAAGAATAAAATGGATGTTTCCGTTGAAATTGCAATTGGCTCAACTTTACAAGTGGCAATGTTTGTCGCACCAGTATTGGTGCTGATCTCGTTGATGATGCCACAAGCCATGCCCCTCGTATTCACTTGGCCGGAACTGATCGCCATGATCACCGCCACATTGCTAGTTGTGAATATTTGTCATGATGGCGAGTCCAACTGGTTTGAAGGGCTGACGTTATTCGCCGCGTATGTGATTATGGGTATCGGGTTCTTTTTATTGTGAAAAAATGAAGCACATGTGAAAACCCCGGTTCGCTATGCGAACCGGGGTTTAATTAGGATAGCCGTCCTTTGAAATCTTCATAGCCAAACTGTTTAACAATTTTAGTTTCGCCTTTAACTGTATGCAGCGCAATGGACGGCAAATTCATACCGTTGAACGTATTGTTTTTCACCATCGAGTAGTGAGCCATATCGCAAAAAACGAGACGATCACCGGTCTGTAAAGGAGCATCAAAAGAATAGTCTCCAATGACGTCACCTGCCAGGCAAGTAGGACCGCCCAAACGATACGTATAAGGTTTTTCGTTCGGCAAGCTGGCTCCGATAATTTCAGGACGGTACGGCATTTCCAACACATCAGGCATATGACACGAAGCCGAGGTATCAAGAATCGCAATCGGCATGCCGTTATGCAATGTATCGAGCACTGTAGCAACTAGGAAGCCGGTATTGAGCGCAACAGCTTCGCCCGGCTCCAAATAGACGTCCAATCCGTATTTATGCTTCATGAAATTAATCGAATGAATTAATGTTGCGTTGTCGTAATCAGCACGTGTAATGTGGTGTCCACCGCCAAAGTTGATCCATTTCATTTGCTTCAGATAAGGTCCGAACTTTTCATCGACCACTTGAATGGTACGCCATAATGTATCGGAGTTTTGTTCACACATCGTATGGAAGTGTAGACCGCTAATGCCTTCAAGTAGATCAGGCGCGAAATCAGCTGACGTCACGCCAAACCTGGAATGCGAAAAACAGGGGTTATACATATCGACTTCAATCTCCGAGTATTCGGGATTGATCCGGATGCCGCATTCAACATGTTTTTCGCTCTTCTGGATTCGCCCTTTGAATCTCCGCCACTGTGCGAATGAATTGAAGACCAAATGATCGGAATAACGGAGGATCTCATCAAATTCATCTTCCTGAAAAGCAGGTGAATAGGTGTGGACTTCCTTACCCATTTCTTCATAGCCGAGCCGGGCTTCCAGCAAGCCGCTTGACGTTACGCCGTTTAAGTATTTGCCAATTAAAGGATATACTTCAAACATGGAGAATCCTTTTTGGGCGAGCAAGATTTTACAGCCGGTTTGATCGATGATGGTCTTCATTTTTTGTAAGTTGTTTATGAGCAGCTGCTCCTCCACCACGTAACTAGGTGAAGGGACTGCTTTCACATCGAAGTTCATGTCATTCTCCTCAGTCGATCAATGTCGGATTGAAATCTTCATGCCAAGGCAAACCGTATTCATTCAATGCTTCCATAAACGGATCAGGGTCGAATTCCTCAATATTGAAGACGCCAGGTTTTTTCCATTTGCCAGTCAGCATCATCATGGCACCGATCATCGCAGGCACGCCTGTAGTATAGGAAATTGCCTGTGAGCCGACTTCTCGGTAGCATTCTTGGTGATCGCAAACATTATAGACGTAATAGGTTTTAGGTTCTCCATCTTTCGTACCTTGGTAAATACAGCCAATATTCGTTTTACCTTTAGTACGCGGTCCAAGTGAAGCTGGGTCTGGCAGAACAGCTTTTAAAAATTGTAGCGGTACAATTTGTTGACCTTCAAATACGATGGGCTCAATAGATGTCATGCCTACATTTTCAAGTACGCGTAAATGAGTTAGATATTTTTCAGAGAAGGTCATCCAGAAACGGATCTTTTCTATACCGGTAATATTTTTTGCCAATGACTCCAGTTCTTCGTGATAGAGCAAATAGACATCTTTCGGACCGATTTCGGGTAGGTCATAGACACGCTTCACTTCGAGTGGCGCTGTCTCCACAAACTCGCCTTTTTCATAATAGCGGCCATTTGCAGTAATTTCGCGAATATTGATTTCAGGATTGAAATTTGTTGCGAACGGGTAGCCGTGATCGCCTGCATTGGCATCTACAATATCAATTGTATGGATTTCGTCAAAGTAATGTTTTAAGGCATAAGCAGAAAAAACACCGGTTACGCCAGGGTCAAAGCCGCTGCCAAGCAATGCAGTGATCCCCGCTTCTTCAAACTTTTCTTTATATGCCCATTGCCATTTATACTCAAATTTTGCTGTGTCGAGAGGCTCATAGTTTGCTGTGTCCAAATAGTCCACTTTTGTCTCTAGACATGCATCCATAATCGTCAAATCCTGATAAGGCAACGCGACATTGATCACGATATCTGGTTTGAATTCGTTAATCAATTCGACTAATTCCGCGACATTGTCGGCATCTACTTGAGCAGTTTGTATGTTTGTACGGCCGCCATCTAATTTTTCTTTCAAGGCATCACATTTTGATTTCGTCCGACTGGCGATACAAATTTCCTCAAAAACATCCGGTACTTGACAACATTTGTGAACCACTACACTGGCTACTCCGCCAGCTCCGATAATTAATGCTTTTCCCATTAAAAACACCACCAATTTATAATTTTTTATTAAGTGCAATTGTTAATTCCCGTACAACTTTACAAGCGACAGCCGTCGATACACCGCTTTGGTCGTAAACAGGGGATAGTTCATTGACGTCACATGCCACGATATTTAAATTGCTGACCGTCAGTATAGCTGTCAGAAGGTCCATAAAGCTGACACCTCCAGCCTCAGGCGTCCCCGTTCCAGGGAAGACGGAAGGATCGAGCACATCCAAGTCTATCGTCAAATAGACGGGTTTACCTTGTAACTCTTGCACTGTATCTTCAAGTCCATCAAAATTAAATTTATTCATAAAAACATGCTGTTTAGCAGCCCACTCGAATTCAGGGCGATCTCCTGAGCGGATTCCGTATTGATAAATCCGATTGTCTCCAAGAAGATCCCAAACTCTTCGAATGACGGTAGCATGCGATAGACGTTGGTCTAAATAGTCTTCGCGTAAATCTGTATGAGCATCGAATTGAATGACATGCAGATCCGGGTAGCTCTTTGCCGCCGCGCGAACAGCACCCAATGTGACAAGATGCTCGCCACCAATCATGCAAGGGATTTTTTGATCATCCAAAATCTTCGCGGTGAATTGCTCGATTTGTTCCAATGCACGTTCCGTATTGCCGAAACTTAATTCTAAATCACCGCCATCGAAGAGGCGATAGTCCGTCAAATCTGCGTCTTGATAGGGACTATACGTCTCAAGGCCGAATGATTCGCTGCGCATCACTTTGCTGGCAAAACGTGTACCGGGTCGAAAGGACGTCGTGGAATCAAATGGAGCCCCAAAAACGACGAAAGAAGACTCTTGGTACTCAGCATCGAAACCAAGAAATGTTTCAATATTTTTATTCAGCATGGATTAACAGCTCCTTTACATAATTAGGCAATGCAAAAGAACCAGCATGCAATTTAGTATTATAATAGTTTGTCTTCAATCCAAGCTCATTCCAGATATCCGCCTGCAAGTCTTCAATAGGATGATATTTTTTGGATGCAAAGCCAAACAGCCAGTGACCTGACGGATAAGTCGGTATATGGGCTTGATATACTTTAGAGATTGGAAAGAAGCCCATGATGCTTTTATGAGCCCGCTGCATTCCCCGTGCATCTTCTGCGTAGAAAGGACTTTCATGCTGATTCACTAAAATGCCTTCATCGTTCAGCGCTTTATAACAATTGCCATAAAATTCTTTCGTGAAGAGACCTTCTCCTGGACCGAATGGATCTGTAGAATCGACGATGATCAAGTCGTACGCATTTTCTTGTTGACGGACGAATTTCAGTCCATCTTCGAAATATAGATTCACTCGTGGGTCTGTCAGCTGGGCAGTAGTTTTCGGGAGAAACTTCTGACATACTTCCACTACTTGTCGATCGATTTCTACCATGTCAATTTGTTTGATGTTTGGATATCTTGTCAGTTCGCGAACCGTACCGCCGTCACCAGCACCGATCACCAGCACTTTTTCAATGGCCGGGTTCGTTGCCAGCGGAACGTGGACAATCATGTCATGATAGATAAATTCATCTTTCTCCGTCACCATAACATAGCCGTCCAGTGTCAGGATCCTTCCAAATTCTGTAGATTGGAATACATCAATTTTTTGAAACTCACTTGTTGCCGTATATAAATGCTCTTCTACACGAAAAGAAAAACGCACATGCGGTGAATGATCTTCGGTATACCATAGGTTCATCGGTCAGCCTCCTTTACTACATTGATGATTTCTACATTTGGATCTTCGGTCCCCGTTAAGAAACAACCTTTTTCCTGGCAGTATTCGATATAGTCAACAATCTCTTTTGTCACACGTTCACCCGGTGCGACGATCGGAATACCCGGGGGATAGCACATAACAAATTCACTGGCAACACGGCCGACTGCATTTGGTAATGATAATATTTCTTTGGGCGCGTAAAATGCCTGTTGAGGTGTTTGAATGATCTCAGGATTGATATATTCATGGTCGAATAAAGAGCTTGAGTCCCTTTTATAACGTCGTCTGATTTCAGTCAACGCAGCTACGAGACGTTCCAAATCAAGCTTTCGATCACCGACGGAAATGTAAGCCAAGATGTTCGCCACATCGCCGAATTCGATTTGGATATCGTATTCATCCCGCAAAATATCGTACACCTCAATGCCGGCCAAACCTATTCCGCGCGTATGGATTGACAGCTTTGATTCATCAAAATCAAAGATGGTATCCCCATTGATCAATTCCTTTGAGTACGCATAGAAGCCATCGATTTTATTGATTTCATCTCGTGTATATTGGGCCATCTCAATTACTTTATTGAAGATTTCCTGACCATGCAGTGCCAGGTTTTTTCGTGAAATATCGAGCGACGACATCAATAGGTAGGAGCCACTCGTTGTTTGAGTCAAATTGATGATTTGACGTGTATAGCCCTCACTTACTCCATTGTTGATCAATAAGAACGAGCTTTGTGTTAGCGATCCGCCCGATTTATGCATGCTGACGGAAGCCATATCAGCTCCGACAGACATAGCCGATGCAGGAAGTCGGTCATTGAAATAAAAATGCGTGCCGTGAGCTTCATCCACCAGTACGAGCATCTCGTATTCATGTGCTAGTTCAGTAATTTCTTTTAAATTAGAGCAAATCCCGTAATACGTTGGGTTGTTGATCAGTATCGCTTTTGCGTCAGGGTGTTCCAAGATGGCAAGTTTCACTTCTTCGACCGCCATACCGAGCGGAATTCCAAGATTATCATCGACACCGGGATTGACGTAAACAGGCACAGCACCGCTTAAGATTAATGCATTGATTGCGCTACGATGAACATTGCGCGGCATGATAATTTTCTCTCCTGCTTTACAGGCTGTCATGACCATCGCTTGAACTGCAGATGTCGTGCCGTTAACGAGCAGGAAAGCATGTTTTGCGCCAAATGCTTCAGCTGCCAATAGTTCAGCTTCCTTGATGACTGAAACCGGGTGGCATAAATTATCGAGTGGTTTCATCGAATTTACGTCGTGTTGCAGACAGGTTTCACCTAGGAACGCAGCCAACTCACTGTTGCCGCGTCCATGTTTATGTCCTGGTACGTCGAATGGGACAACTCGAGCAGCTTGATAGCGCTGCAATGCTTCCATGATAGGGGCTCTTTGTTGTGAATGTATCACGATTTTCTCCTCACTCATTTTCATAAACATTGGAACCGCTGAAAATTTCAATCATCTCTTTTCGTAAATTATGAGAGATTTGAAGCCGTTCCTTCGGCGGAAGTTCTGAAACGTCTTTATTGAATAGGTAATCCTGCAAATCAATTTCTTTAATTAGCATTTTTGTATGGAAAATATTCGATTGGTACACATTAACATCAATAGCGTCATACTTCTCTAAAGTTTTTCGATCAATAAAATCTTGGATGGAAGTCATGGCATGATCCATAAATAACTTTCTACCGTCGACGGATCGCGTGAAGCCTCGTACCCGGTAATCTGCTGTGATGATATCCGAATCAAAGCTGCCAATCAGATAATCCAATGCATTCAATGGCGAAATCTCTCCACATGTCGACACATCAATATCCACCCGGAATGTCGCAATTGAGTTATCAGGATGATACTCGGGATACGTGTGGACCGTCACATGACTTTTATCTAAATGGCTAACGACAGAATCCTTTTCAGGAGGGAAAGGTATAGCTCCTTGATTGCAAGAAGGATCGATCTGTGAAGCAGGAAACTTTTCTTCCGAAATCATTAACGTGACACTTGCGCCTTGAGGATCGTAGTCTTGTTTGCTGACATTTAATACATGAGCACCGATCATTTCGGTCACATCATATAGAATCTTAGTCAATCGTTCTGAATTATATTGCTCATCGATATAGGCGATATACTCACTTTGCTCTCGTCTACTTTTCGCATAGCTTACATCATATATGTTGAAGCTAAGAGTTTTGGTGAGGTTGTTAAAGCCGTAGAGCTTCAGCTTATTTTCCAACCTTAACATCCGTCCTTTCTATTCATATTGTTCAAATCTATGTGCATAAAAAAATCCCTCCCCAATCTACATGCGCGTGCACAAACATGACAGATTGGAGAGAGACCTTTACTCTGTTGGCTTGTATATAAAAGACGATATACGTTTAGAGGGTATCCTCTAGTCTATTACATAACAGGTGATCAGCTTGGTGAAATATTCACAGAATTACTCTTCCTAAATTTAAAAAACTTATGAAATTGATTTCATTATAAAGGAAAATCACAAAAAAACAAACCCTTTTTTTTGAAAAAAACATGTCGATATTTCGTCAATAAAAAAAGTTATGAATTGTCGTACTAAGAAGATTGCGATATGGTATAGGGTAAACATCTTATTCTTATGGAGGGGTTTAAATGAATCATACGACAGTCGAATATTTGGAAAAAGTACGGCAAGATTTTGAAACGAGTCCATTTTGGAAATTTGCAAGTTTGCAAACGAAAAAACTGGAAGAGGGCGATGTGGAATTATATCTGCCGTACCGTCCAGAATATGATAATGTGCGTGGTACAATTCATGGCGGCATGTATATGTCTATCTTAGACACAACGATGGGTATGCTTTGTCGCTCACTAGGCTCGGATGATGTTATGACCATTCAAATGGCAACACAGTTCCTGAAGCCGGTTGTTCAGGAGTCCGTCTATTCCAAAGCATCTGTGATCAATCGGAGCCGCAGTACGGCGTTAGTGGAAGGTAAATTGTTTAATGAAAACGACGAGTTGGTCGCACATTGTACTGCCACTTTTAAATTGAAATGACGGTGCTTTGAAGTTGACGGCATGAATAAAAAACAGCCAAGCTTGAATGCTTGGCTGTCAGTAGGTGGTCATCCTTTTGGAATAAAGGTCTGACAATCTGTTTCTGCGGAGTCTTTTGCTTTTTTTCCTTTTCTGGTCACTACTTTGATTTCTTCTGCACCACATTGGTTGCCGGATTCCCAGAAATGACAATTAGTCACTTCGCATAATACATCTTTTGCCATTCGACACACCTCCCTTTTCATATTGATGCCCAGAAAGATTGAATTCATGCTGAACAATTAGAATAAAAGAGCAAAACTAGGTTGAATAATATGCGTGCGTTTATTGGCACATGCAACTCCGTCTGAAATGAAAAAACAGCTGGGATCATTTCAAATGATCCCAGCTGTTGTAAATTCTGGTCATTAAATTTGTAAGAGGGTCAAACTAATACAACCGTCTCTTTAGGGGAGGATAACTCTACAATACGCTGAACTTCCTCGCCTTCGAGTGTTTCTTCTTTATAGAGAGCATTGACTAATTCCTCAAATTGATAGGCGTGTTCCTTGATCAAGGATTCGGTCTTTTGCGCCGCCTGATTAAAGAGCATTTGCATCTTTTCTTCTTTTTCGGCTTTATTGAAGATCAAAGAAAATCCATCTTGAAATAAGCCTGTATTCACCATACGGTCAAGAATGTCTTTCGCTTGTTCGACATCACCGCCAACACCGATACTATGCTCACCTAAGTATATACGTTCTGCAATACCGCCAGCTAAAATCATACTCACTTGATCTAGTAATTCACTGGCTGTTGATAAATGCAGTTCTTTTTGAATAGGCGCCACATAGCCGAGCGCTTGTCCGCGAGGAATAATGGTCGCTTTTCTTACGGAACCTGGTTTGGTCAATGCGGCGATAAGCGCATGACCTGATTCGTGAATGGCAACTCGGCGCTTCGTTTCCTGATCATTCAGAGTGCGCGCTGTATTCCCAAGAATCGTCCGGTCTATCGCAAAATCCAAATCATGCTTTTCGATCAGCTTGCGCCCTTCTCTGATTGCGCGACGGCTGGCCGTTTCAAATAATCCGCTGATTTCAGCTCCTGAAAAACCAGATGTGCTCTCAGCAAGAGTATCTAAAGAAGCGGTGACGTTTGGCGCCAATGTTTTACCGTTTGTATGGATATCGATGATTTCCCGACGTCCTTTTGTATCGGGTAACTGCACGTTGAATGTGAAATCGATACGGCCGGGACGCAAGAACGCATCATCTAGCATATCTTTTCGGTTGGTTGCCGCGATGAACAGTACACCATCATTGTCATTACCGCCATCCAATTGAACAAGTAATTCGGTTAATGTTTTTTCAGATTCCTCACCGCCATGCTCTTTCCGTTTTCCGGCCAGCGCATCCACTTCATCAATAAAAATAACAGCAGGGCTTTGTTTGCGAGCGTTTTGGAATAATGTCCGGACACGCGAAGCACCGACCCCTACAAATAATTCAGTGAAAGAAGCACCGCTTGAAGAATAGAAAGTGGCACCGATCTCCTTCGCCATTGCTTGAGCCAACAGTGTTTTGCCTGTTCCAGGAGGACCGTACAGCAAAATCCCTTTTGGTAATTCAATGCCCATGTCTTTGGCAGTTCCTGGATTTTTAAAAATTTCCAACATTTGCTGGATCTCTTCTTTCATTTCTTGTGGAAGACCGCCGATGTCCTCAAGTGTAATATCGGGCAGTGGTGTTGCTTTAGATGCCTGATGTTTCATGCCGGACGCTCCGATATTTAACTTGCCTTTTTTGTGGAGTAGGAACAATGTGACGAGAGCTGCCAATACTAATCCCCCAATGATCCATCCTCCAGCTGAACCGGCTGTTTTATATTGATAAGATATATTATATTTTTGTACTAGATCGTCCACTAACGTACTTTGTGGACGGACCATGGTGAAGTATGTCTGATTATCTAGTGTAAGGGATAGTTCTCCATCAGCTGATTCATTCAGCGTCAGCGCAGCACCTGATTGCTCAGCAATCAATTTTTCCATCTCTGCAAAAGAGATTTCCTGACCACCAGTTCCTTGTAGATAGTTCCATGTGACTCCTGCAGCGATCGCCGTGACAAAGAGGACTAAAATTAGGATCTTTGATGCTAATTTCGAAATAGGCTTCAAGGTCAGCTACAGCTCCTTTTCTAAGTTACTTCAAAGTATAATGAAAAATAGTAGTTTTGAACAGTACAAAAGCCTGCGAAATAGTTACAAATTCTTTACGTTATGAGTAAATACCTAGCAAGTTAGCGATTTATTACTAGACGGTAGAATTGAAAAGGAGGTAAACACCTAGAGTATACAATGAAAATCAGGAAAGTCTCTTAGTGATCGTCTTTTTTCATGAACGGGAAAGGGGCGAACCAAAGCCTCCCATATAAAAAAGAGTCGCCTGAAAAGTCAGTTGGAAATGACTTCTCAGACAACCCTTATTTCTGAACAATATCCTGTAACACGGCATACCCGTTGTGTACTTTTATTTTTGCGATGAGCTGTCCTTCACGCGAAAGATCCTCTAGACGCTTGCCTGTATTTTCAGGGACATAGAAACGATCGGGCAGAAAGTTGGCGTAATAAGTCGTTTGCGGATCATATGGAGATTGACCGTAATAATACATACGTCCCTTCAAAAATACCCCGCTATCGGGTTTTTCTGCAGTCACCATTTTTAGTCCGTATTTGTTTTTGTCTTCCTGCTGCAACACGGCATAGACAACCATCTTTCCGTATGATTCAGTTGAAAGTTCTTTCAATAAAGCTGGGTCCATGTCTTTCGCTTGAACTTCTTCCACAGCAAACTGTAAGCTGACATAATCTCCGTATAAAATATCACGAGGATCGACAGGCACGCTCTCCAATAAAATTGGCGTACCGACATTCAGTGTCCACAACGGTTTCCACGTCATAGACAAAAGTACAACGAGTGGAGCAATCAAGGCCATTAGAAATAGATTCCTTTTATTCTTCATGGCGCTTCACCGTCTCTCGTCTTGATTTTTCAAACCAGAATCCGAATGCGATCAAAAGCAAGCCGCCAATTATGAAAAATAAAGACTTTGGCATGAAGTCATATGTGATGTCTGTGTAATACCGATAAATTAACGCACAAGTGATCAAAATTGCGGGCAGGCTGTCTTGCTTCAAGAAATAAACCAATAGGATAATGAATAAAGCAGTGAATATATAAGGTGCAATGGTTTCCAACTGCCATTCTCTCCAAGAATAGGGGAAGGTCAGCATGATACCCACAGTACCAAATAGGAAAGAACCAATCCAAGATGACTCCGTACGGAAATGTTTGATAGGAAATAAAGCTATCAACAGACCACCGGTAAAGACGATCAACATGGAGATCCATTCGTCAAAATGGAATGCTTCCAGCGTATTGACAATAAATGCTGTTGCCAGCAAGGTCGACATGACAAAGAGTGAACTTTTCCTGCCAAACCTTTTTTCATTCATCCAAAATAAGATAGGAAGAAGTAATAGTAACCAATAGGGTCCGAAACTGCCAGGTTCGAAAGCTGTAAAACTATAGATTATTAAAAAAACACTTGCGAATACGGCAAGAAGTTGATCCTTCAGATAATAAGCGAGAGGAAGGATTCCGACAGCCCATAATAGAAAGTCCGTGTAGACAGTATGCTGCAAATGAAAACTTTGGCCAACTAGAAAAATGCCTGCACCATAAATAGCTGCTCCAATGTAATACATGCTGCGAGCTGTTCTTTCATAGTTTGGTTCCAATTTGTATCCGGCCGAATACGATAAAATAAATGCGATGACAATTAATCCGAATTTAGAAAATGGAATCAGTCCATCCCAGTTGCCGGCTATGAAACTTAATATGCCAACCCCTACCAATATAGCTCCGAAGACAAGCAATAAACGTACGAAATTCGTCGCGCCCTTTGGTTCGTAAAGTGCAAGTAAGTCTTTAGCATCCTCTGATTCTAGTTTTCCCTGTTGCTCAAGAAAGTTGAATTCTTGTTTTAAGAAAGCGTACTGTGGTTTGCTTACTTTTCTCTTCACTCCTTTTCCCTCCTATCATGTCAGTACTAAGTAGACGTAATATTTTGTATAAAGTTACATCTGCCTAGCGCTTAGATTTTCTTAGGTTACTATCATACTGGAAAAACACACGGGAAGTTGAATGTTTTTTTAGTATACTTCGGATGGAAATCCTGTCTAAAAAGTCTGAAATCCAACTCAATTCACTAAAAACCTACTTGACTAATAGGAATAATCATAATACAATGTAAACATCTTTTAACTGAAGTTGACAGGCTGGTTGGGTCTTGTCGATGAGATGATGACAAAAGAGAATACTATATTAGTTTGCGAGGGTGATGAATGTGGCGTTACAAGTTACGAACAGTCCTTTTAGTGAAGAGCAAGTAGAATTGCTGAATCGTCTGCTGCCTAGCATTACGGAAACTCAGCAAAATTGGCTGAGCGGCTATTTGACAGCGATCAGTGCGGCAACATCTCCGCCAAGCGGGAGTCATATTGCTGTTGTTGAACGTCCGGCAATAGAGGTGCCGACCGCAGTGAAAGAAATAACTATTCTTTATGGTTCCCAGACAGGCAATGGGCAAGGGGTTGCTGAACAAGCGGCAGCGAAATTAAAAGAACAATCCTTCGATGTAACGATCCAGTCAATGAGCGATTTCAAGCCAACTACATTGAAAAAACTTGAGCATTTACTTCTGGTAGTCAGTACACATGGAGAAGGGGACCCGCCTGACACAGCGTTGCCTCTATACGAATTCTTACATGGACGTCGAGCTCCAAAACTGGATCATCTTCAGTATTCCGTATTGGCACTCGGAGATAGTTCATATGAGTTTTTCTGCAAGACGGGGTCAGACTTTGATAAAAGACTTTCGGAGTTGGGAGCTACCCCGCTAGCGCCGCGTGTTGATTGTGATTTGGATTATGATGAGCCGGCTGCACAGTGGTTGGCAGCAGTGGAAGTCGCATTACAAATTCAGACTGGCGGACAGTCTGCGGCAGCTAGTCTAGAAGTCGAAAACACAACCTCCACTCAATATTCTCGAATGAATCCGTTTCGCGCTGAAGTACTGGAGAATATAAACCTAAACGGGCGAGGATCAAATAAAGAGACCAGACATTTGGAACTGTCATTAGAAGGTTCTGGTTTAGTATATGAACCAGGTGATAGTTTAGGAATTTTTCCTGAAAATAATTCCGAGTTAGTTGATAAAGTTATAGGTGAAGGGTCTTGGAACCCCGAAGAAACGGTAGAAATTAATTCGCAAGGAGAGCGTCGTGCACTCCGTGTTGCTCTATTAAACTACTTTGAGATTACTGTGCTGACAAAACCACTGCTTGAAAAATTATCGAACTACTCTGAATCAGAACGATTGAAACACCTACTGGAATCAGAGCAAGCGTCCGAATTGCGGACGTATATCGAAGGGCGTGATTTACTGGATGCACTTAAGGATTTCGGACCGATTTCAGCCTCCGAGCAACAACTGATCGGAATTCTGCGTAAACTGCCTGCAAGACTTTATTCAATTGCTAGTAGCCTACAAGCCAATCCGGATGAAGTACATCTTACTGTTGGAGTAGTTCGCTATGAAGCGCATGGACGCAGCAGGCAAGGGGTCTGTTCCATTCAATGTGCGGAAAATCTTGAACCGGGCGATACGCTGCCTGTCTATGTGCATAAAAATGACAACTTCCGTTTGCCGACAAACCCTGAAACGCCGATTATCATGATTGGCCCAGGCACCGGTATCGCACCTTTCCGTTCATTTATTGAGGAGCGCAGCGAGACAGGCGCAGAAGGGAAGTCATGGCTGTTTTTTGGAGATCAGCATTATGTGACGGATTTTTATTATCAAACAGAATGGCAAAACTATGTGAAAGATGGGAGCTTGTCTCGTCTGGATGTGGCGTTTTCTCGTGATACCGAAGAAAAAGTATATGTTCAGCATCGAATGAAAGAGGCGAGTCAAGAATTCTATCAATGGATTGAAGACGGTGCTGTAATCTATGTATGCGGTGACGAGCAAAACATGGCAAAAGACGTTCATGCTACATTGCTGGAGATCCTTCAGCAGGAGGGCGGAAAAACGTTGGAAGAATCAGAGCAATTCATGACGCAACTGATTCAGGAGAAACGTTATCAACGAGATGTCTATTAAATCAAATGAAAGGGGAATGGTGAAATGGCTTCAACAACAAAACGAGTCCATATACAAGACGGACCGCCAAGTGATGTGGAAGAAATAAAAATTGAAAGTGATTACCTGCGGGGGAATCTGATCAATACGATGAAGGATTCAATCAGTGCTGGAATACCGGACGATGATAACCGGCTGATGAAGTTTCATGGCAGTTATTTGCAAGATGATCGGGACGTGCGGACAGAGCGTCAGCGTCAAAAATTGGAACCTGCCTATCAATTCATGATACGGGTCCGTACGCCAGCTGGCTTTGCTACGCCGAAACAATGGCTTGTAATGGATGAACTGGCACATAAATATGGTAATGGTACATTGAAATTGACAACTCGACAAGCATTCCAGATGCATGGGATTTTGAAATGGAATATGAAGAAAAACATTCAGGAAATGAACGATGCATTACTGGATTCGATTGCAGCTTGTGGAGACGTCAACCGGAATGTGATGTGTAGTCCAAATCCAAACGAATCACCGATCCATGCGGAAGTCTTTGAATGGTCGAAACGACTGAGTGAAGACTTATTACCGAAGACAAGTGCATATCATGAGATCTGGTTGGATGGCGAAAAAGTAATCGACAGTACGGAAGAAACCGAAGTGGAGCCAATCTATGGAGCGACCTATTTGCCGAGGAAATTTAAGATCGGGATTGCGGTTCCGCCGATGAATGATGTGGATGTTTTCTCGCAAGATATCGGTTTGATTGCGATTGTAGAGAACGGCAAGCTGAAGGGATTCAATGTAGCAGTAGGCGGCGGAATGGGTATGGCGCATGGTGACGAGCAGACGTACCCACAGCTGGCCCGATTGATTGGTTATATACCGGCGGATCAAGTCGTTGAAGTTGCCAAGCAGCTGATGATGATTCAGCGAGATCATGGAAATCGTTCTGTGCGCAAGTACGCACGTTTCAAATATACAATTGATGCACGTGGGCTGGATTGGCTCATTGGGGAACTCCATAGCCGTCTCGGATGGGAATTGGAAGAGGCTCGACCTTATCATTTTGATCACACAGGAGATCGTTATGGATGGGTCGAAGCGACGAACGATCGTTGGAATTACACATTTTTTGTGGAAAACGGCAGAATCCGTGATACAGAAGGTTATCAATTGATGACTGCTTTACGGGAAATTGCAGAAATCCATACAGGTGACTTTCGTTTAAGTCCAAATCAAAACTTGGTTCTTGGCGATGTGACGACTACGAATAAGAAAGAAATCGAGAAGATCATTGCTCGCTATGAATTGGAGTCTGCCACTTCGCAATCGTCTTTGCGACGTAATTCCATGGCGTGTGTCGCATTGCCGACTTGTGGCTTGGCAATGGCGGAAGCAGAGCGTTATTTACCTACATTAATTACAAAGATCGAAGGCTTGCTGGATGAGGCGGGTCTTGGCGATGAAGAGATTGTGACACGGATGACAGGTTGTCCGAATGGCTGTGCACGCTCGGCGTTAGCGGAGATCGGTTTCATTGGAAAAGGGCCAGGTAAGTATAATATGTACTTAGGCGGTGGATTTGCCGGTGAACGACTGAGTAAAATCTATCGGGAAAACATCGGAGAGAAGGAAATTTTAAGTGAATTGCAGCCAATCCTGAATCGCTATGCGAAAGAGCGTGAAGCAGGTGAACATTTTGGGGACTTTGTCATTCGTGCCGGAATAGTGGCAGCGACTACGGATGGAACAAATTTTCATACAGTTTAATAGTTTGCAGAAAAACGAAGTTGTCCGAGAAGTCATTTTCACCTGACTTTTCGGGCTTTTTTATGGAGGGAAATATGTTTATTTCGGCCGGTCAGCGGAAAGAGAGAAGGTGCGGTGCATGGAAGGATTGGTTCGGTCTGGAAATGGCTTGGCTCGGTGTAACGGGACTTTGGTACAGTGCGGAGAGAGTTTGGTTCGGTCCTGAGGTGCTTTGGCGCGTTCCTCTGTTTATCTTACTGATTGTGCAAAAAAGGCTGTTACTAAAAGCCACATTGGACTTTCAGTACAGCCTCGTCTTGTAGTTCATGCTCTTTTGGAAATGCGTAATATAGCTCATTCATGAATTTCTGACGTTCTTCTTTATCATGTAAATAGATCGGTTCAATGGCTTCTGCCAACCAAGTTTTGCGATTTTCGTGCTTCGGGATATGTTGCTTCACGTAGTGGCGGACGTCTGCTAAGAAATCCAAATACTCTTCATATCGTTCATCATACTGCTCTGCTATTTCTGAACGGATTTTCTTTGCTAAAGAGGGGCTTGCGCCGCTCGTCGATACACTGATGACCAGCTTTCCACGTGTTGTGACTGCTGGGATTTGTGCAGTGCCTAAAGAAGGGTTGGAGGCGTGGACTACTAGCTTGCCTGCATCTTTTAGTTGAAGGGCAAGCTGATCATTGACTGTTTCATTATTCGTCACGAGTATCGTTAAGAAAGCATTCTCAACGTCTTCCCATGCAGCTTCTTTCGGGACCAGTCTGACAGTCCCCTCACGTGCTAAAGTTAGCAGAGAAGGGTGGAAAGCGGGACTAACGACAGTGGGCCTGATCCCGAATCGCTGCAAATTAAGCACTTTATGATAGGCGACAGAACCTCCTCCAATTAAAGTGACGTTAGTATTCTTCAAGTTTTCAAGCATAACAGGGAACATATAATTCACGCTTCCTTTCTGCGGCTTCATCGGCACGTTCATTCAAAATCGTATGAATCTCTGGCGCGTAGCCTAATGCTGGACAAAAATGAATGGCGGTCGATGTGTTGATTTTTTTTAGAGTGCGTTCAATTGATTTCAACAGAATGCCTGTGAACAATAGATAGGGCAGGACGTATAAATTATCAGGTTTTTGTTCCAATAATCTTGAAATTTCATCTTCATAAAATGGTTCACAAGCAGCCAAATAGCCGACGCTGACATTACGCAAGCCGGTTTTCTCTTGAAAAAGACTTTGGATTCTCGCAAAGTCCTGTTTGGTTGCAGGATCGCTGCTGCCGCGTCCAATCAATAAAATGGCGGCGTCTTCAGGAATCTGCTCCGTTGTTTCCTGCAGTCGCTCGATTAATACATTGATCATGCGCTCATCCACACCGATCGGTTCACCATAATAAAGGGGAACGTCAGGATAGTGCGCCATGATATCCTGTAACTTTGCAGGAATATCCACATTGGCGTGACCCGCACGTAACAATAGGAAAGGAACAGCCACAATCTCTGTTGCTCCGCGTGCTATGCAGTGTGCAATCCCTTCTGCAATCGATGGATCAGCGAGCTCCAAGAAACAAGCTTCCTGTATCGGTGCTGGATTCGTTTCCATCGTCTTCTCAATGAATGTCAAAGCAGCCTGCTGTCCTGACTTTACGCGGCTGCCGTGGCAAATATATAGGATTGCTCTCATAAGATCACCGCATCTAAACGGCGCTCTTTGGCAGACTCTTCAAACCATTGCAATTCATCACGCAATCGGACGACTTCTCCGATGACAATCATACTCGGATTCAGGACATTTTCTTCACGCGCTGTTTCGGTCATCGTCTCCAAAGTTGCAGTGATTGTATGCTGTGTTTCCGTTGTTCCCCAATGAATGAACGCAACCGGTGTCTCTGGATGTTTTCCATGTCGAATCAATTGCTGCTGGATGTAGGGCAGATTGCTGACACCCATATAAATGGCGAGTGTATCGATTCCTTTCGCAAGCGCTTGCCATTTTTCCTCTTCTTCAGCACCTTCTTTTCGATGGCCTGTTACGATTGCGAAAGACGCGCTGTAATCACGGTGTGTAACAGGAATGCCAGCATAGGCGGGAGCAGCGATTCCGGAAGTAATACCCGGAACCACTTCGAATTCAAGCTTATGCTGAACTACAAACGCCGCTTCTTCACCACCGCGCCCGAATATAAAAGGATCGCCGCCTTTTAGCCGAACGACTTGCTTGTCTTGCTTCGCATGTTTGACCAATAAAAGATTAATCATGTCCTGTTGAACGAAATGATGTTTCGGCAGCTTACCGACAAAAATCAGTTCAGCATCCGGTCGAGCATACTCAAGAATCTCTTGATTGATCAGCCGGTCATAGAGAATGACATCAGCTTGCTGAATCACTCTCATTGCTTTGACGGTCAATAGATCTGGATCACCTGGACCGGCGCCAACTAGCCAAACTTTTCCCATCCTCTTCACTCCTCAGTCAACCCATTTTTTTTCACGCAAATAGCTGATTAATTGTTCGACGCATTCTTCGACGGTAAAACGATCCGTTTCAAGTATTAGTTCAGGGTTTACTGGTGCTTCGTAGGGAGAAGAAATACCGGTAAATTCCGGAATCACCCCAGCACGTGCTTTCTCATAAAGTCCTTTTGGATCACGCTGTTCACACGCATCCAATGGACAACTGATATAGACTTCCACAAATTCATCTTCTTTTACTAAACGTCGGACACTGTCCCGGTCTTCCTGAAAAGGGGAGATGAACGCCGTAAAGACGAGTTGACCGCTATCAATGAATAGTTTGGCGACTTCCCCGATTCTGCGGATGTTTTCCTTGCGCGCTTCATCTGAAAATCCGAGGTCTTTGTTTAAGCCATGACGTACATTGTCTCCGTCCAAGACATACGTATTTGCTCCCAAATCATGCAGTCGCCTCGCCGCTGCATTTGCTATCGTGGACTTCCCGGAGCCGGATAAACCTGTAAAGTAGAGAACCGCACTATGATGGCGATTTTTTGCCCGTTGTTCATCTTTTGTAACCAATTGTTCATGCCATACGATATTTTCCGTCATGTCGATATCTCCTCACTTTGCCAGTTCTTTTTGTTTCAAGCCTTTGATCAAAACATCCACTACTTCTTTGCGGCTGAATTCTGCGGGAGGAAGCACACCATTTTTCAGCATTTCACGCACTTTTGTTCCAGATAAAATCACATGGTGTTCACTCGAATGCGGGCATGTTTTCGCAGTCGCCATATTGCCGCAGGCTGTGCAATAGAAACTATGCTCAAAAAATAACAGTGTGATGCCGATTTCTTCGGTTGTGAAATTGGAGAAAATTTCCTGCGCTTCATATGTCCCATAATAATCACCGACACCAGCATGATCACGTCCGACAATGAAATGCGTGCAGCCGTAATTTTTCCTAACCAACGCATGGAAGATTGCTTCACGAGGTCCGGCATAGCGCATCGCAGCAGGGAAAACTGCTAATTTCACACGGTCTTCTGGATAATAATCGCGCAGTAACACTTGATAGCTTTCCATCCGGACATCTGCGGGAATATCATCTGATTTCGTTTCACCTACGAGCGGATTCAACAGCAATGCATCTACAATTTCAAGCGCTGTTTTCTGGATATACTCATGTGCGCGGTGAACCGGATTCCGTGTCTGGAAACCGACAATTTTCTTCCAGCCGTTTGCCTCAAATGCTTGCCGCGTTTCTGCCGGATCAAAATAAAATTCGACAAAGTTTCGCTGTTCAATTCGTTTGATCAGTTTGATGGGTCCCCCAAGATAGACGGATCCCCGTTCCAGCAGTTTGGCTACACCTGGATGTTTACGGTCTGTTGTTTTATATACTTTCTCGGCTTCCACTTCTTGGTCAGGTTCGAAAATATCTGTGATCGTAAGCGTCCCGTAAATGTCTCCTTCGTATTCAAGTAAAACGGTATCACCTACTGAATACAAAGAGCCATCTCCTACAGGCAATGTGATCGGCAAGCTCCAGACAGTGCCATCTGCTAATCTGATATCGTTTACGACAGAGTGATAGTCTTTAGAGGTCAAAAATCCTGTTAACGGACTGTAAGCCCCTGTCGCAATTAATTCCAGATCGCTAACTGCCGTTGCATCGATCGGAATTTTCTTGCGCAGTCCTTCAATCGAGAGAGAAGGCTCATATAAATTTACTAATCTGCCGCCATGCGGTTCTATATTTGTCATAATAAAAACACCTATCCTTTTATTTTATTAAACTTATCTAAATACTAGGTTTTATGGGTAAAAAAATTTAGGTTGTATGCAAGCCGCATTCCGTTTTGCCGCTTCCAGTCCAACGTCCTGACCTCAAGTCTTCTTCACTGTATGCAGGCTTCGTACAATTAGCGCAGCCGATACTCGGGTATCCTTGGTCATGAAGCACGTTATAGTCAAGCTGTTGTTTATGGGCAAAGCGCCAAACATCTTTCCAAGTCCAATGAATGAGCGGACAAACCTTAATTTTTTTGAAGCGCTGATCCAAATTCAGGTATTCGGTTGCTTTGCGTGTTTCCGATTGTTCTCTGCGCAGCCCTGAAATCCATGCAGTGGAAGGTGCGATCGCTTTTTCCAAAGGTTTGATCTTCCGCAAGTCACAGCATTGATTCGGATTGGTTTGCCATAGGTCGGCACCGTATTGCTCAGTTTGTTCTTCGATTGTAAGAGCGGGTTGCTGTAAATGAATCTGGAGCTCAGGATAACGTTTTTTCACTTTATCAATCGTTTCATACGTTTCTTTGAAGTGATAGTTGGTGTCCAGAAAGATAATCTTCGCGTCTGCTTTCACACGTGAAATTAATTCGAGCAATACAATTCCTTCAATGCCAAAACTACAAGCATATACAAGTTGTTCGCCATACTGATCATATGCCCACTGCAACACTTCAGAAGCCCCTTTTGACTCAGAGTCCATTGGAAATTCCGGCAATGTCAGATCTTCTTTCCATGATTCAAATGTGACCATTCCATCCTCTCGCTCTCCTGTTATATTTCCTATAGTTTAACAGATTATTTAAAATAGTCAATACCAATTAGAATAATAGGGTATAAAATTTGTTTCGTAGTTTTAGTGTATGCAGGTGTTGTCATTGAAGTCACTCCGGCGCTTGCAGATGGGCTCCTGCGATGAACCAGTCAGGAAGGAGGTCAGCCTGTCTGTCTCATTGCTCTGACTAACGCTTGTGAGGCGTCTGCGTTTGATGAGTGGAACTAGTTAGTTAATTTTACTTTGTCTAGGCTAATTCTGATAACTAAACAAGGTATTGGATTAGGCATAAGGAAAATAAATAAAGTGTCGTCATTGAACCCACTTCGGTGCTTGCGGATGGCTCCCGAGATGAGCCAGTCAGGAAATGCACCTGTCTCCTCACTCCGCCTACCGCTTGTAAGGCGCCTGCGTTTAGCAAGTAGAACCAATAGGTAACTTTTTCTTGTAAACCGACTTCAGTCTATGAATAGGATACCGGAGCATCAATATTTTAAACACTACGCCCCTTGCTTTCACCAAACCAGCGAAGCCGCAACTGCGGGGTCGGCCGAAGCCAAGAGACAGCTAGCGCCCTTTGCTAGTTGGCTCTTGGCGGGAGGCAATCCCCCAGCGGCGAAGCGTTGTCAAAGCACAACACGTACTTTGTATTGGACCTATTGTCATTCGAGCGTCGGGACAAAAATAAGTAAAGTCATTGAAACCACTTCGGCGCTAGCGGATGGCTCCCGCGATGAGCCAGTCAGGAAGTGCACCTGTCTGTCTCCTCACTCCGCCTACCGCTTGTAAGGCGCCTGCGTTGAGTAAGTGAAAGCCCCGGATATATATTTTCGCTCATTGGCTTCTGACTACTAAACCAGGTGCCGGAGCTTTCTTAGTTTTAATTAGCTTCATCACACCAGCGAAGCGTTGTCAAAGCACAAAACGTACCCTGTCCGGGACACACTTAAAGGTCATGCGATGAAACAACAAACCAAGTATTTAAAGTTTTTTACTTTTCATGTCAAATCTCAATTGGTATACTAAAAGATAGAAGTAAACCATTTTAACTATAGGAAAGAGTGTGCACCGAATGGGCCGTAAATGGAATAATATCAAAGAAAAGAAAGCGTCTAAAGATGCGAACACAAGTAGAATCTATGCAAAGTTTGGCCGTGAAATTTATGTAGCGGCGAAATCTGGGGATCCCAATCCTGAATCTAACCAAGCGCTAAAGTTTGTATTGGAACGCGCCAAAACATATAGTGTCCCGAAAGCGATTATAGACCGTGCAATTGAAAAAGCGAAAGGCGGCGGCGATGAAAACTTTGACGAACTTCGCTACGAAGGCTTTGGGGTCAATGGCTCGATGGTTATCGTCGATGCGTTGACAAACAACGTTAACCGGACAGCTTCAGAAGTGCGGGCTGCCTTTGGTAAAAATGGCGGCAATATGGGTGTCAGCGGTTCAGTTGCGTACATGTTCGATCCGTCAGCTATAATTGGGGTCGAAGGAAAGACGGCAGACGATGTATTGGAATTATTACTTGAAGCAGATGTCGATGTTCGGGATATTGAAGTTCATGACGATCAAGTACTAGTTTATGCAGAACCTTCACAGTTCCACGAAGTACAGGAAGCCTTTAAACAAGCAGGCGTTACGGACTTCACCGTAGCGGAATTGACCATGCTTGCGCAAAATGAAATTTCATTGGATGAAGAAGCCCAGGCACAGTTTGAGAAAATGATTGATGCACTGGACGATTTGGAAGATGTTCAGCAAGTTCATCACAATGTGGATTTAGCATAATTAAGAAGCTGTCCCCAAGTTGTAATTTATTCAGTTGTATCGTGCATAAAGGAAGTAATACAGTTTTAAATAGAAGTTATGACATGATTTAAATATTAAATAGCATCGTGCTTAGCGATGCTATTTTTATTTGTTTAAAGTCTTAGCTAATGAGTGGATTGACGGGAAATTTATATTTTAAAGTTTTTTTTCAATAGAACTGATATAATTTGTAAAGTGAATAAAGGAATTCAATATTCTGACAAAAGAGCCAGATTGCAATAAAAATAAAATTAGGAGGTTCACTATGATTCTAGAAGCCGCAATGCTACAGGTAAGAGAAGGAATGGAATTGGAATTTGAAGCGTCTTTCCATAAAGCGTCACATATCATATCTTCAAGGAAAGGTTACATATCTCACGAATTGAATTGCTGTATTGAAGCGAAAGGAAAATATTTGCTGTTAGTAAACTGGGAGAGTTTAGAGGACCATACAATTGGTTTCCGACAATCATCGGAATACCAAGAGTGGAAAAGTCTTTTACATCATTTTTATAATCCTTTCCCAACAGTTGAACACTTTCAAAAGGTTGATCTTTCGTAATAGATGTTTTTAATTTTAACACCGCAAACGATCCATTTTGTGGAACAGGCTAGATAGGGGACATACAAAATGATACATGGTTTATTTGTAATTTTAGTATAGATTATGCCGAATTTCACTCTTACAAATGCTTTTTGAAGAAGACTTCGATTTGCAGGGACTTTGAGAATTCACAAAAAAATAAGGCATATGTATTGGCTCGCAACGTAAAGTAATCCCCTCGTGCCGAAGTGTTTCTAAACTGTTCAATAGGCAAACTAACAAAAACCGATTGTTTATGATAAACCATTTACTTTGAATGAATTTTCTAGAAAAATAAAAGGGGAGTCAATATGGAAGTAGTATATATTGCAGGTGGATGTTTATGGGGAGTACAGGCTTTTGTAAAAACTTTACCCGGAGTTATGTTTACGGAAGCAGGAAGAGTTAATGGAACAAGTCATACACTTGAGGGTGACTACGATGGGTACGCCGAATGTGTAAAAACAGGATTTGATCCGACAATCGTAACAATCAGGGAATTAATGGGTTATTTATTCGAGATTATTGATCCATACAGTTTGAATAAACAAGGGCAGGATGTTGGCGAGAAGTATAGAACAGGTGTATATAGTGAAAAGCCTGAACACTTAAAGGAGGCGCAGGCATTCCTTAGTGAGAGAAACGATTATGACCTGATAGTTGTTGAAGTATTATCTCTGATAAATTATGTGAGAAGTGCAGAAGAACATCAAGACAGATTGGCTAGATATCCAAATGATTATTGTCATATTCCAGAAAAAATCTTACGTAAATATAAGTAAGTGGGATCAGGAAAAGATGACAAGCTATAGTAAAGGACCGTAAACAACAGGTCCTTTTTATTTAACCAACAATCGCCAAGAATCAGATGGCTCGTCTACGCTCTGGACGTTTTCAGGCGAAAACACAAATGACCAAGGCGTCGCGGTGTATGGAGGAACGTCCAATGTAAGAACAAACTTATCCTGTGCAATTACCTCTTCTTGTTCATTCAGTACAGTGGCTGTTACTTCGCGAATGGAAAGCAGGCTCGAACGATTATTTTGTAAAAAGACCGTTGCGACGAAACCGCCGTCTCGTTTTCGTTTCATAAGAATAGGGCTCGCGGTAAACCCTTTGTGTACCGGTTTCTTTGTCTTGTATTGATGGATAAATGCTTGTTTTTGTTGATCGGATAATGTGTCCTCCCAAGTTTCCTCAAATACCACCTGCATAGTGCAGACCCCCTTTATTTCATAGTTATTCTCGAATATCGAGATTTTATTCCTATATTTACCGTATAGAGCTAAATTCTATTACTTTAGACGAAGTGAACTGAGACTAAGTTCCTTCTAGCAGTGTGGCGCTGAATGCTCTTTGTGAATGATGTATACTAGATACATATTGATTAACATAAATACTAAAGGAGAGAGGTTCATGATTCGAGTTTTATTTGTCTGTTTGGGGAATATTTGTCGTTCTCCCATGGCTGAAGGAGTTTTTCGTAAAATGGTGCACGATGAACAGCTGGCGGATCAAATTGAAGTAGATTCCGCAGGCACAAGTGATTGGCATATCGGAAAGCCGCCGCATAAAGGAACATTATCAAAGTTGAAGGAATACGAGGTATCTGCGGAAGGAATGGCAGGTCGTCAATTAACCATAGAAGATGCAGAGGCTTTTGATTATATTATCGGAATGGATACTGAGAATATAACGAACATTCGTGATCGATTCGGAGACACAGAACATCAGCGCATCATTCGTTTTTTGGATTTAACAAGTCATCAAAAAGATGTACCGGATCCTTATTTCACAGGTGATTTCCAAGAAACCTATGACCTGGTACTTGAAGGCTGCCAAGCGTTATTGGATCTTATCAAGAAAGAGGAACTTTTGAAATGAATATACCAATTTTATATGAAGACAATCATTTATTAGTGGTTGAAAAGCCGGTCAATATCCCTGTGCAAGAAGATCGCAGCGGGGATGTAGACGTACTATCTGCCCTTAAGGAAGACATCAAAAGGCGGTATCAGAAACCTGGAAATGTCTATCTAGGATTGGTGCATCGACTGGATCGCCCAGTTGGTGGGGTGATGGTATTTGCGAAGACATCAAAGGCGGCGTCTCGTTTATCCGATCAATTACGCAGAGGAACGATTGATCGGCAGTATTTGGCGGTCGTTCATGGAGTGCCGAAGAAAAAACAGGCAACACTCCGTCATTTCCTCTATAAAGATCGTCAAAAAAATCAAGTCTTCAGTGTTGATCGAAATTATCCTGAAGCGAAAGCCGCGAGCTTAGATTATCATTTGCTTGGAAAAGAGTCGAATAAAAGTATATTGAATGTCCGTCTTCATACCGGCCGTTCCCATCAGATCCGAGTCCAAATGGCGACAGAAGGTTTTCCGTTGTTTGGGGATCAAAAGTATGGAAGCAGGGTTAACAAACCTGGGGAGCAAATTGCGTTATGGGCACATACGCTGGAATTTGCACATCCAACAACGAAAGAAACTCTGCGTTTTGTCTCGAAACCTCCTAATCTTTATCCGTGGGAACTTTGGAATGACCGAGACCAAGTTTATCAAACTTATGGCTAGTTGTTACAGCAGTTTCTTGACTTACGAATTCGGGGCATCTACACTTAAATGGAAAAACGTCTGCTGGAGGAATTTATGAGCAAGCATCCTTTTATTCCGATTATTGTCGGAACGAATATCAACGCCTATAATATGGCAATTTCATTTCATGAAGAATATCAGATTAAATCGGTCATTGTCGGAAGGGAACCTTTGCCTTTCACAAGTTATAGTACGATCACCGATGTCCAAGAACTTCATCCCGGTTTGCACGATCCAAAGGTTTTTGTCCAATTTTTGCGTGAAGTGGCAAAGAAGTACCGTACAGCTGATCAAAAGCTTGTGCTAGTCGGTACGGATGATTTATATGTACGTTTAATCATTGAACAGCGAGAAGCATTACAAGAGGATTTCTTGTTTAATTACATCGATGAAGAGATTATGAACGCGGTGTATATTAAGAAAAACTTCTACGAGTTATGCGCGGAGCATGGCATCGATACACCTTCTACGTATTTCCATTCGTGTCGATCGGATGAACCGTTTACGGAGTCGGTGTTGTTTCCGGTCATTATCAAGCCGAGTGATGGAGTGCAATATTACCGCCATCCGTTTGAAGGACTTCAGAAAATTTATAAAGTCGATACATATGAGGAAATCAACCGCATTATCCAGATGGTGAAAGCAAGTGGCTATACGGAAGACTTGATCATCCAAGATTTCATTCCTGGAGATGATACGTATATGTGGGACGCGGTCTATTATGCTGATCAACATGGTAAACCACAGCTGATCACATTTGCTCAAGTCGTATTGCAAGAGCGTGCGATGACAGCGATTGGAAACTATACGGCATTGATCACACGCTATCATGAAGAAATGATGACGAAGCTGGCCAAATTCCTGGAAGCGGTCGGCTATGTAGGATATGGGAACTTTGACTTGAAGTATGATGAACGCGATGGCAAGTTTAAAGTATTTGAAGTGAATATTCGTCAAGGACGTTCAAGCTATTATATTACACAATGCGGACAGAACATGGCGAAGTATTTGGTGGATGATTTAGTTTATGATATTGAAAAGCCGCTGACTTATTTGGACGAACATTTCTTGTTTACTGTTGTGCCAAAAGCGGTTTTGAACAAGTTTGTTGATGATCCTTCTATACAAAAGGAAATCAGTTCATTGATCAGAGCAGGGAAGTATGGGAACCCGTTGTTTTATAAAAAAGATCGGCATATGAAGCGGAAGTTGTATTTGTTGATGAGACAGATTAATTATTATAAGAAATATAAGAATTCAAAAGATTAAATAAGAAAAATCTGCCCTAGAAGTCGATTCCACCTGACTTCTAGGGCTTTTTGTATGAGAAAACTGGCCTGATCAGCGGGGAGAGAAAAGTGCAGTATCTGGCTGGTTTGGTTCGGTCCAAGAGTGCTTTGGCGCGTACCTCTGCATTTCTTGCCAATCATGAAAAAAAGCTGTTACTGAAAGCGTTTGGACTTTCAGAACAGCCATGTTTTATTTCATTAGCTAAATCTATCAACAAGATCATGCATTTTCTCGGCTTCGGTGTGTAGATCGAGTGAGGCGTGCATGATAGTGTTGATGGCGGCTTTCTGTTCGTCGATTGATGCGTTGACTTCTTCTGTTGCAGCTGCGGATTCGGCGGCAACGGAAGCGATTTGGTTAATGGCCTGTACAACGCTTTGTCGATTTTCATCCATATTGTTCATATCATTTTCCATTGTTCGGAGCAAATCCGTAATATTATTAATGGAATCCGATAATTGTTCAAACGCACTTTTGGTTTCTTGAATCGTGTCTGTTTGATTACTCGATAGATCGAGTGTGTATTTCATTTGATTTTCAGCAGATGTTGTGTCTTTTCGGATGTGCACTAACAAATCACGAACTCTTGTGGTCGCTTCATTTGTGTCTTCCGATAATTGACGGACTTCATTTGCGACAACAGCGAACCCTTTACCGTGTTCACCTGCACGTGCAGCCTCAATACTGGCGTTCAGTGCGAGTAAATTCGTTTGCTCAGAGATGGAAGAAATCGTCTGGACAATCGTCTGGATTTCGTTCATTCTCGACATCAGTTGTGAGAAGTTACCTTGCAGATCATGGATAACTACATTGAAGGTTTGAGAATTTTCTTCTAAGTTTACTGCCTTTTCCATTCCGGAATTTTGCAAACTGTTAATGTTGTGCATCTCTTTGACGACGTGTTCGTATTGTTCAGTCGCATTGGAAATAAGTGCAGATAAATGATCGACTTTCGTAATGGCGACTTCCGCTTCTTCCGCTTGCATCACTGCTCCTGAAGAGACTTCATTAATCGCGCTGTGGATCTCATCTGCAGATGCTGTCGTTTCCTCGGTGATAGCACTGAGCGTTTCGGAAGATTCCTTCATGCGCTCTGAGGATAATCTAGTGTGACCGACCATTTCGTTTAAACTGTTTTTCATTTCATTCACATTTTCAGCCAGATGACCTAACTCGTCACGAGAACGGATAGGAATATCCAAACCTGTCAGCTTACCTTCTGCTATTTCAGCGGTGATTAAGCGGATATTCTTAATGTATGATGTCAGGCGACCTGAGAAGATAGAGAACAAAGCAATACCGACGATGACAGAAATAACGACAGAGATTAATGTGTACCAAAGAACATTTTTCGCGCCTGCGTTAAAGTCCACTATATAAGTACCAGCCGCCACAATCCACCCCCAGTGAGGATCCTGTAGGCTATATGTGATTTTCGGTGCTTCAACATTCAAGTTGGTAGGTAACGGCCAATCGTATTGTACATACCCGCCTCCGCTTTTTGCTTCAGCAATGACTTCGCGAATGAAGTACCGGCCGTCTTTCGTTTTAGATTCATACAGACTTTCACCTTCCTTTTGCGGATGGACAAGCAAAGTACCTTCTTCATCCACTACGTAAAAGTAGAAGTTCTCGCCGTATTTTGCTGGATTATCTAAAGAGCGCGTTCCGCCTTCATCCAAGGGGGCTCCCATAATTTTTATTTTTGCTCGGTCCTGTGCTTCTTGCAAAGTGAGCGCTCCATTTTCTACCTGTACATTCAACTCGTCAATTAAATCAAGTACAGCATATGTACCGTTTTGGAGCCCCATTTCACCGACTTTTTCTAATTCCGACTTTGCAACAAAGTAGTTGACGATTCCGACTACAATTAATGGAATCAAAATAACTAAAGCTGCAAGCGCTATCAATTTGTTGCGTACTGAGCCTTTCATTGTGTATATCCCCCTTTTTTACAAAAAACATGAAACTTTTCTCCCTTATTCATAGTATAGGCTATTTTGGATAACAACGGAATAGCATATAACATTTGACATGTGAATTTTCAACGAATTCGGCTTGAGTTTCAATTCGCAATTCATTCGTCGCCCCGTTTCTTGACTTGAAAAATGCAGTAAGCTACACTTAATAGAGCTGTGGCTGTACCATTCTTTCAAAAATCTACACTTTTTTGGATAGGCTTGAAACTTGAATTGTACGGAGCTGCAGTAACGTAAGGAGTGTTCCGGAAGTGCCGATTTTGGATAAAAACAAAGCAGAAGATGTTAGAAGATATGAAACGTTTGTAAGAAATTCACCTTTTAGATCAATTACCCAGGATCCCAATTGGGCGAATGTCAAAGATGATTGGGGAAATGAGCAAGTATATGTTGAACGTGATGGTGAGATTGTAGCAGCGATGTCACTGCTGATCAAAAAAGTGCCAGGCGGATATTCATTGTTATATGCTCCGAGAGGTCCGATTTGTGATCTGCATGACAAGCAATTAGTAGAAGAGTTATTGAAAGAAGCCGATGTGATTGCTAAGAAATACAAAGCATTTGCACTGAAAATGGATCCTGAACAACTCTTTACAGAAGAATTGGATCAGATCTATCGCAATGCTGGTTACATAGTGCGCAACGAAGGGGCAGGGAAAGAGGATTTGATTCAGCCCCGATATAATATGATTGTAAAATTGACAGACGAAGATCCGGATTCTTTGATGTTGAAATTCCGGGGGCGTACAAGAAGTAAAATACGTAGTTCAGCACGCAACGGGGTGGAGGTTACTTACTCCCGAAGTGATGATTATCTAAAGAAGTTTTTTGAGATTTACGAAGAAATGTCTGTTCGAAATCAAATTTCAATCCGTTCATATGAATACTTTCTGAAAATGCGTGAAGCCTTCGATGACTTGCGGATTTACTTGGCTAAGCATGAAGACGACTATTTGGCTGGCGCTGTGACCATAAACTATAACGGCAAGCTATACTATCTGTATGCAGGTAGTTCCAATACAAAACGTAACCTAAATCCCAGTTATCTCATGAATTATGAAATGATGAAGTGGGGGCTCGAAATCGGAGCCGAACAGTATGACCTCGGAGGAGTATTTGTTCTCGATAGCGAACAGGACGGATTATATAATTTTAAAAACAGTTTTTGCCAAAAAGATGGAGTAACCGAATTTATTGGAGAAATTGATAAAGTATATAAACCATTCATCTACAACATGTTTGTAAAAGTGGTGCCTAAAATCCAAAAGATGAAAAAGAAGCTTCAAAAAAAATAACCGGTTGAACCCCTCAACTAAAGAAAAGAGTGAACCGAATGACTTTTTTAGATAAGCTGAATGAATCTTTGCGCACGAAATGGAAATTTAAGCAGCCCATGCCGATCCAGACGCTCATGATTCCCGAAATGTTGGCTGGTAAAGATATCGTGGCAGAGTCGCCGACAGGAACAGGTAAGACATTGGCATATGTCTTACCTTTGATCCAAATGGTTAATGGAGATTTGCCAAAGACACAAGCACTAATTATAACGCCTTCGCAGGAATTGTCGATGCAAATTGTTAATGTGATCCGTGATTTAGTAGAGGGAACTTCTGTAACAGTTACCCAGCTAATTGGCGGCGCAAATATGCAGCGTCAAATAGAAAAACTGAAAAAGAAACCAACGATTGTAGTAGGGACACCTGGAAGATTGAATGAACTCGTAAAAGAAAGAAAGTTGAAGATGTACGATGTTCATTATGTAGTTATCGATGAAGGCGATCAGTTACTTTCGCGCGAATACAGAGTGATGGTGAAGAGCTTGATTGAAGCAGCAAATCCTGAACATCAGCTTGCAGTCGTCTCCGCTACAATCACTGAGGAGATCGAACTTGTTGCCAAACGGATGATGAAAGATCCGATCCGCTTACAAGTCAATGCAGATGAAATCCCGGAGAGCGGACATGTTGTTCATTCCTACATCAAAGTAGATGATCGCAAGAAGACAGATGTTCTGCGCGGAATTTCTGCGTTATCTGGAGTCCGTGCCTTGACCTTCATGAACAATGTGGATCAGTTACGGATGAAAGAGTTAAAGTTGTTGTATAATGATGCACCAATCGCTGTTTTGTATTCCGATATGAAGAAGTTCGACCGACAGAAAACGCTTGAGGACTTCAGGGAAGGCAAGATTCGTGTACTCATCGCAACGGACTTAGCAGCTCGTGGCTTGGATATCGAAGGATTGACACATGTAATCCATGTCGATGTGCCTCATACTGTGGAGCAATATTTGCACCGTTCAGGACGTACAGGACGCGCAGGGGCAGATGGTGAAGTACTGACATTGCTCTCTTATGCAGAAGAGCGGGATTATCGTAAGGTTACAAAAGGAATCAAGACTGTACAGAAAGTTTGGTACAGCGGAAATCTAGTCGAAGGTAACGCCAAAACGGTTGAAGAAATGAAAAAAGCTGCGCCGAAGACTAAGAAATCGAAACCTAAACAAAAAAAGAACTAATCAAACTGAGCATCGCGGTATTTCGCGCATGCTCTTTTTTATGAAAAAAGAGCATTGCAGTTTCACAATGCTCTCGAATATCAATCAAGCTTAGTCAGGATAATTGGCTCATCTTTCGTGACAATAATCGTATGTTCAATTTGGGCGACCAATGATTTATCCGGCGTAGCAAACGTCCAGCCATCATCCAGCTCAATCACATGCTCCGCCTTCTGCGAAATGAACGGCTCTACAGCGAGTACCATACCATCTTTCAGCAGTTCTTTATCCCACGGATCATAATAATTCAGGATATGTTGGGGTTCTTCATGAAGAGAAGTCCCGATTCCGTGTCCTGTAAGATTTTTAATAACATGTAAGCCATGATCCTTTGCTTCTCGCTCCACTGCTTTTCCGATCTGGTTCAGACTTGATCCTGCCTTCACTTTCAACAAAGCTCGTTCTAAAGAAGACTTTGCTACATCACATAGCTTTTGTTTAGCGTCATCGGGTGTACCGACTACAAAAGAAATGCCAGTATCCGCAAAATAGCCATCACGCGATCCGGAAACGTCTACATTGACCAGGTCACCGTCTTTAATGACATAGCTGCCCGGAATGCCGTGGGCAACTTCATGATTAACGCTGATGCAAGTATATCCGGGAAAGTCGTATTGATCGATAGGTGCAGAGACTGCTCCTTTTTCCGCAAATAATTTACCTGCTATTTCATCCAATTCTTTTGTCGTCATACCAGGCACAGTTGCTTCTTTCACTGCTTCACGAATCTCCGCCACGATCCGTCCAATCGCGCGCAACCCATTCAATTGTTCTTCGTTTTTTACAATCATGTTCACAAGTCCTTTCTTCCGTACAAATTATACAATCCATACTATATCATACTCTACTCATGAATTTTTAGTGATTTGCCCACAAAATCACTTGTCTATTTCAGTACTTTTATTCCTTGGAAAACATTCCAAATGAGCACGACAAGAAACAATAGGCTATATAAGACGATGAACATCAATGGAGCGAACCCCCAGAATAGAACATTGCCATCTAGCATTGCACCAGATTGAGTGTTGAATGAAAGGACGGAAAACGACAGTAAGACAAAGGCGGCAATCAATAAAGACATGGGAATGATATGAGAAATGAATGACTTTTTCGCGTGATTGCGAACCTCAACTTCATCTGTCACAAAATATATAATAGCAGGCAGCAAAAGAGGCGCAAAAAAGATGCTGAAGTAACATAGGGAAGAGAGTAATTTTGTATTTGACATATGCGGTAACCTCCAATACTTTCCTCTATAGCATGATAGTTCATACTATAACCTATACCCAATTTTGCCAAATCATCACACAAAAAAACACAGCTGTTTGAGTTTGCAGCTGTGTCACAAATTTTGCGCTTTGGAAAATCGTTTCTCCATGATCAAGATGAATGCAATTACAGCCGAGAGAAATAAGGCTGCTGTAGAAACAAATAATTCATCTGTGCCATTCTTGATGGCAATCCCGATAAAAGACCAAATGACGATGAGATTAAACATATAATCACGATAATGATACATGAAGTGCAATGCAATTGCCGTAGCAAGACTTAAAAAGAACACAGTCCATAAAGGGTCACTCAAGCCAAAGCCGGACCAATCATGGAATTTGAAAGCATAGTAGGTATTGGCGATTACGGCGATGAAAATCCATCCTGTATAGGCGGAGATAGGTAACCGTTCGCGGTTCATACCATCTGTTTTTGGATAACTGAAATAGAAAACCAATAAGCAAATCAATAAACCAATTACACTGATAATTGCCCAATAATAATAGCTATAATGCCACAACAACAACCATGCTATATTTAAAAAGCAGCTGACACTAAAGCAGATAGTCCGTAGATTGGCAACCGACGAAGTCTGCCCAGCTGATGTTTTAGTAAATAAATATAACCAACTTACCATTAATAAATCCAGTACAATCCAGATGGAAAAAACATACTCTGCCGGCATGAACAGAACAGGTACTCGATTGGCGATTTCCCATGTTGTAAGCCCGTTCAGCGGAATCAAGTTTGCGGCGATATGAGTTCCAATCATGATGAGCAACGAAAGTGCCATCAAAGTTATTCTTAGCATGATAAAATCCTCCTGAAGAATAGTATACAGAGAATTTGTGATGATTGAAGCAGAAAGTATGAATTTTCCTTTACAAATGCGAAATGATGGCGTTCTATTGTCTTGTAGGGAAGAAAAATACTATAATAGTTAATAATGAATTCAGGTATACAGCATTGATTCTCCATTTCATTCATAACCTGAAGAGAATATACGGTTGAAACAGAATTCGTAGAAAAAGGATGAGGGGAATATGATATTACTGGAAGGAGAGCAGTGTTATTTACGGATACTGACGGAAGACGACGCCTATCAGTTCACCCAGCTGCTCATTGCGAATAAAGAGTATTGGACAGAATTCGAACCGCGGCACGACAATACGTACTACACCGTAGCCATGCAGCGAGACAAAATTCGTGAATCTCTTTATCAAATGCGGGACCGAAGAGAATATAATTTCGGAATTTTTGATTCCAAATCAAGCATGATTATCGGGCAGATTTCTTTGTACAGCATCAAGCGCTTGCCGTTTTCAAGTGGGTTTGTTGGCTATTCGATCGATCAAAGGGAGACGGGCCGGGGAATCGGTACGGAAGCAGTCCGCCTAATCAATGACTTTGCTTTTGAAAAAGTGAATTTGCATAGGGTCGAAGCCTATGTATCTCCACGCAATACAGGCTCCGTAAAAGTATTAGAGAAGGCAGGTTATCAACGCGAAGGCTTGCTGCGTCAACTTTTATTTATAAACGGAGTGTGGGAAGATCACTATATGTACACGATCTTGGAAAGTGATTATTGAAAGGGCAAGACCGCATGGCGGAAATGGATATCAAAAGTAAGGAACCGGCTCTTCGAATAGAAGGGAGCCGGTTCTTTCGGTATGAGGGTGGAAGAATTGGAGAGTGGCACCGTTGATCTACGTTCCAGGCGGCGCGGGGCGTGCGGTGAGCCTCCTCGTCGCTACGCTCCTGTGGGGTCTCACCTGTCGCGCTAATCCCGCTGGAGTCGCCGCCTTCCACTCCGATCAACTAGCGTATTTTCCTAGCGTTAGTGAGTTGACCCACCAATCATAAAGAGATAAATGCTCGATTTAACTTCTCTGAAGGATGGGGAATTTTTTGGCTAAGTATACAACTACACGTACTCCATACAGTGATTTCACAATATGCTACGGCTCACTATCTAGGGATTTGCGTGGAAGACGGGGCGACTCCGGGAGGATCAGCGTGAGTCTTGAGACCCTGGACTGAGCGCAGCGAAGGAAGCGGCTCAAGCCACGCCCTCCGGAAAGCGTCCCCGTCTGGAGTGCAAATCCCCGGATCGCAAGCCTATATTCGTTTTCTTCGCTTCTCTCTCTAACTTTTTGCTCTGTTTGTAACCTAAAAGAACCGGCCTCTTCTATAAAAGAAGAAGCCGGTTCTTTAGGTGTTGGTGAAATAGAGGAGGGTTAGGCTTTCTCCACTACATCGTAGCCGTTTTCAATAACATCGAGCTTGCCATTTGCAGGGTCGATAACGAGACCGTGTACATTGACGTCTTCCGGAATCAATGGATGATTTTTGATGGCATCCACACTCTTTTTCACGCTCTCCGTCACATCGCTGAATCCATGGAGCCAAGCTTCCATATCAATACCAGAGTACTCCAGTGTTTTGAAGATGGCGGGATCAATTCCACGTTCGATCATACTATCCACGACATGTGAAGTATCGATTGAACTCATGCCGCAATCATGATGGCCGATTACATATACTTCATCCGCCTGCAATTCATAAACTGCGACTAAAATGCTTCGCATAAGACCGCCGAATGGATGAGTGATGATAGCGCCGGCACTTTTAATAATTTTGGCATCGCCGTTTTTTAGATTCATGGCTTTTGGTAGCAGCTCAATTAATCTAGTGTCCATGCAAGTTAAGATGACGATCCGCTTATTTGGAAACTTCGTGGTAGCGAACTCTTCATATTTCTTCTCTTCTACGAATGCCTGATTGTAACTCATAATTTCGGATAATGATGTCATTTAATAACCCTCCTGGACTGTTTGATAAAAAAGAAAAGAGTTGCCGAGTAGGGCAACTCTAGTCGACATGTAAAGTCTGGACCCGAACGAATCGGGATATGAACGAATTAGTTTTTTGTTTCAGGTTTTGGATCAATAATCACTGAGTCAGATGAATCCATTGCGCCAGCCAAAAAGTGCATTGTAAACAATGACGCTAATCCAAGAACAACCATGTAACCGATAACTGTAGTATACATTAAGCCCATCTGTAAGCCCCTCTTTCCATATATGATCTGTTCTCTTACCTATTATACACGATTTTAGACAAGATTTTAAGGGCTTGGATGAAAATTTGAAGAAAATGTGACGAATTTTAGAAAGCCCAGTTTCCTTTTCGGAATATGGGTTCTACCGTCCCGTCCGGCAAAATACCATCAATATCCATGTTTTCAGAACCAATCATAAAGTCCACATGCGTCAAACTTTGATTCAAACCGTTTGCTTGCAATTGTTCGGAAGACATTTCTTTTCCTCCATCTAAACAGAAAGCATATGCACTTCCGATGGCCAAATGGTTTGAAGCATTTTCATCAAATAATGTATTGTAAAATAAAATATTTGAATTGGAAATAGGCGAGTCATGTGGAACTAATGCCACTTCACCTAGAAACTTTGCTCCTTCATCGGTATCGATTAACTGTTTAAGGATTTCTTCTCCTTGTTCAGCAGAAACATCCGTAATTGCACCATCCTTAAACGTGATTTTAAAACGGTCAATTATTGTACCTGCATAGCTAAGTGGCTTCGTGCTGGACACATAGCCATTTACACCCTCTTTCAAAGGAGCGGTGAACACCTCTTCCGTAGGCATATTAGCCATGAATTCATGGCCGTGTTGATTGATACTTCCTGCCCCGCACCATAAATGTTTGGTCGGCAATTCTATTGTTAAATCTGTATCGGGGCCTGTATAATGTAGTTTGTGATAATGTTTTCCATTCAAGTAATCTACTTTTTCATGTAAGTTTTCATCGTGTCGTTGCCAAGCTTCAACAGGATTCGGTTGATCTGCCCGCACCGCGCGCAAAATAGCATCCCACAAAGCGGGGACTTGATCCTCAGCTGAGTGATCAGGAAAAACTTTAGCGGCCCATGCAGGAGCAGCTGCCGCGATCACTGTCCAACTGAATTTATCTGCTTGCATCGCTTGTCGAAATTTACTGAGTGCAGTGCTGGAAGCTTTTTGATTGTCACGAATGCGATTCGGCTCAATGCCATTCAATAAATCTGGATCTTGCGAAACGATGGACATGAAAGCTGCGCCTTTGTCAGCAAGCTCTTCACGCTCCACCCTTTTCCAAGAAGGAAAGTCAGAAAACGAATCTGCTGGTGCTTTTTCGTAACGCAGACGAGTGACTACGTCATCCACCCAGTCAACGAATACTTGCCTAGCTCCTGCTTCATAAGCTTTTTCAACAATCAACCTGACGAATTGAGTAATCTCAGTGGAAGCACTAATAAATAGATATTGATCCTTCTGAATATTTACACCTACTTTAACTGCTAATTCAGCGTAATTGGAAAGTTGGTTTTGAAAATGATCCATCATGACATCTCCTTTTCACATAGTATGTCAATAGTATCAAGGGCAGATCGCCTTTCGCAATTATAAAGCAATAGACGGTTCGAGAAACGCCACAAAATCATCACGAATTGTCGTTCATTTACCCTAAAGAACATCGATAATTGACCGAAATAATAAGAAGAATGCAGTATTTGGAGGCTTTTAATATGGATTTATCCACGGTATTAGGATTAGTAATAGGTTTAGTCGCACTGCTTGTCGGGATGACGCTCAAAGGGGTAACACCTGATGCGCTGTTCAACATGGCGGCCATCCTGATTATCATCGGAGGAACTGTTGCAGCGGTCGTGATCGCCTTTCCTATGAGCGAGTTAAAAAGAGTACCTAAACTTTTCAAGATCATTTTCACTCAGCAAAAGCTTGCCTCTGATGCGGAGTTAATTCGTTTATTTTCTTCTTGGGCAGACGTAGCAAGACGTGAGGGTCTATTGGCACTAGAAGCGAAAACGGATGAAATTGACGACCCATTTTTGAAAAATGGACTTGGCTTGGCCATTGATGGACAAAACGCCGATTATATTCGAGATGTTTTGAGCGAAGAAGTGGAGGCTATGCAAGATCGTCACTCTGTTGGTGCGCTCATCTTTTCACAGGCAGGGACATATGCGCCGACACTCGGTGTTCTAGGAGCGGTTGTTGGACTGATTGCCGCATTAGGCGATATGAACAATATTGAAGCGTTGGGCTATGCGATTTCTGCAGCGTTTATCGCTACTTTATTGGGGATATTCACTGGGTATGTACTATGGCATCCATTCTCTAATAAGTTAGTACGGAAGTCGAAAGAAGAAGTCCGGCAGAAAACGATGGTCATTGAAGGAATCCTTTCTGTATTAGAAGGGGAAGCGCCGCGAGTAATTGAGCAAAAACTTGCATCTTATTTATCAGTAGAAGATCGAAAGAAGCTAGCTTCAGACAGCAATGATGGCAAGGGGGCTGGTCAGGTTGTCGAAGAAACGTAAGAAAAAAAAGCGTGAAATGGAACATATGAGTGAATCCTGGCTGCTACCCTACTCAGACTTATTGACTTTATTACTGGCGTTATTCATCGTACTTTTCGCCAGTAGTTCTATGGATGAAGGACGTTTTCAGCAGATGTCCGCAGTTTTCAGTGAAATATTCGAAAGTGGCAGCGGCATCATGAGTGAATCGGCTCCAACGAACGTTCCGGTTCCAGATGATTCGGTCGGAGAACAGAATGAGAACTCATCGTATCTGGAAGATCAGCAGTCGCTTGGTGAGATGCAGGATGATTTAGATGAATATATTGCTGTGAATGAATTGGAGAGTCAATTTGATACCGAACTGACGAATGAAGGCTTGCTTCTGACAATTCGCGATAGTGTATTGTTCAATTCTGGCGAAGCAACAATCAATCCTGAGTATATGGGATTGGCAAATGATATTTCACAGTTGCTCACGTTGGATCGTCCCCGACAAGTGATCATCACAGGACATACTGATGATATTCCGATCAACAATGCACAGTATTCATCTAACTGGGAACTGAGTGTTATGCGTGCAGTCAAATTTTTGAAAATTATCGTGGAAAGCAATGAAGTGGACCCGAATCTTTTCAGTGCAAAAGGGTATGGGGAATATAAACCAATTGTGCCGAACGATACGGCAGAAAATCGCAGTAAAAACCGAAGAGTCGAAGTGCTTATTCAACCACTTGTACTAGAAGATGGGACAAACGTTACGCCTCAATAAATAAAAAAGACTCCAATTGGAGTCTTTTTTATTTGCGCATAGAACCAAGTTCCGCTGCAATTGCCTGCATTTCATTTGGCGTAATATTTTCTCGCTTCATGACCATCTCGTACATATAGTGCAAGTCTTCATATTGCTCCGTACTGAAACTATCTGCTTTCATGGCATCGACATTAACCATACGCAGTTTTTCTTTAATTTTTTCAATCATATACGCAATATTCTCTGGTGTTTGAGTAGATAAGTCCATAGTGAAACCGCCTTTCTCTCCTTGTAATCTATGATTTCCATCATTTCACGAAAGCGATATACTGTCAACTGAACATTGAGTAATTACTTGCGCAGTTCTTCTCGTTCTTCGTCTATTTTCTTTTTAAACCGTCTTGTTTCCATCACAACAATTCCAGACAAACCAAGAAGCCCGATCAAGTTCGGAATCGCCATCAAACCGTTCAATACATCTGCTAAAACCCATACTACATCAAGCGATGCTGTTGCGCCAACATAGATAAAGCCAACAAAAATTACTCGATAGAAGAGGACGGCTTTGCGATTCGGCACGAGATATTGGAAACACTTTTCCCCATAATAACTCCATCCTAAAATGGTTGAAGTGGCGAAGAATACTAGCCCGATCGATACTAAGATGGGTCCGATTCCTCCTAAAAAGGAACCAAAAGCTTCAGCTGTTAAAGCCCCCGCGTCGATGGAACTGTCTTGCCATTTATTACTCATGACGATCGTAACACCTGTAATCGAACAAATAACCAATGTATCGAATAAAACCTGTGTCATGGACACGAGCGCTTGACGTCCAGGATAGTCCGTACGTGCTGCCGCTGCCGCAATTGGGGCAGAACCGAGACCGGCTTCATTAGAGAAAAGACCTCTCGCGACACCAAAACGTATGACCGCTCCAATTGCACCACCTGCGACTGCTTGCCCGGTAAACGCATCCGAGAATATCAAACCGAATGCTGCAGGTACTGCTTCAATATTCAAAACCATAACGATCGTTCCGGCAATGAAATAGAATAAAGCCATAATAGGCACGAAAAATGCAGTTACCCGACCAATCGACTTGATGCCCCCCAGAATGACGAGTGCACCAAATGCAACCAAAGCGGCCCCTGTAATATAATGTGGCACATCGAACGTATTTTTCATTACATCTGCCACTGCTTTTGACTGTGTTCCATTTCCGATACCAAAAGCGGCCAATGCTCCAAAGAGTGCGAACAGGACACCGAGCCACTTCTGCTTCAGGCCATGTTCCAAATAATACATCGGTCCGCCGGCCATTAAGCCATTGGAATCCTTCACACGATATTTTACTGCGAGAATAGCTTCACTATATTTCGTCGCCATTCCGAAAAAACCAGCCAGCCACATCCAGAAAATAGCTCCCGGGCCTCCTGCAACGACCGCAGAAGCAACTCCGACGATGTTTCCGACTCCAACTGTGGCCGCCATTGCCGTCATTAACGCTTGGAACTGTGAGATATCCCCGTCTGCTTTCTTATCATGCTTTCTTGAAAATACTTGTTTTAATGAATAAGGTAATAATCGCAATTGTATAAAGGTTAAACGTATCGTCAAATATATTCCGGTACCGATCAATAATATAAGCAACGGGGGTCCCCAAATTAGATCTGATGCGCTTGTCAAAAAGTTTGTAACTTTTTCCATTTCATCCCCTCCATCCGTTTCTATAGATTTTTATGATTTTCAAAGTGTTGCACACCAACTTCCTTTAGGGAATTCTATTAGTTCTATGTTATTGTTAATAATCCGAAAAATAGAACGGTTCGTCAAGCTTTTTTTCAATAAAGTGCCACAATCATTGTTTGGTAATCGGCTATATGGGTATAATGAAGTGAAAGGTTAACGTGATAGGAGGCGAAATTCATGGGTTCCAACAAACTAGGTAAGTTTATTTTAGGTGGCGCATTGCTTGGAGCGGTTGTAAGCATGTTGGATCGTTCAACAAGACAAATGACGGTCACTTCCTTAAGGACATCATACGAAAAAGCACTGTACTACAAAGAAAATCCAGATGTAGTGAAAAACCAACTTCAAGAAAAGAAAGATCAGGTGCAAACTCTTTATGAACAGGTGAAAGGTGATGTTGATTATATCAAGTCACAAGTGGATGAAATTAAAACACTGACACCTCAAGTGAAAGAAATGTTCACAGATACGAAGGAAGCATTCACTGATTCCAAATCTGAGTATGAGCAAATCATTCAAGATGAATCAACTGCGGCATCTGCCTCTTCTGCTCAGGAAGACACAAGCTTACCGCCGATGGTGCAAAAAAAAAACGCAGTACCGGTAGAGAATCACTAAATATCGAATCACTTAACGAAAGGGGGACACATGAAATGAAAAATCATGAAAGTGCCCCTTCTTCGAATTCAGAGGGTACGTCTAAGACCGAAAAAGTAAAAGATTTTATTAAGGATATAAAAGACGGGGATGAAGATGACTTTAATCCAGCTACGACGAGCGGGTTTTTTAAGCAGCTCATTATTCGTATAAAAGAATTGGATATATCAGCTGCCGGTTCGCAATTAGCTTTCTTTTTTCTGTTGTCATTATTCCCTCTACTAATCTTTCTTTTTACGTTATTGCCTTACTTGCATTTAGATCAAAGCCAGATCTTCATGTTTATACGTGAATATGCTCCAGAAAGTGTCTCAAGCTTGATTGAGTCCACGTTGTCAGAAGTGCTGGAAAATCGCAATGGCGGCTTATTATCGATTGGTATCCTTGCAACGATTTGGTCGGCCTCTAAAGGTATGGGGGCTATAACGAAGGGGTTAAATCGGGCATATGATGTAGAAGACGACCGAAACTTTTTTATTTCTAGAGGATTGTCGATTGTGTTTACGATCATGTTGATTGGTACCGTCATCATCGCTCTAGTGTTGCCGGTTTTCGGTCAGCCAATCGGGAAGCTCCTGTTCTCATTCATGGGATTGGAAGATTCATTTTTATCCATGTGGACGAAGATCCGTTTCCTTATTCCGCCATTCCTTATCTTCGCTGTTTTTTCATTGTTATATTGGCTCATTCCAGCTATCAAATTGTCCTATAAAAGTATCGTGCCAGGTGCTTTTTTTGCGACCGTGGGCTGGATTGTTACATCATTAGGTTTCTCTTTCTATATTAGTAACTTTGGAAATTATGCGAATACTTATGGCAGTATTGGTGGAATTATCGTGCTCATCATGTGGCTCTATCTATCAGCTATCATTCTGATGATTGGCGGGTTGATAAATGCAGTGATGACAGAGCGCTATGAACGTAAGCGTCAAATGGCATCGTAAAAAAGCAGGGCTGGCCGAGAAGTCATTGTCATCTGACGTCTCGGTCGGCTTTTTTTAGTTATGAGAACAGGCTGTCACTTAAGGATGATTCCATCCCCAGTGACAGCCTGTTTTGATTGGTCATTCTATTTTGTTCAACATGCGCAAACCGTTAAGGATGACGAGGATGGTGCTTCCTTCATGCCCGATCACACCAAGAGGGAGATCGACTACTTGCATGAAGTTGGATATGATCAGAATCGCAATGACAGCGATGGAGAAGAAAACGTTTTGCTTAACGATCCGTTGCATTTTTCTTGAGAGTTTGATTGCATAGGAAAGGCGATTCAAATCGTTTTGCATTAGCACTACGTCCGCGGTCTCTAAAGCGACATCTGTGCCTTCGCCCATTGCAATACCGGATGTGGCAGTAGCGAGTGCAGGAGCATCATTGATACCGTCGCCAACCATTCCAACCGTTTCATAATTCTTCAGCAATTTCTTCAGATGAACGACTTTCTCTTCAGGCAAACATTCAGCAACGTATGAATCCACTCCGACTTCTTCAGCGATCGCATGTGCCGTTTTTTCGTTGTCTCCCGTAAGCATCACGGTACGGATTCCAAGGGCTTTCAGTTCTTTGATGGAAGTCACAGCCTCTTTTCTCAACGTATCCTTCAGTGCAGCCAATGCTACAATACCGTGTTCATCTCTCATGAAAATAACAGTTTTTCCTTCATTGGCGAGTGTTTCGGCAATTCCATCCTCAAATGATTCCACTAAATCTATACCGACAAATCTTGGATTGCCGATTCGGATCATACCATTATCTGTTTCAGCTTTAATTCCGTAACCAGGCACGTCCTCAATATGGAGATTCCGTTCAGGTATGACCTCTTGCTCGTTGGCATACTGAATGATTGCCTTGGCTAACGGGTGGTTGGACAATGATTCAACACCTGCAAATAAAGCGAGCGCTTCTTTTGGGTTGGTATCTTTTCGGACGATAAAATCCATTACAACAGGCTTGCCAGTGGTCAATGTACCGGTTTTATCAAAAGCAAAAGCATTCAAAGAGCTTAAGTGCTCTAAGTGAACCCCGCCTTTAAATAAAACGCCTCTTTTAGCACCATTTGAGACCGCGGCCAAGGTTGCAGGCATAATGGCTGCCATCAACGCACAGGGGGAAGCGACAACCAATAGTACGATGGCGCGGTAAAAGGTAGTCGTCCAATCCCAATTGAGTAAAAAATGCGGAAGAAACATCATAATCACGACTGCCGCCAAGACAATTTTTACATAAGTACCCTCGAATCGTTCAATAAATTGTTGAGAAGGGGATTTCTCACTTTGGGCGTTCTGAACCATAGCAATAATTTTTTGGAATAAAGTCTCAGAGCTAGGCTTTGTCATGGTCATTCGAATTGCCCCGCTAATATTCACTGTTCCCGCAAACAATTCATCATTTTCTTGCTTCGTCACAGGAATGGACTCTCCATTGATTGCAGACATATCTACGGAAGTAATGCCGCTGAGTACTTGACCATCCACTGGAATGCGTTCGCCTGGCTTGACGAGCAGGACTGCGCCGAGGGATAAAGATGCAGTAGGTACTTTTTGTTCACTGCCATCCTCTGTGATGAGCCACGCTTCCTCAGGTTGCATTTCCATTAGAGAAGAGATTTCCTTATGGCTTTTATTTAAAGTATACGTTTCAAGTGCACCACTGATTGCAAAAATGAAAATCAGTATGGCGCCTTCCGCCCAGTAGCCGATAATGCCAGAGCCGATTGCTGCGAAAACCATCAGCATCTCGACATTCAGCTCTTTATTTTTTATCGTTTCTTCAATACCTTCCTTGGCTTTTGCATATCCTCCAATCAAAAATGCCAGGATATACAGCGTGATAGAGAAAGCCTCTGTGCCATTTTTACTCAAGAGCCATGCTGCCAAGATAAAAAGTCCGGATAATATGGCAGCGATCAATTCAAATCTCGCGGTCCAATCTACTTTTTCATCGAATTGTTCTTTTGCTGATGTTGTCATTTGAATACCTCCTAATTGATAATGAATTTCAATTTCAAATGTCTAATTAAAGCAGTAAAGTCGACTCTACCGGAGTAGAATCGACTTTTAAATCACAAACTAGAATGATTCTGAAATTATAATAGTTATTAACTATAGTATAGCACCTGCTCTGAAAAAATGTTACTAAAATGATCAATCTTTTTGTAAACACAAAAAAGCAGCGAATGAAATCATTCGCTGCTGGTTGATTAGTTAAATACTTTCTCTTTAAATTGTGAGAGCTTTTCTAATGAAGATTTGTCAATATCGGCATGTAGACTATTTCCGTGGGAGTCCATTGTTACGACTGCGGTGAAGTCTTCAACACGCAGGTGCCAGAGTGCTTCTGGTATCCCGAACTCAAGCAAATCAACGCCTTCTACTTCCTTAATGCAGTCAGCGTAATATTGGGCTGCTCCGCCAATCCCGTTCAAGTACACGCCGCCGTGTTCCTGGAGCGCCGCTAAAGTTTTAGGCCCCATGCCGCCTTTTCCGATGACTGCCCGAATACCAAACTTTTTCATGATATCTCCTTGATACGGCTCTTCACGAATTGAAGTCGTAGGACCTGCTGCTTTAATTTCATATTTGCCTTCTTCATTCTTCAGAACGACCGGACCGCAGTGGTAAATGACTTGGCCATTCAAATCAACTGGTGCGTCATTGTCCATTAAATGCTTATGAATAGCATCGCGGCCCGTATACATGCGGCCGGAGATTTTCACGACGTCACCAACACGCAAGTCTCTAATTTCTTCTTCTGTAATAGGTGCTTGCAATTTCACTACACGTGCTGTGGACTTTGTTTCTTCAGCAGGTTGTTCAAATGCAATTTTTTCGCCTTCATTGTAATGCCAGTCTGTAATTTCTCCAGTCTCCGCATTGATGTCTACTGCCATGCGGCGATAAGCCCAGCAATTATATGCTACTGAAACATAGAAGCTCGCAGGAATCCGGTGCATAACACCAATTTTACAGCCAAGCAGCGTTGCTTCACCGCCGAAGCCCATTGTACCAATTCCTAGATGATTTGCTTTTTCCAGTACATAGTCTTCCAACTGTGCAAGTTCAGGAATTGGATTGACGTCGGTTACATCCCGGAAGAGTTGCTCTTTTGCCAAATCGTATCCGGATGAACGGTCGCCGCCGATACCTACACCGATGAATCCTGCTGAACACCCTTGTCCTTGTGCTTGATAAACGGAATGTAAGATACATTTACGAATACCATCTAAATCACGTCCAGCGCGTCCAAGCCCTTCTAATTCAGTTGGCAAGCTGTATTGGATATTCTTGTTTTCGCAGCCGCCGCCTTTTAGGATCAATTTCACTTCGATATGGTCTTGTTCCCATTGTTCAAACTTCACAACAGGCAAGCCGATCCCTAAGTTGTTTCCACTGTTATCGCCAGTCAAAGAATCAACTGCGTTCGGACGAAGTTTTCCATGTTCAGTAGCGAGTTCGATAGCGCGGTTAATTGCAGCTTTGATCTCCAATTGGTTAATACCGACGGGAGTTTTGATCTTGAATGTTGGCAGACCGGTATCTTGGCAAATAGGTGAAAGTTTTTCATCTGCCATATTAATGTTCTTAGCGATAGTATCGAGACTCATAGCGGAGCTCGTACCTTTGTTTTCTTTTTCTTTTGCGGAAAGAATCGCACGGCGAACATCCTTTGGTAAGTTCGTAGATGTTTCGCAAATTAGATCATACATACTTTTCTCGATTGATTCTATGTACATCTCAAAATCCCCCGTTATTTATGTTATTTTTTATAACTATCCATTTGTTCTTCCAGCTCATCAAGTAACATGATCAGCCGATCGATCTCTTGGAGACCCGTCTTTTCTGGTTCGATCGCTTCTAATGTTTCAAGGAATTGATTGAACCGATTTTTCAGTTCTACAACTTGGTCTTTGTTTTGTGATGTGTCCATATGTCCACCTCTTTCCATCATTGATATCGTATATGAAAACGCCATCTTTTTCAATCTGATTTTTCTCATTCAATTACATGCATAGCGCACATCCATCATGCAGATTTTTAGTATTTCTTAAGAAAGATTTATTAAATTCGAATAAAATAGTTTACAAGTGTCTGAATAGGTGGTATAGTCAGAATAATCAAATGAAAAGGAGGTCGTAGTTATAGAAGCGAATCGAATCCTAGGTACGTAATAACGAAGGAGGGGATCCGTAACAGTCCAATAAAGTAAATACATTGGATAACTACGAATGTAAAATGCAAATTGAAGAAGGACCGAATAGGTAGGGACCTTGTCTGTTGGTGAAGTTAAACAGACAAGGTCTCTTTTTATTGGGTCACAGAATTTTCCTTTTCATACTCTTCGACCAGTTGGTCAAGAGAGTGGAACTTATAGCCTTGTTTCTTTGCATCGCGAATGAAATCAGGCAAGGCTTGGGCATTATCTGGAGAGACAGTATGCATGAGGATGACTGCGCCAGGGTGTAACTGCTTCATTAATTCATTATATGCATAATCTTTTCCTTTTGGTTGATCCTTATGCCAATCAATGAATGCGACGGACCAGAAAATATGCCGGTATCCAAGGTCATTACCCTTCTGCAGTAATTTCGCATTAAAGACACCTTCTGGCGGTCGTGTATAAATGGTGCGCTTTTGTCCTGTAGTCTCGTATAGGATCTCATCAAGCTTACTCCATTCTTCTTCCATTTGCTGTTCGGATAAGTTGGCCATATTCGGGTGATCATAGGAATGATTGCCGATTCCATGTCCGTCCTTAACCATTCGTTTCACTAAATCACTTGCGCTTTTTACATAATGGCCGGTCAAGAAAAATGTAGCGGGGGCTTTTTCCTTCTTCAAAGTGTCCAAAATGCTCTCTGTGTAGCCGTTTTCGTACCCATTGTCGAATGTTAGATACACAACTTTCTTATCGCCTTTCCCTTTATAGAGTGCTCCATAATCATCGAGCAATTTATCCAATTCCGCTCCAGCCGAAGGAGGCACTCCATCTGTGGCTTTCTTGAATCCCCAATGGAATTCTTCTGCCTTTACAGCAAAAGGGTTGACTAAAATACCGACAACCAATAAGCATGAAGCCAATAAAATACCTGAAACGTGGCGAGCCATACAACATCACTCCTTTTAATAGAGCATGTGCGGTTTGGCTTTAAATATGTACTATGCAAAATTCGGAAAATGTTTGTCAGGGTGTTGTCAACATCCCAACAAACATTTCATTTCACAACAGATCTTCTAAAGCGGGCTTTAAAGATGGATATTGAAAAGTAAATCCATTTTTAAGGAGCTTATCTGGCAAAACATGCTGGCCTTGTAAGATGATCATGCTTTTCTCACCCAAAGTTAACTCCATAACGAAACTTGGGACGGGAAACCAATGTGGTCGATGGAGCACTTTTGCTACTGTTTTTCCGAAAGCATTCATATGCATCGGGCTCGGTGCTACAACATTGACAGGACCTTCAATCGCATTATTTTCCAATGAATAGATGATGGCGTTCGCAACGTCTTCAACATGTACCCAAGAAAACCATTGATTGCCTGAGCCGATTTTGCCGCCGGAGTATAATAGATAAGGCAGCTTCATGAGAGGCAATGCGCCTCCATCTTTGCCAAGGACAATACCAAATCGAGTGAACACTGTTCGAACACCTAAATCGTTTGCATGGCTGGCAAGGCGCTCCCAATCATAAACTGTTTTAGCGAGAAAATTATCGCCGACCACTATGGATGATTCTGTGTACTCTTCAGTGAGCGATGGAGGATAGATTCCAATTGCGCTTCCATTTACTAATACACTTGGCTTTTCAGGCAGTGACCGCAGAATACGCAGCACCTCTTGAGTAGCTGTGATTCGGCTATCGTGGATTTGTTTTTTGCGCTCTATTGTCCACCGGCCATCATTAATTGAAACACCTGCCAGATTCACAACAGCGTCGACTTGACCAAGCTCATTTTCAGGTGAAGCGTTGTCTGTTAGCCACTGAACGTACTGGACACCATTCTGTTCGAAAGACGGTTTGCGTGTCAATATGATCACATCATGACCACTTTCTCGAAGCTTTGCAGTTAATATGCTGCCGATAAATCCAGTTCCTCCTGTAATAACGACTCTCATACTAATTCCCCTCCAAACTCTGCAAAATTAATACACTATTGCTGACCATCACTGAAAGAAGCGGTATACTAATACTAAGTAGGTGATGGAGAAATGCCGCTAATTACCAAAATATCACAACAAAAACGAGATAGCGAACGTTATAATATTTTTATTGATGAACAATATGCTTTTAGCGTCCATGAATCTGTACTGGTGAAATTTGAGCTCACTAAGGGTATGACGCTGGACGATTGGGAGACGGACGAAATTGTCTATGCAGACCAAATTGAAAAAGCATTTAACCGTGCATTACATTTTTTGTCTTTCCGTATGCGCAGTGAAATGGAAGTGAAAAAGAAGCTTCTTGAGAAAGATTATGGAGAAGCGATCGTCCTTGAGGCGATCGTGAAATTGAAACGACTTGGATTCCTAAATGATGAGGCATTCTCTGAAGCGCTGGTCCGGACTGAAAAGAACAGTTCTTTAAAAGGACCGAGAGCGATTCAGCAATCCCTTTATAAGAAAGGTATACCCAAGGAACTTCAAACTCAAGCATTGGAGGAGTACACGATGGAAGATCAAATGGACAATGCACTGAAGCTCGCTGAAAAGACAATACGCTCCAACAGCCAACAGCCGCCGGCACAAGTAAAACAGAAAATCCAAAATACATTAGCAAGAAAAGGATTTTCATTTGAACAAATTAAACAAGTGCTTAATAGCGTGAGCATTGAACGAGATGAAGATGAATGGACGGAAATCACTCAGAACTTTGGCGAAAAGGCGTGGAGACGCTATCAGAGTAAGTATTCCGGCGCTGATTTGAGACAGAGAGTGAAGCAATCGATGTATCAAAAGGGCATTCCGCTTGCGCAGATTGATCTTTTTATTGAACAGAAAAGGAATGAAGAAGATGGAGACTGAAAAACATTATAGCGAAATGAATGAAAATGAACTGCGGAGTGAAGTCGCTTCCCTCATGGAAAAAGCACGCAAAGCGGAACAGATGGGTATGATCAGTGAGTATGCTGTACACCAACGCAAAGCCGTCATGGTACAATCCTATTTGGTTGATCCGGAAAGTATCAAGCCAGGTGAAATGTATCGTATTGAAGGAGACGACGGTATGTTCTTTCAAGTAGATTACTTGAAAGGGTTATTTGCATGGGGCCATCGTTTAGGTGGAGAGAAAGCAATAGAAGCATTGCCGATCGCCATGTTGAAAGACGTGAAAAGCGGGAAGTAAACAAAAAGAACGCTCATGCATAATGCATGGACGTTCTTTAATTGTTAGGAGCAAATTTTAATTTCTTGCGAAGTTTGTCTTCAGAGAAGATCCATCCGGTATAGGAATTCACTACCTCCAAATCTTGATTGACATGAGCTACTGCGACAAATGGATAATATCCTTTACTTCGGTAGCGCAAATCGATGAGACGGACTTCATAAAGATCGCCAACATGTGAAACCGACCAGCGATACAGAGGAGAAAAGGACACAAAGGCCTTTAAATTCGGATCTTCTAGAGCTGCCGAGACTTGTGGAGAAGCTGGCATTGGTTCGCGTTTAAAACGGTCGTATAATGTAATCGACCGTCCGTATGCGCGTCCGACATAATGATCGACTTCAGTGGTCGCTGCCACACGCCATTGAAAAAATTTCATAGTTGGGGCGATGAAAATCTCAGTAGCACCGGGCACTGTCTTTTTGACAGATCTTTTTACTGCGCTTTTGACGGCGAACCGCAGTAAATAATAGAAAAATATCACGATATATAAAGTGGACATTGTGGCTAAAGGATCTGTACCGAGAAACCATGCGAGAATCGCAATGACGTGCAGGCCGAAAAAAATTGGATCAAATGTATTGATGACCCCGATCGCTACCCATTTTTGTGAAAAGGGCCGCAGTGCTTGTGTGCCGTATGAATTAAAAATATCTACAAAGACGTGGATAAACACAGCTAGAAAAGTCCATGCCCATACATGTAGAAACTCCGCTCCTGGAACAATGAGTGTCAAAAGAATCGAGATCAAGAGCGGCCATAACATGACGGCTGGAACGGAATGTGTAATCCCACGGTGATTGCGCAAATAAACGGCATTATTTCGCAGCTTTAACACGGTATCAACATCCGGAATCAGCGAGCCGACCATAATACCGGCAAATACCGCTCCCATAGTAGAAGGGTCATTCGCTACGGCAGAATCGGCCAGTGCTAGACCGCTAATCGCCACTCCCATGGCTATATGTGTACCTGTATCCAAATCATCACTCCTTTTTATCTTTATTCAGCAGAAGGCTCACACCTCTATAGGTGCTGAGATGAATTCGAATTTACTTCCTGTTCAGCGGGCATTCAAACGCCAGCTGAACAAGAGAAGTACGCAGGCTAAGATCGCCACATCCTGTGACAACGCCTGCATGATCAACATCCTGTTGACCTAAGCCTCCGGCGGATGTCACAGATTTTGAGAGGAGTTTTAAAAGATGGAGTTAGCCAAAACTCGCCGCGTCCTGCGGCAAAGGCTAACTGATCTGCGTCACGCAGACCTAAGCACAATTCAAAATCTGGACGCAATTACGCCGAGGCATAATTGATAGAGGAAAGAGTCGTAAAATGTCTAAGTCTGTATTAATTATATACCCTATTTCACGAGAACTAAAAGTATTTGAATAAAGAAGCGAGGGCATTATGCAAATAATTGAACAAAAAAAGGCGTTCCAACAGGCTTTATTGTCCTGGTATGAAGCTGAAAAAAGAGATTTACCTTGGAGAAGAACGAATAATCCATATTATATTTGGATTTCAGAAGTAATGCTGCAACAGACGCGAGTAGATACAGTCATACCGTATTATGAACGATTTATCGAAAAATTTCCGACGATGCAAGATTTGTCAGAAGCGAAAGAAGAAGAAATCCTGAAAATGTGGGAAGGTCTCGGTTATTATTCACGTGTCCGCAATCTTCAATCAGGTGTAAGAGAAGTTGTGGAAACCTACGGTGGGGAAGTGCCGAATACTAGAGAGAAAATTTCGGCGCTCAAAGGAGTCGGCCCATATACAGCGGGGGCGATCCTTAGTATAGCTTATGGTGTACCGGAGCATGCAGTTGATGGAAATGTCATGAGAGTCTTATCTCGCATATTGCTGATCGAAGAGGATATTGCTTTACCCCGAAATCGAAAAATATTCGAACAGGCGGTTATGGAATTGATTTCCGAAGAAGATGCCTCTTCATTCAATCAGGCCTTGATGGAATTGGGTGCGGTCATCTGTACACCGAATCCACGTTGCTTATTATGTCCGGTTCGTGATTTTTGTATCGCATTTGAGGAAGGTAAACAACAGCAATTGCCGATAAAATTGAAAAAGCAAAAGAAAAAGTATGTCTCACTTGCTGCATTCGCAATTCAAAATGAAGAAGGAAAATGGTTATTGCAAAAGAGACCAGGCACAGGTTTACTTGCAGGACTTTGGGAGTTTCCGATGGTAGAACTTCAAGAGTTGGATGCAGTGGAGACGTTTGAAAAAGACACCGGGCTCAAGTTGAAAAAAGTAACAGAGCTCACGCGATTCTCCCATCTGTTCTCGCACATCACATGGGACATTCATGCGTATCGTGCTCAATTGGAGGATGTTACTTCTAAAGAGCCGCTGAACTTTTATACAAAAGAACAAATTGAAGCCTTGCCGAAATCAAAGCCTGTGATGAAAATTATAGAAAGTATTGATTGGTAAAAACTTCTTTGCCGGTTCTGAATAAATATGAGGACGCTGGACATCATAAGGGGCACGGAGGTGAATAAATCCATGCCTAAGCAACCAAATCGTAATGCTCAATCTGCATCACAAACAGATGCGAATCAAGTGCGTAAGCAGAATGCACAGTCTGCTAATCAGCAAACGATGAACGAAGAGTACGCATCAGAAACTGATGTGAACCAAGTCCGTCAGCAAAATGCACAGTCTGCTGCGAACATGCAATCAGCATCTTCCAACATGCAATCATCTATGAATGAAGAATTTGCATCTGAGACTGATGTGAACGAGGTAAAAGAGCAAAACCGTCAAGCAGAAGCAAACAAGCAACAAGCTTCGGGTGCACGTGCGAACCAATTTAAAGGTTCCAAGTAAGTATGGACACCACCTACCGGTAGAAATGGCTATTATATGCCATTTCTACCGGTTTTTTTATGGACAAAACGAAGCAAGCACCCCGCAAAATTCAGGCAATTACAAAATAGATGGTTGAAACGTTTTAATTTTGGGAAGTCAGTTGGTATAATGAACAGATAGCAAGAGCGGTGGCATGAGGCTCAAAGGTGGTAGAGAAAATTGGCAATTCCAAAAGAAGGAGAAACGATACAGATCCACAGTTACAAACATAATGGCAAGATCCATCGTGTCTGGCAAGAAACGCTCGTATTAAAAGGAACCCGAAATATTGTCATTGGAGGAAATGAACGTACGCTCGTGACTGAATCAGACGGACGAACATGGCTGACACGCGAGCCGTCCATCTGCTACTTTCATGCGGAAAATTGGTTCAATATCATTTGCATGCTGCGTGAAGACGGCGTCTATTATTACGTTAATATGAGTTCACCGTTTGTCTTTGACGAAAAGTCATTGAAGTATATTGATTACGACCTAGACGTGAAAGTTTTTCCGGATATGAGTTATTTGATTTTAGATGAGGATGAATATGCCGAACATAAACGTCAAATGAAATATCCAGAAGTGATCGATCAAATCCTGCAAGATAATTTAACCCAATTGCTGGGTTGGATCAAGCAAAGAAAAGGACCGTTTGCTCCTGACTTTATTAATGTATGGACCTCCAGGTTTGAGTTCTATAAGCAACTTCAGGATGAAAAACGTTAGACCTGCCTGCACTTGTGTGGGTCGGTTTTTTTATCTTTATTCAGACGAAGCCTTCCCCACTGTAAGTAATGTGACATGAATCCGGTTCTATTTCTAGTTTTGTGGGTGTTCAAATGTTCGCTGAACAATAGAAGAACGCAGGCCAAGAGCGCCACGTCACGTGGCAATGCCTGCATGACCTACATCCTGTAGGCCTAAGCCTCCGGCGGATGTCACAGATTTTGAGAGGAATTAATTGTGCAGGCACAATTCAAAATCTGGACGCAATTACGCCGAGGCGTAATTGATTAGGAGGAACAGAATGGGTGAAAGTATCAAACGTTATCTACAATTCGTAAAACCGTATAATTGGCAGATTCTCTTTACTGTTCTTATCGGGGTCATTAAGTTTGCCATTCCGTTATTTTTACCGTTGCTGATCAAAATTGTCATTGACGACATCATAGGTGCACCTGCTATGTCCGATGCCGAGAAAACGAAGTATTTGTTTTATTGGCTAGGCGGCACGATTATTTTGTTCTTTCTGATTCGACCTCCTGTTGAATATTATCGCCAATATTATGCGCAGTATGTCAGCAATAAAATTTTGTTTGATATACGGCGATCGCTATATAGCCATCTGCAAAAGCTGGGTTTGCGTTTTTATTCGAATACACGTGCAGGTGAAGTGATTTCCAGGGTCATCAATGACGTGGAACAAACGAAAAATTTTGTGATGATCGGCTTAATGAACGTCTGGCTGGATTTGGCGACAATTATTATTGCGATTGCCATCATGCTGACGCTGGACGTGCAGTTAACTCTGGTCACATTGCTTGCTTTTCCTTTTTATGCGTTTAGCGTCAAGCATTTCTTCGGGAAGTTGCGTGAATTGACAAGAAAAAGGTCACAAGCTTTGGCGGATGTACAAAGTTATCTGCATGAACGGATAGCTGGAGTCAGCATTATTAAAAGTTTTGCCATCGAAGACAAAGAGCAAGAACGTTTTGATGAAGTGAACAATGCCTTTTTAGATCGTGCAATCGAACATACAAGATGGAATGCGAAGGCATTTGCCGTGGTCAATACAATCACTGACGTCGCACCGTTACTCGTTATCGGTTTTGCGGGGTATCAAGTGATCAACGGCTCGCTGTCAGTCGGTACGATGGTCGCATTTATTGCGTTCATCGAGCGTCTGTATTCTCCTTTGAGACGGTTGGTTAACTCTTCGACATCGCTGACTCAGTCATTTGCTTCGATGGATCGGGTGCTTGATTTGATGAATGAGAAGTATGATGTGGTGGATAAAGAAGATGCAAAGGTACTGCCGCCAATTAACGGAGAAATTCAATTCGAGAATGTGAGTTTTGCTTATGAGGAAGAAGAGGTGTTGAAAAACATCAGCTTGACGATCCGTCCGGGTGAGACCGCTGCGTTAGTTGGTATGAGTGGAGGCGGGAAGTCAACGGTCATCAGTTTGATTCCTCGCTTCTATGATGTCAATTCGGGAGCGATCCGTGTCGATGGATATGATATCAGAGATGTCAAAGTCAAATCCCTGCGTGATCAAATTGGTATGGTGCTCCAAGACTCCATTTTGTTCAGCGATTCGGTTAAAAGCAATATTCTGATGGGCAAGCCCGATGCGACGGACGAAGAAGTTGTGGCTGCGGCTAAAGCTGCGAACGCACATGACTTCATTGAGACGTTGCCTGAAGGGTATGATACACGAGTCGGGGAACGTGGTGTAAAATTATCTGGCGGTCAAAAGCAACGAATCTCGATCGCGCGTGTATTTTTGAAAAACCCGGCGCTGCTTATTTTGGATGAAGCAACATCTGCGCTCGACTTGGAAAGTGAAGCCTTGATCCAAGACTCGCTCGAACGACTGGCGCATGAACGGACTACTCTGATTGTAGCGCATCGTTTGTCGACTATTACACACGCGGACTGTATCTATGTAATTGATCATGGAGAATTAAAAGAATCAGGAACTCACCAAGAATTGATGAGACGCGAAGGCGTATATGCCGGGCTCTACAATCGACAGGAATTGGGAGGGTAATGAAAAAGCTGCGATGGACTAAGAAACAGTCTATCGCAGCTTTTATCTTTAATTAATAAAATTCATCTTCTAAAGCAGCATTATCTTCATCTTCAAATCTTGATTGATAAGAAGTGATCAACATATCCAAATGCTCCAGCTGTTCTTCATAGTTCAACATGGAAGAGAGAATATGGAGTAAATGGTAGGCAGAGAATTCCTCGTCTTCTTTGGTGATAGCAATTTCCTTCGCAAAAATATCCATTACCTCTTGTCGCTGAATGAATTCATTATGCACTCCATCCTCATCGCGTTCTGCCTTTAACCTCCCGATGAATTTCAAGTGAAGCTGCTCATGGTAGACGAGCAATGCTTCGAGTCGTTCTTGCACCATCATACGGAAGTGATCAGGAAGATTGATAAGTTCGTTTTCGAATTTATGCAATCTCTTAAGCACATCGTAACTGCTGCGAGTTGTTGCAACCATCTGCCGATAGACAACAAGTTTTCGGGCTTTGGAAGCAGTGGTTTTTTTAATGTAGCTGCGTTCTTCCTTGAATAGCAAGTAGAGCTGGTCGATTTGAACGAGTCGTTCTTTCAGTTTGCCCAAAGACTTTTTTGTGGCAGAATGCTCAGAAGCCTGACGACCTGCGAGACGGGTCCAACGAATGATTTCATCCTGAGCTTGATGGATTGCCTGAAACAGTTTCGTTTCATACTTCGGTGGCATAAAGACCATGTTCACGATGAAAGCTGCGAGTACACCGACGAGAATAGTGGATACCCGGAGTAAGGCGAAGGTCAGGAAGTTATCGTCTTTTACCTCCATAACGGCAATCATTGTGACGAGCGCAAGAGAAATAGATTTCTCGAGACCAAGCTTCAACATGATGATCATAACAATCACTGCAGCTAATCCTACAACGACTAGTTGCGGACCAAAGATAAGTGTGAATGACACTGCTACAGCAGCGCCGATCAGATTGCCTTGCAATTGTTCGATGATCGTTAAGTACGATCTGTAAATAGATGGCTGGATTGCGAAAATCGCTGCTATCCCTGCAAACACCGCAGTTGGCAACTCAAGTAATTGAGCGAGAAATAGGGCAAATACAATCGCAATACCCGTTTTAAAGACGCGGGCACCAAGTTTCATTGGGTAATTCCTTTCCTGAATAAGCTCTTTTTTGCTACTTTACAATATAGCCGAGAAACGGTCAATCCATTGATTCGGCTAATGTTTTAAATGAACGATCTACCGCTTTTAAAGTTTCCTTTACATCATCTTCTGTATGGGCAGTAGTCAAGAACCAAGCTTCATACTTAGAAGGCGCAAGATTCACACCGTTTTTCAGCATTTCTTTGAAGAAACGCCCGAAAATTTCTCCGTCTGTCGCTTCGGCTTGCTCATAATTTTCCACAGTGACATCTGTAAAGAACAATGTGAGTGCTCCACCTAATCGGTTGATGGTCATCTGGATGCCGTGCTTGTTCGCTAATTCCAAAATCCCGACTTCTAATAAACCGCCGAGGCGATCCATTTCGTCATAGACACCCGGTTCTTGCAAGACTTCGAGGCAAGCGATACCAGAAAGCATGGATGCTGGGTTTCCTGCCATAGTACCTGCTTGATAGGCGGGACCGAGCGGAGCAACTTGTTCCATGATTTCTTTTTTACCGCCATAAGCACCAATCGGAAGTCCGCCGCCGATAATCTTGCCAAAAGCCGTTAAGTCCGGCTGGAGACCGAGCAGTGTTTGTGCAGCTCCATAATGGAAACGGAATGCTGTGATGACTTCATCATACACCGTAAGTACTCCTTTATCGGCAGCAAGTTCATGAACGAGTTCCAAGAAACCTTCATTCGGTTCGACAATACCGAAGTTTCCTACAATCGGTTCAATTAAAATACAAGCTAACTCGTCTCCCCATTTATCCATCGCTTCTTTGTAGCTCTTTGGATCATTAAATGGAATTGTAATAACTTCTTTTGCAATGGAAGATGGAACACCTGCGGAATCAGGGGTGCCAAGTGTTGCGGGTCCGGAGCCTGCTGCGACAAGGACAAGGTCAGAATGTCCATGATAACAACCTGCGAACTTCATGATCTTCGTACGTCCAGTATATGCTCGTGCGACGCGGATTGTTGTCATGACGGCTTCCGTGCCAGAGTTGACGAAGCGGACTTTATCCATTCCGGGAATGGCATCCTTCAGCATTTTGGCAAATTTCACTTCATGGCGGGTAGGCGTTCCATATAAGACGCCTGTTTCCGCTGCTTTCGTAATGGCTTTTGTAATATGAGGGTGTGCGTGCCCAGTAATGATTGGTCCGTATGCGCCTAGATAATCAATATATCGATTACCGTCCACGTCATAAAAATAAGCGCCTTCCGCACGTTCCATGACAGTGGGAGCCCCGCCGCCAACCGCTTTATACCCGCGGGACGGACTGTTTACTCCACCTACAATATGTTCACATGCTTCTGCGTAGATTGCTTCTGAATTTTTTCGGTTCATCAGTGAATTCCTCCAAATCAATTATACGTTACCCATTTTAGCATTAATCACCAGTAAGTCTCCACCTTCAGCGTCGCGTTGCAGTAAATTGAAAAGCCCGTTCATTTCGGCTACGATAAGTATGGGTAATTTCAGAATAATGAACGTTTTCATCACACAGAGGAGGTTTTTTTGAATGGACAAGTTAGAAGGACTGCAGGCTCCTGTATTCTCGTTGCGAAACGAAAATGGAGATATCGTTTCATTGGAACAATTTAAAGGGGAAAAGTATGTGGTGCTGTATTTTTATCCGAAAGATGCAACACCTGGCTGTACGACAGAGGCTTGTGATTTTCGCGATGCGGTCAATGAATTTGAAGAATTAAATGCAGTAATTTTAGGTGTAAGTCCCGATCATGAGGCTTCTCACCAAAAATTCATTGAAAAGCATGGGTTGCCTTTCTCACTTCTAGTAGACGAGGATCATGCGGTTGCCGAGCAGTACGGTGTATGGAAGCTGAAAAAGAATTTCGGTAAAGAGTATATGGGGATTGAGCGATCTACATTCCTAATCGACCCGACAGGTACAGTAGTAAGAGAGTGGCGGAAAGTGCGAGTGAAAGGGCATGTGGAAGATGCACTGGCTACACTTCAACAATTGACAAAATAGGGGGTTCGATTATGAAGGTATTATTCACGTTTAAGGTGAAAACGGCATTTAAAGAACAACTAAGCAAGGACTATCCGAATGTCGAATTCATCTATACAGCTTCTATTGAAGATGTTTCGTTAGAAGGCGTCGAAGTGATTGCGACTGAAGGAGTCGATCTTACGGAAGAGATTATCGAGCGTGCTTCTGCGTTGAAATGGGTCATGGTGGCGGCAGTTGGGGTGGACGAACTCCCGTTGAATGCATTGCAGAAGAAAGGCATTATCGTCACGAATTCGCATGGTGTCCATAAGATGCCGCTGGCTGAATCAGTGCTGGCACATTTATTGTCGCTCGAAAGAGGTTTGCCCGGAATTTATGCAAGACAGACCGAAATGCGCTGGGAGTTGGATAAAATACCTGGTGAAGTGAATAGCTCGACAGCTCTGATCGTGGGGACTGGAGCAATCGGCGGGGAAATCGGCAGGTTGTTGCAGGCATTTCATGTACACACAATCGGTTGCAATCGGTCAGGACACGACAGCCCGTCGATGAATGAAACCATTTCATTTTCTGAAATCATGATGAAGTTGCCGGAAGCGGACTATGTCATTTCAATTTTGCCAAGTACACCGGCAACAAGGTGGATTTATCAGGCTGAGCACTTTCAAGCGATGAAAAATTCCGCAATTTTCATGAACGTGGGAAGAGGAGACGCTGTCAAAGAACAGATTGTCGTCGATGCATTGGAAAATCAAGAAATCCGTCATGCGGTTTTAGATGTATTTGAAACAGAGCCTTTATCTGTGGACAGTCCGCTATGGAAACTGCCCAATTGCACGGTTTCACCGCATATGTCCAGCATATCCGATCAATACCTCATACGTTCACTCGGCATCATGGAGACGAACTTGGATAAATGGTTGACGGGTGATAAAGAACTCATCAATCAGGTAGATGTGAAAAAAGGGTATTGATACTTTCAAGAAATAGTGAAAAAAATATGGTCTGAAATCAAGGTTTTCAGCAGAAAAGTTGACAGTATGCCCCTTCATTGAGTAAACTAATTATAATGATTATAAAGAAGTAATCTTTATGAAGTGAGGTGCATTACGATGCCGGGAGTTTTCTTGAAAGATGCGCTTGTGACGTTGAAAGAAAGTGGTGTAAGAATTACTCCGCAGCGACATGCAATTCTGGAGTATTTAATCACTTCTCATACACACCCGACCGCTGATGAGATTTATAAAGCCCTTGAATCAGACTTTCCAAATATGAGCGTAGCAACAGTCTATAATAACTTACGTGTATTCCAAAATGCCGGACTTGTGAAAGAGTTGACATACGGAGATGCATCGAGTCGTTTTGATTTTGTGACCCACGACCATTATCATATTATTTGCGACGAGTGCGGAAAAATAGTGGATTTCCATCATCCAGGGCTTGAAGAAGTGGAGCGCCTAGCTGCCCACGTAACAGGTTTCAAAGTGAATTCACATCGTTTAGAAGTGTATGGCACTTGTCCTGACTGCGCGGAAGCTCAAAATGAAGCAAAATAAAAAGAGTGTAACCCAATTGGGCTACACTCTTTTTATTTTGATGACTCTTCGTGGGACATCTTAGATTTATTATACGCCACGTCAAACTCTTTACCTTCTAATTCAGGATCAAGTGTTAATGGTTCACGGCAATGTCCGCACATATCTACACGACCGAGCATTTTTGTGTGTTTCCCACAATTTGGACATTTTATTCTAACGGCTCGTGTCGACAACGTACCAATCCATGCATATACAACAGTACTTGCGATAATAGCGAGTACCCCGAGGAACATGAAGATTAGCATCACAATTTCATTGGAACGGAAAAAGATCCCGATATACATAATGACAACTCCAATAAAAATGAGCGACAAGGCGAATGAACGAATGCGATTTATTTTATTTTTATAAGGTTTCATCTCTAGTTTCCTCCTAACACTATCCTTCCCTAATATATCATACTCTTAAATAATTGCAGTACAATCTCACTTTAAATTAAAGGATTTTATGTGAAATTCGTCGAAGAAGAGTATTCGAGACGTTCGAGAAAGAACTGGGAGGCGGAAAAGTGGAACAGATATTACGGCCAGTTTAC
>NZ_JBBOOL010000001.1:2677500-2975000 GCF_038003105.1 Sporosarcina sp. FSL W7-1283 | reverse complement strand
ACGTATAGGGGCTGACGCCTGCCCGGTGCTGGAAGGTTAAGAGGAGGGGTTAGCGCAAGCGAAGCTCTGAATTGAAGCCCCAGTAAACGGCGGCCGTAACTATAACGGTCCTAAGGTAGCGAAATTCCTTGTCGGGTAAGTTCCGACCCGCACGAAAGGCGTAACGATCTGGGCACTGTCTCAACGAGAGACTCGGTGAAATTATAATATGCGTGAAGATGCGCATTACCCGCGACAGGACGGAAAGACCCCGTGGAGCTTTACTGTAGCCTGATATTGAATTCCGGTGCAGCCTGTACAGGATAGGTAGGAGCCTTGGATTCCGGAGCGCCAGCTTCGGAGGAGGCGTTGGTGGGATACTACCCTGGCTGTATTGGACTTCTAACCCATGCCCGTGATCCGGGCAGGAGACAGTGTCAGGTGGGCAGTTTGACTGGGGCGGTCGCCTCCTAAAGAGTAACGGAGGCGCCCAAAGGTTCCCTCAGAATGGTTGGACATCATTCGTAGAGTGCAAAGGCATAAGGGAGCTTGACTGCGAGACCTACAAGTCGAGCAGGGTCGAAAGACGGGCTTAGTGATCCGGTGGTTCCGCATGGAAGGGCCATCGCTCAACGGATAAAAGCTACCCCGGGGATAACAGGCTTATCTCCCCCAAGAGTCCACATCGACGGGGAGGTTTGGCACCTCGATGTCGGCTCGTCGCATCCTGGGGCTGTAGTCGGTCCCAAGGGTTGGGCTGTTCGCCCATTAAAGCGGCACGCGAGCTGGGTTCAGAACGTCGTGAGACAGTTCGGTCCCTATCCGTCGCGGGCGCAGGAAATTTGAGAAGAGCTGTCCTTAGTACGAGAGGACCGGGATGGACATACCGCTGGTGTACCAGTTGTCTTGCCAAAGGCATCGCTGGGTAGCTATGTATGGACGGGATAAATGCTGAAAGCATCTAAGCATGAAGCCCCCTTCAAGATGAGATTTCCCATTACGCAAGTAAGTAAGATCCCTCAAAGATGATGAGGTGGATAGGTCTGGGGTGGAAGCACGGCGACGTGTGCAGCTGACAGATACTAATCGATCGAGGACTTAACCTATTTTAAGAAGCACTACTTGATGTACACAATGTCTTTTATTCAGTTTTGAGTGAACAATTCAAAAGTTTTTCAAAAAACGTTTGACAAATCCGCTCAGTTTGGTATAATAATCATGGCTTTGAAAACAGTTCAGTGACGATGGCGAAGAGGTCACACCCGTTCCCATACCGAACACGGAAGTTAAGCTCTTCAGCGCTGATGGTAGTAGGGGGCTTCCCCCTGTGAGAGTAAGACGTCGCTGGTCTGTGAAAAATGCTGTAAACCTTGTGCCACATACCAATTATAATTATTCCGCAGTAGCTCAGTGGTAGAGCAATCGGCTGTTAACCGATCGGTCGTAAGTTCGAATCTTACCTGCGGAGCCAAAATTGGAGAGCTGTCCGAGTGGCCGAAGGAGCACGATTGGAAATCGTGTAGGCGGTTTGCGCTGCCTCAAGGGTTCAAATCCCTTGCTCTCCGCCAGTTTTCATACTTATACTTTATATGGCCCCTTGGTCAAGCGGTTAAGACACCGCCCTTTCACGGCGGTAACACGGGTTCGAATCCCGTAGGGGTCACCATTTCAAACATTGTATCTCCGATGAAATTGGGAGAAGCGAGCAGAACAAGGAAGCAATTGAGAGAAAGAAGGAGCGTACAATAGTACGTGACTGATTTACCCAGGAGGATTAGCTCAGCTGGGAGAGCACCTGCCTTACAAGCAGGGGGTCGGCGGTTCGAGCCCGTCATCCTCCACCATTTAATTTATAGTATTATCGCGGGGTGGAGCAGTGGTAGCTCGTTGGGCTCATAACCCAAAGGTCGCAGGTTCAAATCCTGCCCCCGCAACCAAGGTCCCGTGGTGTAGCGGTTAACATGCCTGCCTGTCACGCAGGAGATCGCGGGTTCGATTCCCGTCGGGACCGCCATTATCTTTTACATAGCTTTGTCTTAAGTTGTGATCTTAAACATAGCAAATGTGGCTCAGTAGCTCAGTCGGTAGAGCAAAGGACTGAAAATCCTTGTGTCGGCGGTTCGATTCCGTCCTGAGCCACCATTTATTATTAATATGCCGGTGTAGCTCAATTGGTAGAGCAACTGACTTGTAATCAGTAGGTTGAGGGTTCAAGTCCTTTCGCCGGCATCCTTACTGGTGGGGTAGCGAAGTGGCTAAACGCGGCGGACTGTAAATCCGCTCCCTCCGGGTTCGGCGGTTCGAATCCGTCCCCCACCACCATTTAGGGGCATAGTTCAACGGTAGAATAGAGGTCTCCAAAACCTTTGGTGTGGGTTCGATTCCTACTGCCCCTGTATTTTTGAAATTATTTTATGGCGGTCGTGGCGAAGTGGTTAACGCATCGGATTGTGGTTCCGACACTCGGGGGTTCGATTCCCCTCGTCCGCCCCATGCATAATTCCATCATTGTTGTACTATAATAAATACTATCATGGCGGTCGTGGCGAAGTGGTTAACGCATCGGATTGTGGTTCCGACATTCGGGGGTTCGATTCCCCTCGTCCGCCCCATTAGTGGGGTATAGCCAAGCGGTAAGGCAACGGACTTTGACTCCGTCATTCGTTGGTTCGAATCCAGCTACCCCAGTTGGTTTCGCGGAAGTAGTTCAGTGGTAGAATACGACCTTGCCAAGGTCGGGGTCGCGGGTTCGAATCCCGTCTTCCGCTCCACTATGTTGGCGGCATAGCCAAGCGGTAAGGCACGGGTCTGCAACACCCTTACCACCGGTTCGATTCCGGTTGCCGCCTCCAAATTTTATAAATTATTACTTATCATGCCCGAGTGGTGGAATGGCAGACACGTCGCACTCAAAATGCGATGCCGCGAGGCGTGCCGGTTCAAGTCCGGCCTCGGGTATCACCAAAAGAACACAGCCTTTGCTGTGTTCTTTTTTTGTTTTTAAAAATTAAAATTAACTAAAAGATGTAAGACAAGCAAAGGGATGCATCAAAGTGTTTTCAAACCGAATCAAACATAAACAACAAACAATTCCGTTCTAGAACGCACCAATACAGCCATAGACAGCAACTTGACTGGCCAGAATAAACATAGGAATTTTCCGTACGAAAAAGAGGCGCCCAAAAAGTCAAATGAAAATGACTTCTCAGACAGCCTCCATAGAGGAGAAACATGAATTTGTTTAGATGCATTTGTAAGGGTTCATTGCCGTTGCCATGGATGGTTATGGGTTATAGGTCAAAGTGTGAAAGGAAATGGGTCATCGGTTTAGACTAGTAAAGTTGTGTTTCTGTTTCTCGCTCCATGCTCCGGAAAGGAGTCTCACCTTTCCGAAGATCAGAAATAATTAGAACCATCAAATTCTAGGTTGATCGTATAATTTTTTGTGTTGATTCGGTTAGAGAGCTGGTGTGCTGTCTTTTCTGCCAGCTGTGCTTTTTGCCGATAAATTTCTGGGTCAAATAAAGCTACACGATAGACGGTAGTAGTTTCTGCATACCCGTATTGGAGCTCCTCTTTATTTGCCAATGATAATTCTTTATAAAAGGTTGCTTTTGCTCGTAGTTGGATTGCTAATTCAATCGCTTCTACCAAAGTGATCTGCTGTCCTTCGAAGTCTACGGAATGTGTACTGTTTGCCTTGTAGATGAGGAAGTCGAGCGTACGCTGATCTTTTCTTACTTGCTCCATTTCGTTTTCAACGTCATTTAAGGTTCTAGGAACAGGTGGTGGCGTAGTGCCTTTTTCCACAGTAATAAAAGCTACCCGGCGCGCTTCTGTTTCCAGTTCACGCAGTTGTTTGGATAGAATGCTCTTTAGTTTTATACCTTCTGCTAATGTGATGCTCATTATTTCACCCCGTTATCTATGTCGCAGGAGGAATTCTGCGCATTTAACACTGTACTAAAGTGATTCCCTCCATTTATACTGGTAAACATTTTTGCGCATGCTTCAGTCAGTTGTATAGCTTCTGTGCTATCTAATGAAGGACGAATAAAAAGCAGCTGCAGTATATTTATCGTTTCTTCTGTGACGGCAGTGCGAATAGAATCGACGTGAGGGCTGCCAAAAGGGCTGTAGTCGTCGGTTAAAAGAAGAAGTTTGTCAAAGGTGTTGAAATGGTTGTTCAAGCCTTCATAGCCATCCTCGGGAGTTCCAAGTGCCAACTGAATGTTTCCAGCTATCTTGTCTGAGTCGTAAATGACAGTAGGTATTTCATATTGCAATGAAAAGAATGTATTCAAATCTTCCGCGCTATGAAATGAGGGAGTATATTTTCTTGCCCTAATTTTTCTCATAAGCACTTCCATTGCCGAAGGATTGGTCAATGGATCAGAACCAAGTGTTCTCCAAATAGATTGCCATTCTGCCAAGCCCGGAAATTCGATTAACTCTTTATCGAGCAGTTCAAAATAGAGTTGTTCTTGAAATAATTGCAAACGACCTTTTAGCATCTGAGGTGATGCGGAGACAATTGTTTTGGTATAATGAATTATGCCTAATTTAAAATCAGGAATTTTAGTGAATATAGAAGGATGGATAGTAAGTTGCATCAGAATCACCCACATGTAATTTTACTCCATCTTATCATAAGGGAGGCGGGGAATGGTGAATGTCGCTCAGTTGCAGCAAGAGATACGTGAGTTTGCGGCGTCCATTGGAATAGACAAAATAGGTTTTACGACAGCTGCCCCGTTTGTGAAATTAAAAGATCGTCTGAAACAGCAACAAGAGCTAAACTATCAGTCGGGCTTTGAAGAGCCGGATGTGGAGAAACGTACGAAGCCGCTTTTATTGCTGGAGGGTGCGGAGAGTATTATCTCGATAGCTGTCGCCTATCCTTCGAAAATGGCTGACAGTCCTCGTGGTAAGAAAGGCGAGCGACGGGGGATGTTTTGCAGGGCTTCTTGGGGCGAGGATTACCATACGGTGTTGCGGGATAAGCTTGCGCAGTTGGAGCTATTCATCCTTACGAAGGTACCGGATGCCAGACTCCGTTCGATGGTCGATACGGGAGAGTTAGTGGATCGCGCAGTAGCGGAACGAGCAGGCATTGGCTGGTCGGCGAAAAATTGTTCTATCATTACGCCGGAGTTTGGGTCGTATGTCTATCTGGGTGAGATGATTACGAACTTGCCGTTTGCGCCTGACGAGGCTATAGAAGATCAGTGTCTGGATTGCACATTATGTTTGGATGCATGTCCTACAGGCGCGCTTATTCAGCCGGGTCAATTAAATGCTCAGCGTTGTATTGCTTTTTTGACACAGACGAAGCAGCCAGTGCCTGAAGAGTTCAGACAGAAGATAGGAAATCGTTTATATGGCTGTGATACGTGCCAAACGGTTTGTCCGAAGAATAAAGGGATGAATCATACGCATCAACCAGCCTTTACACCCGAGCCTGAACGTGTAAAACCTCTGTTATTGTCGCTCTTGTCATTGTCTAATCGGCAGTTTAAAGAGCAGTATGGACATATGTCGGGGTCATGGCGAGGCAAAAATCCAATTCAACGCAATGCGCTTATCGCATTAGCCCACTTTAAAGATGAGTCGGCTATTCCCGAACTAGGGAGATTGGTGAGAGAAGATGCTCGTCCAATGATCAGGGGGACAGCTGCTTGGGCACTCGGACGAATTGGTACCGACCCGGCTGAAGAAATATTGCAAAAAGTATCACAAATTGAACAAGACAAAGCGGTTATGGCAGAAATTAACAAAGCGATGAAACAGTTATCTAGTAACCAAAAGAAAGAAGTGTAAGAAATGACAATTCACGTAGCTTTATTCGAACCACAAATTCCAGCAAACACGGGAAATATCGCACGTACTTGCGCCGGGACAGATACAGCCCTCCATTTAATTCGCCCTTTAGGTTTTTCGACGGAAGATAAAATGCTGAAGCGAGCGGGCTTGGATTATTGGGAGCATGTGGACATTACGTATCATGATGGAATTCAAGAATTTTTGGATGCATATCCAGAAGGAGAGTTTTATTTCATTACGAAATTCGGAGAGACGAGTTATGATTCATTCGATTACTCGGATTCGGAAAAAGATATTTTCTTTATCTTTGGAAAGGAAACTACGGGGTTGCCGAAAGAGATTACTGCGAAATATAAAGAAAATTGTCTGCGCATCCCTATGAACGACGAACATATCCGTTCATTGAATCTGTCTAATACGGCAGCAATTTTAATCTATGAAGCCTTGAGACAACAGAAGTTTACTCATTTAACGTAAAAAAAGGGGACGGGCATATTGCCCGTCCCTTTTTATATACTTATCGTTTTGGTTGACCTGGCTTGTCTTCGTATCCACCTGTAAAGATGGCAGATAAAAACGCGAAACAGACAGCTGCAATTAATAATAGTCTCATGGTTTGTACCTCCTGTAAAATCAGTAGTCCTTCAAACAGTATACCGTAAAAGCAGAAAAAATGAAATGTTCTTCGTTATACTTTGTGACAGGTTCTCAACAATTATTAATGCGGCAGAAATATTAGCTGATAGGCGAACAAAACAGCGAAAATATAAAGCAACAAGGGAACTTGTCTACCTTGTCCTTTTGTCAATTTCAATAATGGATACGTAATGAAACCTAACGCAATTCCTGTAGCGATGCTGGATGTCAGAGGCATCGTCAAGATTACAAGGAACGCAGGAAATGCTTCATCAAATGAATCCCAGTCGATGTGTTTGACGGCGCTGATCATCAAGCTACCTACAATAATCAGGGCAGGGGCAGTGATGGCCGCGACGCCAGATACAGCACTGACGACAGGACTGAAGAACGCTGCCAATATAAATAGGAAGGCTACGGTCAACGTCGTCAACCCTGTACGGCCTCCTACGGCGACGCCGGAGGACGATTCTACGTAAGCTGACGTTGGACTCGTTCCAACCATTGCGCCGACTGAGGCGGCCAGTGAATCGGCAAGAAGCGCATGACGCGCACGCGGTAAAGATTTACCTTTCATCAAACCTGCCTGCTTGGCAACACCAATCATCGTTCCCGTTGTATCGAACAACGTAACGAGCAGGAAAGCGAAGACGACACCGTATAGTCCGTGTGAGATGACATCACCCATCGCTTGTATTGGGTTCCAGACGAGAATGCCTTCAGGCAGATGTGGCATTTTCATGAAACCTTCGAACTTTAATTGTTTCGTAAAGACGGCGACGATGCCAGTTGTAAACATTCCAATGAAAATCGCTCCGTAGACATTTAAGTTCATTAAGATAATTGTAACGATCAATCCAAAGAGTGTCAGAAGTACACCTGGAGAAGTCAGGTTTCCAAGTTGTACAATATTGGATTCATGCGGCGCGACCAACCCGGATAAACGCAGTCCTAAAAATGCGATGAACAGGCCGATGCCCGCCGTAATTCCATGTTTTAAATTCTCAGGAATAGATTCGATCAGCTTTTCCCGGAACGAAGTCATCGATAGTAAAAAGAAGATAAGACCCGCGATAAAGACGGCGGAAAAAGCAGTCAGATAATCGAGTTGACCATCAGAGCCGATGACCACAGAAGCAAAATAGGCGTTCAATCCCATCCCCGGAGCAATCGCTATCGGATAATTGGCGAACAAAGCCATCCATACTGTACCGATCACAGTAGCGATGATGGTTGCCAGAAATACTTGATCGAAAGGAACACCCGCATCTGCAAGGATGATCGGGTTGACGATGACAATATAAACCATGGTCAAAAATGTAGTCATTCCTGCCAATAATTCAGTTTTAACGGTTGTATTATTCTTTTTTAATTGAAACACTATACATTCTCCCCTTAAATGACGAACAAAAGTAAAGGCCATAGACCATATTATTCGTTTTAGCGACAGAAATCAACCCACTATATTGAAAAAGTTATTCGTAAATCAGTAAAAAAAACTGTACAATTGAACCAAGAGTAACCGAGGGAGGAATTTTCATGTCGACTATTTTTGAACATATGGTTTTATTGAGTAACGGCGTACAAATGCCGCAATTTGGTTTAGGTACGTATAAAATGACAGATTCAGAGGAAACAATGCAGGCAGTTGAGGAAGCGGTTTCATTAGGTTATCGTGCGATTGATACGGCTTCTATTTATCAGAACGAGAGGGAAGTGGGCGAAGCGATTCGGAATTCCGCTGTGCCGCGTGAAGACTTGTTCGTTACATCGAAAGTGTGGAACGATGAACAAGGGTATGATGAAACATTGCGCGCATTTGAGCGTTCTTTGACTGCACTGGATATGAATTACTTGGACTTATATTTGACACATTGGCCGGTTAGCGACAGCTATGTAGATACCTACCGTGCCATTGAGCGTTTATATGATGAGAAATTAATCCGAGCAACAGGGGTTTCGAATCATCATGAACATCATTTGAAAGAAATTTTTGCGGTCGCAAACATTCGGCCTATGATTAACCAAGTGGAATTGCATCCGATATTAACACAAGAACCACTTCGTCAATTTTGCAATGAACATCAAATCGCTGTCACTTCCTGGAGTCCGCTTGCTAGAGGCAGATTGCTGCAGGACCCAACATTATCGGCGATTGCTGCGCAACATGGCAAAACTGTCGCACAAGTGATCATCCGGTGGCATATTCAGCATGGCTTGATCGTAATCCCTAAATCGGTGACTGTAGAACGTATTAAAGAAAATAGTGAAGTAGCCGATTTTGAACTGACTAGCGAAGAAATGGCGATAATCGATGCAATGAACCGCGATGAAAGAACGGGAACGGATCCGGCCACATATTAATTGAACTGTATATGTTGAATTAAAGTTTTACATGAGTTCGTGCAGAAATCAAAGGGTTCTACGTTTTGCTTTGAGTGTATGTTATTTATTTCAGTTTATATATAGAAAATGGGGGAAATAAGATGGCGCTATTTCGACGAAAACCAGAACAACGCGTGGTCATTCAGGAAGATAATTTGAATCCTGTATCTGTTACAGATGATTTGCAAACCGAACAACACGAGCGCTATAAACAAGTAGAGACGGAATTGACTGCTGCAGTAGAGCAACATGAAAAAGTAAATGCCCAGCATAACGTATTAGGCGAAGCGGTTTCAGAAATAGAAAGCAGCTTTCATGTAATTCAAGATCTTAGTGAACAAACGACAGATGCTTCCAAGCAATTATATGACAATGGACGCTCATTGGAAGAGAAATCGATTTACATGGTAAAAGAGGCAGAGAACGGAGCCGAGGACGTTCGTTTAACGGCGCAAGTAATGAATGATTTAGGAAAGCATATGGAGATGTCGGAAGAAAGTATGACACAATTGAGTGATCGTTCTGTGGAAATTCAGTCGATTGTCGGCGTCATTGAGAATATTGCAGCCCAAACGAATTTATTGGCGCTTAATGCATCGATTGAAGCGGCGCGTGCGGGGGAATATGGAAAAGGGTTCTCTGTTGTTGCGCAGGAAGTGAGAAAACTTGCGGAAAGTACATCCAACAGCACAAAGGATATTCAGTCATTAACAAACTCCTTGAAAGATGAAATTCAGCAAGCATTGGAAGCTACCAAGAAAAGCTCAGTATTAATTGAGCAAGGGGTGGCGGTGAGTTTGCAGACTGCCTCAAAAATCGATCACATCTTGGAGACGGTTCAAGGAAGTCAAATCGATATCTCCTCAATTGAAAAAATGATTGCCGAGCAAAATAAATTATCAGCCCAAATGCAAGCAGAGCTCCAAAAGGCCAATTTGCTATTTACTTCTGCACATGAACTCATTGTGGAACATATTGAAGACGCGAAAGAAGTCGATAAGCGCCTGGAGAACGGCATACATCAATTATTAGTGAAATAGGAAAACCGCGAGAAAGCATGAATGCTTTCTCGCGGTTTTTTGTTTTATTCTGTTTCCAATACGATAGATTCCATCGTAATCGGATGTTCAAAAGCAATTTTTGACGCGGTCAATTTATAGGGACCTCTCGCAATCGTTTCACTGCCGTATAATTGATCACCGATGACCGGGTGACCTAAGTGGGCAAAGTGGACACGAATCTGGTGTGTGCGTCCGGTTTCTAGCTGAGCTTCAACAAGCGTGCTGTCAGGTCTGCGTTCCAGCACTTTGAAATGAGTTACCGCAGATTGTCCTGAAGGAGATACTCTGCGTCTCGTAGCATGGTAACGATCTTTACCAATCGGCATATTGATCGTACCACGCGGCTTTCGTAGCTGACCTTCCAGTTCTGCCGTATAGAAGCGGTCGATTCGATTCTGTTCCAACATTCGATCCAGCATTGTTTTGGCAATTGGATGCTTGGCGATTAGCAAAAGTCCTGCTGTGTGCTGATCGAGACGATGGATATGTTCTGCATAGCTGCCGCCTTTTGCATCGATATAACCCATTACTTCATTCATCAGCGTGCCTGTGCCAGGTGCGTGTTCGGGATGAACTGCGACTCCGGCTGGTTTATGGACTGCAAGCAGATGCTCGTCTTCCCAAATTACATTCAGCGAATCAAAAGGCTCCGGTTTATACGATGAATGGGCATCGGAAAAGCCGAAAATCAGTCGAGTGCCTTCAGGCAAAGGTTCTTTCCACTCCACAGGCTGACCATCCGCATATGTTACACTTTTATCCATACGCATTTGGTGAACCGTCTTTTTGCCGCCTTGCCATTGTTCTCTAAGCAACTGTTCAACAGTTTCACCGGGCTTGTTCGTCGTGTAATGAAAACTTGTCATCTATCTAATCTCCTTATTTGCTTTCGAATTCGTCGAAAAATGCCTTAATGTTTTCATCTGGTTGTGCTCCCGACATTCTGCCTTGCTCTTTACCGTCTTTGTAGTGAACGAGTGTCGGCCAACTTTCAACGCTATAACGACTTTTTGCCTGATCTTCAAATTCCAACATATTGTACTGATAAACATGCGCGTCATATTCATCCGCGATCGGCATCAGACGCGGTGTCATCTCCTGACAAAACGAGCATTCCGGACTGAAAAAATAGACCGTTGTTGGATCTCCGCTTTCGATCTTTTTGGCAACGTCATCTGGTAGGGCGATGTTTTGGTAGTTCTTATCTGACAATAGATCGATGGTCGATTGCTTCAAGTCATTTGTTCCATACGGATTATCCGCTAATTTCTTTTTATTGGATTGGTTATTGAGCACAACGATCAGAACGAAGATTACAACAATAATGCCGCCAATAGCTAATAGTTTTTTCATGTGTGTCACTCCTTTATTTGTTTTAACAATACGAGACTTGCGATGAAAATGATAGCGAAGGCTACGAGCGCCATCAATGGAATGGTTACAAAGCCGAAGTAATTAACGTATTGGCCCGTACACGAAACAGCGCCGCACGAAGGTGCACTTTCCTGCAGAAAGGCAAGTTTTTGAATACCATAATGGTAAAGAGAGATACAGCCTCCGATGAATGAAAAAGAAGCAGTCGTCCAAGCAATCTTACCATTTTTCTGAATCAATACCACCAAACCGATCAGGACGATAGGATACATGAAAATACGCTGTACCCAACAAAGTGTACAAGGGATATACCCTTTTATCTCTGAAAAGTACAGGGAACCTAGTGTAGCGGAAAGGGCTACAGCCCAGATGAATAGGAGCAGGTTTTCTTGTTTTTTTTGCATATATAATCTCTCCAGTTCTAATGAATACATACAATCCTTCATGACAAAAGCCTTCCCAAAGAGTGGGAAAGCTTCGAAATTATGGACTCATACTTTCATCGTTTACATTATTCACTTCCGCTGGCTGCTTTTTTGCTTCTAAGTAGATGATATGGTGCCCATCCACTTCCTTTACGGTGAATTCATAACCCTGTTCTATGATTTTTTCACCTTGTACCGCTTCAAAGCGCTGGTCCATGAACCAACCGCCGATCGTATCGATATCTTCTTCCAAGATCTCGATATTGAGTGCATCATTGACATTTTCGATTAGCATTTTAGCATCCAAGATGTAATGATCTGGACCAATTTTCTGCAATTCGGGCAGTTCGTCCAAGTCGAATTCATCACGGATTTCCCCCACAATTTCTTCTAAAATATCCTCGATGGTTACAAGGCCGGACGTCCCGCCATATTCATCCAACAGAACCGCCATATGAATTCGCTCACGTTGAATTTTTAACAATAAGTCACCAATTGGCATCGTTTCGATCACCCGGATAATGGGCTGCATATAATTAACGACAGATTTGTCCCCATTGCTCGGATCCTTAATGTACGCTGTCAATAGATGCTTCATATTAATTAATCCGATGACGTGGTCTTTGTCCCCATCCGTAATTGGATAGCGTGTGTACTGCTCCACGTCCATCAATTCGAAGACTTCGGATAACGTCATCTCTTTTTCCACTGTCATCATTTCGGTACGAGGCAGCATGATTTCTTTGGCAATCCGATCATCAAACTCGAAAATACGATTGACGTATTTATATTCAGCTTGATTAATTTCCCCGCTTCGTAAACTATCCGATAGGATGATCCGCAGTTCTTCTTCTGTATGCGCCACATCCAATTCGGAAATGGATTTGAAGCCAAGCAATCTTGTGACTAGCCGCGCCGATCCGTTCATCCCTTTAATAATAGGGTACATCAATTTGTAAAATAAATTCAAAGGTCCGGATAGACTCATAGACAACTCTTCAGCTTTATGCAAAGCGATCGTCTTAGGAGCAAGCTCACCAATGACCACATGGAGATAGGTCACGATGGCTAAGGCCGTGGCGAAAGAAAGAATCGTTTCAACTTTTGTGTCTAGAGCAAGGTAATCAAAGACAGGAGCCAGCATTAACTTAACTGTTGGTTCCCCAAGCATACCCAGGCCAAGCGCAGTGATCGTAATCCCTAGCTGACAGGCGGATAGATATTCATCTAAGTTATCGGCAATTTTTTTCGCAAGGACCGCGCGTTTGTTTCCTTCCACGATCAGCTGATCGAGACGCGATGACCGGACCTTCACGATTGCAAATTCACACGCGACGAAGAAAGCGGTGAGTGCGATCAAGGCAGCAAATGCTGCCAATCGTATGGCAATGTCCAAATAATGGCTTTGTGCTTAACCCAAATGAGGGAAAAGAACAAAGCGTACACCTCCTGTAATGTAAAGTTAGTTATCTTTTATAATAATTTATTTATAGAGAAAACACAATTCCTGCCACTTACATATCGTGAAAAGATAGAGTATGGTGTGCTGAATGGGGACGGCTGTAGAAAAAAGGAACCTCCTAAGTAGGAAGGTTCCACATCATTATTCGCCGTATTTCGGCTGAGTTTCTTTAAAGGCATTCTGCTCATTCGGAACACGACTTTGATCTTCAAAAACATTTTCTGTTTTCTGGTCCTGTACGTGCAGACGCTCTTTTTCAAACTGTTGTTTACCTTTTGACTTATCTTTCCCCATAACAGCACCTCCTCTAAGAGAAGGATGGTCAGTTACAGGAAAAATCATTCATAGACGTGAAAAGTCATGAGATCATGCACCATTTTCAAAACTTCTGTCTCGTTCGGCGGCGTGTCATTCTTCCAATTAACCGATCCGTCTTTATGGTAATCACCCGCATATTGTTTGTTTTGATAATAAAAAGAAATTGTCCAACCTGGCAAATCCGATCCTTCAAACATTTTTTTATAACTAAAATGCTGCAGCATATTGATCAACTCTTTCTAAATTAGTGATATCCTTGCCGTTCCTTTCATAAACTGGCCAAAAGGGAAGGAAAGGATGAGTGCGTGTTTGTTAACCAACTAAAAAGCGCCATCGAAGACGAATACAAGTCCTACTTTTATTATAAGTCCATGTACCAGCTGACGAACGATCCATTATGGCAGGAGTTCATTCGACATGCGTATGAAGACGAGAAAAGTCACTACGAAATGTTTCAACAGCTCTATTATATGATGACGGGAAAATTCGTACCAAATCCGAAAAAGCTGGCACCGTGCACGAACTTGAAGGAATGCGCAAAAAATGCGCTGGTTGATGAACTCGATGCCGTCGAACAGTATAAAGAAATGCTTCTGACAGTTCCGTTTGATCAAGCCTATGACCCTGTATTCATCGCAATGCATGATGAGATGGAGCATGCTATTCGGATGTCTACGATCTTTAATGGTACGAAATGAATCAAACTCCGAAGTCGTATGTTTTAAAGTATTGTGCGCTTTCAAGCATTCGAACACCATACCAGAACATTTCTCCGTCAATTAGCTGAATTGCGGAATCCGGCAGTAATTCTTGGAACTGGATTTGTTGTTTTTCTTTAAATGGGTAAGGCTCTGATGCCAATAAAACGAGATCAAGCTGAGCTTCTTTAAACTGCTCTTCTGTCACGACAGGATAGCGGTCATTCGAATCAGCAAAAGGTGTCACGAAGCCGATTCGCTGAAGCAGTGTATTGATGTATGTATCTTTTCCAGCTACCATATACGGCTTTTTCCAGATGACATAGGCAACACGAGCGGCAGGGAGTTTGGGCAGCGCAGTGAATGCTTGTTGGATATCAGAAACAAGTGATGCCGCTTCCTTCTGGCGATCTGTCAAATCACCCATATCTGTCATCATCCGATACGCATCGTCAATCGTTTGGACCTCGGCTACATACACTGGATAAAAGGCCGACAGTGTCTCGACCATCTCTTTCGTATTTTCTTCTTTCTCCATGATGATCAAATCAGGTTTTGCAGCATGAATCTTCTCAAGCTGTAGATCTTTTGTTCCTGCTACGGCCTGAACTTCTTTTGCTTTCTCGGGATAAATACAATAACGTGTTCGTCCGATGACCTCGTTTTCAAGACCAATCGCGAATAAAGTTTCGGTAATGCCGGGGCATAAAGAAATGATACGCTTCGGCGGAAACTCATACTCAACTGTGCGTCCTAAATGATCGATGATTTCTTTCTTCAATTAGTGGATGACCTCCTCGACATAATAGTTGAAGTAACAAACTTCTCTATAGAATCGTCCTACTTGCAACGTACCTGAAAGGTAGTCGATTGTAAAGTCAAAAATCCCCGCCTCGAATTCCTTTTCATTCAGCTGGTTTTTGTTATAATTGGAACGAAGACCAAGTGGAATAAGGTGAAACGATTGACTATAGTGCTAACTATTTTGTTCATGGCGTTTATCGGGGCATTGATTGGCGGAGTAACAAATCACTTAGCGATCAAGATGCTTTTCAGGCCGCATGAACCAAAATTTATTGGAAAAACCCGTTTGCCGTTTACGCCAGGCTTAATTCCTAAAAGACGCAATGAGTTGGCAACGCAGCTTGGAAAAACGGTGACGAATTATTTGCTGACACCGGATTTGTTCCGGAAAAAAATGTTGACACCTGCAATGAAAGAACGCGCCGAACTATTTGTTCAGGATAAAATGAACCAATACGTCTTGCAATCGGACAAGACGTTGAATGACTGGCTTGAGCTTGCAGGAGCATCTGAACTTCCGAATCAAGTGGAGGATAAACTGCTTGCTTTGATCGATCGTCAATTGGATGACATGAGATTAAGGGTGACGACAGGAACAGTGGAAGAAGTCGTGCCGTTGCGTTGGCAGCAGCAAGTAGAGGAGAAAATTCCGCTTGCGTCGGATTTTTTGTTGCAGCGTGCAGAACGTTTCATTGGTTCGGCAGAAGGAAGACAGACGTTCCAAAAAATGATTGACGACTTTCTCAATTCAAAAGGAACGTTTGGCGGAATGCTGAATATGTTTTTCGGTGAATCGGAATCTCTTGTCGGCAAGGTGCAACGAGAAGCGTTGCGTTTTGTTGGAGCGCCAGGAACGAAAGAGTTATTGGATAAGCTGATCTGGAAAGAATGGCGGAATATCCAGCAACAGCCGATGGAGCAATTGACTGCAGATTTTGATTTTAATAGTGTGTTCAGCTCGGTGAAGCGCTATGCACTTGACCAATTGGCACTGAGTGATCGATTGGATCACAGTCTAGCTCATTACTGGCCGAATGGAACTGCATGGACAGCCGAAAACGTCACGCCGAAAATTGTCGGATTTTTATTCGATCAGGCGGAGTTGCAATTGGAGCAGTCTTTGAAGAAGCTGAAACTGGATGAAATGGTGAAGGAACAGGTCGACACATTCCCTGTTGCTGTGCTGGAAGATCTAGTGCTCGGTATTTCACGTAGGGAATTTAAGATGATTACGGTTCTTGGCGCCTTACTTGGCGGCGTGATCGGAATCGTGCAAGGAATTATAGCTCTTACATTGAATGGATTTTAGGAGGAGATTTAAATGTCGATTAATATTTATGATGATATGAACAAATTGGAATCCACATTGCGCAAGACGGATGAGTATTTAGCGGTGAAATCTGCGATGGAGGACGTCAAGAGCGATGAGGAAGCTCGTGTTTTATTTGAAAGCTTCCGCGAGATCCAAATGAATTTGCAGCAAAAACAAATGGCAGGCGAGGAAATCGCAGGCGAAGAGCTGGAACATGCCCAGAAGACTGCCCAGCTGGCTCAGGAAAATCCGAAAATCATGACGATGCTAACAGCAGAGATGAAGCTAAGCGAATTGATTGAGGAAGTAAATCGTGTTGTACTGAAACCAGTGCAAGACTTGTATGAAAGCTTCAATTAATACTTTATCTTTATTCAGCAGAAGACTCCCACCTCTATAAGTGATGAGATGAATGCGATTCTATTACCTGTACAGCGGGTGTTCAAACGCCCGCTGAACTAAGATAATGCCTCTGGCGGATGTCATGGATTTTGTAGGGAGTTAATCGTGCACGCACGATTCAAAATTCAGATGCAATCACGCCAAGGTGTGATTGATTGGAAACCGGCCTCTGCCGGTTTTTTTCAACAGATGGAGAGTAGGAGAGAAACATGCAGCAACTAAATGTAAACGAACAGTTCCCGCAAGATTGGATCCGAATGTTCACCCATTTGGCCAATTTATTTTTTGAGCAATCGAAGATCGGGACAGAAACTGTAGACGAGGCAACCATCAACATACGATTTTTTGAGCAATTTGAAGAGAAATCTCCGAGCATATCAGCGCAATTGCAATGGAATGGCCAACGACATACCGCGCAATTTGCAGAAGATGCTTTAGAGACTGACGAAAAAGAGCTACTGCGCCAAAAGAAGAGAATGTATTCTCATGTCTTATTGGAGGTATTAGAACAAGCGACAGGTATGGTACAGGAATGGGGTGTTTTAACCGGTATCCGTCCCACCAAACTCTATCATATGTACCGACAGGAAGGAAAATCAGTCGAAGAAGCGCTGGCATTATTGAGGAATCGTCACCGAGTTTCGGCACGAAAGAGTGATCTGATTGCACAAATTGCAGATGTCCAGCTGAATGCGCTGCCTGATTTGTATTCGTTGAAGCAGGAAGTCAGTATTTACATCGGCATTCCATTCTGTCCAACAAAATGTGCCTATTGTACCTTTCCCGCTTATGCCATTCACCGGAAGAATGGGCGCGTAGAAAACTTCTTGGACGGTTTACATGAAGAGATGCGGGTCATCGGAAACTGGCTGAAGGAACATGATATCCGGATCACAACGATTTATTTTGGTGGCGGTACGCCGACATCGATCGAGGCAGATGAAATGGATGCACTCTATCAAACGATGGTTGACTCCTTTCCCCATATGGAGCAAGTGCGGGAAGTGACCGTGGAAGCGGGACGGCCTGATACGATCACCATTCCGAAACTCGAAGTACTGAAGAAGTGGGGGATCGACCGAATCAGTGTCAACCCACAATCCTATACAGATGAAACGTTGAAAGCAATCGGACGTCACCATAGTGTGCAGGAAACCATCGATAAGTATTGGCTATCTCGCGAGCAAGGCATGCGCAATATCAATATGGACTTAATCATCGGTCTGCCGAATGAAGGTCTCGCCGAGTTTGAGCATTCATTGGCGGAAACGGAGAAGATGCAGCCGGAATCATTGACGATTCATACGCTGTCTTTTAAAAGAGCTTCGGAAATGACACGTAATAAAGATAAGTATCAAGTGGCTGATCGCAAGACGGTTGGTCAGATGATGAAGCGTGGCGAAGAGTGGGCGAAAGACAACGGCTATATACCGTATTATTTGTATCGCCAGAAAAACATTTTAGGCAATCTTGAAAATGTCGGCTACTCCAAGCCGGGAGAAGAGAGTCTCTATAATATTTTAATTATGGAAGAAGCACAGACGATTATCGGTCTAGGTTGTGGAGCATCGAGTAAATTCATGGACCCTGCCACCGGTAAACTGACGCAATTTCATAATCCGAAAGAACCTGCAGCCTATATACTAGGATTTGAAGACGCCATCGATCGCAAAATAGCGTATTTAGATGGATTGTTTCCTTCTGCTGAATCCATAAAATAAGTTTCAATCCCCAGTCATAAAGTTGGCTGGGGAATTTTTGTGAGAAAATTATGCAAACGGTCAGAGGTTTGTGTATAATGGAGTGAATGAATGACCATTCACACAAAAGGGGGAATTGATTTTGGTAAAACAGATCGAAGTGGAAATCGAAGGTAGATTAGCAACTGTGACATTTAATCAGCCGGATGTCATGAATGCGATGGATGGCGAGATGATGAGGGAATTGGCGGATATCGTCGATGAACTGAAAGGGAAATCTTCTGTGCATGTTGTATTATTCCAAGGAGCAGGACGTGCGTTTTCAGCAGGTGGAAATGTTAAAGCGATGCTCGACCCAAGTGGACCGATGAAAATGGAGGATATTATGGTCGACTTGTCGAGATTGGCTCTGTCGATGTACAGCATGCCCCAAATCACGATTGCATCGGTCCATGGTGCAGCAGCGGGACTTGGTTGCAGTATAGCGATTGCCTGTGATGTAGTGATTGCGGAAGAATCGAGCAAAATCGCGATGAATTTCATTGGAATCGGTTTGGTACCGGATGGCGGAGGTCATTTCTTCCTGAAGGAACGAGTCGGCACAGCGAGAGCGAAGCAGCTGATTTGGTCGGGTGAAGTGTTAGATGGTAAACGGGCGATGCAAATCGGACTCATTGATCAAGTCGTTCCAGATGGGGAAGCGTGGAATACAGCAGGGCAGCGTGCCCAACAAATCTTGAATTCACCGACAGCTTCAATGGCGGTATCTAAACAAATTTTACATGCGGCCGGTGTGGCGGAGCTTGAAAGAATCGTGGAATTAGAAAGTAAAGCACAAGCAGCAATGCGAAAGACTTCCGATCACCGTGAAGGAATACAAGCATTCGTTGAGAAAAGAAAACCAAGTTTTACTGGGCAATAAAGAAGTGAACAAAAAATAGACGCGCAATTAGCTGCGCGTCTGAAATATAATGTATCCTTGGTGGATTTCAGAAATAGATTATTTATATTTAGCTGCTGTTTCTCGCCAAGAGAAATAGCCTTTTTCAATCGCTCGTAATAATAGTTCGGCTGAAGCTAAGTTTGTGGCTAACGGAATACCGTAGACATCACACAGTCGCAGCAAGGCACTGACGTCCGGTTCATGTGGCTGAGCTGTGAGCGGGTCGCGAAAGAATAAGATCAGATCTAGCTGCCCTGTAGCAATCATCGCCCCAATTTGCTGATCTCCGCCAAGCGGTCCAGACATGAGTCGACTTATTGAAAGCTCTGTTTCCTCCATGATACGTGTACCTGTTGTACCAGTAGCATAGAGATCATGTTTAGCAAATATTTGTTCATAAGCAATTGCGAAGTTTACCAATTCAGACTTTTTTTCATCATGGGCAATTAACGCGATGTTCAAACCAGTCACTTCCTTCTACGAATTATTGACGAAGATAGCGTATCATAAACAGCGCGAAAAATCTCGCTTTTCTGAGAGCGAAGAAAAAAGAAAAATTGGAAGATAGATTTAGTGGGTAGAAAACAATTAATATTAAATGAACAGATTTACATTAAATGTAAATTAAAGTTTTTTAATTATTGTTTCCCGGGAAATAATATCGATTTTAATCAATAGAAACTAGCTGTTTAAGAAGTCATTTCAACTGATTTCTTGGACAGCTTTTGTTTGTCTTGAGGGAAGTTTTATGTCCCTCTTCTAGCGCTAATAGTTTTTCTGCGCTACTGTTTTAACATAGTACTGTTAAGAAGAAAACGCGGACTGAAAGGGTTTTGAGTCTCTGTATAGAACTAACGTTCCTGACGAAGGACTTGACGTGTTTAGTAGTCTCCACTATCTGAATCCGAAAGAAAAGGTTGTCCCGGAAAGACATCCCGTCTTTTCGGACAACCTCTTTTTTATACGTGGAATAGTAATAGTTTGCCGCGCGGTGATGCAAGGCGGTGTGTGCGTTCCGATAAATCTTTTTCAGTGAGCAGTTGGCGTCCTTGCTCCTTTGCGGCCTCATCATTTTCCGCTGTGAATGATTCTTCTGTAATCAAAGTGCCGTTTTTCTCGTATGCAGTCAATTTGTAGGTTTTCATTTAATCTCCTCCATATGCTTTTATTCAGTATACTATGAATTTATCGAAATGAATAGCGATTCATTTTATATTTTTTATGTAAAGTGTGTTTGACATTACATTGGAGGTAAAGTAAACTTTACGTAAAGGTTGCTTTACTTCTTGTGCGGAATGGCAGATAAAAGGAGGATATCAGTGAATAACTATATCAAAGCTAGAAGGTTGGAAATGAGGTGGACGCAAGATGTGCTGGCAGAAAAATTGGACGTCTCTAGGCAGACGATCATTTCATTAGAAAAAGGGAAGTATAATCCGTCTCTGATATTAGCTTTCAAAATCGCTGCATTATTTGATTGTCGTATTGAGGACATTTTTATTTATGAGGAGGAATAAGTATGTACGATGGATTTAATACTTGGTCTTTTCTGCTGGGATTGCCGCTTGGCTTGGTCATTGCCGGAATTGTATGGTTCATCAATTGGAGAATAGGAAAAAAACAACGTCGTTATGATGAACGATACCGGAATATCCATAGGCAAGCACGATCTTATTCATGGCTTGCTACCACTGGGGCAATTTTGATTGGTTGGATGGTTGCCATGCTGTTGGAGGGACCAGGTATAGCTTTCTTCATTTTAACTGCTATTTGGGTTATTCATATGACGTCCTATGGAGTTGGAGCGGCCATAGCGAATAGTAAAAATTAATTTAGAGGGGGATTTTATATGTTACCATCTAGCTCTGGACTCTTAGGTTTTTTAATGGGGTTTGGCACTGTGTTAGCAATTGCAGTGTATCTGCGCCGGAAAGGAAAAAACAACGTCTCTTTGATGAACGCTATGAAAAAGTCCATGCTAAAGCTAGAACGATTTCTTGGGGGATAACGATAATTGTATTGGCTGCGATGTGGCTTGGAGCTTTGTTATATGAGGGAATTCAGCTTGCCTTTATTTTACTTTCCGTGGCATATGGAATCATGTTGATATCTTATGGAATCGCAAGCTTAGTGATAGATAAAAGAGAATAGTGAAACAATTTGTTGGTAGAATCCGTAGAACTAGAAAGAGAGAATGAAAGGAGACTGTGAGTATGGCTTTGCAGCTGGAACAGGTGACCAAAAGATTTGGAGACTTTACTGCGGTTGATCAATTATCGCTGATGGTAGAAGAAGGGACAATGTATGGTTTTTTAGGGGCGAATGGAGCAGGTAAGACGACGACATTCCGGATGATTCTTGGATTGCTGAACACGACAGAAGGGTCCATTGCATGGAATGGGCGGACGATCTCATATGAAACGAGCCCTCAAATTGGATATTTGCCTGAAGAGCGAGGTTTGTATCCGAAGATGAAGGTGCTGGAGCAATTAATGTTTCTTGGTCAATTACGCGGTATGGATAAAGTCAGTGCAAAAAGTGCAGCACTCCAATGGTTGGAACGTTTTGAAGTCCCTCACTATACGAATAAGAAAGTGGAAGAATTATCAAAAGGGAATCAGCAGAAAATCCAGGTGATTGCGTCATTAATGCATAACCCGAAGTTGCTTATTCTCGATGAACCATTATCAGGACTTGACCCAGTGAATGTGGAAATGTTGAAGAAGGCGATTGTTGATTTCCGCAACAATGGAGCGACGATTTTATTTTCCAGTCACCGAATGGATCACGTAGAAGAGTTATGCGAGCAACTTAGCATCATTCATCATGGCCAGCAACTCGTCAGCGGAAAACTTCGTGATGTTAAGCGTTCATTTGGTAAACAAAATGTTCGAATTCGTTCGGATTTTCCATTGGAAGGAATGGAGTCAATGGATGGCGTCATCACTTCCCATCACTCATTAGAAGGTGCAGTGTTTCAGGTGGAGGATGAAAAAGTTGCGAATGACTTATTACAGGCGGCCTTACTAAAAGGACCAATTCGTCATTTTGAAATAGAAGAACCTTCTTTGCAAGACATTTTCATTGCGAAAGTGGGGGAAGAGCATGCGTGAGTTTTGGATTATTTTCAAACAGAGTTTTATGACGAAAGCAAAAACTAAATCATTTTTTATTACGACGCTTATCATGGTTGCAGGAATTTTCCTTTTTGCGAATTTGCCGAGTATTATTGATAAGGCGGGTAAATTGATAGGAGACAGCAAAGAAGATAAAGTACTTGTTTTAGATCAAAGCGGTATGTTGGCTGAGCGTTTGCAACAACAGCTCAAGCAAAGTGATGAAGAGATTAAAGTCGAGCTTGCGGATGAACCGAAAGAACAGTTGTTAAAACAAGTGAAAGAGGAAGACATCGAAGCATTCATTGAATTGGATTTGGACGCAACGCAGACCATTCAAGCAACGTATACGACAGCAAGCTTGGTGGATAACTATTTGCCTTCTGCCTTACAAGATGCATTGCAGTCGATTCAGACGGAAGTAAAAGCAGAGCAATTATCGCTTTCCGGTGAACAAGTAGCTACTTTGTTTGCGCCGATTCAATTTGAAAAACAAAATATTTCTGATTCAGCTAAGTCAGAGGATGAACTGAATCAGGCGCGAGTGCTAGTTTATGTGCTGATGTTCGTCATTTATTTTGCGGTCATTATTTACTCTTCCATGATTGCTACAGAAGTGGCGACGGAAAAGTCTTCGCGTGTAATGGAAATCTTGATATCGAGTGTATCGCCGGTTAAGCATATGTTTGCGAAAGTGCTGGGTATCGGATCATTAGGGATTGTTCAGATTGTGGTTTATGGATTGGCGGGATTCATTGCGTACAAACTTTCTTCGATGGGAGAAGAAAATGAACTTTCTGCATTCTTCAGTCTAGAAAATTTACAAGTCAGCACGTTAGTCTATGCGGTGATTTTCTTCTTGTTGGGGTACTTTTTATATGCCACACTGGCAGCGTTGCTTGGTTCGCTTGTCAGCCGTACAGAGGATGTCCAGCAAATGATCATGCCAATGTCATTGCTCGTGGTAGCGGCATTCATCATTGCGGCAACAGGTCTTGGGAATCCTGAGCTAGGCTATTTGAAGATTGCTTCGTTCATTCCATTCTTCACACCGCTCGTTATGTTCTTGCGTGTCGGTATGTTGGATTTGCCGTTATGGGAACCCTTGCTTTCGATTGCCATTATGGTTGCGACGATTATCGTGCTCGGCTGGTTTGGAGCGAAGGTCTATCGAGGCGGGGTGTTGATGTACGGTCCATCGCGCTCATTGAAAGACTTGAAAAAAGCAATTCAATTAGGGAAAGAATAATATACTCTTAGATGTCAATGGTTTTTGACGAAAGAGATACGGTTTTGATAAAGGCTTTGCCATCTAAGAGAGAGAAACTGCGTTATGAGCGCTAGTGATACTGTTATGATCGAGTACAGGCAGTTAATGATCACAGGCAAACGCATGATACAATAAAAAGAACAAGGGCTGTTCCGAAGAAGAAATCATTTATAAATGACTTTCGGGGCAGTCCTTGTTTTTCATGCTCTTTTCAGTTGGAGATGGCTTATGGTAAAATAGAGAACGAGTATTCGCGGGAGAGGTGCATTTATGGAGACGATCCGATTTTTACATACAGCTGATCTGCACTTGGACAGCCCCTTTAAAGGCATGGCTGCCGCCGGGCCGGATGAATTGCTTAGATTGCAACAATCGACGTTCACGGCATTTGATCGCTTTATAGATTATGCAGTGAAAGAACAGCCAGACTTTATCTTAATCGTCGGCGATGTATATGATGGAGAAGACCGAAGCTTACGTGCGCAAATTCGTTTTCAGCAAGGAATGCAACGGCTTTTTGATGTTGGGATTCCTGTATTCGTAACGTATGGAAACCATGATCATTTGGCAGGTAATTGGACAAGAGTCTCATTGCCGGCTAATGTGCAGGTATTTTCAGATGAAGTAGAACAGAAGCAGATGACTGTAAAGGGGAAAGATGTGTTCTTGCACGGCTTTAGTTATCCTCAGCGGCATGTGAGAGAACCGATGATCGAGAAATATCCTAGTGCGCACGGTGAAGGTATTCATATTGGTTTGCTGCATGGCAGTGTGGCGGGAGATTCCGCGCATGCTGTGTATGCACCGTTCACTATCCGTGAATTGCAGGAAAAGAACTATCATTATTGGGCGCTGGGACATATCCATAAGCGTCAGCAGTTAGTGGAATATCCTCCCATCATTTATCCCGGAAATTTGCAGGGACGGCATCGGAAAGAACAAGGAATAAAAGGATTTTACGATATTTCGTTATCCAGTGAAAAAGCATCTTTGAAGTTTGTTGAGACTTCGGATATTGTCTTTACTGAATTGACTATTTCGTGTGAAGGGATTGAATTTGCGGATGCTTGGTTGACGAAGTGTCAGGAAGCGATCAACGGGCTGGTTGCCGAGTCAGGAAGTGTGGTAGTGGAACTGGTGATGGAGCACGTCGAGGGACTGAGTGATGATCTGCAGGGGGCATCTACTGAATCGGAATGGCTGGATGTATTAAGGGAACAATATAGCGGTATGGAGCCGTTTGTGTGGATTTCATCAATTGAATGGCCCTTGGATACGAATAGGGAGTTGCCGAAAGCTTTGCTGGAACCTATAGAACAAACAATAAAAAAATGGGAGCAGGACGACTGGAACAATCTTGTGAAAGATGTATACAGTCATCGGGCAGGGCGTTATTTGGAACGTTTGGAACCACATGATATAGAACAATTGAAACAGCAAGCGGCTGCTTTATTGGCAAATGAATTGCTGAAGGAAGGGTGATCAAATGAATATTCGAAAGATCGTCCTATATGGGTTTGGTCAGCATGAGAATGTAGAAATCAAATTTTCTAATGGCATGAATCTTCTATATGGTCCGAATGAAGCGGGCAAGACGACGATTCAGCAAGCGATTCTTCATATTTTATTCGGATTCCCGCAAAAGAATCAGCAAGAACTTCGCTATGAACCGAAAACAGGCGGAAAGTATGGCGGTTGTCTTTATGTAACGGACGCAGAATTTGGCAATTGGATGATTGAACGAGTGCAAGGTAAGTCCTCGGGTGACGTCAGAATACAGTTTGAAGATGGACGGACGGCAGGGGAAGAAGAGCTGAAACATTTATTGAGAGGCTATGACCGCCAGGCGTTTGAAGCGATCTTTTCTTTCTCGTTGTTTCAGCTGCAAGGTCTCGACAAGATGGACGAAGATGAACTGAGCCGCACCTTGCTGGCATCTGGCACTACAGGTCTCGACACGCTGTGGAAATTGGAAAAGAAATTAGAAAAAGAAACAGCCGGCTTATTTAAGAAGTCCGGAAAACTGCCGCTAATGAATCAAAAACTAGCGGAAATAAAAGAACTTGAACACGCAATCCAAAACGAACAGCAGAAACTTGCAGCCTACGAACCGTTAACGCAACGGCAACACCAATTGACAGAGCAAGTGAAAGCCTTGCGACTGGAAGAACAGCAGCTGCATGTACAAGCGGATGAACAGATGACCGCGATGCAGATCGTCCCGCTGCAACAACGACAGCAACAACTTTTAGAGCAATTGGCCGAGTATCCAAGCGGGGACTTCCCGGCAGACGGTATTCGAAGGTATGAAGAGCTAGCCAGCAAACAGGCGGAATTGGAAATAAAAAAGGCTCGTTTAGAAAAAGAACAGCAACAATGGCAAACTGAACTAGTCGGGTTGCGACCAGAAAGTGAACGGCGGCAGCTGGAACGTTGGGTGGCTCAAGAAGCAGAATGGCATCGCTTGCGAACGGACACGCTCTCTGCTGAACAGGAAATCCGATTGCTCGCGACGAAAAAACATCAGCTGACACATCGTCTTGCTCTGACAGAGGCTCAGTTATCAGCTATCGAACAGATGGATATTTCAATTCAGAGAGAGCGTCAATTAGAACCGCTAGTGCAGGAACAGGCTGAGGCGGAGCAACAATTGACAACACTGAATCGTATGCTTGCAGAAGCGGAAAGTGAGCGCCAGGAAGCAGAGCAGCGGAAAGAACAGCTTGAACGCCAAGCTATCACAGAACAGGAAATGAAGAAGCTGGCGAAATGGCCTGAGTTGAAACGGCAACTTTCAGAAGCGAAACTTATGCTGTCTGTAGCGAATCATCAGCAATCATCGGAGCGCCTGGTTCCATTATTCTTACTCGTCATTGGTCTCATTATTGGAGTATATGGTCTATGGCAACAGCAGTGGTTCATCGCGATTTTAGGCGTGATCAGTTTGGCTGTCGGAATGTTTCTAAGGAAAAAGCAACCAGCTACATTGGAAGAACAACGAACTTTTATTCAAGAACATGAATCATTGGCCGCTGAGATGGAGAGCCTGGAGGAGCGCTTTGAAACACAGCAGCGAACCCAACGGCAAGTATATACGGAGATTGAAAGGCTGGACCGCAAACTACAGAAACTAGCTACTGAGATGGAGCAAGTACATCGGCAAAAGCAACAAGCAATCAGCGCATTGAAACAAGCCGTACAAGATGATCCGATCGATCTGACATTCAACATCCAAGAGAGCTTCCGGTTGTTGCGTGAGCTGCAGGACACGTTAGCAGAGCAACACACATGGCAGCAACGTTTGGAGGCAGGAAAACAACAACTGCAAAACCAAATGGACGAGGTCGAATCTTTGATTGGACCTGTAGCGGAAAGTGCATTGTATGAACATTTGCGCCAAGAACTGATGGATCAGAAGGAACTGCTTGGAAAGTACTACAACCAGCAGCAAACCCTTGAAGATCTTGATGGTCAGTTGCAGGAAACGAATGCATTTTTGAAGGCAGTACAACAAGAAATCCAGGAGTTGTTCGACCGGACGGCTGTGTCCGAGAAAGAACAGTTCTATACTGCTTATCAAAATGATCAAAATGCGCAATTACTGAAGCGGCAACTAGCGGAGATTAATTCACAACTCTCGATGTATACAAAAGAACCTCTGAGGACGTTACCTGAGCTTGAACGAAGCCGTGAACAGACAGCGCACCGTCTGCAAGCTATCCGCAAAGAAGTGACTGTGTTAGTGGATGAGCAAGTGAAAGTAGATCATGAGCTTGCACAGATGGGAACGAGTAAGACTTTCAGCGAGCTCCAGCAAGTGTTCGAAGTAAGAAGAGCGGAACTCGAGGAACTGGCAAAACAATGGACGGTTCGAAAAGCAGTAACGGAAGCCATCAGGCAAACGATGAGTGAGTGGAAAGAACATCAATTGCCGGCTGTTTTGGAACTGGCAAATGAATGGTTTAGCCGTTTAACTGCATATCGATATCGCACACTTGGTTTAACTTCAGAAGGATATTTCCAAGCTGCGGCGCAGAACGGTCAGAAATTTATGATCAATGAACTGAGTCAAGCGACAAAAGAGCAGGCTTATCTTTCATTGCGGCTCGCATTAGCTTCCGCTCTGTCGGATCGTGCACCATTTCCTATTATTATGGATGATCCATTTGTTCACTTTGATAATGAGAGACTTTCGCGTATGATAGAAATTATTAAAGAGTTGCAACCATCTCATCAATTTTTATATTTCACCTGCCATGAAGAAATGAAATCGAAATGGACGAGTGATGTACATAAAGTCGAGATTGGAACAAGGGTAAAAGGAGAGATCCAGTTATGAAAAAATTATTGGAACATCAAGTAGGAGAGCCTGTTGATCTATTTCTCTTGATTAAACAGGCTACAAAAGGCATCACCCAACAAGGCAGTCCATTCATGACACTGATTCTGCAAGATAAAAGCGGAGATCTCGAAGCAAAACTATGGGATACTGGTGAAGAACAGGCACAGTTGTATCAGGCAGCGACCATCGTAAAAGTAGGCGGCGAAATCCATGAATATCGTGGCAAAAACCAATTACGTATTAAAGCGATTCGTCCGATGAAGGAAGAAGAAGGCATTACGATCGCAGATCTGGTCCCATCTGCTGAAAAAAGCAAAGAAGTGCTCTTTGAAGAGTTAATGCAGTATTTCTTTGAGATGAAAAATCCGGATATCCAGCGTGTCACTCGTCATTTATTGAAAAAACACCAAGCTGATTTTATGTTGTATCCTGCTGCGACAAGAAACCATCATGACTATGTAACTGGTCTGCTGGATCACGTTGTGTCCATGCTAAAGCTCGGTAAGGCGATTGCAGAGCTGTATCCAACACTGAATAAAGATTTATTGTATGCGGGAATTATTTTGCACGATATCGGAAAAGTTATTGAGCTTTCCGGCCCAATCGGTACACAATATACGATCGAAGGAAATCTTCTCGGCCATATTACCATCATGGTGAATGAAATTTCGAAGGCGGCTGAGGAACTCGAGATCGATGGTGAAGAGATCATGCTGCTGCAGCATATGGTATTGTCTCATCACGGCAAAGAAGAATGGGGCAGCCCGAAGCGGCCTATGCTGAAGGAAGCTGAAATCCTGCATTATATTGATAATATTGATGCGAAGATGAATATGTTGAATCGCGTCATGTCCAAAACAAACCCAGGTGAATTTTCTGAGCGTGTATTCCCGCTCGACAATCGATCGTTTTATAAGCCGACATTTGAGTAATCCGGTAAATAGATTAAAGAAAACTCCCGTGATAATAATATCATGGGAGTTTTTATCATCTTATTTACTTTCTTCTTTTCCTTCAGCTTCTGCGTCTTTTGAATCTTTTTGTTCTTCTTCGACGTCAGGAGTTTCTTCAGAATCTGCTGGTTGTTCTTCCATCTTGAACAAATCGAGTGCAGATTTTAGATCGCTGTCTTTAATTTTAACGTCAGCCGCTTTCACCAAATCGGATACTTTTGTTAACAATTCATTCTCATCTGCTTTTTCCATCAAAAGTTCCTGACGAATTTCATCTTTCTTTTCATCAGTGATCTTCTCATCTTCTTTTTTACGCTTTTCTTTTACTTCGATAATGTGGAAGCCGTGTTCAGATTGAACAGGTTCACTGATTGTACCTGGTTCAAGGTCGTAAGCTGCATTCCAGAATTCAGGAACCATAACTCCGTAACCGAACCAGTCTAGATTTCCGCCTTCTTCTTTAGAACCTGGATCTGTAGAGTATTCTTTTGCGACTTTCGCAAAGTCCTCACCTTTGTCCAGTTTTTCTTTTACTTCTTTAGCTGTTTCTTCGTCTTCCACAAGAATATGGCGAGCGTTGATCTCGGATTGAGCCTCCTCGATGCGCTTATTCAGTTCTTCATCAGATACTTCAATTCCATCAGTCAATGCAGCCTCTTGTAACATATTCAGGCGAATCATTTTCTTGAAGCTATCAGGTGTTTGTCCTTGTTGTGCCAAGAAGGCTTCGAAGTTATCGCCAAGCTGTTCTTTATTCTTGTCGAACTCTTCGTCAACTTTTTTCTCATCGACTTTATACTTATCTTCAAGAACTTTTTCGAGAACAATCATCTGCAATGCTTGTTCACCAACGGAATCTTTCATCTCTTTATAGAATTCTTCTTTCGTCACATCTCCTGCTTTAGATGTCATGACGACTTCGCTATCCCCATTGCCTGAACATGCAGACAATGCTGCAACGGATGCTGCAAGTGTAAAAGCTAAAATTTTCTTTTTCATCAAATAACTCCCCTAATCTAAATGTCATTTCAAGATATCACTATAGCATAAAACGTTTGAAAAACAAAAAGGTTCCTTCTTTTTACAACGCCCAACCGCTTTTTTCCACTTTCGCATAAGATACAGTGTGAAAGGGGGTGCCTTCATGAGCGGTTATAATCACGGCGGGGCAGGTACATCCGGCTTTGCTTTAATTGTTGTTTTGTTCATCTTGTTGATTATTGTTGGTGCAGCGTACTTGTATTAAAAAAAGCCCTGCCCCGTGAGCGGGGCGGGCATACATAATCATTTTAAGCGTGAAAGAAAACTTCCACATATAAAGACAAGATAAGGATTGTGATGAGAATATTAACAGTCCGATAGATTTTCGGCTGCTTCTCTTCTGGAATCTCTCTAGATTGGCAAAGAGCAAATGTCATTTTATTGATTTGAAATAAGTAGAACAGTGAAAATAGAATGGTAATTGTGAGAACCATTTTAAACCTCCTCATTATGCGTCTATATTATCATATCAGAGTATGCGAGTAAAAGAAAAAAACCGAATTGATTAACGGTGGTTCTTATGTTTCCACTTCTGTTTTCTGAAGATAATCTTCTTGATCTTCATAAGTCTTCTCGATATTCTGAAAACCGCGTTCGAAAATATCCATGAAATCATCCCCGTAAATATTGCGAAGAACGGACATTACCTCTAAGAACTCTGGGAATTTTCCATAAATATCTCTTATCGGCAAGGAACCTTGGAGGATACTGTAATCTTCATTATGGTAATTGGCGTTCATTTTAATCAGCAGGTCCTTTCCTTCTTCCGTTACAGTCACATATGTATTGCGTCGATCGTCATTTTTTTTGGAGAAGTAGAGGAGTTCTCGCTGTTCTAGTTTTTTAGAGAAGTTGAACGCGGTAGAAACATGCATCACACCAAATTTAGCGATATCGGAAATTGTGGCGCCTTCTAGATGATAGGCAATCCATAAAATATGGTGCTCATTAATATTTAGATCATAAGGTTTGATCCATTGCTGCCAGTCTTTTTCAACAGCCTTCCATAATGCTTTGGACATTTGGGCGACGCGCTGATTGAAGATCATGGCATCTTTACGTGTAATATTCTGCTCTGCCATCGGGGCACCTGCTTTCTTGTCAGTCTTTTTATTTATTATAGCAAAAAAGCAACAAATAAAAAAGACGGAATAATAAAATAACTAATACTAGGTGTAAGTGCCTACAGAATATGGTCGACATTCACGACGATATTCTGCAGCCCCTCCTTACACTTTGATCAGCCAGGTGGTTGAACTGATACACAGAGGCGATTTATCCAGCCAAATTAACGATTGCTAATGGACTTTTCAAGGTCCTCTAAAGCAATTTGGATTGCAGAGATCTCTTTTTCCAAACGTTTTTTATTGTGTTCAGTTGAACGCTTCCAGTCGGCTACGGAGTCTTTCATTTCCTCTACAGTTTCTGGAACCAGTTCTTTTGTTTCCTTTGTCAAATCTGTGACAGAATCCTTTAGATCCGCTACTTTACCTCTGACATCTTTCAACTTATCTTTCATCTCTTGCGAAGCTGTTTTTACACTGGATCGCAACTCGCTGCCAGGTTTTGGAGTTGAGTATAGTACTGTAATGGCGGAAGTGACAGCACCTGCCGCTAAGCCGATAAAGAATGTAGACGCTTTCATGTAGAAAACACTCCTTTTGAAGGTTATTATTTTATTAAAGCATGCAAGCCACGGATGGGCAAGAAAAAATCGTACATTTATTATGCAGGAGAAAGCTTTCCTAAGGAAAAGCTTTCATCAAAACATCTTATGCTTGTAATCTCAATTTAATATTATTTGCTAACTCAGAAACGACTTCCATTGGGAATTGTTCCACTTTCGAATTGAATTCAGGTTGGAAACCATCCGATTTATCATAGCGAGGAATAAAATGCATATGAAAATGAAATACAGATTGCCCGGCAAAAGAACCGTTATTCTGTAACAGATTCAACCCGACAGGCTGAAATTCTTCTTTCAATGCGTTTGCGATTTTAGGAGCGACTTTAAATAGGTTGGAAGCCTCTTCTTCTGTCAATTCATACAAGTTTTCACGGTGTGTTTTAGGTATGAGAAGCACATGACCTTTAGTGACGGGCATGATATCCATAAACGCGATGACATGCTCATCTTCATAAACTTTTTCACCCGGGATGGAGCCTTCAACAATTTTGCAGAAAATACATGAGGTCATTTCTACACTTCCTTTCATGTTTGGATGTATTGTAGCATATTTTCTGATAGTTAACGAAGGCAGACAGAGCAATTTTATATTTTCTTTGCTAAAATGAAAATGAAGATTGGAGGAACTATAATGGCAATCCTAGAACTAGAACACGTAACAGGCGGTTACACGCGCAAGCCGGTTTTGCACGACCTTTCATTCCAGATAGAAGAAGGGGAATTGGTTGGTTTGATCGGTCTGAACGGCGCGGGCAAAAGTACAACAATCAAACATATTATCGGTGTGATGAATCCTCTACAAGGTCAAATCAAAATTGACGGAGCAACATTTAGCGATAAAGCACATTATCGGCAGTCATTCAGCTATATTCCCGAAACGCCGGTTCTATACGAAGAGCTCACTTTACAGGAGCATCTTGAGCTGACTGCGATGGCGTATGGATTGGACAAGCAACAATTTGAAATACGTACGGAACAGTTATTAAAGGAATTTCGAATGGAGCAACGTTTGAAATGGTTTCCTGCCCACTTTTCTAAAGGTATGCGGCAAAAGGTCATGATCATGTGTGCCTTCTTAGTGGAGCCGAAATTATATATCATCGATGAGCCATTTGTCGGTTTAGACCCGCTGGCGATTCGAGCGTTGCTGGATCAAGTTATTGAGCGCAAAAAAGCGGGTGCATCCATTTTGATGTCCACACATGTCCTTGCGACAGCGGAAAAATATTGCGACCGAATCATCTTGCTCCATGAAGGCCGAGTCCGGGCGAACGGTACAATGGACGATTTGCGTAAAGCGTTCGGGCGCCCCAATGCAACGTTGGATGATTTATATATTGCGATGACCGAGGAATCTGATTATGAACAGCATGCATGATATTTGGGGACAGCGATTCTTTCATTATGTCAATGAATTGCAGAAATATATGCGCTATGTATTCACCGGACACCTTGCAATCGTCTTCATGTTTGCAATCGGAGCGGGCGGATATGCCTACAGCGAATGGTTGAAAGAAGTGCCGGTCAGTTTTCCATCTGCATTGATCGTATCCTTCATTATCGCATTGATCTTAATGAAATCTGCACCCACGACATTGCTGAAGCCTGCTGATATCGTCTATTTCTTGCCGTTAGAACATCAATTGCCAGGTTACATGAAACGCTCACTGTCATGGTCTACATTTTCGCAGTTACCTCTGCCGCTCATTGCTGTGGTCGTGTCTCTTCCTTTATTGAAAGCTACGGAAGTGGGGACAGGTATTGACTATATACTAGCTGTGTTATTGATTATTGCATTGAAAGGGCTATTTGTTGGTACAGAATACAATGTTCGAATTGCCAACAATGAATTTGTCTGGCCAGATCGTATGATTCGCTTCGTGTTGGCGTTTTTGGCGATTTATTTCGGATTGACTTGGAGTCCCATTGCGTTCATCGCAGGCATCTTAGTGGCGATCCTCTATACAAAGTGGTGGGAAAAACAAGCTGTTCAAAAGCCATTTCCATATGAGCAGTTCATAGAGTTGGAACAAAATCGAATGATGCGTTTTTATCGATTTGCCAATTACTTCACGGAAGTACCGCATCTAGTCGGTTCCGTCAGTAAACGGAATTGGCTAAAGTTCGCAATGAAAAGTGCGAGATTCGAACGCCGAAATGTACAAGCTTATCTTGTCGGGCGCACGTTCATCCGGACCGACGACACATTCTGGCTATGGCTCAGGCTGACTGTATTGTCGGCGCTTGGTGCATTTCTGATTCCTATACCTATCGTCTCTTTCATCTTCGTCGGCGCATTAGCATTCGCGACAGCGGTACAGCTAATCTTAGCGCTTGAAGGCGGAGTTGAGTTTACGATGGATCAGCTTTTTCCGGAAGAAGAGGAAAAGTCCCAGAGTAAGGCTGTTCGCGTGCTTGTAAGAAAGTTAATCATGCTGCAAGCCATCCTCCTCCTGTTGGCAGCGTTGCCATTGTACGGATTAAGTCCGATTCCGGTCCTTATTGCAGTAGTTGCAGTTATAATCGGTGAGGCTACTATTCGTTTGACGAAAGAGCAGGAAGTAGAAATTTAGTTTATGCTGCTGGGTTAGAAAAGGTGCAAGGCACAGTGTGTGGCGGGAGTATGGTCACTGAAAACACTTCGGCGCTTGCGGATGGCTCTACAATGAGCCAGTCAGGAAGATCGCCTGTCTGTCCCATTTCTCCGCCTACCGCTTGTAAGGCGCCTGCGTTTAGTAAGCGAAAGCACTGGGTATCTAATTGTATATTGTCCTCCGACTAAGAAGCCGGATTCTGAGGCTATCTCAATTTTAAACACTACACTCATTATTTTGACGATTCTAGCGAAGCCGCAACTGCGGGGTCGGCCGAAGCCATGAGACAGCTAGCGTTCTTTGCTAGTTGGCTCTTGGCGGGAGGCAATCCCCCAGCGGCGAAGCGGTGCCAAAGCACAACGCATAACACATACTCTGTCCCGAACCCATTGTCAGTCGAGCGACGAGAAAAAAATAAATGTCAGCTGTGAATTCGCCATTCAAAAATGGTGCAGTCGAATTGTCGGTCTAGTAGCTTCGTTATAAGTCACCTTCATAGAGTTGAATTATCTGAATATATATACCTATTAAATTGTTAACTGACTATATAGAAATCATTCAAAAGTTCGAATAGTTCATAATCTGGTTGCAATTCTGGTTTATTTGCATATATAATTACTAAAAGGTATCAGGGGTGAGAGAGATGAACAATAACAACTCATATGCTGAATTTTTAAAAGCCGTAGGGAACAACAGCACTTCTCTCCAGGCGGAAAAGCTGCTGAATGAAATTTATTGGGATCTGTTTCTGCAACACATTCACTGGGAACAAACGCAAGCCCGCATTATGAACCTGATCGATGACGCGTTGGATCGTCGCGATGAAGAAGCATTTGAAATGTATACACAACAACTCCAAGAGTTCACTCAAGAACAAGGATATGAATATCAGCCTAAATAACATAAGACAGAGCTGTCCGGAAAGTCATCTTCATCTGACCTTTCGAACAGCTCTTTTTGTATGAAGATAATTAATCATCCTCTTAGGTATATTTCATGTGCGGTATATGGCTAGTCTGAAGAGGTGCAGCTTAACTAACATGCATTCACAAAAAAATGAAACGGTCAGGCGGCGCCTTGATACGTCCGTCTGTTTTATTTGCTTCGCTATTCCTTCTCGACAAGAGTTTCTTTAACGACTTAAAGGGTACAATAAAATACATACATAGTTAGCTTAAAACGTACGTTCGTTATTTCTTTAGAAAAAACTGTAGCTGTGGTAAAATAGAAGGACTAGGTGTTTTAGAATAGGAGTGGAACCTTTTGAACGAAACATTTCAATTGCAAGCCCCATATACACCTCAAGGAGATCAGCCGTCAGCGATCGCGAGCCTTGTTGGTGGTATAAAAGAAGGCAAAAAGCATCAAACGCTGTTAGGTGCAACGGGGACCGGGAAAACTTTCACCGTATCCAACGTCCTAACCGAAATCAATAAACCAACACTGGTCATTGCCCATAATAAAACATTGGCTGGCCAATTATATAGTGAATTTAAAGAGTTTTTTCCTGACAATGCTGTCGAGTATTTTGTCAGCTTCTATGACTTTTATCAGCCGGAAGCGTACGTACCGCAGACGGATACGTATATTGAGAAAGATTCCTCTATCAATGATGAAATTGATAAACTGCGGCACTCTGCGACCAGTTCCTTATTTGAACGTAATGATGTGCTGATTGTCGCATCCGTATCTTGTATCTACGGTCTCGGTTCTCCTGAAGAGTATAACGAGATGGTTCTGTCACTGCGAAGAGACATGGAAATTCCGCGCAATGAATTATTGCGCAAACTGGTAGACATTCAATATGAGCGCAATGACATCAACTTTACCCGCGGAACATTCCGAGTCAGAGGAGATGTAGTGGAAGTATTTCCGGTTTCACGCGACGAACGCTGTATTCGTCTTGAATTCTTCGGGGATGAAATTGAACGCATTCGGGAAGTAGACGCCTTGACAGGTGAAGTGATTGGCGATCGGGATCATGTAGCGATCTACCCAGGTTCCCACTTCGTAACGCGGGAAGCGAAATTGTTGAAGGCGATTGAAAATATAGAAATTGAATTGGAGCAACAGCTCAAATATTTGCGTGAAAATGATAAATTGCTGGAAGCGCAACGGTTGGAGCAACGGACACGCTATGATTTGGAAATGATGCGTGAAATGGGTTTCTGTTCGGGTATCGAAAACTACTCAAGACATTTGACGTTACGGGAAGCGGGAGCGACACCTTATACGCTGCTTGACTACTTCCCGGATGATTTCTTGATTGTGGTAGATGAAAGTCACGTGTCGCTGCCGCAAATCCGAGGCATGTACAATGGCGACCAAGCTCGTAAGAAGGTATTGGTAGAACACGGTTTCCGTTTACCGTCCGCTCTTGATAACCGTCCGTTGATGTTCGAGGAATTTGAGAAGCATATCAGTCAGGCGATGTATATTTCCGCTACGCCGGGTCCTTATGAAATTGAGCATACAGATAAGATGATTGAGCAGATCATCCGTCCGACGGGTCTGCTTGATCCGATCATCGAAGTGCGTCCGATTGAGGGGCAGATCGATGATTTATTGGATGAAATTCAGTTGCGCATTGAACGTGATGAACGCGTATTGATTACGACACTGACGAAGAAAATGTCGGAGGATCTGACGGATTACTTGAAGGATATCGGTATAAAGGTGCAGTACCTTCATTCGGAAGTGAAGACGCTTGAACGTACTGAAATCATACGAGAATTGCGTCTTGGCACATACGATGTACTGATTGGTATCAACTTGCTGCGGGAAGGGATCGACATACCGGAAGTTTCGTTAGTGGCTATTTTGGATGCCGACAAAGAAGGATTCCTGCGCTCTGAACGTGCTCTAATCCAGACGATTGGGCGGGCGGCGCGTAATTCTGAAGGACGCGTAATTATGTACGCAGACAAAATGACGGATTCAATGGAAAAAGCGATTGGGGAAACAGAACGACGCCGGGAAATACAGCTTGCGTACAATAAAGAGCATGGCATTACACCACAAACAATTATAAAGCCGATACGCGAAGTAATCCGTGCGACTCAAGTGGCGGAAGAAACGGAATCTTACTTACAGCGCAGAATAGAAGGCAAGAAACTGTCTAAGGAGGAAAGAGGCTTGCTGCTCGTAAAATTGGAAAAAGAGATGAAGGACGCAGCAAAGGCTTTGGACTTCGAAAGAGCAGCCGAGTTACGGGACAGTATTATAGAACTGAAGGCAGAAAGGTAGAGGCTGGATGAAAAATAAAGAATTAGTGATCCAAGGTGCAAGAGCGCATAATTTAAAAGATATTACCGTTAAAATCCCTCGTGATCAGTTAGTAGTCATTACTGGATTATCGGGTTCCGGTAAGTCTTCGCTTGCTTTTGATACGATCTACGCAGAAGGGCAGCGGCGTTATGTGGAATCCTTGTCTGCATACGCCCGGCAATTCCTAGGGCAAATGGACAAACCTGACGTCGATTCTATAGAGGGACTGTCTCCTGCTATTTCGATCGATCAAAAGACGACTAGCCGAAATCCTCGTTCGACGGTCGGTACAGTTACTGAAATTTACGACTATTTACGTTTGCTCTATGCAAGGGTAGGAAAGCCTGTCTGTCCATTGCACGGCACGGAAATTTCCACGCAAACCGTCGAGCAAATGGTCGATCGGGTAATGGAACTGCCGGAACGAACGCGCATTCAAGTCCTTGCTCCAATCGTTTCGGAGCGAAAAGGAACGCATGCGAAATTAATTGAAGACATTAAAAAACAAGGGTATGTCCGAGTACGAGTCAACGGAGAAACCATGGATCTAGATGATAATATCGAATTAAATAAAAACAAAAAACATACGATTGAAATTGTCATTGACCGAATTGTCATAAAAGAGGGCATTGAAACACGTCTTAGTGACTCGCTGGAATCGGCATTACGTCTTGCTGACGGAAATGTCATCGTAGATGTAATTGGCGAAGAAGAGTTGTTTTTCAGTGAGCATCACGCGTGTCCGATTTGCGGTTTTTCCATTGGTGAGCTGGAGCCGCGTATGTTTTCATTCAACAGTCCATTTGGTGCTTGTCCAGAATGTGATGGATTAGGCATGAAACTGGAAGTGGACCCCGACTTGATCATTCCCAACAAGGAACTGACGTTGAAAGAGCATGCGATTGCTCCTTGGGAACCGACAAGTTCACAATACTATCCGGAATTGCTGAAAACCGTTGCGAAGCATCATGGTATTGCCATGGATGTGCCGGTCGGTGAGCTGGCGGATGAAGACCTGGAAAAACTCTTGAAAGGTTCTAACAAAGAGAAAATCCACTTCCGTTATACAAATGAATTCGGCAGTACCCGCGACAGCAATATTTATTTTGAAGGAGTCTTACGCAATGTTGAGCGGCGTTATCATGAGACGTCGTCCGATTACATTCGTGAGCAGATGGGAAAATATATGACGGAGCGGCCATGTCCTGCTTGTCTCGGCTATCGCTTGAAGCCTGAATCGCTTGCTGTATTGATTGACGGTCAGCATATCGGTCTAATCACGGAACGTTCTATTGTAGATACCGTGAGTTTTTTTAACCAGCTTCAGCTATCAGAAAAAGACGCACAAATTGCCGATATGATTCTGCGTGAGATCCAAGAGCGATTAGGTTTTCTAATTAACGTTGGCTTGGATTATTTGAACTTATCACGCTCTGCAGGCACATTATCCGGTGGTGAAGCACAGCGGATTCGCCTCGCAACTCAAATTGGTTCCCGTCTGACAGGTGTCCTCTATATCTTGGACGAGCCATCCATCGGTTTGCATCAGAGGGATAATGACCGGCTTATCTCCACCTTGCAAAATATGCGAGATATCGGCAATACATTAATCGTTGTCGAGCATGATGAGGACACGATGATGGCTGCCGATTACTTAATCGATATCGGTCCTGGAGCCGGTGTAGCAGGCGGAGAAATTGTGGCAGCCGGGACACCTGCTAAAGTCATGAAAAACAAAAAATCACTGACTGGAAAATATCTAAGCGGTGAATTATTTATTCCGCTGCCTATAAAGCGCAGACCTAGGGATGAACGCAGTATTGTCATTAAAGGAGCGGCTGAAAACAATCTAAAACATTTGGATGTTGAGTTCCCTTTAGGCCAGTTCATCGCTGTTACGGGTGTCTCGGGTTCAGGTAAAAGTACGCTCGTAAATGAAATCCTGCATAAGACATTGGCTCAGAAATTGAACCGTTCAAAACAAAAGCCGGGAAAATTTGACGAAATCAGCGGAATTGAACATCTCGAGAAGGTCATTGATATTGATCAGTCACCGATCGGACGTACTCCGCGGTCCAATCCGGCAACATATACAGGAGTATTCGATGATATACGAGATGTCTTTGCAATGACCAATGAAGCGAAAGTGCGCGGATATAAAAAAGGGCGATTCAGCTTCAATGTCAAAGGCGGTCGTTGTGAAGCTTGTCGCGGAGATGGAATTATTAAAATCGAAATGCACTTTTTGCCGGATGTCTATGTACCGTGTGAAGTGTGTCACGGCAAACGGTATAATAGAGAGACGTTGGAAGTGACATACAAAGGAAAGAATATCGCAGATGTATTGGCGATGACAGTTGAAGATGGAATGATGTTTTTTGAGAATATACCGAAAATCCACCGGAAGCTGCAGACGATTGTAGACGTTGGTCTCGGCTATATTCAGCTGGGTCAGCCCGCAACCACATTGTCGGGTGGGGAAGCTCAACGTGTTAAATTAGCTTCCGAACTGCACAAGCGATCGAATGGAAAATCTTTTTATATTTTAGATGAACCAACGACTGGCTTGCACGTTCATGACATTGCGAAATTGCTAGACGTTCTTCAGCGCTTGGTTGATAGCGGTAATACGGTACTCGTTATTGAACATAATCTGGACGTTATCAAAACCGTCGATTATATTATCGATATCGGCCCGGAAGGCGGAGACAAAGGTGGAGAAATTGTCGCAACAGGAACACCGGAAGAAGTAGCAGAAGTTGAGGCATCATACACTGGAAAGTATTTGCGTTCAATCTTGGAACGTGACCGAAATCGTATGAAAGAGCTAATCGGAAAAACAGGGAAATAACTTCCTAATGAAACTTTTATGAAGCGCAGCCGTATAAATAGATAGGAAATGAAAAGCATGTTCAAAACAAGGAGGAGTCTAGAGATGCAAAACGAACGCAGACGAATATTAACTTTGCTGGAAGAAGGCAAAATCACAGCAGACGAAGCGTTGAAATTGTTGGAAGCACTTGGGAAACAAACGGAATCCACCGTGCAAGACGAAAAGCCGTCCACTGCGCAACATTCCGATCTCCATACTGAACAGGATCACCGTTGGTTTGATGAGCAACAGAAAAAGAAAGAATCGACGAATCCGCAAGACACGACAGATGAATCTTCAGCGGATGACTTTTTTGAAGATATTCGCAAAGAATTCATGACGGCGGGAGATCGTTTCATGCAATTTATGGATACGGCTGTCCAAAGAGTGAAAACATTCGATTTTGAAGCGCCATTTGGCAAGTCCGTCTCTTTTACCCATACTGAAAACAAAACAGCAGAAGATGTAGAGGAAATCATTATCCATATAGATCACGGAAAAGTGGAAGTCCTTCCGTCTGATGGTGATGAAATCACTGCGAAGTTCTCTGTTAAGCATTTCAACCACGACTCAGAGACGGAAGCGCGCGCACAGTTCCTCGATAAATTGTTGTTTGTGAAAGATGGCAATAAACTCCGAATCGGCAGTGATTTGAAGATGGTGCAAGTGAATGTCCAATTATACGTGCCTAGCCAGCAGCCTTACCGTAAACTTTCCGTCCGTCTTTTGAATGGCGGTTGTACAGTGGAGAAAGTAGATTTTGATAATCTGCGCATCAAAACTGCCAATGGCAAAATCGAATGTGCGCATATTCGATTTGACGAAGCGGAATTGGAAACCGCTAATGGAATGGTCCGTCTGTTGAAGGTGCGAGGCAATAAACTCGAAGCCGAAACATTGAACGGCCGTGTGTATGTGGATGGAGAATTGATAGACATAGATGCTAAGTCATTGAACGGCAACGTAAGTCTGACAACGACTTCAACGGAAGCTACACGTCTCGATGCGAAGTCCATCAGCGGAACAGTGGAGCTTTATATTCCTTCTACTCTAGGTCTAAGGGGAGAAATTACGTCGAATATGGGAAAACTGGATTTGCAGCTAAAAGACGTTTCGCGAGTGGAAGAGCAAGAGCAATTCCTGCACCGCACGATTCGTTTCAGCAAAGCCGGCGACGATGAAACGAAAGCCTCTTTACAAGTTAACGGCGAATCCAGAACCGGGTCTGTCTTAGTTCACTATAACTCCATCGAACTGTAAACATACTTGAAAATGAAAACACCCGCCCTGTCACTTATCTTGTGATAGGGCGGGTGTTTGAGCTGAAGAAACAAGAATAGGGGGTGGTAAGGGCAACGTTGATCTACGTTCCAGGCGGACGCTTTCCGCGGGGCGCGGATGAGCCGCTTCCTTCGCTACGCTCAGTCCAGTGTCTCATCATTCGCGCTAAATCCCACAGGAAAAGCCGTCACGAAGTAAGGCTTTTGCGAGCATAAGCGAAGCGTTGGCAGCACATTTTTGCATTTCGCCCGTCTTTCGCTCGAATCCCTACTTTGTGACGGTAACTTTAAAGTGTAGTTCATCGTAATTTTCAAGTGGCAATGTTTTGTTCTCCAACAATAGTGATAATAGTTCAAATGCTAAATGGCATGGAGCATTGCCTGTGAGCTTGTTGATGTTAAAATCACTTCTGCCCTTTAACAAAGTCAATGAAAAGTGCCGGTTTTGTACTCTGACTGTGGGAGCACTTTCTAGATTTATAAAAATTACAAGGAATTTGCCATATGACTTTACACTCTAATTAGCGATTGGAGCGGAAGACGGTCGACTCCTGGGGGATCAGCGTGCGTCTTGAGACCCCTTAGGAAGCGAAGCGAACGAGGAGGCTCAAGGCCACGCCCCCCGGAAAGCGTACCGTCTGGAGCGGAAATCCCGGAGCGCTCACTAGCTGTGGTTTCACACGCCTATTCGGATAGTAAATCATAATACTTATCTTTTATTCTAACAAAACCTTTGACTAGAGGTAAGAAAGCGTCCGACTAGAACGTAGAGCAACGATGCCATTATTAATCACCAATTCTCTAATTTTAGCTTTAACCCCTGCCCAATCACAAAATAAGTGATTGGACAGGGGCTTTTTTATTTGGTATAAACCCAACAAAGAATCCCAAACGTAATCGCTCTTGCGCATTGCAGTTGATACGCTTTGCTCTGCAGCAACAGAGCCTCTGTGCGATTCGACATGAAGCCGCATTCTACCAGGATGGCTGGCATCTGAGTATCTCGTAAGACAGCGAAGTTCGCCTTCTTTACACCGCGATCGGTTCGTTGACAGGCGGTGATTATGTTCTTTTGGACTAGCGACGCCAGTACGGAGGAACTTTTGCTTGCCTGTGGATAAATATACGTCTCAATCCCGTGTGCTTCGCTCCATCCATTACCATGCGCATTTGCGTGGATTGATACATACGCATCTGCCCGTAATCGATTGGCAAGCGCCGTCCGTTCGTTTAAGGGCACATCACGTGAAGCCTCATGCACGTATCGAACATTGATACCTTCCCGGCTTAAACGATCTCCAACAAGTGCAGCAACCGCCGAATTAAACTGGAACTCACGCAGCTTTCCATCAGGGGACCTCTTTCCTGGCGTGTTTGGCCCATGTCCAGCGTCAAGAATGATTAGTGTCATTTTCATCCACTCTCCTTTACTCTGTAGATAGTTGTCTTGTTGAAAAAGGAGACAGCCCGTATGAAGTATCACAAGGATAAATCCATTTCATTTCTTTTTCTTCATGTTAAAATAAGATTTGGATAGCTATGACACGAGTTGGAAAGCGGGGAGCTTTATGGGGGAACTAACAGTAGAAGATATTATGAATCGATTCGGCCTTGAATTGATTGCAGGACACGAAGGTATTCATCGGCATATCAATATGAGCGATATTTCACGGCCAGGTCTTGAGATGGCTGGTTATTTTGATTATTATCCATCGGAGCGCGTGCAATTGATCGGCCGCAAGGAAATGTCGTTCTTGGAAACATTGCCGTCGATTACGAGAAGAAAACGTTTGGAACGTCTTTGCTCGGAGGATACGCCTGCATTCATTATTGCACATGGTGAAGAAGGACCGAGAGAACTAAGTCAGCTGGCGGATGAAAAAAATGTTCCGGTTTTGCGCACTGATTACAAAACGACGCAATTTTCCGGCATGCTGACGAATTACTTAGTCGGTCAGCTTGCCCCTATGACTACAGTCCACGGTGTATTAGTGGACGTCTATGGTGTCGGTGTCTTGATCACTGGAGGAAGCGGCGTTGGAAAGAGTGAGACCGCGTTGGAACTAATTAAAAAAGGTCACCGACTTGTCGCGGATGACTCGGTGGAAATTCGCCAAGTATCGGAAAACGTTTTGATCGGTACGTCACCGAAGTTGCTTAAGCATATGTTGGAAATCCGTGGCATTGGCATTATTGATATGATGACGTTATTCGGTGCGAGTGCAGTGAAGGATGATAAGCGGGTGCTGTTGGCGGTCGACTTGGAAATTTGGGATGAGGATAAGCATTATGATCGTTTGGGAATCGATGAGGAAAAGATTGAAATCCTTGATTCACAAATTACACGCTTGTCCGTTCCGGTCAGACCAGGTCGGAATATCGCGGTCATCATTGAAGTCGCTGCTATGGATTACCGTATGAAGCGTCTAGGATTCAATGCAGCGGATGAATTTACAAAGCGTTTGGACCAAGCAATCGCAGAGAATGCGGAAATTTTGAAAGCAGAGGAGAGCGACTAAGTGAATTTATTTTTACTTGCGATTAATCCTGTCGCGATTAGAATCGGCACTTCGGATACAGCTTTAGAAGTACGCTGGTATGGTATTCTCATTGCATTAGGGATTGTATTAGGATTCATCATCGTGCAACGTGAAATGTTGAGAAGGGGCATGCACCCTGACTTTTTGACGGATATGCTCATTTGGGCGATTCCGATTTCAATCATCAGTGCGCGTATTTATTACGTCATTTTCACTTGGGATTATTATCGTGACCATCCCGGCCAGATTATCCAGATCTGGAACGGCGGAATTGCCATTCATGGTGCGCTGATCGGTGCCGTGATTACGGCCATTATTTTTACGAGGAAGCGCGGCGTGTCGTTTTGGAAAGTCGCGGATATTACAGCGCCCGGCTTATTGATCGGTCAGATTATCGGCCGGTGGGGGAATTTCATGAACCAGGAAGCGCATGGTGGTCCTGTTTCAGATGCGTTTAAAGAAAACACGATCATTCCAGACTGGATTATGAACCAGATGACCATCGAAGGAGTGACCTACCATCCGACATTTCTGTATGAGTCGATGTGGAATGTTGTAGGGCTAATTTTAATTCTAGTCATTCGAAGAGTATTGAAGATGAAGCGCGGAGAAATCTTTTTATTTTATGTCATCTGGTATTCGATCGGTCGTTTCTTCATTGAAGGAATGCGGACGGACAGTCTGTATGTAATCGGCAGCTTGAGAGCGGCACAGATGGTATCTGTTGCCGGCGTTATTATTGGGATCGCGATCTTGTTATACCGAAGATTTGTGATGAAGGTGAATGAAAATTATGAAGACAAACAAAAATAATATCTCATTGTCCAGTACGTTGCAAAGCGGTTTGCAGGCTGGGCTGAAAACCACTTGGTCACTGGGGAAAATCATTTTTCCTATTACATTGTTCGTCACCATCTTGCAATTTACGCCTATCCTGCCTTGGTTAGTGGAACTCATTTCTCCGCTCATGCATATCTTTGGCTTGCGCGGTGAAGCAGCCGTTCCACTTGTGCTTGGGAATGCATTGAATTTGTATGCGGGGATTGCAGGGATCATCTCCCTAGAGTTGACGGTGAAGGAAGTATTCATCATAGCCGTGATGATCAGTTTCGCACATAATCTTTTTATCGAAACAGCCGTGGCACTGAAAGTTGGTGTGAAGCTTTGGCTTGTCCTTGTGGTCCGTCTTGGACTGGCAGCGCTTGCTGGCATACTATTGAACCTTTTCTGGACAGGCGGTTCGGAAACCGCACAATACGGTTTGACTCCGAAAGCGGAAGTTATTCCTGACGGCATTTGGCAGATTATCCTTTTGGGTACAGAAAAAGCAACGTTCGGAGTGTTACAGCTTGCTCTGATCGTTATCCCGCTGATGCTATTTGTTCAGTTCGTGAAAGACCGAAATTATTTGGAACGTTTTTCAAATGGAGTCGCCCCATTTACAAAGTTGATTGGCGTGAAACCAAATGCTTCCATGACACTTGTCGCGGGTCTGTTAATTGGCCTAGCGTATGGGGCAGGTGTCATGATTCAAGCTGTTCAGGAAGATGGAGTTTCCAAACGTGATATTACTTTGGCATTTATTTTCTTAATGGCGTGCCATGCGGTGATTGAAGACACATTGCTCTTCTTACCGTTAGGCATTCCGATTTGGCCATTATTCTTAATACGGCTTGTGACTGCCATATTGCTGACTGTTACGGTCAGCGTGCTGTGGAAACAGCCGAGAGAGAAGGAGGAGTCTGTTGTTGACTGTTAAACCGATCACTACCTTATTGTTTGATTTTGATGGGACTTTGGGAGATACGAACGAATTAATTATCTCTACCTTCCAACATGTACTGAATGACCATTTTCCAGGCCGTTTTCAAAGAGAGGAAATATTGCCCTTCATCGGTCCTTCATTGCATGACACCTTTTCTTCAATTGCACCTGAAATGACAGACCAATTAATCGATGAATATAGAGTTTGGAATTTAGCGAATCATGATGAACTGGTCAGTGCCTTTGATGGAGTAGAGGGTACGCTCCGCAGATTGTATGAAATGGGCATGAAAATGGCTGTTGTTTCAACGAAAAAGCGTGACATGGTGGAAAGAGGCTTGCGTCTGATTGGAATAGATTCTTATTTTGAGACAGTTATCGGTCTGGATGATGTGACGAATGCCAAGCCAGACCCTGAGCCCCTTATTCTGGCATTAGAGCGCTTAGACCGTACGCCTGAAGAAGCCCTGATGATAGGGGATAATTTCCATGATATATTAGGAGGGCAAAATGCGGGTGTACGCACTGCCGCTGTTGCCTGGGCGTTAAAAGGGGAAGACTATTTGCAGACATTTAAACCGGATTTCATGTTGCATCATATGTCGGATCTATACGACGTGCTAAAGGGAGAGCGGCCGTGAGACGCACCGAACGCTATCCTTCCAAAGGAGAAGCGAATTCACTTTGGCATATTTATCGGACTGTTTCGATCTTTAAAGTAGCAAAGAATTTCATTATCATCCAAATCGCTCGATATACTCCGTTCGTATCCTGGAAAAATGTTTTGTATCGTCTATTTCTTCGGATGAAGGTAGGGAAACAGACGGCATTTGCGTTAATGGTCGTGCCAGATGTCATGTTTCCTGAACGCATTTCGGTCGGCGATAACTCAATCATTGGTTTCAATACGACCATTTTGGCGCATGAATATTTGATCGATGAGTATCGTATAGGAGATGTGGAAATTGGCAGCAACGTCTTAATTGGTGCCAATACGACGATTTTACCTGGAGTCAAAATTGGCGATGGTGCCATCGTTTCAGCGGCATCATTAGTCAACCGTGATATTCCTGCCGGTGTTTTTGCGGGCGGAAATCCAGTCAAAGTCATTTATTCAGCTGAGGAAATGAAGGCACGGGCTGCCCGGGAAGACAAATGAATGACGAGTGAATAAGTTGTGCTATAATAGAAGGTAGATTGCAGAGAGGGACGTTTTGAACGTTCCTCTTACTTTTTCGGAGGAGTTCGATTGGATAAAAAACAAAGGTTCAAAAAGGATAAAATTGTGTCATTTCTGCCAGATGGAGATTTCTATCGTAAGCGTGCGATGCAGGCTATGCAGCGTGAGCAGTTTTCAGACGCTGAAAAATATTATAAACGCGCATTGGAGCTGAATCCTGAGGATGCACTGACCCAGATGGAGTATGGTGTTTTCATCATGGAGGTCGGCCGTTTTGAGGATGCTTATGAATTGCTGAGAGCAGCGGATGAGTTAGAGCCGAACGACGAAGAGACAACATTTTATTTGGCTGAAGTTCATGCGCATCTTGGGTTGTTGCGTGAGGCGAAACAGTATGCGAACAAGTATATCGGATTGTCTCCAGATGGAATATTTGTCGAGGAAGCGCACGAAATCGTTGAGTTTGCCGATCAAGAAGAAACATATCTCGAAGATGGGGAAGTCCCGGACGGAGAAGTCTTGTTCATGCAAGAAAAGGCCCGAAGGATGATGGAAGAAGGCAACTTCGAGCAAGCGATTGATGTACTGGAAGATCTTTTGGCAGACTACCCAAAAACTTGGGCTGTCCACAATAACTTGGCGCTGGCGTACTTTTATATAGGCAAAGAAAAACATGCGGAAGAGATTTTATACGATGTACTTCGTGAGGAGAAAGGCAATATTCATGCACTCTGTAATTTAGCCGTATTTTTCTATTACGGACGAGATGAAGAGCGGCTTGGCAGCATGATGGAGTTATTGTCTAAGATCAAACCGTATCAAGTAGAACATCGTTACAAACTCGGAGCGACATTTGCGCTGACAGGCCGCTATGAAGAAGCGTATTATTGGCTGCGCAGTTTGCAGAAGCGTGGCTTCCAAGGTGATGTCGGTTATTACTTCTGGCTTTCGAATGCCGCCTATTTTACCGGACACCGCCAAGTGGCAGAGCAGGCTTATGAGAAACTATTGCAAATGGATCCGTCAAAAGCTGGATTTGAGCCTTGGAAATCGTTAGAAGATGAGTTGGATCCGGATTCGTATGAGGAAGATGTCTCGTTTTTAATCGAGAAGATTTCCAATCCTTATCGCAGTGAGCGGATGTTTGGCTTGTATTTATTAGGCAAGTCCTCACATTTGCAAGAAATTTTGTCGCATCCCGGCTATATTAATGTGGAGGAGTTAAGTGCGTCGGAACAGTTGTTTTTGGCACATAGCCTGGATTACGAATTTGTAGCAGAGAACGATTTTGAAAAATCATTGAAAAAAGCGTTAACGACGTGTGATTTACTGTATGAACAGTACATGCCACTGGATCAGCAAGGGACACATTTGTTTCAGATGTGGTTCACATTATGTGAGAATGCTTTGGTCGGAGAGTATGCTTTTGCAAATCCTAAAGCAATTGCCGCAGCTGTAGACTATATGTTCCAATCATCGCGCTATGATCAAGTGACGAAGAAGTCGCTGGCAGAGAAATATGACGTAGCTGTTGCCACCTTAACAAAGTATGTTCAGGAATTGATCCAATTTTTGCCTTACACGACGGATTGACAGCAAATTGGATGTTGCATTTAAGTTGAATTCGTGCGGCAATTCCACTACGATTTTATGTAGAGCTTATATATTTAAGGAGGACAACTACGATGTCAATAGATAAAGTATATGATGTGATTATTATCGGCGCAGGTCCAGCGGGTATGACAGCAGCTGTTTATACAGCTCGCGGGAATATGTCTACGCTCATGCTGGAGAGAGGCGTGCCGGGAGGTCAAATGGCGAATACCGAGGAAATTGAAAACTATCCTGGCTTCGAGAGCATTTTAGGTCCTGATCTCTCTACGAAGATGTTTGACCATGCGAAACGTTTTGGGGCAGAATATGCTTACGGGGACGTTACGGAGATTAAAGACGGCCGCGAATTTAAAACGATTCATGTGGGCGACAAGAGCTATAAGGCACGTGCTATTATTATTACGACAGGCGCGGAATACCGTAAAATGGGCATCCCGGGCGAAGCGGAGTTGACGGGCCGCGGTGTCAGTTATTGTGCGGTATGTGATGGAGCATTTTTCCGTGGCAAAGATATCGTCGTAATTGGCGGCGGAGATTCTGCGGTTGAAGAAGGTTCATATTTGACGCGTTTCGCGAACAAGGTAACGATCATTCATCGCCGTGATGAACTGCGGGCACAAAAGATTTTGCAAGAACGTGCATTTGCGAATGAAAAGATTGATTTCATTTGGAATACGACAGTGAAGCAAGTGAACGAGAAAGATGGCAAGATCGGATCTGTGACATTAGTGTCAACTGAAGATGGATCAGAGCGCGAGATGGAAACGGAAGGGATGTTCGTCTATATCGGATTGGATCCTCTTACGGGGCCATTCAAGGAACTTGGTATCTTGGACGAGAATGGATACATCGAAACGAATGACATCATGGAAACGAAAATACCTGGAATCTACGCTGCGGGCGATGTTCGTGAAAAACTGTTGCGTCAAGTTGTTACAGCAACGGGAGACGGAAGTATCGCTGCACAAGCGGCTCAGAAGTATATTGAAGAATTGATGGAAGAACAAGAAGCAAAAGCTTAATCGATTCGTAACTTCAATGTAACAGGTTTGCAATGTAGAAAGGTTATTGTATAGGTAGTCAAGACCCCCTTTTTACAATATAGCAACTTTGTGGCTATTTGCGGTAACAAACTTCCGTGAATAGCCTCCTTTTTTTGTCGTTTTTCCGGAAAGCATTGTATACTAGTACTACATACTTGAAAAGTGGGGAACTACATATGCAAAAAATTGCTAATTTACTCGTAGTCAAAGATGGGCAAGTCCTTTTGCTGAAGAAACCGAGACGCGGATGGTATGTGGCTCCGGGAGGGAAAATTGATGAGGGGGAATCCATCTATGAAGCCGCTATACGCGAATTCGTAGAGGAAACTGGAGCGTGTCCCATCAATCCGCATCTTAAAGGGGTCTATACAATGATGATCATGGATGATGAGGGCGAGGCATTATTGAATGAATGGCTCCTTTTCACATTCATTGCACATGATTATTCGGGTGAACTGTTGGAAACAACAGTAGAAGGAGAGCTGGAATGGCATCCTATAGAGAGTCTGCATACATTACCGATGGCGGAAGGAGATCGTTCCAATTTATTGTTTGCGATTCATCATGAAGGTACGCAATATGGAACGTTTTATTATACAGAGCAATTTCGTTTATTGCGTGAGTCGCTACAACAATCGATGGAAGGTGAATAGAATAGTATGGATCAACCACATGTTTCAAATGAATATGAAGTTGTAATTATTAGCGGAATGTCAGGTGCTGGAAAAACGGTTGCTATGCAATGTTTTGAGGATATGGGCTTCTATTGTATCGACAATCTGCCACCCGAATTATTTGTGACATTCTTGGAATTGATGATGAAATCCGATAATCAGATGAGACGCATTGCCGCGGTGATGGATACACGCGGTGGCAGCCTGTTTGATTCATTGGTCACTGCTTTGGATGAGTTGTTCAAAATGGATGGCGTTAAGGCGAGTTTGTTATTTCTTGATGCGAATGATGAAACGCTTGTTAAACGCTATAAGGAAACGCGTCGCTCTCATCCTTTATCCGAAGGTGGCGTGTTGCTCGAAGGCATACGGAAAGAACGTATTTTACTGACGGAATTAAAAGGCTTGTCGCGATCGATTTATGACACGTCCCAGTTAAAGCCGAAACAATTACGTGAAAAGATTATGCGGGAATTTTCCAAGGCAGGTGAGCCGACGTTTACGTTGAATTTTGTTTCATTCGGATTTAAGCATGGAATGCCGATCGATGCAGATGTCGTATTTGACGTCCGATTTTTACCGAATCCATATTATTTGGAAGAATTACGTCCAATGACTGGATTGGATACGGAAGTCTCTGAATACGTTTTAAAGTGGAATGACACAAAAGTATTGATTGATAAATTGACGGATCTTTTCAGATTCCTGATCCCGCAGTATAAGCAAGAAGGAAAAGGGCAGGCAGTCATCGCATTTGGCTGTACAGGTGGTCAACATCGCTCCGTCACACTTGCCGAATACTTCATGAAAGAATTCAAAGAGGATTACCCAACGTTTGTTTCTCACCGGGATGTCGAAAAAAGAAAGGTGTGACATTGCTATGCCATCCACTACTATAAAAAGAGTTGTTGTGTTCGGCGGTGGAACAGGCCTTTCAAACATTTTGCGTGGATTGAAACGCTATCCTATTGATTTGACAGCGATTGTCACAGTAGCAGATGACGGAGGTAGTTCGGGCCGATTGTTCGATCAGTATGACATCCCGCCGCCAGGGGACATCCGACAGGTTATGGCAGCGCTTTCAGACGTAGAACCGTTGATCGAAAAGATGTTCCAATACCGTTTTGAAGGGTCCGATGATCTGAAAGGCCACTCACTCGGAAATCTCATGCTGACCGCGTTAACAACAATTACTGGAGATTTTGCGCGGGCGGTTGAGCAGATGGGGCTCGTGCTGAATATAAAAGGAAAAGTCTTGCCGGCAGCAAATCAACGTATAACCTTGCATGCTGAGCTTGAAGATGGTTCAATAATTACAGGTGAATCCAAAATACCTCTCTATGGTAGAAAAATCCGAAACGTATTTATTTCACCGGAAGATGTCAAGCCGTTGCCGGAGACCGCGGCGACGATCAAAAAGGCGGATTTGATCGTGTTTGGGCCTGGCAGCTTGTATACTAGTATTTTGCCGACCATACTTGTGCAAGATATTCGGGACGCAGTTCTCCAAAGTACCGCGAAGAAGGTCTATGTCGGTAATTTGACGACACAAAGAGGAGAGACTTTCCGCTATACTGCTTCTGAGCACGTTCAGGCGCTGTATGACCACGCGGGAGAGCCTTTCCTGGATGCTGTCCTCGTTAATAATGTAGAAGCCTTCAGACGCGCTTACAAAAGTGTTGGAGAAGAAACGGAGCCGTGGTTGGTCGAAAACGATCTAGATAAGCTTCAAGCGCTCGTGCCTGAAGTATTTGTACAAGAAATTGCTACTGTATATAATGGAACGATAATGCATAAATCGGCAGACGTGGCGGATGTGTTGATGCGCTATATAGAGAGAACGTAGAAGGCGGATAGATATGAAGATCGCCGAAAAAGGGGGAATATCATGTCTTTTGCATCCAAAACGAAAAAGGAATTGACGCAAATTGAAGCGGAGGACTGCTGTACGAAAGCAGAAATCGCAGCTTTTATTCGAATGAATGGCGTGATGTCTTTTTCCAATAAACAATTAAGTCTTGATGTTCAAACAGAAAATGCAGCGATAGCAAGACGACTTTATTCTAACTTGAAAAAGTTGTATCCTTATAAAGTAGAGATGCTTGTACGGAAGAAAATGCGTTTGAAGAAAAATAATATTTATATTTGCCGTATTCGGGAAGGTGCTAAGGATTTATTGGAAACACTGTCCATTATGACGCATGATTTTCAAATGGTGAACCGAATCGACCCGCAGCTCATTGAAGACGACTGCTGTGCGCGTGCATACTTACGCGGAGCTTTCCTGGCAGGAGGTTCCGTCAATAACCCTGAGACGTCTTCCTATCACTTGGAGGTGTTCTCAAGTTATCAAGAACATAGCGAATCACTAGTCGAGTTAATGAATCGATTCCAATTAAATGCGAAATCTATAGAGCGAAAAAAAGGATTTATCGCGTATTTGAAGGAAGCTGAAAAGATATCCGATTTCCTAGGTATAATCGGTGCGCATGTATCTCTCATGAAATTTGAGGATGTCCGGATTATGCGGGATATGCGGAATAGCGTAAATCGACTAGTGAATTGCGAAACCGCCAATCTGAATAAAACGATTGGTGCGGCCCAACGGCAAGTAGAGAATATTAAGTTGATTGAACAGACGATCGGGCTCGATCAATTGCCGGAGCGTCTGCAAGAAATTGCTCAATTACGCGTAGCTCATCAAGATGTTACGTTAAAAGAATTGGGCGAGCTGGTGACAGGGACGCCTGTCAGTAAATCGGGTGTCAATCATCGCTTGCGGAAGATTGAAGAGATCGCTGAAAGATTGCGCGGAAATTAACGAAAGAACGAGTAGATCCTTCTTAAAAAAGGAAGAAAAGGAGCATACGATATGGTAGAAAAAACTGTGAAAGTGGGAATCAAACCTGGATTACAGGCGAGACAAGCCGCACTATTTGTCCAGGAAGCAAATAAATACACTGCAGATATTTATTTGAAGAAAGAAAGACGCCAGGTGAATGCGAAAAGCATCATGGGGATTATGAGTCTGGCGATTGCCAAAGGCACTGAGATCATCTTGATGGCAGACGGCATTGATGAAGACTTGGCACTTCAGAATCTTACGGATTTTGTAGAAGCTGAACAGCAATAAAAAGAACCGATTCTCCTTTTTGGGAAGAATCGGTTCTTTTTTGTCTTATTTTTTCATGTCGCTGCGTTGAACGATATGATCGATTAAGCCATATTCTTTTGCACGTTCCGCTGTCATGAAATTATCACGATCCGTATCTTGTGCGATGACTTCAATCGGCTGACCTGTACGATCGGCCAAAATTTGATTCAACTTCTCACGTAAGTGCAAGATGCGCTTCGCTGCGATTTCAATTTCAGTCGCTTGACCTTGTGCACCACCAAGTGGTTGGTGAATCATTACTTCTGCGTTAGGCAATGCGTAACGTTTGCCTGGTGCTCCCGCTGTCAGTAAGAAGGCACCCATGGATGCAGCCATACCGATACAGATTGTCTGGATGTCCGGTTTAATAAATTGCATCGTGTCGTAGATCGCCATACCCGCTGTAATACTTCCACCCGGGCTGTTAATATAAATGGAGATGTCTTTTTCCGGATCTTCTGCTTCCAGGAATAAGAGCTGCGCAACGATCGAATTCGCAACATTGTCATCGATGCCGCTGCCGAGCATGATAATCCGGTCTTTCAACAAGCGGGAATAGATGTCATACGCCCGTTCACCACGGTTGGTTTGTTCAATAACTGTAGGAATAAGATTCAATGGTACTTCCTCCTTTTAATGCTTCATAATAATCGTTCGGTTGAAATTAGTTGGTATTTCAACTATAATTGTATTTTACCTATGATGGTCAACAAAGGTCAAATCATTTGCCTTAAAAAATTAGATTGCTTTTCATTCTATTCCACGGTATAATGGAAGATGTCTGTTAGAGAAGCTTTTATAATTTTTGCAGCAGACGAGATCACTGAGTATAGGTAATGTTTTTATTTTGCCCTCGTGGTGCAACGGATAGCACGTAAGATTCCGGTTCTTAAAATGTGGGTTCGATTCCTGCCGAGGGCGTTACTAGGTTAAATCGTTATACGATATGTACTGAATAAAGATCCTGTAAATGTTGATTTATCATCATTTACAGGGTTTTTTCATTTTTGTACAATACAGTGAAACGAATTTGTGTTTCACGTGTGCTATTTCTGTTCTCATGTCCACTTTCTTGAGTATCGACAACACACGGCTCTTTTATAACATATGTTAGCAGCAAGGAAGCTAAGAAATTTTTCAATTGGTACAATAACTTTGTTGCTTGGAGTATTAAAGGTTTAGTTGCAATAGAGACTTGTTAAACCGTCCGAAAAGTCATTTCTACATGACTTATCAGATGGTTCTTTTTATGCGGAGATTTGGTATTTTCTTCTGTTTTTTATGCTTGGTCACACAAAAGGTAGCTGTAATTGAAAGATATTATTAATTTTCTTTATGAATTAAATAATGGGAAAATAAGTATGAGATTAGCCCTTTAATTTGAAAAAGAAAGTTTGTATGAAGCGAAATTAAATTAGCGCCTTTTCACCTATTAAAAAATAAAATTTAAATATATTAATAGCGAATCTTGTCTCTTGAAAACGCTGTCATAATCATGTTTGTAGATGGTATCCACTTAATTGGATATTTAGAAAATAACGAAAACGATTTGAACTCGAATTTTAACTATGGTAATCTAGCAACTAAGAAAAAAATGTTTGATGAAAAAGTCAAGGGGGAGAATTATGAAGAAGTCGGCGATAGGTGTTTTGGCGATGATGATGCTTTTACTACTGGCAGCATGCGGTAATGGTGATTCAGATTCCGGTAGCAGCAGTAGTGGAAGTAAGTTGGATGATTTGAAAGAGAAAGGCGTTGTCAGAGTCGGCTTTGCCAATGAGAAACCGTATGCATATGAGGAAGATGGGGAATTGCAAGGTGCTGCGGTCGCTATTGCCAAAGCGGTCTTTGAAAACTTGGGCGTTGAGGAAGTGGATGGCAAACTATCCGAATTCGGTCAATTGATCCCAGGCTTAGGCGCAGGGAAGTTTGATGTAGTGACAGCGGGTATGGCAATTACGCCGGACCGTTGTGCAACTGTTTCGTTTGGTGAGCCTGAAATCAAATATGGGGAAGGCTTGATCGTAGAAAAAGGCAACCCGATGAATTTGAAGAGCTATAAAGATATTGCCGCGAATCCAGATATCAAAGTGGCGGTGATGAGTGGAGCTACAGAAAAAGATTTCATGCTTCGTGAAGGCATTGCAGAAAGTCAAATTATGATGGTTCCCGATATTCCGGCTTCATTCTCAGCTGTTGAATCGGGGCGTGCTGCTGTCACAACGGGTACTGAAATGACCATTAAAATGGCGCTGGAATCAGCAAATAATGACAAGCTCGAGTTTGTCACGGATTTCGAACAACCTGATATCGAAGGCGTACCAAGCTATGGCGCAGCTGCTTTCCTAGACAGTGATGATGAACTGCGTGAAGCGTACAATGAAGAATTGCAAAAGCTGAAAGACAGCGGGAAAATTGCAGAGTTGATCGAACCATTCGGTTTCACAGAAGAGATGAATATTGTTGAAAATGAAATAACAACGGAAAGTGTCTGCAGCGGAGAGAACTATTAAAAGAGTGGCCGGGTCATGCCCAACAGCGGCATGGCCTTTTTCTTACCTTCCATAAGCTGCTCATGGCACTAGATTAAGAAGAATGAAATGAAAACGTAAATAATGGAGTGGTTTTTGTGAGTTCCTTACCCGATATATTTGCCACCGTCGTACAAGGGTTAGGCGTAACGTTACAGGTGCTGGTCCTGTCGATTATTTGTGCGAGTATTATTGCTTTCGTTGCAGGTCTGTCGCGTGTCAACACGAATCCTTTGCTGAGAGGGTTCACTGGTTTCTATGTAGAAATTTTTCGTGGGACATCGCTGATTGTACAATTGTTCTGGTTTTCATATGCGCTGCCCGGCCTATTCAATATCCATCTGGGGAGCGATATATGGGTGGCTGTACTGGCGATCTCGCTAAATTATGGGGCCTATATGTCTGAGATTGTGCGCGGATCGATTCAAGCGGTTGCGGTCGGGCAGACTGAAGCATCCGTCGCGCTGAATTTATCGAAGTTTCAACGGATGCGGCATATTATTCTACCTCAGGCGCTGCGTATGATGCTTCCTGAATACGGCAACTACTTGATTCAAATTTTGAAAGCAACGTCGTTGGTGTCATTGATTGGACTGACGGACTTATTGTATTACGGAAATATTTACCGAAGCACGCACTTGGCGGAATCCCCGACGGTTTATGTACTTCTCCTCGTGATGTACTTTGTGATTGCGCTGCCGTTGATTGCTTTCACAAGAAAGATGGAGAGTGTATCGAAGAAAGGGGTGGCTAGCTGATGACTTGGAGTTGGGAAGTGTTTTTTTCAGTAATTCCTATGATTTTTAAAGGCTTGTGGATCACCCTAGGACTGACGCTGGCATGCTATTTATTTGCCGCTGTCTTCGGATTCTTCTGGGTGTTTATCAGCAGACTTCCTTGGCGGCCTGTGCGATGGCTGTTTGGATGGCTTGCGGAATTCATTCGTTCTACGCCTCCGCTCGTGCAATTGTTTTTTATTTATTATGCATGGCCTATGATGCCGGTTGTAGGGGTGTCGCTAAATCCTTTTGTAGCTGCAATTCTCGGTCTTGGCATACATTTTAGCACGTACATGTCTGAAGTATATCGTTCAGGCATTGAATCAGTGGATAAAGGTCAGTGGGAAGCATCGACTGCACTGAATTTATCCACACGTCAAAAATGGATGAAAATCATTTTGCCTCAAGCAATTCCGCCTACGATCCCAATGCTCGGGAATTACTTGATCATCATGTTTAAGGAAGTTCCACTTGCGTCTACAATCGGTGTGGTGGCGATGCTTCATATCGCGAATGACTATGGAGCTCAATATTATAAATACGTGGAGCCTCTTACTGTGGTGGCGCTGTTCTTCTTATTATTGAGTTATCCTTCGGCGTTGTTGATAAATAAATTAGAGAAAAAGTACAACCGTCGTTTCGATAAGAAGACGATGGCATAATGCATCCTGAATAAAAACGCAACTGAATGAAGGAGAGGGTAAGAGAGTGGAACCGATAGTGCAATATAAAGACGTTCATAAATCATTTGGGCAAACCGAAGTATTAAAGGGGATTGACCTGGATATCAAACCATCTGAAAAAGTGGCTCTGATCGGTCCGAGTGGTTCTGGTAAAACGACGATCATCCGGATGTTGATGACACTGGAAGAACCGACAGCTGGCGTCATTGAAGTGAACGGCGAGAACTTATGGCAGATGGAGAAGAAAGGTGAGTGGGTGACAGCAGATGAAAACCATCTGCGTTCCATTCGCGGAGATATCGGCATGGTATTCCAACATTTTAACCTATTCCCACATATGACGATATTGGAGAACTGCATGTTGGCTCCAGTTCTCGTGAAAAATGAAAGCAAGGCGGAAGTGAAAGCGACGGCCGTTGAGATGCTTGAGAAGGTGGGACTGGGTGACAAAATCGAACTCTATCCTGCACAATTGTCAGGCGGACAAAAACAACGTGTCGCCATGGCTCGCGCCTTGATGATGCGTCCGAAAGTCATGCTGTTCGATGAAGTGACGTCCGCCCTCGACCCAGAGTTAGTCGGAGAAGTGCTGGAAGTCATCCGTGATTTGGCGAAGGAAGGGGAGATGGCAATGATCCTTGTTACACATGAAATGGATTTCGCCCTCGACATCGCTGATCGTGTCGTCTTCCTGAATGAAGGCGTCATCGAAGAACAGGGTGCGCCTTCAGAAATTCTGATGAATCCAGAAAGTGAGCGTCTGCAAGATTTCTTAGGACGTTTTACAAGCAGTAGATGAAAAAGGGGCTGTCCGAGAAATTTCGGCCGGCTCCTTTTTAACGTGGGAAGAAGTTGTCGGGAAGGGTAGCCGAAAATGTTCGGTACGTTGGCTGTTTGGCTCGCTTGTTAAGTGATTTGGTTCGGGATGACCCGACTTTGGTGCGGTCCGGAAGATTTTTCGCTTGGTTCGTTGGCATTTTGGCTCGGTGCAATGACACTTTCGTGCGTTTCTCTTCTACGCTTGCCGGAACACGGAAAAAAAGACTGTCACTGAAAACTTCCAGGACAGCCTTTTATCTTCATACGATGGTCAGCCACCACCATAATCCGGTTAACGTAATAAATAAAGTAGGAACAGTTAATACGATACCTACTTTGAAATAATACCCCCAAGAAATTCGGACGCCTTTTAATGAAAGAACATGCAACCAAAGCAAAGTAGCCAATGATCCGATCGGTGTCATTTTCGGTCCAAGATCAGACCCAATGACATTAGCGTATATAAGAGCTTCGCGAATTTCAGGTGATACAGCTGCATCTTGGATGGCCAATGCATCGATCATGACGGTCGGCAAATTATTCATGAAAGAGGACAGAATAGCAGCAATGAAGCCCATACTGATCGTGGCGGCATACAATCCGTGGCTGGACGTCCATTCGATCAAACTAGTCAGCGTAGCGGTCATGCCTGCGTTTCGTAAGCCGTATACAACAACATACATGCCGATTGAAAAGAAGACGATTGCCCAAGGCGCACCTTTTATCACTTTATTTATTTCTACAGCGGGACTGCGTTTGGCTGTCAGCAAGAAGAGAAGTGCTACCGCCCCTGCAACAAATGAAACAGGCAGAGTGAGGGATTCGCTGGCAAAGTAGCCGATCAACAAAATGCCGAGTACAATCCATGAAATCCGAAACATTCTCTGATCCTGAATGGCAGCGGCAGGTTGACGCAGCCGCGATTCATCGAAATGCTTCGGAATGGATTTAGCAAAATAAAGATAGAGTACCAGGATGCTCGCGATCAAACTGAAGAAGTTCGGGATGATCATTCGGCTCGCATATTCCGCGAAACCTATGCCGAAGAAATCAGCGGATACAATATTCACGAGATTGCTTACGACGAAGGGAAGAGATGTCGTATCCGCGATGAAGCCGGATGCCATAACAAAAGGCAAAATCATCTTTTCTTTAAAATCGAGAGCTCTCACCATTGCCAAAACAATCGGAGTCAAAATCAGAGCAGCCCCATCATTCGCGAATAGTGCCGACACGGCAGCACCTAGTAGAATGATGAGCAAAAACATCCGCGATCCGCTGCCTCTGGCAAACCTCGCCATATGCAATGCCGCCCATTCGAAAAATCCAATTTCATCCAGAATCAATGAAATGATGATCAATGCTACGAAGGTCAGCGTCGCATTCCAAACGATGGATGTTACATCCAGAACATCTGAGAAGCTGACAACTCCAACGAGCAATGCCAGAATTGCACCTGCTACCGCAGACCAACCAATGGATAACCCTTTCGGCTGCCAGATAACAAATACAAGTGTCAGTAAAAAGATTAGGAAAGCCAAAATTATTTGCATCGATTATTCTCCTCTCTGCAGGTGATCGTCTGTCTTGGTAATAGTTTGAGTAGATCAAGTAATAAAGAGTATTGAGGATGATGAGCGTTAATCGACCAATAAATCCATCTGCCGCGCCTTTCATCCAGCACGATTCCTTCTTTCTTCAATCTGTGCATATGTTGGCTGACGGCAGGCTGCGATACGTCCAGCAAAACAGTCAGGTCGCAAATACACAAAGGTCCTTCTTCTAACGCTTTCAGCAACCGTAATCTTGATTTATCGCCTAGCGTTTTCATATAGCGTTCCAATGTTTCAATATCCATAAAAGGCTCCTTTAATGTTTGTTAAAACTATTATATAAGTAGTTGCTTATATGTACAATGCTATTATCGAAAAAGATTATCAAAATAAAAAGAAGCCACTCAATAAAGTGACTTCTTTCCATTGTATAGTTGGTTGACCTACGTTTACCGTTCTTTGCTTAACTCATCATGTATGAGATTCATATTGTATTCCAAGTATTTGATGTACGTATCCACTTCATCACCAGGGTTACCGATTTCATCAGAGTAGATTGGCTTTTCCGTGATTGGAACGCCGGTTTCTTTAGATACTGTTTCCATTGGACGTGTATCGACATTAGATTCTACAAAAAGAACAGGTACTTTATGTTCTTCTATATAATGGATCAAGTCTTTAATTTGCTTAGGTGAACCGTTTTCCTCTGTATCGATTTCCCATATGAAGGCTTCTTTCAAACCATAGTGATCATTCAAGTATTGGAAAGCACGTTCACTCGTTACCAGCACGCGATTTTCTTCAGGTATGGTTTCAATACGCTCTTGGAATTCTGCATCCAAGTCTTTCAGACGTTGTACATATTCGTCACCTTGCTCTTTAATCTTATCGCTGTCTGACGGATGCTGTTCAATCAATGCATCACGCAAATCTTCAGCCATCTTCACTCCTACAGCTGGATCGATGAACGCATGCGGGTTGATTTCTTCATCGCGGCCATCTTCTCCACCCAAATACTTAGGTTCCACACGCTCCGTTAAACTATAGATGTTCTCTTCTTTTTGATTCACAGAATCCATCATTTTAAAGAACCAGCCGTTTTTCCCGCCTTCAAGGTTTAAGCCATTATAAAATAGAACATCGGCGTCTGTTGCGGCTTTAATATCATCGGGTAACGGCTCGTATTCGTGAGGGTCCGTTCCAGTTGGCACTAAGTTATACACTTCTACCAAGTCCCCGCCGATTTCACGTGCCATATCCGCGATGATTGTAAAAGACGTCACAACTTTCAATTTTTCATTGGACTCAGTTGGTTTTTTACCTTCATCCGAGTTTCCTTCCTTAGGGCCGTTGTCGTCATTACCGCATGCTGCTAACATGAACACAGCAAGTAAAGACAAACCTAACCATTTTACAAAACTTTTCATTTGATTCATTCTACTCCTTTGTGAATAATTATATTTATTTTTCCGCATCGGCGGTTGATCCTTTAATTTACCATCGGCTTGCGTTTAGACTTGGAGCGAAACTTACTGACTACAATCCCTTGCTTAGGTGAGAATAAAAGTGCCACTACGAATAGGGCAGTCGCTGCCAAAGCGATGACGGGACCGGACGGCATGTTGTATAAAAAGCTGAAATAGAGACCGATAATGGAAGACATCGCACCGAAGAATGAAGCGAGCACGACCATGATCGATAGGCGGTTCGTTAAGAGATAGGCTGTGGAAGCAGGTGTAATCAATAAAGATACTACCAAAATCACTCCAACCGTCTGTAACGAAGCAACCGTCACCAAAGTCAGTAAGAACATGATGCCGTAGTGAATCAGCCGAGTTTTTAAACCATAGGCTGCAGCCATCGTTTCATCAAAACTGGAAACGAGCAATTCTTTGAAGAACAGAATAACAACTAGAATCACGATGGCTCCGATTACCAATGTCAGCCACATATCAGAAGTTCGGACAGATAACACATTACCGAATAAAATTTGTGTCAGGTCCGTCGCACTTTTTGCTTGTGTGATCAAAATGATACCAAGGGCAAAAAACGCTGAAAATACGATCCCGATAGATGAATCATTTTTAATTCGGCTGTTTTGAGAGATTGCCCCGATTCCAAAAGCGGTTAATACTCCCGTTGCGACAGCTCCATAGAAATAGTTGATGCCAAGCATATACGAAATAGCAACGCCTGGCAGAATGGCGTGAGAAATCGCATCCCCCATTAATGCCATGCCGCGAAGTACGATAAAGCTTCCGATCACACCGCAGATAACCCCGACCATAATGGAAGTGATAAACGCTTTCTGCAAAAATCCATATGTCATTAAATCTTGAATAAACTCCATTACATCGAAACCTCCAAGCCATCGAACATGAATTGTCGGTTGTATGCTTTCGTCATATTTTCCGCCTGGAACACTTTGTTCACAGGCCCGGCATCGATTAATTCCTTATTGATTAATACCAGGTCGTCAAAATAATTTTTTACTTTTGACAGGTCGTGGTGAACAACGAAGACAATTTTGCCGGCTTCCTTCAATTTTCGTAATATATCAATGATGACTTCTTCACTAGACACATCAATACCGACAAACGGTTCATCTAAGAAGAAATAATCCGCTTTTTGAGCCAATGCCCGTGCTAAAAACACGCGTTGTTGTTGCCCGCCTGAAAGTTCGCTGATCTGTCGGTTCGCAAATTCCTCCATGCCAACTTGCTTCAGACATTCCATCGCCCATTCTTTGTCGGCTTTTTTCGGACGCCGCAATAAGCCGACTTTAGGATAAGTTCCGAGAAGAACTGTATCTTTTACAACAATTGGAAAGCTCCAGTCGATATTCGAACGTTGTGGAACATACGCAATTTGTTTGCGCATTTCATCTATAGACTTGCTGCCAAGTTTGACGGAACCGCAATCTTTATGGATTAATCCCAGCATGGCTTTCATTAATGTTGATTTCCCGGCACCGTTTGGACCGAGGACCCCAATTAAACTTGAGGCTTTAAATGAAAAGGATATATCCTTTACAACTTCATTTCCGTCATACGATACACTGATGTGTTCGACTGTTATCGGATCAACCATCTTGTTTCCTCCTTCAATTATCTTTCCCTCGTGCAACTTTTAGTTAAATAAAAAACTAATGAAAATTTTATTTAGGCAATCGTTCAATTTTGAAAGTTATAAAATGCTATAAAACATTAGTTTCCCTCATGCAACTCTAGTGCATGATTTGTACTAGATTCTTTCCCTCGTCCAACTTTTTACAGTATAGCTTACTCAAAATAATCTGTAAAGGTATAAATGAAAAAAGTTCTCAAAAAGGTTTAGTATTTTACACAATATCTCCGTCATATAGTAGTTAATATATTCACGGATTGAAATGGGATATTGGACGAATACCCAAGGAAAGTTGTGTAATTTCCAAAAGGTGAAATCAACTGGACGTTTGGCGGGATAAAGAATAAGGGTAAGTAAATACTAACCAGACAAGAAAGGAGCAATTGTGAATGAAGAAAATTACAGGACCACTTATAGTCGTCATCATTTTAGTTGTCATAGCAGCTGTTATGATTGTCCCGAGCTATAATAAATTAGTGAATTTAGAAGAAGATGTCGATCAGTCGTATGCACAAATTGAAACTCAATTACAGCGCAGAGTGGACTTAATTCCAAACTTAGTCAGTACAGTAAAAGGTTACGCGTCTCATGAGAAAGAGGTTTTGGAGAACATCGCGAACGCCCGCAGTAAAATGGCGGGAGCGCAAGGACCGGAAGAGCAGGCAGCAGCGGATTCAGAGCTCTCAAGTGCACTGAGCCGGCTACTGGTAGTCGTGGAAAATTATCCGGATTTAAAAGCCAATCAAAACTTTCAACAACTAATGGATGAATTGGCGGGTACAGAGAACCGAATTGCGGTCGCACGAAAAGATTACAATGATGTAGTGTCTGTCTTTAATCGAAAAGTAAAACGTTTCCCTGGTAAAGTCATTGCATCCACTTTTGGCTTTGACGAAAAAGAATATTTCAAAGCGGTTGAAGGGGCGCAACAACCGCCAGCAGTCGATTTTGGGGATGATACGAAGTGAGGAACCGTTTTTGCATGTTTGTTGCCGTGCTGCTACTCGCCCTGATTGGCACTGCAGCACCTGCTCATGCGATTACGGAAGTGATAGTGGATGACGCGGATGTTTTGTCACCTCAACAAGAAGCGGAATTACGGGAGTATGGCATTCGTTTACAGGGTGCTACGAAAGCAGAATTTGCGGTGCGTACAGTTTATTCGCTTGATGGGGTACCGGTGGAAGAGTATGCCGTAAAAAAGCTCCGAGAACTGCAACTTGGCGATAAAAGTATGGACAACGGAGCATTGCTGATCGTTTCCACCGAAAAGGATGAAGCGGCAGGTATTAAAAGAGAGTTTTATCTAGCGACGGGCTATGGATTGGAAGGTGCGCTACCGGACGGTAAAGTGGGACGCATCATCGATGAAGTGGCGATGCCTTATTTAAAAGCAAACCCACCACAACCTGATTTGGCAATAATGGAAGCGTATAAAGCGTTCTACAATGAAATTGCAGCGGAATATGGATTGGATGGAGAAGAGCTTCCGGTTGATTACCCTGAATCTTCGGAGGAACCTGGTCTTCCACCTATCATTGTCATCTTCATTATTTTATATATTCTCTATCGTATGTTTAGGGGCGGTGGAGGAAAAGGCGGTGGCGGTCCGCGCGGCCGATCTCGCGGAGGTCCGATTTTCTTCCCGGGTCCGATGGGAGGCGGGGGTTCCGGTGGTGGATTTGGAGGCGGCGGCTTTGGCGGCTTCGGCGGAGGTGGTGCCGGCGGAGGTGGCGGTGCAGGAAGAAGTTGGTGAGCGAAAAACAATAGGGCTGTCGGGAAAATGATTTTCCCGACAGCCTTCTTTCATTATATGTAGATGAAATATTTGCTGGTCGATCATAAACCATCCTCCAGCGCTCATAAACATCAGTTGCCGCTCATATCGCATCTCTAGCCGCTCATACGCAACCTTCAAGCGCTCATAACATCACTGAACACGATCATAAAGACACTCCCAGCGCTCATAAGACAATTTTATTTACGTAAACAATGTCCTTGCGTAGACTCGATTCATTCTATACGATAAAATGAGAAAAACTTACGGGGTGAAGCACATGAAATTCTCATTTTACACAAGACCGAACTGCGGGTTATGCGAAGAAGCTGAACGGATGCTTCGGTTGGTCGCGGAAGATCATCCGATTGAATGGCAGACGATCAATATTGAAGAAGACGAACAAGCCCATGAAAAATACATGCTCATGATTCCGGTCCTCGAACAAAATGGAAGCGTCTTAAAATACGGAAATATCGGATATATAGATATTTTAGAAATAATTGAATAATGAAAACGCTTTCTTTGTTGAATTGAATTTTAAAAGATGTTATACTCTATGTATAATATTTTTTTAATCTGGGTGGGACAAAATATTTTATTTGGGATCAATATAAACCCACCGCTGAAAAGAGTGATGTGATTGAGCTTATCATTTATCGATGCGCAACTAGCACTTGTACCTGAACTTCCATCGTTAATTGAACAAAGGTATCACTTGCTGAAACTCATCAAACTTACAGGACCGATTGGCAGAAGACCATTGAGTTCGATGTCCGGCTATTCCGAACGTGAAACTAGAACGATGCTTGAATTATTGAAAGAACAAGGTGTAGTGGATGTGGCTAAAGAAGGTGTAACCATTACCCCAAAAGGTGTAGAAGTACTTTTTGTCTTGCATGAAACGATAGAAGAACGATCTGGCAGACGACAACTTGCAAATGAACTTTCGCAGCGACTTTCTATTAAAGAAGTCCATATAGTGGAAGGTGACTCAGATTGTTCCGAGTTGACAAAAAAATTACTCGGTATGCATGCAGCCAAGCAATTTCGTACTCAAATCAATGACTTTAAAGTAGTAGCCGTGACAGGTGGCAGTTCAGTGGCGGCGATACCTCCTTTCATGCAGAACGATGAGTTGTCTGATTTACAATTCATTGCGGCGCGGGGCGGAGTTGGAGAAGAAATTGGTTTGCAAGCGAATATGATTGCAGCATCTTTTGCAGAAGCTTGCGATGCTTCATACAAAGCGTTTTATTATCCAGACACACTTAGCGAAGAGGCACATGCAGTATTCCAACATGAGCCTGCCGCAAAAGAAATGTTGGATTTATATAGCAAGACGGAGTGTGTTATACACGGCGTCGGTAATGCTTCCAAGATGGCGTTGCTGCGCAATTCCTCAGAGAATGAACAGCAAATACTTATGGATAAACAGGCTGTCGGAGAAGCTTTTGGCTTTTACTTCAATCGGGACGGTGAAATTGTTCATCGGATCCGTACGGTCGGTATTCAAGTGGAACATTTACAAAATGTACCACTAATATTTGCGGTAGCTGGGGGAGAGAGTAAGGCAGATGCGTTATTGTCTTACCTAGCAAGCGCTCCGCCGCAAACGATTTTAGTAACAGATGAAGGGGCAGCACAAAAAATGCTGTCGCTTATGTAAACTATGGCTATTTAATGCCTGTAAAAGGGCAACTATAAAACAACTACTTAAATGGAGGGATTTAGTATGACAGTGAAATTAGCGATTAATGGGTTTGGACGAATTGGACGAGTGGTATTGCGCGAGACGTTGAAAACAGAAGACGTAGAAGTAGTGGCAATCAACGACCTTACGGATGCAGCGATGCTTGCACATTTATTGAAATATGATTCCGTCCATGGCGTATTAGATGCAGACGTACAATCCGATGAATCATCATTAGTGATCGATGGCAAAAAGGTTAAAGTATTTGCAGAAAAAGATCCAGCTAATTTACCATGGGGAGATCTTGGCGTAGATATTGTCATAGACTCAACTGGGGTGTTCCGCGATAAAGAAAAATTGCAAAAACACATCGATGCTGGTGCTAAAAAAGTCATCCTCTCCGCACCGGCAAAAGGTGAAATGACAACACTTGTAATGGGTGTAAACGAAGAAACATACAATCCTGCAACGGACCATATTGTTTCAAACGCATCTTGTACGACGAACTGCCTGGCGCCTGTCGTGAAAGTATTGAATGATACATTCGGTATTAAACGTGGAATGATGACAACGGTCCACTCTTATACAAATGATCAGCGCATCTTGGACTTGCCGCATGAGGACTACCGTCGCGCACGTGCAGCAGCAGAATCCATGATTCCGACATCAACTGGCGCAGCTTCAGCTGTAACAAAAGTAATTCCAGAACTAAAGGGTAAACTAGATGGAATGGCAGTACGTGTACCAACACCGAACGTTTCCCTTGTGGACTTTGTTGCGGAAGTCGGTCAAGACGTCACGACTGAACAAGTGAACGCTGCGTTAAAGCAAGCTTCAGAAAATGAATTAAAAGGGCTTCTATACTTCAATGAACTGCCACTTGTTTCTATTGATTACAATGGCAATACAGCTTCTTCTACAGTGGATGCATTGTCTACTATGGTGCTTGACGGAAATATGGTAAAAGTTATTTCTTGGTACGATAATGAATCCGGCTACTCTGCGCGCTGTATCGATTTGGCTCGCTATATGGAAAAACAAGGACTTTAAGCCAAGAAATCGAGTGATTCTTTTATAAATCATAGCCAATTTATTGTTGATTGATTATAATGAATGAATATGGGTGGGAGGAACGGATAAACCCGTTCCTCCCCTTTTGATTATGGCAAGGAGGACAAGATCTATGAAGTTAAAGAAAACGGTTAGAGATGTCGAGTTGAATGGAAAGCGCGTCTTTTGCCGCGTAGATTTCAATGTACCGATGGAAGAAGGAAAAGTGACCGATGACACACGGATTCGGGCCGCACTCCCAACAATTGAGTATATGACAGGCAAAGGTGCGAAAGTCATTTTAGCGAGTCACTTGGGACGTCCAAAAGGCGAAGTAAAGGAAGATATGCGCTTGACGGCTGCTGGAGAGCAATTGTCTGAACTTCTTGGCAAACCTGTACGGAAATTGGATGCTTCTGTAGGTGAAGAAGTTGAACAAGCGATCGCTGCAATGAAAGATGGCGATATCCTTCTGCTCGAAAACGTCCGTTTCAATCCGGGTGAAGAGAAGAATGATGCAGAACTAGCAAAACAGTTTGCTGAACTTGCAGATGTGTTTGTTAACGATGCATTTGGAACCGCGCACCGTGCACACGCTTCCACTGCCGGGATTGCTCAATACATACCCGGAGTTCTTGGCTTCTTGCTGGAAAAAGAATTAGATGTCCTCGGCAAAGCGTTGTCTGATCCTGAACGGCCTTTCACTGCTATAATTGGAGGGGCGAAGGTAAAAGATAAAATCGGTGTTATCGATAATTTATTGGACAAAGTGGATAATTTACTTATTGGCGGCGGTCTTTCGTATACGTTTACACGTGCGCAAGGTCACCAAACTGGAGATTCGTTAGTGGAAGAGGATAAAGTAGAGCTGGCGAAGTCGTTCATCCAAAAAGCAAAGGACAAAGATGTCAACTTATATTTGCCGACGGACGCAGTAGTGGCGAATGCTTTTTCAGTGGATGCAGAGACAAAAACCGTCTCAGTCGGAGAGATTTCAGAAGGCTGGATGGGACTGGATATTGGACCGGAAACAGCCGAGCGGTATAAGCAAGTAATTCTAGACTCCAAGTTCGTCATTTGGAATGGACCGATGGGCGTATTTGAAATGGAACCGTTTGCGAACGGTACGAAAACCGTTGCAGATGCGATGGCAGAAACGGCTGCGTACACGGTGATCGGCGGTGGAGATTCGGCGGCTGCTGTTGAAAAGTTCGAGGTGGCGGATAAAATGGATCACGTCTCCACAGGCGGCGGTGCTTCATTGGAATTCATGGAAGGTAAGGAATTGCCGGGAGTTGCGGTACTAGAAGATCGAGAATAGGAGGAATTCTTTTGAGAAAACGTATTATTGCAGGAAATTGGAAGATGTATAAATTATCCAATCAAGCTGCAGATTTTGCTGAACAAATCAAAGAACGAATCACTGCATCTGATAAAGTGGAAGCGGTCATTTGCCCACCTGCACTTTATGTAACAGACTTGCTGCAACGTTTTGAAACGAGTGCTGTCAAAGTGGGTGCACAAACGATGCACGATAAGGATGAAGGAGCATTTACTGGGGAAATCAGCCCAGCCATGCTTGCAGATCTCGGTGTGCAGTATGTCATACTTGGACACTCGGAACGTCGTCAGTATTTCAATGAAACAGATGAAACGGTCAACAAAAAAGTAGTGGCTGCACACAAGCATCAACTTGTGCCAATCGTATGTGTCGGAGAAACGTTGGAGCAACGAGAAGCGAAGGAAACGGTCTCGTTCGTTTCCGCTCAAGTGGAAAAAGCATTTGCCGATATCACGGCAGAACAAGCAAAAAAATCCGTCATAGCCTACGAACCGATCTGGGCTATCGGAACAGGAAAGACTGCTACTGCCGAAGATGCCAATGAAGTGTGCGGAGCGATCCGCCATAAAATAGAGACCATCTACTCAAAAGAGGTGGCGGACGCTATCCGCATCCAATACGGCGGCAGTGTCAAACCGGAAAACATTGCTGAGTTACTCAGCAAAGACCATATTGACGGCGCACTAGTTGGGGGAGCGAGCCTAGATCCGGAAGCATTTGTTCAATTAGTGGAGGCTGGGACTCATGTCGAATAATCCAGTCGCGCTCATTATTTTGGACGGCTTTGGATTGCGTGACGAGAAATACGGAAATGCTGTTGCGCATGCCAACATTCCAAACTTCGATTTGCTGTGGAAGAATTTCCCTCATGCTACGTTGACGGCGTGCGGGGAAGCGGTCGGTCTGCCGGAAGGACAAATGGGAAACTCAGAAGTGGGTCATTTGAATATCGGGGCAGGACGCATCGTTTACCAAAGTTTGACGCGTATCGATAAGTCCATTCGCGAAGGCGAGTTTTTCGAAAATGCAGCATTGCTTGAAACGATGGAACACGTCAAGACCAATAATTCCGCGCTTCACGTGATGGGATTGCTGTCCGACGGGGGCGTTCACAGCCACTATGAGCATTTATTCGCATTATTGAAACTAGCTAAACAACAAGGTGTCGAACGAGTTTACTTGCATGCGTTCCTAGACGGACGAGACGTTGGACCGACGACGGCTTTACCTTATATCAAACGGACAGAAACAGAGATGAAAGAAATCGGCGTGGGACAAATCGCGACAGTTTCCGGCAGATACTATGCAATGGACCGTGATAAGAGATGGGATCGTGTTCAAAAGACATACGATGCAATCGTTTATGGCATCGGAAAACATGTGGATTCTGCAGAAGAAGGAATTAGCGCGTCGTATACCGAAGAAATACATGATGAATTTATTGAGCCATTTGTGGTACAACAAGATGGTAAGCCAATAGCTACTGTCGAGAATGGCGATGCAATGATTTTCTTCAATTTCCGTCCAGACCGTGCGATTCAACTGTCACGTGCTTTTACACAGCCGGGTTTCGACGGTTTTGATACGGGTGTCAAGAAGTTCACCGACTTACATTTCACCGGCTTCACTCATTATAGTGAAGATGTGGTGGCGGATGTCGTTTTCCATAGCGTCAATCTAACGAAAACGGTCGGTGAAGTATTAGCGGAACGCGGTAAACGGCAATTGCGAATTGCGGAAACGGAAAAATATCCACATGTGACATTTTTCATGAGTGGCGGCCGTGAGGAAGAGTTTGAAGGGGAGACCCGGATCCTCATTAATTCACCTAAAGTAGCGACTTACGATTTGAAGCCGGAAATGAGCGCGTATGATGTAACATCCGCGTTGATTAAAGAAATCGAAGCAGAGCGGCAAGATGCGATCATTCTAAACTTTGCCAATCCGGATATGGTCGGACATAGCGGAATGCTTGAGCCGACTGTCAAAGCGATTGAGACGGTGGATGAATGTCTAGGACGAATCATCGATGCGCTATTTGCAAAAGGCGGATCAGCAATCATCACAGCGGATCACGGTAATGCGGATGAAGTCACTACGATCGGCGGACAGCCTATGACGGCACATACGAAAAACCCCGTGCCTGTCATCGTGACACAGCCGGACGTGACATTGCGGACAGACGGTATTCTCGCAGACTTAGCGCCTACCTTACTCAAAATGCTAGGAATTCCTCAACCGGTTGAAATGACCGGCAAACCATTATTCTAAGGAGAGATCATCATGCCAATCATTACACATATTCAAGCTAGAGAAGTATTAGACTCACGAGGTAATCCAACTGTAGAAGTAGAAGTGTTCACAGAAAGCGGTGCATTCGGACGTGCAATCGTTCCGTCCGGAGCTTCCACAGGTGAATACGAAGCGGTTGAATTACGCGATGGCGACGAGAATCGCTACAATGGAAAAGGTGTTTTGAAAGCTGTTGATCATGTGAATGAAGTGATCTCTTCAGAACTTGAAGATAACTATTCCGTTTTGGATCAAGTAGTGATCGATAAAGCATTGATCGAATTGGATGGTACATCAAATAAAGGCAAGCTCGGTGCAAATGCTATCCTGGGTGTCTCCATGGCAGTCGCGCATGCAGCGGCAGACTATTTAGATCTTCCGCTTTATCAGTATTTAGGTGGTTTCAATGCGAAACAATTGCCGGTACCGATGATGAATATTTTGAACGGCGGAGAGCACGCAGACAATAACGTCGATATCCAAGAGTTCATGATCATGCCTGTCGGCGCAGAATCTTTCCGTCATGCTTTGCGCATGGGAACTGAAATTTTCCACAGCCTGAAAAGTGTATTGCATGAAAAAGGCTTAAATACAGCGGTTGGTGACGAAGGCGGATTTGCTCCGAACTTAGCTTCAAACGAAGAAGCTTTGACGACGATCATCGAAGCGATTGAAAAAGCGGGCTACAAAGCGGGCGAGGAAATCTTGCTTGCAATGGACGTAGCTTCATCTGAATTCTACGATAAAGACCAAAACAACTACTACCTGGCAGGAGAAGATGTTCGTAAAACATCTGAAGAAATGGTTGCTTGGTATGAAGAACTTTGCGAAAAATATCCGATCGTATCGATTGAAGACGGTTTGGATGAAAACGACTGGGCTGGCCATAAACTATTGACTGAGCGTATCGGTCAAAAAGTACAGTTGGTCGGGGATGATTTATTCGTAACAAATACGGATAAACTATCACGCGGAATCGAAGAAGGAATCGGTAACTCAATCCTGATCAAAGTGAACCAGATCGGTACATTGACAGAAACATTCGATGCGATTGAAATGGCTAAGCGTGCAGGTTATACAGCTGTGATTTCTCACCGCTCCGGTGAATCTGAAGATGTGACGATCGCAGACATCGCAGTCGCTACGAACGCAGGACAAATTAAAACAGGTGCTCCTTCACGTACAGACCGCGTTGCGAAGTACAACCAATTGCTGCGTATCGAGGATCAATTATTTGAAACAGCTCAATACTTAGGCAAAAAAACATTTTATAACCTCAACAAATAATCGAACTAGCAAGCGTCATCTGGCACAATTTGCATCTGGATTATGATAAAAGGTTGTGCCGATGACATAGCTTTGTTAAAATAGAAATGTTGTGACTTGCTATTTTGGGGGTGGAAAAACATGCATGCCGTTTTAACAGCATCGCTTGTAGTCGTAGCTATAGCATTAATTGTTGTCGTATTATTGCAATCCGGTAAAAGTGCGGGACTGTCAGGAGCCATCTCCGGAGGGGCAGAACAACTTTTCGGTAAACAAAAAGCACGCGGATTGGACTTAGTTCTTCAACGAACTACGATTGTCCTATCTGTATTATTTTTTGTCTTAACAATAGCGATAATGAAAATATAAAAAGCAAGCGCCTGACCAAGTTTGAACGGTCAGGCGCTTTTCGTAGAAAGGATCGAATGACATGCGAATCGCACAACCTAAACCGTTTTTCTTTGAACATGGAAAACGTGCTGTATTACTTTTGCACGGCTTTACGGGGACATCCGCAGATGTTCGGATGCTCGGCCGATTCCTGGAAAAGCATAATTATACTTCATTGGCACCACATTACCGAGGACATGGCGTACCGCCGGAAGAATTGATCAAGACCAATCCTGATCAATGGTGGGAAGACGTCCTCGCAGCTTACAATCAGCTAAAGGACGCAGGTTACGAAGAAATCGCAGTGGCTGGACTATCTCTTGGCGGAGTGTTTTCATTGAAGCTTGCAACCGAATATCCGCTAAAAGGTGTCGTCACGATGTGTGCGCCGATGACAATGAAAACGACAGATCTCCTGTATCAAGGTGTTTTGAAATATGCGCGGGACTATAAGAAGTTCGCGGGTCAAAACGATGAACAGATAGAGCAAGAGGTAGCGGATTTGAAAACAAAGTCGATGCCGGGACTGAACGATATGCGACCGCTGGTGGAAGGTGTTCGTAAAGAAGTCAATCAAATTTACACACCGCTCCTTGTTGTTCAAGCAACTCAAGACGAAGTGATCGATCCGAATTCGGCTCAAATCATTTACGATGAAGCAGAATCGACTGACAAAGAATTACAGTGGTATGAAGAATCGGGACATGTCATCACGCTCGGTCCAGAAAAAGAACAGCTTCACGAAAAAGTGCTGCAATTTCTGGAATCACTTGATTGGCAGGAGTAAAAACAGGGGAAGATACAAATAGTAGGTAAAGAAGGAGGAGATGTTTGTTTGGACGCATTTGAAAAAGAGTTACAAGATCGGATTTTGTCTTTAGTGAAAGAAGAATCCTACAAACCGCTCACAGTTCATGAAATTCAGGAAGTGCTCGGAATAGAGCAAGCAGCAGAGTTTAAGGAACTAGTGAAAATGCTCGTACAGCTTGAACAAAACGGAATTATCGTTCGCTCACGCACGAATCGCTACGGCTTGCCGGAACAGATGAATTTACTTCGCGGTAAATTTATTGGTCATGCGAAAGGATTCGGATTCGTCGTACCGGAGGAAGTGGTAGGAGACGATGTCTTCATCCCGCCGCATGAAGTGAATGGTGCTATGAATGGCGATACGGTACTTGTCCGGGTTTCCGGAGATTCACATGGAGACCGACGGGAAGGCGTCATTACGAGAATCGTTGAAAGAAAAACATCGACTGTGGTTGGTACGTATGTAGAAAGAGATGGATATGGCTTCGTATTGCTTGATGATAAAAAACTTCCAATGGACGTTTTCGTCGAAAAAGGGAATACGCTTGAAGCCGTCGATGGTCATAAAGTAATCGTCGAAATCACGCATTGGCCGGACAACACCCAGTCCGCAACAGGAATGATCGTGAAAATCCTCGGTCATAAAAATGATCCCGGAGTCGATATTTTATCCATCATTCATAAACATGGAATCGCCGTCGAATTCCCTCAAGAAGTGATAGACCATGCAATGAGTGTACCGACGACTGTACAAGAAGAGGATTTCTTCAAACGTAAAGATTTACGCAACGATACGACGATCACAATTGACGGAGCAGACGCAAAAGACTTGGATGATGCTATCGCTTTAGTGAGAGACGACGATGGTTCGTATCGTTTATTCGTCCACATATCAGACGTAAGTTACTATGTAACCGAAAATTCCCCGATGGACGCTGAAGCGGCGGACCGCGGAACGAGCGTCTATTTGACGGACCGTGTGATCCCGATGCTTCCACACCGTTTATCGAATGGGATCTGCTCATTGAACCCAGGTGAAGACCGCCTGACATTGACGTGTGAAATGAAAGTGGACCAAAACGGTAAAGTGGTTGAACATGAAATTTATCCGAGTGTCATTAATTCGAATCATCGAATGACGTACACGGATGTATATGAAATTATCGATAACCAAGATGAAGAGTTGTCGAAGAAGTATGAAGAAATTGTGCCGATGCTCAATGATATGGCGAAACTTGCAGCAATCCTCCGTCAGAAACGACAAGATCGCGGCGCCATTGACTTTGATTTCAAAGAGTCTAAAATTCTCGTGGATGAAGAAGGCTGGCCGACAGATGTCGTCATCGTCGAGCGTACCGTTTCTGAACGATTGATCGAAGAATTTATGCTGATTGCCAATGAAACGGTAGCAGAGCATTTCCACTGGCTGCAAGTGCCGTTCCTCTACCGAATTCACGAAGATCCGAAAGAAGAGAAATTACAGCGCTTCTTCGAGTTTTTGACCAACTTTGGAATCGTGGTCAAAGGGACAGGCAACCAAGTCCATCCGCGCGCATTGCAGGAAATCGTCGAATCGATTGAAGGACTTCCAGAAGAATCGGTTATTTCAACAATGTTGTTGCGCTCCATGCAACAAGCAAAGTACTTTGAGGAAAGTCTCGGACATTTCGGTTTATCGACGGATTACTACACGCATTTCACCGCACCAATCCGAAGATATCCAGACTTGATCGTTCACCGCTTGATCCGGACGTATTTATTCGAGAAGGACTTGTCACAAACGACGATCAGCCACTGGTCCGCACGCTTGCCTGAAATCGCGCAGCACACGTCTGAACGTGAACGCCGTGCCGTTGACGCAGAACGTGATACGAATGCGTTGAAGAAAGCACAGTACATGATGGATAAGATCGGAGAAGAATTTGAAGGTGTCGTGTCATCTGTCACGAATTTTGGAATTTTCGTCGAGCTCGAGAATACGGTAGAAGGACTGGTCCATGTACAAAACATGAACGACGACTATTATCGCTTCGATGACCGTCAAATGATCATGATCGGCGAACGGTCAGGCAAACAGTTCCGTATCGGGGACGAAGTGGAAGTGCGTGTAATTTCGGTTAAGCCGGAAGAGCAGGCAGTCGACTTTGAAATCGTCGGCATGAAGCAAAATTTCCGCGGTTCACGTAAAGAGACGCCAAAAGTGATTCATTCTGGCGGCAGCAAAGGTAAGGGCCAAGGGCAGAAACAAGGTGCTGGCGGCAGTCGCGGCAAGAAAGACGGCGACAAACGCAATAAGAAGTACGAGAAGCCGAAGAAGAAATTTTACGAAGGCATTCCGAAGAAATCTAAGAAGAAACCAAAGAGAAAATAAGGCTGGAGACATCTACTCCAGCCTTCATCTGACGTCAGCCAAAACATGCTGACATTAGATGATGCCTCCGGCGGATGTCATGGTTTTTGAAAGGACGCAATCGCGAATATGTGTGATCCAAAATCCAGACGCAATCACGCCGAGGCGTGATTGATAAATAGGGGAGGAATGGAACATGGCCAAAGGATCCGGTAAAGTACTGGCTGTCAACAAAAAAGCCAATCATGATTATGCGATTGAAGAGACGATTGAAGCAGGAATCGTGTTAAAAGGAACGGAAATCAAATCAATCCGCAAAGGGAAAGTGCAGTTGCGGGATGCATTTGTTTTAATCCGGAATAATGAAGCATGGATTTCCAATATGCACATCAGCCCTTACGAACAAGGGAATATTCACAATCACGATCCATTGCGTGCGCGGAAACTCTTGCTTCACAAAAAACAGATCAGTACATTGGTAGGTATCACAAAAGAACAGGGCTATTCAATTGTGCCGTTGAAAATGTATGTAAAGGATGGCTTTGCTAAAGTATTGATCGGTGTCGGTAAAGGGAAAAAGTTATACGACAAACGCCAAGACTTGAAAGAGAAAGAGCATAAACGGGATATGGAACGTGCTTTCAAATCAAGGCAACAAGATTGATTGAGAGCGCAAATTATTGTATACTATAAATAGTTTCAAGTACGACCCGCCATTTGAAAGTGACAAATGGATGTGGGTTCCGGACTTTCCTTCGGGGACGTTACGGATTCGACAGGGGTGGTCTGGGCTTGAGCTGCGCGTCGGAGGGATCGTCTCCGTCAGAAACGACAGTTAATAATAACTGGCAAAACAAACAACAACTTAGCATTCGCAGCGTAAGCTGACTGAATCTACCTTTCGTTTCCATCGCTCATGTGGAGGCGTCAGGTTCACTTATTAGTGAGCTACGCTGACATCTGCCTCCTGAGGCTGTCAGAAGAGATTCCCAGGATAGCACACAAGACGCCTTGATTGACGGCATAATGCTGTGCGAACCGAAAGTAGTCAATCTACACGCGTAGACGCTGAAGTAGCAGAGCCTTTGGACGCGAGTTCGACTCTCGCCGTCTCCATATAGATGTATATGGATATCTCCCAGTATTAATGGCTGGGGGATTTTTTGTATACGCGTTGCCAGGTCCTAAAACAAATCCGCAAACATATGCTAATACATGAGAATAAATTGTGTGTATTACTTACATGGGGAGAGGAGCTAATGGGTCTTGGCTACAAAACCGCAGCAATTACAAAAGGGCGATACTGTAGGGATTGTAACGCTTGGAAGTCCGTTGGCGGCTAATCGCATTACGGAAGGAATTCGGATGTTACAAAGTATGGGATTTAAAGTGGTTGTGGGGGAACATGTGTATTCTGCTAATGGCTTTCTTGCGGCAACTCCCCGGCAAATGGCTTCGGATCTAATGAAGATGTTTACAAATCCGGAAGTGAAGTGGATTTTACCTGCCCGGGGTGGAGTCGGGGTGGAAAGTATTTTACCATTCCTTGATTTTACCGTCATTAAACAAAATCCTAAAATTGTTTCGGGCTACAGCGACATCACGATTTTATTAAATGTGTTGTTTGAATATGCGGACCTCATCGGTTTCCAAAGTTTGTTATTGTTAGACTTTAATCCACAAACCCCATCCTATAATTTCAATCAATTCTTTAAGGCGACATCGACTGTCACGGCGCCTTGGCAAATTACCAACCCACCTGGAGTTCCACTTATCGGAGCGGTTCCGGGAAATGTCACAGGACCGATTGTAGGCGGAAATCTCACGTCATTCGTGGGTACTTTAGGCACGTCCTATGAATTCAATACGGAAGGCAGAATTCTTCTTTTGGAAGAAACACATGAACCGATCAATACGGTGTATCGATACGTAAACCACTTAGCGATGGCGCGGAAGTTTGAAGATTGTGCTGGAATCATTATGGGACAATGTACGAACTGTGAATCGGCCTACGGGAAAAGCTATATGGATGTGATCAATGAATTTCTAGCTCCACTTGGAAAACCTTTAATGACCAACTTGGCAACCGCACACGGCCATTATAAAGCCACCGTACCTATTGGAGCCAGTGTGAAAATGGATACGGTGAATCGAACGTTGACGGTGATGGAGCCAGTGGTTAAGGTGTAGTCGAAAATGAGGCCAGTGGAGATGGGAATCGGCATGGTATACAATTAATTATCCGGTTTTACTGATGTATGCAAGGATTGGGAGTATACTAATAAAGTAAGGATGTCTACTTCAATAAAATAGAATTCAGAAATTTATAAATGGTCTATAAGGACGATAAGAATAGTAGGTGAAAAAATGGGGAAGTATCAATTGGATAGCAAAGGTCAGGTGGCTATAGTAAAGTATCATGAAAAAAACAAGCCTGCCCAATTTAATAAAAAGCAGCAGCTTGAAAAAATACGTGCGGAGTATTTGGAAAAAAAGCAGAAACAAACAGATAAATAATATGACGCTGAGGCAGCAGTATCTTTTGACGCTGTTTCGGTTGCCACTGTCTCTATATGAGAGTAAGGGTGTTATTATAAGAGAATCAGGGATATTGTATGAGAGGAATCTCTTGTGCAATATTCCTTTTTATGGTCGGATTATTTTGGATGATGAAATAAATAGATTGACGTCACTCAAAGAAAATGTGATCTGCATCGGCCACAGTCTAAAGAAGCCTTTAAAGAACACAAGATTTGTTTCCCGCACCGGAACGTTTTTCATGGGAATCATAAAAGTAAACGAAAGCAGCCCGATACTTTTCCGGGCTGTTTCATTTCAACCGTCAAAGCGGCCAAATTTCTAACCGATCAAAGAATGCAAAACGAACAAATCTCTACTTATTTATCAACAAATATGTACAATAAAAAAGGCTCATTATCGCCAAATTGCTCAAGTATTTATCGGCGTTAAATAGGTGGAAATAAGACGGTTTAGGCATACCAAACAATAAACCGCGAAAATACGATAATAAAGGCTCTGGCATCACATTTTAATTCGTGAAAATGAAGTATAATGTCGAATTTTATCGATATAGGACTTTGGATAGACTTTGTGGGGAAGTCTCCAACCTACCCCCAGATTATGTTAATATAGAAATAAGAGTGAGGGAAAACGCTGCTGAAAGAGAGCGGAGAAATTCACTGCTTTTTTATTTTGTCTCTGGTCAATCAACTGCATGTAAAAGTCTACCTAGCCTGCAATCGCTTTCCCCCAACTTATTTTGCAGCCCCCACCTAAATACTTAAGCACCGCGACAAAGAATAATTACAATCGAATATGGAAAGGATTTGGTACAATGCGATCTGATATTACTGCAGATCACAAGTTACAAGAAAGAGATCTTCGGAAGAAAGAACCACGTCAGGATAAAACTGTGCGTGAAAAAGACCTACAACAGGATACAAATCCACGTCAAGAAGAAACTACAGGTGATTACTCATTTGAACGGGTTCCGCGCGAGGAACGGCAAATGAGCTGGTTAAGTATCACCAACATCACATTCGGCATCGCAACTGCGATCTTCTATTTCCAGATGGGAAGCGTTATGGCACTACAATTTGGAGCGGTGAATGCCCTCATCTCAGCGGGGTACGCAATTGTAGTCGCAGGCATCCTAGGAAGCTTCATTGTTTATTTGTCTGCTAAATCCGGCATGAACGTTAACTTATTATCCCGCGGAGGATTTGGTTACGTTGGAGCCGGATTAACCTCACTTATTTACGCGTCTAATTTTATTATGTATTGTGCCTTTGAAGGCATGATTTTAGTTGCTGCTGTTCATGCTTATTTTCCTGCTATCCCTGTTTGGCTGTTAATCATAGTCTTCGGATCGGTGATTATCCCATTGAACTGGTTCGGCATTAAGCAACTGGACAAATTGCAAAAATGGTCCTTGCCGATCTTCTTTATCTTTTTAATTACAGCGATCGTTATGACATTCACCCATTCGTCACCATTTGACGGGGCTTTATGGACATTCTTGCCTGAAGGCGTTAAAGTCGGCGGCACTGCACTATTGTTATGTATCGGAATGCAGCACGGTATTATGGGGCTAACTGCATTGATTGCATCGGACTATGCGCGCTTTTTAAAACCAAAAGATTTGAAAGTTGGTTCCATTGCAATCGGTTTCATTCCGCAGATTTTCTGCTATGGTGTAATGGGCGGTCTTGGCATTTGGTTCGGAGTTACATTTGGCGAATCAAATCCGGGCGTATACATCGTTATTCTATTAGGGCTTGGCGGTGTGCTGTTTACACTGCTTACACAAGTTCGAATTAATGTTACCAATATTTACAGCAGTTCGTTATCCCTATCGAACTTCTTTGAAAACACATTTGGCTTTACGCCGGGACGTCGTTTCTGGGTCGTTGTTGGGGGCGTCACTGCGATGATTCTCATGCTGGGCGGAATCATTGACCATCTTGACATGGCAATGACTTTCCAAGGCGTTGCGCTCATGAGCTGGGCGGCCGTACTAGTGACAGATGCGCTTGTGCTAAGAAAAGGGCTGAAAGTCGCTCCACGTTTTTATGAATCCAGACAAGAAAATCTTTTTAAATGGAACCCAGTCGGCGTTGTATCGCTAGTAGTTCCGACGATTATTGGTACCATTGCAGCGCTCGGTTTTATGGGCACATTCCTTCAAAGTACTGCGGCATTTTTCGCTGCCCTTTTGGCAGCGGCTATGACGATTATTTTTGGAATGACGACAAAAGGACGCTATTATGCGAAGAGAGAAGTAAACGATGTTCCGAAAGAGGATTGGATTTAATCAGCTGTATGTCTAGATCTTTTACAAAGAATAGCATCTTATCTCCGATAGTTGTCAGTAAACATAGCCAAGGTTAGTTAGGTGTAAGAAAACTACTCTTAAACTTTGACATCAAAGCATTGTTAGGAGAAGGTGTTTGGACTCACGCTTAGTCCAAAAAATATTTTTATAGAACGTCATAAACTTTGTTATATCAAGGTATATGGCGTTTTTTAATGTCATGAAATTTTACTGGATTTTAACGGAATATCGTCAGCAAACAAATTTAGTTCAATAGGAAGACATTGAATTTTCAATTGATACTTTAACCAGTTCAACTAAACTTTTATTAATGGCACCTTGCTTGATAACAGACATCATAACAATCACTGCACTGGGTTTTATCATGTTATAATTAATCATCACCTCGTAACAAAAGTGAGTAAGTTAAGAAAGTAGGAGATTATTCTGTTTACAATCAGAAATTTTGAAGATAATGCGAATGTTAACGTCAGGGAAGAGTTAGGCCCTTTTAAAGTAGTGGAGTTTCAAAGAGAATTAAGTGTCGATCAATTAACAGCGCAATCGGCATATTATGCGTCTGAAATGAATGTGAGAAGAAGACAGTTGGTTTGCGATGTCAATCAAGCAAATATTACGATTCAGGCAGGTTCTATGCAATGGATGGCTGGAGATGTGAAAGCGACAACTGGGATTAAAGGTGTTGGAGATTTTATTGGGAAAACATTCAGAGGAAAGGTCACAAAAGAATCTGCGATCAAACCTGAATATACGGGAACTGGCAAACTTGTATTAGAACCAACGTACAAGCATATTTTGCTCCTTGATGTTGGCGAGTGGGATCAGTCACTCATCATTGAAGACGGACTGTTTTTAGCTTGTGATTCGGGATTAAAACATAAAGCCGTGATGCGCGCGAGCCTGTCTTCTGCTGCATTAGGAGGGGAAGGTTTGTTCAATCTTGGACTTGCTGGTCAAGGAGTGGTCGCACTTGAATCTTCTAACCCGAGAGAAGAACTGATAGAAGTAGAGCTAGATAATGATGAGTTGAAAATTGATGGGAATATGGCGATTGCTTGGTCAGGCAGTTTAGGATTTACTGTTGAGAGGTCTGGAAAAACACTTATGGGTTCGGCGGCTTCAGGAGAAGGATTGGTAAATGTCTATCGCGGAACAGGCAAAGTGTTAATGGCGCCATTTCTTCAATAAGGTGTCGGAATATATGTAAACAGTCGGGAAAGTCTAACTGTTAGTGGCAGGCACTAAAACATTCCAAATTCCATGTAGAGTATTAAGAATTTCGTTTGAAACAGTTATTTTACCTACTTAATGGCACGTTGTCCTTCTAGAAATGGTTGTTTACGTTATCCGTTTAATATTCCTTACAAATTGGATATGTATTTATGCTCACAGAAAATAATAATAAAAACGCGTGAATGGAATAGAAGAGAGACAAACCCATGGCTTATATTTTATTAATTGTAGGATTTGCACTGTTAATAAAAGGTGCTGACTTATTTGTTGACGGTTTCTCCAATATCGCGAGACTCGATGTTCCGGGCTTTTATAATGCCTGGCATAATCATGGCTTGAACTTTAATATCTGTACAGGCTTGAAGTCGTCCTCCATGGTGAGTACGGCTTCTTTTTCTTAAGAAAAATGTGAACGTTGTGGAAGGGAATTTAATGATTAAAATAGATAGACTCATATCGATGAAAGATCACGTCGACCGGTTGCGTCCTTTTTCCGAAGCCACATTGCGAGGGCTCGAAATATTTCCTCGTATTTTGAAACTTTTTTAGTAATTTCCCGTCTATACGCTGCATAGAGAATTGGGATGTTTAGAAAGGATGATAGAAATGAAGAAGTTAATTACAGTAATTGGTGCATTCTTACTGGCGTGCAGTTTGCCGTTGTCAGGGGCTGCTACCGGTAAGCAAGTGTATTCTGACGTGCCCCCGTCGAAGCATTTTGCGGATGCGGTGAATGAGCTGGCGGCGCGTAATATAATAGGAGGTTATCCGGACGGCACGTTCAAGCCGGGAAATTCGATTACGCGGGGACAAGCTGCGGCGATTATTGCGAAGATGATAGGTCTGGATACATCGGATGTAAAAGGCAAGAAATTCAAAGATGTACCAGCATCTCATGGATTTTATAAAGCGATTGTGAAAATGGCGGAGGAAGGAATTATCGGGGGGTATCCGGACGGCAGTTTCAAACCGAATGAGCCGATTAAGCGTAAAAATATGGCTGCGATTCTTGTTAAAGCATTTGATTTGCCTCGTAATGCGGATGTGAAAAATCCGTTCAAAGGAGAAGTCGGCATTACGAATGACGTACTTGTTATTTACAAGCTCGGCATTACTTCGGGCACATCTCCTACAACATTCAGCCCGAACGCATCGATTACGAGAGGACAGGCCGCGAAAATGCTTGCGGCGACGGAGCAGGTCATGATGAAGAATGCTGTGACGGTAAAAGCGGGCGATTTAGGATGGGATACAATTGAATCGGTTAACGCGGATGAAGTAAATCCAGGTGTATTCCGAGCAGTAGAAGTCAAAGGGAAAAAAGGCACGCAGGATCAAGTTCAACTATTCCCGATCAAAGAAGGAAAAGGTGGAATGGTCATTGCGGGAAGACAAGGGGAAACTGGGTGGAAGTCTCAAAAATACTATATCCATGTGAAAAAAGAGGGCAGCGAACTGCGTTTGACGTTAGAAAAGACGGATGAATCACTGCCGACAGTGGCATGGCTCAATACGAAATATAAAACGGTACAAAATATAGCTCTAGCCAAGGTGGACGGAGAGAATATTTCTAACAACGTAAAAATAGAAAAAATCGAATACAATTTTACGCATATTATGATCGAAAAGCCAGGTGTGTATATCGCGACGGTCCGCTTTGCGAATGGAGACGAAGTGCGGTACAGTGTGACAGCGTTTGAAATGGATGACAGCTTTTTCTATGGTACGTCGGCGGTTGAACTAGGACTGGCTGATGTTTTAAAATAAGTATAATGTCAGGCTAACAAAAGAGATTCCCGGAAGTGCGTACAAGACAACTTTTATTGAAGGTATAATCTTAGCGTACTGAAAGTAGTCCGTCTACACACATAGACGCTGAGCAGCAGATCTTTTAGACATGGGTTCGATTCACACCATTTCCATAACATACTAGTATATAGTTTCATTGAACGTCATAAACCTTGTTCCATCAAGGTTTGTGGCTTTTTTTGTTTTTATATACCAGGTCTTCAAACAACTCCGGAACAATTCTAATTTGTTCCTAAGTTGTTTAGGGACCTGTTACCTTTTACAGCACCACAGGCAAAATCACATAAATATTGGCACCGGGCCCTTGCGTATCCGGATCGATGAACGGAACCCGCCGGATCATCCCGAGCTCAATCAACTTCCGAATCGCCCGCCGAACTGTGGAATTCGATACCTTCAATTCCTCCTCCATCTCCCGCTGCGTTAGATGCGCCACCAAGGATGCTCCCGATTGCGAATGAATCAACTCGAATACCGCCCTATCCGTCCTGTTCGTACTTTTCCAGTTTCTCTCCAAATGTTCGCGGACTGCTTGATCTAGCTCGTCCTGATCCATGAATCGTGTATGGCCTGCTAAATAATTTGTCATGTCGTCACTCCTTTTTCTCCCTATATAGCTAGAGGGATGAAAAAGGATACACGGATAAAAAACACTGGATTTTTGACCCCACCTGTATTCTTTTCCAAGAATCCCCCTATATAGCTTGCAAAGGAGCAGAAATGACTCCTTTCATCAGAAATCCAAAGGGGGAATTACACATGAAGTTATTGATTAACGAACCGTCTTTACAACTGCTGCCTACGCTGGTTCATCAAGTTGGCTTGAACGAGGCCATTTTTTTGCAGCAACTACATTATCGCTCGCTAATCTCCAAAGATATCTGCGGTGGAGAAAAGTGGGTGTATAAGACCTATGAAGACTGGGGAAAAGAGTTTGCATTTTGGTCGCAGAACACCATCAAGAGAACGATCGGCAGGCTTGAAAAGAAGGGGTATCTGATTTCCACAGCCGAATACAATGAGCGGAAGAATGACCAAACCAAGCGTTACCGGATCAACTATTCGAAGCTCGACATATCAGCTGAACCAGGTTGGGTAGACGGACATAACCAGGATGAGCCAGAGGAGCTACCCACATTGGGACAACCATTATTTAAAGAACTTAAAGAACCTCAAAAAGAGAATGTCGGCTTCCGGGAAAATGAGGTGGTTTCGATCACCGAATACCTGAACCAGGTAACCGGCAAAAGATACAAGGCGAATGCAGCATCCACCAAGAGGCTTCTTACTGCCCGGCTGAACGAAGGTTATACAGTCGACGATTTCAAACGAGTGATCGACTTGAAAGCATCCCAGTGGCTGCAAGATGAGAAATTTCGTAATTACTTACGGCCGTCGACATTATTCAATGCTACGAACTTCGAGAACTATTTCAACGAAGAAATGCCGGCTCAACGCAAGACGGAACCTTTTCTGTCGTTCGAATTGGATTTCGCGAAAGGAGAGAGGTAGATGAGCAGCCGACTAGCCGAGAAGAGTTTATTGGGCTCCATGTTGACCGAACACCATTATATTCTGGATAGCGACATACGGGCGTCCTACTTCCGCTCGCACATTCATCGGAATATTTACAGTGCAATGCGCGAACTGGCCAGAACGAATAAGCCGGCCGACCACATCACCTTATTGACGATCCGGCAACATGCACAACTAGGCGGAGCGAATTATCTGGCAGAGCTCAAGAACTTCGCCCATCCCCCATCCCGCTCGTTTTGATGAGTATAAAGAAATCGTCGTCGGCAAATGGAAAGAAGGGGAGAAGGCGAGATTGTTGCAGCTAGCATAGCAAGACAACTGGTCCATCGCAGAAATCCAGCAAACCTTCGACCACCTGCATGAGGAAAATGCGGGGAGCACGGAGACATCCTTGAAAAGTGACTTGATTCAGCAATACGAAAGACCGTTCACGCCGCTGGATGAAACGAACGGAACCACCACGGGTCTCGCGGGACTGGATCTGGTATTGAATGGGTTTCAGAATAGTGAATTCATCGTCGTGGCAGCCCGGCCGTCAATGGGAAAGACGGATACATTGAACCACTTCGCGTTGAGCGCCGGCTGGAACGGTCATCTGCCGATCATCTTCATCGATTATTTGCAGATCATCCGTCCCGACGGAAATCCAGCAAATCAAACCCAAGCAATCGGACAAATCAGCGCGGACTTGAAAAATATGGCGAAGGAATTCAGTTGCCCTGTCGTGGTGCTGTCGCAACTATCAAGAGCAGTCGAACAACGCCAGGACAAGCGGCCGCTCATGAGCGACTTGCGTGACTCAGGAAATAGCGAACAAGACGCAGACGTCGTCGCTTTCCTTTATCGCGCAGATTACTACCACAAGGAATCCATCCCGGCCGATGAATTGGAAATCGATATAGCCAAGCATCGGAACGGACCAACTGGGAAAGTGGTGGTGACGTATATCAAAGAGACCGGCAAACTGCAGGATATGGGGAGTATGGGACGCCAGAGGAGTGGAAACGGATGAAAATGACGGTCGGGGAATTTTTCGAATCTGCAGTGGAACTGGACATGAGGCTCGTTGCGCATCGTGTCTACTGGGCATTATAGACCGGAAAAATCTGTGCCGGCGAAGATGTCGGAAAGCTGAAAGAGCTGCAGTCCGATAAAGCAGCAATCATTGCGATGCATGAAGCTAATGTTCTGGGCATTGGTCGGATCAAACTGTTTGCCGTCAAGACCAACACGACAGACTGGTTCGCTTTCTATTTTGCGGAACATTCATTGGACGTATTTCGACTGCATGGTGAAAAGTTCAGGGAGTATGACGTAAAGATTGTAAACGCTGATCGTCTGATGTGGGAAGTGATGGCGTCGGCTGATACCGGAAAGGAAGAGTTTTTGTTTGAGCGGAAGGGAAGGGTTGTGGAGTTTCCGGCTTATGTCGGGCACGCTAGAGCGGGGGAGATGGTGTTGTTTCATGTTTGAAGGGGGCTGTGTGAGAAACATTCATGGTTTTTTGATTAAACACGATTGTTTAAAGAAACGTAATAGTTTCGTGTACCCTTCACTTTGGCCACAACACTGACGGCAATTGTGGCTGTCGTGGCAGCAATCGAAAAAGAAGTAACCGCCCATTACCTTTGACCGAGGATCACAATGGGGGTTACTCTTTTGAGTAAAAACATCTTAAATTGTTGAATGGGTCATCCGCTCTTCTAGCGGTGTGCCACTGAGATTGTTGGACGTTTCATAGACATTCAGCTTTTCTTATTAAATGCTAATTATATCATGGGATATAGAAGTTATACCAAAATGAATAGGCATATTCGAGGGCTTCACACAATTCATTGTAAGGCAGAGTCGGTCCTCTACTTCCTGATTCTGAGTCAAAATAACAACTAGAATAACCTGAAATTATTCTTAACTGGGGTGAGGACCAGTTCCTTTTTTAGTAGATTTTTGAATGTTTTATCCAACATCAGTGAGTTGTTCTTCCTTTAATTGCTGACTTTGATAATATTCTTGTGCTACAAGAGTCATCTTGAATTCTACAGTCGGATCAATTTCTTCCACTACTCCTTGCAGTTCCTGAATAGTAGTCTCAAAGAATTCTTTCCGCAGATTTACTTTATTAACTCGTTGTTTATGCAGGATCTGATGCAATTGATTTTCTAATTCTACTGCGTCATTACTGAAGATCATGGCATGGATATCAAATTTAAATGGGACAGATGCGCTGCCTAATTCATCCACGCGTTCCTGTGGATTTAATCTTCGCGTCATGCCAACTTTGAACATATTATCACCAAATGATCCTAAGTTAGATATAACGTAAACATATCCGGCCTTACCATTTGCCAGCCGTGTAATTTCTTCTTTTTTCGCTTCAAGCTCATTCTGCTGATTTTCTAGTTCTTGAATGCGGGCTACGAGACCTGATATTTTTTCTGTATCCGTTTCAGATAACAGTAGTTCTTTATGTCGATTCATTTCTACTATGAACTTTTCTTCTTCTTGCTCCAGTTTTTTCTGTTGTTCTTTCAATGCTTTTCTTTCCGCTGCATCTTGCCTCATCTGTTCGCGTATCGCCTGTTGTTCCTCTTTTTCGCGTTCTCGCTTTACATAATAGTAGTGCTCTACTTCAATCGCTTCCAGAAAAACTGGTTCGATTTCTGCAAGGAACCGAGTGATTGTAGGCAGAATTGAATTATTGCCGTCAGCGCAGATTGCCAAGTATTTTCTCACTAACGCACGCACATTTTCTTGTGCTTCTTCGAGTTTTGAGTATGTGAGCGTATATATGATATTTTGTAATTCTGCCTGCAGGCCAATCACCATTAACTGATAGATTGTTTTATTAGACTTTGTCGTATAACGATCCACATAAGCATCCAGTACCTTGTTCATCTCACGCTTGTTACGGGACATTTCTTTTCTAAGTTCTTTAGAGTTTTTATAATGACAGTCGAGTTCAATCAAATTTTTCAGCATACTTTCTTCATCATAAAACTTACTGACTTTACGGACTTCTTCTTCTAATTTAGAATAATCAATTGCCAGGGGGAAGCGTTCAGTCAATGTTTTGATTCCTAATACTTCTGCTTTTGCCTTTATAATTTTGTTAGTGTTTGTTTTTAATTGTTTCTCAGCTTTTTCATTGTCAGCAAGTAGCTGATCACGCTCTTCAATATATTTCTGAACATCTTTCAGTACATTTGCGGCATCATTGGCTGCATCTTCTCTAATTTTTTCAGCTTCTGCTGTTGCTTCATTAATTTGCTGTTTCATTTCTTCCCGAATTTCATATTTGAATTCTTCTTTTCGTTTTCCGAATATCTCTTTGTTATTAACGATTTCTTCTTTAACAACATTCAATTCTTCATTGCTGTTAGCAATCTTTACTTCTAAAGCTTTTAATTCATCGTCTAATTTTTCTAAACTTCTATTTTTACCATCCTCTATAATCGCCAGATCTTCATACTTTTGAAAAACCTTGTTGTTCTTTTTTATTGCTTTTCGTAGTTTCCAAGCAATTATTGGACCGAGGATAAGGATTACTTGTGGCAATACAAAAGCTAGTAAAGAGAAAATGAACAGTAAAACACTCCCGGTTTTTTCGAACCATTTTAATTGGTCATATATTTTTGGAGTGTCTCCTGTTAGTTGATCTTTGGATAACTTCGTCTTTTTACTTTCTTTGTCTTTCTTCAATTCAGAAAACCCCTTTCATAATTTTTTAGCAAGTTGCGGTAACAAGAAATACAAATAGATAGTTTGCGACTACTTCACCATTCAAGCAGACGTTTATCTTATTATTGAATCTATTATACCAGTTCATGTGATCTATATGTTGACTGTGTGCTATTTTGATTATAAAAAGACAAAAAGTGTATATTACAAGGTCGTTTTGTCATTTTTATTTAAAGTGTTACTTACTCCATTCCCTCATAGCGATATACCAGTTTTCCATACACATGTAGAATACGGTTCAGAAAATATAGTGAAGAATTTTAGAAAACAAGGTGAAAGGTTTCTTGTCTCCTTGCAAAGAGCCGTCTTTCTAGCCCTGTGATAGCGGGGCTACAAACAACTGAAAACAATTTGGGGTATTGTATAAAATATGCGAGGACCAGGTATCTTTTATTGCCGTGGTCTGTTTTGATTCCCAAAAATCTGTAATTGACTTGTGGCAAGCTTACCGCACTGGTATGATATGGATGAGACTATACAACTATAGTATGAATGATATAAGAGTTCGCGTTCAATTGGCTTATGAAAACCAAAGCAGGTGTGAAAATGATTATTTATGAATCTACGAAAGAGCAATTTGTAGGAGATGTGGTCAATGAATTATTAATTGACCGTTTATATAGTTCTTATCAAGAGAAGATAGGCAGGACGAGCAAATCGGAAATTCGTTCGTGGGAGAATTCATTGCAAAAGATGTCGAATGTCATGCAGGATGAGGACATACCGCGTGATGCTGCGGTGGCAATCGAATTCAACATCCCTAACACTTCAAAGCGGGTGGACTTTCTAATTGCCGGGAACGACGGGGATCAGGACCATGTCGTCATAGTGGAACTGAAACAGTGGGAAATGGTAGAAAAAATTGAGAGTCGGGACGCCATAGTTAAGACTTATCTTGGGGGAGGGCTTCGCGAAACAACGCATCCTTCCTATCAGGCATGGTCCTATGCTGCGCTGATCGAAGACTTTAACGAGAATGTGCAGCAGCGGGAGATTCGGCTCGAGCCTTGTGCTTATTTACATAACTATCGGAAAATAGCCGACGATCCGCTTACCGACGTTCACTACGAGGAGCATCTCGAGAAAGCCCCTGTATTTACTAAGGGTGAAATACAAAAACTGCGCAGCTTTATTAAGAAATATATCCGTGTTGGTGACCGAAACAATTTAATTTATCAAATTGAAAATGGCAGAATCAGACCTTCCAAGTCGCTTCAAGACGCATTGAACAACATGCTTCAAGGCAATGAAGAATTCATCATGATTGATGAACAGAAAGTGTTCTTTGAAGAGGCATTTCATTTGGCGCTTGAATGCATTCGCACGGATGAGAAGCACGTCATGATTGTAGAAGGCGGGCCTGGGACAGGGAAGTCTGTCATGGCTATTAATTTATTGGTGAAATTAATTGATCAGGACCTGGTTGCCATGTATGTAACGAAAAACGCTGCACCCCGCGATGTATACAGCACAAAGCTGAAAGGTGATTTCAAGAAGTCGCATATCGATAATTTATTTAAAGGATCCGGCAGTTTTACACAAGTCGAAGACAATGAATTCGACGTGCTGATCGTGGATGAAGCGCATAGGTTGAATGAAAAGTCCGGTCTATTCCGCAATAAAGGGGAGAACCAGATTAAAGAACTGATCAAGGGAGCAAACTTCACTTTGTTCTTCATTGATGAAAACCAAAAAGTGACCTTGCAGGATATTGGCAGCACGGATGAAATTAAAAGGTATGGAGAAGAACTGAACGCAAAAATCGTCTACTCACGTCTCACTTCTCAATTTCGCTGTAACGGTTCTGACGGATATATAGCCTGGCTGGACGATGTATTGCAAATCCGGCAAACCGCGAATGTGAACGATATGGGAATGGACTATGATTTCCGCGTGTTCGATGATCCGAATGAAATGTTGAAAGAAATAGAAAAGCTGAATCAATTAAATAATAAATCTAGGATGATGGCGGGCTATTGCTGGGACTGGCCTTCTAAACAGAGACGCGATGTACATCATCATGATATCACCATACCGGAATATAATTTTGGTATGAGTTGGAACATAGAGAAAACGTGGGCGATCGAGGATTCTTCCGTTAGGGAAGCAGGATGTATCCATACGGCGCAGGGGCTGGAATTCGACTATGTCGGCGTGATTATCGGGGACGATTTGAGAGTTGAAGAAGGGCAGCTTATTACTGATCATACAAAACGTGCTAAGACGGACCAGTCCTTAAAGGGGATCAAGAAAATTGCAAAGGAAGATCCAGCCAGGGCTCATGAGCTTGCAGATCCGATTATACGAAATACTTATCGAACATTAATGACGCGTGGACAGAAGGGTTGTTTTGTTTATTGTACGGATCCCGGGTTGCAATCTTATTTTAAGGAGCGGTTGCAGCGTGTCAAGCTACATATGCAGGCAAGGCAGAGGAATTTGTATTTGGTGGATGAGCAGGATGGGTATGGGGAGTGATTGTTTAGGAGTTGTCGGATTTTGAAGGGTTGTGTTTGTGATGTAATCAGGTCTTTGTACAAGTCAGGAACGATTCTGATCTGTATTTGAGTTGTTTGGGGATCAGGTACCTGCTTTTTTTATATAAAGAGGAGAGATATAAAATGGCTACAGACGTTCTAGACAAACAAGATAAAGATGGTGGATATTATGCCATGAAGGGTTTCCTGTACCAATTTGATGCGACGTTGATGAAAATTCTTAAACATCCCAATCAAAAGATTAGATTTGAGGTTGAGCAAGATATTGATTATGAAAAATTTGTAATCCAAGTTAAACATAAAGAGGCAGTAAAATATTCGCCGAGTAAAATAAGGGGAGCGATTAAACAATTAATCGACTTATCCACTTTAAAAAAAGATAAGAAATATAAATTATATTGTTATTTTAAAGAATGTGAAGAAGCTGTAATAAGAATTGACATAGAAACATTGGACGAGATATTGGGACCTGATTCATTGTCTTACGATCAATCTATTAAAGAGTCTTTTGTAGAACGTTTTTTACTGGAATTTTCATGTGATTATGAGAAGCAATTTATAGAGCTATTAGACTTAATCAAACATATCTACAAATTGGATAAAGATGAGCTTGCGATATATTACCATGCTATGTTCAAAGGGGAATTGAGTTCTCGTTCTATTTTGAAACGGGCTGAAAGAACTCTAGATAAAAACCAGCTAGATATTATTATCAAAAATAATAATAGAGTAGTATTCGAACAAGGTTATCAAGAGTACTTATCTTACGAAAAATATTTAAATATAATTCGTAAGGAAAATTTTACACATACTAAGTCACATGTTATTCCCCATGAGCGTGTATTTATAATAGAGTGTAATGCTGATGAAATTGTTGAGGATTTGTTTGAAATAGTTCATTCTATTAGTAAAAAGTTTTTTAGAAGTGGTAAGCATGGTAGTGCATCACCTGCACCTTTTATTTGTTTTAGAGGAATGGAGACAAAAATATTGAATAAATTAAAGATGAATTTAATAGATCATGAATTTCATTTTAACGATGGAACATTTTTTGCTGGAGATAGAATTAGGTTGGATCAACTGTTTAAAAAACAGTCAGAAAGTATTAAAATTCGATTTATAGAGCAAAACGTTTTATCTGAATTGATAGAGCTTAAAGGGACGATAGAAACGTATCAGCTTTACAAAAAAAAGGTTATACCTTTAAAATATGAGACTAAAGAAGTTAGTATCTATATGAATTGCATTTCAGATATAAAACAATTACTTAGCTAGGGGTTGAAATTGTGGATAGTAAAATTGCGCGTGTAGAATCTGTATTACCTGATAAAGTTAAGGTTAGAGTTTATGATATTGAAAAATTTAAAGCTGATACTGATCAGTTCACAGTCGGGGCATATCTTCGAATCTCAGATCATGAAGATGGGGCATTATTAAGTATGATTGAAAATTTCACAATTGAAAGAGATGAAGAAAAAGGAAAGGAGAGTTATATATTAGAAGCTGCACCGGTAGGGTTTATAAATTCGGATGGTGAATTTCAACGGGGAGGAAATAACATTGCTATTCCTCCGACAGGTGTAGAACGTGCAAGAGCGGAAGAAATAAAAGCAATTTATAATAATATCGATACTAATAGCCAATTTTTATTCTCCTCACTTCTCCAAAACAAAGATGTGCCAGTTCCAATAGACGGGAATAAATTTTTTAATAAGCATATAGCTATTGTTGGTTCCACGGGGTCAGGAAAATCCCATACGGTATCGAAAATATTACAACAAGCAACTAATTTAAAGAACTTTGAGGAATTTCATTTAAAAAATCATTCACGTATTATTTTGTTTGATTTACATGATGAATATCGAACGGCTTTTCCGGAAGGAAATCATTTGAACGTAGAAAACTTAAATTTACCATATTGGCTAATGAATGGAGAGGAACTAGAAGAACTATTTGTAGAGTCGGGTGAAAATCAATCTTATAATCAATCATCTTTATTAAGACAAGTAATAACATTAAATAAGAAAATCAAAAATCCACAATTAAATGCAGAGGAAATTTCGTTTGATACGCCTATAAAGTTTTCAATTCAAGAAGTTATTAATTGTATTATTAATTTATCGAACGAAACCAAAAATTCAAAGAAACCAAATGAAATTTGCTTTATGGATGAAAATAAAGAATTCACAACAATGAATGAGAAAATGCAATATTATTTTGAGGAAATATATGAATTTAAAGAGACGAAGAATGGGTCTGTGAGCAAAGGTACTTATAATGATGGTACTTTGGAGAAATTCAAATCACGTATTCAGAATAAATATGAAGATCAAAGATTATCATTTCTATTTCAGAATTCAAATGAAACTATACAATTTGAAGATGTCCTTAGAAAATTAATAGGCTTCGAAAACGGAAGTGAAACTGAAAAATATAACGTTACCGTTATCGATTTGAGTGGTGTACCTTTTGAAGTATTGAGCATAACAGTATCCTTAATTTCTAGGTTGCTATTTGACTTTTCATATGTCTATAAAAGAATGAGAAACATGAGAAATGAAATGAGGGAAATTCCATTACTTTTGGTTTATGAAGAAGCACATAAATATGTACCAAAAATTAAAAATTCACGATATAATTCCTCTAGAAATGCGATCGAACGAATTGCTAAAGAAGGGAGGAAATATGGTATTTCTGCTATGATTGTTAGTCAAAGACCATCGGAAATTTCAGAAACAATATTTTCACAATGTAGTAATTTCGTTACAATGAGATTAACGAATCCTGATGATCAGAACTATATAAAGCGTTTATTACCAGATGTTATTGAACCTGTGACATCTTCGTTGCCAACATTAAAAGAAGGAGAGGCGATTATAATCGGGGATTCTATTACAATGCCTTCGTTGGTAAAGATCGAGATGTGTAATCCTGAACCCTCTTCTCAAAATGTTGGTTTCTTAGACGAATGGAAAGAAAAGTGGTATAGTCCTGACATGACGGAAATTATTGAACAATGGATATCAAAATCTTGAAAAAATTAAATGAATTCTGTATTAAATTAAATTGTCATTGTATGGATCTGAAAAAGACCACCCAATTTTGTCGAGTGATCTATTTAATGTAAGCCCGAACTCAAAAGACACATATATTTCAATGAATTTATGAATGAACTTATGGGTACCCACTAGCGTTGCACAGGTGTAAATGCTAGTAAGAAATTCAATAAATTAGATAATAACTCTTGCGAAGACACAAAAAAGCTCCTAATGTAGGTAGGGACGACGACTAAATCAGTTCCCTACACTATCAAAAGGAGCAATACCCATGAAAAGTGTAAACCCTAATTTAGTATTTTGTCAATGCTTATCGAATTTACCTAAAAATGCGCTTGCCTGCCCGATCTTCAATTATGATGCCAGGAAGCTTTCAGACTTTGAAGTTGTAAAAGTTTTTATTCTGGCCAACCTTTGCGGTTGGAATAATCTCCGAAAAATCGAAACAGGAATCCGGGCTAAAAAAGATTTACAAAAAGAGATTACTACCGAATCCTTTAGCCATTCCCAGCTAAGCAGAAGGCTTGCAGGCCTCGACACAGGGCAATTGGCTGACCTTCTTGGACGTCTGGCTTCCCACTTCTGGCTCCTGAAAGGCGCCTCTAAGGGCTTGCATCCGAATGTGGGACTGATCCGTATCATAGACGGAACCTATGTTAAGCTTCCCAACAATGCAGCCGACTGGACAGCCATCTCTAAAGATTCCTCCGGAATCAAGCTTCACGTCCGTGTCGCTGTAGCCGACGCAAACTGCGTCTTTCCCGAGAAGATGATCCCTTCCACGGGGAATGTCTCCGATTCGGACGCTGTCAATCATATTATCGATGCAGATGAAACGCTGTATGTGATGGATCGCGGCTATGCCCATAAGACGAAGATCGGTGGCTGGCTGCAGCAGGGTATTCATTTTCTAGTCCGTTGCCGGAAGAATTTTCGGATGGAGACCCTGCGTTCATTCAAGCCTACAAACCCGCGAGTCATTAAAAACGAATTGGTCTCTATGCTGACTCGGAAGGAACCGCTTCGGTACATTTATTTCAAAGATGATACAGGCAAAGATGTGCATCTGCTGACTGAGCGAGTGGAATTAACAGAAGACGAGATTTTAGAAACCTATAAAAACCGTTGGTACATAGAGCTTTTTTTCAAGTGGCTGAAACAACACGTCAAGCTGGATCACTTGTTCAGTCATTCGCCTACTGGTATTTGGAATCAGATGTTTATTGCCCTGATCACCGTCGCTTTGGTCGAGATTATGCGTTTGAAAATAGCCCCGGGAAAGTCAGCGTGGACTTTTTTAAGTACGCTACAAGAGTATTTATTTAACCCTATCGGCCGGTTGAAGAAAGATTTCAACCGACCACTGCGTAAAAGTAATGGTCGTCAGAAAATCCCTGACAGGGCTAAGAAATCGCGCGATTTCGGCGAGGACCATGCGATAGTTAGTCCAATTAATCGCCAGCACTTTGTGGAAAAAGAGAAAGAAAAAAAGAGAAAAAAAGCACTAGAAAAAGATAAGTAAATAGATATCCAAAAAAAGGGAACTGGTTAGTCTGTATAACCCTGTTCCCTTTTTTAACTTTAGTTTGATAAGTTGCTTGGAATAAATAAACATATTTGTTTTCATATGGTTACAACGCAACGCTAGTGATGGGTACCAGGTCCTCACACAACTTAGACCCAATTTTAAATTGTTCTTGAATTGTATGTGGACCAGGTACCTTTTATAATATAATTGAATATCGGTTTAGAAAAAGTATTCAAATGATTTGGTAAGTAGTAAACGGTACCTGTGTGATGTTGAATCCACAATATTCTCTTGCACAAGTACTATTCACTTAAAGTTTCCCACACAGGCCTTTTCTGCTGACATACTTTTTCTTTTCAAAACTCTGAACTTCTATTTTGTGCCATGCATTATCAGGCTCCCCTGTCACACCTATAAAAACATGAACAATGGAACCTATTTGAAGTACATCTATCCTGATCCCGTCAACGTAATAAGGGTAACATTCTCCGAAACCTAACCCCTCACATTCACCTACGCGGTATACCGTATTCTCGAAATCCACTTCTACGTTGTCCGCTTTCTTTCCGGTGGATTAGTTTTAGAATCACGTTTCACGGCTGCAATTTCTTTGTGAAAGGTACCTGTGTGACATACATTCATGATTGTTTAAACAAACGTAATAGTTTCGTGGCAGATACCCATCACTATGCCCTAACTGACAGGTTTTGCATCATACGGCGGTAATGCAGATTAGAAAGTGTCTGAATGATGATGTGAAAGTGAACTATTGAAGGTTTTTAGAGGAAGTAGTGAAGATTTTATGATTTTATGTGTACCTGTAAGCGACGGCAAGTATAAGTACACATTGGAGAACTATACGCATGAATGACCAGAGAGAAAAGATACTAAACAACCAGCGGATATGATAGACTAAAAACATCAGTTGCACATAAAAGCAGATGGGCGGTTGGCACTCCCTTGAGAAAGGGGGTGTTTAAATATGGTGACATACGAATCAATGAATATGCTATTTCAATTCGGTATATTCTTAGCTACGGTACTAACAGCGATTGTAGCTGTTGTGGTAGCAATCGCAGTCACTAACAAAAAGAAGTAACCGCCCATTACCTTTGACCGAGGATTTTAATGGGGTTACTCCTTTTGACACCTATTTTATTGTTCTTGGCTATCCGCTCTTCATGCGGTGTGCGACTGTGATTGGCTGGACGTTTCGTAGACGTTCAGCTTTTTTTATTATATGCTGATTATACCACAGCTATACAAAAATAAAACCAAAACGTTTAGTATCCAGTACCAGGTCTCCAAACAATTCAAACACAAGGCAAGGTAGTTTTTCTACAATGTACAACAGATAAAACCATTCAAGAAATCTCAACATTTGATTCCTATAAAGCAATATTCATCAGCAGAAAAAATTAGACATTTAGCGTAGGACACCAAGAATTATTAAGGAATGGGGGATTTACATTAATGAAATACGAAATTCCAAAACTTTTGAAAGAACATGAAAAACTAACTAAAGGCACATTTAGGTATAGTAACGAGATAATTTTTAAGCGTGAAGAAACAAAACCTTGGGATAGCAAATTAGGTGGGTGTCCCTATTTGAAAAACAGTGAAGATTATCCAACCGATCAAGTTGGAAAACCTATGTTGTTTTTAGCACAAATCAATCTGTCGGATATTGGAGAGCTGGATGAATTACCTAAAAAGGGATTACTGCAATTTTTTGTTGCAAACGATGATATGTATGGTTTGGAAGATCCTATTCTAGTAAAATACATTGAAGATTATGAAGAAAATGAAGGACAGTTAGTAAAGAAACATCCTTATGAAGGTGAAGAATATAACCAAAGTCTTCCTTTTTCACACAGCGGCAAAATGTATTTTACATCAAGAGAGATGCCTATGTCTTCCTCATTAGATCTATTTCGAGAAATTTTTATGAAGAAGCTATCAGAAGAAGAATATGAGAAACTGAGTGATGATTGCTATAGTAGCGATAGCAGAGTTGGCGGTTATCCCTATTTTGTTCAGAATGACTATATCGGTTTTGACGATGACGATTTTCTTTTATTGCAACTGGATATTGATGAGGAATGCGGCATTATGTTTGGGGAATCTGGGAACTGTGTCTTCTCCATCCCAAAGGAAGCTTTGAAAAATAGGGATTTTTCAAAAGTAGTGTATGATTGGCAATGTTGCTAGTGAGATGCCGGCACGATGATCCGTTCTGGAGCTTATAGAAAAGTCCTAAGAAATGTATGAGTATTTCGGTAAACGAAATTTTCACAACCATGACGTCAACATATCACTTATCGAATTGAGGTTTCCCAATGATACCAAATCAAAATAAAATGAGAGTAATGGAGACCATTGCTGAAAGAAATTTAATTTCTCTCATGAATGATACAAAGTGGCGAAAACTCCAAGATGCAGTTATCAATACGTTGCTATTTCCGCCACCATACCAAGGCAAGTATTTGTTAGATGATCTATTACACCCTGAAGAATTTGAAAAGGATGTTTGGTATTGGGGAGATTGGATAGAGGGTATTGTACCATTTTACAATGTGGAGTGGATTCGAGTCCGGCCAAGATATTAGTTTAGGGTGCCTGTGTGACACACAACTCTGACACTATTCTGACTTGTATACATAGTTTGTTGGGTGTCTACGCAAGAAACAAACGTGACAGTTTAAATATTCACGTTAGTTTGAACAAACACGAATGTTTAAACTAACACAATTGTTTGGTTAGGCACCCATCACTAATTGAATCAATTAGTTCATCCGTAGGTGGCTCAGATTGATAAGATTCTTTTGCATACTCGCTGTCCTCCCAAAAATCAGCTAAAAACATATTAGAAAAAAGATGTTCGTCTGCTTCCTGCCTTTTGTTTAATTGATCTATCCGCTTTTTATCCATTTCTACCTCCCGATGAGTATATAATAACTTCATATGTATCTGGTAACCTCTACCTTTCAAATAGTAACACTATGATATAAAGAATTCTTAGTGGGGTGCCTGTGTGACACACAACTCGGACACTATTCTGACATGTATACATTATAAGCCAATAGACAATGAAAGCTTGGCGATTATGAGAATCTAGCCATGAAAAGCAAGTACCTGGTTCTCATCCACTACAAACATAGTGTGAGGTGCAGGAAACAAACGTGAAAACTTAAACATTCACGTTAGTTCAAGCAATCATCAATGCTCAAACCAACACAATTGTGTGGTGCGCCAAAACCACCTCCATGTGCAATAAAACAGGTTTTACTGATATTTGCGACGTATGGGAGTATACTAATAAAGTAAGAATGTCTACATCAGTAAAATAAGATTTTGAAATATTTTGTATAAATCGTCTTCAAAGATGACACGAAAAGTAGGTGAACCAAGTGGGAAAATATCAACTAGATGCCAAAGGTCAGGCAGCCGTGGACAAATATCATGAAAAAAATAAGCCTGCACAATTTGATAAAAAGCAACAGCTTGAAAAAATACGTGCAGAGTATTTGAAGAAAAAACAAAAACAAACAGAAAAATAATACGACGCTGAGGCAGCACCGATCACAAGGGATATTGGCCAAGAGGAAACTCTTGGCCGATATCCCTTTTTTCAATCAGTAGCGTTTTTCAAATAGACATAATTACAGTTTGATAGAAAGACACAGAGGGTATCATTAAATAACAGGCAGCAAATAGCATCTGTATAACCACATTTATTCCCCAGCCAGTTCTAGCAACAGTAGCTGTCTCATAAACTTCCAAGTAGACAACCATCACGAAAGGGTGATTCCAATGAAAAAAACATTATTCGCAATCATTATCTTAGTTCTCGGCTTTTCCTACACTGCGCCTGCCGGTACGGCTTCAGCGGCAGAAAACAGTGGCCTTTCTCCAAACGATGGCTTAATCCTGACCTATTCACCTTCATTCACCGAGCCTTCGAAAGAAACGTTTCACGTGAAGAAAGAAGAGACATTTACGTATTTATACAATAAAAAGAGTCAACACTATCCGGAGTTGGCCAATTTAGTATATATTGAAGACGATTTCGGACTGTCGGCAAGTTTAGGATATTCGGATTTTGTTTTTGTAAGTGCACCTTACCCGCTAAAGCAAGGCTCCACTTTTATACAAAGCGATCACTTTGATGACTATAAAGTTCTCGTTGAAAATAAGCCAAAGACTGTAAAAGTAAAAGCCGGTACTTTTAAAAACACGGTGATTCTGAAATATCCGGACGGTTCCCGGGTGTATCTCGCAAAAGGAATCGGCATTATAAAAATCACGGATGCAGCGGGAAAAGTGACGACTGAACTCGCTGCTGTAAAAGCAGGGAAGTAATTTTTCATTTACAGGATTTACTTTTGCTCATTACTGGAATAGATAATTTCTTTAAAAAATCCCGTCGGTCATACTGGACTGACGGGATTTCCTCTGGTTTAAGAGCACCTGTTCAAGTATTTAAAGTTTCCTGTGCAAGAAACTATCTTGTTTGTTTAGTAATTAACAGTAACTCAAACAAAGATGAATAATTGAACTCTCATATTTGTTTCTCACACAGTTCCTTTTTAACGTCAAACTTCTATTCCTGCAATTCCAAATCCTCCAGGACCAGAATGTGTAGAGATCATAGCGCCTGCTTCAATCCAAATCCTATTTTCGAATCCTTTTTCAAGTGCAATTTCATTGATCCGTTGTTTGATAGTTTCACTTAGTCCGATGGAGTATATAAAATATATTTGTTGTCTATCAATCTCGTATTGCTGTAAATAATCCAGCAATAACTTTTCAGCAACTTTGCTCATCTTTCCATGATATTTTTTAGTTGAGACAAGCCTGCCATCTACTAATTCAATACATGGTTTTATTTTCAGCAAAGCACCTCCCAGATAAGCCATATTGCTGACTCGTCCGCCGGCTCGTAAAAAATCTAAGCTGCCGGGTAGGAAGGCAAGTCTTGTTTTAGGCACCTTTAATTTGATTTTTTCCAGCAAGTGAACAGGATCTATCTCCGGATATTTCTCCAGCAAAGTAACCGTATACATGACAACTGCAGTTAATCCTCCTGTAACGTTTAACGCATCAATTAAAAAAATATCATCTACATCTTCCGCAGCCAGTAACGCGTTTTGAAAGGAAGCAGATGCTTTTGACGTATATCCGATATGAATGATGATACTATCAGGAAATTCCGTTTTGATTTTTTTGAAAAACTCTTGATACTCATGGACATTAGTGGCAGATGTAGAAGGTATCTTTTTTGTACGATCATAAAATTCATAAATTTCTTTGACGGGTAGATGACCATCTAAATAGTCCTGTCCATCCATAATTACGTGCATGGGTATTACTTGTATATTATGTCTCTTTGCTAACGATTCCGGTAAATCGGCCCCGCTCTCAGTCGATAAAATGAATTTTCTCACTAGATATCGCCTCCAACTTTTATTCTATTAATACAAGTTTTGAGTTGAGATGCCTTTGTAAGAAACAAACGTGACAATTTAAACATTTGTGTTTGTTCGAATGGTCGTGAATGTTTAAATAAACACAATAGCTTGGTACATAGGCATCGATCATTAATTATTCATCGAAGAAGTATATGCATGAATGACCAAAGAGAATAGGCATTCAACAATCTGCAAGTATGATAGACTAAAAACATTAGTTGCACAAAAAAGCAGATGGGCGGTTAGGCACTCCCTTGAAAGAAAGGGGGTGTTTATATATGGTGACATACAAATCAATGAATATGCTATTTCAATTCGGTATATTTTTAGCTACGGCACTAACAAAAAGAAGTAACCGCCCATTACCTTTGACCGAGGTTCTCAATGGGGGGTTACTCTTTTTAGTAAAAACATCTTCAATTGTTAAGTAGGTCAACCGCTCTTCATGCGGGGACAACTGTGATTGGCTGGACTTTTCGTAGACGTTCAGTTGTTTTATTATATGCTGATTGTACCACAGCTATACAAAAATAAAACCCAAATGTATAGTGACCAATACAAGTATGAGGTGCCTGTGTAAAAAACAAACACGACAATTTAAATATTCAAGTTAGTTCGAACAACCATGAATGTTTAAACTAACACGATTGTTTGATGCACAGGCATGCAAATTAATTTCACATTACCCTTTGTTTCCTCATCCACTGCGTCGCGACCCACTTCTCACCTTCCACAACGGGTGCTCCGCCGTGTAAAGTTAAATCATTCAGCATCTGGTCGCTATAGAAATACTCGAAGTAGACAGCCATCCCTTTTCGAGGCGACACAGAAAATTTCAGTTGAGGAAAGAATGTTTCTCCACCTTGTTCTACGTCATTTAAGTACATCACAAGCGTGCTAATTCGATTGTTTGTAACCTTACTTTCAGCTGAAAAGAAATCATGATGCGCTCTGTACTGTTGACCAGGCGTATACCGAAGGATCTGAAGTCCTTCTCCGTGTTCAATCGGGATATTCATAACTGCTGAAACTCGTTTTTTAACTCTTGCGACAATTAGGTTTTCACTGTCATCTATAAACATACTGCTGCTTGTTCGCAGCTCATTTTCTTCACGTGTTGTCCCAATTTTTGAACGTTTTACTTTGTCTGCAGCCAATCGGATCAGTTCATCGCACTCTTCATCACTTAACATATTTCCTAAAACCACGATCAATGGCTCTTCTATTCTAGCGACTATGTCAATCTCTCTATCCGTCATAATTTTTTTGCCAACATGATGAAATATCGTTTGTTCTTTATTCTCCGCTATCATCTTCGAACACCTCTTAAACTGTTTGATTTTCAAAACAAGTGCGTTTTTGGGCAATGGGTTTACAGCTCATAACGGATACTATTTTAGATTCACACTTCCTTTTGGAATTAAATTCAATTTATTGTAGCACGCTAGATTAGAAATCGTAAAATTTGAAAGTATCGAGAGTAGTAGATAGTACTCTCCATACTTTGTTCGGTAGTTTTGGTTCCGCTAAATCAAGGCGTAAATCCGAACCTATCAAGTTAATTGAATTAAGCTAATTTATTTCACCTTTGATTTCATTGGTAAATACATATAAAATGAACTTCTGTACTTCTATACTTCTATGATTTACAGAAGAAGTACATACGAACGGACAAAAGAATAAATGTTTTAGTGGAGGGTCTTTATGAATTATAAAATTAGTAACAAGCAAGTATTCGAACAAGCACAGGTGCGTTCGGTTTCAGATGTGCCGTTTACGGAAGACGAACTTCAAAACGGTATGTTGTTAGCGATAGCTAAGGAAGACGCTACGCTGGCGCTGTATTTGATAGAGGTAGACGGTCAGAAGAAATTTGAGGTTCGGTGGGATGATTCGCACGAGACTTTCACCGGCTGGTATTCCGCCTGGGAAAACTTTACATGGTGTCTAAATATCGCAGGCAACTGATTTTTTAGATATTTGTGTGCAAAACTACTCATCTATCTACTTTAAATAAAAGACTCCGCTGGTTTTTGCAAACTGGCGGAGTTTTTGTGCTTTTAATTGGAGGATTCTTTATATGTAGGTATTTTGTTCATGGACTTTTCGCACCGCGCCATAAGAATGATTTTGTAAATACGGTCTTTTCTCACCTGAAGTTTTCGCTATAATCAAATTAAAATGGGAATGACAAAGGAGATCAAGCGATGAAAAAGCTGTTATATGGGTTGTTTTGTTCACTTGTAATGCTGGCAGGCTGCTCGGCTAAAGAAGAGCCGAAAGTACAGGCGGATATACAGGAGCAAACACAGGAAGAGGAACAATCGCAAACGGTTGAGACAGAGGCAGACGCTTTTGAACCGACAGAGCCCGAGTACTATGAAGTGGACGGTGTAGATCGCGAGTTATTGGATGTAGAGAAGGATTTGCTTCGGAAACCGGGTATTTATGGTGGAGAGAACTATGACGAAGAAAAAGTGAATGAAGCGATTGATCAGTGGCCGGAAGGGTTGACAGTGGAGCAGTATTTAAATGAAATGCTGAACTTGGTGGGGGAAGACTATTATGACGGAATGAAGACCTTACTGACGTTTGATACATCAGTGGAAGTCGATCATACGAAACCTGATGAACAAGTGAACCAGCCGACATTGAAGACAGCTCACTATGCAATCTTGATTGACGCGAGCGGCAGCATGAGAGCGATGGCGGGCGGTAAGACCCGAATGGATTCTGCAAAGGATGCGGTCCTAGATTTTGCGAAACAGATCCCGGAAGATGCGACCATGTCGATGCGAGTGTACGGTCATAAAGGTTCGGGTAATCAGGCAGATAAGCAACTTTCATGCACAAGTACAGAGAATTTCTATAGCGGAAAGTTTGAAGAGCCGGCATTTCGAGAGGCTCTCGGAAAAGTACAACCTGCTGGCTGGACACCAATCGGGCTTGCACTAGAAACGGTGAAAGAAGATATTCCTGCAGATGCAGAAGAAGTAGTCGTTTACGTGGTAAGTGACGGTATCGAAACATGCGGAGGAGATCCTGTGAAGGCTGCTGGAGATCTTGTGGCTGGGAATATACAAACGGTCGTTAATATTATCGGCTATGATGTGGATAATGAAGGGCAGACATTACTGAAGAAGGTGGCAGATGCAGGGAACGGAGAATTTATTTATGTCAATTCAGAAAAAGAATTGAGGAAGTATATGAGAGCACAATACGAAGAGATTCAGAAGCAATGGTGGGAGTGGAAAGAGACCAGCCAGAAAGATGCATGGGATCAAAAAGAGAATCTCAAGGAACTTTCTTTTGATACAAAAGAAACACTTCAGAAACAATCAGTGCAGGAAAAGGAACGATTAAAGAAAGCGCGTGCTTATTTAAAAACGAAGTATAAAGACTCGGATGCTGTAATCAAGTTGTCGAATTATTTAATTGAAGATCAGCACAGAAAATATAATTATATTACGCAGAAGGGCCATGAACTTTATAATGAAAGTATTAAAAACGGCCATGAAACGTACAATCAAGTGATAAAAGAAGGTCATGAGAAACATAATGAGGCGGCTAGGAAGAAGCATCAGCAATAGGTAATTGTTGTACACTCCGGAAATCAGAGGACATTTGATTTCTGGAGTGTTTTTTCGCTTGAAGGCAGAAAAGGTATAGACGTAACGTCCTGAATTTGTTTATATGACGCTAATGATTAAATTTATCTGAGTTCAGCAAAAAACTTTATTTCAATAAATCAGTTTGAAGTGCCTATGCAAGAAACAAACATGATCGTTTAAACAAATGTGGATATTTAAACTAACACAATTGTTTAGTGCAGAGGGACCTATTTAAATATAAAAAATGAAATACATGTACAGTAAGGGTAATGAGGGTTAGTAGTCAGTTATGCACATAGGCGCTGAAGTAGAAAAGTTTTTGTACGTAGATTTGGGTTCTACTGGACCTTGTCATTCAGTCGGTCAAACAAAAATACCAGACATCAACACGATATAAAAGTGCTAATTGTTCTGGTTTTTTCTGTTTGATTAAATTTACTGTGCGAGGGCGCAGTTAAAGGCATCTGTGTTTGAAGTGTTTTTGATCGTTCAAAAGCAGCGGATTTTAAACAAAATGAAGTACCTTTCTTGCAGAAGTCTGTTTCATTAGCATTTTATCACCGAAGCCCTGCTATAATCTGCCCAATAAGCGGTCTCCCCAACTCCTCCAATTCAGTATTGTCCAACTGCAGCCCCCAAAAATAAATAGCTCCCATAAAGCTTTGTACAATAGATTGGAAAAAGTCGTGTGTGGAGCTGATGTTTTGAATTGATTCATCTTGTTTTCCATCCGTAATAATTTGTCGGAGGATAGTGTATAATTTCCGGTCTTCGTTTGTGAAAAAGGTGTGTTCGTTGCTGATAACTGCTGCGGAGTAGATCACGCGCATTAAGTCTTTTCCTAGTTCTTTTTCGATACAGCGCAGTACAGCAAGAAAAAAAGCTTCCAGACGTTCGATGGCGGAAGAATACTTTTGCTCAATATCTTCATAGATATGTATATAGTGTTCGTCCATCTCCATAAAGCGCATCATAAAAATGCTTGATTTGGAAGGGAAGTGCTGATAAAAGGAGCCTTTAGATGTGTTGCTTTCTTTTACGATTCGATCTACTGATATTTTGTCGTAGCCGTATTTTTTAAATAGATCGAGCGCAATATTCATAATATGAAGCTGTGTTTGAATACCTTTAGCTGTTTTGTTTTCGGTTACATCCACAATGCATCCCTCTTTTTGATTTTTTAAGAATAGTTTGACTTTTCCATTAATACTATTATATCATTAGACTACAGTCTAGTCTATGGGGGTGCGGAAATTGGAGAAATTAAAAACGGTTGATGAGCTCGAGCCATTGTTCAAGGATAGGATGCGCCTGCTTGTCGGGGGGTTTGGTATTTCGGGAACGCCGCTGACAGTCCTGCATGCGCTGCCGGGTTTTAAGGCCGGTGACTATGAAGTTGTCAGCAATAACCTTGGAGATTACGGTAAAGGACTGCACAAAGTGTTTGAAGCAGGAAAAATTGCGAAGGCAATCGGCTCGTTTTTTACGATCAATAAAGAAGCAGTAACGGCTTGGTCTAAAGGGGAGCTTGCGATTGATCTGCTGCCGCAAGGAACGCTGGCGGAGGCGATTCGCTGCGGGGGTGCCGGGATTGGCGGTTTTTACACACCTACTGCGGTCGGGACGAAACTCGCTGAAGGAAAAGAAGTCCGCGAAATTGACGGCGTCCGTTATTTATTTGAAAAGGCGATAAAAGGTGATCTTGCGCTTATTAAAGCAGCAAAGGCAGATAAGGCCGGCAATTTGATTTACCACACAACGGCGAGAAATTTTAATCCTGTCATGGCTACCGCTGCCGCAACAGTCATTGCTGAAGTCGATGAAATTGTCGAAATCGGCGAATTACGCCCAGAAGAAATAATCACTCCTCATATTTATGTAGATTACGTAGTGAAAAGCAAATATGTCAAAAAGGGAGATGATTACGTTGAAGTTAACTAAAAGGGATGTCATTGCGAAGCGTATTGCGCAAGAGCTGAAAGACGGGGATTCCGTGAATCTTGGTGTTGGCATTCCAACACTTGTTGCGAAATATATAGGAGACAAAAAAGTATATTTGCAGAGTGAGAACGGCTTACTTGGAATAGGACCTCCGCCGAATGAAGATGAATTGGATATCGATTTAATCGATGCGGGGAAAAATCCTGTATCGATTATGCCTGACGCGTCGTATTTTGATAGCGCTTTCTCATTTGGAATGATCAGAGGACATCATATTGACGTGGCGGTTTTAGGGACGTTAGAAGTGGATCGTTACGGTGAGATTGCCAACTGGTCTGTGCCGAATCAGCCGATTTTGGGAGTAGGCGGTGCAATGGATTTAGTTGCGGGTGCAAAGAAAGTAATTGTGGCCAGTACACTTTTCACGAAAGACGGATCGCCTAAATTAGTGGAATCGCTGACTCTTGATTCTAGCGGCGAGCGACTAGTCAATCAATTCGTAACGGAGTATGCAAGCTTCACTTTCGAAGATGGAAAGATCTTTGCGGATGATATATACGGTGATATGACATTTGAAGAGCTGCAAGACAAAATTGGTTTACCGTTAACACAAAAATAAACGAATAGTAGGGGGAAAGCGGATGTGGAGTTTACTTACGATTGCCATTTCGTTAATTCTTTTAATCGTTTTAGCATTAAGGGGATATAGTATCATTATCATCGCTCCCGTTGTCAGTTTATTTGTAATGGTAACAAACGGATTTTCTATTTTAGATGCCTTCCAAGATACATACATGACCGGGTTTATCGGCTATGTACAAAAGTATTTCTTGATATTCTTATTTGCATCCATGTTTGGAAAGCTTATGGATGACAGCGGCGCGGCTCGTCGAATCGCTCATCTACTATTGAAAGTGGTCGGAAAAGAAAGTAAGTTCAATGTGTTGGTCGCAATTATGGCCATATGTGCATTTTTAACATATGGCGGCGTCAGTTTATTCGTAGTCATTTTTGCAGTTCTGCCAATTGCCAAGCCATTATTCAAAGAACTGGATATTCCATGGCATCTATTTATGGCACCATTCTTTGCGGGGATTGCAACGTTTACGATGACGATGCTGCCGGGAACGCCTTCTGTACAAAACATCATTCCGACAAAGTATTTAGGAACAACTGTTACAGCAGCGCCTTTGCTCGGGATCATCGCAGCGGTGACCGTCATTGCAGTTAACTTATGGTATATAAAGTTTGCGTTAAAACGTTCAGAACAGCGCAACGAAACGTATGAGGGGATGACGAATCCAGATAAAGGCAGATCTAAAGGAATTGAAGATATTTACGAAGGTCGCGCATTGCCGAATATTGTAGTGAGTTTAATTCCTCCCATTGCTTTACTAGTTACATTGAATATATTTAAAGTGGACATTATTTACACGCTGATGGGCGCGGTAGTACTGGCGGCTTTATTATTCTGGAAGTATATTGACATTAAGAGAGACACCTTTAATGAAGGTGCGGTATCCGCCGTACTGCCGATTGTCAATACGAGTGCAGACGTCGGATACGGCTCTGTTATTGCGATTACGACAGGCTTTGGAATTTTTAATGAAGCGATGACAGAAATTCCGGGCAGTCCGTTACTATCACTTTTCATAGCAACGACAGCACTTGCGGGAATTACAGGATCTTCAAGTGGGGGGTTGGCGATTGCGATGGAAGCGCTGTCATCGTCGTATTTAAATTTAGGATTGAAACCGGAAGTAATGCACAGAATCATGGCAGTCGCCTCGGGCGGGCTGGATTCGTTGCCGCATAACGGGGCAGTTATTACCGTGTTAGTTGCTTCAAAATTAACACATAAAGACGCCTATAAACATATTTTCGCCGTTTCAGTTATAGCACCTTTACTTGCAAGTATCCCAATGTTGATCGCAGCTATTTTATTATATTGATGTCTGAGGAGGCAGTGAAATGATTCAAAAGGTCGGCATTATCGGATCAGGAACGATGGGGTTTGGCATAGCGTTTCAATTCATCATAAATGGTATGCCAGTTGTTTTACAAGATGTGAAAGAGGAATCTTTGGAACTGGCAAAAGAAAAACTACAGACATATTTAACTATTTTCCGAGAAGAAGGCATGCCTTTTAACGATTCAGATGAAATCATTAAAAACCGCTTAACATGCACTGTAGAAATAGAAGACATTGCGGATTGTGACTTAGTTATTGAATCAGCAACTGAAAATTTGAAGTTAAAACAAAAAATCTTCAAGCAACTGGATGAAATTTGCGCAGTGCATACGATTTTAACTTCCAATACTTCGAGCTTAAGCATGTCGGACATCATACGCGATGTAGAAAAACATAAAGAACGCGTGATGTTAACACATTTTTTCAATCCGGCGCATATTGTTCCGTTAGTCGAACTTCTAAAAGGTCCGGATACGAAGCAAAAGACGTACGATGAAGTAAATTCGTTTATGAAAAAAATGGGGAAAGTGACGATTGAAGTCCGCCGGGAAGTACCGGGCCTTGTTGCGAACCGCATTCAAACTGCGTTAGCGCGTGAAGCGTTGTCTTTGCTCGAAGACGGTGTAGTTTCGGAGGAGGATTTAGAAAGTGCGATTTTTGCAGGGCCGGGATTCCGTTTTGCATCAAGCGGTGTGTTGAAGATTATGGATTTTGGTGGATTGGATGTATGGGACATTGTAATGGGGCAATTACAACCGAAAATAGAATCGGATGTGCGGACGTTCCCTACTATTAAGGACAAAATCGATCAGGGAAATCTGGGCGTCAAATCATCGAAAGGATTCTTTGAATATCCAGGAATGGGGCTGGACGAATACGTCATAGAGCGTGATCGTTCGTTAATCCAGCAGCTCCAAACGTTTAATAAAAGAGAGAAGGCGATCGATCATGCGTAATATTTTAGTGACAGGTGCCGGTGGCGGTTTAGGAGCTGCGATGGTGAAGAAGTTTGTTGAAGAAGGGGATTATGTGTATGCGGCAGATTTGAAATTGGAAGCCGCGCAGGCAGTGGCTGATTTATATCCCGAAAAAACTGAAGCGGTTGAGCTCAATGTTGCGATCTCAACTTCAGTTCAGCGAGTCATCGATAAAATTTGTAAAGACAAAGAGCTGCATGTTCTCGTCAATAATGCGGGCTTGCAATACCGTGCGAAAATAGAGGATTTCCCAGAAGAACAATGGGACTTGCTGCAGAATGTGATGCTGAAAGGACCATTCTTGCTGACTAAATATGTGTTCCCATATATGAAAAAACAACAGCACGGACGCATTGTTAATATTTCATCGATCCACGGTGAAATGGCATCACCTGAAAAAGCGGCCTATGTCGCAGCGAAGCACGGCGTCATCGGTTTGACTCGCGTTGCGGCTTTGGAAGGGGCCATGCACGGAATTACTGTTAATGCAGTGTTGCCGGGTGCTGTGAAAACACCATTAATTGTAAAACAATTACAAGAGCTTGAAGAAAGTAAAGGCATGTCAGAATTGGACGCACTGAACGAAATCGTCTATCCGAAACAAGCGATGCAGCGTTTTATCACAGCCGAAGAAATTGCGGACAGTGTGTATTTTATATCATCTAAACACGCAACAGCGATAACAGGTGAAACATTAAGCGTTTCAGGCGGCATGTAAATAGAAGGAGGAATTGTTTATGTCAGTTTATATCGTCAACGGCAGCAGAACCGCATTCGGAAGTTTCGGCGGTGCGTTTGTCAATACAACAGATATTGATCTTGGCGTTGCAGTCGTGAAGGAAGCATTGAAGCGTTCAGGAGTAGAAGCAGAACAAATAGATGAAATCGTCCTCGGCAATATTATTCAAACGACGAAATCTTCGGCGTATTTAGCCCGCCATATCGGCTTGAAAAGCGGGATGTCCGAAGAAAGTACTGCACTTATGGTGAATCGGCTGTGCGGCTCAGGATTGCAGTCAATTATTACAGCAGCTCAAGAAATCGAACTTGGAAACGCGGAGGCGACAGTGGCCGGTGGCACAGAAAATATGAGCCAAGCCCCTCAAGTACTGCGTGGCACACGTTTCGGTTCTCCTGCTAAAGCGCCGGTTGTGGAAGATATGCTGTGGGCGACGTTGTACGATGAAGTGGCAGGCTGCGGAATGGGCATGACGGCGGAAAATATTGCAGAAAAATACAAGATTTCACGTGAAAGACAAGATGAATTTGCCCGCATTTCACATGAACGTGCAGCAGAAGCGCGCCGTTCAGGTCGTTTTGCAGAAGAAATTGTGCCAGTAGCGGTGAAAACACGCAAAGGTACGGTGGAAGTTTCGCAGGACGAACATATCCGCGAAGAGACTTCGCTGGAAACTTTGGCGAAGTTAGGACCGGCGTTTAAGGAAGATGGATCTGTCACAGCAGGAAATGCAAGTGGTATTAACGACGGTGCCGCGGCTGTTGTGCTCGTGTCAGAAGACTTTTTAAAAGAGCACCAGTTACGGCCGCTAGCCAAAATTGCTGCCTACGCAACAGCTGGCGTAGACCCGGCATTGATGGGAATGGGTCCGGCTCCGGCAATTCGCAAAGTATTAAAAAAAGCCAATTTGACATTAGATGATATCGATTTGTTTGAACTAAACGAAGCTTTCGCCGCACAGTCATTAGGTGTCATAGAAGAACTCGGACTTGTTCAGGAAAAAGTCAATGTGAACGGAGGCGCGATAGCGCTTGGACATCCAGTTGGTGCGAGCGGTACGCGCGTTACGTATTCACTTGCGCTAGAAATGCAGAAACACGGTGTGAAATACGGGATTGCGAGCCTATGCATTGGCGGCGGACAAGGGATTGCTGTGTTATTGGAGAATGCAGCGATTCAATAAATGGATTGCAGGAAAAGACCTGCAGAGGAGGAGAATGAATGACCCCTACTATGAAAGAGATCGAGAAGAAGACAGTCAGGAAAACGATGATGCGCATTCTTCCTTTTATCTTGCTGTTGTATATAATTGCTTATTTAGACAGAGTGAATTTAGGTTATGCCGCCTTACAAATGAATGCTGAACTAGCATTGACTGCAGAAGTTTTCGGTCTGCTTTCAGGCATTTTCTTTATTGGATACTTCTTTTTTGAAGTGCCGAGCAATATGATTATGAATAAAGTAGGGGCGCAGATGTGGATTGCCCGGATTATGATCACATGGGGAATTGTTGTCATTCTGACGGGGTTTGTTCAAGGGACGACTCACTTGTATATGGCGCGTTTTCTATTGGGCGTCGCAGAAGCAGGATTTTTCCCCGGCATTATTTTATATTTGACGTATTGGTTCAGAGCGCGGGAACGGGGAAAAGCAACCGCTGTCCTTTTATTGGCATTGCCGATTGGTGGACTGATCGGCGCTCCAGTGTCGACATGGATTCTCGATAATATCAGTTGGTATGGTATGTTGGGTTGGAGATGGATGTTTATTTTAGAAGGTTTGCCTGCTATTATTCTAGGAATTGTTGTTGTGTTTTATCTAACAAATAAGCCCTCAAATGCCAAATGGCTGACAGATGAAGAAAAAGAGTGGCTGGAAGGAGAACTGAACGCAGAACGTTTGCAAAGCGCTCAAGTGAACAAAGTTTCTAAGATAGATATGCTGAAAGATTCAAAGGTCTGGAAACTGTCACTCCTCTATTTTACTGGTTATACCGCAGTTTACGGGCTATCATTCTGGCTGCCGACTATCATTAAATCTTTATCAGCCGCTGGCACGACCAATATGGAAATCGGCTGGCTAGCGATGATTCCGGCGTTCGTCGGAATACCTGTGATTCTATTTGTCGGCTGGAATGCGGATAGAACCAATTCGTATAAAACACACTTACTAGTATGTTTCATCATTGGGATTTTTGGGTTCATCGGCTGCGGTTTATCTGAAAGCGTTTCAACGGTCGTCCTCATGCTGGCGATTACTTCCGCTGGACTATATGGATTTACAGGGTGTTTCTTTGCATATATGACATTCTTTTTCAGCGAATCCACTGCACCGGTAGGCATTGCAATTGTAAATTCGTTCGCTGCATTAGGCGGATTTGTAGGACCTATGATTCTCGGCATGTTAGATCTTACGTCAGGAATGTTTGTGCTCTCTGCACTTTTGGCAATCGGTATTATTACGTTGATGACATTGAAATTAGTGTCAAAGAAAGAGGGAATAACGATTTCGGGAGTTCAGGCAACAAGAGGGGTTCCGGAAGCTTGAATAAGAATTTTGCTTTCTTTCTATTAAATGTGGGCAAGAAATGAGCACTGGAATATTAAGACATATAGGAAGAACAAAACTTTCAGATCATCAAGAGGAGACGAATAAAAGCAGGTGGCTGAATCCTTTCGACAAAGGTTTCAGCTTTTTTAGTGTGCCGAGCAGTTGTCAAAAGTACCTGGTCTTCTTTCAATTATTTTTACTCGTCTTTCTGATTTAAAGTAATAAAATAGTAGACACAACTACATATTACGGATGGACGGTTGGCACTCCCTGAAGAAAAGGGGCAGGCACATTGCTCTCGATAACTGAAAAAAGAAGACAGGGGCCTATCCCCCGTCTCCTCATGTTAAAGCAACAACCTTTTTTTCCTTCTTTGCCTCATCAATCTTTTCATCCGCTATATTAAGCTCATGTACGCGCCGAATTTTGAAGTTTTTAAACATCAGCGATCCTATATAACCCCAGAGGGCACCAACACCTGCGCATAGAAGCGCGATGAGAGTTACTTTTACCGGGTCGTTAAATCCATACATAACCGCAAATCCTGCAATTGGCGTTGCTGTGCCTGTTGCGTTATTAATCAGTCCTGATAATGCGATGATGATACCAGCTGACGCGCCGCCTAGGAAGTTTGTCACATAGACCGGAATCGGATTGGCAGAAATAATGTCTACTTGTGATAACGGTTCAATCGCAACAGAGATGGTCGTTTTTCGATCACCGAATTTCATGCGATGGAAAAAGACATAGTTCATAAAGGAAGAGCCGAACACCGCTAGTGCACCGATTGCCATTGGAACACCTGTCAATCCGAGCATCGCGGTTAAAGCCATAGAACTTAGCGGTGCTGTAGCGACAACCGTAATGACGCCACCTAAAATAATTCCCATTATAATCGGGTTTGCATCTGTCGATTGTGTAATAATGCCGCCAATATTAAGCAAGGTGGCATCGACTATCGGATCAGCCCATACCCCAAGTAGCCGAACGAGCGGCGCGGCAAGGATGATGGTCACAATCAAATCGAGGCCATCAGGTACTTTAGTTTCAATTTTTTTCACTACAAAAGACATGAGATATCCCGCGATAAATCCTGGCAAGAGCCCAAGACCTGCACTTGAAGCTCCCATCATTAAAGCATATACAGGAGAAACGCCCATGGCCAGTGCTACAAGGGAAGCAGCTGCGACACCGCCCATACTACCCGCCGCGTCACCAACTTCGCCTAGAAATGCAAAATTTAATAAGTCACCGCCGACATAGCGCTGAAATGCCTCAACCAAAAATGTAGCAATCGCCGCACTTGCCAATGCCCCCATCGCTTTCATCCCTCTAGGAGCTTTATAACTGAAAAGTGTAAAACAAGCTAAAACAATTAGTAAAAGCACGGTGCCTTTAATAATCTCCATGATGTAATCGCCTCTTTAACTAATTTGTATACATTCTTATTTTACAGAAAGATTAGATTATTTCTTTCTGGGATTTTATATTTATTTAAGTTACGAATAAATCATAACGCCAATTACGTATGTTTTCAATAGGTTTTTAGTGGACGTGAGGTCTTTCGTCATAGAAATGAGGGGGAGGTCTCCAAATTATAATTTTACTGTTTGCAGAGAAAATAGCATAAGAAGCTCATTTTTAGAGCCAACCTATCAGGTAATGATTTAGGTACATGAATTAACTTGAGTCCAGGTTCTCAAACGACTTCAAGACAGTTCTGAATTACACTTAGTTTGAGATAGGATCTGATACCCTTCACTATGTACCTCGTGAATGTACATACTTATTAAAGGAGTTTCTTTTAGTATAAACAATCACTATACGCATTTTATTTCTCTTGCACGTCAATATAAGCATTTAATGACGAAGGGTTGCTCGTATGAGCCAGAAAAAAGCATTCTATGTATTTAGATTTAAAAAGGAAAGGGTTGATATGTCGCATAACGTTTCGTAGAACCAAAATCTGTCCATACGTTTGAAGAATTTATTCGAATGGAAGTTGGGATGAAAGAAAACGTTGAAGATCATGACGAACTTTACATTTGCACTATACAAGAAGGTGAGAAAGATTGCGAAGCAGCGCGTAAAAAGCGCGCAGTTGATAGGGCGCAAGCTCGGTCCATGTAAGAACAAAACCCGAGCAGAAACTATAAAGTGGAAGCTGCTTTCATACTGCAAAGAAGGGCAGAGAGATAGCTCCTCACTCTTAAGTAAGAGGTAACGGGTCATCGCGTGAATTAATTGTATTACTAAATTATTCTTAATTTGTGTGCAGAACTGATAATTTCCTAAGACCTGAAATTAAGAAATTCATTCGTGTGTTAAAAGTATTGTGTAAGAATCTTATTATACTTAAACATTCATACATTCTCCTTGTATCAGAACTAAAATTTAAACTCTTGTTTTATTATCGAGCTTAAGTATAATTAAATGATAGAATAGAGTTCCTTAATAAGGAACTTGAAGGGGTGCTAAATTATGAAAGAAGTAGGATCTGTTCAATCAGTTGATCGAGCATTATTGATTTTAGAAAAACTTAAATACACTCCAAAAGGATTAGGCGTTACTGAATTATCATCTGAATTAAGAGTGTCTAAAAGTACAGCGCATCGGTTATTAATGTCATTATACAAGCAAGGGTTTGTACGACAAGATCCCGAAACACAAAAGTATATGCTTGGTTTTAAATTGGTTGAGTTCGGACAAACAGTTTCTGACAATATCGATATACGACATATTGCTTCTAGCTATCTTCGTCAATTGGCGGAGAATACGGGTGAAACAGCCCATTTGGTTATTAAAGAACAGGCAGAAATCGTTTATATTGATAAAATTGAAAGCTCCGCAACGATTCGGATGTTTTCTAATATTGGTAAACGTGCACCGATGCATTGTACAGGTGTCGGGAAAGCGATCCTTGCGTTTTTACCACAACAAGAGATTTTAAGAATCGTTGAGGAAGAAGTATTAGAAAGATTCACTCCGAATACGATTGTAGATAAAGAAAATCTTTTAATACACTTAGACTTGATCCGAAAAAAAGGGTACTCGATAGATGACGAAGAACATGAATTGGGCATCAAATGCGCGGCTGCTCCAATTCTGAATTACAAGGGAGAAGTAATTGCTGGAATTAGTGTTGCAGGTCCAATCATGCGGGTGAGTGAGGAAAAGTTGGATGATATGGCGACGAAAGTGCTTAAAACAGCAAAAGCAATTTCTTTGCATTTAAACGGAGAAATTTAGAAAAATATAAATTTTGAATTGACTTTTTTTTTAGTTTGGTCGTATACTTTGTATAAGGTGATTTAGTGAAACGTCGTTCCTTTTAAAGGAACGACAAAAAAATAATCAACTTATGAAACGATGTTCCTTAATAAGGAACGAGGAGGAGTTAATATGTCGAAGATTGAGAAAAGATTGGCCGAGTTAGGAATTGAACTGCCTGAAGCACCAAAACCAGCGGCTGTTTATGTGCCTGCTAAAAAGTTTGGTGATAAATTCTTGTATATATCAGGTCAGGATTGTCGAAAAGATGGAGTTCTTATTTATGAAGGAAAAGTAGGTTCAGACTTAACAATTGAACAAGGTTATGAGGCTTCAAGACAAGCAATGATCAACACGTTAGCAGTGGTAAAAAGTGTGATAGGAGATTTGGATAAAATCAAAGATTTTGTCAAACTTCTTGGCTTTGTTAACTCCGCAGAGGGGTTCGTTGAGCAACCTTATGTCATTAATGGTGCATCTGAACTTTTAGAAGAAATCTTCGGGGAAAGAGGGAGACATGCTAGATCTGCTTTATCTGCAAACGAGTTACCATTTAATACCCCGGTAGAAATTGAAACAATTTTAGAACTAGAGGAATAGGAGTTTCATTATGAATGTATTCACGTTTGGCGAAACAATGGTTTCCTTTAGTACAGAAAATAATCAATCAATCATTCAGCATGATGAAGTATTTGCTTCTGTTGCCGGAGCTGAATCAAATGTCTCAATTGCTTTAGCTCGATTGGGAAACAAAGTTAAATGGTTTAGTAGAGTAGGGCAGGATCCCTTTGGCAGAAAAATCTTGTATGAATTAAATGCTCATGGTATAGACACAAGTGACGTTATTATTGATACCGAGCACTCTACAGGAATGATGTTTAAGCAAAAAAAAGAACTATTAGATACTGAAGTAACTTATTACCGTGAAAAATCTGCAGCTTCCCGAATGTCTGTAGAAGACATATGTGTCGATTGGGTAAAGGAGGCTAAATTAATTCATATAACAGGCATAACTCCATCACTAAGCAAGAGTTGCAGCGAATTGGTATTTAAAGTTATTGATTTGGCTAAGGAATATGGGGCCTTAATTAGTTTTGATCCCAATATTCGACTGAAACTTTGGGGCATTGACCAAGCGAGAGAAGTTTTAATTCCTATCGCTAAGCAATGTGATATTTTTCTTCCGGGTAAAAATGAAATGAAGCTTCTGTCCAAATTAGAAAAGCGACAAGATATAGAGCGTTGTTTAAGCGATTGGGGTATCCCTCTTACAATCATGAAGGATGGAGAAAATGGTGCCTGGATCTTTGAAAATGGCACATCCGTTTTTGTACCTTCGTTCGAAGTAAAGCATGTTGTTGATGAGATTGGAGCAGGCGATGCATTTGCAGCTGGTTTTCTTCATGGCTACTTGCAAAAGGAAAGTCATGAGGACTCTGTAAGGATGGGTCATGCATGTGCAGCATTTGTTGTAAGTTCTAAGGGAGACACAGATGGGTTGCCTACAAAACAAGAACTCACTCGTTTTCTAGAAGGTGCTCACGGAACTATACGATGAAAAATTTAACTGAAAATTGGAAGGGATGATACTGTGTTATCGACGATTAGTGAATACAAAATTGTTCCAATCTTAAGAGGAATGAATGTAGAGGATGCACTCTTCCTTACTGAATGCTTACATCAATCGAATTTTAACGTGTTGGAAGTATCTTTAAACCAAGCGGATAGTTACACGGTACTTGAAAGGCTTTGTCAAGAGTTTGGAAACCAAATGACAATTGGTGCTGGAACAGTGCTATCAAGCCAAATGGCATATGACGCTAGAGACTTAGGTGCAAGTTTCTTTTTAAGCCCAAATATTTCTAAGCAAGTAGCAAACACAGCAAAGGAATTAGATATACCGTATATTCCTGGTGCACTAACACCTACTGAAATACAGTATGCTAGTGAATTGGGAATTGATGTAATTAAGATCTTTCCAATTCGGCAATTAGGATCTTCTTACATTAAAGATGTGTTAGCTTCCTTAAATAAGGTCAAGTTGTTAGCGGTTGGCGGGGTAGGATCGGATAATCTAAAAGAATTCCTAGATGCTGGTGCTGCTGGGGTTGGAATAGGTAGCAGCTTACTTAAAGAGGAATGGATTACGAATAGAGACCGAAGAGCAGTATTAGAACAGCTAAATATCTATAAAAAAGTATTACAAGAAAAGGAGGGCAAGTAAATGGATTTTGTAAGCGTTTTAATACTTGGCTCAATTGTTTTCTTTGCACTATTACTAAGTATTGGCCCTTATTTTGAGTTGAAAGGAAAAATACTCTTTGAAAGAGAAAAAAGTCCTGTCACGAAAGGCCGTATTGGAATGGGGCTAATGGTTTTAAGTATGGTGATCTTTGTGATTGCTCTCGTACTAAGAACGCAACTTTCATCTCATACCGTGACTCCATACGTTATGGGAGGATATTTATTGTGGATTATTGGTGGGGTTATAGCAGTTATACGAAATGAGATGTTGGCATTTATGGTGCCTGACGAGGAAATAGAGAGAGCTGGAAGGAGATGATTAGATGAACCATATAGCTGCTTTAGATATTGTTATTATTATTTTGTATGTTATTTTGACCCTTTTCATTGGATGGTGGGTATCTAGGGGGGTTGACAGCTTTGAAGATTTCTCAGTTGCAGGCAGAACCTTTGGTCCTTTTATGTTAGCGGCTACATTTGGCGCTACCAATTTTTCAACCTGGAGTTTAGTAGGAAAACCTGGTTTGGTATATAATGCTGGAGTTTCTGTTAGTTGGATTGCGCTTAATGCGATGGCATGTGTTTTGGCGGCAGTAGTGTTTGTACCTATCTATAGAAAATTGAGATATAATACAATGTCGGAAATATTTGAAGATCGGTATGATGGCAGAGTAAGAGGGTTAATTAGTGTAATTTGGATTTTAGCAGATACTTTAAATAGATATGGAGTTACAGTATATGCTGCTGCTGTAATAACAGGTTTAGTCTTCGGTATTGAAATCCACTGGATGATTTTATTAATTGCTATCATTGTAGTAATTTATACATATTTGGGTGGACTTCGCTCGGTAGTAATTACGGACTCGATTCAGTTTTTATTTATGTTTGCAGGATTGTTTATTGGCGGGGCTTATATTTTCTCACAACTTGGTGGATGGAGTGGCGTCGTTAATTCGGTTCCGGATAATTTAATTGAATGGGTACCTTCTTCCGAAAGTGCAAATGGATGGCCGTGGATCATAGCGATTACTCTTTTAGGTTTTCCTTATTTTATTACCAGTCAATTTGTCATGCAACGTGGACTTGCTGCTAAGTCTGTAAATGTGGCAAAGTGGGGGTTAATCTTAGCGGCAATAGTTTCGATTCCAATAGCAATTTTAGAAATTCTGCCTGGACTGGCTGCACATAGCATTCTTCCTGATCAGTTAGTAGCCAGCCTTGATCCAGATATGGTTGGTCCACAGGTATATATTGAATTATTGCCTGTTGGAATGCTTGGAATATTTTTTGCCGCACTTTTGTCCGCTGGTATTTCAACAGCTGACTCTGCTTTATGCGCTTCTTCGTCTCTTTTTACTGAAGACTTTTATCGAAAGTGGAAGCCAAATAAAAATGCAGCACATTATTTGAAAACTTCCAGAATAGCTACAATAATTCTCGCAGTGATTGGTACAATTTGGGCGATGATAGTACCACTATTGGGTGGCGCCGTGGATGCAATTTTAAATGTAATTGCCGTAACTGATATGCCGATTTTTGTAATTGTATGTCTAGCTATCTTTTGGAAAAGAATGAAAGCAACAGCTGCGGTTATCTCCATCCTTGTCGGCGCGCTTAGCGGGCTTTTAGTATCAGTAATGGGTGTGGGTGGAATACAAGGCTTAGCTGCAACAACTGCAACAAGTACGCTAATGACACTTATAACAGGCATAATCTTAAGCTTGCTAATAAAAACGACAAATAAACATGAACAAAAAATAGAAGAGTTCTTTAAAAAGATGAAAATGAAAGAAATTAAAGAATAATAATTTGACGGAGTGGTCTTCTTGATTAATATTGGGATTATAGGCATAGGAGATTTCGGAATAGAGCATGTGCGTACCATTCAATCTTTAAAGGGGGTTGAATTATTTGGTATATGTGATCGTAATATAGAAAGACTAAGAAAAGTGAAAGAAGAATTTTGTATACCTGATGAAAAAACATATACGAGCTCAACAGAACTATTACAAAGCGAAAAATTAGATGCTGTAGTTATCGCAACTGATGAGGTCAGTCATGAACCACTAGTAAATGAAGCTGTTTCAAACGGAAAACATGTATTAATTGAAAAACCTATTACAACTGATGTTTTAACCGCTGAAAGATTATTAGAGTTGAGCAAGAAAAGCAATCTAGTTATCATCCCGGGTCATATGCTGCGTTTTGACCCGGGATATGCCACTATAAAAGACGGTTTAGAAAATCTAACTTCAAGAATTTTATCGTTACGTTTTAAAAGAAATGTTCCCTTTCAACGTTTTTCTTTGCACTCTCGTACACATCCAGTTTTTATGGCACTCTCACATGACATTGACCAATTAATTTGGAATACAAAAGTATCTCCTAAGCGAATTTATGCAATGGAGAAAAAGATTGTAGAAGACATAAATATGCCTGGAATTTTCTTTGGATTAATTGAGATGGAAGATGGATCTATTTGTTCTTTGGAAACTCAGTGGTGCTTACCGAATGAATATGGTCAATACTTAGATGTTGAATTTGAAGTAATGTACGAGGGCGGCCATTTAAGTTATCGGTTTCCCGGAGACACTTTATCTATGATGACTAAGGGAAGATTATCAAGACCAGATATTCAATTGAGTACAGCTATTCATGGGGAGTTTTATGGAGCATTACGGAATGAATTAGAACACTTTATTAGTTTGATTCAAAATCCTCAGCTGAAACCAATTACAACCATGGAGGAAGCAGTTTTAGGGGTCAAAATTTGTGACGCTTTAATTAAATCAGCTAAGGAACAAAGAGAAATTATCTGGGAAAATCTATAGCTATACAGGGGTTGTGACCATGAAGTTAACAGATAATGTTTATTTAGTAGGTAGCGGTGAAATCGGTTTAACCAATCAATATGATTGTCATGTGTACTTGATCGATGGGGGTAGTGATGCTGTTTTAATTGATGCAGGGGTTGGAATCGAGTCAGAGAAAATTAAAAAAAACGTAGAGAAGTATGTACCATGGAATAAAGTCACACGGGTGATATGTACACACTCCCACGCCGATCATAGTGGCGGAAGTAAATTCTTTCAAAGTGAAGGGAAAGAAGTTTGGCTGTCGAAAGAAGAATACAATTGGATGACAACATGCAACGAAGAAGTAGAAGAAGCTCTAAGGCTCGCTATTAGTTCTGGGGGCTATCCAGAAGGTTATGAATTCAGCTATTTTGAACCCGACTATTTAATGAGTGAAGATGATATTATAAAATGTGGCGATGTAGAACTTATTCCAATTCATGTACGTGGTCATAGCCCTGGTATGTATTGTTTTTATATGAAAACAAAAGAAAAAAATACTTTGTTTGCAAGTGATTTTGTTTTCAACAATGGTGATTTAGGTTTGTTAAATGCCCCAGGGTCTGATTTGGCCTGTTACCGAAAAGATATTGGAAAGCTGAGTGGGTTGGAAGTGAACGCATTGTTCTCTGGACATCGTTTATTTTTACTCGAGAATGGTCAGGCACACATTCAAAAAGCGATAGATCAGTTAAGTAAAGTCTTTATGCCTACTACATTTTAAATAAGTTAGGATGATTGGGTAATGAATTGGGAAAAAGAGGCATTTCGTTTATTAAAATTGCTCGTCGAGATACCAAGTATTAATCCAGGTGAATCCACTAATTTTAGTGAAAACTACGGTGAAAAGGAAGTAGGCGTGAAATTTGCTTCTTATCTTCAAGAATACTTGCCGGAATTTACAACGTGGAAAGAAGAGGTATTACCTGATCGGTTTAATTATTATGCTTCTTATATAGGTGGCAATGAATTTCCAACCATTTTATTAGAAACACATTTAGATACGGTAGATATACAAGGCATGTCAGTTGAACCATTTGAGTTAACCAGTAGTGGTGATAAATGGTATGGAAGAGGCGCATGCGATGCTAAGGGACAGCTTACAGCCATGGTCATTGGCCTGCGTAAAGCTTTAGCTGAGAATAATGGAGTTTTGCCTCTAAATGTACTTCTAGTTGCTGTAGTAGACGAAGAGCATAGACATCGTGGTGTAGACTTCTTGATGGAAAAATCTGTTGAAGCTGACTTAGCAATAGTTGGAGAGCCAACATCACTGCAGTTTGGAACTTATCATAAAGGAAGCGTGCGCTTTGTGTTAGAGGTTAATGGGAAGAGTGCTCATTCTTCTACACCGTGGGAAGGTGATAATGCGATTGAGAAAATGACGGATATTATTACCATAATTAAGGAACATGTAAAACCAAGTGTTGAAAATAATTGTCATCCACTATGTGGAAAGAGTTCATTAAGTATTACCTTAATTTCCGGAGGAGAGCAGGTAAATATCATTCCTAGTAATTGTTCGATACATATTGATCGTCGACTAAATCCCCAAGAAAATTGGCAGGATGCAATAGAAGATATTAAAGAAAGAGTCCAAAAAGCTATAAGCCCTAATCTCTGGGAAGATATCATTTGGAATGAGCCGTATCTTATCGATCCTCCGTTAGAAAATAATTTAAATACAAAGGAATTATTAGCTTTAACCGAGGTTCTAAAAAAACTAAATCCGAACATTGAATATAGTGGCTTACAGTTCGGGTGCGATGCAAGCAAAATTCAACCTAAGGGGATCCCTACAGTGGTGTTTGGTCCAGGAAGTATTCAGGAAGCTCATACAGAAGACGAGTGGATAGCAGCCGAACAAATGGTACAGGCTATTAACATGTACTCATTTATCTTTACAGAGATTCATAAATCAGGTCATTGGAGTAGTAATAGTGATGAATAATCTTATTTATGGAAAGTAGTTGAGTGTAAATGAATAAACAAGAAATTGAAAAGTTTAGAAAAGAGATTCCACTTCTAAGCGAAAAAATTTATTTAGATAATGCAGCCATGGGGGCATTGCATAATACAGTCGTAAATCGCATTCAAAACTTCCACATAGAGAGACAGATAAAAGGTTCCAATTTCCCAGCCTGGTGGGGTGTAGTTGAAGAAACTCGTAAGCTTATTGCAAATTGGATTAATGCGAAGCCTGAAGAAATTACCTACTTATGGAATACCACTGCTGGAATCAATGTAGCTTCACAAGGTTTAGAACTCACAGATGGGGATGAGGTAATAATTCCCGATAAAGAATTCCCCGCGAACATATATCCTTGGTTGGCATTAAAAGAAAAAGGAGTCAAAACAAAGATTGTGCCTTTTGAGAATAATGAATTGACCGCGGAACATATAATCGCTATGGTAACAGAAAGAACAAAAGTCATCAGTGTTAGTTGGGTTAGTGCAACTAATGGTAATAAAATTGATATTCAGACGCTAGGGAGATACTGTAAAGAGAATAATATCTTTTTTGTAGTTGACGCAATTCAGGGATTTGCTATGACTGAGTTAGATCTAGCGAAATGTCATGTTGATCTTTTGGTAAGCGGATTTTACAAATGGGCAATGGGTCCTGATGGAGTTTCATTTGTCTATATTAATGAAAAATCAATGGATAAATTAAAGATGCCTTGGGTAGGGTGGGCAAGTATGGAAAATCCCTTTGAATATGAGAGGGTAGAATACCTCCTAAGCAAAAGTGCAAGACGGTACGAGACTGGTAATATGAATTTTTCTGCTATTTCAGGTGTGAATGAAACATTATGTTTACTACAACCTATGCAAAAGGAAATTTATCATAGGGTAGCCAGATTAACTCAGCGATTAAGAAAAGGAATCGATGCTATTCCAAGTCTAACCTTGTTATCTCCAACTTCTAATGAATCTGGAATTACATTATTCTCAGGAAGAGGAATAGAAACCTTTGAAAGAAATAATTTTAAAGTTAACTTTAGATCGGGGATACGGGTTTCACCTCATTTTTATAATACAGAAGAGGAAATTGATAGATTTCTGAATAATTTGTAAATTCGTGTGCCAGGTCTACAAAAAATTCGGATTTGTATATATCCTAGTGAACAGGCAACTATACTGAAAAGTTGTCTGTTCGCTGTTTAATAAACAACAGTTATTGAAGGATCCTAAGTTTTATAATAGCTTCAAAGCGATTCTGAATTGTTCTGAATTTGTGTTTGGACCTGTTACTTTCCTATTTCACTGTATTAATGCTCCAAGCTTAGTTTCCTTCCCGAAAATTATCCCTATAAATTTTGAAACTTACTTTACAATCTCCGTCTATACACTGCAGCTACTGTTAAGGCTGTCTAGAGATAATCAAATGAAGAAGAAAATATCACGGCGCTTGGCGCTATTATTAATGTGCGGGTGAGCGGGTCTATGATGCCGGATCATTAAGAACTATTTGCGGACTATCCAGGATGGTTTTGCGATTAAAAAACTATATAACTAATGCTTCTGTGCTGAAGGCGTTCACCTTGTATATGCTGCGGCTTTTAAAACGAAGTGGATGGCTTTAGGATCAGAAGCATTTATTTGTTTCATAGATGATAGAGAGAATTTGCAATGATACAAGCAAGGGTAGGCAATGTTAGAGTCAAGGATACCTATTTGACAAACAACCATGAGTGTTTAAATAAACGCAAAAATTTCATGTACATGAACACTTCAATGAGTGAGTGCCTATAGCACAATATCTTCTACATAAATTTCCGGGGGGCTATTGAATCATTTTTAAATAATACTCTTTCTTTAATGAGTCTGAAATGACTCAATAATGATGTTGTTTTGAGTGTGCAATGGTAGAAGTGTTTAATTTATCGGTTCATTATGAGTATTACGTCAAATTCAAGGTACCTGTGTGGCAAACATTCATGATTGTTTGATTAAACGCAAAAGTTTTATCGAACGTAATAGTTTCATGCACAGGTACCTTACACATGTTTTTTAACGTTTTCCCACTGTGATATTTCCATTTTTCGAAGAAAGGTTGATAGGGATTTCACCTTTTCCAAATACAGCATGTGATTTTTTTTCATTGAAAATCGTGCTATTCCCATTAGCGGCTTCTGCAATGATTGTCGCATTTGTAGGCGTGTTTGCCGTTTGAATATCGATGCGTCCATTGTCTGTAATCAATTCAGTTGGGTCATCGAGTGAATCTGTCTTTACCTCAATTCGCCCGTTATTCGCTTGTACAGTAAGTTTCCCTTTTACGTCTTCCAGCTTCGTCTTTCCGTTATCCGAGCGAACTGAAATCGAATCGGCTGACGTGTCTTTAAGCGCAATCAGACCATTATTTGATTGTACCTTGAGTGTAGTATTTGTTAAACTTGTCGCTTTTACTTTTCCGTTATCTGATTCCAACGTCATATAATCTGCGTTTACGTCTCTCACGTCAACGGTTCCATTATCGCTTTGAATTCGTAGCGAGTCATAATCCTTGTGAGGTATGTGTACTTTCAGGATAGTTGGCTTTAACCCGAAATTGACTGAGATCAGCTTCTGTTTCTTCTTTTTAAGTACAATGACCAAACTAGAATCCTTTACCATAGCGGATACATCGTTCTTTATATCGTGTCCCGAAGCTTCGATAAAAGCCTTTGATCCGTCTGTTGGAACTAGTTCAACTTGACCGTCATCGGCGTTGATATCGATGCTTGTAAAGTTATCATCTTGAATAGTGAATTCCTGGGTAACCGCCTTTGGCTTTTGGATAAGCTGATAGGTGATGAGACTCCCTACGATACCAACTAGCAGAAGAAGAGAAGCAATTATCGATAGTCCTTTAATGTTCAACATGCGTTAAGCCCCCTTTGACGAGTTTCCCATTAAATTTCATATAGCGTATAAACCCATTCATAAAGTACTTCGTGGCGTATAACATTCCGATTGAGATAAAGAGACCGAGTCCGCACAAGGCGAGTGAGTTAAATAAGTCGAACAACTCAAATGTACCAGGAGCTAGAATGGGGTTTAGCAAAATAAGAAGAGGTGCCGCAGTGAATCCAATGCCTGTGACCCAACCAGACACAATCAAGGCGACCAATGCGATAAATGGTCCAAGTACAATAATCAGGTTAAAGAAACCTAAACCAATAACTGCCCATATAGCTCGCAATAGATTTCCCGTGCTGCCGGTTGTTTCTGCTTTTTCAAGGTGGTACGCAGCAGATAACTCTTTTCCTATTGTTTTTGGAGAACCAAGGGAGGTTGCAATTTGCTCTTCAGATTTTCCGTCTAACTGCCCAATTGCAAAGTATTCTTCGTAGTCCTGCAAAATTTCTTGTCGTTCTTCGTGTGGGAGTTTTGTTAAATTATTCTTTAGATGAGTAAAAAATTTTTTCTTATTCATTTTACTACTCCTTTCTTTTCGTTTGCTAACCGACTATGGTCATATGATTGAAATCCGTTCATTCTCCAGTTTTCAGTCATTCCTGTACACCCTCCTTGATTAATGCATTCACTCCATCCGTGAAAGTCCGCCACTCGGCCAATTGTTCATGAAGATACGCACGACCTGCATCTGTCAATTTGTAATATTTGCGAGGAGGGCCTTCTGACGATTCTTGCAAATACGTCGTAAAATAGCCTTCCTTCATTAAACGACGGAGCAGGGGGTAAACCGATCCTTCCGAAATGGAAATTTGATCCGAAATCTTCTGCACAAGCTCATAACCATAGCGATCCTGCTTATCAAGTAAGACAAGCACACATAAATTTAGGACACCTTTTTTGAATTGTACATTCATTCCAATTAATCTCCTTCCGCTAGTGATCAATGAATAGTACTGTCTTTTGCTAAGTACTTGGTAACAGTAATATATCATATGGTATTGTTCATAGCAAGGTACCGATTAAGAAAGTATATGAATGTCTGTTAACATAAATTCTGAACTAATCAAAAAGGGAGTTATCTTTTTCTGTAAGTATCATTTATCCATAAAAACATGTTTGGTTTTCGCAGATCTTTTGTTGTGTCAAAAAAGTTTTCACAACATGAAACTATTACTGAAAAACTCCGTCTATACGATACTTACATAGTAAAAGTAGGAGGGATCCCAATGAATAAAAACAAGCTATTCCATCTTATATTAGCCGCAACAGTTGCTGTTCCTACCATCTTGGTACCGATACAGGCAGAAGCAGAAGTGGTTAGTCCGTTTAAGGATGTATCCAAAAACAGTCCGTATCTTGAGATCATTCATGAAATGCGCGATCAGCAAATTATCAGTGGTTATGCTAATGGGGAATTCAGGCCGAGTGAGGTTATCTCCCGAAAACATGCGGCTGCGCTCGTTAACCGTACAGTGAACTTGCCTGTCGTCGAAAAGTTTGTTCCATTTAAGGATGTATCTACAAAGAATACTTTTTTTTATGATATAAAAAAATTGCAGCAAGCAGGGATTTTTGAACCGGACGCAAAAGGCAATTTTTATCCGAATCAACCAATCACCCGTGCAGAGATGGCGAAGGTGTTGACCGCGGCGTTTGATCTAAAAGTGAAAGTGGATTTGGATTTCGTGGATGTGCCGAGAACCCATCCTGCGAGCAAGTATATTAAGGCGCTTTATTCGAATGGCATCACAACAGGTGATTTCGGAACGTTCAGTCCTGACCGACCGGTTACCAGAGTACATTATGCCGTATTTCTGCATCGTCTGCTGCATATGAACGATCCTGTTGATCCGAATGAACCGGCGCAGAAAATCCGCGGACAGTTTGCGAGGATTACTGAGCAGGAACTGAGAGAGCCCAATTTAATGGCTTTAACGATGCTTGGTATGCTTGAGCAGAAAATTACACACGACCCATCCGATTATCTGATTACAGAACCTACGAAAGATGGGTGGGCGACAGTTCAGATGTACATGGCAGGCCATTCACTTGGACAAATGGCGAAAGAAAATATTCTTTATCTCAAGCGTTTTGTAAAGAATGGCTCTGAGCTGGAAGCGATTTTGGACGGATGGCTGCAAGGGGATTTTTCAAAAATCAAAGAAGAATTTTTTACATTAAAAGCGATAGGAGATCCGGATTTCTTTAATTGCGCTGTATGTGAGCAAAAATTTGCCATGAATATCCGGACAAAACGTGCAGAAGATGACTTTGTGCGTGCCCTCTATGGTGAGGAAGGATTACAGAGGCACCGGACGCAATGGGAATAAAATAAGAATGAGCAGGGAACCGCATGCAGCCGGTTCTCTTTTTGGCTGGAGTTATCTGCGCATAAAACTCCCTGCAACGCTTCTTCAGGTAAGGATGAAGTGCAAAAACACTCATGTTCGTTTGAATAAACTTTACAACTGTTGGGGTGAAGCAAGGATTGCTCAAACGACAGATTGCTTTTTCTGCAAACCTGCTAAAAATAAATTCTGTACGCCATGCACTTCAACTTCAACATCAACTCGGATCTGATATTGAATTATGTCTCACACATTAACATGGTTTATTCAGATTTCAAGCTGATTAGAATGAGAACAATTCCGGAAAACAGGCAAACCATCCGGGTCAATGAAATTTTCTCCGTCAGGCCGAATAAGGCGATTCCCGTTGTGATGATCAGTACGGTAGGACCGACGAGCGCCAGTAACGTGTTGATGTAAAAGGCTTTCTCTAAATCATTGAACTTGTACATAAAAAAGGCAGCCGTAATATCTATGCTTCCTGAGAAAATTCGCAGCAAAATAATCATAAGGAGAGATGTTTCGATCACATTATGAACCCCTTCCGTATTAGATAAAACTTACCTAAGTGTATGTGGGCACATTGCTCTTTATCATCATAATCTCACAGTGACATTTGGTTTGAATTTAAAATTTGGACATCTTCATGAGCATGTTCAAAAGCTGGTACGGTCAATGATTTTGAAGCGGAAGTTCAGGCTGGAAATTTGTCTAATTCAGTGGAAATGAAACAGGTTCGTTTACATCAAGGGATAGACTTTGAATTGGAGATGGGGGACCAGTTACTTTATCCAAGTTACAAGGAAGGTGTAATAGGTACATTAGAAAAAAAACATACTATTTGCTATTTTATCACATACATGTTATTCTTAAGAAGAATTATTTTTGTTCTTCTTTCAACCGAGAATATATTTTGTTTTTCGTCTAAGACATTTGAGCAAGGATAGTAACATATTGTGTGGATATCCGCACTAGGAGGCAACAACAATGGAACAAGGTAACGTTAAGTGGTTTAATGCAGAAAAAGGTTTTGGATTTATCGAGCGTGAAGCAGGAGAGGACGTATTCGTACATTTCTCAGCTATCCAAAGCGAAGGTTTCAAATCTTTAGACGAAGGTCAAAGTGTAACATTTGAAATTGAACAAGGACAACGTGGCCTACAAGCTACAAACGTTCAAAAAGCTTAATAATAGCTTTAAAAAGGCCCTACATGTAGGGTCTTTTTTTTATGTCCTTAAATTTGTTTTTATAAGTAGTTAACTATGTCACTTCGGCCGTTAGCCTTCGGGAAAAGCCTTCATGATTGTTTGGGGAAAAGTGAATTTATAAACAAACAGAGTTGTTTCATGCCTAGGCATGCATTTCAAATGTCATCCGTTCTGTTGTTATACCAAAACCTTACTTAAAAATGCTTTTGTCCGTTCATTTTGCGGATTGTTAAATAATTGTAAGGGTTCATTTTCTTCTACAATTAACCCCTCGTCAATATAGATTACACGATCTGCAACTTCCTTGGCGAACCCCATTTCGTGAGTAACGACGACCATCGTCATTCCTTCTTTCGCTAATTGCTTCATGACTTGCAATACTTCTCCAACCATTTCTGGGTCGAGTGCTGAAGTTGGTTCGTCAAATAGCATAATCTTTGGATTCATTGCTAGCGACCGGGCGATGGCGACTCGTTGTTTTTGTCCGCCCGAAAGGGAAGCGGGATAGGCCTTTTCTTTCTCACTCAATCCGACTTTTCCAAGTAGTTCACGTGCCTGTTGCTCTGCTTCAATTTTGGGAACTCCTCTTGCTTTCATTGGACCGAGAATGATGTTTTCAATTACTGACTTATAGGGAAATAGGTTGAAATGCTGGAACACCATTCCAACTTCTTGCCGCACTTTATTAATATTTGTTTTTTTACTAGTAATATCTACATTTTCAATGAGCACATGGCCAGATGTAATATCCTCTAAACGATTTAAACATCTTAGAAAGGTACTCTTTCCTGAACCCGAAGCCCCAATGATACACACTACCTCTTTTTCAGCGATGTCGATCGAAATATCTTTAAGCACATGATTCTCTCCAAAACTCTTCATTAATTTTCTTACTTGAATCATCGTCATGAAAGTTTAAATCTCCTTTCCAAAAAGCTCGAAAGTAAGGACAATAAATAAATAATGATAAAGTATAGAACGCCGACAACAATCCAGATTTCAAACGCCTTGAAGGTAGCCGCAATTTGCACTTGTCCGCGTTGAGTTAAATCGGCAATCCCTATAACGGACAATAAAGATGTATCTTTCAAACTAATGATGGCCTGATTGGTGAAAGTAGGTAACATTCTTCTGAAAGCTTGTGGTAAAATGACGAATTTCATGCTTTGTACGTTGGTTAATCCAAGGGATCGTGCCGCTTCGTCTTGCCCGCGATCAATGGACTGGATGCCGGCTCTCATGATTTCGGCATAATAAGCACCCGCATTGATGGCAATTGTTAATATACCTGCAGTCATTCGATCTAAGGAAATGAATTCTAACGTGTTTAATCCAAAATAAATAAAAAATAGTTGCACTAAGATTGGCGTTCCTCTTATCGCATCTACAAAGAATTTAGCAATCCAACGTAGTATGAAAAACGGGGATAATCTCAGCAATGCAACAATTAAACCGAGAAAAAATCCAATTATAATCGCAATGACAAATACCTTGAGTGTCACTTGAAGCCCATCAAATAAATACGGAAGTGATTTCATTATAACTTCCACTCACATCTGCCTCCTTTGAAAAAAATTAAGTGCGAAACATATCGCACTTAATTTTCATGAGAATTAATCTAAATATTCATTTAAAATTTCATCATACTTACCGTTCTCTTTTAAGTTTGTTAATCCCTTATCAATCATTTCCAATAACTCATCGTTTTTGCCTTTTAAGACGGAGATGCCATAGTTGTCTCCAGTTAAGCGGTCACCTACAATTTTAAATTTCAGATCACTCACTGCAATCGCATAACTAATTACAGGATAATCCTCCATTAAAGCATCAACTGTTCCATTCGTCACTTCCTGGAACATTGACGTGCTATCATTCACTTGGACAATTTCATAGTTATATTTGTCTTTATTCTCTTCAGCAAACTTTGCGCTGACTGTGCCATTTTTTATAACTACTTTTTTTCCGGCTAAATCTTCGAGACTATTGATTTCTGTATTATTATCAGCGATTACAAGAGAAATTCCGGCCTCGAAATAAGGATCGGAAAAATCGACTGTTTCTTTACGTTCATCCGTGATACTCATCCCGCCCATACCAATGTCCAATTCACCGGCTTGCATCGATGGTATTATTCCTGAAAAGTCCATTTGCTCGATTTTGATTTTGAAACCCTGATCTTCTGCAATGGCATTAATCAAGTCAATGTCAATACCGACTAATTCTCCATCTGCTTCAAATTCAAAGGGAGGGTATGTGTTATCAACACCTACAACATACGTTTTGTCTTCTGCATTTTCTTTTTCCGAAGAAGTTTTATCGTCACTTCCTCCACATGCTACTAATAAAATTGAGATGATCGATAAAACCATTATTAAAATGAACTTCTTCATTCTCTCAGCTCCCCTAAACATATATTTTGCAAATTAAGTGAAAACGTATATCGATAGTAGTATATTTTTAGACTGCGCGTAATATTACAAATGTAGTGTGGTAAATTACTTTTGGCACCTTTTTGAGATGCGGGTCACAGAAATGAAATCAGTACAGTGAGGGTCTGGAACTCAATAGCGGTCCTGTCTGTTGTAACCATTCACCAGCTTATCCGTCTACTGGAATAGATTGGAGGGAGTGGTATGAAAAAGAGAATCTTTTCTGTCCTTATAGGTGCCGCTTTTTTGATAGGCGGATGCGGGACGGCAGGATTGGATAGTACTGAGCAAAACAGCTCTGCTAATCAAGAAGGATGGCAGACGGTGAAGAAAGTAGATGGGCGTGAAATCATCGCAGAATTAGAGCAGAGCGTAAAGGATTTTCCGCTCCGGGAGAAGGCGGTGGCCGAACAAATTGATAATCCGGACTATAAAGCTGGATTTTTTGGCGAACCATCGAAGGAATTGGAAGAAGATATGGCCGTGCAGGCGATTGAAGTGCCGATTGCAATCGAAGTTGTGGAAGAAGTGTATGGGGGCAATGAAGGTTTTGAAAAAGAGGGCGTTCTCTTTATTGAAAATCAAGCAGACGGTGCTGCTCAATCAGGCATTTGGATCGGCGTGAAGGATCCCGATGAGCGTGTACAGCAAGTCATTGATCTCTTGCAGCCGATAGTGGACGAGGGCAAAATTTTGGCTAAACCGATTTATATTTTCAGGAGCTCGCATACCCAGCATGAACTGTATACGATGCAGGATGAAGTGGCAGAAGTGCTGAAAGAGATGAAGCAAGAGCGCGGATCATTCGCATTATCGGTCAATACGATAACAGGAGTTGTTGAAATAGGACATGATTTCTTAAAGCCCGAGCAACAAAAAGAGCTAGAGGAGCAGTTTTTGGATTATACGTTCCACTTCAAGCAAGAGGGGAACATGGTCGCGGAACCCGGAGAATCAGCTATTATTAAGCCGAATCAGATAATGACTGAAACTCCTGTCAAAGATGGCGGATTCATCATGGGCGTGTCGGAAGGCAGTATTTTCGTCTCAGGCGGTATGGAAGGTGCCACCAACTATTCATTTCCTGAAGCTGATCTGCTGACGGTCGGCCAACGTGTGAAAGTGGAGGCAACAGGCGGAATTGCGGAGTCGTATCCGGCACAGGGAACAGCGAAGTTTGTAGAAATCCTGCCTGATTATAAACCTGCCGACGCAACACTTTCCGAATCGCAAGCCGTGGCGAAAGCAATTAAAGAGAAAAAGAAGGAATTTTTTAATTTTAATGTAATTACCGAAGTGCAGTATGATGGGAATCGCAAGGTATGGATACTGGAAATAAGCGATGACAGTAGGGTGGAGGTGGAAGGTTGATAATTGAAGATGTCTGTGTATGGATTGAAGTACCTGAGTAAAAAAACATGATTGCTTGATTGAACGTGAATGTACAAACAAGCGGAATAGTTGCCTGCACAGATAGTCCGAAACTCATCACAAATTAGTTAGTAAAAAGCCGATCCGCAGTAGATAGCCTTTTTACGTATGTCTTTTTGCCTTATCCAATTGCGGTCAGATGAAGTAGGAGAGTGAAACGGTGACAATACGGAATATCGCGGAAGTGGCGGGGCTCTCGCTTGGAGCGCTCCGCCATTATTATTCGCCAAGACGACTTGCTTGTCTATGCAGTGACGCCCGTGCAGGAAAGGGCTACAGGCCGGATTGAAGCAGTTACAAGAAAGATGTTGTCGCCATTTTATGAGATTGTCCCGTTGAATGAAAAAACCCGAGCCCAGATGGAAGTCTAGTTCGCGTTCATTGTACATGTGGACTACCGGAAAGATGAGCTGCCTATCCTCGACGTTGGAGTTCGGGAGGGGGTTCACACTCCACGCCTTGCTTGAGCCAGATCGATTGGATTCAGAAAGAGTACGGAACACAATTCGCTATCATATCGACTCGATATGTTGTTAAGCGCGGAAGTAGATGATAGCTCGTGCAGTAGGAATAAAGGTATTCCGAAAACGAAATGGGGATTCCTCGAAGTTTAAATCATAAGAGCAAGCATGATTTATAATAATGAATATTGTGTTTGAGCGCATAATTTAAAGGTTCACGATGAAGACACAATTATGTATAATCGTGATAGGAGATGATACGATGTCAATCAGCAGAAAAGATTATCTACAACAAATCATTAAATTACACGAACGGTTAATTATAGCGTCCGAGGAATATGAAGGGATATCTGAAGAATTCATTCTCAAGCAAAATCCAGACATTTCATCCATGAAAGAACAATGGCTGTTGAAAGTGAAAGACTTCAAGCGGATTTTGGCTGACATGGACAATCTGGAAATCCCAAATGCGTTTGAAAAAGAAGGTAACGAACTCAAATATGTCTATGAGAACTATGTCAGCTGTGTAGAGGAAAAGACCCGAAAGTTCAGTATAGAAACGATGGCAAATGGGGAACTGGAAGCTATTCAAGCGTCGGAGGTACAAGCTGCAGAGTATATTGAAGACCTGATTGAAGCGTTATTTGATAAGTAAATCCTTTTCATCCTAAGTACCTGATCTTCATACAAATTTAAAATAATTCAAAGTTACTTCTATAGATGCCGGGTCCTGTCACAATCCGCAAGATGCATGCGGATGGGGGCGGGAGCCAGGCACCCTAGCGGGGAAAGCGCTCAAAAAACAGTGCGGACCGAGCGAAAGTCTGGTCGGTCCGCACTAAAATTGCAAAGGAGCGAACGAATGCCGTTTCGGAACGCACCAAACTAAGCTGGTAACGAGCGAAAGTTGGTTAGAACCGCACCAAACGGGCGCCATTTGGTTGAGTCTAGGGTTGCTATGAAGTTGTGCGCGGGCACGGCAGCTTCCAAACTATCAATACCATCACTTCATATGATTCCCAATCAAATAAAAAGTCCGATCTTCCGTCAGATTGGCAAGATAATCCATTCCGGCAGCTCTGGTGGAAGCTGTTTCATCTGGCAATTCGGCAAAGCCTTTTTCTTTATTGTTCACCCACCATATTTGATCTGCCTTAATCTCTTTAAACTCCTCTTTTGATACAGTGTTTTTCAACACGCCCCACACTTCGTTCAGCAAATCATCCCATTCATTATAATATTGACCAAAGAAACCGGGCGGTGGATTATTTGCGTATAGGTGGCTCGCTTCTTTTGCTATTCTGTGCTCAAGCTCCTGCGCCTTTTGCATATATTTATTCTTTAAATTTTTCTTTTCCGCTGTTCGTTGCTTTGCTTTCTTTTCCCACCGTTCTTTCTCGGCGAAACGGTTTTCCGCTGCGCCTAATTCAATATATAAATTATCTATTTCACTATTCAACGCATCGGACTTTATATCGCTTTTTAATTCACTCAACTTAGAGGCAGCTTCTTCAACCTCATCGCTACTGATCAGCTTTTCGATAACTTTCAGATCGTTTGCGTTCTGCTTTTCCTTTTCCTCTTCCTCTTCAATCGTTACAAGTAGTGTCTTCACTTCGTTTTGCAACGACGGTACAATGTCTTCATTTTTCAGCAAAGTGTTCGCTAAATCAGCCGCTTCTGTCCAATTAAAGAGCTCAATTTTTTCCTTCACTTCTTCATATTCATGTAATAAAACAACCCGGTCTTTTGCTTCGGAACTATCCGGCTTTTCTTCTAGAGCAGTGTTATATAATTTAAGTGCGTTTTCATATTCTCCGCTTTCCAATGCAGCCTCTGCTTCTTCAAAAGACTGTTTATATGCAGAACTGCAGCCGGTCAATACTGAAATAATTGCAAGTAATAAAAAGATTCGTTTCATCTGCTTGCTCCTCACTTTCACATATTGGTGCCCAAATCGTTAAATAGGCTAGGTGTTAAAGGCCTTTCATTAATCAAAGAAATACTTAGCCGGTTTAAGGTACATAACTAACGAATCACTCATTTTCCATTTCAAAACACTGGCCTCTGGATATAGTGCCTTTTTAATATACTTTTAATACATGTGTAGCATTTCCACCCACTCACCAATCTGGCACACCAACATGATCTTCCACCCACTCATCGGTATACCTAATCACATGGTTGGCATTTCGCAGCGGCACCACTTTAAAACGATTCTGTTCATCCTTGATGACTGCAGTGGGGAATAAACGGGGATCATCAATCGAAACTGTTGTTGTATCGCCTGTCTTCTCCTTTTTTACCGTAAGCCGGGCAATGCCTCCAAAGTTTGTGTATTCAAAAGGCTGTGCGGAATAGAAGTTGCCGAGCGAGAAAAAGACTTTCGCATTTCCGACTTCTCCGTATCGTTGTAAAACATGCGGGTGATGACCGAAAATAATATCAGCTCCGTTTTTCGCTACAAACTCCGCAAGTTCTTCTTGTGTGTCCGAGGTGTTCAACACATATTCCGGTCCCCAGTGCAGAGAGACTACAGTGACATCCACAGAAGGTTTAAGCCTTTGTATATCTTCTGCAATCTTCACACGCTCCACCATGTTGACCAAATACTCTTTTCCATAGGGAGCCAATCCGACGTTCGTTCCGTATGTATACGCCAACACGCCGATTCGGATCCCATTCACTTCAACAATCCTTTGATTCTCTTGGTCCTCGATAGACTGATAGGCACCGACATATGGCATCGCATACTCTTTCGCATGTTGAATGGATTTCAGGACGCCGATTTCTCCTTTGTCCAATGTATGATTATTGGCTAATGAAATCATATCAACGCCTGCGCTTTGAAGATCTTGAATGATATGTTTTGGGCTGTTGAACTTCGGATAGGTGGACAGACCCAGCTCAACACCCCCCGGCATGGATTCTTGATTGGCGATTAAGAAATCAATACCCATCATCTTCTCTTTCACTTCTTGAAATGCAAAATCGTAACTTGGATACGTGTTGATTGGGTAATGCAACAGCACATCTCCAATCATGCCGATCGTTGCAATGTTTACTGCTATTTGTTCTAGTTTTTCTTCAGTTTCTTCTTCATGCACTGTAACAGGGAGCGCCTGATCTCTTTCCTTCCAATCTTCCCATAAAATATAGCCGCATATTATCCAGACTGAAACCATGATAGCGAACATCCATTTTGTCTTCACGTTAACCTCTCCATATCAAAGTACCAGGTCTGCACACAAGTTGGAAATGAACACACCACAAAACAATCCTTCCGACGAGATACGTAATCGGAAGGATTAATTGTATATTTGGGGCCAAACCGCCACCTGTTTTGTGATTATTCACTCAATTGGGTGGAGACCTAGTACTCACTTCTTCATTTTCAGGAATTTTCATTCTGTAAAGCAGAAAACAAATCTACTACTAATAACTAACTTTACCTTGCTAAAATCATCTAATTATACCATATAAATTTTATAGAAAAGCAACTTTCTATTGTTTGTGACTGAAACTTATTAGGTTACATAAGAACTACATCTTTACGAGAAGAATTGAAGAAGTGAGGATAACCTGGAAATCGGTTGGAGGGCGTCATTGTTACTTCCGCTATCACTTAACAATCAACACATCCTTCTCCGGTGTCAGCAGCCCATTCTGTTCATAATAACTAACCCCTGTTCTTGAAAGCACTGCTGTTTTAACCGCATGATCCCCTTTAGCAAATACAAGCAGAAACATATCCTCCCTAATATCTAGACCATTGATGTTGCCCTTAAACTTAACATTCAAAGAATCCTCTATGACATCTCCGGTCGTATAGGGCCCATAGACCAATGCCCGATCCCAGTCGAAATCAGTTAAAGTGGACAGGGGGATTTCTGTTGTACTACTTTTTGCTTGTTCTACAATCTTCATAGCAAGCACCGGATCTTCACTCGCTCTATTAACAAAGAACAAGCTTACCATTGCAATAATTAGCACACCCCCGCCAATCCAAAAACTCCATTTTTTTAACATAAATCACACCTCTAGTAATCTGTAGCTTTCACATTAATTGCTTGCAGGTCAAATAACGATCCAGCATTCATTTCGACCGGTATTTATAAGATCAAACCATCAAAAATCCACCACTGACGCTAATGCATTCCCCGGTAACAAAACTCGAATCATCCGATGACAAGAAGGAGACAACCGATGCCACTTCAGATGGATCTCCCATCCGGCCCACCGGTGTTAATAACGTAGCCATCCTCTTAACATCTTCCGGTAGATTTTTTGTCATGTCGGTATTTATCTGTCCGGGTGCGACCGCATTTACAGTAATTCGCTTGCTGCCGTTTTCTTTAGCCAATGTCCGCGTCAAGCCAATCACTCCAGCTTTAGACGCGCTGTAATTCGCCTGTCCCAAATTGCCCCAGCTGGAGGTGGAAGAAACATTGACGATTTTTCCGTACTGCTGTGCCCGCATGCTTGGAATGACGGCTTGGCATGTATAAAACATGCTATTTAGGTTGATATCCATGACGGACTGCCATTGCTCTGGCGTCATTTTATGAAAGAATGCGTCTCTTGTGATACCTGCATTGTTGATCAGAATATCAATCTTGCCAAGCTTCTCGTAAATGGTTGTGAATGTATCTTTTACATCTGTTTGATCCGCTACATTGCATTTCAGCGTAAGAACACGTTCTCCTGAAGCATCCAGCTTGTTGGCTGTCTGTTCGAGAGTATTGAAGTTGGTATCCAACATCGCTACAGTAGCCCCCTCTTCCAATAGTCTTTCTGCGATTTTAGCACCAATCCCTTGAGCTCCTCCAGTTACGACCGCCACTTTATTTAATAATTTCCCCATCCTATTCACTCCTTAGTTTTTAATAGAATATTAGGATAACTTTAACATAACTGAGTAGTGAATCATACAAGCAAAGTGACAGGGGACTGCCCGTTACTGAGCCCCTTTCCTAAACAGCTCCGCCAATTGCCGCTAGAACAATTTGAAAAATAGTTTCATGTATGTGTATCTCTTTTGGCCCCTCCTTTCTATATAGAAAGAAAAAGGGGTTTTTCTCATGACACATTATCTTTCTCAGTACGCGAAATTCCAGAACAAAATCGAAATGGACGCTGCGGCACGCCAGCATATAGACCTTCATTGGAATGCGATAAACAAGACCGACCGCGCTGTCCTTGAAATGATTCGATGTTATTCAGTGATTTACTTGGCTGCCCACTTGAAACACCAGACAATTGAAACGAAACTCAGCTTGTCGAATTCCACGGTCAGACGGACTCTCCGCAAACTGGAGAAACTGCAGATTATCGAGCGGATTCATTATGTCAGGCCTGTTATGAGCGGCTTGGGAGCAAATATTTATGTTATTTTGCCCATCAATGACCAGGGGAATTTGGACAGGGGCGTTGAGGTGACCGAGCCTAATCAGGACGTGGTTTCTGAGGCGGTTTTGGAAAAAGAACCTTCTTTCTATAAATCTCAAAACACTAAAGACTTTATAAAGACGTCTCACTCTGCTGGTGAAAAGTTATCCACAACTCTTTTTACGAAGATGAAAGATATATTGTCGTTGACTGGAGATAGTGCCAAAACACGTGAGTTCTTTGGGATTTATAGGGCGCTCTCGGGACGCATGTTGAAGTTCGGAATTTATAAAGGCAAGGAGGAAGTATTCGAGGATTTGGCTTATCGTGCAATGCGGATCAGTGTAATGGCGACAAAAACAAAGCGTATCCGCAATTTACCGGGTTATTTCAGCGGTGTTTTGCGTGAGTTGATTGATGAGACGTTTTTTAGTGATATTTATCAGGAGTATACAGTTTCGGTTGAGGAGTTTGAATGGAACGGGAGAGCGCAATCAAACAACTTTTTATGAAATCCAACCATTCTCCAAAATCTTTTTAAAAACATTTGAAACTTTTTCTGAAAATCTCCGTCTGTAGGTTGCTTAGATGACAGTGGAGGTATAGGTATGAAGAAAATGGTTTTTATTGGGCTGTTACTTATTGGCTTGATTTTATTTATAATGGGGGGTGGCGCAAAATGGAATATGGCTGTGGCTTCATTTGTTGATGAGCAGTCTGGAAGAGTGTTTGCGCAACTTATTCAAAAAGAAGAGACAGTTGAAGAGATAGAATTTGAGCGGGTACTGACACTTGTAGAGCGCCAGCCGATATATATGAAGGGAGCGACTTTCATTCGAATTGGCGAGTTGGAGGCGAATCAGCCGGTTGCCATTACAGGTGAAGATGAGGAGTATTATGAGCTTCGGTTAGGAAAAATGCCGGTATTTGTTCGTAAGGGTCAGGGGACGATTGAAAAAAAGAAGCTGCCGGTATTTGTACAAACGGAGCGGTTGGCTGCGGTAAAAACGCTTCGAAAGACGGCGGTTTATAATGATAAGGACTTACAGAGTACCGTCTTGGCCCAGTTGGAAGAAGGTTATCGCTATCCAATCGTACAGGAGGAAGAAGATTGGTATATCGTAAAAATCGGTGAACGGCCGGGATATATTGACAAGCGCTCCGTTGTGTTGGACGAAGGGTTGCCGGTTCTTGTCTACCATCATATCGTGCCCCGTGATTGGATGAAAACAATGGCAAGTACCGTTTCTTTAGAAAATTTTGAGCAGCAGATGGGGTATTTGGCGGAGCGTCAATTTGAGACGCTGACGGCACAGCAGCTTTATGATTATTTGGAAGGACGTCTCGTTGTCCCTGGCAAGGCGGTGCTCATTACTTTCGATGATGGCTTATTATCATCAAAAGAATATGCGTATCCGATTTTGAAGCAATATGGGTTTACCGCGCTTCAGCACATTATCTCTTCTCGTACATACAGAGCGCAAGGCATACAACGTTATGACGCGGAAGGTCCGATACAGTTTTTGACAGCTGAAGAAATGAAAGAGATAACAGATGTTTTCCAACTCGAAGCGCATACATATGGACTGCATAATCTTAATAAAGAATTGGGTACTGGAATTGCGCTAGAACATGTAAAAGAAGAGATTTTTGCGGACTTGCAGCGGAATATGGAACAAGTGCCGGCGGCCGTATCATTAGCCTATCCATATGGACATTATAATGAAGAATTTATCGCGGCGGCTAAAGAGGCAGGGCTATTAATTGGCTTTACAACCACCGAAGGCTATGCAACTATAGACGTTTCGAATTATGAAGTAAGTCGATTTGGAATGACAGAAAAAAGGTCATTTGAGCAGTTTGCGGCGTATGTGGATGGGGACATGACGTGGCAATAGAAAAGGGTGAGGTTTCGTAAATGAATGAAATTGATCAATTAATCAATGAGCATTCGCGTTATTTAATACGCATCGCTTATTTGTACGTTAAAAATTGGTCGACAGCTGAGGATATTGTACAAGAAGTATTTGTAACGTATTTTCAAAAGAGTGACCAGTTTCGCAATGAAGCTTCACTGAAAACATATTTGACTAAAATGACAGCCAATCGTGCGAAAGATTATTTGCGTTCTTGGAAGCATAAAAAAGATGTGCTGTTCGAAACGATTAGTACTTCGGTAAAAGGTGCAGAAGAGGTAGTGCTTGAGCAAGAGCGACTGGCCTCACTTGAAAAAAATCTTTTCCAACTTCCATTAAAATACCGCGAGCCCTTAATATTATTTTATTATGATGAGCAATCCATAACGGAAATCGCAACTTATTTGCAACTGAATGAAAATACGGTGAAAACACGACTGCGAAGGGCAAAGCAGCAACTAAAGGAATTTTTTGATGAAGAGGACGGGGAGGTAGTGAAGAATTGAGCGATTTCAAAGAGAAGCTAGATCAAATGATGGGCGATACGTCGGAGCAGGAAAGGCGGGTAAAACAGCGTGTACATGAGAAACTACGGCCGTCGGCTAAGAGGTTTTCATGGCAAGTGCTGTTTGTCACAGCAGCGCTTCCTATAGTTGCAATACTCCTTATGGTCACTTTGAACCCTTCTGATTTGCTTTCTTCTGATGAGGGGCCCGGTATTCCGTATGATCCGTTAAATGACTTGGCACAAATTTCTGCATTGCAGAAAAAACAGCAACTGTCAGTGATTGATTATGAAGAATTTGCCGAACTGCCCCATTTTGATCAAGTCGACGATCTGCATTATATAAATAAAGAGACATTTTTATTAGACGGGAGTACAGATACTTTTCATACAGTGATGGAGCGTAAAACAAATCTGTTTGATGATATTGTGTATCAGGCCGGTGATATTGTGCGCACGATGACAAATACGACAAGCCATTTACCAACCTATGATGATGTCTATTACGAGGTCATTGCGGTCCCGGGTGATCGTGTCGTGCTTGAAAAAGGACAGCTGAAAGTAAATGGGAAACCGCTGCGATCTGAAATTATGGAGCGTTATCAAGACCAAGAGATCACGATTGCAGGGGGTTACGATCAGCTGTTGAATGCGCGGGAGTATTTTTTATTGAACCATTTTCCGGCAAGGGAAACGGTTCAAGGTGGGACGATTACGCCGGTGCACAAAATTTACGGGCAAGTGGTAGGCATTGCGACAGAGGAGCGCACAAATTCGATGTATTTGGATTATTTGGCCGGAGAGCTTAGCGAGGAATATACACCGGAACAATATTTCGATTTGTATTTATACGACTCGCTTTTAGGCTTGGATAATTTGTCGAAAACACCGGCATTTACTCAAATCAACCGATTAGGTGAGCTATTTTTGGAAGCCTCCTATCGGAAAGTGTACCCTGTTTCCGAAAATGAAGTAGAAATTCGCTATCAATATGGACGCGAAGGCGTCGCAGAGCATGTGTTTACGATGAAGCGTGATGCGGATTCGGGACGCTGGCTGATAGCAGATTAACTAAAACGATGTTTGCTGAGGAAAATCAGGTTGGCAATTGTTCAAAAATAGAAGCCGTCAACCAACCGCTCGCCATTTTGGCACGCCAACTTGGTTTTCCACACATTCACCGTGATTAAATGGAGATATCCGTGCGAAATTCAATCTTTATACGTTTTTGTGCAAATAACTTTAAAAGGAGACTATCAAATGAAAAGTAAATTTATTGCTGCATTGATGACTTTGTTACTCGTTACCTCAGCTGCTCCAATCCAAGCGCGTGCAGCTGCTCAATTTTCAGATGTAGATACGCATTGGGCAAAGAAAGAAATCCTATATTTATCCGACCGCAATATTATTGGCGGCTATCCGGACGGCACGTTCAAACCAAATCAGCCGATCACGCGGGTACAGGCAGCCTCCATGCTTGCCAAAGCACTGAAGCTTTCGCTGTCGGAGGATACGTCTACTGAATTTAAGGATGTGGCGAAAACATCTCCTCACTATCAGGTCTTAGCGACAATGAATGAGCTAGGAATTTTACGCGGCGATAACGGCTATATACGTCCCGGAGAGAAAACTTCACGTGCACAGATGGCCGCGATTCTGCGTCGGTCATTTAATATGCCGCTCGATAAACAGGCAACATTTATTGACGTAACTCCGGCTCACTGGGCTTATCAGGATATTAATGGAATCGCGAAACAGCGGGTTGCTGGTGGTTCGAAAGGTAAATATATGCCGGCAGATTACGTTACACGCGCCCAATTCTCAGCATTTCTCGTACGAGCGCTCGATGATTCGCAGAAACTCAGCGCCTATCATTCATATGTCGGCGTAAAAGGCAAGACGGTTGAACAGAATGGATTCTCGTACACTATTGCTAAAGAAGGGTATAATTCCAAGTTGTTTAAGGAGAATTTAAAGACAGGCAAACGCGAAGCCATTGTAATTCCAGAAAATATCCCAAGCGATGATACATTCCAAGTGCACTTGCTGAAAGGTTTCCAACTCATCGTATACAATGACGAAATCTTCATTCCTTATTGGTCAGCGGTCGGAGAGATGAGCGAACTACCTATCGCGTACGGGTTGATGAAAGTGAAAACAGACGGTCAGAATCTAGTGTTGATGAATCAGCCGTATGGCTATACATTCCGCAATATGTTCATTTGGAATGACCGGATTTATTATACAAATGAGAAGAATAAAGAGCGCTATTTTGATTATACATTTAACCCCGATAAACCCGTTATAGATGATCCGCTCGTCCTTTATTCGACAGCGATGGACGGCAGCGGCAAGAAGAAAGAATATGGCTTTGATGCGCGTGTAATCTTTGATAATGTGGCATTTACACCTAATCATGTACAGGTAAACCAAAACAATAAATCTGTGCTGTTCGATCATTCAACAATGTACTACTTCAATAAAAAAGGAGTCTATAAGTATAGTCTGCTTGATAAAAAGACTAGCAAACTTTCGAATGTCATTGGGAAAGACATGCGGGTTACGGAAATGCAGCTGATCGTGACAGACACGAAAGGAAAGACACATACGCTGAAGAAATAACTTCGAATGCCAGGTCTCGCTATAATTCGAGGAAAGCATGCGGACTTTAGCGGGAGCCAGGCACCAACGAAAGGAAGAGTTCGAATGAGAAAGAAACTACTTATGATAATCGGAGCGTTATTGCTCCTATGCAGCTTGCCTTTATCGGGCACATTCGCAACAAGTACAAAACAATTTTCAGATGTACCGCCGTCAAAACACTTTGCGGAAGCAGTTTATGACCTGGCAGAACGTAATATAATCGGAGGTTATCCGGATGGTACATTCAAACCCGGAAACTCTATCACGCGAGGACAGGCAGCTGCCATTATTGCAAAGCTTATTAAATTAGATACTTCGAAATTGAAGGATCCAGGATTTAAAGACGTTCCGAAAGCGAATGGCTACTACAAAGCAATTGCAGCCATGGCAGAAAAAAGCATCATCAGCGGCTATGGAGATGGACGTTTTGGTCCGAACGATCCCATCACACGGGCGCAGATGGCTTCGATTCTTGTCAAAGCGTTCGATTTGCCGCGCTATAACTTCAATTCATATAAAAGTCCATTCGAAGATGTACACCGAGGAGTAGGCCACGACCCGAACATTCTGACGATCTATAGACTTGGTATCACTACAGGAACATCTCCTGACAGATTCAGCCCGAACACATCTATCACAAGAGGACAAGCGGCCAAAATGATGAAAGCAACGGAAGAAGCGAAGTCACAGATTGTTACGGTGAAGGCTAGCGACTTCGGTTGGGATCAATTTAAAATGTATGATTCCAATCATAAGGATACCGGTATCTACCAAGCCGTGGAAGGAAAAAACAAACCAACCGGTGGTGTAACAGATAGAATCCATTTAGTCCCACTTAAAGAAGGGGACGGTACATTCAAGGCCGCATTGGTGTATTCAGGAAATCCGGATAAGAAATTTTATCGGAAATATTATGTACATGTCAAAGAAGTAAACGGAAAACTGAAGCTGACGTTAGAGCGAACAGAAGATTTTCTTCCTTCGCCGGTTGCGATCGGTGTGGAGAATAAAGGACCTGTCCAAAACATTTCCCTTTCCACGATGGACGGAAAGAAGATTACCGATAATATGAAGTTCACGAAATGTCTTTCGTTCAGTCCCTCAGATTGCGTCGACAACGATGACGATAGTGAAGGGAAGTATCGCAACGTCCATATTGTGATTGATCAGCCGGGTCGATACATCGCTACTATCCGTTTTGAAGACGGAAAGGAAGTACGGTACGGATTAGAAGCGGTAAGTTCAGCTCCAAGTTTTAAATTCAGTTTTAAAGTATTGGAGGAAAGACCGAACGCGTCATTGGATTTGGGAGCAAACTACGATATAGGAAAGCATATACTGCCGAAAGGCTCCGAGCAGATCGCTGAAATCACTAGAGACGAGGGCACTAATATGTTCCATGTTGTAGGGAAGAAAGCAGGAGCGGTTGAAATTAAGCTGCCCGATCATAAAAAACTTGATCTGATGGGACTCCATGTTCGCGTTCAAGAAATGGGTCCCATTATTCAAGTCGAGATCTATGAATTGATGGACACACATATGTAATAGAAGGGGAAACAAAATAGTATCTAGTCTGCACAATTGCGTAAAATCTATGTTGGTCTATGAAATGCCAAGCGTCACATTCTTTTTTCAAGCAAATGAAACAGGTTCATTTAAGAGTGTATGCATTTTAGAATAGTGTTTGACTAGCGCAGGGGCTAGGTATCAGAGTTAATAGGATGGAGAAAGCGTATGACAGATTTAAAATTGACCAAAAAAAGATTTCGACCAGAGATTGAAGGCGTACGGACCATCGCAACTCTGCTCATCGCTGTTTATCATATATGACTAGGCAGAGTATCCGGTGGAGTCGATATATTTATCATCATTTCGGGTTATCTCATCACTTTATCCCTTTTGACCAGGATCGAGAAAACCGGATCCGTAAAATTTTTCGATTTCATACTAGGCATTGCGAGAAGGTTGTTCCCTCAAGCATTGTTCGTCTCGATCGTCATCGGATTTATGTGTCTCGTATTTTTGCCGAAAATTGAATGGAGCGAAATCATCGCGCATATGGCGGCCTCAACATTTTATTATGAAAATTGGCGGCTGGCATTTGATTCGGTGGATTATCTGGCGCGAGAGAATTCCGCAAGTCCATTTCAACATTATTGGTCACTTGGTATTCAGGGGCAAATTTATATTATTTGGCCGCTCTTTATCTGTCTCGTCTTTTTTATCGCGAAAAAAGTCTTGATAACACCTGTGCGTAAAACGTTTCTTACAGCGCAGCTTGTCGTTTTCGCTGGTTCACTGGCTTATTCTGTTTACCAAACACATATCAATCAACCATGGGCATACTTCGATACGTTCGCAAGGATGTGGGAATTTAGCATAGGTGGGATCTTCGCCTTAATTTCACCTTATCTGATTTTCAATAAAAGGTTCAACACCGTCCTCGGATGGGGCGGGCTGGCGGTTATTTGTCTAACAGGCATCTTATTACCTGTGTCGACTGTGTTTCCTGACTATTTGGCTTTGGTTCCAATAAGCGGTGTATTGTTCATTTTGATTTCAGCTGAAAATAGCACGAAGCTCGGTGTGGATCGTCTGCTAAGCACAAAGCCTTTCACCTATTTAGGCGGTCTTACGTATGGGATTTATTTATGGCATTGGCCGCTGTTGATTTTCTACCGTGCTTTTATGAAAACGACGACTGTTCCAATCATAGATGGAATTATCATCCTGTTGTTCACGTTATTATTGTCCATCATTTCCACTAAGCAGCTAGAACCCCCCTTTTTGATGATGAAATGGGATAAGAAGAAAGGGAATTTCGTGACAGTGCTAGGCATCTTGCTAGTCTTCGCGGCTAGCTCGATATTTTCCATTTCCATGTATATACAGAAAACACAGGCGAGCATGCTCAATTTGACCCAGAACGATAAAGATTATCCAGGAGCCAAATCGATTCTGTATAATGTTAAACCACCGGAAGGACTTGATTTGATTCCTTCTCCGTTGGCAATTAAGACGGATCTTCCGAGTTTCTATGAGGATACGGAATGTCTCGGTCAAGATCGTACTGAGGTGAGAAAGTGTTCGTATGGTGTTTTAGACAAACCTGACTATGTTCTTGCCTTAGTAGGCGGCTCTCATTCAGGACACTGGTTTCCAGCGCTTGAAATAGTGGCGGAAGAGCTGAATTTTCGGATCGATCTGTACAATCATGACGGTTGCCGATTTACCGACGAAGATCCTGAAAATCATTTAACCAAAACGTGTCTAGAGTGGAATGAAAATTTGATCAAGGAGTTAAAAGAGGAACCACCTGATTTGATATTCACTACAGCGACTTTAAATAAACGCGACAAAGTGCCGCTTGGTTATATCAATCAATGGAAAGAACTCGAAGGGATTACGAAGATTTTTGCGGTGCGCGACAATCCCCGCATGAAAAAGAAAATACCAGCCTGTTTAGAAAGTGCGAGAAGTCCATTGGATTGTGCAATCGACAGGTCAGACGGCGTATCAGAGGTCGTGCCATGGGAAAACACAGAAGGTATACCTTCCAATGTCATTTTTGCCGACCTGACGGATTACTTCTGTGATGATAAGACATGCTATCCAGTCATTGGGAATATTATTGTATATCGAGATAATAACCATATTACAGCGGAGTATTCAAAGTCGTTGGCCCCCGCTTTGAGGGATCCTTTGGAGCAGGCATTTAAAAAGGTACATCTATCAATGTAGAGATAACTGATAATTTAGTTAACAGAATAAGGATAAATCAAAAAGCAGGCATGCCTGCTTTTTGATTTGCATGGAATTCGTCGCGGAGAAATTCAACAAAATTGTTTAGATGTATCTCATTCTACAGAAAAATCTTGTTTCCGGTTCCTTGCGATTAAAAATATACTTAACACAACAAAAAACAAAACCGATGCGGAAAGTACGCCGTATTGAAATCGGATGCTTCCCTGGTTTGCCATTTTACCGATGCCGTCCAGGATAACTGGCGATAAAAACTGACCTAAAAATGTCATGCTGGACGTCCAGGCGATTACGCGGTCTGCCAGGTACGGCTTTACCTGGTTGAGTGCTTGTAAGATAATAGTCGGAAATATAGCACCCTGGCCGAATCCAATCAAACAAACGCTTACTATGATAAGCGGGATGCTGTGCGTGAAAGATAGAAATAAAAAAGCGGCAGCCATCCCAAAGAGCATAACAGGGATGACAAATTTATTGAAAATAACTTCAATTTGAACGAGAAGTAAACTCGTAATCATTCCGCCGACAGTTGTGAATGATACAATCGTTCCCGCTAAAGCGGCATCACCCAAATCACTCTGCTCTAAATAGAGCGCAATATTGGTGGCGATTGAATAATAAGCAAGCATCACACCGCCCATTGCGAGCGCATAGCCGTATACCGCAAGAGGAAGTTTTACCTTCTTTTCGTGTGATTGCGGTTTTTGAATTTCCCCTTTCGGTAAAAAGAAGAATATTAAAATGATAATGAAAAGCCCTAGCCAATAGACATTAAATGGAACACGCCAGCTGAAAGTAGCGAGCCATCCTGCCAGCAACATCGTGATAATCCCACCGAAATTACTGAAGGCGGAATTAAACCCCATCATCTTCGTTCGTTCTCTGCCGATGAAATAATCATTAATCAATGTCATCGACAACGGCATGACGAGTCCGACACCTGCCCCTAAAATTAACCGCAGCATTAATATGGATTCGATAGTTGAGACAAATTGCGGGCCGATCCCGCCGATTAAATAAATCAACAGACCAATCAAAATAATCATCCGTTTTGTTATTTTGGATGTTAAATAACTCGATAGAAATGAAAAAGGGATGATCATGATTGACGGAGCCGTTAAGATGAGCTTAATCATCGTTGGACTTGCTTCAGGGAAGGCTTGAGCAATCAGGCCGAGCGCAGGGGAGATGGCTGCGCCCGCCATGACAGTAGCCATGGAGATCGATAAAATGGTCGGTTTCAACATTTTGATTCTTGTCATATACATCACTTCCTTTGAAACTGGGGATCCTGCATAGAGTCTATGTTGGCGGAGGCTTGTTTAAAAGCGGCAAGCATATTTTTTAGCTCTTCATCTGACAGGTCTTTGAATACAAGTTTCATCATCTCTTTTCCTGTCTCCCGCAGTTCATTTAATTTCCTTCTCCCATTTTCCGTTAAATCTAAATGGACGACACGCCGATCCTCTTCATTTCGAATCCGCATAATATACTCATTTTTAATAAGGATATTGGAAGCGGTCGTGACAGCACCTGCAGTAATATGTAATTCGTTTGCCAGGTCGGACATTCGCAATGGCCCGTTTTGTTCAAGTAAGTACATTATGCGAGATTGTGAGCCAGGAAAGGTTTTTGTATAAATGTCTTTCCATACGTTCTCCATTTTCCTGGATAATTGCCAAAACCATTTTTCAAAGTCTTGAAAATGAATATGCCGTTCCATATATATGCTCCTTCTATTTACTTTAATTATTATATTGTTTAATCATTAAAGTAAATGTGTTGTAAACAGTTAATATACTACGGGGTTGTTTGAGGGAAGTCAATTAAAAAAGGTACTTGCCCCGTACAATTCAAGATTGTTTACGGGGCAAGTACCTTCGCTGCTTAATTCATTCTTCCTCTATTTCTAAAAACGGTCTCACTAAACGGCGTACCTCATCCGTCGTTTTGGTTTCCATCAATTGGTTTCTTAATTCGCCTGCTCCTTTGAATCCGCGTATATAGATTTTGAAGAAGCGTAGAAGCGGTTTAAATGGTCGCGGTCCGATTTCATTTGAATATTTGTCATGAAGCTCCAATTGCAGGAGCAATAAGTCCAGATGTTCTTTCACGCTGTGTTCTCTCGGTTCTTTTTCAAAAGCAAATGGATTTGTGAACACACCGCGGCCGATCATGACACCGTCGACTCCGTATTGTTCTACTAATTTTAATCCTGTTGCGCGGTCTGGAATATCTCCATTAATCGTCAACAATGTATTTGGTGCAATCTCATCTCGCATTTTTTTGATTTCAGGAATCAATTCCCAATGTGCATCGACCTTACTCATTTCTTTTCTCGTACGAAGGTGAATGGAAAGGTTCGCGATATCCTGTTTTAATACATGTCCCAACCAATCGCGCCACTCGTCCACTTCGATATAACCTAATCTTGTTTTTACACTGACCGGTAACCCGCCGGCTTTTGCAGCTTGAATGATTTCTGCCGCTAGTTCAGGACGCCGTATTAAACCGGCTCCTCTTCCGTTTGCCGCAACGTTCTGTACCGGGCATCCCATATTTAAATCAATGCCACGGAAACCGAGTTTTTTCATATCGATGCTCATTTGCTTAAAATACTCTGGCTTGTCTCCCCAGATATGCGCTACAATCGGCTGTTCGTCTTCCGTGAAGGTCAACCGGCCCCGCACACTGTCTCTTCCGTCAGGGTGGCAATAACTTTCCGTATTCGTAAATTCCGTGAAAAATACATCAGGTTTTCCTGCTTCACTGACGACGTGGCGGAACACCACGTCCGTGACGTCTTCCATTGGTGCCAATATAAAAAACGGCTTCGGTAAATCAAGCCAGAAATTATCCTCGTTACTCATTTGTTATCCTCCTAAATTCATTCATTTCATTGACCAATCCGGATTCCGGAAGGTTCTAATCGTGTAGGATCAGCGTGACTACTCGATTGGCGACCCTGAATGAACTATTATACTACGTTCAAGCATGTTTAAGCGATATAGCAACAGGCAGTATTTCATGTTTTTTATGTGACGACAGTAAGAAGTTGGGAAAACCATTGATGCGTATAGTCTTTGGACAGAAGATGATCAGCTTTATATTATGTGAAGGCCATTAAAAAATCATCTACTAGGAGAAACGACTTGGCGCATGAATTAGGACATTTGCTATTGCACTATAAAGTGAAATTCAATATGCAAGATAGAAAATCGTATAGAGCTTTAGAGGACGATGCTTGTTAGATAATTTCTTCTGTGACAGGCAAGTTGTAGAAACCTGTAAAGACCGTCTGATGTGAAGACATCGACGGTCTTTTTATCTTGTTTAGATTAGTTTGCTCAAGAAAACAAACATTACAATTTAAACATTCGTGTTTGATGTTGCGCAGGCGTTTAAATCATATTTATCGGCTCGCTAACCTGTTTGACCATTGTGTAATTGAAATAAGTTTAAAGGGGTCGTCAGGGTTGTTGCATCATTTTTCGTGCGCCGATAAAAATCGATGTACTTAGAGCGAATGGCATGGTCAAAGCCGGCAATCCGAACGGTAAAAGAGCGGTATCGATACTTGCAATGAATAGCACTGTCAAAATGGAACCAATGATAGCAGTGTAAGGCGCCAGCCGGTTTGTCCCTTCACGGAATACGACGCCGACCGCGAGTGCTGTCAAAATAGCATTGTAGCCGTACAGCCCGGCATCGATGAGCAAATGTTCTGCTCCAAGGAGGTATGCAGCGCATATGCCGATTATATTACCAGCGACTGCGTATAGCCCTAACTTCCATCCCGCGATAAAGATTCCAATAAAAATCAGCAATCCGGCAGCCATACCTTGCAAGAAGAAAATCTGACCGGCTCCATCAAGGAAAGCGCTCGGCCAATGGATTTTCCCGGCGATTTCCAGCTTCCAATGCGATAAATCCTGTGGCACTGTTTCATCGGTCAATTTGAACGTATCCAGCCTATACGAAGATAATAATAATAGCCAGGTCGTCACGATATAAGGAAAGGTTAATGTCGGCATGCCGGTGGGCTGCAAAAGTGTCATCATTGAAGCGGTAAACGCGGCTGCAATAACGGCCCCGAATAAAGCAATCCCCCAGCTTGCGGGACCTTCCAGGAATAGAAGGAGCGCCATTCCTGTCAACATGGGATTATATCCATACAGTCCTTTTTCTACGCTCTCCCGATTTCCTCCCCCGATCCGTCCGGTAAGTGTGCCGATTGCTGCTGAAAGAAATGCAATCACGCCGAGCTCCAGTGAGGTGATCGTGATTGCAGTCAATATGAGCAAACCTGTCAACCAATTTTCGATGAGGATTACTTGTGAGATACCTTTCATCGTCGCCAAGAGAAAAGGAAACCTCTTTCCGCTTCCTATCGTTCCTTCATTTTTCATGTTGAATAATTCCCCTTTTCCCCACATTTACCCTACAACGAGCTATGATAATCATCTTATCAGTATTTCCAATGTCAGTTAACGTTTATGTTTTTCTGCAATGGGATTTGTAAGTGATATTATAAACAATTTTTAGTCATGTTATTTGCAGTTCGGGTTGTTTAAAATGGAGAGGAAGAGATTTAGTTGCCTATGCACTGACAATCGTGATCGTTCAAACAAACGTGAATGTTGGGGGATTCCTGTTTGTTTCATGAATCAGGCGTAGGAATTCATATTTCAGGAGCCAAATAAATCGAAACAGCGTGCGCTCGATTCTTCGCACCCAATTTAACGAAAGCTGATTTAATATATTGTTTAATCGTCGCTTCACTCAACGATAATAGATCTGTTAGTTCCTTTGTTGAGAAGCCATTGGCAAGGGCTCGTAAAATTTCGTTTTCACGCGGGCTTAGTTTGGGATGAGAAATCTTTTGAGGTTGGATCAGTACTCTGCCAGCTAGACTGCCGAAATGTGTCAGTAACTCTAGGGTTTGTCCATCCGTTGGGGAAACGCGATTCATATATTCGCTGACGATATAAGCAATGGTCAGATTGTTTACGTGAATGGGGACGACAGTCAATGCGTGCAAGGGTACGTCACGATTATAGCGGCTTGAAATGAGTGTAATGATGTCTTGTCCAGAATAGTAGTGAGCCTTTCGCTCTGTCACTGCTTTTTTCACGACGGGCAATGAACGAATATCATCTCGTATATAGGAGATCGATTGAAGATCTCCATTTTCGAGCTGTGCTACGCCTTCTCCCACATAACCAATCGGGCTAAATCGATAGAATGAGATTCTTTCAGCGACAAAGATCTCTCCAAAACTCATGAGAATATGGCATATTTGCTCTTCTTGCGATGGTAGTACCAAAGCTTTTTGTAATTTTTCTTCAACAGTCCAAGTAGTGAATTGCATCGTATCATCCCCCTTATCCAAAGATATGTTTCATCATAGAAAAGTAGTAGCGCAGCCCAAAAAGTAACCGATAGTATGAAGTAGTATAACTAAAAGGCGGAATATTCTCAATAGTGTAATTTGGTTATACTAGGATTGCATACAAACCGATGCAAATAAATATAGGGAAGGAAGTTGGCGAAATGGGATTATCAAACAATGCAAAACAATATTTGGAGGCATTTTATAGTGGTCCAACTCTTCAAAGCTTAACTGCTCAACAAGTTCGCGATGCAATGGGCGCAGTCCCTGCTCCGCAAGGAATCGAGGTACCCCCTGTAGCAAAGGTTGAAAATCGAAAAATACCAGTACACGATGGAGAAATCGGTGTACGTATTTATACACCGGTCGGACAAGGTCCTTTCCCGCTACTCATGTATTACCATGGTGGCGGCTGGGTGATTGGTGACCTGGAGACATCTGATGCAGGTTGTCGTTTGTTGGCGGAACAAACAGGTCGTGTTGTCGTTTCGGTTGATTATCGATTAGCGCCGGAATACCGCTTTCCTGTGCCGGTTGAAGATAGTTATGCAGCGCTATGCTGGGCAAATGATCATGCTTCTGAATTAAATGCAATCGCGGATGATATCGTTGTTAGTGGGGATTCTGCGGGCGGGAACCTTGCAGCGGTTATGGCGATCCTCAGTCAAGAAAATAATGGTCCTGCCATTACAGCGCAAGCTTTGATTTACCCTGTAACCAACTTAGATTTTACAACTCCATCATATGAAAAATTTGCAGAAGGGTTTGGTCTGGATAAAGACTTAATGATTTGGTTTGGTGAGTACTATATAAACAATGAAGAAGAGTTTAAACATCCGAAAATTTCCCCATTGCTACATGAAAATTTAAGCAATTTACCACCAACGATTATTATAGCGGCTGAGAATGATGTGTTAGTAGATGAAGGGGTTCAATATCGTGACAAATTACAAGAGGCGGGTGTCACAGTAGAATATCTTCAATTAGATGGCAGTATTCATGGCTACTTCAGTAACATGGCGGTTTTCGCAGAAGAAACAAAAACAACAGTAGATACAATTGCTAAATTTTTAAGCTTAGTACCTTCGAAATAAATTATTCGGGATGGAGGTTTAAGAATGGAAGCTAAACAATATGATGCAATAGTTGTAGGAGCCGGTTTTGCTGGGCTGTATATGCTGCACAAGCTGAGAGAACGTGGACTATCTGTCCTTGTAATAGAGGCTGCAGATGGAGTCGGCGGAGTGTGGTATTGGAGCCGTTACCCTGGAGCAAAATGCGATTCTGATTCTATTTTTTATAATTTTACATTTTCCGAAGAGTTGTATAAGAAATGGAGCTGGAAGGATCGGTATGCCTCTCAACCAGAAATCTTGGAGTATTTGAATTTTGTCACAGACGAGCTTGATTTACGACCTGATATTCAATTTAAAACGCGCGTGATGGAAGCATCCTTTAATGACGAGACGAAAAGTTGGGAAGTTAAGACTGACACAGATGAAAAATTTGAAGCTAAGTATTTCATCAGCGGGGTTGGATGTTTATCCACGACAAATATACCGCCGTTTAAAGGTGTCGATACATTTCGCGGTGAAAAGTATCATACAGGGCGTTGGCCGCATTCAAAAGTCGACTTCACCGGTAAACGAGTTGTAGTCATTGGTAATGGCTCAAGCGGAGTTCAGACCATGCAAGAAATAGCAAAGGAAGCAAAAGAGCTCACGCTATTGATGCGCACTCCTCATTATGTGGCTGAGGCGCGTAATCATCCATTAAGTAAAGAACAACAAGAAGATGCATTTAACAATTATCCTAAGATTCGAGATGCTTTCTTTACAACCCCTGGTGGCATACACTTGTCCACGACAGGAAAATCAGCAATAGAATTTTCAGCAGAAAAACAAAAAGAAACATTAGATCATGTGTGGAAAACAGGAGGACTTGCGTTAGGGGCTGTATATCCGGACGTTGGCGTCAATAAGGAAACAAATTTTGTAGTCTCGCAGTTTGTCCGAAATAAAATTGATGAAATTATAAAAGATGAACATACAGCAAAGCAGTTACATCCGGATTATTATATTACAACAAAGCGTTTAATTATTGGAACAAATTTTTATGAGATGTTTAACGAAGAGCATGTTCATCTAGTTCCTTTAAAAGACAATCCGATAGAATGTGTTGTAGAAAATGGCGTAAAACTTCGCAATGAAACGATTGAATGTGATGTCATAGTTTTTGCGACTGGATATGAAGCGATGACGGGCTCTCTTTTAAAATTAAATATACAGGGTCGTAATGGACAAACGATACAAGAAAAATGGGGAGAAGGACGAGAAGTTAAAACATATCTTGGATTGACGATGGAAAATTTCCCGAACTTCTTTATGATAACAGGGCCGCAAAGTCCATCGGTTCTTACGAACATGCCATCTGCAATTGAACAGCATGTTGATTGGATAGATCAGTGTATAGGCTATATTGAGTCCAATGGTTTACAAACGATTGAAGCGCAAAGACAAGCAGAAATAACATGGGGGAAGCAATGTGATGATATAGCAAACAGCACATTATTCCCACATACGAATTCATGGTATACAGGAGCCAATATCGATGGAACTCAAAGAGGATTTGTGATCTATGTTGGGGGGCTTGATAATTACCGTAAAATTTGTGATGAAGTGGCCGCCAATCAATATGATGGGTTTGAATTTGAAAAGGTCTATGACACAGTATAATATCGTGAAAATATTTAAATCCATCATAAAGATAAGAGTCCGCAATTAGTCCAGAATGACTTCTACAATCTCCATAAAACACACAAAGAAACCTTCCAGAATAATAGATGACTGGAGGGTTTTTGGTTTGTTGTCCGAAAATCAAAAACAGAGCATAAAAAAGGGAACTCCTGGAACCAGGAAATTCCCTTTTCATTTATGAGAATGTAGTATATAAAACAAAGGAATAGTAAAGGTTTGTTGTTTGTTTCAACTGATCCTCGTTTAAATCAATTAACCAATATAAACGCTCTCACATGTTCCCGGTGCTGGCTCATAAAAACAATGGCTTTTAAATTGGCCAGTAAACGGTTGACCATACCATGTTGGAGGACAGGGAGCGTATGGATTAAAGTACCAAAGGGCGAAGTGCGCTGGATGTTCTCTCCAATAGTCTAGATTCTGCTTCGCTAATTTTTTTTCAGAAGATCTTGCTCGTTGATAAAACAAGTTTCCTTTTTGAACTGCTTCGAATGAATAATTTCCTCCTTGTATTTGAAAAATGACATCGTTTATTGATCGGACGTCGTTAAAGTCTAAACAATCTGCTATAGCCCGATTCACAATTACATTTCCAACGTACAACATGCCTTGTTTACCTTCACCTTCAGCCTCTGCCCTCATCATCCTGGCCATTAAATCAATGTCTGAATCTCGGTATTTTACTCTTGGCATTTTTTCACCCCAAATATAGTGTATGAAAAAAAGCTTTCCGTTATGTCATATCACATCATTTTATTAAAATGAAATAGGGTAAGCTGCCGAATTAAAAACCTGATAATATATTTTATCTAATTATCGTTATTTGTATAGTTCAATCGAAAGGTGGAACTCTATTTCAATAGGAGAGTGAAACAAATGAATTCATTCTGTCCCGAAATATGGCCTGAAGAACCAACGCCAAAGAGTCAGATTGATTGCCAAGAATGCGGTCTTTATTGCCAAGGATCAAGAATGGTTTGGGGTGAAGGGAATTCGAATGCACCCATCATGATCGTTCTCGATAATCCGGGTGCTCGCGAAGGTCGGGAAGGGAGCCCGATGGTTTGCGGAACACGGCAAACTTTACAGAAAGCGGTTTATGAAGCTGGCCTACATCAAGATCAGCTGTATGTAACCTATATTCTAAAAAGAAGACCGCTACGAAAGTATGATAAAGAGCGAACTCGAACTATCTGTATGCAACATTTAGAAGAACAATTAATCAAACAAAAGCCAGCACTTATATTATGTTTGGGAAATGTTGCCGTACAATCTTTTTTCGGAAATCCAGAAGTTGAAGTAAAAGGATTACGTGGTACTTGGCATGAAGTAAGAGGATATCAAACAGCCGTGGCCTACCATCCGCTCGCTGTGAGACGCCGGCCGAATCTATATCCGTTGCTTGCGGAAGATGTAGCGTTGGTTGCGAACAAGCTTCATGAAATACAGTAGGAAGAACGATGCAGCAAATAATCGTATTTGCTGCATAGTCTACATAACAATTTGTCTTTTTTTGACGGATAATAATATTATATAAGTTGAATAAATGATTTTATACTTTGTAATTCTCAGTCGCTTGGAGTGTAAAGCGTCGGCCTGGAACGAAAAGCAACGCGCAGTTGATATTGACCCATTCTTTAGCTTATCTTGTATAGTTGGTACATATCGAAGAACGTTATCAAATTTTGGTACTTACAAATAATGAAATCAAAGTATAGGAGAGTTCCAATGCAAAATACGATCCGAAAACAAATACATGAGTGCATCGACACGGATTACCAAAAGTTTGCCTCAGCACTTATCCCGAATATCGACAATGTATTAGGTGTGCGAATGCCGGAACTTCGCAAACTCGCAAAACGGATAGTGAAAGATGACTGGCGTACATATCTTGAAACGGCAGAAGACGAATATTTCGAAGAAGTCATGCTGCAGGGACTGGTCATTGGTTATGTGAATGCTGATATTGAAGAAGTACTTTCATATGTAGCGGCTTTTATTCCTAAAATCGATAATTGGTCAGTATGCGATAGTTTTTGTACAACACTTAAAGTTACAAAGAACCATAAAGAACGTGTATGGACATTTTTGCAATCTTATCTGACTTCGGATAAAGACTATGAGCTTCGGTTTGGAGTTGTTATGCTTCTAAACTATTATATTGAACCGCTTTATATAGGGAAGGTGCTCGCTTTACTGGATCATATAGAACATGACGGCTATTACGTCAAAATGGCAGTTGCTTGGGCGCTTTCTATGTGTTACGTGAAGCTTCCTGAACCGACAATGGAATATCTGGGGAGTAACAATTCATTAGATAAGTTCACTTATAACAAAGCCTTGCAAAAAATCATCGAATCGTATCGCGTAGACAAGGAATCAAAAAGTATAATCCGCAGCATGAAACGGCGGTAGAACGATTAAATGGATCAATGACAATTAAACATTTCATTTTTGTTTAGTCGCATGAAATTAAAGCATAATCTGGGCTGCCTTCCCATATAAACATAAAGACAAACGACAAAAGGATGGTTTATTGGTACCTATCTGGTTGATTGGTTTTCTATCAACAGTTGCTGGTGTTAATGTAGGCGGTGTTATTGTAGCGTTAATTAATAGATTTCAGAGAAGTGTGGGTGCAATTTATGCTGTGTGTGTGGGATTATTGCTATCCTTACTTAGTGTGGAAATCACGCCGGAAGCCATAGCGCTAGGAAATTTTCTCGTTTTTGTATTTGGTTTCTTAGTAGGTGTACTTCTGTTTGAGATCATTCATCTAGCGTTTTATCGGAATAGGGTACATTCAAAGAAGAATGATCACCGTCAAAGTCTTCGTATGGGTGTATTTTTGGTGTTGATCCTTTCAATGCATAATTTGCCGATGGGTATGGTTTTGGCAACTAGTGAGCATTTTCCCTTTGGTCTAGCGTTGTTGCAGGCATTAATTTTGCATAATATTCCTGAAGGTATGATATTATTTACACCTTTGTTTGTTGCAGGGGTGCGACTTTATAAGTTGTTTCTTCTATCTGTTTTCATTGCAGCCCCTGTTGCGTTAGGGGCATTCATCGGCAATTGGATGGGCATGCAAAGCAATTTACTGGCAGCTTTTTTATTAAGTGTAACGGTCGGCTCGATCTATATGGTGACGATGAAGGAAATTCTGCCTGCTTCTATTAAGCATTCCTCCAATATGTATAGTGCGGTCATTGTCTGTATTGCGTTTGGCTTACTCACTGCCTATCTTCTATTTTTACACTAGATGTGCTCACATCTAATCAAAAAAGCCTGGCGAAGTTCCGCCAGGTTTTCTTCAAGTACAACGAAAAGTATCTACATGTTTCAAATCCATTCCATAATATTCCCATCGATAATGACGCGGGTCCCAGCGATAGCCGGCGATCGAGGTTCTGCCGACAAAGGTTGGATAATACCAGAATCCTTTGTTTCTAGAAGTCCAAATGTACGTGTAGCGGTATAGACATCCTGCTATGCCGCCCGGGTCGACTGCACGTAATTGTGCGTCGGGATAGTTCGGTGTCTGGCTCGGCGGTGGTGATGTTGGTGGACCTTGTTGATTTTGACCACCGTGTTGCCCGTGCTGTCCAGGAAAACCTGGATAATTAGGTTGGGATGGATATCCAGGAAAAGCGGGTTGATTTGGAAATCCATGTTGTTGACCGGGATAACCAGGTTGCCAAGGCGGATACGACTGTCCGGGAGGTGGATAACCTGGTACACCTCCACCGGGATAACCGCCACCTGGCCATCCTTGTTGATGAGGTGGAAATTGTGAGGGACGATTCGTATGATGATATGCTTCATATTGCTGACCTGGATACCCTTCAGGCAATTGCGGATACCACATATGTCCATCTGACTGATTCAAAACATCACTCCTTCTTTTTTAAAACACTGCCAAACATTTCGTTGTATCTTCTTCACGTACATCGGAATGAATCGATGCGTTGTAAATCGATCCCGAAGAATTCCCAGCGCCTTCTGCGTGAGTCCCAACGGAAGCCTGCGACAGATGTTCTGCCGACGAAGGTTGGATAGAACCAGAACCCTCTAAATCTCGAAGTCCAAACATAGGTGAATCGGAACAGACAGCCTGAGATGGCTCCTGGATCTACTGCAAATAATTGAACGTCTGGATAACTGGGTATTTGGTTTGGCGGTGGTGTGGTGGGTGCCGTTGCCTGGCCTCCTTGTCCGGGCGGTCCAGGTTGATTTGGAAAACTTGGCTGTCCCGGAAATCCCGGTTGAGATGGAAACCCTGGAAAGCTCGGGAAATTTGGCTGTCCTGGGAATCCAGGTTGCCAAGGCGGAAATGACGGACCAAAAGGCGGAGAATTCCATCCCGGGAACCCGGTAAAGCTATTGCCAGACCAATTTTGCTGCGGATACCACATATATTCATCTTGTGGATTCAAAACATCACTCCTTTTCTGCTCGCTCTATCATATGCAACAATCGGGGCTTTTGACTTTCTCTTTATTAACAGACGTGCTGTGATAGACTAGAGGAAAGGAAGTGGACAAGAATGAATGAAACAAAACCTCATATTTTACTGATCGACGGAATGGCTTTGTTGTTTCGTTCGTTTTTTGCGACGGCACATAGCGGCCAATTTTTTCGCAATGCGAATGATATTCCAACAAACGGAGTACAAGGATTTGCACGCCATACAATGAGCGCGATTTCGATATTTCAGCCGACACATATGGCGGTTTGCTGGGATATGGGAGCAAAAACTTTTCGTAATGAACTATTTGCGGATTATAAAGCGCATCGACCAGCACCGGCGCCTGAGTTGGTTCCCCAATTTGATATGGCAAGGGAAGTATCGGAAACGTTAGGATGGAAAAATTACGGCATTCCGAATATGGAAGCGGATGATTTAATCGGGTCGATGATTAAAACGTGGAAAAATGAGGCGAAACTGACAATCGTTTCGGGAGATAAGGATTTATTGCAGTTATTGGGACCTGATGTGTCCATCGCGTTCACGAAAAAGGGATATACGCAGTATGATGAATACAATGAAGCTCGTTTTATAGAAGAGTATGGGATTACTCCAGCTCAGTTTATTGATATGAAAGCATTTACTGGGGATTCGAGTGATGGTTATCCAGGAGTGAAGGGGATTGGCCCGAAGACTGCATTGAAGTTAATTCAGCAATATGGGTCTGTAGACGGGGTGCTCGCCGCGCGGGAAGAATTGACTGCAGGGGTGCGAAAGAAGATCGATGCGGATGAAGAGATGCTCATGCTTTCAAGAGAGTTGGCAACGATTCATTGTGAATTGACACTTGATGATCCACTTGAGCAATTGATCATTCCGGAATTCACGGAAGACCGTGCGAGGTTGATGGATCAGCAAGGTTATTCATTGATTGCACGGCAAGGGCTTTCCGTTTCACCGTTTTGACGGTTCGATTTTGACAAAAGTCAGGATTTTTTTATTCGGCTCATAAGGGATGGTTTGAACGATGCTCGGTCGATTTCTGCCTCCGTTGTCATGGACGAGCAGATGCAAGATACCTTCTATATAGTCGTAGCCGACTAGTACAACCCAATGATAGTCATATGAAAAACGACCTCGCCATTTTAATCGGAACCATTTATCGAACTTCAATGCGACAGGACGGCCTTCTTCAAGTTGATGCATCGCTTCTTTCACATCACACACTTTTACGTGCCAGTCTGGACCAAGCATTCGATCAAGGTTTCGGATGAAACGCCATGTGGGCAACCCGATTTTTGTTCCGCCGAGTTGACGATACAATTCGTTGATGTCAGGAAGTTGACGGGAAGGAAAAAGATGCCGCAATAACACGAAGGCTGTGACAGGACCGCAAGCGGAAGCGCGATAGGACGGTTTAATATCTATGTCGTGTTGGGATTTACCTTGTACTTCAATAAATTTAGACAAAATGATCGCCTCCTATAGGCAGAAACAGCGCTGACAGAAGTCAGCGCTGTTTATCATTAAATTTTCACTTCATCAAGAAATTCAGTTACTTGTTGAGGTGATTTTGCATTTGCACTGTGTAAATGTGCGTGCTTTTCTCCGTCTTTGAAAATCAATAAACTGGGGATGCCCATCACTTCATATTTTTCTGCGATTTCTGGTAACACATCACGGTCTGCTTCATACCATGTGTATGTATCATATTTTTCTACGATTGGATCAATGAACATATCCATCCGTTTACAGTCCGGGCACCAATCTGCTTCAAATTTTACAAGGACCGGATTGTCACTAGCTATAATGTTATTGAATTCTTCTGTCGATTTTATTTCTTTCATGTATGCTCGCCTCCATTCATATGATAGTGTACAATGTTTTGAAGTAGTTGGGTATTTTATTGCTTCTTTCAATACATTTTAAAAAGTCTGATTAAATACGATTTAAATATTGCGAAATAGTTTCAAATGATTTACACTAGTATTTATAAGCAACGCGTATTTTTTTTACGCTATAAATGAATGAGTGTTCATTCAAAGATAAAGGGAGGATTGCACGTGACTTATCAAATTAGAAAAGCGGCAGTTTTGGGATCTGGTGTTATGGGTTCTGGTATTGCAGCACATTTAGCCAATATTGGGATTCCTGTTCTTTTGCTGGATATCGTACCACCGAAATTGGGTGCCGATGACGAAGCGAAAGGTTTAACGTACGAAGATCCGAAATTCCGTAATAAGTTTGCAGCTACGGCATTGGACAAATTGTTGAAACAAAAACCAGCTCCTCTGACAACAAAGAGAAATCTATCATTAATTACTCCAGGGAACTTTGAGGACGACTTGGAACGACTGCAAGAAGTAGATTGGGTTATTGAAGTAGTCGTTGAAAACTTGGATATTAAAAAGAGTTTATATGAAAAGATCGAAAAAGTAAGAAAGCCAGGCACGATCATTTCTTCTAATACATCGGGGATTAGCATTGAAGCAATGGCAGAAGGACGTTCGGAAGATTTCCAAAAGCACTTCCTTGGTACACATTTCTTTAATCCACCAAGATACTTAAAATTACTAGAGATTATTCCAACGCAAACTACAGCGCCTGAAGTTGTAGATTTCATGACGACATTCGGTGAAAATCGTCTCGGTAAAGGCGTAGTTATTGCAAAAGACACTCCGAACTTCATTGGGAACCGCATTGGGACCTACGGTTTGCAAGTGACATTGCATGAAATGCTGGAACGCGGTTATTCGATCGGTGAGATTGATTCTGTTACGGGGGCATTGATTGGACGCCCGAAATCGGCAACATTCCGTACATTGGACGTAGTTGGACTAGACACATACGCGCATGTTGCGAAAAATGTCTATGATCAAACGACAGGTGAAGAACAACGAATTTTTGAACTGCCCGACGTTGTTACGAAAATGGTCGAAAATGGTTGGATCGGTGCAAAAGCGAAACAAGGTTTCTATGTAAAAGAGGGTCGCGAAATTTTAGAACTGGATCTCAAAACCTTCGAATATGTACCTACGCAGAAAATGAAAGCGTCTTCAATTGAAATGGCGAAACAGCAAAAAGGGCTTGCCAATAAAGTGAAGACATTGATCTACGCAAAAGACCGTGCAGGTGAAATTTTGTGGCACACATTGACACCTGCGATGCTGTATGCCGCTGAACTTCATGGTGAAATCGCAGACGACATTGTAGCGATTGATAATGCGATGAAGTGGGGCTTCGGCTGGTCACAAGGTCCATTTGAAATTTGGGATGCAATCGGTGTCCGTAAATCCGTAGAACTGTTGAAAGAACAGGGGAAAGAGATTCCTACTTTTGTTCAGTCATTACTAGACAAAGGCTATGAAACTTTCTATAAGGAAGAAGACGGAGATCTCTACTATTTCGATGGCGCAGAGTACACACCAGTTCAAATGAATGAAAAGGCGATTGACTTGAAGCGCTATAAAAAGAAACATGGTGTCATCAAGAAGAACTCAGGCGCTAGCTTGATAGACTTGGGGGACGGGGTGGCATTGTTAGAGTTTCACTCCCAATCCAATGCAATCGGACTGGATATCATTCAGATGATCAACTTCGCGGTGGATGAAGTGGAGAAGAGCTACAAGGGACTTGTTATCGGAAATCAGGGGAAAAACTTCTGTGTCGGTGCAAACCTCGGGATGATTTTGATGGAAGCACAAGATGACAATATCTTTGAACTCGATTTCGTTATTCGTTCATTCCAGAACGCAATGATGAAAATTAAATACAGCGGTAAGCCGGTCGTGGCAGCGCCTTTCCAAATGACGCTAGGCGGCGGTGCAGAAGTTTGTTTACCAGCAGCTCATATCCAAGCTTCTATGGAAACATATATGGGGCTTGTGGAAGTCGGAGTCGGTTTGATTCCTGGCGGCGGCGGAAACGTCAACCTATATCAGAAGCATCTGAAAGGGTTGCCGAATGGTGTGCCAATTGATTACCAAAATATTGCCAATAAAGTATTTGAATCCATTGCGATGGCGAAAGTTTCAACGTCTGCTGATGAAGCGCGTGAAAACAACTTCTTGGACTTTGCGGACGGAGTGAGCGTCAATGCGGATCATCAGATTTACGATGCCAAGCAAGCGGCACTTTCATTGTATGAGGCAGGCTATGTGCCACCGAAAAAGACGCAAGTTCCCGTCACGGGCGACTCAGGCTACGCGACATTGCTGTTAGCTGCGGAAGGAATGTATCTATCGGGTTTCATTAGCGACCATGACTTGAAGATTGCCAAGAAGCTGGCATATGTTATTTCGGGCGGCAAGGTTCCATTCGGTACGCGTGTGGATGAGCAGTATTTATTGGATCTCGAGCGCGAAGCATTTTTGAGTTTGGTGGCAGAGCCGAAATCACAGCAGCGTATGCAGCATATGCTTGTGAAGGGCAAACCGTTACGTAACTGATGAGGAAGAGGATAAAGGAGGAAACAGAATGCGCGAAGCAGTAATTGTAGCCGGTGCTCGAACACCGATTGGTAAAGCTGGAAGAGGTTCTTTGGCAACTGTCCGTCCGGATGATCTCGGGGCGTTGACGATAAAGGAAACATTGAAGCGTGCAGGAGGATACGACGGGCCGATTGATGACTTGATCATGGGCTGTGCGATGCCTGAAGCAGAACAAGGAATGAACATAGCGCGTAATATCGGCGCACTTGCAGGGTTGCCAGATACGACACCTGCTGTGACGGTTAACCGTTTCTGTTCATCAGGCCTGCAGTCGATCGCTTATGCAGCGGAACGAATTATGCTTGGTCATTCGGAAGCGATTCTCGCAGGCGGCGTAGAGTCGATGAGTATGGTACCGATGATGGGCAATACGATTCGCCCGAACTTCAAATTAGCAGAAGAAGCGCCGGAGTATTATATGGGAATGGGCCACACAGCGGAACAAGTGGCGCAGAAATACGGTATTTCACGTGAAGATCAAGATGCGTTCGCAGTGGAATCACATAAGCGTGCAGAAGCAGCGATTAAAGAGGGCAAGTTTGTCGATGAAATTGTACCAGTCGAAGTGGTCAAACGTTTTGTTGATGCTGAAGGGAATTATCAGGAAAAGAACGTATTGTTCGAAATGGACGAAGGGGTACGTCCAGGAACGACAACGGAAGTACTAGGCAAGTTGCGTCCAGCATTTAATGCGAAAGGTTCTGTTACAGCGGGGAATGCTTCTCAGACATCTGACGGAGCAGCGACTGTCCTGTTAATGGATTCCGAAGTTGCGGAGCAGCGCGGATTGAAACCGCTAGCAAAATTCCGTTCATTTGCGGTAGGCGGTGTCCCACCTGAAATCATGGGAATCGGGCCGATTGAAGCGGTTCCGAAAGCATTGAAGATTGCGGGTCTGTCTGTTGAAGATATCGATCTTTGGGAATTGAATGAAGCATTCGCATCCCAATCACTCGCGGTCATTCGCCATCTTGGGCTCGATACGAACAAAGTGAATGTCAATGGGGGAGCTATCGCTACGGGTCACCCGCTAGGTGCAACGGGCACGGTGTTGACTTTGAAATTAATCAATGAATTGAAGCGTCAAGGCAAACAGTACGGTGTCGTCACGATGTGTATCGGTGGCGGAATGGGTGCTGCAGGGGTATTTGAAGTTTTATAAACAAAAAAATGGGAGAAACAGGGGGAATATATATGACAAAAGCTATGGAGGGAATTAATATGACAGAATTCGTTAAAGGTGGAGCGTTTTTAACAGAGGACCTGAGTGCAGAACGCGTATTTACACCGGAAGATTTTACAGATGAGCAAAAGATGATTGCAAAGACAACGGAAGAGTACGTTAAAAATGATGTAGCTCCTTTAATTGATAATCTGGAAAATCACGAGTTCGAACATTCTGTGAAACTATTGAAAAAAGCCGGAGACCTTGGACTGCTTGCAGCGGACATCCCAGAAGAGTACGAAGGGTTAGGTTTGGATAAGATTTCATCTGCATTGATCGCTGAAAAAATGTCATTAGCAGGAGGTTTCTCTATCACACACGGCGCTCACGTAGGAATCGGTACATTGCCAATCGTTTTATTCGGTAATGAAGAGCAAAAAAAGAAGTACTTACCAAACTCTGCAACTGGTGCTAAGATTTCCGCATACGCCTTAACAGAGCCAAGCTCAGGATCGGATGCCCTTGGAGCGAAAACAACTGCAAAATTAAACGCAGCGGGTACGCACTACGTCTTAAACGGTGAGAAACAATGGATCACGAACTCTGCATTTGCTGACGTATTCGTTGTATACGCTAAAGTGGATGGCGACAAATTCACAGCATTCATCGTAGAGAAGGAATTCCCAGGTGTTTCAGTAGGTCCGGAAGAGAAAAAAATGGGTATCAAATCATCTTCAACTCGTACGCTAATTTTGGAAGATGCAGAAGTGCCTGTAGAGAACTTGCTGGGTGAAATTGGCAGAGGTCATATTATTGCATTCAACATCTTGAACATTGGTCGTTATAAATTGGGAGTAGGAACAATCGGAGGTTCGAAACGTTCCCTTCAGTTGGCTATTGAGTATGCGAACCAACGTAAACAGTTCAACACACCAATTTCTTCATTTAACTTGACGAAAGAGAAGTTTGGTACGATGGCTTCTATGCTTTATGCAACAGAAAGCTTGATCTACCGTACAGTAGGTTACTTTGAAGAGCGCAATGCTGCAATGAGCCTGGAAGAGCAAAAGGACGGTAAAGCAGTGGCGGCTTCGATTGCAGAGTATGCGATTGAATGTTCCATCAACAAAGTCGTTGGTTCTGAAGTACTTGATTATATCGTGGATGAGGCAGTTCAGCTGCACGGCGGCTACGGCTTCATGCAGGAATATGAAGTAGAACGTATTTACCGCGACTCCCGTATTAACCGTATTTTTGAAGGAACAAATGAAATCAACCGGATGATCGTACCGGGTACGTTCATTAAGAAAGCAATGAAAGGCGAATTGCCATTATTGCAACAAGCACAAGGACTGCAAGAAGAGCTGCTCATGATGATGCCTGAAGAAGTGGGCGACGAAGCGTTGGCTCAAGAGAAAATGCTTGTGAAAAATGCGAAGAAAATCGGTATTTTAGTGGCAGGACTTGCAGCGCAGCGCTTTGGCACAAAGCTTGAGCAAGAGCAGGAAATCCTTGTGAACATCGCGGACATTGCGAATGATCTCTTCGGGATGGAATCTGCCCTGTTACGGACGGAGAAAGCGATTAATAAAAACGGTGAAGAAAAAGAAAACCAAAAATTACTTTACACACAAATCTTCTGTCAGGAAGCGTTCGCACGCATCGAAGCAGCAGCGAAGGAGACACTACTTGCAGCTGTGGAAGGCGACAACCAACGTATGATGCTGTCTGCATTACGTAAGCTGACACGTAATAATCCGTATAACTTGATTGCGAAGAAACGTGAAGCTGCTGAGAGATTAATCGAGGCAGAGAAGTATATCGTTTGATAGTTGAACGATGAAAGAGCCCTGTCCGGAAATGATCTTCCGGGCAGCTTTTTCAATTTATCGCCGAAATAGTTTTCCGACGATCATAAACGAATCGCAGGCGCTCATAAATTCTGGCTGTCTATCATACAAAGTGTTCGGCCGCTCATACACAGCCTTCATGCGCTCATAACATCACTGAACTTGATCATAAAGCTAATCAAAGCGCTCATAGAGTGATTAAATCCAGGGTAGATCAAACTCTGTTCTCTGCTCAACGCCTCCTGTCAGTTCATGATTTATCGGAAAACCTTTTTGCAATGGGCGAGGACCAAGCAATTCAAACATCTTTTTGCTATACTGACCAAAAAGGGGGCACAAAAATGACAGTTACATATTATGGCTATCCGAAATGCGGAACGTGCCGCAAAGCAAAGAAATGGTTGGAGAATGAAGAGATTTCATTTGAAGAAGTAAATATTGCTGAACAACCGCCAAGTGAAGAGGAACTGCGAATGATGATCGCAAACTCCGGATTGGAATTGAAAAAGTTCTTCAATACGAGTGGCATGAAGTACCGAGAGCTTCAATTGAAGGATAAACTGCCTAACATGACAGACGATGAAAAGGTTGTTTTACTCGCTTCAGATGGCATGTTGCTCAAGCGTCCGATTGTTACAGATGGCCAGCGAGTGACGGTAGGTTTTAATGAAGCAATATTCGCAGAAACATGGCAAGGATGAACATAGAATCTTGTCTTTCATACGGATCTATGGCAAACTAAATAGAGATAAACTATTACAAATGTTGGGGGTTAAGACATGAGCACACCAAAAGATTTGCGTTATTCAGAAGAGCACGAATGGGTAAAAGAAGAAGACGGTAAATACCGTATCGGGATCACACATTTCGCACAGTCTGAACTAGGGGATATCGTATTCGTTGAGCTTCCGCAAGTTGGCGATGAAGTGAAATCAGACGAGCCTTTCGGTAGTGTTGAATCAGTGAAAACTGTTTCTGAATTGTATGCTCCATTGACTGGTAAAGTCGTAGCAGTAAATGAAGAGCTGGAAGATAGCCCCGAGCTTGTAAACGAGTCTCCGTATGAAGGCGCTTGGATGATCGTTGTTGAAGTTGCTGACAAAGCTGAGCTTGATGAATTAATGACAGCTGAACAGTATGAAAAAATGACAGCTGGGGAATAAAAAGTAAAAGCGCTGGGAACATTCCAGCGCTTTTTTACACTATGAGGAGGAACGTGGATGAATCCGAAAGTACTTATTGTGGAAGGCAGTACCGACCGCAACCGGCTAAGACCAATGCTTGCGGAGCCGGTAGATATCATTTGTACAAACGGCACGATCAGTTCCTATCATATTGAAGAACTTCTGGCGCCATACGAAGAGCAGGAACTTTTCATCTTTGTGGATGCGGATGTTTCAGGTGATACGATCCGCAAGTTGTTCAAGCAGCTCTATCCAGAAGCAAAACACTTATATACAGATCGACTGTACCGGGAAGTGGCGACAACGCCGATCAAAGTGTTAGCGGGCATTTTAGTCGCAGCTAATTTCAAGATACATTCCAACTATTTGGCAGGTGGGGCATATGGATAATTGGACGATTGAAGATTGGGAACGCGAACAGGCGGCGGAGCAATTGGCCGCTTTTTATTTATTTACTCCGATGTGCGGGACGTGTGCAGTTGCATCTAAAATGCTGACGGTGATTGAAACACTGCGTCCGGAGCTGACAATTGGTAAAGCAGATTTAAACTACGTCGTGCAATTAGCGGAAGACTATAAGATAGAAAGTGTACCTTGCTTGCTTATTCATCGCTCCGGGCAACCGATGGAAAAGATTTATGCATTTCATTCCGTTCCTTATTTACTGGAAAAGCTGAGTTGACAATGGAAACGGAAGTATGGTATAAGTAGTACAATCAATTGAATATCAAGACTCTTATAAAGAGTGGTGGAGGGAAGTGCCCTATGAAGCCCGGCAACCGTCACATATGTGAAATGGTGCCAAGTCACTCAAAGCGAATTGCTTTGACAGATGAGAGAATGGAAACGTACATAACGATTCATACGTTCTGCCTTTCTGCTTATCTGCAGAAGGGTTTTTTTATGATCAAAAGCGGAAAGCGCCGTTAAGCCTCGGCAGGCACTGGAGGGCTTTACGACAAGGTGAGTTCTTTGCACCTTTTCGTAAAGACTGAAGTGACCCGAGAGGCTGGCGATTGCAGCTGGATGTGATCAAAAGCGGAAAGCGCCGTTAAGCCTCGACAGGCGTTGACGGACGGAAACGAGTATAATGGATTTATTGAAGGTGGTGCAGGAAATGATTCAACTAACAAACGTTCAAAAGACATTCCAATTGAGCGGTTCAGAAATTGTAGCAGTGGATGATGTAACATTCACGATTAAAGAAGGAGAAATTTTCGGCATCATTGGTTATAGTGGTGCCGGGAAAAGTACATTGATCCGGTTGTTGAATGGTTTGGAACAACCGACTTCAGGAAGCATTGTGATCAATGGGCAAGAAATGACGACGCTGAAGGGCGCGAAAATGCGAAATGCGCGTCAGAAGATCAGTATGATATTCCAGCACTTCAACTTGCTGTGGTCAAGAACTGTTGAAGAAAATATTGCGTTCCCTTTGGAAATTGCAGGCGTGAAGAAACCAGAACGTCAGCGCAAAGTGAAGGAACTGATTGATCTGGTCGGTTTGACAGGACGGGAGAAGGCGTATCCCGCGCAATTATCCGGTGGACAGAAGCAGCGTGTCGGTATTGCACGAGCGCTTGCTAATGACCCTGAAGTGTTGCTTTGTGACGAAGCGACTTCTGCACTGGATCCTGAAACGACCAACGCGATTTTGGATCTGTTGACGAATATCAATGAACGTCTCGGTTTGACGATCGTCTTGATTACACATGAAATGCACGTTATTCGTAAGATTTGCCATCGTGTAGCGGTCATGGAAGCAGGGAAAGTCGTAGAAATCGGCAGTGTCCTGGATGTCTTCCAATCCCCGCAAGCGGATATTACGAAGCGTTTTATATCTCAGGTGACGGATACAGGAGACACGGACGCAGCGGTGGCACATCTTCAACAAGAGACACCTCTTGGAAAACTCGTGAAATTGGCGTTTATCGGGGAACGTACGGAACAGCCGGTGCTTGCAGAGTTGATTCGAAAGTTTCCGGTCGATGTCAATATTGTTCAAGGAAATATCTCGACAACGCGTGACGGCGCATACGGTACACTCGTCTTGCAGCTTGTAGGTGACGTGGCGGTCATTGATGAAGCCATCGCCTACTTACATGCCAATGAAGTAAAGACGGAGGTGCTGGCAAATGATTGAACAGTGGTTTCCAAATGTTAATTGGGAGAAAATGTGGACGGCTACTGGAGAAACGCTGTACATGTCAGCGTACTCTACCTTATTTACATTTGTGCTCGGCATCGGTCTTGGTCTGCTGTTGTTCCTGACAAGTCCGGGACAGTTGTGGGCGAATAAAATTACGAATGTCATCACAGGTGCTTTCGTTAATATCTTCCGTTCCGTGCCATTTATCATTTTAATTATTCTATTGCTTCCGTTAACCAATTTATTGATCGGAACGATGCGCGGTCCTGATGCTGCGCTGCCGGCTTTGATTATTGGAGCTGCACCGTTTTACGGACGGATGGTACTTATCGCGTTACAGGAAATCGATAAGGGAGTCATTGAAGCCGCACGTTCGATGGGTGCGCGTACTTCTACGATCATCTTCAAAGTTCTGTTGCCTGAATCGATGCCCGCGCTCGTGTCAGGAATTACGGTTACTTCCATTGCACTTGTTGGCTATACTGCGATGGCAGGAGTAATCGGTGCGGGTGGACTCGGGACACTTGCTTATTTGGAAGGTTTCCAGCGTAATCGAGGAGACGTGACGTTGATGGCAACAATCTTAGTGCTCGTCATAGTATTTGTCATCCAATTTATCGGTGACTTCATCGTGAATCGTTTGGACAAGAGGTAAAGGGATTGCCGGAGGCTTCCTTTTTGGGAGCCCCTGTTAACCATATAAAATTTATAATGGAAAGGGAGAAATGTGAATATGAAGAAGTTTTTATTCGGTCTATTCGCGGCAGCTTTAGTTTTAGCACTTGCAGCATGCGGAACAAAAGACGATAACAAGACAGGCGGCAATGCAGCAGATGGGGATGCTGATAAAGAAAAAGAAGAGAAAACGACGTTAGTAGTCGGTGCATCCAATACGCCGCATGCTGTGATCCTAGAAAAAGCAAAGCCTCTTTTAGAGGAAAAAGGCTATGAACTGAATATTGAAAGCTATACAGATTATGTACTTCCAAATAAAGATTTGGAGGAAGGAGTACTGGATGCAAACTACTTCCAGCACATTCCATACTTAGAAGGTCAAATTGCTGACTTCAATTATGATTTCGTCAATGCAGGTGCAATTCATATTGAGCCGATTGGAGTCTACTCTAAAAAGTACAAGACTCTGGAAGAACTTCCTGACGGTGCAACCATTCTGATCAGTAACTCTGTAGCGGATCATGGTCGTGTACTTGCAATGCTTGAAGAAAAAGGTTTGATCAAGCTGGCTGAAGACGTAGAAAAAGTTAAAGCTGAAGTGGAAGATATCGTTGAAAATCCTAAAAATCTAAACTTCGATGCAAACTATGAAGCAGCTTTAATGCCTCAGCTTTATAATAATGATGAAGGTGATGCTTTGTTGATCAACTCAAACTTTGCGATCGACGCTGGCTTGAATCCATTAGAAGATGCGATTGCTTTGGAAGATAAAGAATCTCCATACGTCAATATTGTTGCAACGAGAAATGGCGATGAAAACAGCGATGCGATTAAAGCGCTGATCGAAGTACTGACATCCCAAGAAATTCAAGACTTTATTTTGGAAGAATGGAAAGGCTCAGTTGTTCCTGTGAAGTAAGGTTGTGAAAGCCGATAGCGAGTGTAGCTATCGGCTTTTTTTGTACAAAAAAAACAAACAAACTCTTCTTTATTGATTCGAATTGTGGTAAAGTTATTTTGTTTCAGTAATACAGATGTGTATTTGAGGAGGACGTATTGTGAAGTTTAAATTAGGGCTCATATGGCGAATTTTGATTGCCATAGTGCTGGCGATCGGGCTCGGCTTGTTGCTGCCTGCGATTCATGAAGGGTTTGCGCATTGGTTCGTTCGTCTGGCGGCCACGTTTAATATGTTATTTGGTGGGTTTTTGAACTTTATCGTACCATTAATTATTATTGCGTTCATTGCACCAAGTATCGCGAAGCTCGGGAAAGGTTCTGGGAAATTATTGGGCTTATCCGCAGCGTTTGCATATGGATCTACGATTATCGCAGGTCTGCTAGCTTATTTTACAGCTACGGCACTCTTGCCGAATTTCATTCATCAGTCTACAGATACGTCCGTTGCAGAAGGCGCACGAGCTGCAGGAGTAGCTTTTTTTGAAATGGAAATGGACCCGATTATGGGAGTCATGTCTGCTCTTCTCATCGCGTTCGTATTGGGGATTGGTATGGCGTCCATCAATGGGAAGACGATGCTGTCTTTCTTCGATGAATTAAATCTCATTGTCGAAAAAGTCATTTCAGTCATTATCATTCCATTATTGCCGTTTCATATTTTCGGAATCTTTCTCAATATGACATATACCGGAGAAGTCGCCAATGTTTTGTCTGTGTTTGTCTTGGTCTTCGTGATGATTATTTTGCTTCACTTGGTCATGTTGACATTACAGTATACGACTGCCGGTACATTAACTGAGCGTAATCCGTTCGTCTTGATGAAAACGATGGCACCCGCCTATATGACAGCGATCGGCACACAGTCTTCTGCAGCAACCATTCCGGTTACACTGCGGCAGTCAAAAGAAACAGGTACATCTGAACGTGTGGCGAACTTCACTGTTCCGTTATTTGCGACAATCCATTTATCCGGCAGTACGATCACAATTGTTTCTTGCTCGATCGGCGTTATGCTGATGAATGGAATGGATATCAGTTTCGGTAGTTATTTACAATTCATTTTCATGTTAGGTGTTACGATGATCGCGGCTCCGGGTGTTCCAGGAGGCGCAGTAGTGGCGGCAACTGGACTGCTCAGTACGATGCTCGGTTTTTCCGATGCGATGGTGGCACTCATGATTGCTTTGTATATGGCGCAGGACAGTTTCGGAACGGCTACCAACGTAACAGGCGATGGTGCACTGGCTATGATTGTTGACCGTTTTACGAAAAAAGTATAAAAAACAAGAAAAGTCGGCGGTATTTGCCGACTTTTTTCTGTCTAATTCTTAGAGACTATTCTCTCGTTGATTCTCATTCAATACTAGTCAATTGAAAAATAGGTGAATTCCAAATAGTCTTCATCCGCATTAAACCGCTGAATTGCTCTTTAAATTATAATGATTCTTAATGATTTGCAACCCACCCGAATATGGGGTAAGATTAGAATGATACTAAATAGAGAATGGCTAACCATTCAACGCGATCATACTGGAGGTATTGGAATGGCAACTTTGGAAATTAAAGATCTTCATGTCGAAATTGATGGCAAGGAAATCTTAAAAGGTGTTACCTTAACAATTAATACAAATGAGATCCATGCAATAATGGGACCGAATGGTACAGGGAAATCTACACTTGCTTCTGCGATCATGGGTCACCCAAAATATGAAGTTACATCAGGAAGCGTCACAATTGACGGTGAAGACGTTCTTGAAATGGAAGTGGACGAGCGTGCAAAAGCTGGTCTATTCCTAGCAATGCAATACCCAAGTGAAATCACAGGCGTAACAAATGCAGATTTCCTTCGTTCAGGAATCAACGCTCGCCGTGAAGAAGGCGATGAAATCTCCCTGATGAAATTCATCCGTGAACTTGACAGTAAAATGGAGTTCCTAGAAATGGATGAAGATATGGCAACTCGTTATTTGAACGAGGGCTTCTCAGGCGGAGAGAAAAAGCGTAATGAAATTCTTCAACTGATGATGTTAAAACCAAAATTCGCAATTCTTGATGAGATTGACTCTGGCCTGGATATCGACGCATTGAAAGTTGTTTCAAATGGAATCAACGAAATGCGCGGTGAAGGCTTCGGCTGCTTGATCATCACACACTACCAGCGTCTACTGAATTACATCGAGCCGGATCATGTACACGTCATGATGCAAGGTAAGGTTGTAAAATCCGGTGGTCCTGAATTGGCAGCTAAACTTGAAAGCCAAGGATATGACTGGATCAAAGAAGAACTAGGAATTGATGACGAGACGGTTGGACAAGAAGCATAAGAAAGGGGACGACTTTAAAATGACGGTTGAAACAACTTTGGCATTGACCGAACAGGACGTCCGCTCTTATTCCGCAAACGTGGAGGAAGCTGCTTGGATGGCAGATTTTCGTGCGAACGCTCTAGCGAAAGCGGAAGTGCTCGCAATGCCGAAACCAGATAAAACTAAAATCACTAATTGGAATTTCACACAATTCCCTTCACATACAGTTGAAAGCTCGATCTTTGCAACATTGGAAGAATTGCCTTCTGAAGCGAAAGCATTGATCGATGGAGAGCAACAACAAAATATTTACGTGCAACACAATAACACTCCGGCATTCACTTCATTGTCAGAAGATCTGAAGTCACAAGGCGTGATCTTGACAGATATCTTCACAGCTACTCGCGAACACAGTGATTTGATGCAAAAGTATTTAATGACGGATGGTGTCAAAGTAGATGAGCACAAGCTTACAGCTCTTCACGCGGCACTGATCAACGGCGGCGCATTTGTCTATGTACCGAAAAACGTTGTCATCGAAGATCCGCTTCAAGTACTCTTCATTCATGACAATGAAAAGGCATCTTTGTTCAACCACGTATTGGTTGTGGCGGAAGCGAATAGTTCGGTCACATATGTGGAAAACTACCTCTCTACTATGGAGCATGCAGAAGGACAGGCAAACATCGTTTCTGAAGTATTTGCGATGGATAATGCAAAAGTCGTCTATGGTGCAGTAGATGTATTAGCGGAAGGATTGACGACGTATGTCAATCGCCGTGGAATTACAGGTCGGGATGCAAGAATTGAATGGGCACTTGGCTTAATGAACGACAGCAATACAATTTCCGAAAACATTACGCACCTAGTCGGAAACGGCTCATCAAGTGATATGAAATCCGTTGTCGTTGGACGCGGTAGCCAGAAGCAGAACTTCACTTCTGAAATTGTTCACTGGGGACTTGATACGGATGCTTTCATCTTGAAACACGGTGTCATGAAAGAATCCTCTACTGCGATTTTCAATGGAATCGGTCGGATCGCAAAAGGCGCAACACGTGCGAACGCCGTCCAAGAGTCACGTATGCTGATGTTGAGCGAAAGAGGGCGCGGTGACGCGAACCCAATTTTGTTGATCGATGAAGACGATGTAACAGCAGGCCACGCAGCTTCTGTAGGACGTGTAGATCCATTGCAAATGTTCTACTTAATGAGTCGTGGTATTTCTAAGGAAGAAGCAGAACGCCTCATCATTCATGGATTTTTAGCTCCAGTGGTCAGCAAATTGCCGATCGAAGGAGTTAGAAAGCAATTGACGGAGGTTATTGAAAGGAAAGTGCGCTAATGCTCAATAAAGAGATCCGCAATCATTTCCCTATATTAAATCAAGAAATCAACGGACATCCGCTCGTTTATTTGGACAGTGCTGCGACATCGCAAAAGCCTGTCCAAGTCATCGAAGCGCTGGAACACTATTACCGCTTTGACAATGCCAATGTTCACCGCGGAGTGCATACACTTGGTAATCGTGCAACAGATGGTTATGAAGGTGCGCGTGAGAAGGTCCGTAAGTTCATCAATGCAAAATCCACGGAAGAAATCATTTTCATGCGTGGTACTACGACTGCCTTAAATACAGTCGCTCAAAGCTACGGCCGTGCAAATGTCTCGGAAGGTGATGAAATTATCATCACGCATATGGAGCACCACTCCAATATCATTCCATGGCAGCAATTGGCCAAAGAAAAAGGCGCTGTATTGAAATATATTGATCTGGAAGAAGACGGCACGTTATCAATAGATAAAGTACGCGAAACTATAACAGATCGTACGAAAATTGTGTCGATCATGTATGTTTCCAACGTCCTCGGAACGATGAATCCTATAGAAGAAATTACGAAAATCGCCCACCAACATGGCGCGGTCATGTGTGTAGATGCTGCGCAGGCAGCTCCGCACTTGAAAATTGATGTTCAGAAACTAGATTGTGATTTCCTTGCATTTTCCGGACATAAAATGTGCGGACCTACTGGAATCGGAGTCCTCTACGGTAAGAAAGATCTGCTTAATGCTATGGAGCCTGTAGAATTCGGCGGCGAGATGATTGATTTTGTCGGCCTGTATGAATCTACTTGGAAAGAGCTGCCTTGGAAGTTTGAAGGCGGTACTCCGATTATCGCAGGTGCAATAGGGCTGGGAGCAGCTATCGATTTTCTTGAGAAAATCGGAATGGATGCAATTGAACAGCATGAGCATGAATTAGCTGGCTATGCGATGGAGAAGATGTCCGAGGTTGACGGATTGGCTATTTATGGGCCAACTGATCCTGGAAAGCGTGCAGGTTTGGTGACATTTAATTTGAATGATGTTCATCCACACGATCTTGCGACGGTGCTCGACATGAATGGAATTGCTGTCCGTGCAGGTCATCACTGTGCACAGCCTTTAATGAAATGGCTTGAATGCTCAGCGACCGCGCGTGCTAGTTTTTATTTATACAACACGACGGAAGATGTAGACCGCCTCGTGGAAGGACTTCGCACAGCAAAGGAGTATTTTACTGATGTCTACTAATAAACTTGATCAGCTTTACCGATCTGTCATCATGGATCATTATAAAAATCCTAAGAATAAAGGCGTTTTGGAAGATGGGAATGTCACGATTGACATGAACAATCCAACATGTGGCGATGTAATTCATTTAACGATGAATGTTGAAGATGATGTCGTCAAAGACGTGAAATTCGAAGGAGAAGGCTGCTCTATCTCGATGGCGTCAGCCTCTATGATGACCCAGTTGATTAAAGGAAAATCTACAGAAGATGCAACGAAATTGGCGCATACCTTTTCTGATATGATGTTAGGCAAAGATTTGGACGATTCCATTGAACTCGATGATTTAGAAGCACTGTCGGGTGTCGCACAATTCCCTGCCCGCATTAAATGTGCAACATTGAGCTGGAAAGCGATGGAAAAGGGAGTCTCCGGTGAGTCGCAGTGACCTTGGCCAAAGTACGAGCAATTATGGAACGGAGGAATAAATAATGGCGAAACAAATGCCAGAAATCGGCGATTATAAATATGGTTTCCATGACAAAGACGTTTCTGTATTCCGTTCAGAACGTGGATTGACACGTGAAATAGTGGAAGAGATCTCCAACATGAAGGAAGAACCTCAGTGGATGCTGGATTACCGCCTGAAGTCTTTGGAGATTTTCTACAGCAAACCGATGCCACAATGGGGCGGAGACTTGAATTCATTGAACTTTGATGAGATCACGTACTACGTTAAACCATCTGAAGCAACGGAACGTTCGTGGGATGAAGTACCTGAAGAAATCAAGCGTACGTTTGATAAATTAGGTATTCCTGAAGCGGAGCAAAAATACTTGGCAGGTGTTTCTGCACAGTATGAATCCGAAGTGGTCTACCACAATATGAAAGAAGATCTTGAAGATCTGGGAATCGTCTTTAAAGACACAGATTCCGCACTTCGTGAAAACGAAGAACTATTTAAGCAATATTGGGGAACAATCATTCCGAACACGGATAATAAATTCTCAGCGTTGAACTCTGCAGTATGGTCTGGTGGATCGTTCATCTATGTACCACCCGGCGTAAAAGTGGATACACCGCTGCAAGCCTATTTCCGAATCAACTCGGAAAACATGGGACAGTTCGAGCGTACATTGATCATCGTAGATGAAGGTGCAAGCGTTCACTACGTAGAAGGTTGTACAGCACCTGTCTACACAACAAACTCACTTCACAGTGCAGTTGTTGAGATCATCATCAAAAAAGATGCGTATTGCCGTTATACGACAATCCAAAACTGGGCGAACAACGTCTACAACTTGGTAACGAAGCGTGCAGTATGTGAAGAAAATGCGACAATGGAATGGATTGATGGCAACATCGGTTCTAAATTGACGATGAAGTATCCAGCAGTCATCCTAAAAGGCGAAGGCGCACGCGGTATGACATTATCGATTGCACTCGCAGGTAAAGGACAGCACCAAGATGCAGGCGCAAAAATGATGCACTTGGCTCCAAACACATCGTCTACCATCGTATCCAAGTCAATTTCTCAACACGGAGGAAAAGTAACGTATCGCGGAATTGTCCACTTCGGACGCAAAGCGGACGGCGCTCGTGCGAACATTGAGTGTGATACATTGATCATGGATAAGAAATCCACTTCCGATACGATTCCATACAATGAAATCTTGAATGACAATATTTCATTGGAACACGAAGCAAAAGTATCGAAAGTATCTGAAGAGCAGCTCTTCTACTTGATGAGCCGCGGCATTCCTGAATTGGAAGCAACCGAAATGATCGTTATGGGCTTCATCGAGCCATTCACGAAAGAACTGCCGATGGAATATGCGGTAGAGATGAATCGCTTGATTAAGTTTGAAATGGAAGGCAGTATCGGTTAATGACTATAACCCTTGTCACAATAACGTTTGTGGCAAGGGTATTTTTTGTTTGCGCTTAATTTATGCCGAAATGAAGCAAAATTTTTTTATAAAGGACACATTTATACATAGTTTGACTTGTTTCTTTTGGTGACTTATTAAGATTTTTCAAAACATCACCCGTATTAAATATATTGGGAAAGTTGGGATTTGGCAAGTTTATTTTGCTACTAAAAAGTTCTAAAAGTGGATTGACGATTACGATTATTATAAATTACTCCTTAATATCAAAAACAAGACATTTTTTAGTGTATAATGGTCTGTAAACAATTAGGGGGTATTTTAGTGTATATAAAAAAGGTGAAAATAAAAAACTACAGACAATTGCAAAATGTGAACTTGAATTTCCTTGAAAATACTAGTCGTCTGATCGCTGGAGAAAATAATAGCGGTAAGACTTCGTTAGTTCGTTTATTCAAGATTATCTTTAAAGATAAGAAATTTACATATAAAGATTACTCCATTAAGGAAAGAAAAGTGTTAGAGGAGGATTTTCATAAACTTTTCAGTGAGGATAAGGATGATAGTTTTAAGTGGACGGACGCATATAATAAATTTGTTAGTAAAAACAGTATCCGTATAGAAATAGAAGTAGAATATAATGATTTGGAAAACGTTCAATTATTAATGCCGTATTTAGTAGATTTGGATGAAAACAGACAAAGTATTTTCTTTGTTGTTGAACATAAGCTAAATCGTAAATATTATAATGAATTGACGATGGAATCAAAAGACTATTTATTTAAAAGCATTTTTTCTGAAGGATATGAAACTCATTATTATTATACCGATCCACAGTATAGAAATCCTCAAAAAATAACTGGTCAAGAATTTTCGAGTTTATTTGCATTGGAAATTATTTCTGCAAACAAAGAAATGCATGATGATGAAAATAAAAGAGGTTCCACTATTACAGAACACACGATAGATTTATTAGTAAAAGAGAAAGAATGGAAGAATACATATTCGAAAATATCTAAAGAAACTGAAAGGATATTGATAGAAGCAGAAATAAAAGAAAAAATTAAAGGTGCTTCTTTGGATAATTTGTCGGAATTTTTAAAAGAAGTTCGGCATACTACAGGGGATACAATTATTTCTCTTATTACAGAAATTTCATTTGAGGAAGAAAATGTAGAGCGATTATTAAATGAGGGATTACAAGTAACTTATGATGCTTTGGAAGAACAAACTTTAGACGAATTTTCTCAAGGTCTAGGCTATAATAATCTTGTGAAAATGCACTTAATTGTTCAGGAATTTTTACAGGAAATAGAAGAACTTGAATCTTCAAAGAACAAAGTTCACCTTTTTATTATTGAAGAACCTGAGGCACATTTGCATCCACAAATGCAACGCGCTTTTATTAAGTATTTATATCAAAAACTTGAAAATATTAAAGATGAGAAGGGTATCCAATTTTTAACAACTACTCATTCACGAGAAATTGTTAATATAACGCCACTAAAACAAATTATTGTATTTAAAAATAAAAAGTTTGAAACTGAAGCAACCAATCTTAATAATATTGAAAACTTAGATCATTTTTTATACAAGGTAAATGTTTCAGATTTAGTATTTGCTGATAAAGCGATTTTATATGAGGGTGATACAGAAAGAATGTACCTAGAAGGGATAATATCTCATGAAGAAAGCTTTAAAGATTTAAAACGTTCTTATATCGCTTATATACAGGTTGGTGGGGCCTATGCACATAGGTATAACAGTGTTTTAAAGGCTCTTCAAATACCGAGTTTAATTTTAACAGATATTGATTATCCCAAAAAGTGTGGAAGTATTGATGATGTATTAGTTTCTAAAAGTACTAATGGGTCCTTTAAAGATTTCTTAAATTTGAATAGTCCAGCTATAGTCAAAGATATTTTAGATATGATTGTTTCTAAAAATAATAAGGAAGAGTGGGATAAAATAAGAGTTGCAACACAAGGAAAAAAGGATGGTTATTCTCGTACATTAGAAGAGGCAATTTTTAACAAACTAGAAATCGTACCTTTTTTAAAATTAGATAAGAGAAAATGGGAGGAAATAAGAAAGGACAAAGGATTAAATTTTTCTATCCCACAATGTAGGGAACAAGATAATACAGAGCACAAAGTTTGTGATTGTATTTATACTAGTCACGATATTGTAGAAAGTTCCAAGAAAACAGATTTCATGTATTCAATAATTGAAAAAAATTTGCAGATAAAGGGACTACCTACTTATATTAAGGAGGGATTAGAGTGGTTACAAGATCAAAAAATTTGACTTTAATTCATGCTCCAGCAGGAAGTGGCAAAACAACAAAAATTGAAAGTTATTTAATAAAAAAATCAAAGAAACAAGAATTTTCCAAAAAAGTATTATGTATTACTTTTACAAATCGGGCAGCAGAAGAGTTACAAAGAAGGATTGAAAATCCGATGGTTGATATTTTTACTATTCATTCTTTTCTATCACAATTTTTTAAAAATCATCAAAAAGAAAAACAAATAATTGAAGAGTATTACAACTTTTATAAAGATGATATTGAATCAGAACTAATCAAATATAAAGAGATGCAAGAGGATAAAAGTGATAAAAATAAGGAAAACATTACATACCGAAAGTGGGTTGAATTAGAAGAAACAAACGGGGAAATAAGAAGTAGTATTCAATTGAAAAAAGTTTGGTTGGAGAAAGGTATAAAATATAATGAGCGAATATGGAGTAGCTATTTATTTGGGGAATTGTCTCATGATGATTTATTACAATTTGCAGAGTTTTGTTTTAATAAAGTTCCCAAGTTACGAAAACGTTTAACATTCTTATATGAAGAAGTTATCATAGATGAATATCAAGATACAGATCCTTCAGTAATTAGAGCATTTTACTATGCGGTTAAAAATACAGAGACTTGTTTTAAATTAATTGGTGATGAAATGCAGAATATATATGGTTCTTCTCATTTTATTATTCGTAAAATTTTAAATGAATTCACTCTAGATAAGACTATGCTTACAAATTATAGATCACCAACAGAAATTGTAGATATATTAAATAAAATATATAATGATGCTTCAATTAAACAAGTTTCTTATACGGGTTCATTAGGGATTAATCCTAGATTATTTATTAGTAATGAAATAAACGGTATTCGTAGTAAATATCCAGATTATCTTTTGTTAGTACCTACTGTGAGAGAGGTTTTATCTTCTGCTTCAGAGCTATATGAGGAGTATGTGAAACTACCTGAATATAAACATAATAATTCTAAAAATGTAAAATTGACTGATGTAATAAACTTTGAAAAATCAGTAGATCCTCTCATGGAAATTTTAAACCAGTCTAGTCAGATGATAGAATACTATTTAAATAACGAATATGTTTCAGCCATGTCTATTTATATGAGAAATAAAGTAGTCAAAGAGAAAGTTTTAAAAAGGAAAATTTTAAGAGATTTTAACCTACTATGTGATTTTCAAAACAAAAAAGATGAAAATAGGATTCATGATTATATTTCTTTGCTTGAAAGTCTATCCTTATGGAAGAAAGAAATTGAGCTTATCAAAACAGATAAATATCAACCTATCTTAGAACTTTTTTATAATAATTATCTTGATGGAAAGAAAAAGTATTTAAGTAGCTCTACACAGCATGGTGTAAAAGGTGAAAGTCATAAAAAGGTTATGGTTTATTTGAAGAATAATGCACGAGCAAGAGTTTATATGACTGATTTCCTTCAACTTTGGAGTATGGATGAAAAATTAAATCTGACCACATTTGAAAAGCTTTTTGACAAATTTAATAACTGCCCTATTCAAGAAAAAATTAAGGCGTTAGAAAAAGAAAAAAAAGGCAATATAGCAAATAAGGAATGGCATGATAAATATCACAAGGAACTGGAAAGTCATATATTATTATTTAAAGAAAAATATCAAAAAGAAAAATTTATTGATGTCTTGGCTCCTAATACATTTGAAACCTATCTAAATAAGCCAAATGTAACAAATTACAATAAGTTATTAATAGGAAAAGCATTAGAAAGTAAAATAAACAACGTGGCTATGACTTATAAACTATTTTATGTTGTATTATCAAGAGCTCAAGAAGATTTAATTGTAGTCTTAGATAAAGACTTAGAGAATGAAAGAATTGTTCAACGTTTTATTAGTATTGGTTTTCAACTTTGCAGGAATAATTGAGTAAATGAACAACAGGTATAGTTATCAAAAAATATATGTGCCTAATTTGTGCCTAAATGAAATGACATTCTATAATTTTGTGCGACGATGCAAATATCATAATTCATCAGTAGTTGAGCCTAGATGATACTCCATGATAAAGCAGATTAATCATATTTGCGATGAAAGGTTTCATCGGTTAATACATTTTACCCCTATCACAACTAGGTCGTGATAGGGATTTTTTCGTGCGTTCAAAAAGATTCAAATAGAGAAATGTGATCCTTACGATCTTAATAATTCTTTACATGCCCTTTAAACGCTATTAACAATCGAAAGCTATACTCATAAGTGAATAAGCAATTGCTGTACAGGATAATGGATTGGGAGGTGAGTTTAAGAGTATACAAGGTTGTTTTGAGATGGTGAAATTTAAGATCGGTTTCAAGATGTACATACGGTGAATGACCCACCAAGAAGAAATACAAAAAATCAGACGGAAAAGGAGGAAAATAAATGAAACGATGGTTACTCGCAACATTATGTATCGGGTTTACATTATTTCTGGCAGCCTGTACGAACGAAGCGTCGAGTAAGGAGAGCGGTGACGATGGAAAGACCGTCATCGAATACTGGCATGTGAATGCAGAAACCCAAGGGGGACAGACGGTGACCCAATTGGTAGACGATTTTAATAAACAAAGTGATACCGTTGAAGTGGTAGCCAAATACAATCCCGATATGTACAAAGGGCTGATGCAGAATATGCAAGCCGAGGCTGCGGCTGGTAATTCACCTGCAGTAGTTCAGATCGGTTGGGCATTTTTAAACTACTTTTCCGAGAACTTTGAGTACGTGTCACCACAAACGGTAATTGATAAACATTTCCCTGAAGATAAGACATTTCTTAAAGATCATTTTCTACCCAATGTAATGGATTTGGCAAAGAACGCGAAAGGCGATCAGGTGGGCATTCCGTATTCTTTAAGTTCGCCAGTTTTGTATATTAACAGAGACATGTTAAAAGAAGCGGGTCTTGATGAAAATGGACCGCAAACATGGGAAGAAGTAAAAAGTTTTTCAAAAGAGATTAAAGAACGTACAGGAAAATACGGATTCTATTTCCAAGAACCGGCTGATAACTGGGCTACTCAAGCCTTGCTTGAAAGTAATGGAGCATCCTTCCTAACGGATGGAAAAGCAACATTTGCATCGGATGAAGGCATTGAAGCTTATCAATTATTAACAGATATGATAGTAAAGGATAAAACCGCATTGCATATAGGGTGGGATCAAGGAGTACAAAGCTTTATTGATGGTAGTGTAGCGATGGCCTATACGACGATTGCGCAACGCTCCAATATTCAAGACAATGCACAATTTGATGTGGCTGCAGTGAGATCCCCTATATGGGAAGGAAAAGATGCGAAGCTTCCGGCAGGAGGAGCGATGCTTGCGATCACAGCACAGGAGGAAGAAAAACAGAAGGCTGCATGGGAATTTATGAGCTATTTGTATAGTGTGGAAGCAATGGCTGAATGGACGAAAGGAACGGGCTATGTACCACCGCGTCATGATGTTGCAGATGCGGAAAATGGCTTGAAAGAATATCTGAAAGAAAATGAGATGATGGCGGCTGCTATTGAGCAGATGGATGGAGTAGTTCCATGGGCTTCTTTCCCAGGGGATGCAGGATTGCAGGCTGAACAGTTGTTACTTGATCTTCGTGATCAGCTGCTAAAAGGAAGTGTTTCTCCTAAAGAGGGGCTGAAAGCTACAGAAGATGAGGTTAATGAGCTACTACAATAATAATTTACAAGATCTGTTCGGGAGGTTGTTCCACCTCCCGTCAATCTAAAAAATGAACTAAGTGGAGGAATCGTGACATGAGTTCGTTAACAGCCGCAAGAAGAATGTTGCAAATTAATAGAGAGAATGCGATTGGTTACTTATTGCTCGTCCCCTCGATCATCATCTTTGCGGTTTTTACATTTTGGCCCATTATATATACAGTATATTTAAGCTTTTTTGACTGGAATATGATCAGTCCGACAAAAGAGTATGTTGGATTGAAAAATTACATAGAAGTACTTTCTGATCCGAAAACCTATAGAATACTCGGCAATACGTTTCTTTATATCGCGTTATTACTAGTTATTAATTGTGCAATCCCATATATTTTTGCTTTTGTTATTGATATTGTGTTAAAAAAGTACAAAAACTTTTATAAAAGTGCCCTGTTTTTACCAGTATTTATTTCTCTGGTTGTCGGTTCGATCTTATTTACTTGGATGTTAAATCCGGTTTCGGGTCCTTTGGCTATTGTGTTTGGATGGATAGGGTTGGAGATACCCAATTGGTCAAAAGCAGAAGGATGGATTATCGTCGTGTTAAGTTTGATTACATCCTGGAAGATTTTTGGCTATAATTTCATTCTTCTTTATGCTTCGATTAACGGAATTTCTAGGGAAATCATTGAAGCGGCGAAGCTAGACAATATTCCACTTTGGCGTATTTTCATCCAAATCATTTTGCCGATGAGTAGTGCCACGGGGATTTATGTATTTATTATCACGATTGTTCAGAGTTTACAATATGTATTTACACCCGTAAAAGTAGTTTCGCAAGGCGGACCCGATTATGCTAGTTCCAATCTGATCTATCATGCGTATCATGAAGCATTTGTTGTATACCGTACAGGACACTCAGCAACCTTATCGATTATCACGATGGCGTTGTTTTTATTGCTGCTATTTCTTGAATTCAAGTTTGTAGAGCGTGGGGTTTATTATGAGAATTAGTAGACATGCGGAGACGATCTGGCATTTTATTTTCATGGTTACTGTCCTAGTCATGGTATTTCCCATTATCTATGCTTTCGGAATGTCTTTTAAGCCATTAGAGGATGCATATAATAATGTACTGAACATCCTTCCGATTAACGCTAGTTTGGAAAATTATCGAACATTATTTGCTTCATTGCCTGTTTTGAAAATTACTATGAACACATTTGTTGTAGCTTCTGTTGCCACAGTATTTAAGTTGGTGACCTCCTTTTTAGCGGCCTATGCGTTTGTCTATTTTAAATTTAAAGGGAAAGAAGTAATCTATTTTCTTTTAATCGGTACAATTTTCATTCCTTTTACCGTCACGATGATCCCCAACTATCTGATTATCTCGGAAATTGGAATGCTTGATAGTGTGTGGGGAGTGATTCTGCCGCAATTGGCGGACGCTGTAGGTATATTCCTGATTCATCAGGCAATGAAAAACATTCCGGGCTCTTTGATTGAAGTAGCTCGTTTGGATAATATGGGGCATGGCCGAATCATGAAGGATATTGTGTTGCCCCTTGTACGACCCGCGGTAACTTCTGTAGGAATATGGTTTTTTATTGGTACTTGGAATGAGTTTGTATGGCCGGTGCTTGTGTTGAAAACAACTGAAAATTATACATTGCCCTTGGCGCTTCAGATGTATATCAGCTCGGAAGGCGGCACGAATTTTACTGTTGCGATGGCTGTATCGGTCATTACGATGATCATCCCACTCATTTTATACCTATCATTCCAAAAGTATATTATAGGGACATTCACTTCATCAGGTATTAAATAATGGAGGGTGCATAATGAAAGAAATCAAATTTGAGCATGTCAAGAAATCTTATGGCGACACTGAAGTTGTAAAGGACCTTAACTTTACGATAAAAGAAGGAGAACGTTTGATATTGCTAGGTCCGTCCGGATGTGGTAAGTCGACGATCTTGCGGATGATTGCCGGGCTTGAAGATATTACGGCAGGAAACTTATTCATGAATGGTCAAAAGGTGAATGATATTCCGAGTGGAAAACGGAATGTTTCGATGGTTTTCCAAAATTATGCGTTATACCCGCATATGACAGTGAAACAAAATATCATATACGGTTTGAAGGTTAAAAAGGTAGACAAAGAAGAAATTGAAAAGCGGCTTGAGTTTGTTTTGGAGATGCTGCAGTTAAAAGGATACGAGGATCGTCTTCCAAAACAGCTATCTGGTGGGCAACGTCAGCGCGTGGCACTGGCTCGGGCAACGGTCAAACGAAGTGACTTCTTTCTGCTGGATGAACCTTTATCCAATCTGGATGCCCAGCTGCGGGTTTCTGCCCGAAAGGAATTGAAGAAAATTCACGAAATGTTAGGTCAGACGATCGTCTATGTAACCCATGATCAAATTGAAGCGATGACGTTTGCCGATCGAATTGTCTTGATGTATAACGGAGAGTTACAAATGATTGATACACCGGAGAATGTGTATCATCGACCTGCAAATGTATTTACGGCAAAGTTTATCGGTTCTCCTCCGACAAATATATTGGAGATGGAGTTGGGTGACGGCTCAGTGAAAATAGGGAAACAGAGCTTTTTATTGAATGATCTATGGAAACAGCAGATTTCACAGATAGGAGCGGAAGAGCTATTGTTCGGTATCCGACCGGAACATACAGAGTTGTCTGCCATTCCTTTGCCAAATGGATTACGTGGGCAAGTAAAATATGTTGAAAATCAAGGGGATAATTATGGAGTCTATTTAGACGTGGATGGACAAGAGCTGATTGCAATGAGTGAAAATGGAAACTGGCACGATGGGCAGGATGCTTATGTTCGACCATTCATGGAGAAATTTCATTTTTTCTTTAAAAATACAGAAAAGAATATAGGCTATCCACAACAGATGAAAGTGGTAGAAGAGCTGCATTATCTTGAAGAAGGAAAGGTGACTGTATAATGAATAAATCAGTAACTTATTCGGATTTGCTACTATTGAACAATGATGTCCTTACAAATATTCATCAGCTAATAGAGTACGGAGCGGATAAAATTGAAATTATGATGGATGGCGGACCATGGAATGAGATGGAGGAGTTGCTTGAGACACTCTCCATTGAGCTGAAGAAATTTCCAGTTTCTTTTAGTATTCATCCTCCCGCATGGGATATAAATTTGACAAGCGAAAATAAAGCAATTCGCGAAGCTTCATTTACTGAATACAAAAAAGCGATTGAATTTGCAGGGATGATTCATGCCGACCATGTGGTGATTCATCCAGGGTTCTGCTTTTCTCCAAGTTTTAATAAAAAGCAAGCACAACTTCGAGCCGCTGAATATATTAAGCGATTATGTGAAGTTGCGCGACCTTTAGGGGTCCGGCTCGCTATTGAAAATGTTGGATACAAGGGGAATGCTCTTTTTAATGAAAGAGAATTTGCAAGTTTTTTAGACGAGATCGATGAGACAGCCGGTTATTTACTTGATGTTGGACATGCCCAGCTGGATGGTTGGGACATACCTGAAGTAATACGAATGGTGAAAGACAGGTTAATCGCGCTTCATATCCATGATAATTTAGGAGAAGCGGATGAACATCTACCAATTGGAACAGGAAAAATGGATTGGAGTAAAATTATCAATACGCTAAATGAAAATGAGATTAATTGTGAATTGATTCTAGAATATGCGCCTGGTACTTCTTTGGATGAGCTGCGTATAGGAAAAGAATTTTTAAATCAAAGAGTCTTTGCGTGCTAGTATGAGGGGGAGCAGAGTGATCTTACCTAATGATTTTGATGCGTATTGTTTCGATTTGGATGGCACGATTTATCTAGGTGATAAATTGCTTCCTGGAGTTAAGGAAACGATACATATCATTCGCAAGACAGGGAAAAAAGTGCTCTTTATTACAAACTCTCCTACATTAACACGTGAGGAAGGGAAAATCCGGCTAGAGCAAATGGGCATTGCTACGGAACTAGAAGAAATTCTTACTGCCCCGTATCTGGCAGGATCTTATTTTTCCGTGTTTGAGCCTGATGCAACTGTTTTTATTATTGGAGAAGAGGCAATCAGAACGGAACTTAGAAACTTTTCCATTCAAACAACAGAGGACCCGATGAAAGCAACCCATGTCCTTACGGGGATGGACAGATCATTTACTTATGATGATTTACAGTTTGCGATGGACGCGGTCAGAAACTGCAGAAACTTCATTATCACCAATCCGGATCCCTCTTGTCCAGTACCGAGCGGTTTCATCCCAGATACGTTATCCCTTGCGAAAGCGATAGAGGTGGCTTCGGGACAGAAAATTAATAAAGTGCTTGGTAAACCTGATAAGTTTTATAGTGATCAGATGGTTGAGCTGCTAGGTGTTGAGCGACAAAAAATATTGGTGATTGGTGACCGTTTAGATACGGACATTCAGTTGGGAATAGCACAGGGATTTGCTACATGCTTAGTCCTGACAGGGATTTCAAAGGAGGCAGATATGGAAAACACCGGGATACGACCTGATTATGTAATAGAAAATATGAAACATCTTTTTCGTGGCATAGATGAAGAGGCTATGGTTAAAGTATAAGATGGCGGTTTGGTTGAATATTTGATGTCGACAGCTAGACCTTCTAGATGAAGCGTTACTAGGTTTGTATGAAAATAGATATGAAAGAAATTCGTTTGGTGTACCTCCTAGTAGGCATTTACAAGCTGCATAGAAACTAGAAAAAACTGAGTGTGCCGGTTTTGTGTCAACTCAGTTTTTTTATTTGAAAGTGAACTATCGACTCAATACTTCGGGTGATAGTGTATAACATCAACTCCTATCTGCTTTTGTAAATTCTCCTCATAAATGATTGATTCACATATTTGAAGGGAAAAGGATAGTAGAGCATTAGAGATAGGAGAGGATCGTATGGAATATATCAATTTGGGAAAATCGGGTCTGAGAGTGCCTAAATATATTTTAGGTACCATTCCTTTCAGTGGAACAAACGGATTTGAAGCTGCGGGAAACGTTCAGGGCGAGCAAGCCAGAAAAATGGTGGATATTTGCTTGGAAGCTGGAATCAATATGTTTGATACCGCAAACCTGTATTCAAAAGGAGATGCAGAAAAAGTTCTTGGCGAAGCTATAGCAGGCCGCAGGGATCAAGTGCTTTTAACATCAAAAACCGGTTTCCCATTAGGGGATAATCCGAATTCCGTTGGTGCGTCTCGCATTAATATCGAGCAATCCATTGACCAGACGCTCAAGCGCTTAGGAACCGATTATCTGGATCTATACTTTGTCCATCTGTGGGACGGGCGTACGCCGGTAGAGGAAACGGTTGCAGCGATGACGGATTTGGTTAAATCAGGAAAGATCCGTTATTGGGGCGTTTCCAATTACAGCGGATGGGCGCTTGCCAGAACCTTTACGATTGCAGAGCAACCCGGCTACATACCGCCGATTTGCCAACAGATCTATTATACACCGGAGGCCCGGGAAGCAGAATATGAACTGCTGCCTGCCGGGAGTGAATTAGGGATTGGTTCGATGATCTGGAGTCCGCTCGGTGAGGGCTTGTTTAACGGAAAAATCAGCCGCGATAAACGCGCGCCAAAAAATACTCGTCAGGGCGGAGGTTGGTCAGAGCCTTGGGTGAAGAATGAAGAAAGGCTTTATAGAGTCATTGATGCACTTCAGGAAGTAGCGGATAACCGTGGCTTGACGGTTCCGCAGATTGCGCTTGCCTGGGTGAAAGATCGTCCAAATGTCGGCCCGGTCGTTATTGCTGCCCGAAATGAGGAGCAGCTTCGCGAAAATATTGATTCGTACGAAATTGAACTATCAAAGGATGAGCATGATAAAATTGAATCGGTTGCACGTCCGGAACCGTACTATCCGTTATGGCACCGTGCAATGAATTCAATTGCTAACAGTTCACCGTCTGAAATAACGTACCTTCAGGGATATAGAAAATCCCTGGAGCTGGATTAAGGAAATGTTTCAAAAAAGAGACTGGGACAAAAGGATTCAAAACGATAAAAAGCCGAACGTTTACAAAACATTCAATCATAGTTTTGTAAAATAGTTCGGTTTTTTCTATGCAAAGAAACTGCAAACTTGGAGCTGCTTAAGGGATTTCCGCTGCGGACAGGGACGCTTTCTTACCTCTAGTCAAGGGTTTTGTTAGAATAAAAGATACGTACTATGATTTACTATCCGAATAGGCGTTTGAAACCACAGCTAGTGAGCACCCCGGGATTTCCGCTCCAGACGGTACGCTTTCCGGGGGGCGTGGCCTTGAGCCTCCTCGTTCGCTTCGCTTCCTGCGGGGTCTCAAGACGCACGCTGATCCCCCAGGAGTCGACCGTCTTCCGCTCCAATCCTATATAGCGAGCGAAAGAAGCCATCCCCCGTCATGATCTAATTGCTTAAACTGAAAAAATTAGTAAAATCTGAGCTTTATTTTTGCATATGCTAAATAGACCTAACGAATTGCTGTTTTTCGAAAGGAGAAATGTGCTATAGTAAAGCTGTCCTTTTACGCACTAGCCATGGCGAATGCATAGTTATAGGGGATGCTGTGTTGAATAAGGTGAAATGCGACTTTCAGGAACTTATTCACACAAGCGATCACCGCAACCTCATGAGGCTTACTCTGGGGTTGCTTTTTTAATTGGTCATAGTAATCAACAATGGTATTTTGTGTTCGTTTTCGTAAAGAAATCATGGAAATAACCATGAAGTACAGAATCTTCCTTAACCTACGGTTCCCACGTTTATTGATTCGATCTTGATAGTGGAGCTTCCCTGACTGATACCGTTGAATATCAATACCGGCGTACGCATTCACCTGTTTGTTATTTTGAAAACGGCGAATGTCTCCCAACTCTCCAATAATCCGAACAGCGGTAGCTTCTCCAATGCCTGGAAAAGATATGAGCACTTGAAAATCGCTACGTTCCTTTGAAAGTTGGACCATCTGTTTGATGATCTCTTTTTTCTGGCGTTTCAGTTCTTTGACTCGTTGGGCACACTCCTTTAGGTGCTGACACCGCACATCTGTCGCCTGAATGGCTGGATAGGAATTTTCAGCAGCTGCCAGTAGAAGTGCTGCCTTTTTCTCCGCTTGTTGAAGTGATATATTTTTGAGCGAAGTCTCTTTCACTCGGCTCTGTATCTCTTCCAACGATAAACCCTTTATCAAATCTGGATGAGGGTAATGTTGTACGATTTGTAAGAAGTGAAGAGAACTCCTAGAGAACACGTCTTCCAATAAGGGAAAGCTTAACTGCAGAAATGCATGTAATCGGTTCGCATATTGTCGACTTTCATGTTCTAAATCGTCGTAGTACCTTCCCAATGCCCGCATTTGTTCAAAATATTCTTCGTGTACATAGGTTTTATTCCGCTCTGTCTTGAAATGCGATTTAGCTAGTTCATGTGCATCGCTGATATCCGTTTTGTGTCGCCGCATACTACCTGTAGCCATTTGTAGTTTAGCTTGTAGAGGATTTATCCGGCTATAAGGATATTGCTCGTTCTGTAGGAAGCGCTCTAGGCCCTGCGAATAAACACCGGTTGCCTCGAATACGATTTCTGGTAGTTGACCGTCTAGTTTCCTAACTAAATTAATCTGTTCTTTTAGTGAACGGAACCCCACTGTTGTATGTTCCACTTCACCTTCGTAATGACACTGCTGATTGTCGTCATAGATCACCACCGCGCTTTTTCGCATACTGACATCAAACGCCATTACATAACTCATCTTGTTTCCTCCTTTTGACCATTCATAGAAGTCTTCACAGTGCCTCATCGATTCCACTTTCTTATACACGATCTCGAAGATCCAACATACTAAACTGATTCAAATAAGGATGTGAAGTGAGTCGGTTTCCTTGTACGGATTCTAAGATCCCAGCGTCCCTGCGACTTTCCTTCACTTCTACCATAAAAAATAGTAGCACAAACCATGGCCTTGGTCTGTACTACTAATGTTAGTATGTTTCCGCGGGGCGCAGGTGAGCCTCCTCGTCCGCTTCGCTTCCCGCGGGGTCTTACCATTTGCGCTACATCCCGCAGGAAAAGCCGTGACGAAGAACGGCTTTTGCGAGCATAAGCGAAGCGTTGGGAGCAAATCTTCGCCTCTCGCCCTGCCCTCCGCTCCAATCCCAATTTATTGTTTACAAGGCAGTTTGATGGCAATCTTACATAATTGAAAACCCAAAAATACGGAGTAAGCACCGAGTTTCTATGCTTCAAAATTGAACATAGGTAAACTTTCTGTATCCAGGGCCAAGACAACTGTCCTACCGAACAAAATGTAGGATTTGCCCGGAAGGTAGGGCGACTCCGGGAGGATTAGCGTGTGTCTTGAGACCCTGGACTGAGCGAAAGCCGTAGTGAAGGACGGCTTTTGCGAGTAAAAGCGAATCGTTAGGAGCACGTGCTGTATAATTTCTGCAAAGAAGCGCAGAAATTATACAAATCGAACCCTTCGCTGTTCGATTGGCTCAAGCCACGCCCTGTCCCGGCCTGGAGGGCAAATCCCTAACCGCACACTAAGTAACCCGAACCTTTTTGTGTTTTTTGTGATCGTTCGTCTTTCATTATGAACAAATTAGATTTGTCCCACCTCTTTTGATATGTTTATAAAACGTCTAGCAAGGTGGTAGTGGATAGACAAATCAATATCAATAAAGCGTCGAAGTTTTTATCCGGCTGTTAAAGGAGCAAAGTAAACTAAAAATAAACGCTGAATAGGAAGTATGTCGTAATAATAAGTGATAACAGTAATTGTAATCAAAAAGAAAAGTGGTAAGTAATATGTTTGATTTATAGAATGATGATACAATTAAGGCATCATAAGATCGGCGGTATCTGAGCTTCATTATAAGGAGGAAATATGTCTGAACTGTATGACACACGTGTAACGCTCTTAAACCGATTATATAGATAAATTGATTTGTAAGGAAGGAGTACACCTCATGAAACATAACCTCGATCAAACTAAAGCAGATCATATCATCCAAGTTTGTGCCTGTGCGAACCTTCGAATGGTTTCGGGATCTCTTACGCAGCTGTACAATAAGCTGTTGAAGCCTACGGGATTAAAAATCACTCAATACTACATGCTTGGAAATATTTATCGTTATCCATATATTTCAATAAGTAAGTTGGGGGAAATCATGTTGCTGGATCAAACTACAGTGACTCGCAACTTGAATATTTTAAAGGAGTCTGCTTATGTGGACATCAAGAGGGCCGAGCATGATTCCAGAACAAAAGTTGTTGCGATAACAGAATTAGGTTATGAAAAATTAAATAATGCTACTCCCATATGGTCACAAGTACAAGGTGAAATTGAAGACTCTATCGGTAAAGATGAGTATAGGGATTTATTAAGCAAACTAGAGGAATTGCAGCAAGTAATAGATCAGTATGAAAGCTGAAACAGCGAGAATAGAAGGGAACATCGTAAGAGTTATTTTATAAATTGATTGACAATTCGTGATAAACAGTTACAATACATGTATATACATGTATTGTAAGATTGCTTATACAACGTAGTTGTTTTCAAGGAAATGTACATACGCTGATAAGAGTCAGAGTAAATTGTGAAGAACTCCTGTCATCTTGAAAACAGCTACTATAAAGTTGTTTGAAAGCGCTTACGTGAAAAGGAGAGTTAATATGATGAATTTACAAGAATTGAAGAAAAGTATGAGAATCCCCGTAATTGGATCGCCTATGTTTATTATTAGTAATCCAAAGCTTGTGATTGAGCAATGTAAAGCTGGAATTATCGGCTCTATGCCGGCTCTAAATGCAAGGCCATCCTCTCAATTTGATGAGTGGCTTGCAGAAATCACGGAAGAATTAGCAGAATATAATACGAAAAATCCTGATCGTCCGGCAGCACCTTTTGCAATCAACCAAATTGTTCATCGGTCCAATGAGAGACTGGAAGAGGATATGGAAACTTGTAAAAAGTATAAAGTGCCGATCATTATTACATCGCTCGGTGCAAGAGAAGATGTATACCAGGCAGCACATAGTTACGGTGGTGTCGTGTTACATGATGTGATCAATAATATGTTTGCGAAAAAAGCGATTGAAAAAGGGGCAGATGGTTTAATTGCAGTAGCGGCAGGCGCAGGAGGGCATGCGGGACCAAAAAGTCCATTTGCACTTATTCAAGAAATTCGTGATTGGTTCGATGGTCCGCTGGCACTTGCAGGTTCAATTGCAACCGGAGGCAGCATTTTAGCGGCAGAAGCGATAGGTGCTGATTTTGCATACATCGGCTCACCATTTATTGCTACTGAAGAAGCGAGAGCTGTTGAAGAATATAAGCAAGCGATTGTAAAGGCGAATTCCGATGACATTGTTTACAGCAACTATTTCACAGGAGTGCACGGGAATTATTTAGCACCGTCCATTCGAGCTTCAGGATTGGATCCAGATAACTTGCCTGAAAGTGACCCGACCAAGATGAATTTTGGAGGAGACGCTGGACAAAAAGCATGGAAAGATATTTGGGGCTGCGGACAAGGAATCGGTGTGATTGACCAAGTGCAGTCGACAAAGGATTATGTTGCACAATTAGAAGAACAATATAACGAAGCCAAAGAAAGGCTAGTAAGACAATAGATTAAAAAGAAAGTACTAAAATCATAGAGGAGTGAAACAATGCAACCTATGTTATTTAGTGATCCAATTAAATTAAATGCAGCGCGGTACCAAGACAGAGAAGCTATAACATTTAAAGGACTGCAATTTACTTACCGGGAATTCAACGAGAGAATTAATCAACTGGCTCATGCACTGCAAGATATCGGAGTTGATAAAGGAGATAAAGTGGCATTCATGCTGATGAATTGCCACCAATTATTTGAAGTGATATTTGCTTGCGGGAAAATAGGCGCCGTTTATGTACCAATCAACTCTCGATTTGTCGGTCCAGAAATTCAACATGTCCTGGATGACTCTGAATCTGTCATCCTAGTATTAGACTCACGCTTTATTAATGAAGTAGTTCCTTTCATTGAAAAGTATAGAACAGCAAAACAATTTATCACGGTAGGAATAGATGAACAAGCTGAGTTTTTCAACTATGAAAATTGGATCTCTGCATTCTCGAAGGAGGAACCTGTACCTTCGTCACCCCTTAATGAATTAGATACTCTCTCCATCATGTATACGGGCGGGACAACCGGTTATCCGAAGGGAGCAGTGCGTTCTCATCGCAGCATGTACTTAGTCAGTTTATTGTTCAGTATTGAATTTAACATAGGCAGACTTGGAAAAGGGTTAGCAACTGGCCCTTTATATGGCGCGGCCGCTTTAAGTATTTCGCTACCTAATCTATTCGTAGGAAACAGCGTTCACATTTTGGAGAAATTCCATCCGGTGGAAGTATTGAAGGCTATTGAGCAAGAGAAGACGACTACTACATTTTTAGCACCACCTATGTTAGAAGCAATCTTTTCATTGCCTGAAGAGATATTGCATCAATTTGACGTCACTTCATTAAAATCATTAATTTCAGTTGGCGCACCTTTACATACGAGCACGAAGGAAAAGGTGTTTGAGTATTTTCGTACAGTTGAATTGAATGAATTTTATGGAGCAACCGAGTTAGGCGGTGCCGCTAATTTATTCCCGGAAATGCAGATGGAAAAGGATCGATCGGTTGGAGTGCCGATGTTGGGGATGGAAATTGAATTACTTAATGACGAGGGCGAACAGATGCAAGTGAATGAAGCAGGGGAATTCTTTGTCAAAGGAATTACTTTATGCGATGAATACTATCAAAGACCAGAAGCGAACAAAGAGTCGTTTAAGGGTGAGTGGCTCAGTTTAGGCGATGTAGGGCTTCAAGACGAAGATGGATATTACTATATCGTGGACCGAAAACAAGATATGATCTTATCCGGTGCAATCAATGTCTATCCCGCGGAGATTGAAGGTGTACTGCATGAACATCCTAAAGTGGAAGACGCTGCAGTGATCGGGATTCCGGATGAAAAATGGGGAGAAGTACCATTGGCAGCAATTGTGCTGCGCAAGGGTGAACAAGCCGAGAAAGAAGAAATTATTGAATTTTGTAATGGCAGATTAGCGAAGTTTAAAATACCGTATCACATTGATTTTGTAGAGGAATTACCGCGAAGTTTGCAAGGGAAATTATTAAAGTTCCAAATACGGAAAAAGTATGAGTGAAACAGAGCCACTCATACAGAAGTATACAAACAAAAAGAAGTGCTATTTCGTACTCTGGTTTTCATACGTCTTAACTGGTTTTTTAAAGGTCTAAATAAAGTGAAAAAACTGAGTTTGCCGATAATGTGCAAACTCAGTTTTTTATTAGAGAAGCCATTCTTCGAGATATAATAGATGGTATTTATATGCCTGTGCTCATGAAGGGAGAATTTTGGGGATTTTTTATAAAGAAAAAGATAGAATCGTATTACTGAATAATGAAATAATGATATGATGTTAATAGAACAGGACGGTAAATGGTAGTGGTCGGTGATTAGAATATTATCCTCGGCTCAATTCGTTAATTCAAAGTGTTTTCATCTTGTATTGAATTAAAGATGGGTCCATTTCGGGATTAATTGGCACTATCTTATCATAGAAGGAGAGGAATCAGATGTCTGTAGTTATCAATGAATGTACAATTGAGGATATACATACTCTTCAAGAAATCAGTTATAACACCTTTTATGAGACTTTTTCTCATATGAACTCGGAAAAAAACATGAAAACCTATTTGGAAAAAGCCTTTAATACAAAGAGGTTAGAAAAAGAAGTTTTAACTCCCTTTTCAAAATTTTATTTTCTATATTGGGATGAGAAGCTCGCAGGTTATTTGAAAATAAATGTCAATGAAGCTCAAACAGAAGAAATGGGTAAAGAAGCGTTGGAAATTGAACGGATTTATATTAATAAAGAATTTCAAAAAAAGGGACTTGGAAAATTTCTTTTAAATAAGGGAATTGAACTTGCGAAGGACCAAGGTAAAAAGAATGTATGGTTAGGTGTGTGGGAAAACAATCTAGGGGCAATTCAGTTTTATCAAAAGATGGGGTTTGTTAAAACAGGCGCTCACTCTTTCTATATGGGAGATGAACAACAAACAGACTTTATTATGATGAAAACAATTGAGTGACCAACGCGAATGATGCGGTCTGGCTAGTATGTTTTTCTTGAAAATTAATAAACGATTGCTGTGCGAAAATAATGCTTAGTGTAAAATTTGGTAAAAGAGTAAGTATGGAACAAAGCTTATTTTCTTACCGGAATTATTTCAATCTAAATACGAGCGACATACAAATGATTACAGTTGAAATGGTAAAGCGAATCAAACAAGTTACCATGGAACTGAATAACCTTCGCATGTATTCCTTCCAGTGACTCCACAAGAGAATACGATAAAAGAGCAAACCAATATGAATTGGTTTGCTCTTTTAAAGTTACATCTGAACTTAACAGCGTATTTGGAACAAGTCTTGTAAAACAAACGCCTTTTCTTTGGCTGAAAACGTCGAGGTTCTTCGGTTTCCATCTGCCATAACAATAGGTCGCGCCCACATCAGATTGCTATGTGTCCCGCATTAGTCCTTCATGTTTTTCACATAACTCCACTTTTCATTGTCGGTTAATATGTTCATTTTCACTTCTAGATTGCCACCTAAATAAACATTCTGCCCTTTTATGGAAACAACCATTGCTTGCATGACAGGATCACTATCATTTCTTTGATATACATCGCCGATTTTAGGTATATATGTTTCCGGTAAATCGGTTTCTGCCTGTTGTGATTCCTGGTTCTCAATCATTTCGCTATCTGGATTTTGAAAGTCGATAATCGTCGCGCCCTCCTCAAGTCCAGGCACCATTACCCAGTATTCATCATGTCTGATTCCATTTGACTGATTACTAATCACGCCATTTCTTTCAACTGACGATACGATTTCGATGGCGTTGAGATAGTGATGATCCATCGAATCAGGTTTTGGATTGATCACTAAAATATAATCACCCACTTTCGCTTTGACATTTTTATCTAGTGTATAACGTTTATGAGTGTAAACGAAACTATCTAAGTGTTTAGGTTTATAAAAATCAATATCTTTCGCTGTAGAAAGTTGTTGTTCAAAATCTTGCAGGCGAATGAGGTGAATGGACCGTTTGAAAAATGTCTTTACAGAATACACTTTATGCAATTGATTTTGATAATAAACAAATTGGCCTTTACGAACGTTTACTAACTTCATTTATAATCCCGCCTTACTAAAAGTATTGTTAAGCCGTTCCCAATCACTCGGTACGTTTGATTGTTTTGTAAAACGATATGACCATTAGAATGAGAATAATGGAAAAAGGGAGTGCTGCAATAATGAGCATGTTTTGAAAACCGTCAAGTCCGCCAGAGTACATGACAATTGCAGCCATCGCTGAAAGTATCAGTCCCCAAATAATTTTCACAAAATTTGATGGGTTAAGTTGTCCACCTGTACTAAACATACCGAGTACAAATGTAGCTGAATCGGCAGATGTAATAAAAAATATCGCAATTACAATTATCGTCAAAAAAGATAGTATCATGCCTATTGGATAATATTCAAACATTCCGAATGTCACGGTTTCCGTAGCCAATTTGGAGAGTTTAGCAATGCCGTGTTGTTCTAAATTCAATGCGGACCCACCAAAAACAGCGAAAAAAATAAATGTCACGAGTGTAGGGGCGATTAATACACCAATAATAAATTGTTTGATTGTACGCCCTTTTGATACACGAGCAATAAACATCCCGACAAATGGTGCCCATGATATCCACCATGCCCAATAGAAGATAGTCCAGTCGTTAATCCATTCCCTCTGACCTTCGTTTATCGGTTTTAATTCGAAACTCATTTGAATAAAGTTATTTATATAATTTCCAATTGTCGTTACAAACATGTTTATAATATACATTGTTGGTCCTACGATAAATAATGCGCACAATAGTATGATCGCGAGCCACATATTAATCGAACTTAAGTATTTGATGCCGTTGCCAATACCTGACCATGCAGATATGATGAAAATGACAGTGGCTACAACTAATATAATGAGTTGAAACCAAAAAGCTTTTGGCGCGTTGAATAAAAATGTTAACCCACTGTTGATTTGAGCCGAGCCAAAACCAAGCGTGGATGCAACACCCACAACTGTTGCAAAAATAGCAAGTGTATCGACTAATTGTCCCGTTGAACCACGCATCACTTTCTTTCCGAATAACGGTTCTAGTGTTGCGCTAATTAACCCCGGAGCACCGACACGAAATTTAAAATAAGCGAAGACAAGTGCGACTACAGCATATAATCCCCAACCGTGGAATCCCCAATGTAGGGAAGTATATTGAAGAGATTCTAAAATTGCTTGCTCTGAACCTGGCACCACATTTGGTGATTTAATGAAAGCATGCGAGATAGTTTCGGCTGTCGAAAAGAACATAAGCCCAATTCCCATGCCAGCACTAAATAACATCGCAAACCAAGCGGGCAAACTGAAATCGGGTTCATCATCATCTTTCCCCAGCTTAATATTACCAAAACGTGAGAACATCATATAAATACAAAAACTAATCATTGCAATGATGACAACCATATAAAACCAACCAAATTGATTGTAAATAAAACCAGTAACAGACGCGGTTAATTCATTTAAATGGTCAGGGGCAAGAGATCCCCAAAGTACAATTGCAATACATATGACAACGGCATACCAGAATACGTTTGTAATATGCAATAAGATCCCCCCATTCTTTCCTATGAATAGGATGGGCATTTTTATCGGTGGCCATTCATTTAGATTTAAATGAACTTGTCCACGTATTCTTAAGTGTTGCGACTGCCACATTTATATAAATCGACAAACTCAAAAAAAATCGGCTTACCTGTCAAACTGTTTAAAGTGAATTTCTCGGTTACAATTGCAGAGTGATCCTCTGTATGAAGTATGTCCTAATCATATAAAAAGTCTGTGAAAGTTGAGTTAATTAAATAGGTTAGGAAGACAAAATCGATCAAAAAGAAAATAAGGTCCACGAATTTAGTTAAGTAGTTTTTCAATCAATTTTACATCTCCATCTGAAGGAACATATTAAGAACACAAAAAATCCGAAGCGCTTGATAAAAGCACTTCGGATTTTCTTCCTTACATTATCTTTCAGTTTCATCAGTCGCCGCAATTTCACTCGTTTTCGATTCAATAGGGTCTGGCTTTGTACGAATCACTTCATTCGTCAGCTCCTCAATACTTGAACGAATATTTCCTTTGCCTGAATAATTTTCCAGCATCTCTTTCACGTCGATACCAGAAGAAGCTTTAAGTGTCTCTTGCAACGTAGACATTAGATCTGTCGCATAGGAAGTGACTTTATTGGCACCGCCGCCTTCACCGCCACCTGTATCCACAACAGTGATTTTGTCGATATTGCCTAGTGGACTTGCGACTTCTCTTGCGTATTCAGGCAGCATTCTGACAATCATATCAAGCACAGCAGCTTGCCCGTACTGTTCAAAGGCTTCTGCAATTTTGCGTTTTGCTTCGGCCTCTGCAAGACCTTTCAGTCGGATGATGTCGGCTTCTGATTCACCTTGCGCACGTTGGGAATCTGCTTTAGCCATACCATCGAGTCGAACTTTTTCGGCATCGGCTTTGGCACGTGCTTCAATACGGTACTTTTCTGCATCTGCCTCCGCTAATTGTCTTGATTTTTCAGCTTCGGCATTTTGCTCGATTGCGTAGCGGTCCGCGTCCGCTTTTTTCTTCACTTCGGAGTCATATTGCTTCTCACGACGTAAAATTTCTTTTTCTTCCAATTCGATTTGTTTCTGACGTTCAATAATTTGAATTTGCATTTCTTGCTCCGTTACTTCTTGTTTGGAGCGAGCGGTTTGCAATTCATACGCTTGGTCAGCACGTGCTTTTGCGACGTCTTGCTCACGGCGGTATTCTGCAACTTTTAATTGGTTTTCTTTTTCAGCTTCGGCAATTTCCGTCGCACGTTCAATTTCCGCTTTTTGTGCTTCTTTAGATGCTTCAGCGTTTTTAATGCGTGTTTCCTTTTCTGCTTCAACCGTTGCAATGTCTGCATCACGTCTGACTTGCGCAATACGCGGCTTACCGAGTGAATCAAGATAGCCGTTTTTATCACGCACGTCTTTAATGGTGAAGGAAACAATAACAAGGCCCATCTTGGCAAGGTCTTGAGAAGCGACACGTTGAACTTCTTGTGAGAACTTATCGCGATTCTTGTAAATTTCCTCTACTGTCATAGAACCTAAGATGGAACGAAGATGACCTTCCAATACTTCCTTTGCTTCATTCTCACGATCGGCTTTTGATTTTCCTAAAAACTGCTCTGCAGCCGTCGCAATTTCAGATATGGAACCACCGATTTTAATGATTGCCGTTCCGTCCGCCATAACCGGAACGCCTTGTTCGGTATAGACTTCAGGTGTGGTGACTTCCAGCTTGCTTGATAATAAACTAAGCGGTTCGGCTTGTTGGAAAACCGGGAAGACAAATGTACCTCCACCCCGAATAATCTTAATTCGATTTCCTGATTCATCTGTATGCACATTTTTCGAACCTAAATAACTTCCTGTCACAATCAATGCTTCGTCTGGTCCAACTGTACGGTATTTCAGAACATATACACCAATAACAGCTAGTAACACAAACGCTACGATTCCTATTGCAATTAATCCAAAACCCATTCTGATTTCCCCCTTTACTTATTTGAAGCGGAATGGCTCATACTCTTTTACGAAAAATGTTCCATTTTCCACTTCGATTAATAATACTTCTTTTCCATACTCAATGGCTTCATTCTCATAACCGGCAGCACGTTTCGCTAAATTGCCATTCACCGTTTCGATAATGATCTCGCCATATCCGTCTACTGGGATCGGAACAATGACTTTGCCAACAAGACCTGTAAGTGATTGATCTGTGTAGGCAAGCGAAACTTCGGCGGATCTGAGCGGAACTAAAACGAAGAAATAGAGTAAGAAGTCTAAAACAATAGCAACGACTGCCGCAATGAGTAAGATGCTCCCACTATTTAATGATGTCATAAGTTCTAATAGATATGCGGTAGCCGAAGTAAATGTTATGAACGCAAGAATGACAGCTGGATCGAGAAATGGGCTTAGTTCACCAACTCCATCAGCTAAATCACTGATCAATACATACACAAGGCTTATGATACCTGCGATGATTAAGATATATAAATATAGCTGTTGAACTTCGATTCCGAACAGCTCCATATCCATCCCTCCATTTCTATATTCTTTCGTTTCTTATTCTACGGATAGGTAAATGAAAGGTTTCAATTTTATCAAATTGGTGACTGATAAATTCTATGGCAGGACCTGAAGGGAAGTGGGAGAGGTGAAACGTGCATAAACAAAAACAGACTTTCTCTTACAGCGCAGTTCTTTGATACGTACATTCTACACCGGCAGCCCTAAAAATATGAAAACCGATTAGTTGACCGTATACGGCTAGGGGTATATACTATAGATATTAACAAATGAAAAGGGGTTTTTAATTATGACTGCAAAAGCAACGGTTTATGTTTCGTCGACTTGTCCTTACTGTACGATGATGACAAATTATTTAGATGAAATTCATGTGCCTTATGAAACGATCAATGTGATGATAGATCCGGCAGCTGGTCAGCGCCTGGTGGAAATGACAGGGCAAATGGGTGTGCCGCAAACGCAGTTAAACGGTAAATGGATATTAGGGTATGATCCGGCAAGTGTTCATGCTGCATTAGACGCATGAAACGAATGAAGCAACTCTTCACATGCAAAACATGTACGGTTCAAACAGCGGAAGAAATGGAAAAGAAATTTTTTCCTCGATTTTGCATTGGTCATGTAGCGTTCGTCGTGATGGGTGTAATTCTAGTCATTGTGGAATTGACCAACTAAGCAGTGGGGGGAGGAAATTATATTGGGATGGATCATCGCCGTCGCAATTGTCGTATTTTTCATTTGGCGAATGAAGCCCGCTAAAGATATCAGCACCATTTCGACAGATGAATTGAAAGTAATCTTGGGAGATAAAAAAATTCAGTTCATTGACGTGCGCACACCGGCAGAATATAAAGGTAAACATATTAAGGAATTTCAAAATATTCCACTGCACGTATTAAATAGTAAGGTCGCCAGTTTGAAAAAAGAACAGGAAGTTGTAGTCATTTGTCAAAGCGGAATGCGCAGCTCAAAAGCAGCCAGTCAATTGAAAAAGGCAGGATTCACTGTCACCAACGTACGTGGCGGAATGAGCGCATGGCGTGGCTAACTATAACAAACGTTTCGGGCATAAAACCCGGAACGTTTTTTTATGGTTAGAAAATTGCATATGAGCGCTTGCTGCATGTGAAGACCGATAGATTCAAAGTAACGTTTTTTCCGAAAATACATAAGGTATGATACACTATTCTAAAGATTGAAGGAGGGGACTTTCCATGATACACATCGGCTTGACGGGATGGGGAGATCACCCGAGCCTATATAATGAAAAGACGGCAGCAAATAAAAAGCTCCTTGATTATAGTCAACATTTTCCGATTGTGGAGTTGGATTCGACGTTTTATGCAATCCAGTCTGAAAAGATGATGCGAAAGTGGACGGATGAAACGCCCGCTGATTTTCAGTTTATCGTCAAAGCCTATCAAGGGATCACAGGTCATCAGCGTGGTAAGATTCCTTATGATTCAGAGGAAGAGATGTTCTCGTTATTCAAACTATCGATGAGTGCGTTTGTGGAAGCAGGGAAGCTCGCAATGGTGCTCGTACAATTTCCACCTTGGTTTGATTGTCAAAAAGAAAATGTAGAGCGGATTCGCTTCGTGCATGAGCAGTTGCAACCTTTACCGATAGCGGTGGAGTTTCGCCATCAATCTTGGTATTCACCAGCCTATCGCGAGAAGACTCTAGAATTTCTGCGTGGTCTGAATATTATCCATGGCGTCTGCGATGAGCCGCAAGTAGGTGATGGCAGTGTGCCGCTCGTTCCGGTTGCGACGGACTCCAAGGTATTATTGCGTCTTCACGGACGTAACGACAAAGGATGGGTCAATACAACGGGAGACAGCAAGGCGTGGAGGAAGGTTCGTTATTTATACGACTATAATGAAGCAGAGCTAGAGGGGTTGCGAAAAGTTGTCCAGACATTGGAGCAGCAAGCGCAAGATGTATATATCATTTTTAATAACAACTCGGGTCAGCATGCAGCAAAGAACGCGAAACAGTTCGCAAACCTTTTCAACATAGAGTATGGTCAGCCGCTCACCAAGCAGTTGGATTTGTTTGAGGAGGATCACTAATGGAATATGCAATCCTGGCATTAATCGGCTTGGCTTCAGGTGTCATCGGCTCCATAGCGGGTCTAGGCGGCGGTACGATTCTTGTGCCTATCACATTGTTCGTCGGTCTGAATCTCGGAATGATTCCAGACATCACACCGCAAAGCGTAGTTGGTTTGTCCGTCATTATGATGATCGCGAACGGGCTTGGTTCGACGCTTTCTTATATGAAAGTGAAAACGATTGACTATCGCAGTGCCTTTTTATTTTTCATAGCGAGTATACCCGGCATCGTAGTAGGGGCTTGGATCAACAAGAGCTTAAGCATTCAATCATTTAATTTATATTTCGGTATTTTACTGATCGTATTGTCCACCCTGCTACTGACTAGGAAGTACTTGAAGCCAATTCGTTGGTTTGTCGATAACGGCAAAAAGATTTCATTTACCGATCCGCAAGGTGAGACACATCTGTATGGCTATCCAATTTGGTTTGCTGTCTTATTGTCGCTGTTCATCGGTCTGACATCTGGTTTATTCGGAATCGGCGGAGGTACGATGATCGTACCTGCAATGATATTATTGTTCTTATTCCCGCCGCATGTAGCGGTAGCAACGTCGATGCTGATGGTGTTCTTGTCGGCAGTCGTCAATTCGATTTCGCATATTTCACTTGGAAATGTGCCGTGGCTTTACACCATACCAGTTGTCCCGGGAGCATATCTCGGTGGAATGCTAGGCGCTTATTTAAATGGCAAAATGAAATCAGATACATTGGTTTTAGTCATACGTATCATTTTACTCGTCTTTGGATTGCATTCAATCTATGAGGGGATTTGGGGATGACCTATATGAAAGAAACGGTAGCTACGATTCACATTTATCATACCAACGACATACATAGCCATTTCGAAAATTGGCCGCAGATCAGACGTTTTCTGAAGCAACGTAAAGAGCAGGCGGAAGAGGCAGGCGAGGCTTGTTTCATTTTTGATATTGGTGATCATGTTGACCGATCCCATCCTTTTACAGAAGGAACGGACGGCAAGGGCAACGTGAAGTTATTGAATGAAGTAGGATATGATGCCGTGACAATCGGCAATAATGAAGGGATCACCATGTCTAAACAGACGCTTGAAACGTTATATGAAGATGCTCTGTTTGATGTATTGATCTGTAATTTGAAAGAGCTAAATGGAGAGCAGCCAGTTTGGGCAAAGTCTTCTGAAATATTTGAAACGACAGATGGCGTGAGGGTTGGAGTGATCGGAGCCACTGCACCGTACTATGCTTTTTATCGACAGCTTGGCTGGAAAGTGACAGAGCCGCGTAAAGAAATCCGGGAACAGTTAGTTCGTATTCGACAACAAGCAGATCTCGTGGTTTGCTTATCACATTTAGGCATCAATGAAGATCGCCTTCTGGCGGCGGAATATCCGGCATTAGATATTATTTTAGGAGGACATACCCACCATTTATTGAAGGACGGAGAATGGATTGAGGATACATTGCTTGGTGCGGCAGAGAAGTTTGGTCATTACATCGGCCATATCCGAGTCGAGATCGATCGTATGACGAATCAGGTTGTCCATATGGAGGCCGGTGTGTTTCCTACCAATACGATGGAGCAAACAGCAGAAGATGTTGAACAGGTGAATGCCTATCTTTCTGAAGGAGAGGAAGCTTTGCAAGTGCCTGTCTTTTATAACCCTTCCCCGTTGGCTCAGAAGCTGACAGCAGATAGCCCGCTTTCATCCTTTTTCGGACGTGCGCTTTTAGCTTATACACATGCGGAATGTGCACTTTTTAACGCCGGGATATTCCTTGGAAGTCTAGACGAGGGCTGGGTGACAAGAGGTGATTTACATTCGTTGTTGCCGCATCCGATCAATCCTTGCATCGTACACTTGGACGGTTCGGAATTACTTCAGGTTTATGAACAATCACTTGATCCGAAGTGGACGGAATTGGAAATCAAAGGTTTGGGATTCCGAGGAACATTCATGGGAAGCATGGTTCATGAAAGATTATTCCGCAATCAGGACGGACAATTATTTGCGGGCAACCGGGCAGTGGAGCCTGGCGAAACGTATAGGCTCGCTACATTGGATATGTTTACATTCGGATTTTTCTTTCCTCTATTAAAGGATGTTCCTAAAGAATATATCATGCCTGAGATGATTCGCGATGTCCTAGGCTGGTATGGAAAAAAATATTTTAATGAGAGCTAGTATGTCCGCCTCCTGATTCGCATAATGTGAAGCAGGAGGCGTCGTTTTGCGGTTTTATACGAATCAAAAAAGACCGAGAAAAAGAAGTTATGCGAGAAATTGGCTGAGGTTGATCATTCCGACGATTTTCATAGCAGTCGCCTTATTTTTTTACTCAGTCAATAAACAGCTGACCCCAATCTATACGCAATATGCTGAAAAACAAACGCAGAAAATAGCCAGCCATGTAATCAGCCAAGCGATCAATGCACGATCTACGAGCGTGTATGATATCAATGAAATAATTGAAAATGTGCCGGATGAGACACGAGATACCGTCACGACGAAATTTAATACGGAAATCATCAGTCAGGTTATGGCGGAAGTTCATCAATTGGTTGAAGATCACCTCGAACGTGCAGAAGGTGGCGATCTAGACATGCTGCCGCCGTTAGGTGATTTGGAGTATAATCCTGAAATGATGGCGAAAGAGCAAGGCGTCGTTTTCTTTGTCCCGCTCGGGCAAGCGACCAATATTCCGTTGCTCGGCAACTTGGGTCCGAAAATTCCGATCCGTTTTCATGTCATGGGAAACGTCCACACCGATGTGGAAACGGATATACAGGAATTCGGGATAAATAATGCCTATGTAGAAGTGACCCTGCTGGTGAACGTGAATGTTCAGATTATCGTTCCGCTTGCAACGAGTAAGAGCGTAGTAACGCAGAGAATGCCTGTCGCGATGGGCTTGATCAGAGGAAAAGTTCCGCAAATTTATTCGAAAGGAGAGCAGACGCCGGCACAAATAGAGGTCCCGTTGCAAGAACCGGAATAAAAGGCTATTGTGAACAATGTCGATTATTGCTACACTGTTAAAAGAAGAATATCGAGACTTACGTAGAGGTTGCATTGTTTATAAGTATTTTGCGAGAGAGTGACGTCGATGACCGCAATTGAAAGGAGACAATGCCGAAGTTTGAGAAGGGTCAACTTCTCAGGTTGGGGTCATTTCGAAGAGGAATGATCTTGTCATACAGCGGTAATGTATGGAGCGCTACAACAGCCGAATGATCCGTATCCATTTATCTTGTACATGATGATTGATTCGCAGATGAACTGTTAAGCCGACTCCTACACGTTTGTAACATGTTGGAGTCGGCTTTTTCTCTGTAATAGGCTTTCCCTTCTTCGACTGACCATCTACTTTTCGATACAATCTACCGACTAGAAAGAGGAGGAATTAATATGATTGGAACATGGGTATCCATTTTGCCTCCTGTTATCGCTATCGTGATGGTATTGGTGACGAGGAGAGTATTACTATCGTTAGGAGCTGGGATTGTCACAGCCGCTTTACTCATCGCGGAATTTTCCCCAATGGAAACATTGAAAAATGTTTGGACAGCTATGACGATTTCATTTTGGGATGACGGATTGAATACGTATAATATATTTATTATGTTATTTTTATTATTGCTTGGTGTCATTACGGCATTTGTCAGCCTGTCCGGCGGCAGTGCGGCCTTTGCGAGATGGGCGGTCACACGAATTCGTACGCAGCGTGGAGCGAAACTGTTGACGATGATTTTGGGAATCGCAATTTTTGTAGATGACTACTTTAACTCTTTAGCGGTTGGACAAATTGCAAGACCGATTACGGATCAGCATAAAATATCTCGTGCAAAACTAGCTTATTTCATTGATTCTACGTCTGCACCGATTTGCGTAGTATCTCCAATTTCAAGTTGGGGGGCATTCTTGATCGGGCAGCTTGCTCTTATACTTGGGACGACAGCCGCTGTTAGCTATTCGCCGTTAACTGCCTTTATTCTGATGGCGCCGATGAATTTCTATGTAATCGCCACATTGTCCATGGTCTTTTTCTTCGCTTGGACGAATAATGATTTCTTTGAAATGAAGAAACATGAAGATCGGGCAGTAAATGAAGGTTTGCTGTATGATCCGAAAAAAGAGATACCAGGTGAGCTGAAAGAAGAGTTTCCTGAACACTCTTATGGGAAAGTTCGCGATCTGGTTGCACCTATCGTGACGTTAATTGTCGTGACGCTTGGAATGATGGTCTATACTGGCTATCAAGAAGCGGGTGTCTTCGATATTTGGGCTATATTCGAAAATACAGATGTGCCGAAATCATTAGTAGTTGGTGGCGTTACAGCTACACTGTTGGCTATGTTCTTATATGTTCTGCAAATGAAAGTGAATAAAACAGCAAGTGTTTCTTGGATGGGCCGTGCATTCATCAGCGGTTTGAAAGCGATGATGCCAGCGATTCTGATTTTGATTTTCGCTTGGGGCTTAACTGAGTTAATTGCTACACTTGATACAGGTCTTTTCCTGTCAACAATGGTAGATCAATTGAATATTCCAGTAGCTTTCTTGCCGGTATTGATATTCATACTGGCGGGACTGATGGCATTTTCAACGGGAACTTCATGGGGATCGTTTGGTATTCTATTGCCGATTGCCGGCACAATTATGGTCAATGCAGAACCCGAATTATTATTGCCAGCGTTATCTGCAGTTCTTGCTGGGGCGGTTTTCGGAGATCACTGTTCGCCGATTTCCGATACGACAATCCTTTCTTCAACGGGTGCAGGCTGTAATCATATGGATCACGTAGCAACACAATTGCCGTACGCATTGGTGGCTGCTGGCGTGTCAGCACTTGGTTATTTTGTTCTAGGCATGACTGGTTCCGTTTGGATTGGTTTAGTAGCTGTTATTATAGCATTGATAGTATTATTCACGTACTGGACGGCTAAAGGTAAAAAGCGTCAAGCGCAAGTGGCTTAAAAACTTTAGACTAAGAGTGTCAGCAAGATTCACACTCTTAGTCTAAAATTGTTTTGACATCTTTTACTGTCCTGTTTATACTAAATATACAAAACTTAAATTATCGGAAAATAGTGAATGGTGGTAAGTTTTGAACAACAATACACTAAAAGGAGGAAGTAGTATGGAAAATCGTTCGCAGTGGGGAACGAGAGCTGGTTTTATATTAGCGGCAGTGGGTTCGGCAGTCGGGCTTGGTAATATTTGGCGCTTTCCTTATGTCGCATATGAAAATGGCGGCGGGGCATTTTTTATCCCCTATTTGTTCGCGCTATTGACCGCTGGTATTCCGATTTTAATCTTGGAATTCACGATCGGTCATAAATATCGTGGATCGGCACCATTATCTTTTTTCCGTTTGAATGGAAAAAAGACAGAATTTCTAGGTTGGTGGGGGATATTTGTATCCTTTGTCATATCCACTTATTACGCCGTGATTATTGCATGGGCCATGAAGTATACGATTTATTCGTTTAGTTTATCTTGGGGAAAAGACCCTGAGGCTTTCTTCTTTGGGGACGTCTTAAAAATAGCGGATAACCCGGGAGAAGTTGGAGGTTTGGTTGGAGGAGTAGCATTGCCGCTGTTGCTCGTCTGGGCGATTTGTTTTATCATCTTGCTGGGCGGAGTCAAGAAAGGGATCGAGTTGGCGAATCGGATATTTATTCCTGTCCTATTTATACTCTTTTTATTCGTCGTCATTCGTGCGATTACTCTTGACGGAGCGATGGTAGGTTTGGATGCTTTCTTCAAACCGGATATTGATAAGTTATTAAGTCCGCGTGTGTGGGTCGCGGCATATGGACATATTTTCTTTAGTTTATCGATTGCGTTCGCCATCATGATAACGTACTCCAGTTATTTGCCGAAGAAATCGGATATTACAAATAACGCATTCATCACGGGGTTTGCAAACTCTTCAGTTGAATTGCTTGCAGGAATCGGGGTCTTCGCAGTGCTGGGATTCATGGCGACTTCACAGGGTGTGGATGTGGGAGACGTTGCTACGGCTGGAGTAGGTCTCGCCTTCGTCGTGTTCCCGGAAATCATCAATCAAATGCCAGGAATGAACGGGATATTCGGTGCATTCTTCTTCCTGTCACTTGTGCTCGCCGGTCTGACCTCTCTCATTTCGATATGTGAAACATATATCGCAGGAATGGCGGATAAATTCAATATTTCGAGAAGACGTTCTGTGTTCATTGGTGTCGGACTTTCGGGATTAATCTCTATGCTATATGCGACGAAAGGCGGTTTATACTTCCTCGATGTAGCAGACTACTTTATCAACCAATTCGGAATTGCAGTCATCGGACTTGTAGAAGTCATCTTGCTGGCTTGGGTTTTCAGAAAACTCGGTGTTTTCGAACAACATGCCAATGCGGTGTCTGATATTCGTTTGGGCTGGTGGTGGAAAGTTTCATTGACATTCATTACACCGGTTGTACTTGGAACGATGCTGTTCTTCCTGATTAAAGACAATATCGCTGAAAACTATGAAGGCTATCCTACTTCATTCTTATGGACAATGGGTTGGCCGGTTGCTATCGGTGCATTCGTGATGTCGATTGTTTTCACTTCACTGAAATGGAAAAACAACACGCGTGTTGCTACTGATTACGAAGAAGACAAAGGAGGGCTTTAAATGGATACAGGAATGAGCGGCTCTGCTATTCTTATGATGTTAGTCGGTGTGATCATCATCTGGGGTGGTCTGTTTTTAAGCATCTTCTATGCCTCTGTTCTGACTAAATTCAAGAAAAAGTTTAAGGTTGAATAAAAAATACGAAACGTCTGCAGCCAAAATTGCTGCAGACGTTTTTTGGTCTGGCGCGCTTCTTGCCAAACTGTCAGGAGGGCAATCCCAATTGAAGATTTTCAGAATTTATGTTACATTGGCATGAGTAGAATCTATGATCAGAATGGAGTCGGTAGCGTTGTCCTGTAGACCTGAAACCGGAAGAAAATCAGAGCATATTAAGAAGCCCGATTGGCTGAAGATTAAGCTGAACACCAATGAGAACTATACAGGTTTAAAGAAGTTAATGCGCGAGAAAAATCTACATACAGTTTGCGAAGAAGCTCGTTGTCCGAATATTCATGAGTGTTGGGGCGAGCGTCGAACTGCTACATTTATGATTTTGGGCGCTGTATGTACAAGGGCTTGTCGTTTCTGTGCAGTTAAAACAGGCTTGCCAAATGAATTGGACACTGCCGAGCCAGAGCGCGTGGCAGATTCAGTTGAGTTGATGAATTTGAAACATGTTGTCGTGACTGCAGTTGCACGTGATGATTTGAAAGATGGCGGTTCTGCTATTTTTGCAGAGACGATCCGTGCCATTCGCCGTAAAAATCCATTCACAACAATCGAAGTCCTGCCATCTGATATGGGAGGAGATCGTGATAATTTACAGCGTCTGATGGATGCGAAGCCAGATATATTAAATCACAATATTGAAACCGTGCGCCGGTTAACGCCTAGAATCCGAGCGCGTGCCACGTATGATCGCTCATTGGAACTATTGGCTCGTGCTAAAGAGATGTACCCAGTAATTCCAACTAAGTCGTCATTAATGGTGGGACTCGGTGAGACTGTTGAAGAGATTATTGAAACAATGGATGATCTCCGCGCACATGATGTGGATATCATGACAATCGGTCAATATTTGCAGCCGACCAAAAAGCATGCGAAAGTGGTAAAATACTATTCACCAGACGAGTTTGGTGAATTACGCAAAATTGCAATGGAAAAAGGGTTCTCCCATTGTGAGGCAGGACCACTTGTGCGCTCAAGCTATCATGCGGATGAGCAGGTCAATGCTGCTGCTAAAGAAAAGCAACGTCAAGGTGACAAGCAGCTTGAGTTAGAACAGCAAGCGAGCAGTTAATATGGAAGTGAAGAATCGAATGGTTATTTTAGAGAATGTACAATATGAGCTAGCAGAAGAGTTTCGGGACGGCTTTGATGAAGAGGCACTGAACGAACGATTCAGTGAAGTATTGTTGAAGTATGATTACATCCTTGGCGATTGGGGATACGGTCAATTGCGATTGAAAGGTTTTTTTGAAGACCGCAATGCAAAATCGACTTATGAAACAAAGATCAGCACCGTTCAGGATTATATTTATGAATACTGCAATTTTGGCTGTGCGTATTTCATTTTGAAGAAGATTGGTAAAGTAAAAACCGAACCACAAGAAACTGAGTAAAATAAAGTGAGAGCTGCGAGCAATTGCCCGCAGCTTTTATTTGTTTGGATGAAAATATGATAAGATAGAAAGAGAAAAATGATGAGGAGGAATACAGATCATGTATTTTGTCGATCAAAAACAAATCAGAAAGACACTTGCTTATATGGAACAATTAATTCAACTTTTCGAAAAGGAAAACAGCTGGCAACAAAGCGAAATAAATAAACTTGCACTTGAGCGTATTGCGCACGGTTTAATAGAAGGAATTATCGATGTAGGGAACTCGATGATTGATGGATTCATTATGAGAGATCCGGGAAGTTACGATGACATCATCGATATTTTAGAGGATGAAAAAGTGATTAAGCCGGAACAAGCGGATCCTTTGAAAGCATTAATTTCCTTACGACCTATGATTGTACGTCAATTTGTTGAAGTAGAAACAGCAGAAGTAGAAACGGCTATCCGAGAAACGTCAAACGAACTAAAACAATTTCCGAAGCAAGTACGGGATTATTTGACGAATGAACTAGGACCAGTTTCTGCGTTTCTGCCGACGGAGTAATGGGTATGGGAGAGTATAAGGCATATTGTCTCGATTTGGATGGCACAATGTATCGTGGTAAAGAACCTATTGTTGAGGCGGTCGATTTCGTAACTGACTGTCAGGCAGAAGGCGCAGAAACATATTTCATTACGAATAATGCGGCTTTGACACGGGCCGCACAGCAAAAGAAATTAGCTGAATTTGGTGTGCTGACAGATATTGATCATATTATGAATTCAGCCATAGCACTTGCTAGATATTGTAAACAATATTATGCAGGGGCAAGTGTCATGATGATAGGCGAGGAAGGGCTGGAAGAGGCATTAGAGGCGGAACAAATTACGCTTACAACGAAAAACCCAGACGTTGTAATGATGGGGCTTGACCGTCAAATTACGTACAGCAAATTAGCGGAAGCTTGTCTTGCGATTCGAAATGGCGCTCGCTTTTTAGGGACCAATCAAGACGTGAAATTTCCGACTGAAAAAGGTCTCGTACCAGGAAATGGTTCGTTTCTTCATTTGATGGAGGTCGCTAGCGGCGAAAAACCTATCGTTGTAGGAAAACCAGAGCCGCATATGCTGCAGTTTATTCAGCAGCAAGGTGCATATGAAAAGGAAGAAATGGTAATGATCGGGGATAATTACGATACGGACATTTTAGCAGGGATACGGTATGGAATAGACACGGCGTATGTAGCGACAGGTGTGACTCCGCTGGATGAGGTGCTGATAAAAGAGTTGCTGCCGACCTATGTACTGTCTTCACTAGGGGATTGGCCAAAAAAATAAGCATAGTGCCCGTAGAGAACTATGCTATTTGCTATATGATTAAAAAAGCGGATTTTCTTCAATGAATTGATAAATGCGTGCTGTCAATTCGTCAGCAGTATCCGCTTCGACAAGTTCGCCGTTGACGATTGCGTATAAAGTATCTGTACATTTTGTACAGTAGCTCAAGCATCCGTATTCTAGTACATCAATGTTCGGGTCTCTTTCTAATGTCTCAAATACCGGATAAGAACCACTCGCCAAATTACTGATGCAAAACTCTACGATAGGGTTCATCATTCTCACCTCGCTACTAGAAATGGTACTCTTTTTTTAGAGAGGCGTCAATGAACATGGCATATTGTGAAAAGTATCACAAACTGCTATAATAACAAATGAGCTTTGAGCGGAAAATAGACATAGAAGGAGAACATTATGAGGAAATTATTGTTACTAGGTGCCGGTTATGGAAATATGCGAATTCTACTTCGTCTCCTAAATAAGGATTTGCCGAAAGATATAGAAATCACACTTGTCGACAGGACACCATTTCATAGTTTGAAAACGGAATTTTATGCGTTGGCTGCAGGAACAGTGCCTGATTCTGAAATTCGGGTAGCTATTCCTAACCATGAACAATTGAAAGTAGTAGAGGGCGAGATTAAAGAAATTAAGCCTGGTGAAAAAGAAGTGTTGCTAGTTGACGGCCAAACACTTACGTATGACGATTTAGTGATCGGCTTAGGTTGCGTAGATAACTTCCACAACGTCCCTGGCGCGGAAGAAAATACGCTGAGCATTCAGACAATCGGCAAGTCAAGAACAACGTATCAAACGCTTCTAGGTTTAAGTGGTGGAGCAACTGTAGGTATTGTAGGGGCAGGTTTAAGCGGAATCGAGCTGGCGAGCGAATTGCGTGAGAGTCGTCCTGATCTGAAGATTAAACTATTTGACCGCAGCCCTCGGATTCTGCGCGATTTTCCAGAACGTTTGAGTAAATATGTAAAGGATTGGTTTGACAAGCACGAAGTAGAAGTGGTCGCCAATTCGAATATCACGAAGGTAGATCAAACCGTCCTTTATAATCATGAAGAGACGATTGACGTGGATGCGGTCGTTTGGACTGCAGGTATTAAACCGAGTCAAATAATTGAAGCAATGGACGTTCAAAAGGATCGTTCAGGACGAGTTGTACTCAACCAATATCACCAGATACCAAACCACACGAACGTTTATGTCGTTGGTGATGTTGCTGCTCTTCCTCATGCACCAAGTGCACAGTTGGCCGAGGTTCAAGCAGAGCAGATAGTACAAGTGTTGCGTCTACTCTGGAAAAATGAGCCGCTCATGGAGGAAATGCCGGAGTTGAAATTAAAAGGGTTCATGGGTTCATTAGGAAAGAAACAAGGATTTGCATACTTGGCCGATCGTACAGTCACGGGTCGAATTGCTCGTCTGATGAAATCAGGTTTACTGTGGATGTATAAGTGGCATAATGGATGATCAAGCGCAAGAACGCTGTCATATCAATGTTCAAGCGCTATCTGATTGATTAAAAATCAACAAATATCACATTTCTATCACTTTTCCTTTTGGTATCGTCATTTTCAAGATGTCGCCGTATCGATTTTTAATCTTTTCGGTGGCATCTTCTTTCATTTTTTCGGTGACGTGCGTATAGATGTCCATCGTGGTTTTCGAATCATCATGACCCACTCGATCCATAATAGTTTTTAAATCGACGCCGGCTTCTGTCAGCATCGTAATATGAGTGTGACGTAAAATATGCGGTCCCTCTATTTTTTTGATACTTGTCTTCTTTAACAGACGTATGATCCGATCGTAAATGAAGCGGCTGGCATATGGATAACCATTTTGGCGAGCAAAAACAAAATTACCTTCGTGATAATCCTCAATACCTTTTCTAACTCCCAGTTTAATTTTAGATTGATTCACCTTATAAGATTTCAACATGGAAATAATATCTTCATCCACATCTATTGTCCGTATGGACGCTTTAGTTTTAGGTGGAGTTACTTTGAATTTTCGCATATTGTGATCGGGCATGTCCATTGTCTTGGTAATACGAATCTCATTTGTCTCGAAATTCACGTCAGTCCATTTCAATGCGCACAATTCTCCTACACGCATTCCCGTAAATGCCAGCAAGTAAAACCACTCTTTATCAAGAGGCAATCCATCCGTTAACGTCTTCTCTAAAAACTCTTCCAATTCATGACGCTCGAAAAACTTTTCTGTGATGGTCGTATTTTCAATTTCTTCAACCGTGAGTCGCTTTTTGGGTATCACAACAGCAACTACTGGATTATCAATACGCAATTTGTGTTCCATTGCATACTTAAAAATCGAATTAGCTGTCACTTTTGCATTTTCCAACAATGACCTAGATAGGTCTTGTTCGAAAAGGTCTACAAAAATCTTTTGCATTTGCCGCGTATCAATTTTCGCTATGTTAGACTGCGCAATATAACGCAGTAAGACTTTGACGGATGATGTACGGTTACGGATGGTACTATCCTTTACGCCAGTCAGTGCATATACACCAAGCCATTCCCATGCAACCGATTCAAACGTCACGTTTTTATTTTTCTTGCTGTTCACTCCATGATTTTTCTGGCGTTCAATTTCGTCTTCAACTTTCTTCTTCGCAATGGTTTTAGACTTCCCTCGTCTCCTGACTTGGTTCCGTTTATTGGTTACTGGATCACGCGGACCATCTGCTACACACTCCCAAGTTCCGTTTTTTAGCTGATCGCACTTCATAAATAAACCTCCCTGTACTTTAAGTGTTTTAATCAACAGTTCTCATCGCATCACCACCTTTAGTTATGTGAATTAATTAAAATCCTTGAGGTCATAGTCCGCCCATTTGCGTGGTGTATTGTCTCCGGAAATTTGATAGTAAATTTCGCCGTCTATTTCATAAAATCGATCCACAACAGGAATTCGCACCATTTTTTTAGAGTCAAGAGGTATAAGATTTGAAGGCAAGCCATCTTCCCGACTTTGGTTAATAGATACTATCTTGTTTTTCGGCAACTTGAAAACCTCCTGTGTATTGTTTTCTTACATAGCGTTCCAGTCGTTCTGCAGCAAACTCCAATTCGACGTTAAACATTTCTGCAATCACATAAGCGGCAGCTTGCCGATTGGGTGGCAGTCGAATGCGGCGTAGCATGAATGTCGGCACGCAGAAGTGATACATAAAGTTGTCGGCCTGCCATTCCTGTAGTTCGCGAAGGGGAGATGGCATGCGGCTCTGATGACCGCTGTGTCGCAAGATGTGGCATAGCTCATGCCCGAACTCTTGCCAACGCTGCCGACTATTGAGTCGTCTGTTAATAAAAATGTAATAACGTTTATCCCAGTAGAAAGCTTCACTTTCATGGCTTGTTAAATAAACCCCGATATTCAAGCGGCTCCCTATAACGTATTTGTTCAACTGTGAAGGGAGGTTTATAGATAACTCTTCATATTTCTGTTGAATATAATCTTCCAAGTGACTGTTTTGGTACATAATTTAACCACCTAACAAACGTATGTTCTTTTTGAGATTGAAAGAAAAGCCCAGTGAAGGGCTGAATTAATCCATACTTTCTAATTCTTTTTTCTCGCACACAAACTTATAATTAGCTGCACTTGCTAAGGCGCCTATCGAAGCAGGGATGATAGCAACTGCCAAACCCACCCATCCGTAATTCAGAGAGAAAAACACAAAAGGAGAAAGTGAAAGCGCGAAATACATAACTTTTCGGAATATCATAGGAACACTGAGTATGAAAAGAGCCAATATGACAAGAAAGGTTGCTTCGTTGGCTCCGATCAATATGAGAGGCATCACAATCAACATTCCCCAATAAAGGTTTGAAGCTTTTTCGGAATCCTTGTAATCCTGTTGTGCCTTAGCCATTTTTTTATATTCCAGATCCTGCTCACTCATTATTCGCACCTCTACTTTCTCATAGTTTGAGTACAGTATATTTATATGAACGGCCTTTTTTCTCTATGGATATCTGTTTTGTTGCTGCACAATAATCCAAAACATTTTTTACTTCCAATTCGCTCCATTGCTCTTCCTGTAGAGCGGAAAATAGTTTCGTTTTATTAAGATCTGGATTGGTACGAATGAGTGACTTAATCCGATTGATACGACCTTCAAATATGTCAGGGCCTAATGCAAGCAACTTATTCCCTACTCTCTTTTTTAAACGAGTGAATTCTTTTAGATCTCCATTAAACAACTTTTCGTTCATCACAGAGATAGCCATATCACATATTTCCGATGCTATTGAATAAAAGCCGTATTCCTCTGCGATGTAGAAGGGAGCTGTATAATATACACTTCCGAGTGGCGTGTAGCTATCCAGTACTTTTATGTATTGCTTAAAGGCTCCGATGCGATTGCCACTCTCCTCCAATTTCAACCCGTTTTGATAAAGAGAATAATAGTCTTCGAAATTATCGTTTTCTGAGGGAAAAGTTATGGGGGATTTTCCGTCTGGATAGTCATTTGCATACCAACAATTTAGTTCTGGATCGGACTCAGGATTATGGACCCAATCTATCATACGGTCAACTAAATCTTCTATGGAAGTATTCTCCGATTTAATATTAGTCACCTCTTATCCCTCCGAATAATTTCCCACATCTCTCGAAGTTTCCGGACATCTTCTTCATCGGACTCGGGTAGCTTACGGTACCAGCGTTCTAGCTCTGGGTCATTGGCGAATGCTTGGAACTCTTTTTCTTCAGTAATGTCCTCTTCGTTCCAGTAATCAGCCAGCTTCATTAATTCGCCATAATCACAATTATAAGCTCGCGATATCATTTTCAAAGTTTCAGGAGTAGGGTTAATAGGTTTGCCGGACCTCTTATCGAAACCTTTTTCTACAGTGTCTAAATAGGTATGGCTGATACCTATTCGTTTCGCCGCATCTCTTAAAGACTCTTTCCCTCTTAATTCTTTTATAAATTCACCTAAGTTTTTCATATCATCACCTGTAATACATACTTTACATTATTATCTTCATAAATAAAATAAAAACATTGTAAATCTTTGTTGACATGTTTGTTATACATGTGTTACATTATATGCAAGGAGGTGTTATACATGTCTAACAAACTTCGACAGTTTCGTAAGGAAGTCGGAATGTCGTTGTCAGAACTAGCGAAAAGGGCAAAGACTTCACGGCAGACTCTTACTAACATTGAACTACATGGTCAAGAACCAGGCGTGTATTTAGCGTTGTCTATAGCTGAAGCATTAAAAACTGATCCGAGGGAGATTTTTTTTGAAAATGTTGTTATACAAGGTTTACAATCGAAGGAAGAAGAAGTCGGATAGGAGGTGAGACCAATGGATGTCCACTGGTCAGATTGGTTGGTTTTCATTATGTCGATTTTTGTTCTGATGGCTTCGATTGTGGTAGCGATTGCTTCCAAGAACTAATGTCGTATATTACCCCGTGGAATTTAAACCTTTTACGACTCGTTATTGCGAACGGATCTTTTCTGAACTTTGCATGCATAGCCACTTTGAAAGAGAATCCTAATTTTTCGCTAGATTCACCAGGAAAAATTAAAATGCTGAATCGCGTGAAAGAGTTAGCTTTGAATATTCCGTGGTTAGCATCCGGGATATTTAACTCAGTTAGTTTAGGATCCTTTTCGTTGTCTGGGTCTACTGCCATCCATAGAGGAAGTGTTCTGTGCTGAAGGGCCGTTGAACGCCTTGTCAAGAAACTCACGTTAATGTTGGTAGTTGGATTAAAAGCCCTAAGATCGAAAAACGCAATATCTTTCGGTGAAGGATTTACAACTTCCATAGTCAACAGAAGAGCATCGTCATAAGATGCAGGTTCACTATTGTTGTCGGCAAAAAAGGCAGTACCAGCTTCAACGACAGTTAAGTCTTTTGAGATATTTACATTTAGCGTTTTGCGGTTGCTCCAAGCTACTGCAATAGACACGATTAAAGCGATTGCTGAGATGACAACTGAAGCAATCGTCAGCATGTTTTCAATTTGCAACACCTTCAGTTGATCCATCCAAATATTCATAACTTATCCTCCCATCTATTACAAGTTTACCAGATGGAGAGGAACAAAAAGAACATTAGATAGGAGAGATGGTAATGAATCAATTAGTCATCATGCAAGATCGAAAAGCTGTAACGTCTTCACTTCGGGTCGCAGAGGACTTCGAAAGGAATCACCGAGATGTATTAAAGTCAATCGACGAACTAAAAGAAGGGGTTGCGCAAAACTTCGCAGACCTATTTCATGAGACAACTTACATGCACGAACAGAACAAACAGGAATACAGAATGTTTTACATGAACCGTGATGGTTTCACGCTTTTAGCAATGGGCTTTACCGGAAAGAGGGCACTCGATTTCAAACTTAAATATATCCAAGCGTTCAACCAAATGGAAGAACAACTGAAACAGCCAAGTAACAGAACGCTACTATTAGAAACTGCGCTTGAGCACGAAAAGAAGCTCGAAACGCACGACAAGCGAATTAATTATCTAGAGAACAGTATGCGGATCAACGGACCACAAGAACAACGTATTGGAAAGAATGCTCGCGGAAGAATTGTTGAATGTTTAGGTGGCAAGGAATCTAAAGCCTACCAAGAGATTAGTAGAAAGGTGTTCTCCCATTTCTGGAATGAATTCAAGAACTACTTCGAAGTCCCGCGTTATGGCGAGTTGCCGAAAGTTAATTTTGAAGAAGCTTTGCAATTCATTCAAGAATGGTCGCCGGATACGGCGCTAAGGTTAGAAATCAAGAAGTTGAATAATCAACAACAATTACGGCTTGTGGAATGAAAGGAGTGTAATACATGTTAACTATGGAGATTGATTACGAGAAGTTGGCAGATGCGCTTGCGCCAAAATTACTTGGGGGACTGCAAGAAATAGTTGATAGGCAACTTGAAAATCAAGAAATACCGTACATGTTAACTATTGATCAACTAATGAAGTTTCTACACATTAAACGGTGGAAAGCTTCCGAGTTGTTGGGCAGATCAGACTTTCCGGTATTGAGAGAAGCGGGAGTATTAATTCCGAGGGACAAGTTGTTTGAGTGGATCGATCGTAACTTGGATTGGGTGGAAGATAACACCGGTTATTTTAAAGCGGTGTAACGAGAGGGCCAGGCGATAACCCGGCTAGTTGGAAAGGCAGGTGAGGTTGTAATTTCGAGGTGAGTAGGAGGGGTTATCTGTACTTACCTTCATTAATAATATTAGCAGATTCATAGATAATTACTGTTCATTGTTTGAACATGTTCAGATTTTGAACATTTAGGGTTGAGGGGGTGAGTAGATGAACGTTGGACAACTCTTGCGCTCCACACGAAAAAGAGCGGGTTTAACACAAGAGGACATGTCCCCGTTAGTCAATATTTCAAGAAGCACCATATCTAAAGTCGAACGCAACGAAATGACACTGGCAACGGAGGATTTTATCCGATGGCTGCAGACGATCCGAGCAAAACTGGCAGCTAATACAACAACACTAGAGACGAGTTTATATGTAATCAATGGAGTGGATATCAATCTATTGGTAGACATGCTAACGAAAGTAGTAGGCGGAATTATCAGTTTCTTATTCTAGGAGGCAATCATGAGAAAAGAAAAACAGTCGGACAAACTCAGAAAAGAACTAGCTCAATTCGTAGCGAAAATGCAGCTAGAAGGCATCGACATTATGACAATAAAAAAGCCGATCGACGCGGGAACGTCAATCAGCTGTGTTAAGGAAATATGATATTTGATTAATTTCATTATAACACAAAGACGGAGCTTTGGCTCCTGTCGAGTAGTCCGGGATCATGCCAAAATTTTGCCCCCAAAATTAACGGTAAATACCACTCTAGTTCCCGGATTACTCGATGGGATTCACACCATCAGAAAGGAGATGACAAGATGACAGACTACGGAAATTGGTTGCTGGTAACAATCTTGTTGCCAATCGTTGCATTTGGTTTAGGAATCCTCTGGAATGAGGCTGGTCATCAATTAAAGAGGGAGCGTGATGTGGAATGAAAACGTATCGATGGGAGATCATTCCGATGGAAGGTGAGTCGACATTCGTTTTGACTTCTGCAGACAGTGTGTTGGTAGCGGCTCAAACTTTCGAAGAGAATTACGGCAACCACATCAGTATTTACGCCATTCGTAAGGCTGCTGAAATCATTGAGTTTGAGGAGGCGATCTGACATGAAGGTAAAAGAGCTGATTGTTCATCTTCTGGATCTTGACATGGACTCCGAAATTGAAATACCCATTGAGTCAGAAGCGGATGGCGATACATTTGGATTGAAACTGCAAGAGAAAGTGTGGAAAGACATTCCCTTTGAGCAACTGATAATCCAATTAGATGATTACGTTCTGTTAGGGAAAAGTGAATACGAAAAGATGATGGATCAGCTTAGTAAGCAAAAATAAACCCGCTGCGACAACAGCGAGTTCGGGGTTCTGATTAATTCTATTACTCACATTTTAATACAGAGCCCCTCAAATGACAAGGAGGAATCATTTTGAAAAACATTAAATTGATCAATCTCACACTCAAAAACTTCAAGGGTATCAAGTCCTTGGAGTTGGACGCAGCAGGCGATGACCTGAAAGTATACGGCGACAATGCTACTGGAAAGACTTCAATCTTCGACGGTTTCCTATGGTTGCTTTTTAACAAGGATAGCAACAATCGATCGGACTTCTCCATTAAGACGTTGGACGGCGGCAAAGAAATTAACAACCTAGAACACGAGGTGTCCGCTTCATTCACTGTAGACGGTGTACCGCTGTCACTTCGGAAAGTCTACCAAGAAGAATGGAAGAAAAAGCGCGGTGCTCCGATGGCTGAATTCACGGGACATAAAACGGATTACTACATCGATGCGGTTCCGGTTAAGAAAAAAGAGTACGAAGAAAAGGTTGGCTCCATCGTAAAAGAAGAGGTGTTCAAGTTACTAACCAATCCGCTCTACTTTAACGAACAGGTTAAATGGCAGGACCGCAGAGCGACATTGCTCGAAGTGTGCGGCGATGTAGAACTAGAAGACGTTCTGGCATTCAACAGCGAGCTGACGGACCTACCAGCCATCCTGAAAGGACGAGCTATCGAGGATCATCGAAAAATGATTGCAGCTAGGAAAACAGAGATCAACAAAGAACTAGAACGGATTCCGGTCCGAATTGATGAACTGAACAACTCCATGCCAAAAGTTACTATCGATGCATCTTCTATAGAAGTAGAAATCGCAAAGGTAGAAAAAGAGATTGACGCGTCCTCTGCGCAAATCAACAACATCAGAAATGGATCAGCTATCACGGCGAAGCAAAACGATTTGCGCCAATTAGAAATGGATCTTGAATCAATCAAGCGTGAGCTAGAATCTGATGCAACAGAGCAGGGCTACAAGGTGCAAGCGCGTATCCAAGAAGAACAGTCGAATATATCAATTATGCAACGTAAAGCGGATGATCTGACTCATCAAATTGAATTAAGCGAAAAGGATATTGTTCGTTACGATGAAGAAATGTCGGAGCTTCGAGATCAGTGGGATAAAGAAGATGCACGTTCTTTTGAACACCAGGAAGAATGCGAGTGTCCTACGTGCGGACAAACTCTTCCTGGTGCTGAACTTCAAGTAGCAAGGGAAAAGGCGGAAGCTACTTTTAATTTAAAGCAATCTAATGAAAAAGAACGAATTAGCGCGCTTGGTAAATCAATCAAAGCGGATAAAGACGAAAAACTTGAAAAGGTCGAGAAGCTGAAAGGGCAGAAGAGCAATTTGAAAGCAGAAATCGATGCCAAAAAGCCTCTCATCGAAAAGTTGGACGCCGAATTGAATCAGCTCCGCGCATCAATCCAGTACGCGCGACAGAATCAGAAATATACCGACAAGCAGCAAAAGATACAGAAGGTCATAGATGAAATTGAAAGCTTGAAATCAAGCGCTGACGAAGCCGTAGCAGCTATTGAAAAAGAGGTGTCTGAACTGAAATTAAAGCGCTCTGAATTGAATGCCAGCATTGCCCAACATTCGCAGGCAGAAGCGAGCAAAAAACGGATTGCTGAACTAGAAGAGCAACAGGCAGAACTCGCTCAGGAATTCGAGAACATTGAGAGAGAACTGTATCTCACTGAGTCGTTTATCCGATCCAAAGTAGAGCTTCTGGAAAGTAAGATCAACGGCAAATTCAAGTACGCTCGCTTTAAATTATTCGAAACGCAGATCAATGGTGGCTTGAAAGAAGTTTGTGAGACTACGTATGAGGGAGTTCCTTATTCCAGTGGGTTGAATAACGCTGCTCGAATCAATATAGGCATCGACATCATCAACACGCTGACAGAACACTTCGGCATCCGCGCACCTATCTTTGTCGATAACGCAGAGGCGGTTACACGGATAGCAGACACGGATTCCCAGCTGATTAGTTTGGTTGTATCAGAAAAGGACAAGCAGTTGCGGATCGAAAGCCAGTCGAATGATATGAAGGAGGCAATCTAAATGAATAATCAGTTACAACCCCAAAACAACACACCGGCAGAAAAAAAGAACGAGCTAGTTACTAAAGTGGCTACCAAGGTGCAAACGATGGTTGAAAACAATCAAATCAACATCCCGAATAACTATTCTATTGTGAACGCGGTCCAAGCCGCCTATTTCAAACTAACCGAAGTAGATTTCAAAAAGAAAACTTCACTGATGGATACAGCTACACCGGACAGCGTTGCGTTTTCATTGCAAGACATGGCAATCCAAGCATTGAGCGTCGCCAAGAATCAAGGTTACTTCATCGTTTACGGAGATAAAATGCAGTTCGTCCGTTCGTATCATGGTACACAGGCGGTTCTTAAGCGGCTGAACGGCGTGAAAGATGTATGGGCTAACGTTATCTGGAAAGGTGAGACGTTCGATGTGGAGTACAACGATAGAGGACAATTGGCTTTCAAGTCTCACACAGTAGATTGGCAAGCGGCTACCGGAAAGAAAGAAGATATCCAAGGCGCTTATTGCATCATCGAGCGTGAAGATGGCGTGCAATTCTTGACAGTTATGACGATGGCAGAGATTCAAACATCGTGGTCCCAATCTTCAATGACGGCTGTGCAAGATAAGTACCCACAAGAAATGGCAAAGCGTACTGTGATTAACCGTGCTTCTAAGGCGTTCATCAATACTTCTGATGATAGTGACCTGTTTATTGGCGCTGTCAATCGTACAACCGAAAACGAATTTGAAGATGACCGCCCAATCAAAGAAATCAATCCGCAGCATGAGATTGATCAGAACGCTAACAAAGAAGTGTTAGATTTCACTGAACCTGAACAAGCGCCGGAACCAGTACAGGAGCCGGAACCAGAATTAGTAAGGGAGCCAGTCAGACAACCTGAACCCGCTTCATCAGGCGGACCAGGCTTCTAATGATCGAAATCCAAACATTGGCAACAGGCAGCACGGGTAACTGTTACATGATTGACGATGGTCGCACTCAGCTCTTAATCGAGTGCGGCATATCGTTCAGAAACATTCAGAAGGCGCTCGATTTCAAGACTAGCAATATAGCAGGTGTATTAGTCTCGCACGAGCACAAAGACCACTGTAAGGCCGTCAAAGACGTTGCAGACAGAGGGCTTGATATTTACATGTCACAAGGCACAGCAGACGCAATCAGCATTATGCACCACCGCATACGCCCCATTGAATGTAAGAAGACTTTCAGACTTGGCACATGGACCATATTGCCGTTCGATGTCCAGCACGATGCAGCAGAGCCGTTTGGCTTTCTGATAGCCAATGACGCAGGGGACAAGCTGTTATTTGCGACAGATACCTACTACATCAAATACAAGTTTTCTGGACTGACTCACTTGATGGTTGAGTGTAATTATTCATATAAAATTCTTTCTGAAAACATTAATTCAGGACGGATACCGGAGTTTCTAAAAAATCGAGTCATGAAGTCACATTTTAGCTTGGAGAATGTAATTACATTTCTGAAAGCTAACGATCTATCGAAGGTTCAGGAGATTCATTTACTACATCTATCAGATTCAAACAGCGACGAAAAATTATTCAAAAAAGAGGTACAGGCAGCGACAGGAAAGCTCGTATTTGTGCCCTAAAGGGAAAGGTGATTTAACCATGAGTAATGTGAAGTGGATCAAGCTGAGCACGCAGATGTTTGAGGATGAAAAAATAAGGCTGATCGAGCAGATGCCGGAGGCGGATACCATTCTCATTATCTGGGTCAAGTTGCTATCTCAAGCAGGGAAAACGAACGCGAACGGCTACATCTATCTAAGCGAGAACATCCCTTACACAGACGAAATGCTAGCGACTATTTTTAATCGTCCACTGGGAACTGTTCGGATGGCTTTGGAGGTTTTTAAACAATTCGACATGATAGAAATTGATGACGAAAGTTTTATAAATATATCAAACTGGGACAAGCATCAGAGTGTCCAAGGACTTGATAAAATACGCCAGCAAAATCGTGAAAGGGTGGCCCGTCACCGCGAGAAAAAGAAGATTGAAAGTGGTAACGCGGATGTAACGTTACCGTGTAACGGTGATGTAACAGACAAAGAACTAGATTTAGAACTAGAACTAGAACTAGATAAAGATATAAAAGATATAGTCCCGTACCGGGACATTGTCGATTACCTGAACGAGAAATGTAATCGTGATTTTAAAGCGAGTACACAAAAAACAAAAGACATGATCAAAGCACGCTGGAAGGAAGGCTTCACGCTTGATGATTTCAAGTTGGTGATAGACATCAAGTCAAACCAATGGCTGACAGACGAGAAAATGAACGCCTTCCTCCGTCCGCTTACGCTTTTTGGAACTAAGTTCGAATCTTACCTGAACGAAGGGAGGACTAACAATGCAACCAATATCAGAGGTCATGGACGTGATCATGCAAAGGGCCAGCAAGAATATGCCGATGGAGTTAACTTCTGAATACTGTGAGCACAAGACGTATGTAAGTGGACGAGAAGTCGTTCAGCAGTTCCAGAAGATCCGTTACGAAGGAGTGTTGCAATGCCCTCGATGTGAAAGTGAACGGCTTACGGAAGATTTGCAACGTGCGGAAAGCGACCGAGCAAATGCAGCTTTCCACAACGAGAAATACATCGTCTTGCAGAAGCAAAGTTTGCTGAAGGATATGACCCTGCTGGACGCTACGCTCAAAAACTTTCAGGTGACTGAAGGATCCGAAGAGGAAACCAACAAGAAGCGAGCAGTCAAAGCTGTTCAGCAATACCGATCAGGAAACACATTCAACACATTGTTGGTAGGCAATCCAGGATCTGGAAAGAGTCACCTGGCAATGAGCATTATTCGTAACCTGAATGAAACGGATGACAAGCAACGGAGCTGCTTATTCATCGACTTGGACGAAATGCTTTCCAGAGTGCGTGACAGCTTTTCAAATCGTGAAAGCAAATATACAGAGCAGTATTTCATTCGTCTGCTGTCAGAGGTCGACTATTTGGTACTGGATGATCTTGGTGCCGAAACAGGTTCCACGAACACTGAAAAGACGGCATCAGACTACACAATGCGTATTCTCAAAGGTATCGCAGATGCTAGGCAAAGTAAGTCGACGATTTTCACGACAAACCTAGGGCGTGCCGGTCTTGAGCGAATGTACGATCCAAAGACGGTTTCAAGGCTGCTAAGAGACACGTATCTTATAAAATTTGACGAATCAACAGATAAACGGATTAAGAATATTGAATTTTAGGAGGCTTTGCTATGAAACTAACAAACGAAATGGTGTATCACTACGCTGCGGAGTGGCATGCGCACGGTCGAGATCTTTTTGAACTGGATGACGGCGATGTTCTCCTGCTGAATAACGGACTGGAAGTGAAGTTGTCGAATGATAGCCATCCGGAATTTATACAGGGGATTGCACGAATGTTAGGAGACGAAGAGGTTGCCGGGGTGTTTATTTATGGCAATCGGGATGCTTATATACATTTTTTTAAAACAGGGGGAATGTTGAATGTGCAACAGAACTAACGAAGCCAGAAAAAGAACCGGGCTTATCAAGTTGAATTCGTTACAAAATGAGGCGTTAAAAAAATTGATAACCGCGTCTTCCAACGACATCGAGGAAATACTCGAACTTCATGCTCGCAAAAGAAACAGCGGCGGCTGGAAAATGAAAACCTACGAGTCTTTGAACGGTCTTTGTCAGTGCGACATGGCAAGAGCGTTGCTAATTGGTTACAGGGTTGAGGATGGTGAATCCAATGCCTAACTGGATCAACAACGGCGGCATCTACATGCTTCCCCGCCCAAACAAAGTGGACAAGCAGCAGATTAAGCGGGAGATGGATGCACTGGAAGCGAAGTTGCAAATTGCAGAGGCGGCTATTGCTGCGCGAGAGGGGATGACGGCGTGAACAAGGCGGAACGAAAACGCCGCACTCAAACACTTGTGGATGCTTTGAGTTGGTATGGGATCAAATCAATAAACGGATACAGCCTGCATGCGATACAAGATCACGCTTTGCGTAAACGGTTGGCAGAAGAAAGGGCGAAAAGTCATGATCAGAGCACGCGTTGAAATGAGTAGAGAGACCGAAAAGCAATACATGATCGATCAATTAAACCGTCTCGGAATCTATGAAACTGTGAAAGTCGAGGATCTGCGGGATGTCGGGTACTACAATTTGCGGAGTATGTTGGCTGCGGCTAGGGCGGTGAGGGTGTGAGTTGGAATACAGTTGAATGTCCTTATTGTGAGCATGAAAACGATATGTCGGATGGCTTAACTGATTTACCAAGCGACAATAGATTTGATACTGAATGTGAAATTTGTGAAAAAGAATTCGAAGTAGAGGTTGAATTTAGCCCAGATTATTCAGGTTCGAAAATTGAATATAAGGACTGCGATTTGTGCGGCGAAAGCGTGAGAGATATTAACGAGAAGGGTCGGATGTTTCCGTTCCCTGAAAACACAAATGCAACTAAATTATGCAAATCCTGCCGACGGAAATTAATGAAAAAGCAGTACGATTTAGAGAAGGTGAAATCATGATCAATCGCGTCGTATTAGTTGGCCGACTAACGAAAGATCCTGAATTAAAATACACGCAATCAGGTATCGCGGTCTGCAGATTCACTCTTGCCTGCAACCGTCCGTTTAAAAACGAAGGCGGAGAACAGCAAGCCGATTTCATCAACTGTGTTGCATGGCGCAAACAAGCCGAGAACGTAGCGAACTATTTGCACAAAGGTAGTCTAGCCGGAGTGGATGGACGGATTCAGACTGGCAGTTTTGAGGGGCAGGACGGCAAGCGTGTTTTCACAGTGGAAGTCGTTACGGATAGCACTCAGTTCCTTGAACCAAAATCCAACCGTTCGGAACAGCCGAATAACGCACAGCAAGCTCCACAGCAGACGCAAAACTACGGACAGACAAATACTCAATCAAACTACCAGACAGGCCAAGGCGGCTACGGTGGACAAGCGCAAGGCGATCCGTTTAACAATCCGAGCGGACCGATAGAAGTCACGGATGACGATTTACCATTTTGAGTTAAGGGGATGACCAAAATGCAAGATCACACAATTACAATATCGGCTGGATCTTTGCAAGAGCGAAACATGAGAGTGCGTGAATTGCTCAGTCGGGGCTACATGCCAATTAAGTTTTTCGAGCGTCAGACGGAATACGTCGGCGTTACCGAAGGGCGTTACGTGGACAAAGACGGTAAACAACAGCGCGTAAAGTCGACAGCGATTACAAGTAGGTTTTGTGTAGTCATGCGGAAGCGAGGTGTACATCGTGAGCACAAAAGAGCGTATGCGGAAGAGGCAGCAACGTCTTAATATTTTTGTAAGGATTGACGAGTTGCTGACACAAACATGCGAAGAGTGTCAGCAGACCATGAATGCGGATCTGGCCAGTCGTTACGAATGCGACTGTCCCGCATCCTTGGAATTGCGAAAACTTGGATTGAAATTAGGAGGCTTGGAAAAAGTTAAAACGCGTCCATTTACGGAAAAAGACGATCGGATGATTTTGAAGCACTACCCCGAATTGAGCGGAAGTCAAATTGCGAAGTTGCTAAACCGGACTAGAGGCTCTATCTACACGCGGGTGAAGATACTCAAGCAAAGAGGTATTTTTTGAAAGTGAGGTTGTATTGAAATGGTCAGAGTTTATTCAAATCCAGTTTTAAGTGACGCAGAATTAATTTGGGCCTTACAACAAGAAAACGCACTCTTGCGATCCGAAATGACATTTTACGCAGACAAGAAAACATATGAAGGACAGCGCGGCAAGTATTCGGGCGTGAGGAAAATGACGTTGATCGAGACCGATAAAGGTGCGCGTGCTAGAAAAGTATTGGGGGAGACGGAATGAATTTAACCAAATTATTTGAAACGCAAAGAAAACTAGATGATCGGATTGTGAGGGAAAAAAGGTTGGAAGGGCAGGATTTACTACCTGAAAAGATTCTCGCCTTGCAAGTGGAATTGGGCGAGCTTGCGAACGAGCAACGTTCTTGGAAGTTTTGGAGTGAGGATCGGGAGCTAAGGACTGAAGCGCCATGTAAGAATTGCGACGGGTCAGCAGTGTGTCATCCGTTTATCGGAACTGAACACAGCCATATTGAAGAAGTATGCGAGGTATGTCAGGGTTCCGGTTCAGAAAATCCTCTTCTCGAAGAATACGTGGACTGCTTGCATTTCATTTTGTCGATTGGGAATGAATTTGGTTTTAACAACAGGAGCTATACACCGAACGATGCATTTGTAGAAATCATAAAGGATCTTGGTATAGAAAAATTGCTGATAGGTTTGCTATCCAATCCCATTAAGTTGGTTAGTGATAAATACGAAAAAGAAAAGCGTCAAACGGTATATAGCGAAATCGTTGTAGGATTTGTAACTTTAGGAGAAATGCTCGGCTTCACCTGGGAACAGGTAGAGGATGCCTACTACGACAAAAACAAAATAAATCACGAACGCCAAGCTTCAGGCTACTAAATAGGAGGCGATCACCATGCTCTCCATGCTTATCAAAGACGACTATAAACAGCCGTTAGTGGCATTCGGGCATTTGTCTAATCAGGAAATCAAACAGCTACGGAGTGAGGGCTACCGGGTTCACTGGCGTGAGGAAAACAATCCGCAAGTCAACAGACACGGCATTCCAATTCGGCGTATGAAAGGAGTGGTCTGATGGCAATCTGCAAACGGTGCAATAAGCCATTGAAAACATCGAAAAGCATTGAAATCGGGTACGGGCCGGTGTGCAAACGGAAGCACGAACAAGCCGAGGCGGAGTTCCTTAAACGTCAAATTACGATCGATGAAGAAATTGAATATCAGGAAAAGGTGAGCGTATGAGCAAGCTGATCAGTACGATCAAATGCCATTACAAGTTCTTCAAACAACCGGATCAAATAGGTGACGTCATCGAGGTGAATAAAGAGCCTTGGTTGATAATCGGCATCGAGGGGTTTAAGTTGACCAGTCAAACTCTTTTCGTATGGTACACCTGCCAGAATTTAAGTATTAGCGACTATGTCGTGAACGGACAAATGAATACCGGAGGTTCGCACGAAGTCGAGCTAGAAGCGCAACTGAAATTCAATCACGAACAATGGGATTTGATAAAACCCGGATCAACCACAACAGCAAAAGACGGAAATGTCTATAGGTTTATTGAGTATACAGAAATCAGTCTTAAGGGCACTGATCTTTATGTTTCGATAACTGCTAGAAGAGTTTATCCAGTCAATCGCAAAAAGGCAAAAGCCAAGTTCATACATGATCGAAAAAAGAAATTGAAACTCGAAGTACACTAGTCGAAAGGAGCAGCGTATTGCGAAAACCATACAGCCGACCGCGGGCACCCCGGCCCCAGAGGCAATTCCACAAAAAGAAAACCGAGATTGATGGTATTTCATTCGACTCATTGACGGAAGCCACCTATTACGAGCATCTAAAGCGTGATCCATTAGTCAAAGATATTGTGACGCAACCGCAATTCAAAATCATCGAGAATTACACGGTTACTTGCAAGCGTTGTGCAGGCTCTGGAAGGCAGGCAAGCATAAAGACAGGCAATCCTATCAATTGTTCGTTATGTCGCGGCAAGGGCGAGCGACAGAAGTCAGGCGCGGTGTATACAGCTGATTTCAAAGTTACGTATATTGATGGATTTGTAGAGTACATCGATGTAAAGGGAGGACCCGTTACTAGGGATTTTCCGTTAAGAAGAAAGTTATTTGAGCAAGCGACCGGTCAAGAGTTGGTCGTCGTTAGGTTAAAGCATAAAGAGTGGGTGAGGGAATGATGTTTTATTTATCGGCAGCCTTGGTTTTCTTGGTTGCCTACGCGTTGGGATATTTAGAAGGTATGGCGCGGTAGACGGATTAAGTGCAACAAAAGGAGTGAACCAGATGATTGAAAAAGTCGATTTTTTCGAATACGACACTACGCCGACAGAAGACAATGAGATAGTGGTCGCCTTCAAGGTTAAAGGCATTGGTGATTGTGAAATGAAAATCCCGGAAAAAACACTGAGAGATATGCTGGCATGGATTGATTTAAAAACTCTTTGTTTGGATTGCAGAAAAGAGAAGAGAAATCCTGGGCTTGAAGTTTGTGGGACTTGTTATCGTGAACGGATTTGGGGAAGTTGATGCACATTTCTAAAAAAAGAAGGTGAAATAATGGAATGTAAATATTGTGATATGGGTTTCCCGACAAATTATGAAGGCGATGTCGTTTGCGGTGGTTGCGGTGCTGAGTGGACTGATTGTGCCATCACTGCCGAAGGAGATTGATGCACACTTCGAAGATGATGAGAAGGAGTGATCGAATGCCGAGTGAATATATCGTGCGAGTACCCAAACGTTACCGTTCGTGCAAGTGGAATGGTATGCGCGTCCAAATAATCGAAGAAGATGAAGCGTACGCAATTACGATTAACCAAAAAGGAAGGAAATTAAGATTTTATAAGAAGTGGCTTATCCCTGCATAGTTCGAAGATGAAACCCATTAAAACAGACCGCAAAGCGCGGTCTACACTCACCATTCGGTGTGATAACAGTCTCAGCGAGTGGAGCTGTAAATAAACCTTGTAAATTTTGGACAACAGGAGTAACACATGAAAACAAATCCGATTTATGAAATAAGCAGGCTAGCGGACGAGCTGCCGCTGGAAGTATTGCAAGATATGCATGCTCGGATGGCCGATTGGCTGGCGAGTGGGGGCAATTATGATGATCCGTATATGTTCGAGCAGTTGAGGTATGCGGAAAATGTGGTTAGGAGGATGGAGAAGAATGGTTAACGCTTTAAAGCATGAAGACACTCACATCCTACTGGAAAGCGCAGATGTGCAGTGGTATTGGGATGGCAATCAGATCATCAGGTTTCGTGAGTTATGGCGTGAGGGTGCTTCGGTTGAGGAGATAGCAGAGGAATTGGGTAGCAATTCAATCAGTATTGCGTTGTTGGTTATGGATCAGGCGGAAGAAAGTAATATTCGACCGCGGCGGCTTGGGTTGTTTGGGAAATGAAAATGAGGAGTGATTTATATGCGAAAAGAACAGTGGATGCATAACGAAATAGAAGATTTATGGATGAACTGCGAAACTTTCAACACAAAGCAGGAGGCGATAGAAGCAGGAAGAGAAGAGTACAAAGGTGAGCGAACACATTTCTTCGTGGGGCGACAAGAAAAAATAAGTTACACCCCTAGTGTGGATGTCGGTCGCATTCTGGAAGACATTTCAGAAAACGTATATGACGAAGTTGGTGAGGCGGCAGGAGACTACTTGGATGACGTTCGGGAGAAAGACCATTCCGAATTGGAAGAAAAGATGAATGCTGTGCTGAGCGATTGGATGAAAGCGCACAAGTATGAACCGAATTATTACCTGGTGATCAATATTGAGGAGGTATCCGAAGAGAAGTAAAAAAAAGACAGGATCTCTCCCGTCGTAGCTGACATTATTGTAACACACAAGGAGGGGTCCTGTGGGGAAAACAGCGGAGCAAGAAAAGGATATCGTGTTTTTAGAGGTGAACGGAGAGCGCATTCCGCTTTATGCAAAAGATCACGGAGAGGATTGTTTAGTGTGGAAGCATGGGCGCCTACTGGATATCGTGAAGAGTGAAAGAATACGCGTTCGCGGAAGTAATAACTGAATAGATTAGTCCTTACGGAAGAACCGACTGGGCGCTGAATAACAGCTTATTTGCTGTTGTTTGGTGTCCTTTTTATTTTGAAAAAGGGAGATGGGAAACGTGGAAAAACAATTTACTACAAGTGGGAACGAATTGATGATAGCGATAAAAAACGCAGCTTTGAAACTGCAAAACATGGAACCGGTGTATGACGTGGAAACCGGCGAGCTGCTTACAGAACGACTTGCCTTGACAATGGTTGATTTTGAAGTGATTCCAAAGAAAGAGATGAACCATGGAAGGATTTACGCCGGTTACCGTTTGAGCAACCAGGGCAAGACGAAACGTTATGAGGGCATTATCACAATCTGCAGGTATACGGGAAAATTAATTTCAGGCACTTGGGATGAGGTGGGTCCGTTATGAGTCTATTCATAAATATTTTTCGAACGGTAGCGCTGGCGATGCTTTACAACGTTCCTGGCTACTGGATCGCAAAAGTGGTTATTCATTTCAACTTGGCGATTAAAGTTTACACGGAATTTGGAACTAAATACATGATAATCTCAGTGCATATTGCGGTAGCAACAATCGCAACTATGTACGCGTTTATCCATGCTCGGAGGGATAGTGAATGAATAAAAGCTTAAAAGAACAACTCGTTGAAGCGGGGCTAGTGCGGTCCGTCAAACAGGTGAATGCGGAAAAAGATACTATTACAAGCAAGAAGCGAAACGAGCGGTTGAGCGAGCGGGATTTAGCGGAATTGATGGGAACTAACAGACCTACGTACGAACGGAAAAAAGGCGGCGCTTTTAGACAACGATAGGAGGGATGGCTATGACAAGCTGGGTGGGTGAAATGATAGTTTCTTACACAGAGAACAGGCGGGCTTTAGCTGAATTGAAACGTGGATTGAATCCAGAGAATCCAAAAGATGCGGAGGACGAGGCAATGATTAACAGTATGATTCGTGATATGAGTGAGAGTATTGATTGGTTGCGTACTGGGAAGGATCCTAAAGTTATGAAAGGTATTCACGTCGACTCTGTTTATCATGTTCGATCATATGAAAATGTGGACCTAATTCCGGATATAGAGAGGGAATTGAGGGAAGAGAACGATATCAATAAAAAGCACCTATTCATGACAAGTGAAGAAAAAATAATCATGTCAGAAATACTAGCATCATTTTCAGAACGGGAAAGAATTTGTTACTTGTTGCATGTAGGTCATAAAAAGAGTTTTGCTGAAATCGCTAATGAGCTTGGCATAAGCCGAAGTACTGTACAAACCCATATAACACGGGCTAAAAATAAGGTTAAACAAAAATCTCCGGAAGTCGTTTGACTATCTATGTCATGCAGATGTCATGCAGAACTTGCATATACGAGGGGAACCATTAAAGGAGGGGGTGCGTTCGTACGACAGAATGCCTCCTGCAAGCCCCATACATAACGAGTGAATTTTCACCTTCCATGAAGTAGTATGTAAGCGGGAGGTGTAAGCAATGAAAAATGCAGCTGAATTATTGATTGAGGGATTAAGAATAAAGGAATCTCACACCGAAAAACTAGATATGTTGAATACCGATATCACGAAAAGAAACAATGAAGAAGTAATGAATTTCATTGATGACGTTGTTTATTTTTGTGAAAACGCAGAAATCAACAAGGAGATTCAACAATCTCTGAAAGATGGAATAAAGTTTATACCTGGAAATCCGTCTACAGTTTTAGATGGGCAGTTGGAGAAGTTGCGTTCGCTAATTAAATAAGAAACTTAAAAACAAGCCGCTCTATATGAGTGGCTTTTTCTATGCCTAAAAATAAAGGAGTAGTCACATGGATATCAAGTCATATAAACAGAAAAAGAAGCGTGGTTTATCTGTCAGGCAAGTTATCGAAAGCGCTTTGAATGATGTGGATCAATTGGACAGCATCGTGATAGTTGCGAAGTATGATAATAACAATATTGCTACTGGCTATTCAGGTGATAACAATGTCGAGTTGGCCGGCTTGTGCGAATTCGTAAAAGCGGAACTGGTAGAGCTTATAGCTGAGGAATAAACAGGATTTCGACGTCAGAAAATATTGGAGGCGGAAGTGATGTAGATGCCGAATTGGGAAGAGATTCAGAGAGAGTGGGAAACAACAAAGATAACCCTTGCTGCATTGGCTGAAAAGCATGGCGTGAAGCTGGGCACTTTGAAAAGCAGAAAGAGCCGTGATGGATGGTCGAGGGGTGCTCCTAAAAAGGATGCAACCAAAACGCAAAAGGTTGCAACCCCCGAAAAAAGGATGCAACCAAAAAAAGAGCAATTTGAGCCTGTTGTAGAGTCGGATGATTTGACCGATAAGCAACGGCTTTTTTGTATTTACTACATTAAGAGTTTCAATGCGACGATGTCCGCTATTAAGGCGGGGTATGCAACGAATAGTGCTCATGTGGAAGGTAGTCGACTGCTAAGAAATGCTAAGGTGGCTGATGAGATACGCAGACTAAAAGGTGAAATGCAACAAGGTGTGTTTATTGACGCTATGGACGTACTCAACAAGTATATCCAGATAGCATTCGCAGACATAACAGATTATGTCATGTTTGGCAGCGCGGAACGACAGGCAGTAGATGAGCAGGGCAGACCTAAACTGGATGACAACTTCAAGCCAATTACCTACCGTGAAAGCTATGTCGATTTGAAGAATCACGATGTAGTGGACGGCACTATCATAACGGAAGTAAAGATGGGGCGTGAGGGTGTATCTGTCAAACTAGCTGACAAGATGAAAGCTATGGACTTTCTTGCAAAACATTTTGATATGGTTCCTGACCGCTTTAAACGACGTATTGAAGAGGAGCGTCTTGCAATCGATAAAGCTCGTCTTGCCAACGACCAAGACAATGAAAAGAACCAAGAGGATTGGAAAGATTCGTTGCTCGAAGTTGCGGAACGCAGGAAAAGGATGAAGCAAAATGAAGAAACATGAACAGCCCTATAACGTCCTGATCGACCTCATCGATGTGTACTGGGATGATCCGGTGGCTTTCGCTGAAGACATATTAAATTTCTACCCCGATTCGTGGCAGAGAAATGTGTTGAATGATTTGGCATCCCACCCATTCGTTTCAGTGCGTTCTGGACAAGGTGTTGGAAAGACGGGACTTGAAGCGATAACGGTCATTTGGTACTTGTGCTGCAGACCAAACCCAAAAGTCATTTGTACAGCGCCTACGAGACAACAATTGAACGATGTCTTATGGGCAGAGATCTCCAAGTGGTTGGAATCATCGTTGGTCAAGAACTTTCTTAAATGGACAAAAACAAAGGTTTATATGGTCGGTAGTGAAGAGCGATGGTTCGCCACTGCGCGCACTGCCACCAAACCAGAGAACATGCAGGGGTTTCACGAGGACTACATGTTATTTGTGGTTGATGAAGCGTCAGGTGTAGCAGACAACATCATGGAAGCCATTCTTGGTACGTTGTCCGGTGCTGAAAACAAATTGTTGATGTGCGGTAACCCCACTCGGACCAGTGGGGTTTTTTATGATTCCCACCATCGGGATAGAGGGGATTACAAAACACACAAGGTCAGCAGTTGGGACAGTTCTAGGGCAAGCAAAGACAATATTGAACGCTTAATCCGAAAGTATGGAGAGGACAGTGATGTTGTCCGAGTTCGTGTCTACGGGGACTTTCCAAAGTCTGAACCGGATACATTCATTCATTTGGAAAAAGTCGAAGGAGCGGTCATGCGAGAAGTTTATCCAATGGAAGAAGGCAAGGAACTATTTGAAGTTCTTCCAGAAGGTGCACCGCTTGAAATAGGAGTCGATGTAGCGCGTTACGGTAATGATGAAACGACCATCGTCCCTCGAATCGGAAAATTAGTACCATTTTTGCGCACTTATTCTAAACAAGACACGATGACCACGGCGGGCTGGGTAATTAACATTGCAATGGACCTGATGCTCGAGTACGGAAAGCCTTCGTGTATTGTGAAAGTCGATGACGACGGAGTCGGCGGTGGTGTGACTGATAGATTACGAGAGGTTGTCGCAGAAGAAAATCTCTATATTGACGTGATTGATTGTCATAATGGCGGTCGCGCTTTGAATCCAGAGCGTTACGACAGCTGGGGGTCGGAATCCTGGGCGACCATTCGGGATCTTCTCCATGACGATGAGATTCAAATTCCGGATGATGAAGACCTTGTTGGTCAATTATCGACTAGGAAATACTTCATTACCTCAAAAGGAAAAATTCGACTTGAGTCAAAAGATGATATGAAAAAGCGAGGCTTGAGATCGCCGGACAGGGCAGATGCTTTGGTATTGGCATTCGCTAACACGGGACATCAAGCATTTGATGAAGATCTCGCTTCGCTAATGAGGGGGGTGAAAGTACATGGCTAGTTGGTGGGGTAAGGTGGCCGGGGAAATATCGAAACTGAGAGGCGGGTTACTTGGCGTGACTGCCGGGTCGATAGGCGGCTACTCATTAGATAGCAGTAAAGTAGATTACGAAATGACTAAACAGTTGTATTACAACACAAATGATAGTTACAAGCTAGGCGCCGGATTTGCAAAACCAATCATAAACAATAAAGTCAGCTTTATGGGGATTCCGGCGTTTAAATCCCAAGATCCAGAGGCGCAACTGGTGTTGGATTCATTTTTCGAAGCAAACTCATCCAACATGCAACGTACTAAACGAGATACCCTTCGCGATGGGGATTGTTACGTTTGGATAACGTTAGAAGACCAAGAAGACGCCTCGCTTTATCCTGAACAACCTACACGATTGGTTTATAGCATCATCCCGCCTGGACAGGTGACCGAAATAAAACGCGATCCGTTGACAGGTTCTGTACTCGAATATGTATTAGTGTCCTTTCATCAGTGGCTTGATGAAAAGGGTGAGAAAAAGAAAGGCACCGTCACCCAGCGGATACGACGAGGAGAAAGGGTCGTCGAAGTGAAGGATGACATTCCCGAAGGGATTGAGGTGGGCGTTCATCCGACTCCTTGGGATTTCATTCCGATCATTCACTTCAAAAATGAAGGCGACGAAGGCGTATACGGTCAATCGGAGCTTGAGGCGGTCGAACCGTATTTGAAAGCCTATCACGATATCTTATTGCACGCGATCAAGGGTTCTAAAATGCATAGCACCCCACGGTTAAAACTTAAAATCAAAAGCCTTTCGAACTTCTTGAAGAATAACTTTGGTGTTAAGGATGCTGCTGAATTCGCAAAGAATGGCGGTACGTTGGATTTGGATGGTCAAGAACTGTTATTAATGGAAGGCGAGGATGACGCAAGTTTCATTGAGGTGAAATCAGCAACAGGAGATGCGCAAGTTTTATTGAAATTGCTATTCTATTGCATTGTTGACGCCTCTGAAACTCCTGAATTTGTATTCGGTGTGCATACGCCTTCCAGTTTATCCTCGGTCAAAGAACAGATGCCTATACTTATCAGGTCGATTGAACGTAAGCGTGAACACTTTGCTGAAAGTTGGCAGCGGATGGCGCGTATCGTCTTAGCAATGACGGCTCAATCGGAAAATATGTCATTTGAAACGTATAGCACTGAGTTGAAATGGGTCAATATTGAAGCTCGAACTGGTGAGGAAATCAGTAAAGAAATATTAAATGTAGTCAATGCCCTAGTCGCGGCGTTGGGCAATAACATTATCAGCGAAGAGGCGGCTGTTAACTATCTGGCTAAACTTGTTGACACGATGAACAATTACGTAGAAGAGAATGGCGAAAACGAAAAGGACCGCATCAATGCAACGCGGATCAATCGTTTGCGTATGCCGGATAGCGATGATCTAGAAGGGCAACTAACTACGATTAAAAAGCAATTGAGCGGACGTGGTGCAGATGGCGAAACGTAGAACATACGAACTGACAGGAAACAGCACTTACTCCTTGCAAGCTCGTAAACAATTAATTGAGTTGTTATTACATCAAGACAAAGAGATACAACGCATCTTTATTAAAAACGCCGACGATCTTGCTGCCGAAATTAGGCGTTTGGAAGTAGAGGGGCATTCATATCAGCTGAGTGAAGTGCTCGATGTGCTCCTGCAACAGAATACGGAAGCGCTTGAAGAAAGTTTGAATGCTCTGCTCATGGAAGGTTTGCAATTAAGCGTCGAAGCCGGTATGCATCAATCTAAACAGATTACGTTGAAAATACTAAAAAAAGCCAAAATGGATTGGAAGCCGATTGAACGTACGTATTTTAGACAACACACTCAAGCAGTTGAAGCCATGCAGACGCGGACAATAAAAGGCTTGAATCTGTCCGATCGCATCTGGGGTAACAGCCGAAAGACTAGCAACGCCATCGGCTCTATCGTTCATGAAGCTATTGCGGCGGGCGAACATCCTTACAAGGTCGCTGAAATGCTTGAACAGTATGTACGCAATGGCGCCAATTCGTTGGTCGCTGAATATCCAAATATGGTGGAGCGGCTAGAAGGTAATATTCCTATGAATCTAAGCTACGAATCGTTGCGGCTCGCTCGCACTGAAATGGCTGCGGCGTTTGGCGAGGCATCGATACAAGGCGCCGAACTCAATCCAGCGAACAAGGGCATTCGGTGGAGTTTGTCTAACGCTGGTGTCGCTTGTGATAAGTGTAAAGACATAGCTGGACATGACAGTGGTATGGGTGAAGGTGTTTACAAAGTGGAGGATCTGCCCGAATACCCTGCCCATCCAAATTGTTTGTGTAATCTGTCAGAAGTGACTGAAGAGATTGACGATCTAGTTAATCGATTGATTGAGTGGAATGCTAACCCGTTGGCGCACCAGGATATTGAACATTGGTATCAGACGGTTTATAAAACAGGAGAGTTATAGGAGGTGGACGTAGTGACGAAAAGTGATATTCACGTACTGGCTTTTAATAATGCGGTCCGAGTTGATTTCGAAGAACATTCGCTTTCAAGGACAGTGCTTCTCAACGTTGTCGGAAAAGAGAGAAACAGAATTAGATTTATAGATGCAGTTGAACGAATGAGACCAGTGAACATTCAGTATCTCTATAAACAGGAACGTTTCATACTGATCGCTAGACTTAAACGCTACTTTAAGGGAAAGGTATCGTTTAAAGGAGGTGAGAAAAATTGACTCAACCAATCATCTGCGGCGAAATGTCGCAAAGTCAAAAGAAAATCTTTCAACTGTTCGGCAACCTCGCCGGTGAAATGAGAATCGATGACATTCCAACTGCTCCGTCCGTTAACATTGACGAACTGAAAAAAGGGGATTCAGATCCATTAGAGGTGGTGGTAGAGATCCCTGCCAGTAAATCTAAACGGGGTTGGAACTACAAAGGTCAGTCCTTGCAAGATATCGTTACAGCGGTAAACAGTAGCACGCTCAATGGTTTTCTAGGTCATCAAAAACCTGAAGACGTCAGCAATCAGTTCTTGCCTCCAGTGACCCATTGGGTAGGCGCTAAGATGGTCGGAGAGATTGCGTACTTTCGTGGCGTTGTTGACTCATCTGCCACGGACTTAAAACGGTGGATTCGGTCCGGTCGTATCAAGCAGGTGTCTATCTTTGGGCGACCTAAACTGCAACGATCTGGACGTGAGACGAATGTTGTCGGTTACGAGCCAATGTCCATTGATTGGACGCCGTTAGATAGAGCAGGGATGAATACTCGCATCGTCGCTATGAGCGGCGAAATGTGGGACCTGGAAGGCGAAGGTCCGACAGGTGAAATGAATGGAAATGAGGGAGGCAAAACAATGAATCCAGAAGAAGTATTGGCAGCATTGAAAACAATGCTAGGAAACAAACAGATTACAGTTCCGATGATTGCGGGTGAAATGGGATGGAAGCCAGATGAAGTTGCGGCGGACATCGACTCGAAGTGGGTTAAAAATGTAGTGGAATCAGCAGAGGAACTTAAAAAGGCGAAAGAAGCCGTTGGACTGTCGGGCGAAATGAGTATGATCGACTTCGCCAAGAAAGCCCAAGATGCAATCAAGGCACAAGAAGCGGCAGGATTTGAAAAGACGATCGGTGAAATGATGGACAAGAAAATTGAGTCCGATTCAATTAAAAAGGACATTAAAGACGAAAAGACCGTCATCGGAAAACTGTGGTCCTATCATGCCGCAAGGATCACTCCTGATATGGCGAACGATAAGATTGCCGGGGAAATGGACGCCTTCCTTGCCGATGAAAGCGTGAAATCTATCATTAGTGATTACCACAAAGAAAAGCCTTACCGCGCCGCCACAGACGGAAGTAATAGCCAGACACAAAAAATCAAAACAAAGCGTGTTTCGCTTTAATAAGGAGGAAGAACATATATGCCAGAAGCAAGAGCAATTCCAACAACTACCTACCAATCCTATCGCGCTAAGGTTTCCGATGGTAAAAGCGTTCGAGTGACCGTACCGGAAAACACAGCGATTGAAGATCAACAGTTTTATGAAATTGATGGATTTTTCGGTCCTGCAATGCAATCGGTTGTAACGGAGGCGGGCGAGACGTCGGAAGTCATCTTGAATATCGAGCAAGCGGAATACGAAACAAATCAGATCCAGACGACAAAAGCGTTCAAGGTTGGCGATCCAATATATTTCACTGCAGGAAAATTTACTCCGGAGGCCGGGGTCGAAGGCGCAAACCGCCTAGTCGGCCGTGTTACACAAGGCAAAGATCAAAATAACGTCATCTGGTTCATTCTAGGACCACAGGTTTAAGGGGGAGGAATTAGAAAATGAGAACACACTCAATTGAAGAGCTTAAAGAGAAACGTCGCAAGGGGACCATTGAAACTGAGGTTCCTTTTTTGTTTAACGGAAAACAGGAAGTTGTGCCGAAAAAGATTGTCAACGGTGAGATGGAAGTCATTGATATTGACAAGCCGATCGGCGAAATGATGACATCTGAAACTTCACGGAAAGAACTTGTACAAAAAGTTGTGCTCGATGTGGAGCTGGGCCGTGAAGAAGTTCCGGTGCTTTACAATCCAATCTATGAATTGTTGACGGACCCGAACTTTCCAAAAGAATTTGAAGCAAAGTGGGCTCAATCTGGAACAGTTATTTTCTTCGAACACTTGGAAGGTGAAGAGGTCAAATTCGGTTCGCTTCAAGCGGAAAGCGGACCAATTGCTCGCTTGAAGGGTTATGCAGCCGGTTTTGAATATACGAAGGAAATGGAAATCTTTAATCAGATGTTCAACTTCGAGATCATGAACAGAGCTTTTGGTGAAGCTCATAACGCTTTACTCAACCACTTACATCTCGGTCCAATCATTGGACACTCATACAAAGCAGGAAACAAAACCGCAGCTCAATTTGTAAGTGAAACAGGCAAGGTTCTTGAAAATAAAACTGGGGCACACTACGCGCTTTCTTTGCGTGCGACATTACGCAAGGCTTTAAAAGACACGCGCACAGCCAAGCGTCCAGGAACAGTCCTCCTTGCTAACTCTGCGGATAAAGAAGACATCCAAGAAGCGCTTGGCAGCATGACGTATGCGGCAACCCCTTATGGGGCGACAAGCGGTATCACGGACATCATTTACTACGATGGCTGGGAAACGGACGTTGCTCGTAAATCCTATGCTTATCCAGGAGTACCTGAAGGTAAAGCGTTCCTAGTTCGCCCGAAACGCGGATTCAAGGAACTTGTGAAGCAGGGTTTGCAAGTGCAGTCAACTATCGGTGATCTTTCTCGTCTTGTTGAAGCGCAAATTGTTGGCGATTTCTGGCGCGGAGTTTTCGCTGCGGTTGATGAAAACGTTCAGGAAATTACATTTCCCGGGCAGTGAGGGGTGATCTGAATGATCATTGAAGTCGATACTATCAGGAAGATGAGACGACACTTGAATGAACCTGATGCAGATCGATTTACAGACGAAGACCTTGTTGAACTATTGATAGATTACCCGACGTTCAACAAGGCGGTATCTGTTGGATGGACTATAAAGGCTGGGATGATCCAACGCGAGTTGGGGACGATGGATGAATACTCCACTGGAGATGAAAAGTATAAGTTCACAAATCTATCGACTGCAATCAATGCAGCTCTGTCCATGGCTCGCCAATACGATGTGCTTGATGCACAAACCTTAAATGCCGACGCAAGTAGTATGGTGCTAAGGTTTAAGGCTCCGGACGTGATATAACATGATGAAAAGTTTGATCGATTTGCGCAGGAAAAACACGCAATGGAACATCGGACAGAATCCAATTGAAATCATGATAAATCGCCGTGAGAAAGTGAATATGGGCGGGTATATGGATGAAGTTGAATCCGTTACCGGCCCTTTTGTTGTGCGGATTTTTTCTTCTGGTGGATCGCCGCAGGAAATCACGACGCTTGCCGGTCAAAAACAAGTAGATCGTCATTTCGGTTTGCTCGCAGACTATCAAGCGGACATCCAAGCCGGGACGCTTGTAACAGATGAATTCGAAGCGATGGGCATGAAGTTCCAAGTTAAGGCTATCTATCCGCAAACCATTGCCGGTGAAATTGTAGGCTATCAAGGCGAACTGGAAAGGGTGACATGACATGGCGAATTTTCACGCAGATGAATACTTAGATAGAAAAGAAGCCGGCATGTATCTGCTAGGTCGAAACATCGGCAAAGGGATGGAACGAACAGCGAAAATGAAAGCCCCTTGGAGGGATCGGACCGGTAACACCAGGAGAGCCATTCATGGAGGTGCTGACCCGACCGCAAATGGAGCAATCATTTATTTGGCGCACGGCTCAATGGTCGGAACTTATCTTGAAGAAGGTACGGGCATTTATGGTCCACGCGGCACTCCGATTGTTCCGGTTCGTTCTAAAGCGTTGCGGTTTACGGTGGGCGGCAGTCAAATCTTTGCTAAAGAAGTCAAAGGAATGCCGAAACAACCAATCATTGAACCGACAGCAAAAGAAAGCTTGCCTATGATCGAAGAGCAAGTCTACAGGTATTGGGGGTCGACATGATGCGTGAAGAAATCAGGAACATATTAGTTGCCTCTGTGCCGCTCGTAAAAGGTGAAGTTTGGGAGCCGTCTGCTGCAGGTCCTAAGATGCCAAAACCTTCTTTGATTCTGCGCGAAGGACCCCAAGAAACAAGTGAACCATATGCCGCTTTTACTTCGCTATATGAAGTATGGCCGTATGTTAAGCGAACAACGTTTAAACAAGTGGACGCAGTTTCCAAAGAAGTGATTGTGGCGCTACACCAAAAACGATTTGATGTAGGCGGCGTGCCCCATTACGTTGAATACGTTGGAACGGCCTCAGAAGATATTGTGGATGAAGAGTGGGACGCATTAACACGAGGCCTGCGCTTCCAGGTATATTCTCTTGCTTGGCTTATGCATACGCCGGTTGAACCAGATCCGGTATCCGCTTTGCAAGTATGGTCAACAAAGCGATTCCCAACATTGCAGCTAGACCCAACACTCTGGTCACCTTCAGATTCGCAACCCGCGCTATATTGGCGTGTGGAAGCGACAAAGAAAGTTGAACCGATGAACTGGGGCGCTTGGATAACAATGCAGCTGAACGGCCATGTGATTGCGCCAGACGTCTCTGTTAGGCGTCAATTTGTTGACAGAGTGACAAGAAAACTTGCAATTGATCAAAACACTCGCATGACGGACAAATCAAAGATGCGTTTTTTATCTGTATCTGCAGATGACGGCTACGATCCATTCCGACAAGGGCAAATAAAAATAGAAGTGCAATTCGGCGTGTTGCGAGAAGCGGAAGTACATCCGTTCTTGAAACACGTTTATTTTGATTCGGAGAGAGGGGGAGAAGTACATGTCGACTGAAAAGGAAAAAACGAAAAACGTTAAGCCGGAAGCGGTTAAGCCGTTAACAGTTGAAACGCTTTATACACGAGAAGAGATAAAAGCTACACCATCCGCCTTCGGTGTCATGCCGGAGGTATTAGCCGGAGCACTGGCGATGGTCGGAGGGGATAAACTGTCCCGCAGTCAAGTTACAGAAGCAATCACGGCATTTAAAAATAGAAAGGTGTGAATTAGATGATTGGAGCAATGTTTAAGCTGGGTGAGCAAAAAGCGCGTCCTGGCGTTTATGTACGTTGGTACAATGCCGGCGGTTACGCTCGTTACTCTCGCCCTTTAGGAGTGGGCGCGGCGGTCATCAAGTCCAATTGGGGACCCGTCGGAAAAGTCTTCACTGTTGAGAGTGGCGATGAAGTAAAAGAGAAAGTTGGAACTGGCAGAGGCGCTGACCTGGTAAGAGAAATCTTCGAGGGCGGCGCTTATTTTGTGCAGACCGTTCGGATTGGCACAGGTGGTTCTCCGTCTTCATTGACGTTGATGGCAGGTGAAGATAAATCGGTAGAATTGCGGACGTTGTACCCGACATCAAGAGAGTTTTCGGTAACAGTACGTGAGGCGCTTGATCCATCGCAAAAAGAGTTGTTGGTCTTCGAAGGCAACCGACAAGTCGAATCCATTACATTCGAAGCGGGAGAAGATGAAGCTGTCGCTTTGGTTGCATCGGTACTTGCTCAAAGTAAATATGTCACGGCAACTGCAACAGGGACAGGCGTAGTGGCGGCTGTAGTTAATCAGTCACTGACAGGCGGAACAGACCCTGAAACGGTGGCAGAAGACTACACGGATGCTTACAAACACACAGAAACGAAGTTTTTCGACTCGATCACAGTGGATTCGGAAGATCCGATCATCCATGCCGCTTTGCACGCTTTTGTCCGTCGCAAGATTCGCGAAGGGTATCGAATGACAATGTTTGTTGGTGAAAAACCTTCGGTTGACTTTGAGACACGGAAATCACATGCAAAAGCATTTAACGACTTCGCGGTCGCTTATGTAGGTAATGGCGTACAAACAACCACAGGCGTATTATCCGGCGCAACAGCAGCGGCTCGTGTGCTTGGTATGTTTATTTCTGGTTCGTACAAGTCCAGTTTAACCGGCAATACCATTACGGGCGGTATAGGAATCGAAGGCGAAATGACAGCGAACGAATACAACGAGGCGGCTACAAACGGCATGCTTGTTTTTGCTCTAAATTCAGATGGTATTCCAAAGATCGACTATGGCATTAATACGCTCGTGTCACTTGGCGAGGATGAGGATGAAGGTTGGAAGAAGCTCCGCCGTGTCCGTACTCGTTACGAGTTGATTGATCGCATTACCGTAAAAATAGACAAAGCCATGTCAAATAACATCGACAATAATCATGATGATCGTCAATTTGTTTGCACGCTCGCCAATGGTGAAATCGGACAAATGATTCGTGAAGGTGGCTTAGAATCCGGCGAAATGATTGTGGATCCGGATACGGCGCCAGAGGGCGATTCCGCATGGTTTAAATTTGATGATCTGGTCGACCTGGACGGGCTTGAAAAAGCTTATCTTGCATTCGGATTCCAATATTAAGAGGGAGGTAATAGAGAATGGATGGACGTTATGTATTTAGAGCATGCGTACCAGACGGCGACGTTGTACTTGCAAACGTCGCTCCTGGTGACGTGTTAAACCGAGAATGGACGTTTCGGGCGAACTTGCCACCGGAAGTACAAGAGGCAATTGATGCAGGTGAGTTTGATCCGCGGAACATTTCGACCGGTAAAGACGGTGAATTATATGATGAGGATGGTAACTTCCTTGCTGAAGTCAACACATGGCAAATGGCTGTAGGTTTTACTAACATCGACTATAACCCAGCGGGAGACAAGATTGTCTGGGCAATTCCGGACTCCTACACAGTTACATTGACTTTTACGGAGACTATTATCAGAGATGCAATTTTGTTGCAAAAAGCATTGACAGGACTAAAAAAACGCTCACGAGGCGCAAATCTAAGCTTTACCGGCGTATTACGCACGGATCAAGAGTAATCGGAGGGGTTTATAAATGACAGAAGAAAAAAAGAATCAAGATGAACTATTGGCGGTGGAGGGCGATGTCCTCCGCGGTCTTTTAAGTATGTATGAAGATATCCAGGAAGATGTAACTGAAATCGAAATTGTCCGAAACGGCCAGAAATACATCTCGTTTAATATTCGCGGATTGTCAGAAAAACGATACAACGACCTGCAAGATATGGCGACTAAGTTTAAAAACGCGAAGAATCTAGGTGGCGTGAAAGTTGCTGAAGAAACCAACGTCACGAAATTCCGTAGTCTCCTTATCTATCATGCGACAGTTGAAGAGGATCGCAAAAAGATCTGGAATAACAAAGAAGCTTGGAAAGCCCTGAACGTTTTAAATGGTCCAGACTTGATCGACAAGGTTCTGAAGGCAGGCGAGAAGTCGGCGGTTATCGACAAGATTGACGAAATCTCCGGTTATGGTACAGAAAGCAGTGACTTAATAAAAAACTCATCGGAGCAGGAGGAAGACTAACCCTTCTGCATGAGATTTTTCAGCGTACCGGAAAGCTCCCTGATGAGATTGGCGAAAAGCCATTGAATATACAGGATTTCGCCTTTTCCTCTATGCAATATCAACTGGAGCAAGAATATGAAGAAAAGAAAGAGGCAGCTCGTGTTGCGAATCGGAGGTGATTGAATGGCGAAAGAGATTTATCGCGTCGAAATTCCGATTGAAGCGAAAGACAATTACAGTAGTACCCTAAGGCAAGCGGAACGTCACACAACACAGTTTGAAAAAAGAATGGAACGTACAGCGTCGCGAGTAAATAAGCGTCTTAACGACCTCACAAATGGGCGATGGTCGATGACAATCAATGCGGTGGATAAAGCTTCTCGCGTCGCGAATCGTGTATCATCTTACATTCACCGCGTCGCGAATCGTAGCTATCGCTTCACACTTAGAGCTTTTGATATGGCGTCTCGCACAATCGGCGGGGTTCGCAGAGCACTCACAAGCATCCCCGCACTTGTCACAGTCACCTTAGGAGTGATTGGTGCAGGTAAGTTGAAAGATGCCACTGTGGGGGCTGCCATGAGTTTTGAGCAATACGAGGTCTCCATGACACACTGGTTGGATGGTAATCAAAAGAAAGCCAAGAACTTGGTCAAGTGGATGGGGCAGTTTGCGGATACAACGCCTTTCAGCTCGGTGGATTTGTTCCCAGCTCTCACCCGTGGTATCGGCGTGACCGGCGGCGACGTGAAGCAGGCACAAGGCTTATTGAAGTTATCTGCTGACATGGCTGCATTAACTCCTGGTACGTCTGTATCGGACGCTATGGAAAGTTTAGCTGATGCCCAAATGGGCGAAATGGAACGGCTAAAAGCTTTTAATATGACGTTCACCAAAAAAGAGTTCGACAAAATAGGTTTTGCCGGCGTTGTGGATCAGTTAACTCAAAAGTTCGACGGTGGTGCGGAAAAGCTTTCAAAAACCGCATTGGGCGTGCTTAATACGTTAAAAGGTTATAGATCTTCCCTTCTACGTTCACTTGGAGAGGGAATACTGAAGCCGATGAAACCGCGTCTGGATTCGATTAATCAATGGTTGGCGGACAATCAAGATAAGTGGAGTAGCTGGAAGGGCACCGTGAAAAAGCATGGCAAGCAAGCGTCAGAGTTTGTTTTTTCTAATTTAGAAAAAGGCTTCAATTATGTACAGTCACGATACCTGAATAATAAAGAATTTATGGATTTATCCTTCAAGGGGAAAGTCGACTTTATTATGGGGGACGTCAATCAATGGTGGAATGGCAAAGGCAAGAAAGCTCTCGACGGATGGTGGGAAGGCACAGGCAAGCCGTGGGCCTCTGAGATCGGCTTGTCGATTGGCGAATCGATATTTGAAGGGATTAAGTCTGGTATTTTGAAGGGCTTAGATACTCTAGGGGATATTTGGGGTAACGCTTTCGAGGAGCCATCAATGAAGTCTTTCGGTGGGGCAGGGGCGGCAACATTAGGTGCCGGCGCAATAGGAGCTATGGTTTTAAGTCCTTTGCTTAAAGTGCTCAAAATGCCATTTGATCTTACAAAATGGGCAAAAGATAAAATGCCTGGAGGTAAAAGTGGCAAAGGCGGCGGAACAACTGTTGTAACAGAGGGCAAAAAGCCTAGCGACGGTAAACAGCAGGATACAAAATCATCCAATAAGAAACCGCCCGGTCCTGTCATTTTAGACCACAACGGCAAACCAATCTCGTCCCAACCATCCAAGCCGGCATCAACAGTAAAGTCTGAGCCGAAACCGTCGGGACCTAAACCATCATCTAAACCAGATAAGAAACCAAGTTCTAAAACTCCTCCAAAACAAACAACTAAGTTTTGGGATAAATTGAAACCTTCAAATTGGAAGGGTCTTGAGAAATTAGGGAACATCGGAAAACGAATACCAGTAATCGGTTCGCTCATTGCCGCGATGTCCTTGGCCGGCTCGTCAAAAGATGAATTACCCGGAGCGATTGGAGCTGCTGGGGGCGGCATCACCGGAGCGATGATAGGTGGTGCGGTCGGTTCTGTAGTACCTGTAGTCGGGACGACAATAGGAGCGTTCGGAGGGGGGATTCTAGGCTCCATTTTTGGAGAAAAAGCAATTAACGGAGTAATGAATCACTTCGCGCCGAATCAAGCTTCCGCAGCGGAACAACCCGGGGGTGCGCCGGCAGCAAGCGGCGGGTCGCCCGCTCAGATCCCTGATTTCACAGCTATGAATCAACATGCCCAAACATTGACTACTGCTTTATCTGACATGGCATCTAAGGCGCAATCAGCCTCGCATAACGTGGACGCGTTGACCATGACGTTCGGGGAAGCGGCAGGATGGGTAGCAGGAGCGTTTTATCCACTGCAAGGCTCAACAGCTGGACTATCCCACAATGTTGATGCCTTAACCATGGTAATAGGCGAATCATCTGGTTGGATTGCTGGTGCATTTTATCCGTTATCCACTTCGGGTGGCAACCTATCTCATAACGTAGATGCTATGGCGATAACCCTGGCCGAATCGACAGTTACAGTAGCGAATTCGTTCCTGCCGCTATCCTCATCCGGCGCAGCGTTGAATCAAAACACAGGGGCTTTGAGCTTGGTGTTAGGTGAGTCATCCGGCATTGTTGTCGGTGCATACTTCCCGTTGGCAGCATCCGGTCCGATGCTACATCAAAATACATCTGCCTTAGCTATGGTGCTAGGCATGGCGTCTGGTTGGGTGGCATCCATTAACGGTGTACAGGCAGGTGCGGCGGTTGTAAAAGGAGCACTGAACAGCCTGGCAGCACGTATTAATAGCGTGCCCGCTCCGTCAGTGAGTGGTTCAGGGGCTTCCGCTCCATCGGTTGGGAAACGAAGAGGCGGACCGCAAGCTTATGCAAACGGCGGATTCATTAATCGGCCGCACTTAGGCTTGGTAGGTGAAGCGGGTCCTGAAATGATTATTCCTCTATCCAGCGGCAGGCGCGGAAGAGCGATGGATCTATTTAATCGAACAGCTTCTATGTTAGGGGTAAGACCTTACGCGGACGGCGGCTTGGTCGGCGCAGAACCGATTGTACCGGGTTACGGTGAGTCATCTCCAAACCTAGCGCTTGCTGGAACGATGGGCGGCACTATCAAATCAGGAAGTCCAAGCTCAGTGCATGTTTCTGCTCCTCTTAAATTAGAAATCAACAATGGCGGCATGGGCGACGAAAGTCAAATCCGCGGTATCGTTGTACGTTACATGAGGGAATTTGTGGACAATTTAAAAGAAGCACTGAATAACCGACCATAAGAAAGGAGGGAATCACTGTGCAATTTACTTTACTTGATTTAGCAACAAAAAAAGCGCTTATACTTCCGATCCCTCCGAAACTTATGACGGTGATCACCGGAACGAAGGTACTAACTTTTGAACCGACCGTTTTGGGTGAAATTGAATTGCCGCGCGGCCGTCTGTCCAATCAGTTCACGCTGGAAGGCATGCTGCCAGGCGAGGATACGCCGATCGATGACAGAGACTCCGAACTGACGCCGGATGAGGTGGTTGCTCAGTTCCGGGAGTGGGAAGATTCCAAGCGGCCGGGCGGAAAAGAACTACGTTTTATTGTGACGGAAACCGACTGGAACGAACCGGTGTTTTTGCGGAATTTCGAACCGGACTATTCTGGCGGATACGGAAATGTCATGTACACATTGACGTTGACAGAACAACGTCCTTTTGCCGTTAAAGAAGTAAAGCCGGAATCATCAGGGAAAAAAGAAGTACGGAAACCCAAACCAAAGCCTAAAACTCATATCGTGAAAAAAGGTGATACGTTATGGGCTATCGCGAAGAAATATAACAAAAAAGGTGCAAGTTGGACTGAATTGTGGGCGGCCAATAAGAAAAACCTCAAAAGCGGCAATCCAAACAAGATATACCCTGGCGAAAAAGTCGTTATTCCAGCGGGGTGGTTGAAATGATTGATTTGGCGAAAGTCGATTATCAAGTCATCCTGCTGCCACCGTCGGGCGGGAAAATTAACATCACGGATTTAATCGACGCTTGGACGCATGAGGAAATGGAAGATCAGATATCAGCTAAGGTCACCCTATCGTTGAAAAACGTTAAACGAGAAGACGGCTGGATGCACCAGCATGTCTTTTTGGATAAGCGTCTCGTACTGGAAGCGACAGACGGAAACGGATGGAGGGAAATCTTCCGAGGATCCGTCAAGGTGTGGAAGACCAATTCTGAAAACCACACAGTGCACGTGGTTGCTTACGATCCGAACTTTAACATTACCATTTCGAAGGAACATTATTATTTCAAGGATGGAAAAACGGCTGCAGCGTCTATCAAAGAAATCGCTTCTGAGCAAGGTATTCCGATCGGCATCGTTGACGGTCCTAATAAGCCTTTGACGAAAAAACTTTATAAAAACTCGATCGCTAATACCATGATGGAGAGACTGAAAGAATCTGAGCGCAAAGGCAGCGGGAAGTATATTATACGCTCGACAAAAGGGAAGTTAAGTTGTTTGAAAGAAGGAAACAACTCCGTAATCTATGAGCTGGATGACTGGACAACCGAAAGTAGCTCAGACGAACGATCAATTGAAAAGTTGATCACTAAAGTGAAGATTTACGGGAATTCCAAAGGGGATGCCCGTCCGAAAGTTGAGGCTGTTAAAACCGGGAAAACCGAATTCGGCACAACGCAAGAAATCCTCTACAAATCCGATTTCGATAATATGAAAGCGGCTAATGAAGCGGCTGCTGAAATTTTAAAAGAAGACGGTAATCCAGAAATTAACAGACCGTTAATTCATCCGGATATTCCATGGATCCGAAAAGGCGACAAAGTGAGAGTTAACTCGGGAACCATTAATACTATGTGCATTGTCAAAAGCGTGTCTCGTGATATGCATAGCAAAAAGATGATGCTGCAGTTAAAGGAGTGAGGGCTTTGATTGATAAAAGCATAGTAAACGATATGGCAATGATTTTAACGGGGCAATCTGAAAAAGTTGTTGGCGAAGCTTTATCTCTTCCGGCTGTCGCTACGGTACAAGGAAACCTCGATTTAATGATTGACGGATTCGGAAAACCGATACCGGCGGAAGACTATCATAAAATAAAAGGTGTTTCTGTGGCGCCAGGGAACCGTGTGTTGGCTGTTCCGATTGAAGATGGACACACCTTTATAGTTACGGGGGAGGTAGAATGAGCACTCAGCTGTACCCTTCATTTGACGCTCCTGATTTAATGGCAGATGAAGAAGTTGAAACATTGCAAGATGTCTATGCTTATAAATACGACTATGACAATGAGCGGTTGGTCGTCACTGGAACAGGTAAGGCGGTTAAGGGCGACCCAATAGACGCCTATCGTTTTTGGGCTGTTAAGTGCTGTTTAACCGAGCGTTATCAATACGCAGCTTATAGTTCAGACTTCGGGGTTGAGTTTCAAGCAATTATGGAAGCAGACTACCCGCGACCCATCGCCGAAAGCGAAATCAAACGGACGATAAAAGAGGCTTTAATGGTGGATGAACGCACTATTTCCGTAACGACATTTTCTTTCGAGTGGTCAGGTGACTCGTGTTGGATTAATTTTAAGTTAGAAAGTGTATATGGCATTGATAACGTTGAAATACAGAGAGGCGGTGAATTGAGTGGAAGAATTCGTGCTGCCTGATTTTTTGCAAGAAACTGAAGATGAAACACATAAAAATATGGTTGAAATGGCCCCTCCGAATCTTGATACAGCGGAAGGGGTTTTATATTGGGATCATACCCGGCCGACCGCAAGGGTTAAAGACAGACTAGTCAGCTATGAACTAACCCTTGCGTTGATGATGAAATTCCCGCAATTTGCAGTTGATTATTTCTTGGATTGGCATGGTGACCCGATTGGAGTATACCGCCGACCGGCTATCTCGGCTGTAGGCGAAGTAACGTTTTCGGGAGAACCCGGCACCCGTATCCCCGCTGGATCTATAGTCACCACGATTGGAGATGATAACGAGGCGGCTGTGATGTTTAATGTGGTCGAAGGCGGAGTGATCGGAGAGGTCGGCAACTTAACTTTAAGGATCAGCGCTGTCAATCCGGGTCTCATCGGTGCGGTCCCAGCAAATACAATTATCGGTATAGTAGAGCCTATTAAAGGGTTGACCACTATAACTAATGCGGCTCCTACTTTAGGAGGGGCTGAACGAGAAGATGACGATTCCTATCGAGAGAGGATATTAGACCGTCATCGAAATAAACCATTGAGCGGCGCAAAACGAGACTATGAGCGATGGGCGAAAGAAGTGCCTGGCGTTGGTGACGTCATTGTATTGCCTTTATGGGATGGTCCGAAAACGGTCAAGGTATTGATTACAGACAGCGACCGGCAGCTCGCCTCCGCTGAATTGATCGCCGCTGTGAAAGAGCATATTGATCCGATTGATGGAATGGGAGAGGGTACGGCCCCTATTGGCGCTGTAGTTACTGTAGATACGTTAACGCTCATCAGAATCTCTATAAAGCTTTCGCTAGACTTGGAAAAAGATTACCTATTGGCTGATGTATTGCAAAATATTAAAAGGAATATCGATAGCTACTTAGCCGACAAGAACATTGTGAAATACACAGATGTATTCGGTGTTATTACAGATACAGACGGCGTGGCAGATCATAGCGGATTGACGTTGAATGACGCTATGACTAACATCACATTGGCGGAAGGTGAACGTGCTTCAGTGGGTGAGGTGATGACCGTATGACGGTGCAAATCACGACAGAAACCGGTAGAGAGATGTTGCGTTCTGTTACCCCTATTTATAACAACGATGATCTGGCACTAGCTGTTTTCGAAGCGAATGGAAAGGTTATGGACAAAGTAGCGGTGGTTATTGAAGGTTTGAAAACTGAAATGTATCCGCAAAACGCTACTTGGACACTTGGGTACTGGGAGCAGATGCTTGGTATTAAAACCAATAAGAATCTTCCGGACTCGCAGAGAGTGCAGAAGGTTCTTTTTGAGTTGAATAAGTATTTCACGATCACTCGAAAACGAATGGAGATGATTGTGAATGCTTTTATTGAACATCAAAATGCAGAAGTGGAGGACGTTGAAGGCGAGTATGCATTCATCGTCATCATACCTGCCGGAAATCGAATAGTTGACGGTTTGCGGGATGCAGTTGAAGAAACGAAGCCCGCTCATCTGCTGGCGATCTATGAGCAAGTCGTCTCTGCCGGGGCTGTTGTTATTCGTGATGACACCTACCATTTCCCTATTTACTATCCGGAAACCGGAGAATTCACACCCGAAAAAGATTTTTCGCAAATAGATAGCCCGCCTATCGACATACAAGATGATTCATACAGATTCGAAATTGAGTATCCAGAAGCGGAGCGCGGCATCAGTCAAGCGGATGCAGGAACCGCAGATTTGTCAGACGATACGTACAATTATATGACGGACTACCCGGAAACAGGAGAAGCGGAATTGCTAGATAAGACCGTGACGCTGTTTGAGGATCAAGCAGCAGTTGAACCTGTGGCATATGAATTTGCTGTTGTGTATCCCGAATGCGGCGAATACGAACTGGAAGGAGAGGATTGATTTTGGACGAGCGCGAAACAATTCGGTTTGTGCCGAATGAATTTTATATCGACACCGGTAGGCATCTGTTTGCGAGTATTGCGAATTACGCAATGATCACTATCGCCGGGGCAGAATACCGTTATCCGATTGCATCGACTGTGATCAGAGATGGTTTTTTTAAGCATTATTTTGATGTGGAAGATGAGCCAATCGGAAATATCGAGAGGTTGGAACTGTACGATGTTAACGGTGGTTTGCTTGGCGAGACGGTGGGTGGTGTCATCGAAAAGGATGACGACGGATGGAGTATAGCCATCAAGTTGTTTGTCATCTTGGATGAAACGGAAGTAGAAGGAGGTATTGCGAATGGCTGATGTGACGCTAGGGACTTTGATTGGAAAAATCTATCACCACGCTAAGTCGTTTTGGAAAGATAAGATGCTGGATCCGGAAGGCGACCGGACGCAACGCGGTACTAAAGTGACTGCAAAGCGGATGAACAACTTGGAAGACAGTACTGCTTATGCGCACGAGCGATTGAATGACCAGGTGGTTTATCTAGAGGATGCAGACCGCACGCAAAAAAACCTGCGTTTTGAATTTCTGCTTCTGAAAGCGTCTGTAACAAGCGGCTTGACATCCAACATCTTGGTCGATAACTTCGAAACGCTTGCAGGTATCAACTTGATCGCCGGCGTACATGATTCGGAATTGCAGAGAATTTATTTACCATAAAGAAAAGAGGCATCTATTAATTGTCTTTACCGTCTGCGGACTTGATTATTTACAAGAAAACAGAAGGCTTACTTGATTACGTCTATCCGATATTGATTAACTTTCCAAACGCGGAAAAGTTCGCACTATCGCAAGAAATCAAGCAAGCTTTTTATGCGTTGCTCCGAAATATTATGTTGGCCAATAACATTCGTCATAAGCGGCGATTGTATCAGGAAGAGGTGGACGCTTATTTAAAGCTCCTGCTCGTCCTGTTCAATGTGGCCAAGAAACAGAAGTACATTACACAGAAAAAGAATTTGCAAATCCAGCGGCAGTTGTCTGAGATCGGAAAGATTCTCGGAGGTTGGATGAAATCGAATAAATGAAACATAGGGTTATGGCTGTTTGGCTCGAACCGCGCTATTCGTGGCAACAATTCGGCGCGCAACTGGAACAACAATACGTCGTCTAATCGCAATACGAATATTGGCTTCCGCCCCGCCTTGTTAGACTTTACGATCAGCATGTTCAAGGATGTGCCGACGTGGCTTTGAACACTTCAAGGGAGCCGTAATCCTTCGTCATCGAACGTAAACACATGAATAGTCGTAGCGCCGACCTGGAAAGGAGCCGTTATGGCGAAAGTTTATCAATATGACAACTTATACGAACAAATAATTTCATTCAGAAACCTTGAATATGCCTTTACACAAGTGACTAAAGGGGATCGCAAATTCCGGAAGGATGCGATCCTTTTTTCTATGGCATTAGATAAGAATCTAGTGGACTTGTGGCACGACTTAAAACGGGGCAACTATCGCGTCGGTGAATATATTCGATTTAAAGTATACGAGCCGAAAGAGCGATGGGTGAGCGCTCCCAGAGTGCGTGACAAAATCGTACAGTTCGCAACGCACCACATTATCAAGCGTATATATGAAAATGTTTTTATTTCGGACTCATACGCCTGTTTGGATGGACGCGGAACTCATGCAGCTGTCAATTCGGTTCAACGCGATATGAGGATAGCGGAAAGGGAGTTTCTTGATCCTTGGATTGTTTCTGTAGACGTGTCTAAATTTTTCTATTCGATAGACCGGGAGATTTTAAAGCAGATTCTACGAAAGAAAATAAAGTGCGCGAAAACACTATGGTTGCTTGATCGCATTATTGACAGTAGCCCTGAAGGTGCGACAGGAATTCCGCTAGGCAACGTGACAAGTCAAGATTTCGCAAATATTTATTTGAATGAAATGGATCAATACGTAAAGAGATTTTTAGGCGTTAGATATTACACAAGATATATGGATGACATGATCGCCTTTGTAGATGGGAAGTTTGCGGCACAGTCTCTGAAAGAGGAAATGTGCAATTTTTTAGAGGACCGATTAAACATGGTTGCCAACCCTAAGAAATCGCAGATATTCCCACTAGACCAAGGTGTGAATGCTTATGGCTACAAAATATGGACGACTCATAAACTCGTCCGTGATGATTCCAAGTGCAGAGCGAAACGGCGAATTAAGGCGATGGACCGTAAGCTGCAGGCAGGGCTTATCCAGCAATCCGAGATTACTCAATCGGTTAACAGTTGGCTAGGTCACGCCAGGCACTCCGATTCTTACAATCTTGTGAAGAAAATCTATGCGCCTTATCCATATATAACAATTGAAGGAGATGAGAGATTTGGCAACAGGTGATTTGATTAAATTAGGGACACTCTACCTCGGCGGCACCAAGAGGAGTCGTCCGACGAATCCTGTAAGCGGCGGAGACGTTCATGCGTTTTCTGCAGGGCAAACAATAGAGATTCGCAATACTGAATCGTCAGAGGCGGACAAGCTGCACTGGCGAGAAATTAACGACGGTGGCAAAAAGTATCTTGTAGCTGATCGCGCACTTATCCGCTCGATTAGTTGGGATGATTTAAACGCTCAGTCTCTTATTTTTGGGAAAGAGATTACGATTGACGGACAGCAATATAAAATCCGGTCGTTGACAGGTGGTTCAACTTATAGAAGTGGAACAGATGCCTATTCCGGCGGATCACCTTCAAATAATGAATGGGATCGTTGGATTGTAAATGAAGCGAACATTTCAGGATTGCCAAAGCCTACAGCAACCGACCTAACAAATAATAGCGCGAATCTTAATGGCGCTCACAACCAGTTCTGGAACTGGTACAACATGTATTCTTGGGCACAAGAGACATACACGGGTAACAGCTCGGACCGCGCTTTTCGTGGCTACTATTCGGCGCGCTTCTGGGACTACTCTACGTCGTCTTATCGCGGTACGTATTTTGGCTTCCGCCCCGTCCTTGAAGTTCTGAATTCTGCCCCTTTGATCTCGGGCGATACTCAGAACCAAGGCAACAAAACAGCACCATTTTCCGTGCAATACCAGGTCTCTGACCCGGAAGGCGATGCAGTTTCGATTGTCGAAAAATTAAACGGGACCGTCATCAAAACCGAAACGAATATCACGCAAGGCGTGAACCGAAAAATTACGCTGACGAACGAGCAATGGGTTGCTATTCCTCTCAATCAGGAGTCCACGATCACGATTGAAGCGACCGATGCAAAGGGAGCGAAATCGACGCGAGTCTTTACGTTTACGAAAACGAACGCGGCGCCGACAGCTACAGCGGTCGAGCCGCGCGGTGATTTATCCAATATTGGTATCGTTGACACGCAGACACCGATTTTTGTTTGGTCCTTTAATGATCCTGATGCAGGCGACAGACAATCTGCTTATCAATTCATTATCGAGGACACAAACAACAATCTGATCCATGATTCGGGTAAAAAGACATCTACTCAATCTTTCTATCAATTGCCGGAAGCTAACAAGCTTGCGTGGGGCACTCGATACAAATGGAAAGTGAAAGTGTGGGATCGCTTCGACATTCCGTCAGAAGACAGTTTTCCGGAATTCATCATGCCGAACCGTCCGCCGAATGTCAGCAATGTTTTGCCTGGGAGCAACGATAAAGAAAACCCTGCAGGAGCTGGATTAAATCCGGAAGTTGCGTGGGATTTCGAAGATCTTGATTTGGAAGCTCAGGCAGCTTATCAGGTCAAAATTTATAAATCAGAAGATGACGCACTTGTTTATGACTCTTCGCGCATCGGTCAAAACGTGCATAAGCATCAAGTGCCTGCGGGTCGTCTGTCGCAAGGTGTCGCTTACTACACAGTTGTAACGGTGTGGGACCCGAACGGACTAAAAACGGACAGTGAGCCGTCTTATTTCCGGACAAACGCAACGCCGTCTGCACCGATCCTAACAGGTCCGGTAGACAACTATCGCACGACGTTAAAGCCTACACTGATCGGTATTGTCGGAACAGATCCAGAGGATGACGGCATGCACTTCCGCATTCAGATTTCTACTGATCCGACATTTGTGCAGTATGCATTTGAAAAGTCGAGTGAAAAAGATCGTGCAGGGTGGCAAGTGAACGGTTACGACATCCCGGAAGTTGGTGTGAAAAACGACCAGCAAGGGCAGAGCGTAGCATATACGATGCAAGTGGATTTAGACTACGGTAAAACGTATTACTGGCGTATGGCTTCCGTGGATGCAGGCACAGGAGCACGCGGTGTATGGTCTAGCGTTCGTCGTGTTCGCGCGGGTAATGAATTGATTTTCGAAATTAAGAATCCGGTCAATACGGCAAATACAGCTGCCCGCCGCATCTTGTTTGCGGCAGACTATCAATTGCCGACAGACGGCACAACGAAAGCAACGCTCAAAGTAGAATTCGCCAACAACGCACTGGACGTCAGCCCGACATGGGAGGATGCGACGGATGCGTTTTTAAGTATGGATTATCATGACTTTGCTAATGACGCCAAGACCGCTGGCGCGTTTGCAATCGGCGTCCGTATGACGATTAAAGCTAATGACTCAATGGCGCCAATCGGCATCGAGGCCATTGGACTTACATTTGACTGAGGAGGGGTAGTTATGCGTGTAATCACACAAAGACCGCTTGCTGAATTGCGAGCTGAAGAAGAACAGGCGCAAGCGAAGGATGCCCAACTACAAAGTTTGGGTCTATCCCTCGCTCAAGAAAAAATAAAGAATGCACAAAAGGACGCAATGATCAGTAGCCTCGGCCAACAATTGGCCCTATTAAAAATTGACGTAGCGCTTATGAAGGGAGCTGTTGGAAAATGAGTTTTTGGAGAGATGCTTTTGGGTGGGGATGGGTCACGGCCGATCAGCTGCGACTTATGGTAATTACAGACACTTTCGCATTTGGTGAAATTACGAAACAAGAATACGAGGATATCACAGGCCAGCCATATGATCTAACGCCTACAGAACCAGATACACCGGAAGAGCCAGAACCGGAAACGGAAGAACCTGCACCAAAGAAAAAGTAATTGGAGTGTCAGAATTGGATTTAACCGAACACCTAGAGAGAGAAAGAATGTCCGATGACTTGAAAACATCGTTATTGGACGTCTACAAAGCACAAGACGATTTGATATATGCACAACAAGAGGCGGTAATGCGTCTGCTACATGAAAATGTAGAGCAGGAAAACATGATCAATGAGTTGTTGCGCGGCAATGCATAGAGTGGTCTTCGGACTGCTCTTTTATTCTTTATAAGGAAAAGGGGGAGGGAAGAATGGAGGAAGAATCTATGAGACCCGTAACCGTGGTAGAAGTAATTGTGACGTACATTAGTCTGGGGTGGGCTTTTGTTTTATTAACTAATCCAGATATATTTAATCAATCTCCCAATTTTAGCCGTATAGAAGCGATTGCCCAATCCGAGTGGATTGTTGGATGTATTTGTCTTCTATTAGCTGCTGTTAAGATTATCGGTATGACCTTACACAATCGGAGAATTAGATGGTTCGGTCTGATGTTATCGTCAATATTTTGGGTGTTGATGTCTGCGAGTTTTTTGTTTTCAAGCGACTATATTGAGTTTAATACTGGATTTGTCGTGTATTCTGGCGTTGCAGTCATGAGCCTGTGGACGTCTAAAGAGGTGATGACTGGTGGCAGAACCGACTAACGCTGTACTCGCGGAACAAGTGCGGCAGCTCAGAAAGGATTTTCATGAATTTCGAAATGCAACAAAAGATGAGTTGAAAGAAATGGAAGAGAAAGTCGATAATACTAGACGTATTGCGGATGAAGTGAATTACTCCGTCAAATACGTAAAGTCAGCTGTCGACAAAATGGAGGATATGATGTCCAACTTTATTAATGTAGTCAATCAACAAAATGATAAAATAGATGACTTCGTAAACAGCGACAAGCGATTGAATAGCAGGCGGCAATTCGTGGTGTCTGTACTACAAGTAGCTTCCGGTATCATCATTGCGCTGATTACTTTCTGGGCTACCGGAAAGATGTGAGGGGGTCAAGAATGTGTTCGGTTTCGAATTGAAAAGAAAAAAACGCAAGCCGAAAGTCAAAAAAGTAACCAAGTACCCTATGGAGTTTTCCAAAAAGATACTAATGGTTACTTTTTTAATTGCGTTGATCATCCTTTGTTATGCCATGTGGATACAGTATCTGATTATCGTAAAGGATTATCAGGGCGACACGAATATTGTTATCACTATATTGACTGTACTTGGCGCCGAAATCGCAACAGGTACAGGTTTTTATTATTGGAAAGCAAAGGCGGAAAACGTGGCTCGTGAGAAGCGCTTAAATATCACAGAAGAGTATCCGCAAGGGGAGGATTACAATGAATAATTTAATTGATAATTGGTATGTAATTTTTGGAGTAATTGCTTTAATTGTGTTTGTAGGTGTAGCAGCGGCCGTATTTTTCGCCCAACCAACTGAATCTCAACTTAAAAAAATAAAAGCTTGGCTTTTGCTAGCTGTAACACAAGCGGAGGCGGAGCTAGGAAGTGGCACTGGGGAGTTAAAGTTGCGGTATGTTTATGATTTATTTATTACTAGATTTACTTGGCTCGCTCGCATTATTAGCTTTGATTTGTTTGCAACATTGGTAGACCAAGCGTTGGACGAGATGCGAGAGATGTTAAAAAATAATCCGGCGGTTATGAATTTGGTTGATCCAGGAGGCGATGTCTGATGTACTACAGAAAGCCTTGCGACGGATATATTACATCTTTCTTCAGTAACTCGCGCAAAAATCCAGTGTTAGGTATCATTCGTCCGCATCAGGGTATTGATATATCCAGCGCTGATGACAATACTATTGTTGCCGCGGCGTCCGGGAAAGTACGTGTAACTGGTAACACTGCAACTGCAGGTAATTACATCATCATTACCCATCCAAATGGACAGGAGACTAATTACAGCCATTTATCGCAAATTAGTGTACGTAATGGACAGCAAGTAAAGCAGGGCCAGAAGATCGGCGTAAAGGGCAGCACTGGCAACAGCACAGGAATTCATCTACATTTTGAAATCAGTAAAGGTAGATGGACAAACAGTTATAGCAATAAACTGGACCCGCTTTTGCATTTTGTCGATCCTGTAACTAAAGAGATTCAGACAATGCTAATTAAGCTAGGCTATGAAATTACTGCAGATGGAATTTACGGCAACGCCACCGTTACAGCCATTGCTCAATATCAAAAAAGCAAAAAAATGTTAGTCGATGGTTATGCGGGTCGCGGCACTCACGCTGCGCTAAAAGCGGATACAGCCAATATGGTTGCTGCAGTCGATAAGAAAGAGGAGGCGAATAAAGTGTGGGTAGAGTTTAGCAGTCCGACATTAAAGCGAGAATTCGAAACATTTTTGGGAAGCAAAGCGCAGCAGGAAATTGCGGTGCAAGCGGGGGTAGATCAGGGTTATATGAAATCATGGTTAACCAATAAAGGTGCGATGCCTGGCGATAAAGCCATGCTTGGATTAGGCGCTACAATTAAACAAAATAAATAAGAAGCATCTGGCCATAGTTAAAACGTTGATACAAAACGGTTTGTAAAATGGCCATATGCAAGTTAAAGCGACTCTATCCACTATCGGACGGAGTCGCTTTTTAATTTATAAATCGGACATTAATAATGTCTTTCACATGAATACGTTCAATTCCAAACGGATCTTCTAATACGATTATTCTCGATTGAACGTTAATTTCTCGTATCTTTCCCTGAAAGTGAATGATTTTACCGTCTTTCCACGTCTGAATTTCAGCTTCACACTTTCTTTTATAAGCAGCATCAAGCGTCTCCTGAATGTTATCCCAATCAAACTGGTCCAACTCAGGTCGCTCCACATAGTCATCCTCTGCATACCAATCGCGGATCCTCTCTAGATGTTCGGGTATAAAAAGGGACGTCCACTTAATACTGCCACGATCACGGTTACCTTCCATTATATAACCACTCTTTCTTTCATCATTAAAGGAACAGCTGCTAAAACATTATCGATCAAGAAAGTTCGCTTGGATTTTCTAAGAAAACAATATGCCCTGAATGAATTATCTCCCACCTGTAATACTTTCACCTTTCGTTTGCTGATTGATCCATCTTTCGCTAAATACATAACTTCCAATACCTCTCCAAATCTTACCGACTTCTCCAATGTTTTACGCACGTTTGTTCCCCTCCTTATTTTCAAGTATACGGAATGTATGTTCGTTTGTAAAGGATGAAAAAACGACCGCGTGAGCAGTCGTCATTTATCCCATCTATTAACTACGAATTCTGTTACCGTGTCTTGTAATTTTTCCGCACCGACTTTTACTTCATCGACTAAATAAGAGAGCAGGGCAGTCCAAGACACCTTTTCACCGTGCGGATTGCTAGCGTTTAAATCCTTCATTATCCACTTTAATGCTTCTAATCTATCAGGAGTTATATTGTTTTTAATATACTCGCCAACAAAATCATTTAAAAATTCGGCGTCTTTTAATGTTGTGTCTAACAGCAACGCACAAGCTTTGGACACGCTACAGCCCATGGCATAGGCGATACCCTCCAAGTCCCTGTAAAACTCCTGTGACACTCTAGTAGATATGCGTATAGTGCTGCCTATATGGGCACGATTAAAATTTACACGTTCGCTATCTCCCATATAAAGAGTGTTTCCTATTCGGACGTCACGTATAAAGTATACGGATAGTCGATCCATTGGATTCTTGCGTTGCGATCCATTAATTAATAGAGTTTCAATTACATTTTTAATCGGCTCATCCACAATAAAAGCTAGCTGATAAACACAGTCACGCAACTCACAACTGACGGTGGGGTTGATACTTTTTTTCTTATCAGTCCTAACCTTCCTAGCCATTCTCCTATCGCTCCCCTATAGCTTATTTTGACAATTAGCCTTACCACATCGTTAATCTGTGGTAGACATATTGCAGTATACGATAGGGTAGGGGAGAGGTATGACTACTTTTTCGGTTTTGGTTTTTTGCGAATCGGGAAATTGTATTTTTTTGCATTATTGATAATGTCTTTTGACAGTTCTTCATTGCTTTTTTTAGTCATCTTGATCACTCCTTAAAAAGAGTGTGGTCAGTTTAGGAATATTTTATACCTGGCAGACGTATGATTTATTACAAGCGCAATACAAAGCTCTCGGATTTCTCCGAATTTATTACATGCGTAATACAAGAGGGGGTTATCGATAGTGAGTAAACTAATTTTAGGTATCGATGCAGGCAATCATATGGCAAAGGTGGCAGGTCCATATGGCACGGATTGCTACCGCACGGCCATCTGTGATTGGTTCGAACGTGATATAGTCGAGAGTCACGGCGCCGACGATATGGAATTTGAAATAAATGAGCGGAAAGGTTTTGCCGGAAGTATAGCAGTTTACGAAGATGAGTTTGGTGGGGGTAGCATGTTTGGAGATACCAAAGCGCACGAGGATACAAAAATCCGTGTGCTACTTGCCATCTATCGCTACGGTAAAAAGTATGGAATAGATATAACAGACGTCAGCTTGGTTACTGGACAGCCGATTGTCTCCCATAAGGATGCAGATAAGAAACGCATCCAAGACATGCTCACAGGACATCACAGCTTTACCGTCAACGACGAGAATATATCATTTAATATAGTAGAAGTCGGAGTCGGAGCAGAGGGGTCAGGTGCCTTTTGGAGTGACGTAGAAGATGGAGCGTTACGGATAATTGACATCGGTAGCGGCACAATCAACGCAGCCAGCATCGTGAGTAAACGATACATCAATAATGCATCTTCCACATTTAATTTCGGCATGGAGACAGTTAATAATAAAGAGGATTTGGCAGGGGTGGCACGTGGTATCATCCGAAATACGACCATACTTAAATGGGATCGTGCAGATAACGTAAGATTGTGTGGAGGGATCGCGAAGGATATACTACCTTTTATTGAGCAACATTATGGTAACGCAGCGTTGATCCGGCCGACATTACAAGAAGGCAGCCGAATAGTTGTTGCTGATCCTGTATTTGCAAATGCAATTGGTTTTTATAAATTGGCTAGGAATGCATTTGGATGACACGCGTTTTATGGGTGGTTGTAAATAAAAAAGCAAAAAAGACAAGACAGCCGAAAAGTGTAAGTTTTAATTTGACGAGTATCTATGAGGTAGGCCTACTAAATTACGCCGAAGATCCAAAGCATGGCGATTTTAGTAAATACATTAAACGGTTAATCGATAGAGATATGCGCGAAGGTGATCGCCAGGAGAATTTTACAGTTCAACAAACTGCTGCGACTCAGGTTCATACCGAACCAGAGATGCAAACTGAGGATTCGGATATAATGAGTGGGTTTTTGTGAAATAAAAAAAGAGAGGTGAAGCAACGCTTCACACTCTAAAATATCACACGAATTATCACGAAAGGTTCAAAAAGACTCAAACATACTCACTAACAATACGAACTCCTACTATTATATAAGCATTCAATTACAACGGTTTCACACAACCACAAAAACTCTCGCTTTCTTACTCGCTTACAAGTGGCACAATGGATAATACTAAAAAGGTCACTCATGGAGCGTAAAACTCTGTCGGTGGCTTTTTTATTATCTTGAAACGCGGAGGAAATGGCGTTGTTTTTTTGCTTGAAGAAAAAGAGTGGAGAAGTAATGACAGGGCCGTCTTTGGTAGATAATTATCTATATCGTTTGTGGGAAAGAACGTTTCATAACAGAGGAAGCTACAGGACAAGCTGCTGAAATGTTGCGAGAGAAATATGGCTGGACTATCTATGTCAGAGTGGCATAAAGTATGAAGGAGCTGCTCAGACAGCTCCCTTTTGCTATTTGATTTGGCGCGTTTTTAAAGTCAGTCTACATTGTATAGATCGTGTAGCAGATCGAAACATTCTCGTAATGGTTCTCAATTATTCAGTGCCATTATCAATTTATCCTGCATGATAACCGTGCGTTTCCATTGCTTTAAAAACTGGTTTTAACTGGATATATCCTTCGCCGATCACCTCGTCTTCAATTAGGACGAGTGGATAAAAATACTCGTCATCTCGGACTTTTTCTGCAATTTCTCTCTGCCGGTCATCAGATAGTTCATTGTCGATATCAATGTACGTGATGGTGAAAGGTTGGTCAGGATACTTCCTTGCAATTGCGGCTTCAAGCCATTCGTACGTGTCTTTTGAAGAAGGAGCGTTCACACAGCTGGCACAGATTATATCTGCACCAAACACTTCAATTGTAACGGGTGTTTGTGACATATTCATCAATCCTCCGAATCATTATTGGATTTTTTCTGCTCGGCAGTTTATAATAAGTATTATAAGGAAAGGAGAGAGTGATTACAATGACAACAGATACTCAACTATACGAACCGGTTAAAGAAGTTTTAGATAAATTACGCCCATTCCTCTTGAGAGATGGAGGAGACTGTGAACTTGTAGATATCGATGAAGGAATCGTCAAGCTGCGCTTACTAGGTGCATGTGGTACGTGCCCAAGTTCTACAATCACACTTAAAGCAGGCATCGAGCGCGCTTTGCTTGAAGAAGTGCCAGGCGTCGTGGAAGTCGAACAGGTCTTTTAAATTAATTATGAAAGCCGTGCAGGGAAGTCAATACTTCTCTGCACGGCTTTTTTTAGCTAATCAATCATTGCTTTCAGATTCTTCCCCGCGAATTTCCTGCCACCGATCCTTCGCGAGCTCGATAAGATGGGGCTCGGTCGATCTTTTCTGACTCTCGATTACACGTGAGAAATTGCGAATTGCTTCTTCCCGATCGCGTATACGCCAAGATAATTCGGCTATCATATACTGTACGCGTGTCTCCGACATTTGTGTACCAACATGATCGCCTTCTGAAAATGCTTGTATATAGAGGTCACGTGAAATTCTTAAATAGCGTTTTTCGTTGGCATCCCCTTCTGCTTCTCGATAGATCCAGGCAATTCTCAACATCATACCAGCCATTGTCAAATACTTTTCTTTCTTAAAGTTCGCACTTAAATACGCAAGTTTATACGACTCGATGGCTTCTTCTTTAGTACGGATACTGCCGAATGAACGACTATGCCATTTTGACGTAATGTTTTTTTCAATCATCTCTTTTGTGCCTGGAGCAAAATAAGGGGAAAAGTCTTCAGTAGATGCAAAGCCGCAGTGAGGACAAACGGCAACATTATATAAAAGAGGATTAATTTCCTCATTGACGTATATAGGTCTAAAATCGCTATCATGCTCTGCTACCCTAACTTGACGCGAACGGATTCTAGTAGTTAGAAAATGCTCTTTGCACAATAAACATTGCATTTTCTTTTCGTAAAAAGGGCTAACCTCCAATATGCTCATTCCTTTCATTCATAAGTCTTAGTATACAGCAAAATAGACCTATAGCGGGGACTATTTGTTTGCATTCTAATGAAAAAGATTGATATGATAGAACAAAACGTGGAAAGTGAGTGTGAATAATGAATAATCCAGTTGAAATTACAGAAGCAGCAGCATTTCACGTGAAGAAGATGATGACTCATAATGAAGAAGAAGGCTCTTATCTGCGCGTTTCCGTCAATGGCGGAGGGTGCAGCGGATTAACATACGGTCTAGGCTTTGCGCAGGAAAAGGAAGAAGATGACGTGTCGTATACACAGCACGAAATCCCAGTTCTTGTAAAAGGTGAAGATGCAGCGATTTTAGAAGGAACTAAAGTGGACTACAAAGAATCCCTAATGGGCGGCGGTTTCACCATCGATAACCCGAACGCCATTGCAAACTGTGGATGTGGTACGTCTTTCCGAACAGCTAAGAAAGCAGGAACTCCTGCTGAATGTGATTGATGAACCGTTTTGTAAATGTTGGGTGCGGATTGTAATTGGCGGTTAGAATTGATGTGTACACAATCCCGGAAAAGTGTAAACACAACTCTAAAGTAATGTGTTTAGGGTTGTGAATATCGAGCCTTTTTGATTTGTATGTTGCTAAAACAATACAAATTGAGGAGGCTTTTTTATGTCGTTGAATAAAGGTATCCAAGTATTAACTTTGAGCAAGCGATTAACCTTGTCATATCTGCTAAGAGTGCAGTGGGTCTTAGACCATGGACAGTGAAGGACTATAAAATGTATATAAATTCAATTTGGTCTTTTTGACTACAAAACCCTCTTTACTATATAAACTTATTTTTTTAAGCCTAAATACCGAAAGTACATTTTTGATTTAAAATAAGGGGTGAAAAACTATATTCCAAGATGCAGAAAACGAGTTATGGAAAGTTATTCGAAATGTAAATGATGAGATGAAATATTAATGTTATAAAAATGTGGTAATTTTCCTTTATGAGAAATCTTAGAATGAATAGAGAAAAATTTATATAATTCTTGCTTTGAAACGAAAAAATAAAAAACGGGGTTGTGAAGTTTAATGGATGTGGATAAAAGTCAATACATTGATCAATGTATTATAAAATATGAATCAATTATAAATAATGCAAAAGAAGGAACGGCACAAGATAATGAAGTATTAACAGCAATTACTAAATCGATGTCATTTGGTCTGTTAAAAACCAACTACGATATATGGTTAGATGAGTGCTTTTTACATCAAGACTGGCAAAAGTGGAATAATTTAATTTTCCAGCAAATGCGTTATCAATTACTTCCGGGATGTAGCGGAGGGTATGACCATTGTCAAAATACCTTACATATTTTAGAGGCATTCGCTTGCGGGGATAACAAAATAATGGAGCGCATTCTTCCATCCGAACTGGGGTTAACTAAAAATGGTTACCCGTTTTATGTTGTGATGAGCAATCTCTTGAGGGCAATTTGGTATAGGGATGAAATACTTTTGCTAAAAGCGCTCTATGCTGCCGAAAAATTTGTTGGCACAAAGAAACCACAATGGGAGCGTTCAGTAGTTGCATTTCTGCTTTCATTACATAAAGAAAATGTCGAGGCAATGGGGAATCATTTACAAAATTTGTGTTCAGGATACATGCGTGCAGATTTCAGTAAAGCGATGAAACAACTATGTGTGCCTGCACATGGTCTTTATTGTTTGGCACAAAACTTATTGCCCGCAGAAATATTTCAACAGATAAAAATGCCTGAACACAAGAACTTTTCTCAAGGATTTGCAAAATGGAGAAATGAAAATCCGTACCCTGTATTAAATTTATACTTTGAATATCCAGCGCCTCTGGAAATCCTCAATCAAATTTATGTGGCCCCAGTTGCTAAAAGCATTATTTCACAACCATATCTTCATAGCGATAATCCTTATCATTCTCTACAATTAAAGAAAAAATGGTTTCTTGATGAGGAGGCAATGCTAATAGCCTTTGTTGAAAATGTGTAAACTTTCTTTTTTAACTCATGTTGTAGAATTATGTGAAATTGTCTGTTTTAGTTATATTAAATAAAATAACTGCAGAAAAATGGAAATGACCTGTTGTACTCACATGAATTGAAAATTTCAACGAAGCGTCTAAACATCCTCAAGAATGGCTTTTCCACATTAGTTAGGCTACAATAGAATCAAATCATACAGGCAAGGAATACACAATCCGGACTGTGATTGAAACCTATAAATTGTTTATAATAGCCTGAAAATGCATGTGGCTCACTAGTCGAAATTGATTATTTGCACAATAAGAATCCTATTGAAAAGCATGCGCAAAAAGGCTACTATAAATAGGGAAAGCAAAATCATATCAAATCTAAATGCCAGCACTTCGTAAAACTATGTATTGCCTATTTTACACGTACTCGGCATTTAATAAATTTAAAGGTGGTTTCGATTTACGTGAAAAGACCGACAATCTTAGTTTTGGGTGCAGGATACGGTGGTTTGATGACCGTTGTCAATTTACAAAAATCATTAGGTGCAGATGAAGCTGATGTCATCCTCATCAATAAAAACGACTATCACTACGAGTCTACTTGGTTGCATGAAGCGGCTGCAGGAACGTTGGCTCCTGAGCAAGTGCGTTACGATATTGCAAGCGTCATTAATAGCAACAAAGTGCAATTCGTCAAAGCTGAAGTGACGGGAATTGACGTAAAGAACAAGAATGTGACGACAAACATCGGTTCACATACATATGATTATCTTGTGATTGCACTTGGTTTCGAGGGTGAAACGTTTGGTATTCCAGGGCTTGATAAATATGCTCTATCGATTGCAAACGTAAAAGCAGCTCGCCAAATCCGTGATCATATGGAATACCAATTTGCGACTTGGTCTCTTGAAGAAGAGAAAGACGACAGCCGTCTAACGATTGTTGTGGGCGGGGCTGGCTTCACAGGTATTGAATATCTTGGTGAATTAGGTAACCGTGTCCCTGAATTATGTAAAGAATACGATGTGCCTGCTGAGAAGGTACGCATTCTATGTGTAGAGGCTGCGCCAATGGTCTTACCGGGCTTTGATCCGGAACTTGTTGAATATGCAGTACGTCAATTAGAATCTAAAGGGATAGAATTCTCTATCGGAACTCCGGTTGTGGAAGCGACTCCTGAAGGCGTTAAGATAAAAAAAGGCGAAGATGAATTTGAGTTCATCAAAGCTGGTACAGTTGTATGGGCTGCAGGTGTTCGCGGAAACCGTATGATTGAAGAATCGGGTATTGAAAACATGCGTGCTCGAGTAAAAGTAGACAAAGATTTGCGGGCACCTGGCTTCGAAGACGTCTTCGTAATCGGCGACTGTTCTCTAATGATCAATGAAGCGATCAATCGTCCATATCCACCGACTGCTCAAATTGCGATGCAGCAAGGTGATATGTGTGCGAATAATATCATTGCTCTGATTCAAGGCAAGCAAACCGCTGAATTTGTACCGGATCTAAAGGGAAGCGTATGTTCACTTGGCGATTCCGATGCAATCGGTGTTGTGTTCGATAAGAAAATCACAGGCACAAAAGCATCATTCATGAAGAAAATGATTGATAACCGAGCGCTCTTTATGGTCGGCGGAGTCGGCTTGACGATAAAAAAAGGGAAGTTCAACTTCCTGAAATAAAAAAATGGAAAAGCACTCGCAGCTGCGGGTGCTTTTGACTTGTAGATGAAAATACTATCAAGCGGTAAAGATACCGTTGACCTACCTTCCAGGCGGACGCGTTGCGATGAGCCTCCTCGTCGCTATCGCTCCTCTCACCTGTCGAGCTAATCCCGCTGGAAAAGCGAAGCGTTACGAGTATTTCTAAGCTCTAAATTCCGGAACCCTAAACCCTGTATATCATTCCTGCATTATAAAACACACGCTTTTAAAAGTGCTTTTTATAATTACGATATAAAGTCAACTCTGATGAGTGATTTGGCAATCAAAACATTTTGTTGTTTTTTAAGATTTAATGACAACTGAAAAAATTGTCTCCATACTCTGTCTCATTCTATTGAAAGCATTCATCCTATCCTGTAAAATGTGGAGTGATGAACTGGAGGTAAACGACAATGCAAACGATATCTATAGCACAAGTGATGCTATCGATCTTGATATTTATTGTTATGTTTTTCGGCATCGGCTTTTTGTTGAATATGCTGTTGCGCATGACATGGCTTATGGCAATCATTTATCCGATCGTGGTCATTTTCATTATTGATGATGTACCGATGTATCAATACATCACGAAACCTGGCTTTGCGTTTGGTGAGCTGGGAAGTAATATTATGTCCCTTCATGTGGTAGATATCGTGATTCTATCAAGCGGACTGGTAGGGGCGATCATTGCGGGATTCGTCATTAAAATATTACGCAAGCAAGGGTATCAGATGTTTTGATGGATGAATCGTTACATATCTAAAACCCCCAAACCTATAATGGTTTGGGGGTTTTTATGATGATTGACACTCATAAAATCACGGTATACGTGAAAATTGAAATCGCGATACCTGTTAAGGCGCCAAAGAACACTTCGCTCGGTTTATGGCCGAGTAAGGTCTTCAACTCTTTCATTTTTGTCTCATTGTCCTTCTTAGGCCAGTCTTTTATATCCTCTACAAATATTTGAAAATCAGCCCGCATTTGATTGATAATAATGGCCTGCTGCCCCGCTTGATAGCGGATTCCCGTCGCATCAAACATGACAATGACTGCGAAAATTGCGGACACAGCAAACAATGGAGATTCGAGACCAGCTTCAAACGCAATGGCAGTGGTCAAGGCAGTGACCGCGGCGGAGTGAGAGCTGGGCATCCCTCCTGTAGATGTCATTAAGCCGATATCGAGTTTACGTGTTAATAAAAAATGAATGGGAATTTTTACAAATTGAGCAAAAAGAATGGCGAATAACGCTGCGAGGAGCGGTATGTTTTCAAAAATGGCCAAATGATTCCACTCCCTTTCGGTCGGTATATTGAGAACAAGTATACCATAATCTTTCTGAATCGATGCAAAAAACAATAAACCTTGTCATTGGTACAGTGAATCTGACTAGTCTATACTAATAAAGTGTAGCTGTATAAAGAGAGGGGATATCATCATATGATTACAGTTGAAACCGCATTAACAATTGACCAGCAAGAGGTTGATGTACTGATTATTGGAGTGCCCGACCACCCGGAAAATATAGAAGGCTGGGATGCATTCGTGAAAGCGTTTCATCCATCTGTACCGGATTGGATAAAATCACATGATATTCAACAAGATTTTAAGCAACTAACGAAAATGCCTGCTCTTTCTGAGAAGAAATACAAGCGTGTATATTTTATGGGAGTCGGCAAGCAGCAAGAATTGGCGGAACAACCGCTTCGTGAATTATTCGCTGCCGTAGGAAAGCAGTTGCGCAAGGATCGAGTAAAAACAGCAGCAGTGTGGACGGCTCCTTTTTGTAATGACGACATCACCTGTGAAGATGTTGCCTACTTGGCATCTGAAGGTATTAGCCTAGGTGCATATGAATATGAAGGTTTTCAAACGACATCCAACGAAATCGATGTGGTACTCTCTGCCTTAACATTCATCACGACAGCGGATGAACAAAGTGTTAAAGCAGCGGGCGAAGTGGGCATGATTTATGCGCATGCTGTGAATGAAGCGCGAACACTTGTCAATGTCCCGCCTAATTTATTGACACCGACTAAAATGGCCGACTATGCCCGCGAATTGGCAGATAGCTATGACCTGGAGATTGATGTCCTTGGCAAAGCGGAGATGGAGGAGCTTGGTATGGGTGCAATACTGGCCGTTAACCAGGGATCCGTAGAAGAACCCCAGCTTATCGTCTTAAAATATCAGGCGACCGAACAATGGGAGGATGTCATTGGATTGGTCGGTAAAGGCATCACATACGACACGGGCGGATATTCGTTGAAGCCCCGTGAAGGCATGGTAGGTATGAAAGGGGATATGGGCGGCGCTGCGGCTGTTCTTGGTGCAATGTGCATCATTGGGGAGTCGCGACCGAAGAAAAACGTCATCGCGGTCATCGCATCGACTGATAATATGATTTCTGGTGCTGCATTTAAACCGGATGACGTTATTACTTCATTGAGCGGTAAAACGATTGAAGTATTGAATACAGATGCAGAAGGCCGTCTCGTGCTTGCGGATGCAGTGACCTATGCCAAGCAAGCCGGTGCTAAATACTTGATTGATGTAGCGACGCTGACAGGCGGTGTCATTGTGGCGCTAGGTAACGACAAGACAGGCACATTGACGAATAACGAAGACTTTTATACTCAATTTGCCGAAGCGGCAGAGGAGACAGACGAATTCATTTGGCGTCTTCCACTTACGGAAAATGATAAGAAACGTATTCGCAAAAGTGATGTTGCAGATTTGAATAACTCACCTGGTCGCGACGGCCATATGATTTTCGGAGGCGGGTTCGTAGGCGAATTTGCAGAAGAAACGCCGTGGATTCACTTGGATATCGCTGGTACGTCTGACGCAGCAAGTCCTCATGCGTTAGGACCTAAAGGAGCAACAGGTGTCATGGTGCGCACGCTTGCGACCTTTATAGAACGTCTTGCGGCAGAACAAGAGGAATAACTTTAATTAGGCGTTTGACCCAAACCCTTTTTTATCTTGGGCATAGGATACAGGGAAAGGGGGAGCATGTTATGTCAAGAGGTCATTACAGAGGCGGTTATGGATCAGGTGGAGGTGGATTTGGCGGAGGCTATGGATTCGGTGGTCCATTTCTCGGCGGCTTGGTCGGCGGATTTTTAGGAAATGTCATTTCTCCAGGCTATGGATATGGGGGCTATGGCGGTGGCTACGGCGGTTATGGTGGCGGCTATTATCCACAGCCTTATCCTTTTTATCCTCCTTATTATCAGCCATTCTATCCATACTTTTAAAGAAAAAACACGCATGGAGGATTAATCCTCCTGCGTGTTTTTTGCTATTTCAGCTCTTTTCTTTTCAACCTCGTCCTTCAAATCATCTCCAACTGTCAATTCGGTAGGTTTCACGCCTGACATATAGGCAGCGCGTGCCATCAAATGACCGCCGATCGGAGAGGTGATGAACAAAAACGCAATCCCTAATAATAACGAGATACTGAAATGTCCTTCATTCCACCAAAAATGAAAGAAGACACCGAGCAACAGACTCATGACACCGAGCGTGGCGCTTTTCGAAGCAGCATGCGCACGAGTATAAGCATCAGGAAGCCGCAAGACTCCAATGACCGTGACAATCGTAAAGATGATTCCCACAACGACGAGTGACACAATAATAATATCAGCTATCAGATCCACGTTCGATAATCTCTCCTCTCTCAATAAATTTAGAGAAGGACACAGTACCAATAAACGACATGATGGCAATTAATAATATCACGTCGATAAAGAATGGCGTGTCGAATAGGATAGACAATAGCGCGATTGAAGAGATCAGCATGACACCAATCGCATCGAGCGCGATGAGCCGGTCAGGAACAGAAGGGCCCCGCCATACACGGTATAACAACCCGACCATCGATAAGATGACCAATACTAAACAGACTGTATAAAAAATAATCATCCCCGACTCACCTCCATAATCGCTTTCTCAAATGTGTTTTTAATGGAATCAATCGCTTCATCGACATCGTCCACATCAATTGCATGAATATATAGCGTCCGCTGATCATCCGAAACATGAATGACAATCGTTCCAGGTGTTAACGTAATCAGACTGGACAAAAGTGTGATTTCCCAATCTTGCTCCAGTTCAGTAGGCAAGGCAAAAATCATAGGCTGAATCGATGACAAGTCTGGTTTAATGACCAACAGTAAAACCGAGATATTAGACAACACTAATTCCCTTAGGAAGATAGCGGTCAATTTAAGAGCTGACCACAGACGCCAAATATATAGGCGACCTGGGAAAAAGCGTCGAGTCATAATGATGAGAAGCAGACCAATGATATATCCAATAACGAATGTAGAAGGTGTCAATGAACTTGTCATGAACATCCAAACGACTGCAATGAAGAAATTTAAAAGTATCTGAAAAGCCATTGACCTCTACTCCTTTAACACCGCATTTATATAAATGGAAGGATCACGTAATACATCAGACGCATCCGATATATAGGGCATGAGCCATTCCGTACCGACACCATACGCTACCGTAACCATCACGAGCAATACTGCTGGCGCCATCAATTGGCGGTATGTTCGCTTACTCGTAACAGGCAGCGGATAATCGGGATTTTGAGGACCCCAGAAAGCATATATGAAAATCCGGATGACAGACAGCAAAACAACTAAACTGGAAACCAAGAGAACGATGCTACCAAATGCATTGTCTGCTTCAAAGCCCCCTTTGACGATCAATAATTTCCCAATGAACCCGCTCAGAGGGGGAATACCCGCTAAACCAAACGCTGCAATCAAATAAAACCATCCTAGTGCAGCGTGCGACTTAATCAGCCCGCCCATCTCCCGCAAATTCGAAGTGCCGGTCATGTAAATGATGATCCCGATTAAGACAAACAAAGCGGCCTTAATCAACATATCGTGAATCAAATAATAGACAGCGCCTTCTAAACCGGATGTATTCATTTGCGCTACACCGAATAAAATGACACCGACTGCTATAACGATGTTGTAAATAATAATTTGTTTTAAATCAAAATAGGCAAGAGCCCCGATACAACCCGCCACAATCGTCAGCAATGACAGGACGAGCAAAAATTGATGCGTAAATCCGATATCATGGACGAAAAACAACGTATATGTACGCGTGATGGCATACACACCGACTTTTGTCAGAAGTGCGCCGAACAATGTCAAAACAGGAATCGGCGGAGCGGCATACGATCCAGGTAACCAGAAATAAAGGGGAAAGATCGCACCTTTGATTCCGAATACAATCAAAAACAAAATTGCGAGGACGGAGATGATCCCCGGCTGGTTTATCTCTGCTATTTTCACCGAAATATCCGCCATGTTCAACGTACCGACAATAGAATATAAATAAGCAACGGCGATGACAAATAGCGCTGAAGATATGACATTAACCAAAATGTATTTAATGGACTCCCGAAGCTGTCTCTTTTCGCCGCCTAATACGATGAGTAAGTAAGAAGCGATGAGCAAGACTTCAAAGAATACAAACATATTGAAAATATCACCTGTCGTAAAAGCACCGTTAATCCCTGTGATCATGAACAATATCGCAGGGTAATAGAAAAAACGTTCTCTCTCGATTCCGATGGATTGGAAACTATACAACACTACAAAGAATGTTATCAAAATCGTAGTGGTAACGAGCAACGCGGAAAACATATCCGAGACCATCGTAATTCCGAACGGTGCAGGCCAGCTTCCAAGTGTCACGGTTTGGATTCCTTCTGCTTTTACTGTTACAAGCAGCCAAATCGAAGCAACGAGACTAAGAGCCAATCCGATCACTGTCAAAACTCTCTGGATGACTACCTGCTCTTTGAAAAACAATAAAATCATCGCGAAAAAGAAAGGAATAATGATCGGAAATAAAAGAAGATTAATCATGTTCATCATTCCCTCTCAATTCATTCATATTATCTGTTTTATGGACCGAATACATCCGGTACGCCATAACGAGGATGACGGCGGTCACACCGAAGCTGATAACAATCGCTGTTAAGATCAGCGCTTGCGGCAAGGGATCTGCAAAATCAGTCACCCCATCAATCAATACAGGAGGCGCTGAGCCGCCGAGTCCTCCCATCGTCAAGATGAGCAAGTGCGCACCATGACTGAGAAGGCTGGTACCTAAAATAACTTTCAATAAACTTCTTGAAAGTATTAAATAGACGGCTGCCGTAAACAAGATACCAATGAGGATTGCAAGCAATAGTTCCATCAGTCGTCGCCTCCAATCGATTGGATAATCGTAATGGCAGACCCGACTACTACTAAATAGACACCGCTATCAAACAACATCGCTGTATGAAGTGACGTTTCACCAAAAAGCGGTAAGGTGAAGTCGTCGAATGCATGTGTGAAAAACGGAACATTGAAGAAAATTGATCCGGCAGCAGTACCTAATGCCAGCAATAAACCGATCCCCGTAACTATAGTGAAGTTGAAAGGCAAAATTTGCTGAATCGTCTTCAAGTCAAATGCCAGAAGCAACAGCACGATAGCACCCGTTGTCAATAGGCCGCCTACGAATCCTCCGCCGGGCGTATAATGTCCCGCGAAGAAAATATGAATAGAGAACAGGAAGATGATGAAAAACACTACTTTGGTTGTGGTCTGCAAAATGACGTCATTTGTTTTCATCTGTTGTCTCCTTTCTCGATACACGCAGGCGAATCATGCCAAGAACCGCAATCCCTGCAATCGCAAGTACTGCGATTTCAAACAATGTATCAAAACCACGGTAATCCACGAGAATGACGTTGACGATATTACCGCCGCCCGCCTCAGTCGCTACCGTATCCTTATAATACTGAGAAATCGAAGGTATCAATTTTTGAGAGTGGCTGGAAAGGGCAACCAACGTCACCATTACACCGACACTTAAAGAAATAATCAAATTGACAACTTTGGTTTTCTTCGTTTCACCATGCTCATTTAAAGCAGGTAAATGTTTGAATGCCAACAAGAATAACGCGACCGAAACGGTTTCGATCACCAGTTGCGTCAATGCCAAGTCTGGTGCTTTGAAAATGACGAAGAATAGCGCAACAGAATAGCCGACACCGCCAAGTGCGATGATCGCAGCCAAGCGTGACTTCGCGAACACAACAAACCCGATAGATAACAAGAGAATGACCGCATTCAACGCACCATATAGCGTGATCGCCGCAAAGCTATTCATATCGACGACAAATGCATCTTTAATGAACAGTACAGCAATGACCGTGACAGATAAAAACGCAAACATATAGAGTAAATACGTGCGTATAAGACCTGTCATAAAGGCACGGGACAAGCGGTTCATCCCTTTTTCGCTGCCGCGCATCAAGGCGTCATAGCCTTCATTCAGAGACAGCTTGGCAGGCTGAATCTTATAGAGCGGCTGCCATTTTGGAATGGTCAAATAAAGTAATGAGCCGACAATGACAATGGCAACTGTCAACCATAGCCCAACCGATCCGAAACCATGCCATGCCAAAACGTGGATATCAATATCAGCAGGACTGCCGTACAAAGTAGGCTGTACTGCCATTACAGCAGGTTTAATGACCCATTTTCCAAGTACATTTGGAATGAAGAAAATAATGATCACCAAGCTTGCTAAAATCATCGGTGCAACGAGCATGCCAATCGGCGCTTCGTGCGGACGTTTCGGCAGCTGATCCACTTTACCTTGACCCAAGAACGTCTTCAAGACGAAGTATAGGCTATATGTAAAGGTGAATACGCTTGCAACCCAAGCGACAATCGGGAACAAAATACCCCACGTATCAAACTGGAACAATTCAAAATGTCGAAGAGCTACCATTGATTCTAAAAACATTTCTTTACTTAGAAACCCATTAAACGGTGGCAATCCAGCCATCGATAATGAACCGATCAAGGCAACGGTAAAACTTAACGGCATAATACTCATCAATCCACCGAGCTTCCGAATATCCCGCGTGCCGGTTTCATGATCGATAATCCCTGCAATCATGAAGAGACCGCCTTTAAACGTCGCATGGTTAATCAAATGGAAAATTGCTGCGTATGTAGCAAAAGCGAACATGGCTTCCGTCGTATGATAGGAGATGGCTCCTGCACCGAGCAACGACATGATCAAACCGAGCTGACTGACCGTCGAAAAGGCTAGAATCGCTTTCAAATCGGTCTGCTTTACAGCGAAAAACGAGCCCCAGAACAACGTCAGTAAACCAATTCCGGTTACGAGCCAAATCCAAGTGGAGGAAGTCCCGAAAATCGGTGTGAAACGCGCCACCAAGTAAATTCCTGCTTTAACCATTGTGGCGGAGTGTAAGTACGCACTGACAGGGGTAGGTGCTTCCATTGCATCGGGTAACCAAATGTAAAAAGGAAATTGTGCTGACTTCGTAAAAGCGCCAAGTAAAATCAGTATCAGAGCCAACGTGAAATACGGATGACTCACTAAGTCAGGTGCTTGTGCTATTAACTCTCGAATAGAGAATGTTTCCCCCATTATACTAAGTAGGATAAAGCCCCCAAGCATCATCAATCCACCAAAAACTGTAATCATCATGGATTTCAATGCACCAAACCGAGATTTATCACGCGTATACCAATAACCGATTAATAAAAATGAGGAAATGGACGTTAATTCCCAAAATAAATAAAGCGTCATCGTGTTGTCTGACTGTACAACCCCCAGCATGGCTGTCATGAAAAGGAGCAAGTAAACATAAAAGCTGCCCAGGTTTTCTTTTTTCTTATCCATATAAAAAATGGAGTACAATACAACTAACGAACCGATGCCAGTAATTAATAATGTGAATAATAAGCTGAGACCATCTATGTATGAAGTAAACGCGATTCCAAGCGTGGGAATCCATTTTATTTCAGAAATAGCATGACCGCCATCCATCGTCAGAGGGATGAAGCTCAAGTAGTATCCGAACAACACTAGAGGAACGAGTAAAACGAACCAACCGGTATGTATACCTTTAATGTATTTGTAAGCAAAAGGAACAAGTATTGCGAATACAAAAGGTAAAAAAATCAATAACACGAATTCCAAGAGAATCCTCCTTCCATCCATATTTTTTAAAGTATAAAAGTCCAGTAACCTATACGTGGACGTAATTGTAAGTATAGCGCAAAACATTTCAAATTGCATAGACAACATCTGACCAATTATTGCTTTATTCGACTTCCTTCTTATATTATTAAGAGGGCAAAAAAAATTTTTGAGGTGTCTAATGAAAAATCCGTATTTGTTTGGTTACTTACCATTTGTAACCGTTGTTCTGTTCAGTTTAACTTTCGGTGTATACAGTGTGGGCGAATCAATTATCTTTTTTAAGGAAATCGGTCTCTACCAAGGAATGCGAGAGTTCTTGTCTGATTTTCAACTCCGTATTTTCTTATTGACGATGTATACATTAGTATTCTTTATGGTATTTGCAGCGCTGAAGTTGATCGCGACGACGATTCACGAGACAGCGTTACTGTTTTTCTTAAAAGAAGAGTCGGAAGGTTCTTACAGTGCGTCGAAATCCGGAGCTGTTATTTATTTTGTTGGGGCTCTTGTTTCCGCGTTTGGCATTCAGTCTTGGAAAGCCTTAGTGTTGGTTTTTATCGTGACATCCTTCGTTTATTTCATATATGTCGTCTATAAATTAAGTCCATTCATGTCGCTGACTCATACTGTCGGCTTAATTTTCTTCCAGATTGTGATTTGGAGTGTCTTATTGGCAGTCCTCATCTACATCGTCATCCGTCTGTACAATGGGTTGCTGGCAAGTATTCCATTATCAAATCCGGTTAAATGAAAAAACAAGGCTGTTAGAAAATCAATGTACTATGATTTTCTAACAGCCTATATTTCATTGTCAGCTACTAATACATCATCTCTAAATGATCATATCCTGCCCTCTAATCTTGCATAGTAGAGGAGAACGCACGCAGATGAAGTTTTTGATCGCGCAGGCGAGGAATAGGGGTTGGTGTGTCATAACCAATCCAAACTGCGGATGTATACCGATCATTCATGCCGATTACCCATAAGTCTTTAAATGAATCGGTCGTTCCTGTTTTTGCCCCCGTGTAACCGGTCGGGTAGGAAATACCTCTCGCTGTACCGTTCAACACTGCTTCCTGCATAAGAGAACGGATGCTCTTGACAGTAGAAGGGGACCATACGACTTTCGAAGATTCCTTCCACTTGTACAGTACATTGCCTTTAATATCCTTTACAGCCCGTATAGCATGGGGGGGTTCGTAAGTGCCGTCCAAAAAGCTGGTCGTCGCCCCGGCCATTTCAAGAGGTGTTACGCCTTTGGAGAATCCGCCAAGAGCAGCAGGGTAGGTATGATCTGCTTCCGTGACATGCTGGAAATGAAAAGGTTCCAGATGGGCGAAAGCATTATCAATCCCGACTCGTTGCAGCAGGCGGACGGCCGTCGTATTATAACTGTTACGGAAAGCTTCCCGAACAGAAGTCGTCCCAAATTGATAGCCTCCGTAATTTCGTGGGCAATAGCCATAAATGCAAATACTGCTACTGTTGACAGGTGTGTCGGCATGATACGGACCGCTCTCGAAAAACGGAGCATAGACGAGCAGCGGCTTGATGGCAGAGCCGGGCTGACGGACCGCTTGGTATGCCCGGTTGAAATCCGTTTTTTTATAGCCTGCTCCTGCATAGAGACTGACGATTTCACGCTGCTCATTGTCTATCACTGCAGCCCCCGCTTGCACGCCTCGGTTCCCAATGAGGGCAGATAATCTATTTTCATCATGCTGTTGTTTCGTTGGATTCAATGCTGTTTCGATCATTAAACCTTGTCGGATGACCTCTCCGGCACGTCGATTGATTTCATTTTGCCAGTGCTGTCGTTCTTCAGGCGTCTTGGCTTTGAGCAATGATGCATCCAGCCCTTCGGAACGAGCAATCAGCTGTTTTAATTCTTCTAGAACATAGGAGCTGTACATTGGAAAGTCCTGTTCTTTTTTCTTTATATTCAGTTGAATAGGGAATTGGCGATAGTCTTCAAATTGTTCTGCTGTGATCACTTGCTGTTTAACGAGAACATCGAGCAATCGTTCTTGCCGCTCTTTTGTCCGATCGAAATGACGCAATGGATCATAGAGTGAAGGATTATTCGGAATCGCCGCTAAAAATGCAATTTCTGCTTCATTTAATTTATCCAGCGGTCTGTTGAAATAGAATGTAGCGGCACCACCGATCCCGTAGACCCGGTTACCGAAATACATTTCATTTAAGTACATTTCTAAAATTTCATCTTTGGATGATTGTTTCTCCAATTCAGCAGCAAGGAACAGTTCCTTGAATTTCCTCTCGTACGTCTTCTCGGTCGTTAAATAGCGCATACGTACGACTTGCTGTGTGATGGTAGAAGCCCCTTGACGCACATCATCAGTAGCGGCATTAATCGTGAACGCACGAATGATTGCTGCAATGTCATAACCGCGGTGTTCATAAAACGTGCGGTCTTCACTTTTCAAAAAAACTTGCCGTGTAAAATACGTCATATCTTTTAAATCCACTGGTCGTCGCCACTCCACATACTCCTCCGCAAACATTTGTCCATTCCGATCCTTCATCTGAACCGGGGTTTCAATTACTGGCGCTTCCAATTGCACAGCTTCTTGAATAGACTCTTGCAAAGCTTCAGTCTGTACTGCTTCAGCCTGAATCTGATCTTGTATGAACAGCAACAACGGAATACAAGCCAACGTAATGACCAAACCAACCAACTGCTTCAAACCTTTCAGCCCCTCTACACGTTCGCAAATCGAAACTCACTCTTTAGAAAAATATAACATAAATTAATTGGAAGAGATGGAGTACAGAATAATGCGAACTTAAGTGAAAACACAAAAAGTCTCGTACATCACAAAGGATATACGAGACTGGTACTATATTTTGTCGTTCGCTTCAACTTGTCGATCTTCCAAAAAGTGTTCGAAGTCTTGAGTTGGCCGCCGAATCGCAAATGTCAAAAAGGCATAGCCGATCACAAATAGCACTCCTGTGACAATAAATACAGCTGGAATTCCGATGTAGCCACTGACGATACCGCCAAACATCGGACCGATAATATTACCGAGGAAACGGAAGCTCGTGTTATAGCCCATCACCTCGCCCTGCACTTCAAGAGGGGCTTCCCTTCGGACAAGTGCTGTTGTAATCGGAATCATACCGCCTGTAGAAATCCCGAATAAAAATCGCAGCAAGACCAGTTGCCAAAGGGACGTGACGAACGCTTGCGGGATAATAAACAAAAAGGAAAGGAGCAGTAAGATACCAAGCACTTTTTCGTATCCGATATCATCTCCGATTTTGCCCCACATTCTAGCGAAAAGTAAATTTCCGAGCCCGGTCGCACTGAATGTCAAACCTGCCAAGAATGCCACATTGGTCGCAGCGTGTGTTAAATCCGCCACGTACAGTGAAAGTAAAGGTTGAATACTGAAGTTGCCTACTTGAATCAATGTTGTCACAATCATCACATTAAACATCAAACGGTGCTTGAACAGTCCGCCAATAATGACTTTACGGGAATACGCAACTACTTTACGGGCTTTCACACGGTGTTCTTCTTTAATTCCGAATAAAACGAGCAACGCGGCAATGACGACGGACACTGACGTAATGATGAATGTATAGCTGAAACCGAAACTATCGGCCATCATCCCGCCTAATACCGGGCCGAACAGCATCCCTGCGACACCGCCCATCTGCAGCGTCCCGAGCATCTTACCTGCTTGTTCACGAGGTGTCTGTGACGAGATGAATGCCAAGGAAGTCGGCAGAAAGCCTGTCACTAAACCATTTAGTAACCGCAATAGGAAAAAGACTTCCACGGAATTAACGAATCCCATCAAAAAGACGGAAATCGCAATCCCGAATCCATTGATCAGCAATATAGGCTTAAATCCAAAACGATCGGCAAAACGACCCCAAATAGGAGACATGATCAGCGCAGTAATGAATGTTGCCCCAAAAATCAAGCCTGCCCATTTCTGCACATACTCCTCCGAGTAATCTCCAAATGTTTCAATGTATAACGAAAGAAAAGGCATGATCATCGTCATCGTGCCGGCAACTAGAAAGTTGGTCACCCAGATGATTATAAAATTTTTCTTATGTCTGCTCAAAATTGGACCACCTTTTATGGAAAACTTTATAATATACAGTATAAAACAATTCGGTAGGCGAAGGAAATATCTAGCTTGAAACTACTCAAGAGGCTGGATGGCATCAAATAACAGGTACTGTCAACTAACTGTCACAAGTTCAATTATCGAAATTTCCACCTAACTATGGTAGACTGTTTTCATATACTAAGCAGTACCAGGCAAGCAAATTAGAGGAGGAATTCCATGTACGCACAATTATCCAATGAAGTAGCAGAAAACGAAGCACTTGTTGTCATGAATACAACGATGGGACCAATAAAAATAAAGCTTTTCAAAGAGCAAGTACCTAAAACAGTAGAGAACTTTTTGACACATGCTGAAAATGGCTACTATGACGGAATCATCTTCCACCGTGTAATCCCTGATTTCATGATCCAAGGCGGAGACCCAACCGGCACAGGTATGGGTGGAGAAAGCATCTACGGCGATTCATTTGAAGATGAATTCACAATGGATCTATTTAACTTACGTGGAGCGTTATCCATGGCAAACGCAGGTCCAAATACGAATGGCAGCCAATTCTTTATTGTCCAAGCTTCAGAACTAGCCGGCGCATCTGCGGATCAATTGAAAAAAGGTGGATGGCCTGATGAAATCGCGGAAGCTTACGCAGAAAACGGAGGCACGCCGCATCTAGATCAACGCCACACAGTATTTGGCCAAGTGATTGAAGGAATGGACGTTGTCGACAAAATTGCGGGCGTGAAACGTGATCGCCAGGACAAGCCAAAAGAGGAAATCAAAATCGAATCGATTGAAATCGTTCAAAAATAATCTTGATTTACCTATAGGGGGAAACCAGCATGAATTTCGTTTTATTGATGCCGTTCCTTTACTTTCCAGAAGATAAGGCAGAATATATCCCTGCAGCCATTTCATTCTTCATTTTCATGGTCTTGATGCTGTTGACATTCCGCTGGATTTTACGGAAGTCCAAAAGGCAGGAAGAAGAAACGAAAGAACTCGAGCAGCGTATTTTGAAAGAACGCCAACTCAATCAAAACAAAGAACACCCCGTCGATTGATGGGGTGTTTTTAATAGATAAAGAATAGATGGGCTAGTGGGAGCTGCATCGTTGGTCTGCGTTCCAGGCGGAAGATTGCGGGGCACGGATGAACCGCTTCCTCCGATTCGATCTGTCCAGGGTCTCACCATTCGCGTTAAACGCCGTAACGTAGAACGACTTTTGCGAGCATAAGCGAAGCGTTGGGAACACATCTTTGCCTTTCGCCGCCTTCCACTACGAGCAACTGGCATAATGGCCTAACTTTAGTGAGTTGAAGGTCGATTCAGGCGGGAGGGCAAGAACACGGGCTAGCGTCTCAGAAGGAATAGAGACTTCTTTGTTTAAGGAGGCAAACACACTTACTTTATACAGTGAACTCACTATTTACTACAGCGAACAATCCCCGGGCCACAAGTCCATGTTTCTGTTCAGCGCTTTTTTGGTTCTACTCTTAAACTCAAAATGTTAAAGTTTGTCGAAAATGTGGCGTCTCTCTTTTTTCTTTTATGGCGCTATGCTATGATAGGAAGAAAACATAAATAAGGTGACGAATCGTGCAAACCATGGAAATGAACAAACGTGCTGTCGCACTCCTGAAAGAATGGGATCCTTTCTCAGCAGGCGAGGATGCGTATGATTTAGAAATTGCGGATGTCGTGGCGGGACTCCATCATATCGACCATCCGACAGACTTGGCCAAGTGTATTCGTAATGTATATGAGCAATCCTATCAAATTTGGATACCTTTAGAAAAATGCATGGAAATTTCATATAAACTGTTAGCTATCAAATACGAAGCCAAGTGCATTGTTTGATACTTTACAGAGCTTTATCACCGCCTTGCTGAAAGGCGGTTTTTTGTTCAACTCTTCAGAATATGGTATACTATGAGCGGCCGCAATGGCAGACTAGATACTACTATAGATTGGGAGCTGTTTTGCATGTCTCACAAATTTGCAGTAGGAGATGAGCTAACCGGTAAAGTTACCGGAATACAGCCGTACGGTGCGTTTGTCGCGCTAAATGCTTCAACGCAAGGGTTAGTGCATATCTCTGAAATCACCTATGGATTTGTCAAGGATATCCATGAACATTTGGAAGTGGGTCAAGAAGTTCGTGTGAAGGTGTTGGAAGTGGATGACGAGGCTAGCAAAATTAGCTTATCGATTCGCGCACTGCAAGAACCGCCCAGCTCCTATCAGAACCATCCCCGTACTCGTCAATCCTTACAAGAACGTGTGGATCAGCAAGACGCAGATGGATTCAACTCACTTAAAGACAAGTTAAAGGACTGGATCGAACAATCTGGTCATTAAAAAATCATGAAAGCAGCGATCTGCTTTCGTGATTTTTTAAATTATCAAAATTGAGTGATTGCTCTTTGACATCCTCTGAAACTTCTTGCATGATTATATATGTAAGCGTTATCAAGCGCAGGTAGTTGCGTCTTATCTATAAAGGAGGAGTAGACTGATGATTCCATACAAACATGAACCTTTTACAGATTTTACGGTCGAAGAAAATCGCAAAGCGTATGAAGAAGGCCTGAAGACAGTAGAACGCTATGTAGGTAAGGAATATCCCTTGATTATTGGCGGCGAACGGATCATAACGGAAAAAAAATTAGCATCGAACAACCCTTCGAATAAAGACGAAGTCATCGGCAATGTATCGCAAGCTGGCCGTGAACTTGCAGAGAAAGCGATGATAACAGCCAAAGAAACATTTGAGAATTGGAGAAAAGTGAAGCCAGAGTTCCGTGCGGATGTCTTATTCAAGGCAGCAGCAATCATTCGCCGCCGCAAATTTGAGTTTTCTGCGTTGCTGACAAAAGAAGCGGGGAAGCCTTGGAATGAAGCGGATGCTGACGTGGCGGAAGGTATCGATTTTATGGAATACTATGGACGCCAGATGCTGAAGTTAAAGGACGGAATGCCGGTTGAGAGCAGACCTGGCGAATATAATCGTTTTGATTATGTTCCGCTCGGCGTGGGTGTTGTCATATCCCCATGGAACTTCGCTTTTGCGATCATGGCAGGAACAACTGTGGCGGCGCTCGTTACCGGCAATACGGTATTATTGAAGCCGGCATCAACTGCCACAGTAGTCGCCTATAAATTCATTGAAGTATTAGAGAAAGCGGGTATGCCAAAAGGCGTCGTCAACTATATTCCAGGGTCTGGTTCAGACATTGGAGACTTTTTAGTAGATCATCCTGCTACTCGCTTTATCTCATTCACAGGCTCGCGCAAAGTGGGAACGCGTATATTTGAACGCGCGGCGAAAGTTCAGGATGGTCAGATTTGGCTGAAACGCGTCATTGCAGAAATGGGCGGGAAGGATACGATTGTAGTGGACAATGAAGCAGATTTGGAGCTGGCTGCGCAGTCGATCGTCAAATCTGCATTTGGCTTTAGTGGACAAAAATGCTCGGCTTGTTCACGCGCGATCATCCATGAAGAGGTTTACGATGAAGTGGTCACCCGAGTAGAAGCGTTAGCGAAAACGTTCAACTGGGGCGATCCAGTCGATGGGAAAAACTTAGCCGGTCCGGTCATCGATCAAGCCGCATACGATAAAATAATGGAGTATATTGAAATTGGTAAACAAGAAGGACGTCTTGTGGCGGGTGGAACAGGTGACGATTCCAAAGGGTATTTTGTGGCGCCGACGGTCTTTGCAGACGTTACTCCAAACGCACGTATTTCACAGGAAGAAATCTTCGGACCGGTCGTCGCATTATCGAAGGCTTCATCTTTTACGGAAGCGATTCAATTTGCCAATGATACAGACTACGGATTAACAGGCGCCGTTATCACGACGAACCGTCATCATATCGAACAGGCGCGGGAGGATTTCCATGTCGGCAATTTGTATTTTAACCGAGGCTGTACGGGTGCCATCGTAGGATACCAGCCATTTGGCGGATTTAATATGTCAGGCACAGATTCAAAAGCAGGCGGTCCGGATTACCTGCAGCTTCATATGCAAGGAAAGACCACATCGGAAATGCTATGAGTGGGTTATGAGGAGGGTATGGGTATGTCTAAAACAGATCGCATTATAGAACAAACGAAAAAATATGGAGCGAATAATTACCACCCGCTTCCGATTGTCATTGCAGAAGCGGAAGGTGTCTGGGTGAAAGATCCGGAGGGCAATAAATATATGGATATGCTAGCCGCATATTCTGCAGTCAATCAAGGCCATCGCCACCCTAAAATCATTCAGGCACTGAAGGATCAAGCGGACCGTGTCACCCTTACTTCACGTGCGTTCCATAACGATCAATTGGGCCCGTGGTACGAAAAAATGTCTGCTCTTACCGGAAAAAATATGATTCTTCCAATGAACACGGGAGCAGAAGCTGTGGAAACCGCTTTGAAAGCTGCGAGGCGCTGGGCATATGACGTGAAAGGTATAGAAGATAACCAAGCGGAAATTATTGCGTGTGTCGGAAACTTCCATGGCCGAACGTTGGGCGCGATTTCATTGTCGTCTGATGAAGAATACAAAAAGGGATTCGGCCCTTTACTGCCGGGCATTAAGTTGGTGGAATACGGCAATTTGGAAGCGTTGAAAGAAGCGATCACACCGAATACCGCTGCTTTCCTAATCGAACCGATACAGGGAGAAGCCGGAATCATCATTCCTCCTGAAGGCTTCTTAAAAGAGGCGGCGACTCTCTGCAAGAAAGAAAACATCCTCTTCATTGCGGATGAAATTCAAGCAGGACTTTGCCGTACAGGTAAAATGTTCGCATGCGAATGGGAAGGTGTCACGCCCGATATGTATATTTTAGGGAAAGCGTTAGGAGGTGGCGTATTTCCAATTTCCTGCGTGGTAGCGAACGATGATGTGCTCGGTGTCTTTAATCCAGGCTCGCATGGATCGACGTTTGGTGGGAATCCTATGGCATGTGCTGTATCGATTGCGGCGTTAGAAGTGCTGGAAGAGCAAGAGTTGGCAAAACAAGCGAGAGAGCTTGGCGATTATTTTATGGAGGAACTGAAGAAGATTTCGCATCCGTCCATTCAAGAAATACGCGGACGCGGCCTATTCATCGGGATGGAATTGACGGAAGCTGCCCGCCCGTTTTGTGAGAAATTCAAAGAACTGGGTCTATTGTGTAAAGAAACCCATGACACGGTAATCCGCTTTGCGCCGCCTCTCACCATTTCAAAGGATGAACTGGACTGGGCGCTTGGGAAAATTCGTGCAGTATTTGAGAGCTGATGAGAAGCTCACTTTGGATCGCCATTTATGACGAATGAAATAATTCGAAAAAGGTTTGGATTCCATGGGTGGAAGTTTCATTATCCTCATGTTATAATGTGTCCGTGAAAGACAATACCAAACAAAGAGGCGAACCATACAATGACAGAAAACCTGAATCTATTTACGTCTACGCAAGTCGTGATCAAAGAAGCACTTGAAAAGTTAGGCTATGATGAAGGAATGTATGAACTACTGAAAGAACCACTCCGTATGGTGGAAGTACGAATTCCAGTCCGCATGGATGATGGGAAAGTAAAAGTATTTACGGGTTTCCGCGGTCAGCATAATGACGCGGTCGGACCTACGAAAGGCGGCGTGCGTTACCACCCGGGTGTTACAGCTGATGAAGTGAAAGCACTTTCTATGTGGATGACGTTGAAAGCCGGCATCGTTGACTTGCCGTATGGCGGCGGTAAGGGAGGAATTATCTGTGATCCGCGTGAAATGTCGATGGGCGAACTAGAACGCTTGTCTCGCGGATATGTGCGGGCTCTAAGTCAAGTAATGGGACCGGCAAAAGATATTCCAGCGCCAGACGTCTTTACAAACTCCCAAATTATGGCTTGGATGATGGATGAGTACAGCAAAATTGACGAATTCAACTCACCAGGCTTCATTACGGGTAAGCCAATTGCTCTTGGTGGATCTCACGGACGTGACCGTGCGACTGCTGAAGGTGTAACAATCATTATTAACGAAGCGGCAAAACGTCGCAATATCGATATGAAGGGCGCACGTGTCATCGTGCAAGGTTTCGGTAACGCAGGAAGTTTCCTATCCAAGTTCCTTCATGATGCAGGAGCGAAAGTAATCGGTATCTCTGATGCGTATGGCGCATTGCATGATCCAGATGGTTTAGATATCGACTATCTGCTTGATCGTCGTGATAGCTTCGGAACAGTCACTACGTTATTTGATAACACGCTGACTAATGCTGAATTGCTAGAATTGGATTGCGATATCTTAGTTCCAGCAGCAATCGAGAACCAAATTACTGAAAAGAACGCTCATAACATTAAAGCAAGTATCGTTGTGGAAGCAGCGAATGGTCCAACTACGTCTGAAGCGACTAAAATCCTGACAGACCGTGGAATTCTATTGGTTCCTGACGTATTAGCGAGTGCGGGCGGTGTAACCGTTTCCTACTTCGAGTGGGTTCAGAACAATATGGGTTACTACTGGACAGAAGAAGAAGTACGTGAAAAGATGACTGAAAAAATGGTTACAGCATTCGAAAACGTTTATAATGTTGCGACTACACGTAACATGGATATGCGTCTTGCTGCTTACATGATCGGTGTGCGTAGAACAGCAGAAGCCAGCCGCTTCCGTGGTTGGGTATAAGTTGTAAATCAGTAAAGGCATCTCCTCTTGTTGAGGAGATGCCTTTTATGCATTTTCTGTGGATGGCGCAGGTGTCGGCTCTTCATCTGTCTGTTGCCAATAATTAAATAACACTCCAAGCGTCATCAATCCGGATAATCCGATGACCACGTATAAAAATCTTGCTAACGGCTGATAAGCACCTTCCGTCAATTGTGCAATGACATCAAATCGGAAAATGCCAACGACTCCCCAATTCAAAGCCCCGATAATCGTAATGGCCAGTGCTAATTTTTTTAGTGTTTCCATACGATCGCCTCCTTTAGTAAAGTATATCCCGTTTCGAGAACACTATACTTGCATCCCAAATACATCTTTTTCATAATAGAGAGAGGAAAAAGGAGGCAGAAGAATGAATAAATTTGTTTTTCAAAACCCGACAAAACTGATTTTTGGTAAAGACCAACTTCAAAGATTGCCTAAAGAACTTGCTGGTTACGGAAAAAAAGTACTATTAGTGTATGGTGGCGGTAGTATTAAACGTAACGGCTTATATGATTCATTAATTAAACTTTTAAATGAAAATGATTTTGAAGTAGTGGAAATGGGGGGAGTCGAACCCAATCCACGTTTATCTACTGCTAAAAGAGGAGCTGATCTCTGCAAACAGCACGATGTCGATGTTATTCTGGCGGCTGGCGGCGGTTCTGTAATCGATTGCACAAAATTGATCGCTTCTGCTGCAAAGTATGATGGAGATCCATGGGACCTCGTAACAGGAAAAGCCAGACCGAAAGAAGCATTGCCTTTTGGCACAATATTGACGCTTACGGCAACCAGCTCTGAGATGAATGCGGGTTCCGTTATCACGAATGAAGAAACTCAAGAGAAGTATGGTTGGGGTGGACCTTTCAATTACCCTAAATTTTCTATACTTGATCCAACTTATACATTAACGGTCCCGATGGATCAAACAGTCAACGGTATCGTGGATACGATGTCACATATTTTCGAGCAATATTTTCATGTAACAGACAATACGCCTTTTCAAGATGAAATGTGTGAAGCGGCCTTACGTTCCGTAATGGATATTGGAGGTAGACTAGTAGAGGATCCTAATAATCTAGAACTTCGAGAATCGATGATGCTGGCAGGAGTATGGGGATTGAATGGTTTCTTGTCGATGGGGACAAGGGGAGATTGGGGAACTCATGATATCGAGCATGCGGTCTCGGCGGTTTACGATATTCCACATGCAGGCGGCTTGGCGATATTATTCCCGCACTGGATGAAGCAGACATTCCCGCGCAACCCAAAACGCTATGTACGTTTGGCGACCAACGTCTTTGGCGTGGATCCAACCGATAAGTCGGACGAGGAGATTGCAATGGAAGGTATTGATCGATTGAGTGCTTTTTGGAAACAAATCGGTGCGCCGGTTTCGCTTGCCGACTATGAAATTGATGATTCGAAATTAGAGTTAATTGCCCAGAAAGCCGCTGTTAAAGGGCCGCTTGGCGGATATGCGAAGCTCTCAGAAGATGAAGTTTTGACATTATTGAAAGCAAGCTTATAAGAAAAAGCGTCAAGTCCCATCGACTTGACGCTTTTTACGGATAAATAACGAGCTCCACTGATTCTACATAAGGAAGGGTGGTTAACTCTACATAGAGAGAAGACGTAGATTTTTTTGGAAGTGCAGTGAGTTTGAATTGCAACTCATGCTGGTACTGATGCTGAGTGGTTTCGAACTGTCTAATGCGCATATGGTCAATTTCCATGCTTTCTTTTCGCAAGTATTGGACAAGATCTTCGATTTTGTCCTTGTCAGTGATGATGACGATGCAAGTTGCTTCTTTCATCCGAAGGCGTCTTGGACCAAATCTGCTTAAGAATGGAGCGACCACCTCGATGACAAGCATTACACTAATGACCGCAAAGAAAGATTCAATGTAAAATCCGGCTCCAACGGCAATCCCAATTCCTGCAGACCCCCAAATCATGGCAGCCGTAGTGAGCCCGGTTATGTTATCATTGTCTCTTCGAAGAATTGCTCCTGCGCCTAAAAATCCGATGCCGCTGACGATCTGTGCAGATAAACGTAAAGGGTCCATCGTGATGTTGATATCGTCTCGTGCGGGGACTAAGTAGGCAGCCTCAATTGAAATGATGGTTAACAAGCAACTGAAGGTGGCAATAACTGCACTCGTTTTTAATCCAATCGGTTTCTTTTTAATTTCTCGCTCGACACCGATTACCAAACTAAGGAAAAGTGCAATGCCGATTTTCATAACTGCTTCCATATTTAATGATTCAGTAAGTAAGGGTAGCAAGGTAAATCCTCCTTTGCTGCTAAAGTGGGGAGATAGCCGGGAAGGCTTTAAAATCCAAAATAGTTTTTTAGATCTCTTATCACCTATTGTAAAGGGTAAAGAGATAGAAAGAGAAGTGATTCATTTTGAATAAACCGATAATTCATCCATACATACCTATTGCA